>CALOFE010000032.1:0-34026 GCA_942492455.1 uncultured Planctomycetaceae bacterium | reverse complement strand
GCGAGTCCAAGCTCGGACGGTTTCTACTGGGTCGCGCGGACGAGGAGCTCGTCGTGCGTCTTCGGCCCGAGTGGGTCGGAACCTGGGACTACAGAGACCGCATGGAAAACCCCTAGCCGTCTGAAATGATTGGTTTTCATTGCCTCGCCATTGACGGCGTCTAAATTTAGACCATATCTAGACTCATGAAGCCCAACGAGGCAGCGCTTCTCGAGCAACATGGCATCAAGCCGTCCGCGCAGCGGCTGGCAATTGCGCACTATGTGCTCCGCACCGACGAACATCCGTCTGCGGACGAGGTGTGGACGCGCGTGAGCGAGTCGTTCCCGATGGTCTCGCGCGCGACCGTGTACAACACGCTCAAGCTATTCGTCGAGCGGGGACTGCTGCGCCAGCTAGTGCTGACCGAAGGTCGCCTCGTGTTCGATGCGAATACCGACAAGCATCACCACATCATCGATGACCGCACCGGGAAGATCTATGACCTCCCCTGGGATCTCGTGAAGGTGTCTCGCGTCGATCAGATCGAGGGCTTCGACATCCACGATTACCAAGTGCTGCTTCGCGGCAGCAAGGAGGACACATGAAAACCATAGGCGACCAGTTTCCCGAGTTCGAGCTTCAGGCGTCTGTCGGCACCGAGCCAGGCAGCGAGTTCGAAGAGATCACGAATCGATCGTACCCCGGCAAGTGGAAGGTCATCTTCTTCTGGCCAATGGACTTCACCTTCGTTTGCCCGACCGAGATCGCCGAGTTCGGGCGAAAGAATGCCGAGTTCGCCAAGCGCGATGCGCAGGTACTCGGGGGCAGTACGGACACGCACTACGTACATCTTGCCTGGCGCAACGACCATCCGGACCTCCGAGAGCTACCGTTTCCCATGCTTGCCGACACCAAGCGGGAACTGGCTGGCGAGCTGGGAATTCTTCACAAAGACGCAGGCGTCTGTCTGCGGGCCACGTACATCGTCGACCCCGATGGGGTAATCCGCTTCGTCAGCGTCAATGACCTGTCGGTGGGCCGCAACGTGGACGAGGTCTTGCGAGTCCTCGACGCCTTGCAAACCGGTGAGCTCACGGCGTGCGGCTGGAACCCCGGAGAACCCACGCTGGACGCCGCCTAAGCAGAGCTTCAGACCCATCCCTCAGTCACCAATGTAAAGAATAAGGAGCCCATCATGGACCTCAATACGGGCATCGCAGCTGGACCTCGAAAAGAGCTTGCACAAGAGCTCTCAAAGCTTCTTGCGGACAGCTACACCCTCTATCTCAAGACTCACAACTTCCACTGGAACGTGACCGGCCCGATGTTCCAGACCCTTCACGTGATGTTCGAAGCGCAATACACCGAGCTCGCGATGGCCGTCGATCTCATCGCGGAGCGCATCCGTGCACTCGGCTTCCCGTCGCCAGGGAGCTACGCAGCCTTTGGCCGACTTTCGAGCGTGGAGGACACCGACGGAGTGCCCAAGGCGCTCGAGATGGTGAAGTTGCTCGTCGAAGCTCACGAGACCGTCATTCGAACCGCCAGAGGTGTGGCCAAGCTCGCCGAAGACGCGGGGGATCAGGCGACCGCGGATCTCGGCACACAGCGCCTGCAGCTCCACGAAAAGACGGCCTGGATGCTCCGCAGCTTGCTGGAGTAGCTTGCGAAAACTCACACGGTCGACCACGAGGCGCCTGATCTACCGTGTGGGTTTGAGACCCGGCAGTGATTCGAGTTTGCGGGTAAACTACTCGATGTGACGAAGCTATCTGCGCTCACGGCTACCATGCGGGGGACGGCGTCGGAAGCGCTGCAAGCTGTCGAACGCGCGTTTGCGAAGGCGCATGTGTTCGTGACCGAAGCGCACCAGCTGGGTGGACTGGCCTTGGTGGTGCACTGGGACATGGAAGGTGACCACCGGCAGTTGCTCGTAGACGCGCTGCTCGAGGCCTCGATCGACCTCGACGAGAGCGCGTTCGAGGCGCTGCGAGGACCCTGGGAAGGCGTCTTGAACGGTTCTCTCCACGTCACGCTCGAGCACGGCGGCCGCGACAGCAAGGTGCCGGTTCCTTCTGTCCCCGGCTGACAGGCCCTTTAGTTGGCGACGGCTTCGCACATGACTTCGTCGTATGCGTCGCAGTCGAGACCACAGACTTGGAACTTACCTTCGCAGGTGCCTTCGTAGTGACTGTCTAGCGGGGCGGAATCATCGAGCAGTTGCTCGATGAAGTCCTTGTAGGTGACCGTGCCGCCGTCGGTGTCGATCTCGGTGCCGGCGTAGGTGGCTGTGGAGGGGTCCTCCAAGAACGCACCGATGAACTCGAGCTCGGAGCTGCCGACGTCTTCGAGGCCGGTGACGGTGAGGCAGTGGCTGTCGTTCGTGTTGCGGTAATACGGCATGTAGTAGGCGAGGTTCTCGATTCCATCGAGTTGCACGCGAAGGGCTTCGAAGTCCTCGGAGGCGAGGCGGTAGATCTCGGTGCGGCCGGCGCCGGTGTTGACCGAGCTTTCGGGCTCGGAGAAGATCGGGAAGGCGCTTCGGTACGTGTTGACGGTGAAATTGTAGTCGCGCTCGAAGATGGAGATCGAGAGGCGGTCGTCGGGGAAGAGCTCGGAGACGACGGCGTTCACCGCACCGAAGTCCTCTGTGACTCGCTCGCCTGCGCCCATCGGCAGGGCTTGGATCATCGTGTCGACGCCCCAAAGCGGCGCCACCGCGGAGAAGAGGCCGCCCTGGTTGCTGGGCATTCCATCTTGCGGGTGCCGGATGTTGTTCCCGCCGAGGAACTCTCACGAAGTTCGATCCGCCCCTCGCCCTTCTGGTCGATAATCCCGCAGCAACAAACGGTCCCAACCGGTGCCTGTCTCTTTGGTTGTAAAATAAGGCTGAAAATCCGCTGCTGGTTTTCCGCGGAAATTCCATGCCCGTCATCACTGATCGCGACTTCAATTGTGCCACTTTTAAGTTGTGTGGAAATCTCGATCGTCCCCCCCTCATCCGTGGCATCCATCGCGTTGAGGATCAAATTCAACAGGATTTGCTCCAACTGATCCCGCCGGCACGCAACAAGGGAATTCCCGTCAGCATAGCGGGTGACGATCTTTTTCACCTTTTTTACGTTTGTAATATTTAGCGATATTCAACGCAGCATCAATGATTTCGTGGATGTCGCATTTCGATTTCTGCGTGGTGGCCGGACGGCTGAAGTCGACCAATTCCCGCAACGTCCGTTGGATCCGCCGCAATTGGTCATCGACCAGGCTCAGTTTTTCGCGGGTGTAATCATCCGTCGGCCGACGATTGAGCATTTGAACCAACGAACTGATCGCTGCCCTGGTTGCCGACCTCATGCGCGATCCCAGCCGCCAACGAGGCCGAAAGGCGGCATGTTTCTCCTGCTGGACCAACTGCGCTTTCCACGACTCTTGCAGTTCCTGTGTCCGCTCGGCGATTCGCTGTTCCAGCAATAATTGGTTCTGCGTCAATTTGTCGTTCATTTGCCGCAGGCGGCCGCTCCGGCGTTTTGTAACACAAAATAATCCGCCCAATGATGTTCCCGCCCAGGTCACCCAGCCCATAAAGACCAACATCAACAACAACGTTTCCACCGGACCCAGACACCAAATGCACGCCCTCACCGGGACCGGGAACGCGACTGACCAGGACCAGCGTGGCAAAACCGAAACTGTGCAGCGCAAAGGTCGAAAAGGTCAGCCACCGCGATACAGCGCAGAGCGAAAACCAACAATGACAAAAAGTAGTAATAGCGGAAGGGGCTCTCGGCCCCTTGATCGAAATAGCACAGCAGGCCAATAAAAACGGCTTCCATCACCGCCACGATCACTTGGCGCGCCCGCTGAGAAAGACCTTGCCGCGAATGCTCCAGACCGTATCCATGCCGCATACACCGCCCCCAGCGTGAGGATAGCGTTCATGACCGCGTGATTGTGGATATCCCGTTCCAGCACGTTCACCAGCGCGTACCCCACACACAAACCGAACCAGCGAATGCGGACGGTGATCGTCTCGGCGGCTAGGTCCCACCGGGGAGTATCGTTGGATGTGCGGCCCAAGGCCTCGTCGTGACTCAAAACAGCTCCAGAATAGTGCGGTCAAACTCTTCTATTTTTCTATTATAGATGAGTCGCCATCGGTTGGTAGCGTCAAAAGAGGGTAGTTTTTGCCTCTGGCGGGGGGCGACGGAATAGTCGGCGCCGTGACGTTCTGGTAAACTTCCGCTCGCACGATGCTACTGTTTCACTTCTCCGAGAAATCCATCGATGAATATCGTAATCGCCACGTCAGAGGCCGTTCCCTTTGCCAAAACGGGCGGCTTGGCCGATGTCACCACGGCATTGGCCAAGGCATTGCAGGAATTGGGGCATGATGTCTCGCTGTTCTTGCCTTATTATCCACAAAAACAATCCACCGGCGCCGCTGCGGACTTTCCGTTGACGTCGACAGGATTTGACTTGTCGATCCCGATTGGCGGCAAAATTCGAGGCGGACGGGTCCTCCGTACAGAATTGCCCGACTCCGACGTCGGTGTGTATCTCATCGATCAACCGCTCTATTTCGACCGCCCCGAACTGTACACCGAAAATAATGTCGACTATCAGGACAACTGCGAACGGTTCGTCTTCTTTTCTCGTGCGGTCCTAGAAGCGACACGCATGCTCGATTTGCGACCCGATGTCGTGCATGCCAACGATTGGCAGACGGGACTGATCCCGGCGCTGCTCAAATTGGAATACTCCAAATCAGCGGAGTTCGCACAAACCGGCTCGGTGCTCACGATACACAATTTGGCATTTCAAGGGCAGTTTTGGCATTGGGACATGCTGCTAACCGGATTGGACTGGAAGCATTTCAATTGGAAGGAAATGGAATTCTACGGCCATCTGAATCTGCTAAAAACCGGCATCGCTTTTAGCGACTACATCACCACCGTGAGTCCCACGTACGCGCAAGAGATTCAAGGAGAAGCCAACGGCGCGGGACTGGACTCGGTTCTCACGCATCGCGCCGACCGTTTGGTGGGGATCCTCAACGGGGTGGATATGTCGCAATGGAATCCCAAAATCGATCCGCATCTTGCGCAGAATTACGATGAGGCAACTGTCGCCACCGGGAAACCCGCCTGCAAAGCGGCTTTGCAAGAACGGATGGGACTGCCGCAACGGGCCGAGACACCGGTCCTGGGCATGGTATCGCGGATGGCGGATCAAAAGGGGTTTGATATCATCGCCGGCTGCATCGACGACATCATGGCCCAGGATCTGCAATTGGTATTTTTGGGCACCGGCGATGCAAAATACGAGGAGTATCTCACGCAACTTGCCGCGAAGTATCCCGACAAGGTCGCCGTGACGGTCGGCTTTAACGAGGCTCTGGCGCACCAGATCGAGGCAGGAAGCGATATGTACCTGATGCCGAGTCGGTTTGAACCGTGCGGGCTGAATCAGATGTATAGCTTAGTGTATGGCACGGTCCCGATTGTTCGGGCTGTGGGGGGCTTGGCCGATTCGGTCGTGGATGCGACGCCGGAGAATGTGCGGTCCGGCACCGCCAACGGGTTTTCGTTTGTGGACTATCGCCCGGAGGCCCTCGCGTCGGCGCTGCATCGCGCATTGGCCGCCTACCAGGATCGACAACAATGGCGGCAATTAGTCGTCAACGGGATGTCGGCCGATTGGTCTTGGCAAAACAGTGCCCGCCGCTATGTCGACGTCTATCAACAAGCAATCCAACGTCAGGGGATAACGACTGCGACAACGGCTGAATAGTCGACAGGCCCCACCGATTCGGGTATCGTGATATATTGATTCGCCCCGACGGGCCACCACGGCCCTTGACACGATAATCCCCCGATTGAGGACTCTCATGAGACATAGCCAAACCTCGCGCCGCGATTTTCTGAAAACTTCTGCACTGGGAACCGCCCTGTGGGTCAGCGGGACTCAAGGTCTGCGAGCTGCGAAGTCTCCGAACGAAAAGCTCAACATCGGCGTGATCGGCGTGGGCGGTCGTGGACGAGCGAACTTGAACAACGTGGCCACAGAGAACATTGTCGCCCTGTGCGACGTCGACGATACGCGGCTGGGCCAAGCGGCGGAAAGCCACAAGTCGGCCAAGACATACGCCGACTACCGCGAATTGTTGCAGCAAGACGATCTGGACGCCGTGGTGATCGCCACGCCGGACCATCACCACGCTCCGGCCGCCATTCGTGCGTTACGACGGGGGCTTCCCGTCTATTGCGAAAAACCGCTGACGCACACCGTCCGCGAAGCCCGCTTGCTGACCGAGACCGCACGCAAAATGGGTGTCGCCACGCAAATGGGGACGCAAAATCACGAACATCCCGGCTACGTGAAAATGATCGATTTGGTGAAGCAAGGCACCATCGGCCCGGTTCGCGAAGCCCACGTCATCACCGACCGTCCCGGCCGGTGGTGGAAGCAAGGACAAACTGTCCCGCAAGATCAGCCGGCGGTTCCCAAGGACCTGCATTGGGATCTGTGGTTGGGACCGGCGGCGGAACGGGCTTACAGTCCTGCCTACGTCCCCTTCGCTTGGCGAGGTTGGTGGGATTTTGGTTGCGGTGCGATCGGCGACATGGCCATCCACCTGATGGATCCGGTCTTCATGGCACTCAATTTGGGCGGACCGGTCAAGGTAACGTCGACAGGTCCGGCGGTGTTGCCCGCCAGCGGTCCGACGGAAATGATCACCAAGTTTGAATTTGCCGCCCGCGGTGATCTGCCGCCCTGCACCATCTATTGGTACGAAGGCGAGGCCCGGCCGACCGGTGAGGTCGCAGAACGGTTGCCGATGAACGGCAGTTTGCTGATCGGCGACGACGGACAAATTGCCTGCCCGCATGGGAAGTATCCGACGTTGTTCACGGGAGATGAGAAGAAAGATCTCACCCCGGAGAATGCCGAAGAGTTCTCCCAAACGCATCACCATCAACAATGGATCACGGCCTGTAAAACCGGCAGCCCGACCGGCAGCAACTTTGACTACGCCGGCCCCTTCACCGAAATCGTGCTGTTGGGCAACGTGGCCTACCGTACCGGTGAAATGGTGCAGTATGACCCGCAGAGCATGAAGATCACCAACAACGCGCAGGCGAACGACTTGTTGGATAAGGAATATCGTGCGGGTTGGGAAGTGTGATTCAGTAGGCAGTAGGCAGTAGGCAGTAGGCAGTAGGCAGTAGGCAGTAAATTATTATCAAATACCTGGGGATAAATTAATATGTTCAATCGCCGTGAGATGTTGGCTGCTACGGCGGCTGCTGCTTCGACTTATGGGTTGGGATCGTTTCCCGCTGGCTGGGCGGATGACAAAACTGGCAAACGCCGCAAAGTTTTGATGTATACCCGTAGCGAGGGTTACCAACATGCATCGGTCAGCCGTGACAAAGCAGAGTATGGACCGGCAGAATTGGTGTTGATGGATCTGGGCCAGAAACATGGCTTCGATGTTTATGCCACCAAAGATGGTTCGATTTTCACCCCCGAGAACATCGCCAAGTACGATGCGTTTTTCTTCTACACGCAAGGGGACTTGAGCAAAGCCAAAAGCCGCGACGAGTCCCCGCCTGTTTCGGCGGAAGGCAAAGCGGCGTTTTTGCAGGCGATCAAGGATGGCAAAGGCTTTGTCGCCACGCATAGCGCGTCCGACACGTATCATTCGCCGGAGCACTATGGCAAAAACCAGTTCGTCAACCAGCCGAATCGCGATCCGTATATCGAAATGATCGGCGGCGAATTCATCAAGCATGGTCCGCAACAAGTCGCCAAAATGGTCATCGCCGACCCCAAATTCCCGGGACTCGAAGACCGCGGCAAATCGTTTGAGATGCATGACGAATGGTATAGCCTCAAGAATTTCGCTGATGACCTGCACGTGATCTTGATCCAAGAAACGGCAGGCATGAAGGGGAGCGATTACGACCGGCCGAATTTTCCCGCCACCTGGGCGCGGAAACATGGCAAGGGCCGCGTGTTTTATTCTTCGATGGGACACCGCGCCCGACGTCTGGACGAATCCGATCTTTCAGAATTTGATTCTCGGCGCACTCTCCTGGGCCACCGGGAACGTCAATGCGGACATCGCCCCCAATCTCCGCGAAGTCACGCCGGAATTTGCCACCATGCCTCCGGCGCCGGCGAAAAAATCGTAACGACGGCGAATCAGTCGCTGCCGAGAATTCAACCGCTCTCCAAGCCGATGGTGACAACCGTCGGCTTTTTTTCCATGAGGTACCTCAGTGGGCATTTACGAAGACTTAGGAGTCACCCCCGTCATCAACGCCACCGGCGCTGTTACACGACTGGGAGGTGCTCCCATGCCGCAGCCGGTGCTTGATGCGTTTGTCGCGGCGGCCGGTGATTGCGTCTCACTGGAGGAACTACAAGCGGCCGCTTCCCGGCGGATTGCCGCTGCAACCGGTGCGGAGGCAGGGATCGTTACCGCCGGCGCCGCAGCAGCATTGACCCTGGGTAGCGCTGCCATGATCACCGGCGACGATCTGGGCAAAATGGAACGCCTGCCGCATTGCGACAATTTCGCCTGTGATGTTCTCATCGCCCGCGAACAGCGTAGCGGCTACGACCACGCCGTCCGCGCCTCGGGGGCGCGCTTGGTCGAGGTGGGCTTCAATGAAATCGTCGCCAATGCCGGTGTACGGCGGACCGAAGTGTGGGAATACGAAGCGGCGATCACCCCGCAAACGGTGGGGATCATCTATAGTTTTTCGCCGACGTCGCGTCCCGATTTGAGCGAACTGGCTGCGATGGCGCATCGCCACGAATTACCGGTACTCGTCGATGCCGCTGGCGAATTGCCGCCGCGCGCGCACCTAAAGTCGTTGATTGCCGCCGGCGCGGATTTGGTTGCCTTTAGCGGTGGCAAGGCGATTCGCGGTCCGCAGTCGACGGGCATTCTGGCCGGACGCGGCGATTTGATTCGTGCGGCGGCGCTGCAGTTTCTCGACATGGACGATCATCCCGAATTGTGGAATCCGCCACCGGAGTTGATCGACCGCGACAAACTTCCCGGCGTGCCGCGGCATGGTTTTGGCCGCGGGTACAAAGTCTCCAAAGAGGAAATCGTCGCCCTGCTCACCGCACTGGAACTCTTTACGAGTGGGGCGTACGACCGATTGCTAGAAGACGACCACCGCCGCCTACAAATCATCGCCGACGCACTCGCCAACGCACCTTGTACTTGCCGGTTGCATGCAAGCAGCAATGGTGAATCCGCACCGCAGTTGGAAATCGAAATCGATGAATCAGCGATCGGCAAAACGGCCTTCGACGTGTGCCGTGAATTGCGAGCCGGCAGCCCACGGGTCTACGTGGGGCATGGAAAACTTCGCGAAGGGGTGTTGGTGATTCAGCCGCTGCATTTGACGGATGATACGGCAACGGCGGTTGGGGCTGCGATTATACATTGTCTGGGCGGGCATTAGATTTACCGCAGAGTTCGCAGAGGGCGGCAGAGAATGATTTCAACACGTGAACTGACGGGATTACCTGATGTGTCGAGTTTGCGGCGACTACTTCAATCGCTGGCAATGCTAGATGCGATACTCAGTCCTGATTGGCAATACCGCTACTATTCTTTCAATTGCCATTGGGCTTTAGGTGAGGAATGGGGTTCGATGCGCAACGGTTCTGGAGACGAATTCTTTGCATTGTTTAACCAACACGGCTGTTTCTTAAAGGGTTTCGCTCACGAAGCGTTAATGACGCCGTACCGTGACAATCCACCTCAGCTCTGGCCGGGATTGTTCTCGAACGTCCCACCCGAGTTCTCGGAATGCTTAAATGAACCTGCGTTTGATATTGCCAGCACGACGTTCTGTATTTGGAGATACCACGACGGCCGTGAATGGCAACTTGACGACTTGAAGTTCCCCGCTGGCAACGACCCCGATGGTTCGGGAGACTTACTTTCCATTCTCGATGGTACTCCCGAGACATACTGTGTGTGGGCGGAAGAATATTACCAAGAGGCGTGGAATGACTCGTCCGACTTACCCCGCGCCGCGGTAGCGGCGATTTATCGCCATCAGCCGTTATCAGATGAATTGGTTTCGGCGATCAATTCAAACTTGAGGCTCGAAGATTTGGCCGATGATTTGCGCGACATCGGATATCCTAATCAAAAAAAGCCGGCGTAGGGCTAGTTTTACGGGCCGCGGTTTTCCTCTGCGGTGAAAATCAACAACGCGCAATGGGAGCCAGAATTCGCACTGTCATGCACAGCATGACCTACGAGTTTCGGCTTATTTTTTCGATTTCGGATTCACCGGTTTGTTCGTCGGAGCGTTCGCGTCTTTCGATATGCTGCGGGTGTAGGCTCTTAGTCGCTGGCGGTAGGTCAGCGGGACTTTTTTGCGGGTCTTGGCGTCGAATTGTTGTATGCGTTGTTCGTTTTCGGTGGTACTCGATCGTTTCTTGATTTGCGTTTCTGGATTTAAGTCCTTGAGCATCTCTTCGAATTGCCGCCGTTCGGCAATCGCAGCGGGGGTGTCGCTTGGTTTTTCTTCCAGCCGCTGCAATTTGTTTTGCATTCGGTCGGAGAATTCTTGCAACTGTTCTTCGGTCCAGCCGAGTTCTTCTAACAGTTTTTCGTCGACTTCGCCCCGCTCAATATCTCCTTGGATTTTATCGAGTACCAATTCGGTGGCCTTTTTGGTGTAATCCAAATTCGCCTCTTCGGCTGTGGCGGGTGGCTTGGTTTCTTTTCCTTCGCCTTCGCCTTTTCCGTTAGCTTGATCCCCGTCCGCCTCGCCGTCTGCTCCGGCATTGGCTGCGTCTGCGTCAGATGCGGCGTCTCCTTGGGGAGCATTTGAAGCACCGCCGCCGGTGTCACCGGACGGGGATTCGGATGCCTTTCCTGGTTTGGAACCGGATTCTTGTCCCGGTTGGTCCGACGACTCACCTGGTTTGTCGGATGACGACTCACCCGGTTTCTCCGATTTGCCGCCGCCTTTCTCCCCCCCTGCTTCGTCGCCGGGTTGGCCTTCACCGTCGGAGGGTTTCCACGATTCCCCTTTGGGTTTGTCTCCTGGTTTATCTCCCGGGTTGTCTCCCGGTTTACCATCTGGACTTTCTCCCGATTCCCCTCCCGGTTGATCGCCACCCTGTCCTTCGGGTTTGTCGCTTGGTGGAGTCTCGGGAGTTTCGGCCGGTGGGTCTTGAGGTTTTTCATCCGGCTGGGATGGGTCGCTCGGTGGGGCTTCGTTAGGTTGATCCGATTTCTGCGCATCGTCGGCGCTGTTCGGTTTCGGTTTTTCGAGAGGCTTCTCGTTCGGTTCGGTAGGCTCGCCTTTCTTACCGGTGTTTCCGTTTTCGGCCTCGGGCACTTCCTCTTTTTTCTCACCTTGGCCGTCGGTTTTATCGCCTATGGCGTCTGATTTTTGATCCGGCGGCGACTCCAATCCGTCGCCAGGCTTGGCGACCGGTTCATCATTTTTGTTCTTCGGCTCTGATGGTTTGGTGTCGCTCGGTTTCGGTTTTCGCCTTATCAGAAGCGGGGTCATTGGGATCCCCCTGTTCATTGGCCTGGGGTTTGGCGTCGGGATCGCCCGGCTTGCGACCGGCGTCGTTTTTGTCTCCCTCTCGGTCCAGTTTTTTCTGGGCCTCTTCGGCATCTTGTTCGTCAACCGCTTTGCCTTTCCCGGTTTCTTCACCGGTGGCGTCGGTTTTCTTGGCATTTTTGTCGTCGGCGGCGGGTTCTTCGGTCCCCTGGACGTTGTCATCTTGTTGGCCCGGGTCCTTGGGATCAGGCTCGTCTTCGGTTTGAGTTCCATCGCCCGATGCCGTATCCGGTTTGGGTTCATCGGTTCCCTTGCCGGGAGAAGTGCTGTTGGAATTCGGATCGTTCTCGGGTTGCTTGTTGTCGCCGGGGTTCGCGTCAGCGTCGCCGTTTTCGCCGCCGGGATCGCCTTGTTGCGGCTGGTCCCCTTGAGGCTTGCCTTTGTCTTGGGGGGAGTCGGAGTTTTGTCCCGGATCACCCGTCTGCGTGGAATCGCCGTCCTGCTGATTGGATTGGTCGCCCTCAGACTGTTCGCCTGGTTGCGGTTGTTTTTCACCCTCTTGTTTTTCGCCCTTCTCGTTGGGTTTTTGGTCCGGCTGCTTTTCTTGTTGTTCTTTTTCCTTTTGGCGATCGAAGATCCTTTTCAGGGCTTCTTCTTGGTCTTGTTGATTTTCCGGATCCAAGGGACGTTTCTGTTGCTGTCCCCCTTCTCCCGAGTCTCCGGAATCTCCGGAATCTCCAGATTGGGTTTCGGAGGATTTCTCGCCAGAGTCGTCCCCGTCCGACTTTGCGTCTCCCCCCTTGCCCGATTCGGATTGCTTATCCGAGGGCTGTCCGTCTTCGCTCTCTTCATCGCCGGGTTCGCCTTCTCCCGAATCACCTTCCTCTGGATTCCCTTTTTCCGATGCGCCTTCGGCCTGTTCTCCCTCTTCGGGTTGCCCTTCTTCCTTGGGCTGGTCTTGTTGTTGCTGGTCTTGCTGTTGCTCCGCCTCTTCTTGCTGTTGCTCCTGCTCCTGCTGTTTTTGTTTTTCTTCTTCGAGTTGCTGTTGCGCTTCTTCCTCGGTGACCGGCTCGATAATGTCGACGTTCAATTTGGCGGTCTGTTTGGTATTCGCCAACGGCGTGCGGTTGTCTTTGGCCTGCAGATAAAATGTCAGCCGCTCGCCGGGCGTGAGTTTGAGTGGCTCTAATTTCCAATCATATCGGCCTTGCAGGGTCTTACGGGGGCTGTCTTCGTCCAGCAGTGGATCAGAGACGATTACGCTGCCATCTTTCATCGCAATCAGGCGGACCGAACGCAGGCGGAAATCGGGATCGGCAGCGCGAAATGCGAGCGGAATGATCCCATTGGCCGGCATCTTCAAATCGCGTTGCGGCGCCAACAATTCCACCAACGGGGGGAGGTCGGGTTTGATGACGATGTTGTAGCGTGTCGGATCGGGATCGGCGCGACCGTCTTCGGTTTGGCATTCAATCCAATAATGGGGCGCGAAAGTGCCGTCGTCGCGGATTGCTAATTTCCACTCCGCCGACAATTGCGTGCCGTCGGTAATCGTCATGCGGACTTCTTCACCGGTCGGCTGGTCGCCTTCGACGAAGACAACTTTCGCGGTTGCCACGGGAATTGTGGCTTCAGCCTTGATGCGCACCAGTGTCCCTTCATGCGCGCTGATGTGCCCTGTTGGCTCGGTGCGGTTTTCCATTTCCATATAGGAGGGGAATTCATACGCAACCGAATTGACCGTCGCCGAGGGAGGTTTGACCACCGTGATTTGAAAATCCTCGGTTTCCGCATCGCCGGCGACGATGCGGTAGGTCATGTTCTCCAGTAATCCACGTCCGTTTTCACCGGACAATTCAGCGACGAATGCGGGCCGTTTCTCGTCGGGTTGTTCCATCGGCACCGGTTCGTCGAGGTACTTGCGGTCGCTCGTCGAATAATAGAGCGTCACATGCTCCGGCGTGCGGCCGCCAATGTTGGCCTTCACCGTCACGCTTTCGCGGGCGACGACGGTGACATTCCCCGGTTCGACATCCGTAATGCGTGTTTGCGTAGGTGGAGCCGTTGCCGAGGTTGGTAACAACGCTCGTTTTACTGAGGCGAGAATATCCTTGGGAGAGAGCAAGGCATATAAACAGCATGCGGTCACAATCACCAGCAACAGATACGAAACCCGCATCAAGGGGCGACGATCGACTGCCTGATCGACGTCGACATGTGACAATTCTAAGGCCGCATGTTTTTCGATAGCGATTCGCACATGTTCGGGAATCGGCTTATTGGTATTTTGTAGGTCGACCAGATTCACGAGCCCCCCCTTGAGCGACGGGGTGGACTGTTCGATCTGTCGAGCAGCGTAAAGCGAATTGATGCTCCGCATGTACGGAACGACGACCCGCCACACAAACCAGCCGACTCCCAGTGTCACTGCGGAGAGCAAGAGGCTAATACGGGCAAAACGGCTGAATCCGCCATCGATGACCCAATGGTCCAGGACGGTAAAGATCAGCAGGTATGCCAAACCCAGCGTCCCAATCCACCCCAGCGTCGTGAGGATTTCTGTGGATTTGATCCCGGATTGCGTGCGCGACAGGTGGAATCCGACATATTCGTCAAAATCGACGTATTGTTGGGGTTTGTCGACCGTTGAATGCTCTGTCGTCGCCATAGTTCACCCGGTTGAGATGTGCGAGCGTGGCCCAGGTCACAATTACGGGAGCCCCGTGATGTGCCTCACAATATATTATATCGTACCTGATTGGACGACAATCAAGCCCAGAGAGTTCCCGCCGTCTCAATCGTTACCGGGAATCCTCGAAAATGGCACAGGCAGGCGAATTCGCAAATCGGTCCATTCTCCCCCCAATCTCGCTCATGCTCGCGATCAATCCTGGCCGGGAATCCACAATTTCGACTTTTCCTCGCCTGATTGGTCGCCTGACTGGGCACCGGGCGTCCAAACCTCACCGCTAGCTGTGCCACTGCCCTCGGGCGATTGAATGATGCCCCCCTCCCACGGCGGTTGAATTCCGGTCGTTTCGACCAGTGTTTGCAGCACATTTTTTAGATAGGGCAACTTGACGGATGTTTCTTCCCACAAACGCTTGAGGATCTGTGGTCCCTGGGGATCTTCGAGATCCCACAATCGCACTGTGGCTTCCCGTAGGTCCCACATGGCGACTGTCTCAATCGATTCGTTGCGGTTTCGATCGTAGTTCCGTCCTTTTTCGATCCATTCCAGCGCTTCTTCACGGTTAAATTTTGTGCGGGCCAAACCGACCAACTCAGAATAGACAGCACTGGTATCGGCCTCACTGAGCAAATCGGGCCGGGTGAGTATCTCCGTAAAGACGTTGTACGATAGCGAGCAAAGTTTGGTCACAATGGCCCGCCGCAATACGTGGGTCAATTGTGTGTCGGTCAACTCGGAAATCGTCAGTCGCCGCAGCTCAGCCAGAGTGAGTGTCGACAACACGGTCTCTTCGCCGATCACCAACGGAGTTGGTTCGGGGACCTGCAGTCGTTCCCGCAACGGTTGCGGGTCAAAAAAGTATTCCTGTTGGTCGCAAATGGCTTCGAGCGAATTGATGGCGGCCGTCAACTCGAGCTTTGATTCGTCATCGCCGACCGTTTCCAGCGGAGTTTTTCCATCCAATGCGGACAACGGCAAATTCGGCCACACCTCAGCCAGAATCCGCTCCCAGCGTTCGCGCGACAAGCGGTGCAATGCATGCAACGGGGTGGCCGGGGCGACGTACCAGTTGTGGTGCAGATCATGGATTTCCGTCGGCATCGTGGCAACGACTTCGGTTTTTCCATCAAGCTCCAATTCACCCTGAGCCGCTTCGGTCAATAACGAGATCTGGGAATCGAGCTTAGCTTTGCCGTAATATTCAAACAGCACTTGAGCCGGGCTGTCGGTGTCCGCATCGGCGTCGATTACGGTAATATCGCCAATTAAGTTGGGTACATCCTGAACGCTCATATTCTCCAACTCAGCCTGCGGTACTTGCGGACGATCGATGAGTTGCAGCTTTGCCGCGTAGTTCTGTTCCGGGGATGTTTCGCCCGCAACGATGTGGGGACTTTCCTGCCAATGGGTGAGTAATTTGGAGACGGATTTCACTCGAAACAGCGTCCGTGAAACTTCAATCCCCTCTTCAGGATCAAGCAATTCCAACATTTGGCAGATGGTTTCGCAGGCGACCGCATCGTCGAAATTTGTTTCAGTACGGGCAGCTTCGCCGAAGGCTTCGATCGCTCCCGGTTCGTCCCCGGACCAGGCCAAACAGAGTGCGGTGTTGTACCACAGAGCGGAATTTTCCGGATCCTTATTAGCAATCGCTTCAAACGCGACGGCGGCCAATTGATAGCAACCGCAGCTCTCCAGCTCCGCCGCAGCTTGGTAATCGTCCTTCAATTCCTCTGCGACATCGACCGATTTCAAAAAGTAATCGGAGCGGAACCAAAATGGCAGCGACTGATTGCCATCAAATGCTGAGAGTTGTTCGACAACCGGCGCGGGATCGACTGACATTCTCAGCGACAACGTTAGATGCTGCCGGGCCGCCATGACTTTGTTGGCTTCCATAAAATGCTGGGCCAACAAGGATGATAAATTGGCGATGAGATTTCGCTGTTCAACGGCTGACTGCTGCAGGGCGCGGTTCACGATGTCCTGGGAGGCTTGGTACCCGTCGGCCAAGACTGAGGTGATCGCCGAGAGCGCCAATAATTGTGGATTGTCCGGCAGCGACTCGAGCGCTTCGGCGACGGCAGTTTTGGCCAAATCCAACTGATTATCTTCCAGCAGGATGGTGGCCTCGGTCGTGCGGACCCAGACTTCACCCGGATGCCCCGCTTTGAGCGACTTTCGCAACCGGCTGAGTGATTGCAGCGCCATGTGCAATTGGTTGTTTTGCCGCATGGACAGGATTTTTTGCATGTCCTCGACAATGTCGTTGCAGCAAAACTTAATTTTCTTGCCACTGCCGCAAGGACAGAGCGCATAAGGGTCAATGGCCATGTGAGACATCCTTTTCGCCGGCGGTGACCGGCGTGTATTCCGTGCGAGATCGCTTTCCCGCTCTAACGACGGCATAAACGCTCAAATCGAGATCGACGATCTCGATTCGCTAATGTTTCTAAGAAGCTGTGCTGTGGATATTAGCAAAACCGTGCGCAATTGGCAGGCAACTGGAGTAATCGCTGGCAAAAATGACCTTGTCGTCAAATTGTCCCAAACTTTCCTACGTGTCACAGGCAGCACAAATCGGAGATTGACTGCTTGCCGGAAAATCCGACTCTCACCAGTCGATAACGATTGAGCACTGGCACGTGCCTGAATGCGCGCTGTCCCCTCCTCTCTAATCCCTTTGAGTACCCCCCCGATGTGCGGAATCCTGGGAATCGTTGCCCAGCCGGGTGAACAGGTCGACATCGACCGCAGCGCATTGACAGCCATGCGGGACGAAATGCTGTCCCGCGGTCCCGATGGCGCGGGCATCTTTGAAAACCGCAATCTGGCATTCGCGCACCGCCGCTTGGCGATTCGCGATCTGACCGGCGGTCACCAACCCTGGGTCTCCGACGACGGCAACTGCGTGTTGGTTTATAACGGAGAAATCTACAACGACGACGCGTTACGAGACGAATTGACGGCTGCCGGACATCGCTTTAAGTCGCGGTGTGACACCGAAGTGGTTATGGAGGCGTATCGTCGCTGGGGGACAGAGTGCGTGCAGCATCTTCGCGGGATGTTTGCACTGGGGATCTATGATTTTCAGAGGGACCGTTTGTTTTTGGCGCGCGACCGATTCGGTATCAAACCACTCTATTTTGCCACAGTCGGACGGGACTTGGTGTTCGCCAGCAGTGTCGCCGCAATTCTCCGGCACCCCCGCGTCTCGCCGATGCCCAACCTCAAAGTCGCCAGTCACTACCTGACGACATTTCGCGTGACATTGGGCCGCGAGACGATGTACGACGGTATTCAGCAATTGCAGCCGGCAGAGTATTTGATTGCCGAAGCGGGGCGACGCGAGATTGTTCGATATTGGCAGCCACCACAAAAATCGCACGACCCGATCGACTATGAGTCAGCCGCTGCGGAATTAGACTCTACCTTGCAGGAATCAGTACGCTGCCATCTGGCGAGCGATGTGCCGGTGGGGGCATTTGTCAGCGGGGGCGTTGATTCCAACACCATCCTGTCGATGATGCAAACCTCGCAAACGAGCGGGCTCAAGGCATTTTGCGGAGGAGGAGATGAGGCTTCACCCGATTTCACCTATGCTCGCCGCTGTGCCAGCCATTTCGACTGTGACTACGACGAAGTCCATGTGAATGCACGAGACTACTTAGAGAGTTGGCAACATCTTGTCGCGCATCAACGCCTGCCCCTCTCAACCCCCACGGACGTGATCATCTATCGTCTCGCCGAGCGGATGAAACAACATGTCGGTGTCGCACTAGGCGGCGAAGGCGCCGATGAACTGCTCTGCGGATACGCCGTGCAACATTGGTCGGGACGCGATTTCACCGCGGGACAATCGCTGCAAGCGGGACGCTACAAAGGGACACCACTTGAAGCGGACCAGTGTCGTGAGTCGTTGATGCAGCAGTACGGACGATTGCAGTTTGCTTCAGAGGGCGACCATTATTTGGCGCTCAATAGCCTGATTCCCACAACGGTCAAACCGCAACTCCTGCAACCCTGGGCCTGGAAGCTTGCCGAAGACGATCATTGTATGCGGGGCCACTATGATCGGATGTTTGGCGATCGGGACGGCGAACATTCGCACCGCAAACAAGCGGCGGTGATTCATCAGGTCAATCTGGAAGCCCTCCTCTCGCGGCTGGACCGTTCGACAATGGCGGCCGGATTAGAGGCACGTGTCCCGTACGCCGATCACGTCTTAGTGGACAAAATGTTCCGGCTGCCGATGCGCTACAAAATCGATGTCGCCGAACACGAACGCGCGCCGCATCTCTCTTCAGCGTCGCTGCAACAACGTGGAAGCCTCCGCTCGAAACGCCTACTACGGACGATCGCGCAGCGCCGCTTACCGATGGAATTGGCCAGCCGTAAAAAAGCGAGTTTCCCCACCCCCGTGGCCAACTGGTTTGCAGGAGCATGGCAACCTTGGGTGCAACAAAAGCTCACCACCAGCCCCTTTGCGCGGAACCTGTTTCAGGCCGAACCACTGGCCGAATTGGCAGCGAATCCAGCAGCAGCGGGAATGTGGTTGTGGCCCATTGTCAATCTGTCGGTGTGGGGCGATCAGGAATTCGCCGCTGCATAACGTGTGGAATGTTCCGTCGACTTTCCGCAGCGACATCCCAGGATTTTGCCGATCCATGGTTGAACAATCGCCCGACGGTCTATAATCCAACGTATCGGCCGATGATTCGATGTCCATTGTGACGCAAATTGTTTGCGTCGTTGGTTTCGGTGATGGAAGCCATTCGTCCTATGCGAGAAAGGTGCGTCGCGACGTGCCATAGGGCTGGGAAAATAAGGCCTCACGCAAAGTCGCAAAGCTCGCAAAAGTGTTCACCGGGATCAAATGAATTTAGTGGAATGACTTGTGTAGATAACGTCGATTCTACCGAAACAATTTTTACTTCAAAAGACATTCCCAACAGTCCGCCTTCATTCATGAATTCAGTTGTCCCGGTGCTTCCTTTGCGAGCTTAGCGGCTTTGCGTGAGGCTTTTTTAACAACGTTAGACAAGATTCCCCGAGTTGCAGAAACGCTGTGGGTGGAGACGCGTCGAGTCCCCGACAACGGCCAATAGTTAGCAAGGAAATAGTCCCTCGTGACGGATGAATACCAAGCCATTTTAGTTGTATCGTTCGGCGGTCCCGAGAAAATGGAGGACGTGATCCCGTTTCTCGAGAATGTGTTGCGGGGCCGCAATGTGCCGCGCGAACGTTTGCTCGAAGTGGCCGAGCATTACGCACATTTTGATGGCTACAGCCCGATCAACGACCAGTGCCGCGCTTTGATCGCCGCTCTTGATGAGGAATTGCAACGTCACGAAATTGATTTGCCGATCTTTTGGGGCAATCGCAATTGGCATCCGATGTTGGCCGACACGATGCAAGAAATGGCCGATGCGGGAATCCAGCGGGTGTTGGCCTATGTCACAGCTGGATATGGCGGATACTCCGGCTGCCGGCAATATCTAGACGACATCGAACAAGCACGACAAACCGTGGGAGAGTCAGCGCCGGTCGTCGATAAAATCCGGCTGTTTTATAATCATCCACTGTTCGTCGCAGCCAACGCCGAACATCTGCGCGCCGCCTTGGCCGAGATTCCGGCTGCGGAGCGTGACGTCTGCCCCATTGCCTTTACCGCACACAGTATTCCGCAAACGATGGCTGATACATCGAATTATGTGCAGCAACTGGAGGAGAACTGCCGGTTGGTGGCGGAAGAATGCGGTGTTGATGCGGCGCGGTGGCAATTGGTCTATCAAAGCCGCAGCGGCCGGCCGCAAGACCCCTGGCTAGAGCCGGACATTTGCGATCATCTGCGGACGTTACATGCAGACGGCGCGAAACAGGTCGTCGTGATGCCGCTGGGATTTTTGTCCGATCACATGGAAGTGATTTACGATCTGGACGATGAAGCGGCCGGGGTGTGTGCGGAGATCGGGTTGAATATGGTGCGTGCCAAAACAGTCGGCACGCACCCATTGTTTATTCAGATGATCCGCGAATTGATCGAGGAGCGGATCGATCCTAACAGGGAACGGCGCGCGGTGGGGCAATTCGGCCCGGCGGTCGATCTTTGCCCAGCGGATTGTTGTCCTCGCCCGCAACGGCGTCCGACGAATTAGCTATTCGCAATCCCCGCACCGATTCCCAACACCATCATCAAGACTCCGCCCAAGATGCCGATGATCATCAGTACGGTGGCAATGATGCCGCAAATCCGCCCCCCAACAGCGGAGCCATCCGGTTCGACACCGGCGACGCGGCATTTTTCCAGATACGAGTTCCCTTGCAACCAGGCTAGGATTCCCAGCGGTGCGCATATGACGAGTCCTAGGATGCCCAGAACCAGGATTGTTCCCGCGCCTTCTGGTTTTTGTGCTTCACTCACGATGCGCCTCCAATACGATCTGTCGTGTGGAATGGATAATACGGGAACGACCGTCCGTTGAATCCGGCGTGATCCCGTCACGGTGTCGTTGTGGGGTCATTCGACCACGTGAGAGTCAACTACGCAAGCTCTTTTTCAGTGGAACAGCTGTTTGCAGCGTAATAATACGCCGATGTATTCTGCCTCAAACACGCCACCACTGCGTCATGCCAGCCCAGAGTTGGCCAAACCAGCCCAGGCAGACGTGCGTGGATCCGCTGATCGTATATCGCCAGACGGTCTCCTCATCGTCGACCCATCGCGCCCGGCCTTTTTCAATCAACCGCTCGGCGCGTTCGCGCTGAATATTCAGTGCTGCCTCATCGCCGGTTGATTCATCGAAGGGTAGGACCATATCGACTTGGGCGTCCAGTCGTTTGCGATGCGCCGCGATTAGCTTTGCCAATCTGACTTTGACGACCCGTTTGGTCTTATACAAACCGGAGGGGTCTCCCTCGTCAAATCCGTCGGTCGTGACGAGCACGTCGCCGTTTTGCAAACGGGAATAGACCCACGTCTGTTTGGTTGTGTTTCCGGCGACTTTGCCTTGTCCGCAGGAAACGAGAAAATCACGATCCGGTGAAAACCAAAATAAGACGAGAATGTTGAAACGCGTATGCTTGTGGATACTCAATTCCCGCAAACCGCACTCCACGGCATCGGTTCTAGCTGCCACCAAATAGCTGTTGCCTTTAGGGAATTTTCCTTCGAGCGGCGGACCGTAGGCGATGAGAGGATGTTTCTCCCACATCGACACGCTAAACAACAGCAACATCACACCAGCTATCCACGCGAGCGCTATCCACGGATCAAACATTGTTTGCGAGCCCTTATTGCTGCGACATCATTCCAGGTGCCAATCTAAAACAACTCCCGCACCGCTGCTCCGGTGCTCAGCGGCAGCGGGCGGCCTTGTGCGTCGTGCATGAGTTGTTGTGGGTCCAGTCCCAAGGCGTGATAGATCGTCGCGACGACATCAGGCGGGCTGGTGGGGCGGTGTGTGGGATAGGCGCCGATTTTGTCCGAAGCGCCGACGATGTTGCCGCCGCGAATGCCGCCGCCGGCAAATAACACCGAGCCGCAATGCCCCCAGTGATCGCGTCCGCCGTCGCTATTTACTTTTGGCGTTCGGCCGAATTCGCCCATCGTGACCACCAGCGTTTCGTCCAGCAAACCGCGTTGTGCAAGGTCGGCCAGTAACGCTGCCAAGCCACGATCCAGCGTGGGAAGCAATTCATCCTTCAAACAGCCGAAGTTGTTTTTGTGCGTATCCCAACCGTCACACTTAGTCATGTGATTGAAGTGGACTCCCACAAACGACACGCCCCGTTCGACCATCCGTCGCGCGAGCAGCAGACTTTGCCCAAAGCGGTCGCGTCCGTAGGCATCGCGCACGGCAGCGGGTTCGGCCTCCAGATCGGTGAGACTGCCGCCTGCGGCTGTGCGGCTCATTTGAAATGCGGTTTCGCGGCTGGTTAAGTACTCCCGTGTTCGCAGCGATTTGGGAGGCTGTCCGTCGAGAATCGCTAACAGTTGTTGCCGTTGCTGAGAGCGTGATGCGGAGACGCCCTGTGGAAGATCCAATCCCGGCAACGGTTGGCGTGGATCGTCGTTGATCGCCAGCGGATCGAATCGCGGCCCTAAAAATCCTGAGCGACCGCCGCCGGAGACCAAGGCGGGTGCCATGCGGACTTGGACTTCGGGAATCGCCACATAGGCCGGAATGTGCGGCGCGGTGTGTTTGAACTTCGCAACGACCGCTCCCATATGTGGATAATCACTGCGAGACGGAGGTAAGACGGTATTGGCTCCCAACGGCACCGGCGAAATGCGACCGGTCAGCGTGTGGTAGATCATGTAAGGATGATCGTGATTGGGAAAGGTCAGCGACCGCAGAACCGCCATTTTGTCCGCTTGCTGGGCTAAACGCGGGAGGTGTTCGCAAAAGGTCAGACCGGGCACGTTGCTGTCGATTCCGGTAAACGGGCCGCGCACCTCAGCGGGGGCCAGCGGTTTCAGGTCACACATATCCTGATGCGGCGGCCCGCCGAGCAGATAGACCAAGATGCAGTTTTTCGCGCGGCCGGCCATTGATGTCCCACCGGCCGACTCTCCGCGCGCCAGGACAGCGCTGCTAAATAGCGACATTGTCCCCGCTTGTAACATCGCTCTGCGGGAAACGCGCGACGGATGAGAAATCGTCATAGCCGGACACCGGTGGTTTGCGAAATGGGCAGTCCCCCCTATGATCCTCGGAGAGCCGGCGCAGTTCAAGGAGGAAATGCGAAATTCGGCCGTCGCGAGTTGAAGCGTATTCTAGCGAGGCGGGGATGAGTTTTTCGATTTGGGATTTGGCCATCGTGACCACCGCGGCAGCGGCGATTGGAGGCGTGTCCGGTTTCTTCGGAGTCGGGGGCGCTTTTCTGTTAGTGCCTGTACTGAACATCGCGTTGGGTATCCCGGTGGAACTGGCCGTGGGGGTGTGCGCGTGTCAGATTCTGGGGTTGGCCACTACGTCGATCTTGGCGCGACGAATCGACATTACGCAATTGAAATTGCCATTGATCCTTTCCGGGGGATTGTTCTGCGGTGTTTTAGCGGGCGCACGCGGATTGCGCTGGGCCGATTCGCTGGGACGAACGACGTGGTGGGGGCGCGACTTTGAGGTTTCCGCTGCGCTGGTCCTGTCGCTGTACTGCCTGTTGCTGACCAGTTTAGGTTTTTTATGCCTGAAGTTAAGTCGTCGCACCGACCTCTCCTCCCGAACCGGAGACCGTGTCTTCTGGTTGTCGATTCCTCCCTATACGGAAATCGACGAATCTGGCCCGGTCTCGATTGTGGGACTGACTTGGCTGGGATTGGTGATTGGCGGACTCTCGGGATTGCTCGGGATTAGTGGCGGGTTGATCTTGTTGCCCACCTTGACCTATCTCGTGGGGATGAGGACACACGAAGCGGTGGTTGCCTCGCTGGTGATCGTGTGGATTACGACTGCCCAAGCGACAGCGGTTCACGCGTGGAACGGAAATGTCGATCTAGCGCTCGCGGCTGCTTTGTTGTTGGGAGGAACCTTCGGCGCACGAATCGGTTCGGAAGTCGGTCTGCGTGCGCGGGGCGCGCAATTTCGCCGCTGGTTCGCCTATCTCTTGTTGCTGACGGCGGTTTTGTGCGCAGCACGACTGGTGTGGATATTCCGAGCGGACGCTTAAAAAACCATCGTTAAAGGGTGCCACTGGCTTTGCCAGTGCTATATTCAAGAGTGTCGTTTTCGACAAAACACTGGCAGAGCCAGTGGCACCCTCGGTCTTATGATTGATGACGCATTCGATGGTCGTAATGTCAAAATACGTTTTCACAAACGTTTTTGCGCGGTAGGAGAGGGCGTATTGATTGAAATCCGGCATTAGGAACTGCGGTTGACCAACAGCCAGCAGCACTCGGCGATGCGTGTGCAAACAGCCACAACAGCAACCACCGATGCTGTTTGCGGGGGACATTCGTCGTGGACTGGGTTCTCAACGGCATCCTGCTCGGCGCGAACGCAGACCTCTTCCATGACGGCGGGGTCGGGAATGTCGAATACCATGTCGCAAATCCGGTCGCGGGAACTGTCAAATGTGCAAAGTATTCTGCACGGACACTATCATTTCCTGCAGGGTTCGCTACAAATGCGACGTTTTCGGGGTGAAATTGGCTGAGTATTTGCGTTCTAGGACTAGGATATCCATAATCGCCTCACAGATTGAATTACGCGGAATCGGGATACGACTGCATGAAATTGTCGCTATCGGTGCGGATTGCTGAAGCGCCCTGTAAAACGAAACTGAACGTTCCTTTTGCTGACGTCGTGGGATTGGCCCGTGAATTGGGCTATCGCGCTGTCTGTTTGCGGGCTAGTGCCGGAGGGGTACAAAGCCCCCCTGCGCAATTGGCGGCAATGCGCAAAGAAGTACAGGACGCCGGTTTGACTGTTTCGATGGTCACGGCCGATTTTGATGTCCCGCTCAACAATGAGCAAGGACCAAATAGCCTCCGTGACATTGGACCAAGTCTTGACGTGGCAGAGGCGTTCGAATGCGATCTCATTCGCGTCTGCATGAAAAAGCCGGAAGATATTCGGCACGCCCGAAACGCGGCCGACTTGGCGGCCCAGCGCGGCATCCGTTTGGCGCATCAATGTCATACCACATCAATCTTTGAGCAAGTCGAACCGATGCTGTCGGTGCTACGCGAAATCGACCGCGAGAATTTCGGTTTGATCTATGAGCCGGCCAATCTGTTGCTCAATGGGGAACCGTATGGGACCGAGACGCTACAAAAATTGAAACCGCATTTGTTCAACGTCTATGTACAAAACCACGCATTGGATCCCAATGGTCCCGTGGAACTGGAGACGTGGTGCCGCGGAATGCAGCGGTTTCATCACATTCCGATTTGGGAAACCGGCGGGGTGGACTTTGACGAGGTCATGGCGGGATTGCAGGCGGTTGGTTATGACGGATATTTCACTGTCCACCAAGCTTATGCGGAAATCATGGGGCCTCGCGAAGCGGCGGTGGAAAGTTACAACTATCTCACCAGCATCGCCGAATTCAAATAGTCTATGAATGCCGTCATCGTCAGCTTTGAGCGTTTGCCGTTGGGATTGCTGGGTTGTTACGGCAGTCAGCAAGTTCAAACGCCGAGTTTCGACCAGTTGGCGACCGAGTCGATTGTCTTCGACCAACATTTTGGCGAAAACTTTGACCCCCAAGCGTCCCAGCAGGCGTGGTGGACAGGAGAGTATCACTTTCCCCGGAGCGGCGACCAGCAGTCAGCCTCGACAACTATTTTCGAAACGTATGGCAGCCACGACATCGAAATGCATTTGCTCGATTTCGATGCGAGTCAATCAGGTGATGACGGACTCCGCGCGGCGCAAACGATTTTCGACTGTTGGAACGCCTCCACAGATGCGCAACACCTATTGTGGATACAATGCGCGGGAACGCAGCTTGCGGCATCCACCGAGTGGGACGCTGGCGTCGAGCAGTGTGCGGAACAAGTTGTCGCCTGCGATACTGTGCTGCAAGCAATCCTCGCCCAGGTTTCTGCATTGAGTTGTGAGCCGCCGTTACTGATTGTGACGGCTGCCGCAGGGGAAATTCTCTTCACTCGCGATTCTTCAACCGACGTCGATCAAGAGTCTCTGCTGCACGAAGAACGCGTCCACGTTCCGCTGATCGTCCGTGTACCGGATTCAGAGCAACAGGGGAGCCGACGACAAGCTTTGACGCAATCGGTGGATATTGCTCCCACCCTAGCCGATTGGTTCGACATCGATTTCGAAGAATCGGGTTACGCAGGAAAAAGCCTGCTGCCGTTGATCGATGGCCGAGCTACGTCGCTCCGCGAGCGGGTCTTTATGGGAGATGCGGCAACGCAAGCGGTCCGTGACGTTGATTTCTGTTTGATTCGCTCCGATTCGGCATCGCCACAGTTATTTCTCAAGCCGGAAGACCGCTACGAGCAGGCCGATGCTGCACGGGAATATCCCGATGTTGTCGACGCGATGGAGTCGGCACTAGATGAATTCCTAGCCGGTTTCAGGTCCCCGTAAGAGCGTTCCAGAAAAATTCTGGGGGACGGAAAACAAAATCCGACTTGCGTAAACCCATGCGCTATAATAGTTTTTGTTCTACCAGTCAGGGATGTACGGTCGAACGGACTCGAGGCTTGGGGAGAAGTGAAGATCTGATGAACCCACCAACGCTTGGCAATCCGCGCTGCCGACAGACCTGCGAACCTCGTAATCCCGGTCGACTTTGTCAAGATTTCCGGTCGCTCCCACCTTACCGGCTGCGTAAGATGGTAAGAGGCGTGACGCAGTTTGTCATTCCGACGCTCGAGTTGTCCGTCCGACAATTTCGACGAACCACAACACTTACCGACTTCAAAAGAACGGCGCAATAATGGCAGAACCCACCTCGGGCGGCGATGGATCCGCCGCGGTCGCCCAGATTCAGGCGGCCTACCAACGAATACGCGAACAGATGTCGCAAGTCATCGTGGGGCAGGAGCATGTGATTGACCAATTGCTCATCGCCCTGTTCAGTCGCGGACACTGCATTTTGGAAGGTGTCCCCGGTCTGGCCAAAACGTTGATGATCAGCACGCTGTCGCGTTGTTTGTCCATGAGTTTCAGCCGGATCCAATTCACCCCCGACTTGATGCCGGCCGACATCACCGGCACCGAAGTTCTGGAAGAAAACCGCTCGACCGGCAAACGGGAGTTTCGGTTTCTGGAAGGTCCGTTGTTTTACAACGTGGTCTTGGCCGACGAAATCAACCGAACGCCTCCCAAAACACAAGCCGCGCTGTTGGAAGCGATGCAGGAACGGCAAGTGACCGTCGGTCGCGTGCGGCATGAATTGAGCGACCCGTTTTTCGTATTGGCCACACAAAACCCGATTGAACAAGAAGGGACCTACGCACTTCCCGAAGCGCAACAGGACCGGTTCATGTTCAAGGTGAATGTCGATTACCCGAACTTCCGCGATGAGTTTTCGATTGCCAAGCAAACGACCGCTCTACAAACCGATAACATTGAGCCGGTGCTCAGCAGCGAAGAGATTATCGCACTACAAAAAGTTGTGCGTGAAGTCCCGGCATCGGATCACGTGATTGAATATGCGTTAGCACTCGTGCGGCAAACGCGCGTTGGCGAAGAAGGCGTTCCCGATTTTGTGACCGACTGGCTCAGTTGGGGTGCGGGACCGCGGGCTGTGCAGTATCTGTTGTTGGGAGGCAAGGCTCGTGCGCTGCTCAATGACCGCAGCTACGTTGCTACCGAAGACATTGCCGCCTTGGCGAAACCAGTCTTGCGACATCGGATCGTGACAAACTTTTCGGCCGAGAGTGACGGAATCACCCCCGACCGTGTCATCGATCGGCTCCTTGAAGAAACTCCGTCTAAGGAAGGTGCACTGACGAGTGACCCAAGATTCCAGAAGATTTTTGCAGCCTGAGGCGATTTCGCGCATCGCCCGCCTCGATTTGCAAGCCCGCCACATCGTGGAAGGGTTTCTTTCGGGTTTGCACCGTAGCCCCTATTTCGGCCAATCGATCGAATTCGTGCAACATCGCGAATACGTCTCCGGAGACGATCCGCGCAACATCGACTGGAAAGTCTGGTCCAAAACCGACAAGTACTACATCAAGCAGTTCGAAGAAGACACGAATCTGCGGTGCACGCTGTTGGTCGATGCCAGCGAATCGATGCAATTCGGCAATGGTCCATTGAATAAATACGAATACGCCTGCGCCGTGGCTGCCAGCTTGGCATATTTGTTATTGAAGCAACAGGACTCGGTCGGTCTAGTCGCCTTTGACGGACAGATCCGCGCGCAGACTCCGATGCGGAGTTCCAACAAACACCTGCATGCGATCATCGCCGGCTTGGATGCCGGGGAACCGTCCCGCAAAACCGAGATGTACGACGTACTACGACGTGTGGCGGACGAACGGTATCGCAAAGGGATGATCATTCTGATTTCCGATTTATTCGCCGACCGGGACAGCTTGTTTCGCGGCCTGAAGCTGCTCAGGCATCGTGGGCATGATGTCATGGTGATTCATATTCTCGATGATGAAGAACTCGATTTTAACTTCACCGGCACCACACGTTTTGAAGGACTTGAAGAGACGGGTGACCTGGTCTGCGATCCCCGCTCGCTCCGCGAAGGTTACTTGCAAGCGATGGGAGATTTTCTCGACGACATCCGCCGCAGGTGTGCTAAGAACGTGATTGACTACCAAACGATCCGCACCAGCGAACACCTCGATGCGGCGTTGGCACATTACTTAAATCACAGGTTGGGGATGGGGCAGTCGGTGCGGAATTAGGTAAAAAGTGGCCGGTGGCCGGATTTAGTAGGCAGTAGGCAGTAGGCAGTAAGAAAACGATACAGCGTGTGAATTGTTGTAGCCAACTTTCTCCCCTCTCCCTCGGGGAGAGGGGCCGGGGGTGAGGGTTTACGGCGGTTGATTAAGTTTCATTTGGTTATTGAAGTGATGTGACGATGGAAGCTTGGCTTTCACAACATTTTATAAACTCTTCGCTGATTGCAGGCGGCGCCCTGTTGATCGGTGTGCCGATCATCATCCATCTCATCAATCGCATGCGGTTTCGCCGCGTGAAGTTTGCTGCGATGGAGTTTCTGCTCAACAGCCAGAAGAAAAACCGGCGACGGGTGCTGCTGGAACAGCTGCTCCTGCTGCTGCTACGAATCTGTGCGGTCGCGGCTGTGGTGGCATTGATTGCTCGGCCGATTCTTCCCAAAGACCTCCCCTTGTTTGGTGAACAGGAAATTCAACACGTGGTCCTCATCGACGACAGTGGTTCGATGCGCGACATGTTAGGGGAGACCACCGCGTTTGATGCTGCGAAAAAGATTGCCAAGGAAATCGCCTCCGAGGGGGAGCGGCGTCCGGAAATTCACAAGCTCACACTGATCCTGGCTTCACAGCCGTCGCAACCGGTGTTCACCCTGCAAAACCTGGACTCAGAATTTCTGGCGGAAATGCAGTCCCGCCTAGAGACGATCCAATGTTCCCACCGACGATTTAATTTGGTCGACGCGGTCAAGGCGGCTCAAGAGATTCTGGTTGAACAAAAAGGCTCGGTGCTGAACTTCCATTTCATTTCCGATTTCCGCGATCCCGAATGGACCGAGGATGCGGCCTTAGCGACCGCCGTGCATGACATGGCTGCGGCGGGAATCTCGACCAATCTGGCCCGGACTGTGCCGGAACGGCATGCGAATTTGGCCGTGACCGAACTCAGCGGACAATTGCAAATTGCTGCTGCCGAAATTCCGCTCAGATTGCGTGTGAAAGTGGAAAGTTTTTCTGACCGCGTGGTGGAAAACGTGCGTGTGGCCCTCACCGTCGACGGGACCAAGCTGCCGCGGAATCTTGTGATTCCTAAGTTAGAGGCAGGCCAGACAGCCACGCAGGAATTCGACGTCACCTTTCTCACCGCCGGTCCGCACGACGTCCGTGCACGTGTCATTGGAGCGGAGGACTCGTTAGAGGAGGACAACACGCGGTTCCTAGCGGTCGATGTTGCCGCCCAACACCGCGTGCTGGTGATCGACGGACATGTTAATCGTTCGTCGGCAGAGTATCTCGAGGATGCGTTAGAACCCGCTCCGGGGATTACCGGGTTCGATGTCCTGTCCGAGGATGTGGAATACTTACGGCGGAATCCTCTCAATGGATTTCGCAATATCGTGTTGCTCAACGTGGGTCAACTGCCGGCCGACTCAGTGCGGTTTTTAGAAGAGTACGTTGCCGCTGGTGGCGGGCTGGCATGGTTCATGGGGGATCAAGTGCGTCCCGCGTTTTATGACGATGTGCTTTACAACAAAGGCGAAGGACTCTTTCCGGTGCCGATTACGTTCATTAAGGATTTGCCTGAGGACCTGGGCGAATCGACGGATGACTTTCGGTTTGAGAAGCACCCGCTATTCGCCAACTTCGAGGGGCAAGACAATCCCTTTTTGGCTGATGTCCGCGTCAATAAATATTTTGCCGTCGATGAAGACTTCGAGCCGGGACCTAACACCCGCATCATTGGCCGCTTCCGCGACGGAGCCCCGGCGTTTATTGAACACCGTTTCGGCCGGGGTCGAATCATCACGTTTCTATCATCAGGCGGCCCGGATTGGACCAACTGGCCGAGAAATCCCAGTTACGTGATTTTTCAATTGGAACTCCAGAAGTATCTCGCCGAATCGGCCGCAGCTGAAGCGAACTATATCACCGGCGAACCAATCACAATCCCCATCGACCCCACGTTACATACGGGTGAAGCGGAGATCCGACTTCCCTCAGCCGGCGGAGCGGATGTGATTCGACTACGGGGCGGCGAAGCACGTGCTGCGGACGACCAAGCCGAGACCACGACTGCTAAGAACGGTGTCATCACTTATACCGACACCGATCTGCCTGGGATTTACGAGATCACGCGGACGCATCGGGACCAAACCACTGATGTGCGACGAAAGACGTACAACTTCCCAACCGGCGAAGAAAGTCCATTGGCACTCGCCGCGACCGACGTGATGAAATCTCGGATCGGGAATGACGTCGAAGTCCACGTGCACGACGTCGGCGCATCGGGTTGGATCGATGGCGAGGAGGCGGGGCAGGAAATGCGCAACTGGTTATTGCGGATTTTGCTGTTTGTCTTGTTGGCCGAACAACTATTGGCCAAACGGCTGAGCTTTCATTCGACACAATCCGGCGTCGCGCCACTGCGTGGCAATCGCCCAACACCCGCAAGCCGACCGCAACGAACTGCCGCGGAACCCGCGCCAACGACGGGAGCCTCCGCATGAACGAAAACTTGATCAATTGGTTCAACCAGGCGACCAACTACTGGAATCGTTTGGAATTTGGCCGCGAAAACAAATTTGCCTGGGTCGCCGCATTCGCCGCAGCCCTGTTAGTAGCTGTCTGGATCTACCGGCGCGATGCGCAGGAAGTGGGACGGCTTACCAAAATCTGGTTGATGTCGTTGCGGCTCTCGGTACTCGCCATTTTGCTCGTGATCGCGTTGCAACCGGAAATCCCCGACAACAAGATGTTGGTGAACCCTTCGCACGTGGCGGTGGTGATCGACACATCTCTGTCGATGAGCATCCCCGACAAAGTTGTGCCGGATCCTACGGCGGCGCCGACAACCACAGTCCGTCGTCCGCGTGAAGAACTTGTCAACGAATTGTTCGCCAATTCCGACCTGATCGAAGACCTACGCGCCCAACACGACCTGACGATTTACACGTTTGACTCCAAACTGACCGAGCAACAACGGCTAGCACGGATTCCGGCAACACAACCCGATACGACAGCAACCGATCCTACGATTACCGAAGGCGAAGTCGCCGAGCCGATTTCGATCGACTGGCCGGCGATTTTGAAGCCGCGCGGGTTGGAAACGCGGATGGGCGAAGCGTTGCTCGAAGCGATCCGCCGTGAAGCGGGACCGACGCTTTCGGGATTGGTCATCGTGACCGATGGAGTTTCCAACACGGGCGTCGAACCGCCCAACGCCATCAAATCGGCCGCTGCTGCGGAAGTCAAACTGTTTTCTATCGGCGTGGGAAGCACCGAAAAACCGGTGAACCTGCAAGTGGCCGACGTGCAAAGCCCCACGACGGTACATGTGCGGGATGGCTTTACCATTACAGCGCACGTCCGTGGTGAAGGGTTGGATGGCAAAGATGTCCGCGTGGAGTTACTGTCCAAACCTGAAGGTGCCGAAGGGGATCCGGTGTTGGTCGAGGAAGATGTACAACCGCTCCCCGAGGACGGCCAACCGATCACGTTCACGTTCGACTACACTCCCAGCGATTCGGGTCGCCGGGAATTTTTCATCCGCGCTCGTCCGGTCGAACCGGTTGAAGAAATCATTGCCGAAGATAACGAATCGAAGGTGACGGTCGAGATCAATGAACGCAAGGTGAAAGTCTTGCTCGTTGCCGGCGGCCCCATGCGGGATTATCGCTTCGTCCGCAATTTGTTGTTCCGTGATTCTTCGATAGATTTACACGTCTGGCTGCAAACTGGTGAAATCGGCATCAGTCAGGAATCGGACGAGTTGCTGTTTCAATTCCCCGAAACGCGCGAAGCTCTGTTTGGCTATGATGTGATCATCGCCTTCGACCCCGATTGGAGCAAAATCCTGCCACCGCAGATCGACAACCTCATGGATTGGGTGTTCGAACATGCGGGGGGACTTATGATTGTCGCCGGTGAGGTGCATACGCCAGCTGTTGCCTCGCTAGAATCGGACGACCCGCTCGCCAAACTCAAGGATTTGTATCCGGTCGAATTGGAACCACGGGTGTTCAACTCCCCGTTGGCCGGCGAAGAGTTCACCCAGGCCTGGCCCTTGAGTTTTACCCCCGAGGGACTGTCGGCCGGTTTCTTGCAATTGGACGACAACCCCGCATCGTCGGCGAATCTGTGGAATGAATTTCCCGGTGTGTTTCGCACCTACATGACGCGCGGACCGAAGTCCGGAGCGACCGTATTCGCCTATTTTTCCGATCCCCGCTACGGCGAAGGGAACGATCGCCCGATTGTGTTGGCTTCCCAGTTTTATGGGGCGGGCCGCGTGATGTATTTGGGCAGTCCCGAGATGTGGCGGCTGCGGGCATCGGATGAAGATTTTTATGAACGCTTCTGGGTCCAAGCGGTCCGCGAGGTCGGCCAAGGCCGCCTGTTGCGGGGAACGACACGCGGCGTGTTGCTCTTGGAACGAGACCGTTATCCCCTGGGGAGCACGGTGCAGGTCAGTGCCCGCGTGTTGGACGCTCAACTCAACAAACTGACTGCCGACAGCGTAGCGTTGGAAGTCTTCGATCCCGATGGCAAACCGCTCACGCCGGTCGTGCGGCTCAACGGCGAGCCGTCGCTGCCCGGTTATTTCAAAGGGGGCTTTCCCGTGACCCGTGCGGGAACGTATCGCATGGAATTGCAAGTTCCCGAATCCAAGGAACAGATCGTCAAACGAATTGAGGTCAAATTCCCCAATCTCGAACGACAACGGCCGCAACAGGACGTGCAACTGCTACGCTCGATGGCCCGCGATACGGGGGGAGAATACCTGCCCATCGCCGAGGCGGCAAAGCAGTTACCGCAATTGCTCAAAGACCAAAGTATTACCACCGTGCAAACCGGCTTCCCCGATCCTCAATGGGATGAAGCATGGGTGATGTATTTGCTCGTCGGTTTACTCGGCATGGAATGGCTCACTCGAAAATTGTTCAAATTGGCATAGTCACAACTTTTTGCATCCTAAGAATTCATTGAATACTGCGTTGACTGATGGCTGACAAAACACCTCACGAACCTCTAAGACCGGAAATCCCGGCCGTGCTAACGCGGCTGCAGGGACGAATCCGCCGCTACGTCTTTTGGGAAGGCATGGCGACGGTGTTGGTGGTACTGAGCCTGTTTTTCTGGGTCAGCTTGGCTTTGGATTACGGGTTTTCTGTGATTTTCAAAATGGAATTCGCACGCGATTTGCGGGTTGTCATCGCCCTGATCGCCATTGGATTGGCGGCGGCAGCGTTGGTGACCCGCGTGTTGGCCCGTATGTTCCGCGACTTTCACTACGAAGCATTGGCACTGGTCCTCGAACGCCGTTTTCCACAACTCAACGACCGACTGATCACCAGTGTGCAACTGGCCAAGCCCACGGCAGACCGCTCGCCGCTGACGGATGACATGCTGCACCGTGCGGTCGATGAAGTCGGCGACATGGCGGAAAGTTT
>CALOFE010000031.1:0-25692 GCA_942492455.1 uncultured Planctomycetaceae bacterium | reverse complement strand
AGCACTTTGCTCATGAACTATTAGAGACAACAGCATGAAAACTCTCAATTTGATCGATAAAGCCTTCCTTTTGAAAAGACGACGCTTTTTGGCTCGCTTGACCTCGACCTGCTACTGACAATTTCTGATAAGCTTGAGATCATGACCTGCCAGGCTGGCGAGTACAATCTTGCTTCGACTCAAGATGGAAATCGAATGTATCTGATTGTTGAGGGAGAGGTGTTGATTGAAACTCCACACGGTGAGCCGCTGGCTAAGTTGACAAGTGGGGAATTTTTCGGGGATGAGTCGGTCTTCTCAATGAGAAGCTCAGAACTTACAATGCAAAAAGCTTGAGCGCCGCGCGCCTGCTCTTTCAAGGAATCACTTACTTGGAATTATTGCTGAGTGCCCATCCGTTGCAGTTGCACTGCCTGAGTCTTACTCAGCCAATGTCGAATTTAGGAAACGTCCAACTCCAAAGAGTTGAACGTTTAATAACCAGCTTTACTTCTTCTCAGCTTTTTGTTGATGTAGTCAATAACATTGCCTACAGTCTTAAGCTTTTCAGCTTCTTCTTCTGAGATCTCAAATCCATAACGCTCTTCGAAAGTCATGATGAGCTCTGTCAAATCAAGGTTATCAGCGTTCAAATCTTCAACAAAAGATTTTTCAGCTGTAACATCACCCTCATCAACACCAAGTTGCTCAACAACAATATCAATCACTTCTTTTTCTACTTCGATATGGTAGCCTCCTTCTCCGGCGCTCTCGGCCTTTGTGGCACTTTGGGCCTGCCAAAGTGCCAGGACAATAGCTCGCAGATGGAATCAATTTCTGAGAGTGGGCGAGCAGGTTGCGTTTAACGTCTTTATTCGTACAACCTGCCCTAAAAATGGTCTCAAAAAGGGAACTATATAGTGACCGGAGCAATAAGTTCTCAAGCATAGGGGAAACAATTGCTTGCCGGCGTAATAAGAGTGACATAGACCACAGAAAATTCATCAAGTAAGAGCCATCTAGTTGCCTGTCTTGGGTCGTTTTATGCATCTAGTTTAAAATTGCTGTTCCTCTTCTGGAAGGGGGGCGCCAGTTATTTTTGTCAAACTAGACTTGGTTTCACTATGAAAATGTTGCGTACTTTATTGGTTGCACTGGCCATTGGCCTTGCGACTCTTCCCTCAGCTTTTGCAGAATCTCTCTTTTTGATCGGAGTTGAACAGCCCCTTGGAATGACCTTCAAAGAAGCTTCGGACGGTACAAAGCTTGAAGCAGATAGCATTTCGGGTACAATAGGCTATGTGGAATTACCTATGCTGGGTGGATTTGGGGTTTCCAATTGGGATATTGCCATCAAAAACACGACCAATGACGTCATTTCCGGCACGACATATGACTTGATGTGGGTGCTTCCCATTCCATTGATTAGTTTAGGTTTTGGTGGCGGCGTGGGGCAAGCTGAGGTCCTTGGCGACAATGCTGCCAATTTTGAATCCAGCACTATCACCCAATATTTTGTGCGATTGGGCTTTAGTATCTTCGGCCCTGTCCAGGTTCGCGCTAGCTGGCACCAAATCAACAACAAACTCCACAATACCACCGACGATACCTACGTAGAAGCGGGCGGCCAGATGACAAGCGTTGGTCTAGGCATCGGTTTTTAAAGGTAATTTTCCCCCACCTTCAATCTATCTGTTACTGTTCCTGTTACTGGTTGACGGAGACAGTAAAATCTGGCTAATTAACGGTGTTTTATTAGGGGCCCTCTTATATGTGGGCTCTTTTTTCGTTGAAAGCTAGACTGCAAAAAGGTTTGCTCATCGGGCGATTAGGGGCGCACCCCTTGGCCTGTGTTACTGCATTGGGCAATCCAAAGCTTTTTTATTTTCAACTTTATTGACTTTCTTCTCCAACCCTCGGTTAACCGCTTATATTATGCGTGCTGAATTATCACAACGGAGCGATACATGACGATAAAACCTGGAACGATCATTTATACTAAAATCGACGAAGCTCCCGCTTTGGCGACCTATTCCCTACTTCCTATCCTCCAGGCCTTCACTAAAGGCTCCGGTATTTCTTTTGAAACTCGCGACATTTCTTTAGCAGGCCGCATCTTGGCAAACCTGCCTGACAAGTTAAAAGAAGATCAAAAGATTGAAGATTATCTCTCTCAGTTGGGTGACCTTGCCAAAGCTCCAGAGGCCAACATTGTAAAGCTGCCCAATATTTCTGCATCTGTGCCACAGCTTCAGGCTGCAATCGCCGAGCTTCAATCCCAAGGTTTTGATCTGCCTGATTATCCCGAGGTGGCAAACACCGAAGAGGAAAAAGAAATTCAAGCTAAATACGCCAAGTGTCTCGGGTCTGCTGTAAACCCAGTGTTACGCGAAGGTAACTCAGACCGCCGCGCGGCTGCCTCTGTGAAGCGCCATGGCCAAAAGAACCCACACCGCATGATGAAGCCTTGGCCTGCTGGTTCAAAGTCGAAAGTTGCCTATATGAAGGACGGTGATTTCTATGGTTCTGAAAAATTCAGCCGTCCGTGGCGACTTTCCCATTCTGGGCAAGCCGCTCTCTGATGGGCGGCCGCTGATCTATCTCGACAACGGCGCCACTACTCAGAAGCCGCAATGCGTGATCGACAAGGTCACCGAGTGCTACGAGAACTACAACGCCAACGTGCACCGCGGCGTCCACTCGCTCGGCGATCAAGTGACAACCGAACTAGAAAACGCCCGCGAAACCGTACAGAACCTGCTCAACGCCGCCGCTGTCGAAGAGATCATTTTTACTGCCGGAACGACCGCTGCCATCAATCTGGTCGCGCACGGCTGGGGCCGCAAGTTTCTCTCCGCCGGCGATGAAATCCTCGTCAACCTGATGGAACACCACGCCAACTTGGTCCCTTGGCAACAAGCGGCGGCCGCCACGGGAGCAACGCTGCGATACCTGCCGCTGACGCCCGATGGCCGGTTGGATCTGACGCGACTGGACGAAGTGCTCACGGAAAAAACAAAGCTTGTCGCCGTCACGGGCATGTCGAATGTACTGGGCACGATCAATCCCATCGACGAATTGGCCCGCCGCGCTCATGCGGTAGGAGCGGTGATCCTGGTCGATGGTGCGCAAAGCGTCCCCCACCAGCCGGTCGATGTGCAGGCATCTGACATCGATTTTCTGGCCTTCTCGGGACACAAACTTTACGGCCCCACCGGAATCGGTGTTCTGTACGGCAAAGCGGCCTTACTAGACGCCATGGATCCATTTCTGGGTGGCGGCAATATGATTCGCTACGTCTACGAGGACCGCTTTGAACCGGCGGATTTGCCGGCGAAATTCGAGGCGGGCACGCTGCCGATCGCACAGGCCATCGCCTTGGGAACAGCAATCGACTATGTCACTGGTTTGGGATTTGAAGCAATCGCCGCGCAAGAGCACCAATTGACGGTCCGCGCGCATGAACGCTTAGCCCAGATTCCCGGACTAACGATTTTCGGCCCGGCTCCGGAGCACAAAGGATCGATTGTCAGCTTTGCTGTCGAAGGTTTGCATTCCCACGATATGGGGGAACTGCTGGATCGCAAAGGGGTCGAAATCCGCGTCGGACACCATTGCACGATGCCGCTGCACGATTGGCTGCAGGTCTCCTCGACATCACGAGCCAGCTTTGCGTTTTATAACACGCTGGAAGAGGTCGACGCCCTGGCCGAAGCGATTCTCTACGCGAGAAAAGTCTTCCGGTTGGCTTAATCACAACGAAGCCGACTGTATTCCGCATGAAATGCAGTATCGTTGATGCGTTCACGCCGTTCATCGAACGGATAGTGGGGTTTTGCTGGTCTACCGAGCAATTTTGGGAAATTTATCTCTTAAAAAGGAGTGATTTCCCTACTTGTTCTTTGAAGACGAAAATGTAGGATTTGTTCAGACAGGTAATTCGCATTTGGTACCAGTGTGAAATGACCTCGATAGCGGGCCAGCACCCACCTCCGCACACCCCGAGAATCCGACCCCCCACGGGCTGGTGAATTCGAGGCTAAGCGAAGGAACGCGGCGGTGGGTGTTGGGTGCTGCTATGGCGGGTGCGGTTGCTTTCCGCGAAAAAACCCTTAAAAAACTGGCCGCTTGCGGGCTTCATTCCCTCCAGATGGAAGTTTTTCATAATTGTGAGCGCAGGAAAGGGTCCGTTGACTTGAGTCGACGGCCTTAGCTTTGTTATAACGCCGAGTACTGCGGGTGTAGCTCAGTGGTAGAGCACCACGTTGCCAACGTGGTTGTCGTGGGTTCGATCCCCATCACCCGCTTTTTTTTATTGGCACCCGGCAAAACAGCCGCACGTCGAATACTGCTGTCATTCACTTCGTGCGGCCGACCAAAAACGGTTGGCGTCCCGATTTCGTGATTTGCCGCCGACATGGCGATGTCCCGGCCGGTTCTTGCTACTTTTTCACAGAGAAATGAATTGTGAGCCGATAGGCCTGCCGACTATGAGCGAAAACGAAGCCACCACCACAGACGAAACCGCTGAAGATGCAGGCGTTGCTGAAAATGACGCACCCGCCAAAATGGAGCTGCAGGTCGAGATCAAAGACATCGGCCCCTGCAAAAAGCATGTCCGCGTCATCGTGCCCCGCAAGGACATCGACGACGTGCACGACGCCGCTGTCAGCGAATTGGTCGGCAACGCTCAGGTTCCCGGCTTCCGCCCGGGTCGCGTTCCCCGCGATTTGATCCAAAAGCGTTTCCGCAAGGAACTTGGCGATCAGGTTCGCGAGAAACTGCTCATGGAGAGCTTGGAGCAAATCTCCGAAGAGCACGAACTCGATGCCATCAACGAACCCAACTTGAATGTCGAGAACATTGAAGTCCCCGAAGAAGGGGATTTCGAGTACGAATTCGACGTCGAAGTTCGCCCCGAGTTCGACCTTCCCGAATACAACGGTCTCAAAATCGACAAACCGGTGCGCGAGATCACCGACGAAGACGTTGAGGCCTACCAGTTGCAATTCCTTTCGCAACACGGCGAATTGGAAACGCACAAGGGACCGGCCGAAAAAGGCCAGTATGTCGAAGCCTCGTTCTCCTTCACCCACAAGGGCGATGTGCTCGGTCGGTTTAACCATCAGACAGTGCAACTCAAACCAACACTCGGGTTTCACGATGCCGAGTTGGAAGGCTTTGACGATCTGATGGAAGGCGTGGCGGCCGGTGATTCCCGCGAAGCGGAAGTCACGATTTCGTCCGAAGCGGCTAATGTCGATTTGCGCGGCGAGACGGTCCAAGTCACGATCAAAGTCCACGAGGTCAAGACGTTAAATTTGCCGGAACTCGACAAAGAGTTTTTGGGATCGATCGGAGTCGATTCCGAAGAGGATCTGCAAAAACAAATCCGCGAAATGTTGGAGCGGCAAGCCAAGTTCGAGGAACGACAAGCGGCCCGCACGCAGGTGCTGGAGAAAATCACCGAGTCGGCGAATTGGGAATTGCCCGAATCGCTCGTCATGCGTCAGGTGGACAACGCCTTGCGGCGTGAAATCCTGGAGATGCAACAAGCCGGCTTTACACAGTCGGAGATCCGCGCACGCGAAAACGAATTGCGGCAAAATGCGGTGACGACTACGCGACAAGCTCTCAAGGAGCATTTCGTGCTTGACCGCATTGCGGTCAAAGAAGAGATTGAAACCCAACCGGTCGATGTCGATATGGAAATCGCCATGATGGCTATGCAGCAGGGAGAAAATCCCCGCCGGTTGCGTGCCCGCCTCGAAAAATCGGGCATGATTGAAAACCTGACCGCTCAGATCCGTGAGCGCAAGGCGATTGAATTCGTGCTCTCTACTGCTGAATTCAACGAAATTCCCTCCAAAGCTGACCGTGAAAACGATATTGAAGCGGTTGACTTCGCGGTTTGTGGAGCCGGAACAGCCTCGGAGGAATCGGCAACGGACGACGACGCGGAATCTGACGACGAATAAGCCGCGAAGATCCGTTTCAAAACCGGGTGGCGCTTGTACCAAAAAGCACCGAACTTGCGTGTCGTGGACACGACTTGCCGCTTTTGAAACAATTTATGATTCTACCGCCCACATCGCTATTGGGCGGCGGGCGGCCATCATCTAAACTGTCGACAAACGGACTTGTTTCAAAACATACCCACATCATTGAGGGGAAAAGCAATGACGACCCCTTTTTCAGTTGCAGGCTACAATTCTCAAAACGCATCGCGGGATTACACCCGGCAGCGACAAATGGGAATCGGCGACCTGTTGTTGGAGAACCGGATTGTGTTCCTTGACGGACCGATCCACGACGGAAGCGCGAATCTGCTGGTCATGAAGTTGTTGTATCTGCAGTCGGAAAACCGGCATCAAGATATTCACTTCTACATCAACTCGCCCGGCGGTTCAGTGACTGCCACCATGGCCATTTATGACACGATGCAATTTTTGGATTGTGATATCGCAACCTATTGCGTTGGCTTGGCTGCTAGCGGCGGTGCGATTGTGTTGGCCGGCGGCACCAAAGGCAAACGGTTTGCCCTGCCACATTCCAAGATGATGATCCATCAACCCTACGGCGAAGTGGGAGGCCAAGTCTCGGATATCGAGATTCAGGCCAAGGATATCCTGGACACCCGCGAAGTGCTCAACGAAATTCTGGCCTCGCACACCGGGCAGCCGATCGACATTATCAAACGCGATACCGAACGGGATCGCTATTTGACGGCTCCCCAGGCGATGGAGTACGGTTTGGTCGACGAAGTTCTCGGCCATGCGATCGAAGAAAAAGACAAGAAAAAATGATCGTGAGCCGCTGGGTCCCACAACCAAGCACCACGGTGATTCAGGCGGATGATGTCGGCTGCGGGGGACGAATTCCGCTTGCCGCCGCTAGGCGGTTTGAACTAGAGTGACACGACCCGTTTGCCGGTGACATCGACGGGACCCGCTACCCGTCGACGAACTTTGCGATCTCAAAACCAGCGTGACGTGCTGCAATAGAGCGCGTTTCACGGAAAAGCCATAAAAAGCGAGAAATATCATGTCCGTCTTGGTTCCCTATGTGATCGAAAAGAGCGGCCGCGAAGAGCGGGCGATGGATATCTACAGCCGCCTGCTCAAAGACAGAATTATCTTTCTAGGCACGCAGGTGAATGACGCCGTCGCCAACAACATCGTGGCCCAATTGCTGTTTCTGCAATTCGATGACGATAAATCAGACATTCACCTCTACATCAATTCGCCCGGTGGATCGGTGACGGCCGGCATGGCCATCTACGACACGATGCAATACATCAATTGCGACGTCGCAACATATTGCCTGGGTCAAGCTGCCAGCATGGGCGCATTGCTACTCACCGCCGGTGCTGCTGGAAAACGGAATGCCCTGCCCAACGCACGAATCATGATCCACCAGCCGCTCGCCGGCATGGAAGGCACCGCCACCGATCTGGAAATCCACGCCAAAGAAGTCATTCGTATGAAGAAGCGGCTCAATGAGATCCTGCTTAAGCATACCGGCCAAACTTTGGAAAAGATCGAAGAAGACACGGACCGCGACAACTTCATGCTGGCCGATGAAGCCAAAGCCTACGGTTTGATCGACAATGTCCTGGAATCTCTGCCGGTACAGCCGTAAACTTCGCGCGTCTCAAAATATCGGGAAGGATCCCGGATTTGCCAATGAACTTGCTCAAGCGGACATGGATGCCGTTGTTGCTGGCCACGACTTTGGTCGGCTGCGCCGCCGGTGATGTCGATGTGCTGGAAAGCCAATTGCGAGATCAAGAAGACGCTATCTCACAATTACAGCACCAGCTCGCATCAGCCAATGCCAACATGCGCGCTGCCCAGGCGGAAACCGATACGCTGCGGAGTCAACTTGCCCAGCAAGGCCAGCCACCGGCAATTCTCGCGGAACAGGCCCAGGTTCTCTTTCGTGTTGAGCGGATCGAATTGCACAAGTATATGACCGGCGGCTTGGATAAAGACGGTTTACCGGGAGACGACGCGATGACCGTGTTGCTCATCCCGCAGGACCAAGATGGGGAATTGCTCAAAGTTCCCGGCGGAATTCACATCGACCTGTTCGATATGACCCAGCCCCAAGACCGGCAAAAAATCGGCACCTACGATTTTTCACCCGCCCAGGTGCAACAAGCCTGGCATTCGGGATTCTTCGGCTCCGGAATCATGCTGGAACTCCCACTCCACAATCCGCCGCAATCCTCGAAAGTCACACTCCACGCCGAATTGGCCACGGCGGACGGACGCGAGTTCCATGCGACCGGGCAATTCCGTGTGACTCCGCCCGACACGGCCAATATCGCAGCAGATCCGCGACCGACGACAGAATCTTCGCCGCAAATGTTCCCCGAGAAGGGTCCATTGGTTCCCGGCTATATCGACGAAGATGACCAACAACCGGTCATTCCCAGCGGATTTGAACAGCAACAGCCACCGGCTGGGGTGCCCACATCCAACAACTGGACCGAGCAAACGCGCCCCACTTGGCGATAATTGCCTAGAACCAGTTTCAAAACCCGGTTGTGCTTGCCAGAGAACCTTTCCTAAAAGCGTCTTCGTGACGCATCAGAGGGTTTTGAAACGAATTGTAGAGAAGCCAGTGAAGCCGCAGTCGTTTGTGACCGCAGGCAACAACGGCCCTTGCCGTATTCTCGCAGCTCCGTAAAATTGGACCGCTGGCAGGCAATTGTCGAACCCAGCGCCGCACGATAGAATTCTCGGCGGCCACAGAATTCTTGTCACCGGATGAATCTTCATGGAGTTTGATTCCGACTATCGTTGCGACACGGAATTTTCCAAGTTGCTGACACGGCGGTCCAACGTTGATCTCACTGTTGCGGCGCTAGAGTTGGCGCGCGACGCCTATCCCGATTTGGATTTCGAAGAAACGCTCAATTGGATCGATACGACGGGCAAGCAAATCTCTGGGAAAGTCGCAGCTGCTAAGTCCGAACGGGACGCGTTGAAAATCATCGGAGATTGCATTTCCGTACAGCACGCGATTTCCGGCGATACGGAAACCTACAGCGATCCCGACAACAGCTATCTGCACCGTGTGATCCAGCGGCAGCGGGGCATTCCGATCAGTTTGTCTTTGCTATATATGGCGGTCGCCCGTCGCGCCGGTTTGACCCTGCACGGAGTCTCCACTCCCGCGCATTTTCTCACGCGGTATGAAGCAGTAGACGGACCGATCTTTGTCGATGCATTTTGCGGCGGCTGTGTGTTGTCCTTCGACGAGACATTGCACCGCGCCAGCCAAGCCTCCGGGCTCCCCCCGGAACAATGTGAAGTCTTGTTGGAACCGGCCTCCGCGCGAAAAACCGTAGTTCGCATGCTCAACAACCTCAAAGCGATTCATTCACAAACCCAAAACTGGCCCGCTGCGTGGATGGTGCAACATCGGCTCGTTTTGTTACAGCCTGGATCTTATAACCAGCGCCGCGACCTCGGACTGATTGCCCTGCGCGCGAATCGCCCCGGCCAAGCAATCGACGTGCTGCAATGCTGCTTAAAGAACTGCCCGCCTGAAGAAGCCGAACATCTGACCGCACAACTGGCTGTGGCACGACAGGAAGTGACACGCTGGAATTGATTCTTCTTGAAACCGCATTGCGCCTGAGGTTTCCCCGTGCAACGGATATCAATCATTGGCTCTTGCGGTTCTGGGAAAACCACCTTTGCGCGAAAATTAGCAGCGAAACTGGACGTTCCGCACATCGAGATGGACGCACTGTTTTGGCTGCCCAACTGGCAACCCAAGCCCATCGAAGAATTCCGTAATTCGGTAACCGCCGCAGTCGCCGACGAGGCATGGGTCATTGACGGTAACTACAGCCAAGGGCGTCTGCGGGATATCTATCTGGCGCGCGCCACAACCGTCGTCTGGCTGAACTATTCGTATCCCGTGACCCTCGGCCGCTTGTTAAAACGCACGTTGCGCCGCATCTCTCGCCACGAAACGCTGTACGGGAACAACCAAGAAACCGCCCGCATGGCATTTTGTTCCCGCGATTCGATTCTGTGGTGGATGACCAAGAATTACCGTCGCCGACGTCGTGAATATCGCAAGCTGTTTAACGACGAACAATACGCCCATTTGCAACGCATCGAAATCCGCCGGCCGCGCGAGGCAGAGGCGCTGCTGGAACAATCCGGCTTGCTATCGACGGAGTTGGAAATGGGGTGTTGAGTAACATGATTTGATCGATCTTCGACCAAAACTATTCGTTGTGCTGATTCACCTGCCGCTGCAATTCTCGCGTCTCGGCCTTCACCGTGTCAAATCGCTCGGGCCATTTCGTATTGCGAAGTTTTTCCAATGTCTTCTCCGCGGCCGGCCATTGTCGTTGATGGACCTGTGCTTTGGCCAAGCCCAACAAGCCGGTCGGTTCCAATTTGCGAATCTCGGCGACCGCCTCCCAATGTTTGCTGGCCGCCTCCCAGTTGTTCTGCGATTGGCGAATCTCCGCCAACATCACATGCCCTTCACTTTCATTCGGTGTCGCTTCGACGATCGACGTGTAGGCTCGCTCCTGCTGAGCGGGATCGTTGCTGAGTTGTGCGCCGAGTCGGCGATAAAGGTCAATCTCGCGCGGTTGCAATTCAGTCATCCGCAGTAGTTGTGCAACGATCTTCGGCTGGTCTTTCAGTTTTTCGTAACACTCCAGCAGTAGCGTTTGGGCCTGCATATCGGCCGGTTGCAATTCGACCGCCAATTCCAATTGCGTCGCTGCTGCCTGCGGCTGACCGAGTTGCAAATAAGCCTGCCCCAATGCGCGGCGAACCATCGGCCGGTCTTGGCCGGTCTTTTCCGTTTCGGCATCGAGCCGCGCGACATAGGCATCGCGGTCAGGGATTCCCCTGAGCACGCTAACCAACGAGTCGATCGCCTGCTGCCGTTCGTTCTGTCGTCGCCCCCAACTGACAATCGCGCCGCAAGCCGCGTCGACTGCTTTGTCTGTTTGCCCGAGTTTGACATGCGCCGTGGAGACTTCCTGATAGTAATCCGAAAGAACCCCGTCGCCGACTCCCTGATTCGGGCGTGTCCGTTGATGCAGGGCGATGGCTTCGTTGAAATAACCGATCGCCCGTTCATTCAAATCCCCCACCAAACAACCCCGCGCGAGTGTCGCCATGGCGGCTTCGTTCCAACGGTCGTCAGCGTGGAAATACTCGTCTGTTTCATCGATAAAGGCGACTAAATCCTCAGGCCGCTGGGCGTAGTGGTACGCTTCCATCAGTCGCGCTCGATATTCAAGATTGCCCGCAGCGCGCTCGACGAGGTCGCGCAATACGGGAATCGATTCGCCATAACGCTGTCGACCATGCAGCGCGATCACCAGTGCGTACTTGCCACCCTCATCCAGTAAACCACGATCGTTCGCTTGGAAATAAACCTGAATCGCGCGGTCGTATTGCTGCAAACCGTTGTAGAGATAGTTGGCGACATAGGTAATCACGGCCGGTGAATCGCGATGGGCAGCGAGGACCTCTTCGGCCACCGCCGCAAACGCAGCCGTTTGTTGCTGCCAAAACTCTGAATAGCCGCTGTGATAGATCGCTTGGTTGCGCGATCGCTGCGACAGCAGATCGCGACGCAATTCGCGCGTGACAATGTTCAATAACGGGAGCTTGATCGCGCCGAGGTTTGCGATACGCTTCCGCAAATCATTGATGCGGCCCGCAAAGTGGTTCCAACTGTCGTTGCGGCTATAACGATAGCGAGCCGGTTCCGCTTCCATGCTGGTCACCAGAAACTCAAGTGCCGCCGCCGGACCGACAACGACATCGAGCGTGTCGCTAACGCGGCTAATGATCCCTTCGTACTGCGACTGTTGATGCTTGAGTAATCCAGGAATCACTCCCGTCGCAAAGCCTTGTAGATCTTCCTTGCTCGCAGCAATCTGCTTATCGTAGGCCGCTCGATAAACGTCACATAACAGCGAGACCAATTCATAACGCTGCGCGTCAGCCGCAACGGACAACTGCTGCTTCAATCGTTGCTGTAAATTGCGATACAATTCCGCGCCGCTCCCCAACGACACGTTTCCGCCTTGTTGCAACGCACTCAAATACACAGAGTTCAGCCGGAGCTCAAGCGTGTTGTTGCCCAGGAGTTTGTTCCAATGCACCACGAGTTCCTCCGCCGCGGCGAAGTGCTGTTGGCTTTCCAGATAATCCAAGCACGAGTAAATCGGACCTTGGACATCCTGCAACACGAACCCTTTGTTTCCCAGTTCGTATTCATTCAGCACGACCTGTAACCAGCGAACCGCCGTATCAAGTTTGCCGTACCATGCGCCGAGGCGATCGCCAAGCGGTGGCCGATATACAACCGTGCTTCGGTGCCGGGCGTTGCTTGTTCGTAGAGTTCATGCAATTCGCGCACTTGCTCTTGCGCTAAATCGGTTTGCGAAATCGGGCCGAGCGAATTTAAGAACTCCGCCATTAGCCGCTGCTCTCCCGCTTCCCAAGGACGATTGAAAGCTCGTTTCAGTGCCGCGATTGCAGCGGCAGCGTGAGGGCCGGGTTGGTTTTGCAATTCCGCCGCCCGCCGTTCGACGAGCACTTCAAGCAGATCCAACGCCCGCTGATCGGTTGCGGATTTCGCTACTTTGCGAACCGCCACAATGTTAGCCAACAACTCATCCGCGGTCGCTTCGTCGCGAATTTCTGACAACACCGACGACATGCCTTGCAGGAACGGATAGATCCGCTCCGGCGTCTGCCCCACAACCGCGCCCGCCAGGCTTTCCAACAAACGGAAGTCATGGTTGAGTTGATAGAATTCCCGCACCAGCGAGAGATGGTTCTGCGGATGCGTCGCCCGGGCGAGCAAGGACCGTAATGCATAGAGAACTTGCGGATCCAATTCCGTGGTCAGTTCATTATTGTTTTGCTGCCGGCGTTGATTCCACAACCAATTTTGCAGTTCCTGTTCTCCGCTCGCGGCATAAACTTCCTGCAACGCCCGTTCGTAATCGTCCCGGCGATCGAGTGCCATATACCACTCAGCCAGCACCCGATAGTCGGCCGGCGAGAGTTCTTTGTCGTGCTCGACGGTTTCAAATAATTTCACCGCTGCTTCAATCTCACCTCGCTCAGCCACCAACCGGGCCAAGACAACTCGCCAATGGTTGGCAAATTCACTTTGCCCGATCCAGAGTCGAAGCTCGGCCACAAGCTCGTCAGCACGATCCAAGGCAACCAACATCAGATATTTTTGGTGCCGCCATGTTTCTGCCGACTCTCCGCCAGCAGCAATGCCCGCATCGATATAGGCCAGCAACCGCGCAATCTCCGCTGCTGTTGCTGATTTGCGAGCGGCAAGATTCATCAATGTCGCCAACGCCCGTTCCCGCAGCGCCGCCGTCCCGGCCAAACGCGTCGCTTCGGTTTCCACAGGAGGCGTTTCGCCAAGCACCTGCCAACATTGCGCAGCCGCTTGTTCTAGATCGCGATCAAGCACGACATTGGCATACACCAATTCCGCTTGGTACCAATCCCGCAGCGGTGGTTGTTGTTTGTCCATTTCGACCGCCAAACGATCCGCGATAGCCGTGCGGGCCTGCTGCATTGCCTGTTCGCGTTGGTCGCGATACTCGTCGCGTTTCAATTTCTCGGGATGCTCCACCTTTCGCCACTCGGCTTCAAATCGTGTTTGGATCAAGCCATCAATCAATTGCCGCAGCCGACTGACTTGAAACGACAACCGTTGCGACGCCCCCAGATGCTCAGCCGTATTGGGAACGAGCGACCACAATTCGTCTTCATACTCGGCCGACCAGGGCTGCCCCAACAGCAAATGAAACAGTGCGGACACCTGCTGATCATGAAAACGGTCACTGGACCGCGCCAATCGAGCCCGCAAAGACTCCAGTTGCGGCTGCACAGCGAAATGCTGTGAATAAATCTGCCGCAAAAGGTCACCCAACAGACGTCGCGAATTCTCGTTTTCCTCCGCATCCCAACGCTTTCGTAATATCTCGGCAATGCTGTTCCATGTGGCCTGCTCGATCACCGGGTCATTGGCTAACAGCCAGTTGGTATAGTTGCGAATGTCGCGCGGTTTGAGTGTCTCCGAAAGTCCAGGAAGTTGTTCCGCAAGTTCTGTGCGAATTGTCCGGCTGGCTGCGCTGCGCTGGAACGCCGAACTGCCCATGATTTCGTTGGCCAGATTCCGCAATTGTTCGCGCTGGAAACTTTGCCGCACCACGTCGGCCAGCGGCTGTTCCCATTGATCCAACAGACGATCCGTCTGTAAGCGATAGCCGCGCCCGATCGCCAATCGCACGGCGGCGGTCAATTGAGAAATCTGCGGGCGGCTGAGCGGCTCTGCTTGTTTTGACAACGCAAACCAATCGGTCATCAACTGTTCCGCCGGTTCCAATTGGTCGTGCCAAATCAGTGCGTCGAGGTATTGCCCATACACATTGTGGTGGGTCGGATTCTCGGCGGTCCATTGAGCTAAGTAGGCCACCAGATCCGCATACCGCGACTGCTCGCGCAGGAATCCCGCGTAGGTCTCCCGCAACGAGGAGCGTTCGTGCTCGTTCCACAGCGGTTGTGCTGTGAGCACTTTGTCGAGCCAATCATACGCAGCCGTATACTCTCCGCGGTTCGCCAGCCTATAGGCGTATTGCGTTTGTAGATCCATGTCCTGCGGATACGTTGTCGCCAACTGTTGATACTCCACCAAAGCTTCCCGCACCCGGCCGCTATTCTCCAGCAGGATTGCTTGTCGCTGTAACCAACGCTTGGGCCCCTGCGCAGACTCCGGTTGGCGGTCGAACACCGGTTTGAGAACATCGTGCAATTCCAACTGTTCGTTCGCCTGCAAAATGCCGGACGTCTGCCCCGCCAGAAATTCGGCCAGGAAGAGTTCGTCAGCTACCGGTTGTTGGGCCAACTCCGCCGCTTCGTCGAGTATGCGACGCTGCAACTCGTGATTTCGGCGGCTGATGCGGAGCACTTGATCGCGCACCCAACGCACACCCGGTTTCCCCGCCGCTGCCTGCTCCAAGCCGGGCATCACCTCCCAGACACGATCCCACTGCTGCGTGGCCGCGTGATACAACAACATGGTCACGTAATGTTCGAACTGAGCCTCGCCACCGGCGATCGCTCGGCGAGCCGCATGGACCGTCGGCAGCGGCTGCGGGAACACGAGCGCTTGCTCCCGCAGCGCGAGTGCCGCCTGCATCCGCTGGTCAAAGGCTTCCGGCTGCAAAGCTGTGACGGTCTGGCGAATTAACCGTATCTGCTCGCCGTCCGTATTGCTGTATTCAATCTGCTGCGCCCACCAACGACCGCCGACTTCGACAAAATCGCTGTAGGTCGTTTCGCTGGATTTTCCATCGTTCGCATCGATGATTTTCAACAACACGTGCCGCTGCGTATCGATCGAAAACGTGACCGTACGATCCTCATCATCAGGATGCCGCAGCACCAGCGTGGCGCGGTTCTCACCCGCCGGCAACATGGTCGCCGAGTAGGACGCATACTGTCCGGCAATCGAATGCAGCGAATAGTCCGCCAAATCCAGCGGCGGTTGTTTGAGATCTTCAACTTCGAAGTCGCGCACCTGCTCCAATAAAAACGCTTCAGAAAGAACCCCCCGCTGTTTTCCATCGCACCAATGGACGAATGTCTGACTACCCACCTGTTCATTGCGCATCAGCCAGGCGGTTGGCGAAACCAATTCCAACCGCTCCGACCGCACCGTGGTCCTCTTCCAACGCGGCTCGAAATATTCGCTCGTCCGTGTGATTTCCAACCCGGTTTTGAGCCCGGCCAATTGTTCCGTGCGAAGCAGACTGTCCGCCAATTCCACAGCAGCAGCCGGCCAATTTTCGGGCGATGGTTGTGGCTTGCGCGGCTGCGGCACTCCCGGCACCTGTGGTACAACGGCGCGAAGAACATTCGTCCCGGAGGACGCGACCAACTCGACACCGGCGTACGCGCGATTACTAAGAGACGGTACGGAAGCGAAATTTGGTTCAAACTGATACGACAATTGCGTTCCGCCGAAAAACGGCTGGTTCGCCTCCTCCAATTTACTACGGCGTCGGGACCGTTGCCCGAATTGTTCTCCCAGCGCCGGTCCGTCCCAGAGCTGGAACTGCTGACCCTCATCAACGTCTTTCCCAGGCGAATTACGAGGAATATAATAAAAGTCTGCGGCATCCAACCCCATCCCGCCGTTGACGGTGTATGAAAGCGAGCCTTCCTCACCGGCGTACTCATAGAACGATGACGAAGAGTCTCGTTCTTTGAAGTCCCAAGTCTCACCCTGTTGCGGCAAGTCACCTAAGACTGAGAGACGGTCGGTAAAAATACCGTTGCCACCGGAGAAGCCTAGCCCCCAATTGTTTTTGCCGACTATGCCAAAATTGGAAGTGTCTTTCCTAAAGCCGAAGAAAGAATCATATTTACTAATACCCCTCAGACTCCCCCCGACGCCTGCCATGCCTCCCGAGCGCGGAGTCGACACCGCTGCACTTTGGCTCGTCACCGGAATCGTCCGCCCCATCGCTGAGAGTTGCTTGAGCACAGCTGCCCGCAGTTGCGTTTGCCACTCCTTGGCGGCCAGCATTTGTTTTTGCTTGAGTTCATAGTTCGCGTCTTCCAGCCCTTTGGCAAAAAACCGCTCGCCGTCGCGCATCTGAAAACGCCGCTGCACCTTGAATCGCTCACGGTCCGCATCGCTTTCCAACACCAATAGCGACGTATACGGCGTCATGATGTGAAACTCTTCGGACATCGCAATGATCTCGTCTTGAATCGACTGCGAACCTCCCTGCGCCAACAGATGATCCAGATGGCTCCGTGCCCACAATCGCGGGATGAACGAATTGCCCGACTCCGCATCGGCCAACGTCACGCGGCTGCGATAGCGAACCGTCTCGCCATTCAGCTTACCGGTCACAATCACATCGCCCACCTGATCGCGCCCCTCAGGCAGATACCGACCAAGAATCACCTGTTGCCGCCCCGCCGGGACATTCGGCAATTGCTCGGGATAAACGGCAGCGACCTGCAGGCCTTGGAATTGAATCTGAATATCGCGCAGCGCCGGTTGTGAAATTTCCTGCAGCAATTCCGTGGCAATCACCCGTGGCCCCTTTTCGCCACTCACCGCTCGCCATGACCCGCCGCCTAACGAGGCGATCGCTTGCAGCACCGAGGATTCATAACTATTTCCAGTCGCCACCGCGTGGAATGTCCCCTCATCGGCATACATCCGCTTCAAACGATTGGCAAACGCGATCGGATCGGCATCTGTCGTGTTCACAATCCCGTCGCCGATATAAACGACGTGTGTCTGCGGTTGGACACGCTGCATCGCTTGCGAGAACGCCGCATCCAGATCAGTCCATCCCAACGAAACACGACCATCCAGAAACTGGCGAACCACAGCGACGTTGTCCTCCGTCGCCGCAACTGGTTCCTTAAACACCGCATGCGACTGCACGTCGCTGCAAATCAGATTGAACCGGTCTTGCGGCGATAGCGACGCCAACAATGTAGCGACGAATTCCGTTTGTTTCGCGCGCTGCGAACGATCCATCGAACCGGACGTATCCGTGATCAGCAACAGATCCAACGGGTCGCCATTAGGCAACACATCGCGCTGCCAACGGCCTTCCCCGGCAGGCGGCATTAACTGCATCAGAAAATATCCATCCTCACCCCGCCGGTGCGGAATCATCACCACGTCGGCTTGGTGATCGGCGACTTCAATCACCGCTTCAAAATCGCGCGTCGGCCGATAGTCCTGTGCGGTGAATTCCACATGCCCGGAATTCCCAGCCACCTCGATCCGCGTCGGATGCGTCGGACAGGTCACCTGGGCCAACGGCATGGCCGAATGCACTTTCAGGTCGATCGATAGTTCGCGGAGCGGCGTCTGCTTGAGCATTTCGCTTTGCAGGCCGTAACTGTAACGGTACTGATGCCCCCGCAGCGGCAGCACCTGCGTGTAGGTGATTTTGATCCGTTTTTCGGAGTACGGCAAAATCGGAAACACGCGGGCCTTAAAAATATTCCCGCCGGTCCATTCCAACAGCCCCGGATCCCGTTTTTCGCGGAGGATTGTTTCGTAGATTTCCCGCGCCCGTTGTTTCTCCACAATGTCCGCTTCGACAAGTTCATCGCCGATCCACATACCAAACCCAGAGATCGACGCGTCCGCCGGCAACGGAAAATGAAACACCCCTTCCAACTGCGCGCCGGTGTGATTCACAAACGATTCTTCGATCGTCGTGCGGGCAATTTGGTCGCGAATTTCGACTTTGACGTGGTGCGCACCGATCGTCAGCGAAACGTTCCGATCGTCAACCTTGGCAATCAGCGACCCCATGACCTCATTGGTCGTCGTCCCTTCAAATCCCGTCAGCCACAACGGCTTATCCGCCACTGCCGCTAGTTTTTCATCGTCAATGCGGAAAAACTGTGTCTCGTCTACCGAAATCACCTGTTCATCTGGTCCGCGCAGAGTCACCGGTTTTTCCGCAGCGGCAATCTGCGCTTCCCCTTGCAGCAAACGGACGTCGTCCGGTTTGATCAATTCCATCAGCGATCCCGGACCGAGCGTGATCGTGGCGCCCCCTTCCAGTTTCACTTCCGCGGCATTCGGCCCACGCATATCAGTCCGCAGCCAGTCTCCCGGCTTGATCAACATCGGCCCGCCGACCGGTGTCCAGCGCCGATTCATCACCGGTTTGATCGTCACCAGCCCCTGCACGTCGGACACCTTGCCGATCCGCCCATCCTCGGTGAGCTGCGTCCCGACAACAAATTTCTCATCATCGATCGGACGATTCAGCGCCAACACACGGATTTCCCCAGCCGGCACAAATCGGCCGTCGCGGCGGACTTTGGTTTCCAACCAGCGCAGTTCGTTGGTTTTAATTTCAACCAACGCTTCAATACTGACATCTTCATTCGCAGCACCGGCCTCTCCGGCGACCTGCAATTGATAGACATAACAATCCTTCCCATCCCGCCGCGTCTGCCCGCTGGGCCGCCGCTGAAATTCCGCAGCCATGGCTCCCGCTGGATCGACCTGCAGTAACTGCAGCACATCAAAATGCGAATCCACGCCGTCGAAATAGGGCGATTCTTCACCTGCCGCCACGTTTTCCTCTTCATCAATCCGCCACAATCGCGACCCCTGCACAATGCGATACCGCGCCGGATCCTCCTGCCACCGCATTTGTCCCGGCTGACGAATCCAGACTTCGTCCGTTTTTCCATCGCGGGTCAGTTGCAGATGCAACGTGTCCGCAGCGGCAACCTTCGCCAACACTTCGCCAAACGCCAACGCCGGTTGTTCCTGCGTCAGCGGCGAGAAAAAGAACCCCACACAAACCACCAAGGCCGCGACCGCAACGACCACCCACCGTCCATTCCATATCACCGGAGCAGTCGAAGGCGGATTTGCAACCGGCGCAACTGCGGAACTGAGTTCGGAACGCGCGCGCGCATGGCGCACGAATTCCTCGGTCGACCGCTTTCGCAATTCGTCAAGAAACAGTCGGTCCGGCGGCGATGCACCGCCGTCGAGTGAGCGGAACATCTCCATCATGCGTTCTTCATCATGATCCGGTTGGTCAGAAAAGGATTCACTTGTCATGGTTTTGACCCGTGTTCGTCACAGGAGAATCGGTCGTCAATTGATCATAAGCGTCGCGAAACGCGCGGCGAGCACGTGCCAATTTTGATCGGACAGCCGTTGTGGTCGTCTGCTCAGAGGCAGCAATGTCCTCGACGGTTTCCTCGTCGAGGTACTTTGCCGACAATAATGAGCCGTAATCGTCGTTCAGTTCGGTCAAAGCCTCACGGACCAGCGCCGCCAATTCGGCGCGTTGCCGTTCGTGTCGATCCTGACCAGACGGAACGTCCAATTCGCGAATCCGCTCGTGTCGCTGTTTTTTGCGAAATTGCAGCGCCACTTGATTCCGCAAAATCCCGGTCAGCCAGGCCCAGAGCGGGCCGCGCTCGGGATCAAACTGCCCCGCCGAACGCGCCGCCGCCAAAAAAGTTTCCTGCACCACATCCGCGACATCGGCCGAGTTCGCCCCAATTCGCCGCGCAGCTGTCCGCCAGACCCGCTCGCAGAACGTATCGTAAAACGTCCGCCAGGCCTCCGGGTCGCCGGCACGCAATCCTTGAGCAATCGCCCGTTCCTGCTGCTCATTCATAAATCATGTCGATCCGGTCGCGACGGAAAGTGCATGGGAAACTGGCTCCCGTAAAATCATTCGTTCCGATCAGCCCACAACGATGTCACGCGCACACTACTCCCGGGATTTGTGGCGTTCAATGAATTCTTGAATATCGCCCGCCGACGTCACGTCAATGTGTTTGGGAATCTTCAGGCGATCGAGCGGAAGTTTGTCACTCAGCCAGAGATGAATCGTTGCAACATAGCCCGGGTCGTCCTTCGAGCGACGCGGATCTAACGGAGCACCCCAGCCGCGGCGGACCACACTCAATTGCCAATCGAAGGGAATTGTTTTTGGTTTTCCCAGCGGACCGACAAACGGCACTGCCCCCGCGTGGAGGACAACTTTCAGCGGGGTATCCCGCACCTTGCCGTAAACCTCCAAAAACTCCTTCAAAGCCTCCGCGTCCCCGCGATAGTAGAAAAAATCATTCGAATTGACCCAATTCCCGCTAACCCGCTCCCCGGAATTCGCCAGATCGAACAGTCCCGTCGGCCAATCAGTGTGCTGCTGGGTGAGTGGCCCTTCCGGATAGTTGCCCCCCAGTGCGAATGCGAGGGAGTGAATGCACAAAACCAGCGCCGCCGCAGTTCCACCCGTAAAAAAGACGCGTCGCATCTGAATTTCCCCTGAAAGTCGCCCATCGGCATCTTGCCGCCGAATTGCCGGGTAGGACGGTCGACTTATTTGCCAATACAAACAACCGCCCACCCAGCCCTACACAATCTATGTGCGCTTCGACGCCAAAATGCATCGCAACGTTCCGCAAATCGGGGCCGGTTTCTCACAAATAGGGCTACAAACCGGCATTTCCGCACCGCGCAGGAACATATTGACCCATTCCAGCCCCTTGCCTAAACTTACAGACAGGCGAATTTTTTCGCCCCCTCTCTCCTAACGCGGCCGATTTTAGATAGCCCCCTCCGCGGCCCGAGTCTGTGAGCCTCTTATGTCCCAAAAACGCCTCAACAATCAGTTTCGCTCGCGGTGGCCTGAGTGGCTGCTCCCGGCGTTTTTTCTGCCCAGTTGGCTGATGTCGCTCGGCTTTCACATGATTGTCTTTGTGGGCGTCGCCCTGCTTTTTCAAAACACCGGCGTCACTGAGGGTCTGGACAAATCCGGACGAGTGATCGACATCTTCGTCAAAGAGGCAGCCAACTCCGACGATCAGTCAGAAGAATTTGACGCTTCCCTCTCCGACAAACATGTCTCCAAAATCCCACCGGAAGATCTGGTTGACGAATTCCTCGTCATCCCGCCTGTTATCGAGAACTACTTCGGCCTGGGACCGGCGAATGCCGACGTGGAGTTACCGCTCGCTGAACCGATCCGACCTAGACGCTCCACCCCAACTGCAGACAGCCTCCCAACGAACCGCGGTGAAACCCAGTTTTTCGGAATCAAAGACAAAGGAACTCGTTTTGTCTTCGTGATCGATTGCTCCGACAGCATGCAAAGCCACAATGCGATTCATTTTGCCAAGTCGGAACTCAAAAAAGCATTTCACTGCTCGAGCCGACACAGCAATTCCAAGTCATCTATTACAACACCAAGGCTTATCCCTGGCACCGCCGTGGACGTAATGAGGATATCTATTGGGCAAATGAGACGAACAAACGGCTGGCCTATCACTTCGTCGACGAAGGCGGTCCCCCCGGCGGCACGGATCATATTCCCGCATTGATGATGGCTCTCCAACTGACTCCCACAGTTATCTATTTCCTCAGCGACGCCGACCAACACGACCGCATCAGTAACGACGAGATGGCCCATCTCAGCAAGTCCAACGGTGGCCGGACACGAATTCACTGCATCGAATTCGGTGTCGGCCCACAATTGGATGCGGAAGATGCCAGTTTCCTGGCTGATTTGGCCCGTAAAAATGGTGGCAGCTATCGGTATCTCAACGTCAAAAAAATGCCCCCACGGTGATCCAAGTAAAATGCGTCGCAACGTTCCGCGAATTGGGGCCGGTTTCTCGCAAATAGGACCACAAACGGCATTTCCCGCACCGCACAGGAACATATTGACCCATTCCAGCCCCTTGCCTAAACTTACAGACAGGCGAATTTTTTCGCCTCCTCTCTCCTAACGCGGCCGTATTTTAAGATAGCCCTCCTCCGCGCGGCCCAAGTCTGTGAGCCTCTTATGTCCCAAAAACGCCCCAACAATCAATTTCGCTCGCGGTGGCCTGAGTGGCTGCTCCCGGCGTTTTTTCTGCCCAGTTGGCTGATGTCGCTCGGCTTTCACATGATTGTCTTTGTGGGCGTCGCCCTGATTTTTCAAAATACCGGCGTCACCGAGGGGCTGGACGACTCCGGACGCGTGGTCGATATTTTTGTCAAAGAGGCGGCCAACCCCGAAGAACAGCCGCAGGAATCGGACAATACCCAGCAATCCACGGCCGACGATTCGCTTACCGAAGAACAGGTCGACGAAGTTCCGCCGGAAGAATTGGTCGACGCACTGCTCGTCACCCCACTCCCTTTCGATAACGTGTTCGCTCCGGGACCGGCGATTGCTGATGTGGAATTACCGCTCGCGGAACCGATCCGTCCGGCACGCCCCGCCCCACCGGCGGGCGGCCTTCCCCCGGGCCGCGGGGAAACGCAGTTTTTTGGCACCAAAGACAAAGGAACTCGCTTTGTCTTTGTGATCGATTGCTCCGGCAGCATGCAAAGCCACAATGCGATTCATTACGCCAAGGCAGAACTCAAAAACAGCATTTCGCTGCTCGAGCCGACGCAGCAATTCCAAATCATTTATTACAACCAAGAGGTCTACCCCTGGCATCGTCGCGGCCGCAGTGATGATATTTATTGGGCCAATGAGACCAATAAACGGCTGGCCTATAACTTCGTCGACGAACGCGGGCCGACCGGCGGCACGGATCATGTGCCGGCATTGATGATGGCCCTCAGACTGACTCCCGAGGTCATCTATTTCCTCACCGACGCCGACCAAAGCGACCGCATCAGTAATCGCGATATGGCCCGTATCAACAAATTCAACAACGGCCGTACGCGGATTCACTGTATTGAATTCGGCGTCGGACCCCAGTTGGATGCGGAACTGGAGGCCAGTTTCCTGGCCGATTTGGCCCGTAAAAATGGCGGTTCGTATCGGTATCTCGACGTCAAAAATTTGTCCCAACGGTGATCCATTGAGCCCTGCCCCCTATATCCGCACTCAATCCGCACGCGCGTCTCGCCCACTCCGACAAGTCGGCATAATGATCGCCATCGTCGTGTTGTTTGCTGCAGCAGCGCGAGGTGAAGAGAAAGATCGCGTCGTATTCCGCCAACCCAATGGAGCCTCCATCGGAATTTCAGGCCGCATTGTCGACTACAACGGGCAAACGATCGAAATCGAGATGGCCTCCAGCAGCAAACAACGCTCCTTCGATGTGGGAACAATCACCAAGGTCGAATACACCCGTTTGCCAAATCACGAGGCAGGACTGAAATCGCTACGGGCCAAGCGTTGGGACGAAGCACTCCGTTGGCTGGACCTTGCACTGGAGCAAGAGTTGCGGCGTTGGGTCCGCCGCGAAATCCTGGCCCTTGAGGTCCAATGCTTAACGCAACTGGGCCATTACGGCGCTGCGGGGGACAAGTTTTTGACGATCGTCGAAAGCGATCCCGACACATTTTACTACAAACATTTACCGTTATTGTGGACGGCCCGCGAATTGACGCCCGACGACATCATACGGGCGCGGCAATGGATGGAAAGCACCCGCGCCGCCGCACGTTTGCTCGGCGCTAGTTTCCTAATCAACGACCCGCAGCAAGGGGACTCCGCCGCACAGGTCTTGAGAAAACTCAGTTCGCACCCCGACAGCCGGATCATGGGTCTGGCCCGCGGCCAATCTTGGCGGACGAAACTTCGCCAAGGCCAAGTGACCGACAACGATCTACGGACTTGGGCTAGCCAGATCGAAAGCATGCCCGAGGGGCTCCGCGCCGGTCCGTATTATTTACTCGGCCGCGGCTATCTGGCGACTCAACACCCCCTCCGCGCCGCCCAAGCCTTTTTATGGGTCCCGCTGGTCTACGACCACGACACCCAATTAGCCGCCCGCGCCTGCCTCGAAGCCGCCCACGCCCTCATCGCAGCCGGCCAAACCAAACAGGGGCAAACCCTGTTACGGGAAGTCACCACCCGCTACGCCGACACCCCCTTCGCCGGCGAAGCCCGAGCGGGGCTTAAGGATGTCGGGCCTTAGGGGGTGGTTCCAGTATTCGGAACCACCATCATTGAGCTGCCGCTGAGATGACGGAAATTGGTTCTTGGCTTCGTAATACTGCCTGATATTCGTCCACTGGATATTTCCCATCGGGGTCGACTGACGCTAGATCATCGCTACAGGACCAGATGACGCTAAACGCCATGCAACGCACGTCACCATGATCATACGTGCCCAATCGACAATGCCCAACGAGCTCTCGCCTCCGTGAACCCGCCGTCAATCACTGTTCGTGAAGCACCCATCGTGATAGCTCGGCAGGTATTACGACCGCAATCTCCGGAAATGCACGAGCACTAGACCCGTTTCTCTAATGCCCAGCCTCTCCGGGACGGTTCTACTCTTGAGAAAAATGCGAGCCAGTTTAAAACGGATGCAGTCACCGATCGGCGTCGGATCAGGGAACGGCGGTTCCGGAAACACATGAGCCACAGCGTCGCCTTACCCACGACATTACATGTGACAGACACCGGATGGGACTTGGAGACATCAGAATGACGGCGGAGATGGGCGATTATTCCGGATTGATTATGCATCGGCGCGGGATGCTGCGACTCAAGAGCGGACATCCAAGTAATAGCTGATCGATAGATTGGCTAGCATTCCCGCTTGATTAGCTGTCCCCCCGCGCATGCAAAAACCCCCGTTGCTCGATGGCAACGGGGGTTTTTGACTTGTAAGATTCCGGCAATGACCTACTTTCGCGCTGGTATGCACTATCATCGGCCCTAGGAGCTTAACGGTCGTGTTCGGAATGGGAACGTGTGTGACCTCCTAAGTATAGTCACCGGAAAGTGGCGAGTGTGCAAACTGGAAGTTGAACCTCTTTTCAAAACTCGGTTGTGCCTGTTTTGGGTCGTTCGTTGAACGGCTTACGACTGGCATCAGAGAGTTTTGAAAGATGAAGTCCGGATCCTGGCCGCGCTTCACTCGCCGAATTGTCTGTGACAATTTGGCATGACAAAATTAGCAACGTTATTGTTTTGCTCGTAGGTCTTTGAGATCAGTCCTGAATGTCAGCAAAAGCTGAATGTCAGGAGGAAGAAATCAAAGTGGTCAAGCATTCGCCCGTTAGTACCGGTCAGCTGAGACAATTGCTTGCCTTACACCACCGGCCTATCAACCTGATCGTCTCTCAGGGGGCTCCAGGTCCATTGGACCATCGAAACCTGATCTCGGAGACGGCTTCGTGCTTATATGCTTT
>CALOFE010000030.1:0-6147 GCA_942492455.1 uncultured Planctomycetaceae bacterium | reverse complement strand
ATCCCACAATGCATCAACGGTTAAGGCTCCGGGCAAAATTGCCGCCAAGCCCACAATAGCAACCGCATCGTCATCGGTGGGCAGGTTGCGGTGGGCATCCTCAACACTCGCTGATCCCGGCGAGCCCGAAAATGAATTCAACTCGGCCGCTGTAGGGGCGTCGTCAATGACGACGTGAATATTGAGGCCGCCGATCCCAAAAGCATTCACTGCTGCCCGCCGCGGGTCTCCGTCCGCCGGTGCGGGCCAGGGAGCAGGCTCGCTGGGGACATAAAACGGAATCGACTGCCAATCAATCTCTTCGTTGGGCGTGTTGAAATTTGCCTGCGGTGGAATTGTCTTGTGCTTCATCGCCATCACGGTTTTGACGAATCCTGCGATTCCGGCAGATTCCAAAGTGTGCCCGATATTGCCTTTGACGCTCCCGACGGGGATTTTCGCGCCCGGCGGCAGTTTCTCTTTCAACGCCTGCGACAACGCGGCTAGTTCCGTTGCATCACCGACTTGAGTGGAAGTCGCGTGGCACTCGATGAATTGCAACCGCTGCGGGTCAATCGTGTCTGCGTAAGCGCGGTTGATCGCCGTGATTTGTCCCTCTTTACGCGGCGCCCAGAGACTCTTACCCCGGCCATCAGACGAGATGCCGATCCCGCGAATCACGCCGTGGATCGCATCGCCGTCAGCCAAAGCCCGCGGCAAGGTTTTCAATATCACCGCCGCATAGCCGTCGGAGCTAATCAGCCCGTCAGCATCGTGTCAAAAGGCCGTGTCCCTGTCCCGCTGAGTGACTGGGCTTGGGAGAACAAAACCAGGCCATACCATTTTGTGTGCGAGGCCCCGCCGACGACGGCCATGTCGATATCGCCGGTCATCAGTGCCTGGACTCCGTTCGCCATGGCAATCAACGACGATGCGCAGGCGGCGTCGATAGCCATCATCGGTCCGCTCAAATCCAGCGCCCGAGCAATAAGCGCCGGTAAGGCGGACGCCCCTAGATTTGGAAATCCCAAGTCCTGTCGATTCGGTTTCTCGCGATGCACGCGCTCGATGATATCGCGGATCGTCGCAGCCTGAGTCTCTGGCGGCTGCCGTTGGAAACCGGGAACGTCCTTTAAGTATTCTGTGACTTCTTCAATATAGGTCGTGTAGGCCAGTTCACCTGCCAGACAGGTTCCGCCCGTGTGGCCGATATAAACCCCCGTATTGCGGTAGGGCATCTGACGGATGTCCATCCCAGCATGCCGACAGGCTTCTGCGACGACTTCGCACATCAACAAGTGGGCTGGGTCTGATTTCCGGACCAAGTCATCGGGAAGCGGACAAAGCCGACTGTCAAACGGCCGCTCCGGAATGATCCCGCCAAGCTGCGAATAGCCTTTGCCCAGGATTCCGCGCTGCGGATCATAATACAAACTGCGATCGAACCGATCCGCCGGAAATTCGACGATCCCGTCGCGGCGATTGAGGATCATCTCCCAAAATTCATCGAGATTGTCGGCGCCCGGCATCCGGCAACCCAAGCCGACGACGGCAATTGGCGTCATTGAGTCCATAATGTCCCTCAGCTGCCTATTCGCAGCACTCCCCCCAAGACTGGCAACGGCGCAATTTGGGCCAGAACAACGAAACTGCATGTTAACTTTTTATTCTTCCCACATCATCCAGATTAACATTATGCAGATGGAAGTTGTACAATGAAATGCCTGAAAAACCCAAGACAAATCAGAATACTGCGGATAAAAATGCGAAATCTTGAGTCATGTGGGATTTCAAAGCCTGGGATGAGAGCAATGATTGCAAAAACTGGGAAGAATGTATTTGCCACTTGACAAATAGCCCACAGCGGAGTGAGATGTAAACAGAATACGTTGATTGCATAGTATGGAGCGATTGTAGATTTTAGGGAGGAAGTCGTACGGTGGTGGGGGGAAAGTGGAATGAATGCGTTTCGCGGAACGTCAAAAAGCGATGCCGCTACGATTGTTAATGGTGCCGGAAACTCAGGTTTAACGACCGAGTCGCAACGACTGCTGCACCGCGCTCAACAAAGTCTGGCCGGTGGCGATAGCAGCACGATGCGCGTGTTGCCCTATCACTTACCGTTCGTGGCTGAACGCGGTGCAGGCTCTCGTATTTGGGATGCCGACGGCAACGAGTATCTTGACCTGAATATGGCCTACGGCCCGTTGCTTTTGGGACACTGTCCCAAATCGGTGATCGAAGCCGTCACCACGCAAATCACCCAGCGCGGTAGCCAATTGGGTTTCCCCAACGAGCTGACGACGAGGGTCGCAGAAAAAATTAAGCAATTGTTTCCGTCGATGGAATTGATGCGGTTTGCCAATTCCGGAACTGAAGCATTGGCCTCCGCCGTTCGACTCGCCCGCGTCGCGACTGGGCGCTCGAAAATCGTGATCTTTGAGGGAAACTATCACGGTTGGAGTGACTCTGTCTTTCATAAATATCACGCTCCATTGCAAGATTTGCCCCCCGAAGGTTTCGGTCCGGCAATTCCCGGTACCGCTGGGATGGCCGGTGCACCGTTGGAAGCGATCGTTGTTCGCTCTAACGATTTGGACGCTGTGCATCGTGTGTTTGAAAAGCATGGCCATGAAATTGCAGGAGTCCTGCTAGAACCGGTGATGGGAAATGCCGGTGTCATTCCGCTAGATATCGATTTCTTAAACGGTTTAAGCGTCATCACACTCGATCATGGCAGCTTGTTGATGTTCGACGAGGTGATTACCGGATTTCGTGTTGCGGCCGGAGGCGCGCAGGAGCTTTACCAAGTGACACCCGATATCACTGTGGTGTCTAAAGCGCTTGGCGGCGGTTATCCCGTGGCTGCGTTTGGGGCGTCCGCAGAGTTGATGAACCTGTTCGTCACGGGCGAAGTGTTCCATGGCGGGGTGTATTCGGGGAATGCCGTCGTGATGTCAGCCGCAGAAGCGGTTTTGGATGAAATTCTCAACAACCGGGAGTCAATCTACGATCATCTCTACTCCATCAGTGATGAGCTAACGACGGGGCTAGCGGACATCATGACGCGGTTGCAAGTGCCGCACGTGATCCAAAATGTCGGTCCGATGATTTCGCTCTTTTTGACCGACGGCGAGGTCGACAGCCTCAAGAATTACCGTGACGTTCGGGCGCATTGCGACTTTGAGAGCTATATTCAATTTCAAAATCAGGCGCAGCGATTGGGTGTCTATTTCCATCCCAATCAATTCGAGCCGATGTTCCTTTCCACCGCCCATTCACACGCCGACATGGCCACTGTCCTGGAGCGTGTTGAGGATGCCGCACGATGCACGCTGCTCAATTCTCCGTAAATCTCAGTCCCGGTCCAATTCTCGATGCGGTCGACGGGTTTACAGGAACGATTTTCGATTTGGACCAATCGCTGACGGTCGATGCTGATGGTTTGGCGCGTGCGCGGGTTTTTCTCGAAGCACAAATGGACGCACTGGGGTTGCGCCGGGGCGATCGTGTGATCGTCACGGTCGGTAACGGTCCATTATTTGTCGCCACGCTTGTGGCGGTTTTGGCTCGCGGCGGCGATCCATTATTGGTCCACTTCAAAACTCCAGCTTCTGAGTTGAAACGGACGGCGTTACGGTTTGGCGCAAGATTTATCGCCTGTGATGGATTGTCTACAAAGGATCTCAGCGAGCACTCGGACCGCGCAAATCTGATCGGAGACGATTCCTGGGTGCAGCTCGTTTGGGCAACTGTCGATGATGCTGACACTGCATTTCAGGGAGACTTCCCATCTCTGGGTGGTGTCCCGTTGCATCCCACGTCTGGCACTACGGGTCTACCCAAAGTCGCCGTGCGTCCGGGAGCCAGCGCCGTTGCCGAAGCGGAACATTACATCGAAACCGCCGACATCAATGAGCACGACGTAATTTTGGCGGTGCCACCGATGAGCCACGCTTACGCCTACGGCATGTGTGTGATGGTGCCGCTCTTAAGCGGCGCTTCGGTGGTGACGATGCGTGAATTCAGCCGCCCAGCGGTGTTTCGCTCGTTTGCAGAGCAGGGGATTACCATCTTTCCCGCGGTCCCGGCCATGTTAGAAGTCCTCATGTTCGGCGCGGGAGAAGATTTGCCGCATATCCCGCGGTGCGTCTTTTCAGCCGGCGCTCCATTGCCGTCGCGACTGGCGCACACATTTCAACAAAAAACGGGCCGCACCGTGCGACCGCTGTATGGCACGACCGAAACCGGCGGGATCTCGATTGCCGTGAATGAGGAGGAGGCGCTCACAACCGGTGGCGTCGGCTCGCCGATGAACGGCGTCGAAGTCGCAGTGCAAACACCACCCGCCGATTGGACCGGACCGCAGGGTGTCGGTCCGCTTTCGATTCGCTCCTCTTCAATGATGGCCGGTTATCTCAGCCCTGAGGGAATTGACTCCAGCATGATCAACGACGGCTGGTTTAATACGGGCGATCTGGCGAATGTCGATTCGACCGGAGCAATCGTACTCAAAGGCCGCGATTCGGAGGTTGTAAATGTCGGCGGCTTGAAGGTCGTCCCAAGTGAAGTCGAAGAAGTTCTCGCTGGACTGCCCGCGATTGTGGAAACGAAGGTCTATGCCGGGAATACACGGTCGGGCACGCAATTTGTCAAAGCGGCGATAGTCTCCGACGGCAGCTTGGATCTGGCCCAGGTGAGATCGCATTGTGAAGAGCATCTGGTCTATTACAAACGGCCCAGCACCATCCTCTTCGTCGACGCTTTGCCGAAAACTCCATCGGGTAAAGTCATCTTGAAATCATTGCCATAATTTGACGGCGATCAAATCGCGTTTATGCACCAGTGAGATTGAACGATAGGCCGGGATGATAAACGTTGCCGACAATTCCGACGTTCCCGTAGCGATCATCGGCATGGCCTGCCGCTTGCCGGGTGCGGACAATCTGGATCAGTTGTGGGATATCATTCTCTCTGGACGGTCGGTGATCGGCGAATTCCCGCCCGAGCGATTCAACCGCGATCTTTTTTACGATGCGCACGTTGACACAGCAGGAAAAACTTACTCCACGCTGGGAGGCGTGCTGGCCAATCGTGCATTCGACCGCCGCAACTGTCCGCTGGCCACCGATCTCGCAAACCAAGTCGATACGAGCCATCTGTTGATGTGTGATGTGGCGGCAACGGCTTGCCGACACGGCGGGCTTGATCCGTTTGAACTCCCGTCCCGCAATGTGGGTGTCTATATCGGTCACAATTCCGGCAGCCATCTGCGGGGAGACGCGATCTACGGCAGGCACATTCAAGAAGCGTCAGCGATCTTGAACGACGCTGCCGCTTTCCGGCAGTTGCCTCCGGCAATTCAAGAGTCTGCAACGCAAGAACTCGCCGCGTCAGCTCAAAGAGGCATACCGACGCAAACACGGCTGGCCTGCAGCATGATTGCCGGAACCATCAGCGAAGCCTTTGGGCTGACCGGGCCTGCTTTGGCGCTCGATTCTGCGTGCGCCTCATCGCTACAGGCTCTGCTGGTCGCCACGCGGGCATTGCAGCAGAGTCAGGTGGCGATGGCGATTGTGGGCGGTTCTTCGGATATTAAACCGGATACCTTAGTGGAATTCGCCAAAGCCCAAGCCGCCAGCGCGACCGGCTCACGCCCGTTTGACGCGGCGGCAGACGGGGTGATTTGTGCGGAAGGTTATGTCGCACTGATCGTGAAAACATTACCGCAAGCGATTGCGGATGGTGATCCGATCCAAGCGGTAGTGCGCGGCTTGGGAATCTCGTCCGACGGACGGGGCAAGGGATTGTGGGCGCCGTCGCCTGCGGGACAAGTCAAAGCGATCCTGCGCGCGTATCGTGGCGGCGTTGATTTATCGCAGATTCAGTACATTGAGGCGCTTTTTGCGACATCTGACACCGCTAGGTGACGGCGTTGAGCTACGCGCAGTTACCGAGGCATTTCAGAATCGCGAACCGCCAGGTACTCGCGTGCCGATTTCAAGCCTCAAAGGCAACCTAGGCCACACACTTGAAGCGGCCGGGTTGGCGGGGTTGGTGAAGACGGTTCTGTGTATGCAGCATGCGATCATTCCACCGGCAACCTCATAGACACACCAATCCGCTGTGGATTGACCGTGCGGCCCCTTATATTCCTGCCACCCGCCG
>CALOFE010000029.1:0-67240 GCA_942492455.1 uncultured Planctomycetaceae bacterium | reverse complement strand
AATAATAGGTAAAGCCATGAAAACATATATTATTCTAACCATAATAGTATTAATGGCTGTAGCTAAAGCAGTGGCTCAGCGTGTGGTTTACTCTTGTGGTAAGTTACCACATTGACCAGCATTAACCATCGTTGCAGAAAAATTTCTGTCAGCACCCCCCCCCCCGCTCGTCAAGGATTTAAGCCAAGTTCGTTCCAGAAAAATTTCTGTCAGCACCCCCCCCTCCCCGCTCGTCAAGGATTTAAGCCAAGTTCGTTCCAGAAAATTTCTGTCAGCACCCCCCCCCCTCGTCAAGGATTTAAGCCAAGAAAATAACGACGAGCCTTATGTTCCGGGGGCAAAAAGAAACGGGACGACTGGCTGGGCCCCGCTTTTGCCGGCAAGCATTTTGTGCAATTCATCACGTTGGAAACAGCCGGCCGACCACGGCAGGCGATTGCTCGAGAATGGATTGGCCAAATGGTCGCTGCCATACGCAAACAGGACCCGCGGCATTTGATTACTGTGGGACTGGTTCCCAATAGCTTGGATCGTCCGGGGCTGACGTCGGGATTCATTCCGGACCAAGTGACCGACGATCTCGATTTCCTGGCCGTGCACCTCTACCCTGAAACCGGCAAGAATTCTCAAGCCCTCAAGACGCTCCAAGGATTTGCGGAAGTCGGTAAACCGGTCGTCATCGAGGAGATTTTTCCGCTGAAGTGCAACGCACAACAATTGGGGCGCTTCATCGATGCATCCAAACCATACGCGGCTGGCTGGATTGGATTTTATTGGGGCAAAACTCCCGAGGAGTATCAACCCCCAGCGACAATTCCCGAGGGCCTGACGCTGGATTGGCTCACATTGTTCCAAGAAAAAGGCGAGTCGATCCTGGCTGCTGAAAGTGAGTCGCCCTCGTTCCTCAACAACGGCGTCACCGCCCACCGCGGCGATTCAGGGAATTTTCCCGAAAACACGCTAGCGGCATTCCAAGGTGGCATCAATGCCGGTGCAGACTGGCTTGAACTCGATATTCTCCGGACCCAAGATGATCAGTTGGTTGTGATCCATGACAAAACGACGGCGCGCGTTGGCGACCGGGAACTTGTCGTGGCGGAATCGACTTATCAAGAACTCGCCACGGTCGACGTTGCCACTGATTTTCGACGCCGCACCGGCAAGAGTCTCGCCGATTGTCCGCCGCAACGAATTCCGCTGCTGGAAGATGTGCTGAAACTGGTCAAAAAGCAGCGGCGGACGCGGGTTTCCATTCAACCCAAGATGGATTGCGTCGCCGACGCGGTCGCGCTGGTCCAAGGGCTCCAGATGGAAGCGTGGGTCGGATTCAACGATGGCAACCTGCAATACATGGCCCAGGCCAAACGGCTGGCTCCGGCGGTGACGATTTTTTGGGACCGCAGGAAAGACACGGATATCGAGGCCGATATTCGCACCGCCAAGACGCATGGCTTTGCCGCTTTGGTGATCAACCAAGCGGGCGTGACGGCGGAGAAGGTCCGAAAAATCAAAGCAGCCGATTTGGAAGCCGGTGCGTGGACGGTGAACGATCCCCAGCGGATGTCACAGCTGCGGGAACTGGGCGTTGAACGACTGTATACCGATTATCCCCGCCGTGCACTGGAATGAAACGTCAAGCGGTACCGCTGCGAATCGGCACGCGTGCCGCGCAAGCGAGCAGGTTTCGTACCACCGAGCATCGTTCCATCGGCATTGATTGGAAAATTGCCGTAACCACTTTCCCCAATTGGCATTTGCGGAATCTATCGCGAGCGATATACTCCTGTTCGACAGCGAAACACCCTCAAGTGACTGTCGGAAGAATTCGTTTCGAAGAACGTTGATACAGTCGGATGATTTCAATCGCGCCCCACATGAAAAACTCGACCTTCAATAGCATTTGCTTCCCCGGAAGGCCAACGCGGCGTGATTGAACAACATCAGTCCTTATCACACACAGGGCGCACTGACCGTTGGTTGTGGGCCATTTGGATTGGCGTCATCATCGGCTTTGCAGTCGTCCCGGTGAGCGTGCACCTTCGCTATGGAGGCGCCTCGGATCGCAATAAAGACTACGACACTTGGTACATGGTCGGACAACAGGTGTTGGCGGGCGAGGAAATCTATCCGCTGGCCGAATCACCGCGGTTCAATTTTATGTACCCGCCGGTCTCCGCCTGTCTGATTGCGCCGCTCACCATTGCCGGCAAGCTGCCTTTCATTTTGATCTTGGAAGCAGCCAATGCGGTGAGTTGGATTTTTTGCGTCTACGCGGGCGTCTATTTAGCCACGGGCAAAGCCTGGGGGCGGCCGGTGAGCGTCTATCTTGTGCCGACGCTGGCGACGACTGCGTACGTGTATGACACGTTTCAACTCGGCCAACCCAATTTAATGTTGTTAGCATTGCTGCTTGCAGCATTTCTTTGTCTGCGCGCGGGTCGACAATTTGGTGCAGGAACATTGATTGCATTCGCGACGGCTGTGAAGGCCTTTCCGGTGATGCTGGCCGTCTATTTATTATGGCGACGGCAATACCGAGCCCTCACCGGTTTTTTAGTGGTGATGGCCTTTCTACTCATCTGTCTGCCGGCCCCGTTTCGCGGATTCCACCGCAACGTGGCCGAACTTGGGACATGGACCAACGCAATGGTGCTCAGTTATGACCGCGGCACTATTGCGCAACGTCCCGGGCAAAGTTACCGCTGGAAAAACGCGTCGCTGATCGCCACCGCGAATCGTTTGTTGCGTCCGATTCCCGCCGACCGCAAGCGAACCGTATCTCCCCGCCCCTACGTTCCCAGTAACCCGAATGCCGGGTACCGTTTGATCTATGTCAACGTGGCAAATCTTGACTTTCGCGTTGTGAACTTCGTGATTCTCGGCGCGGCGCTGGCGATCTGTCTGGGATTCGTGGCTGTGATGCCGGCGGCGAAATTCCGCACCACGCAAACGGATGCGATTGAGTATGCCATGCTCCTGGTGATGATGATTCTGTTTTCACCCATCTCTTGGTTTTACTACGGCGTGTGGCTGATGTATCCGTTGACCGTCGTGATGTGGTCTCTGCATGACAGCAGCAAATCCCGCAACCAATTGCGTTTCGCTTTGGGCGGACTAATGGCGTGCTTGGGATTGCTGAACTTCGTGCCGCCGTGGGACTGGTACCGTTCCGTACGCGCCATCGGGACGCCATTTTTTGGATACATGCTGTTGCTATCGCTGCTTGGCTGGTTGTTATATCAGGAACGCCGCAAATCGATCGCTGCCACCGACCCGCTCGCCACCAACGATGAAACGGCTCCGCCGGGATTATTGCCCCACGCTGCCTGAGCAACACATGCGGGATGCCCATCGGTATGATATGATCGCTGCCGTGCTGCGCGCCGCGGTTGAGCGGCGGCAAGTGCCCGTATTCCGCGATCCCTGCTTTCATCGAGTCAAGGAGTTTAATCGATGTCCCGCTGCATAGCTTCGGCATTATTCTTGGTGGTGTTTGGTGCAACGCATCCGCTCTTGGCCGCTGATTGGCCGACATTTCGCGGTCCAGCAGGTGATGGGTTATCGGGCGGGGAACAAGGTCCGACCCACTGGAGCGCTACGGACAATATCGCCTGGAAAGTCAAACTTCCACAACCGGGAAATGGCAGTCCTATTGCTGTGGATGGCCGTGTGTTTGTGACGAGCGCCGAGGACGAAGAGGGGAAACAGCGGAGCCTGTATTGCTTCGATCAAAAAACCGGCAAACAACTGTGGGTGCGGACCGTCACCATCGACGAGAAAATGCCAACCCACAAAACCAATCCCTACTGCGGTTCGACCCCTGCCTCCGACGGCGAACGAGTTGTGGTCTTTCACGGTTCGGCCGGTTTGTATTGCTATGACTTGGACGGCAACGAATTGTGGTCCCGCAATCTGGGGGAATTCCGCCACATGTGGGGCTATGGCGCTTCGCCGATCTTCCACGACGGAAAAATATTGCTCAATGCCGGACCCGGAAAGAATGTCTTCCTCACCGCTATCGATCCAACGAACGGCAAAGAGATCTGGAAGACACCTGAACCGGTCGAAGCAGACGGCAACCGTCGCGACGATGGCAATCCGATGGGGTCGTGGTGCACGCCGGTGATCGCCGAGGTCGATGGCAAATCGCAAATCATCTGCGCGATGCCCACACGGGTGAACGCTTACGATCCGCAGTCGGGCGAAATCATCTGGACCTGTGACGGCATGGCCCATGACCGCGGCAGTTTGGCGTATTCATCACCGGTCATCGTGGGGCCGCTCTGTTTTATTACGGGTGGATATCGCGGACCAACAATGGCCATCCGCTTGGGCGGCACGGGGAACGTGACCGAAACCCACCGTCTGTATCGCAACGAAAATAGCCCGCAGAGCATTGGCACCGGTGTTGCCATCGACGGCTATCTCTATCGCCCCAATGCCGATGGTGCTGCAATTCAATGCATCGAACCTAAAACGGGCGAGGTCCTTTGGAGTCATCGCGGCAAAGGCCCCAGTTGGGGATCAATCGCCGGTGCCGGCGGCTTGCTGTATCTGACCAACAAAAAAGGAACAACGTTGGTCTTCAAACCGAGTGAAGAGAAATACATTGAGGTCGCCGTCAACGAGTTAGACGATACCACCAATGCGACACCCGCCATCGCCGACGGTCGCATCTTCATCCGCACCGACGGTTCTCTGTTCGGCATTGCGGAATCGCCCGCTGAAAAATAGTCGTACCTAGCCCGGAGGATTGACGATGAACAGACGACTGACGCTCTCGCCGTTTTTCCTCTGGGTGGCGGTGATTGCGTTCACGGTATTCGTGAAAACACCGCTAACAAGTTGCGCAGCCGAACGTCCGAACATTGTCGTGATTCTGGCTGACGACCAATCGTATCGCGATTTTGGTTTCACCGGCAATCCGTTGGTGCACACGCCGCAGATCGATCAGTTGGCGGCCGCTTCGGCGCGGTATCCTAATGGGTATGTACCCATGAGCGTTTGCCGACCGTCGTTAGCAACAATTTTGACCGGGCTGTATCCGCATCAACACGGCATCCATTTCAATCACCCGCCACCGGGTTTGAGGACGATGCAGAAAACGATGACAGCGGATGAGTATCACCAAGCGCGGGCGACGACGGACTATTTGGTACAAAACGTTCCCACGCTACCGCGGATCTTGGCGCAACACGGATATGCCTGCCTGCAAACGGGAAAGCATTGGGAGGGGAGTTATCAAACCGCCGGTTTCACGCACGGCATGACACGGGGCTTGCCGGCGAAACGACTGGGAGCACGTCACCGGCACCCGCCAGCAAGCCAACGGCGAATGGGTCGCGCACGGCAACGGAGACGCCGGACTGGTCATCGGTCGCGAAACGATGCAACCGATCGAGGAGTTCATCGAGGATTACGCCGGCAAGCAACCATTTTTTGTCTGGTACGCCCCTTTTCTACCGCACACACCGTTCGACGCGCCGCAACGTTTCCACGACTTGTATAAGGGCCGCGATATCCCGAAACACCTGCGGCCCTATTATGCGGAGATTGCGAGATTCGATGAGACCGTGGGGCAACTCATGGGATTTCTTTCGCAACACGATATTCTGGATGATACCTTAATCGTGTTTGCTTCAGATAACGGCTTTCGCCCGGATGAGCGCGCCCCGACGCGGCAGAATCGACGCTCCAAGTTGTCTCCCTTCGAAGACGGCCTGCGCACGCCGATCTTGCTTTGTTGGCCGAATCAAATCAAACCAGCGGAACACCCGCAATTGGTCAGTACCGTCGATCTCGTGCCGACGATTCTCGCAACAGCGGGCTTGTCCGCGGAGATCACACCACGCATGCGCGGCCGAAACCTGCTGCCTTCAGCCAGAGGTGACGAAAAACTATCCGATCAACCGGCGTTCGGGGCGATCTATCCCAATGACGCGCAGAGCCTCGGCGCGCCCTCGCAGCACGTGCGCGGACGCTGGATTCGTTGGGGGGACTACAAACTCTTGCTCCCCGGCCCCGCTAAGAACCCGGTCGAGAAAAGCCTCTTTGATCTGAAACACGATCCGGCTGAGCAAGAGAATCTGATCCAACATCCGGATCAAACTGAGCGGATCGCAAGCATGACCAAACGGCTCGACGAATGGTGGCCGCCGGGAGACGACAGCGACGTCACGCAGCGCAAGACGAGTCGTTAGTCGTGGGCAAAGAACAGCCAATCAGTCTGTTCGACGTCGATGAGGTTGTTGAAGACGGTCACCGGTTCGATGTGCACTTCACGAAACACCGCGCGCAGCGCCTCGGAAAACGGGGAGTCTTCGGCATACGACCAAATACCCAGCAACCCCCCTTCGGCGAGATGCTGCTTCGCTAACTGCAATCCCTTAGCCGTGTAGAAATCGCCGTTGGCGGTTCCCAAGTTTTCCTCAGGCGAATGATCCACGTCAATCAGAATCAGGTCATACTTCCGCGGTGGAGCAGCGGCGAGATATTGATAGACGTCGCCGCGCGTAATCTGCAAGCGGTCTTCGCCGTTCAATTCCTCCGACAACGGCACCAGCCCTTGCGCCAGCCATCCGATCACCTGCGGAAGAAACTCAATGACTTCGCAGTCCGCCACACGCGGGGAACCCAGCGCCGCTCGCGCCGTATACCCCAAACCGAGGCCGCCAACCAGGACATGCAGTTCTGATCCGGAATGCATCCGCAACGCGATTTCCGACAACGCGCGTTCCGAAGCGGTCAGATAACTGCTCATCAGAAATTCGTGATTGAGCGTGACCTCCGTGACGATGGTCCCCGGTTCGCACAACAATTCACGACGCCGCAAACACAACAGACCCAACTCAGTTGGCTCGTAGGCGAGGATCTCGAACTGCGGAGTTGCCACGAATGAGCCAATCTTTGGGGGAGAATACGATTGCACGTCAACCCACAGCCAACGTCGTCTCGCATTGTAAGGGGGCGCCATCCCAATAGATACCGCCCCGCCAACTCCCATTGATCCGCGCCTAACAGAGACGGTTACCACAGCAGGAATAGAGGGTGCGCCGCACCTCAACCGACGATTCAGGCAGCCTTCTTGCTCGGATCGAGGCCGGCTTGGTCCTGATTCATTGTGGGGTCAAATAAATACAGCGGCGAGTTTTCCGGGCTTTTTGCGTCGTTATTTCCGAAGATCGATTTCACGACGTTGGAAATCTGATGCACGCGGCGGATCATGCGTGAGTTCGTTAGAAAATCGCCGCCCACAAACGTCACAAAGCGGCGATTGAGGTAGCCACCCTGGAAAGTGGTCACCATCTTTTGCACCGACGTGTTGCGACTGGCAATATAAAACGCATCGACCATGTGGTGCACCGACTTTTCGTGTGCTCGCATTTCTTTTTGGTAACCACCAAAGACGGTACTCGGAATCTTTTCTGTGGCTGGTTGTGCACAAACGATGTCGGCGACCATTTCGGCCGACTTCATGGCCAAATGTACGCCGGACGAATAACAAGGATCGATGAAATAGGCGGCGTCGCCGACAGCCACCCACCCGTCTCCCGCTAGATTCTGGGAAGTGCTCGCCATGTTGCCGGTCACCATCACGTCCGAAATCCGTCGTCGATCGAGCGTCATACCGTGGTTAAGCAGGTCATTTTCTTCCACCATTTTTTCCAGCAAATCGGTCGGCGACAGGCGGGATTTTTGGAAGCGATCAACCGTCATCACCACGCCAACCGAAAACCGATCTTCGGGCAGTCGTAACAGCCACGTCCAACCGTCATAAAACATTTGCCCCACAAACCAGCCTGCTTTGACGTCGTCGCGCGTCGGGCGGGCGGCGTATTGGCAATACATTCCCATCCGCTGCGGTTGGGTAATTTCACGCAGTCCCAATTTCGACGGGAATCAATGCCCGTAAACCAGTGGCGTCGATCACCAACCGAGCGTGGAGTTCGGTCGTGTTTCCGTCTTCGTCGCGACATTTCACGCCGACGATGCGATCGTTATCCGTAATGACTTCGTTGACTTCCGTCCCAAAGCGGACGTCCGCGCCGCACTCTTCTGAGCGCTGGATCAAAATTTGGTCGAAGACCGAGCGTTCGACAAGGTAGGAGTAGGGATGGTCTTTGAAACTGGCTTTGCGATCCGATTTGTTGAAATCGCCGGCAACCTCAATCGAACCGTACAGCCATTTTCCGCCCGGCTTGTGAATAAACGCCTTGCGAATTTGTTCGTGAACTCCGAGCCGTTCAAAGATGCGGACCGAGGCCGGCAAGAGTGATTCGCCAATATGAAATCGGGGAAAGTGTTCTCGCTCAATAACGACGACATCCAGGCCTTGTTCGGCCAAAATCGTGGCGGCGGTGCTTCCTGCGGGGCCTGCGCCTATGATCACAACATCATGTTGCGTACTCATCCGGTCTATTCCTTCAATAGCTGCCTGGCAATCGGTCTCACGTCAACGTAGGTGACGGCATGAAATGCGCGCAGTTGCGCGGCGGGAGTGTATCGTCTTATCGGCAGTGCGGGAACCGTGATTTTTGCAATGAAACGTCATCTTAAAATGAAAAAAGGAGGTCGACGTCAAAAACTGCAACACTCCCTGACGAATCACGGCGTTATGAGACAAGATGGCACTTCAAATGGACGACTGTGCTGCCAAAGGCTGCGCTTTTCAAGATTGAGATAACGGGTAGTCAAAGGAATTGAATGCGAGTCTGTCGACCGGTATGCTGAAAGTATCAAACCCCGATAAACTTCACGCCAAGGCAATCCACAATGCCCCAAGCCATCAAAGTCGGACTTCTCACGCATGCCCCAGGAGCGCATGTCACCGCCTACTTGAGTGCGTTGGCCAAGTCCGCTGCATGCAGCGAAGTGGTCCTTGCCGATCCAGGTGGACGTTGGGAAAAAGAGGCGCGGAAAGGTTCTAGGTGATAAACTCATCAAGGTCTATCCTGACCACAAGACGCTACTGGAGCGCGAACGCCCCGAGATGGTGTTGGTGACGATGGAAGCCAAACTGGCGCCGCCGGTGATCGACGCCGCCCTCGAAGCGGGTTGCCACGTGTTTGCGGAAAAACCGTCCTGTGTCCGTCTGGAAGATTTTGAACCACTCGTGCACAAGGCAGACAGCGGGCATCGAAATTTGATGCTGGCATTGGCCAACCGATTGAATCCCGAAATCGCCGCAGCACGACGGATGATCGCCAATGGGGTCATCGGCAAAATCTACGGGATGGAAATGCACCTGGTTGCCGACCAAACTCGGCTGACGCGCGAATCGTATCAGCAACAATGGTTCGCTGACAAAGATCGCGCGGGTGGCGGGCATTTGATTTGGCTGGGCATCCATTGGCTCGACTTGGCAATGGACATCACGCAATCCAGCGTGACCGAAGTCGCCGGTTTTACGGAGAATGTCGGCGGGCAACCGATCGATGTGGAGGACTCAGCCGCAGCGGCACTGAAGTTTGACAACGGAACACTCGGCACGCTGACGTCGGGGTATTATCTCGACAAGGGGTATAACTCGCATATAAAAATCTGGGGCTCGGGCGGCTGGTTGCATCTGGAGTCGATGAAAGACGAACCGCTCACATGGTATACCGCCAAGGGCGCGCATGCGGGCGAAGTGCAGACGTGGCCAGGCTCGAAGGAGCCCCGTGGATATACGCCGTTCGTCGATGCGGCCATCAAAGCGTGCGCCGAAATGACCGACCCACCGATCAGCAATGCAGACAGTCTCCGCGCCTTGAAAACGGTATTCGCGATCTACAAGGCGGCGGCAACGGGCCGCACGATCCAGGTTTGATGAGGCATCATACGGGCCATGGTTCGTCATTGCGTACATAATGTCCATCGACGAACTCGCTGAAAAAGTGCGGCACCATCGGATGATCAATCGGTCGTCCACTCGGGTCGGCCATCAGGTTCTCCGCAGCGGCGTACGTGCAAGTAAGCGAACCATGGACCAGCACGTGATACCACGGCTGATCGCGGTCGGGCTGCGTTTGGTTGTTGGCATACCAAGCTGCGTCCGCCTGACACGATTCATCGCGGCCCACAACCACGCCGCGATAGCCGTATCGCCGATGTTGTACCAATTGCCCAGGCTCGAAAATCGGTCGCGGGGGAGGCGTGATTGCAATCATGGGTGGCGGCGGCTTTCATGTACTGCGTAGCGGAAAAGAAGTGCACCGTACTTCATAGGCAAACGGCGCTGAGATGTCACGGCCAAACGCGAAATCGGCAAAACAGCCGTGACTCACTCGACGCAATGCGGCAACGCGTTTAAGCTGGGAGACGTCTCATTGATCACCCCCGCCGGCAAGATTGGCCCTCCCATGCATCCACGAAGTATATCGCTCAATATTCGCTGCCTGACTCTGTACGGTTTCGCGACAGCCTTTGTAGCACTAACGCTCGTCGGAAGTATTGCAGCCGAAGACAAAATCGATCTCGGCGACGTGCGTGAAAAACACGTGATGATCCCCATGCGCGACGGAAAGAAACTGTCCGCCTACTTATATATCCCCGCAGGCAAAGGCCCGTGGCCGGCGCTGTTCGAACAACGCTACGGCGGTTTGCAGGGAACTTCGACCCGGAAAGCAGCGGCGGAACTGGCGAGCGAAGGGTTTGTGGTGGCGCTGGTCAATTTCCGCGGCACGCATCTATCCGAGGGGACCTACGTCGGTTATCGCGCGCTGCAATGGGGCGAGTTACAAGACGGATACGACAGTTGCGAATGGCTGGCTGACCAAGATTGGTGCACCGGCAAAATTGGGACGTTCGGGAGTTCGCAAGGCGGGTACGCGCAGAATTACCTGGCCGTCACCCAGCCGCCGCACCTGGTTTGCCAATACATGACCGACACCGGTTTGAGTCTGTTCGAAGAAGGCTATCGTATCGGCGGGACAACACGGCCGGAGCGATTCAAAGGCATGGCCGGCGTTTGCCGGGACCCCGAGGACAATGCACGGTTGTTGGCTGAGTGGTTCGCCCACCCGCATTATGACGAATACTGGCAAGCCGAAGATTGCACGCGGCATTTCGACAAGATGAACGTCCCCTGCATGACGATTGGCAGTTGGTACGACTTTATGAATCAAGGCTCGATCGCCAGCTTTCAGGGACGGCAACATCAGGGAGGCCCGAACTCGCGGGGAAAACAACAATTGGTTGTCGGCCCTTGGCTGCATGGGCGACTGAACAAAGGCAATCGCGTCGGTCAATTGGTTTATCCGAAAAATGCGATCTGGCCCGAGCACGAACACATGGTCCGCTGGTTCAATCACTATCTCAAAGGTGAAGACAACGGCGTCGAACAAGATCCGACGGTGCGGTACTACGTGATGGGCGCACTCGGCGAGGGAGACGCACCGGGCAACGTGTGGCGAACCGCCAAAGATTTTCCGCCGCCCGCAAAACCGGTGGAGATGTTTTTGCAAACCGATGGCATGCTCTCGGCTGCGACGCCGCCCGCCGATGGGGGATCCACCAGTTACACCAGTCCGATCCGCTGCACCCCATGCAAATTCCCGGCCGCGGTTTTCCCGGCGCGACCGATGCCCGGCCCTTTGAAGAACAGGCCGAAGTTCGCACGTTCACGACTGATCCACTGACGAAACCGGTCGAATGGACGGGCCGCGTGCAGGCCGAGTTGTATGTCTCATCAACAGCCCGCGACACCGATTTTATCGTCCGCATCAGCGACGTCTATCCCGACGGCCGTTCGATCTTGATCGTCGATTATCCCTGGCGGGCGCGGTACCGCGAAGGCTTTGATCACGAAACACTCATGACACCGGGTGAAGTGACGAAAATCGCGTTTCCCGTGGGCTGGATGAGTCAGATTTTCAATACTGGACACCGCATCCGCGTCACCATCGCCAGCACGGGCGCTCCTTTGTACGAGCCGAATCCGCAAACAGGGAAACCGCTGACTATCGAATTTCCCGACGATGCGGTGAGTGCCGTCAACACGATCCACCACAACCGCGAACACGCCTCCCGCATCATCGCGCCGGTGCCTGAATAATCCTGGGAGTGCCTGCCAAGCTATTCAACTGTGAAGCCGACTTGATCGATGGCGGCGCGGCCCGATTTCATGAACGGGCGGGGCATGGGTTGAGCGGCGCCGTTGTCGTCGATCGTGCGACAACGGAACGTGTACTTTCCGGGCGGCAGTCCTGGTAACAGCGCCGCCCAGTGAGCTTTCGACAACCGCAGGGGCCACGTTTGCGGCTGTCCTGTTTCCGGGTCAAAGCCTTGCGTGGGCATTGGAATACGATTGTCGGCGATGTCGCCACCCCAGTTTTTGGGTGGCGGAAGAATTTCCGCGTCGCTCCAAGGGGCCTTGGTGAAATACTTATCCCCGGCGACCCGTTCCTCGTCGTCGTTTTGCACCCAGACCTGCACCTTCTTCAGTCCCGAGATACCGACTTGCGCATAGCCGGTGACGGGAATCGGCTGTCCGGGTTTGACCTTTTTAGGCAGCGAGATCGTTTCGCAAAATGTCTTGAGCGGGCTATCGACGTCGTTATTTTTTTCACCGTAGGTGTCGTTGGCGTTCACGCGATTCGACAGAAACACGTGCGACAACCATTTGATGCTCTTAAACCCATACGCCTCAGGAACGACCATCCGCACCGGCGCGCCGCGCTCGGGCGAGAGCCATTGTCCGTTGAGTTTGTAGCACAGAATCACCGGCGGCAATCCGTACATATCCTCGAGCACGCGGCCGACCGGGAGCGAACTGCGGAACAACTGTTTGGGATCGTCGTTATGGAATCCGTCGTAAAAGACACGGCGGAGATCTTTGCTGGGCTTGGTCAGCCAGAGCACTTCCCGCAGCGGCACACCTTCCCAAATTCCGTTGCCCAACGGGCAGCCGATATTCAGGCAGGTCATGATTTTGGGAAAGCGGACCGCATGCGTCTCGGCCAGTTGCATGAGATCTTTGAACGTGAACGCGGTGTTTTTTTCTTTCGTCAACGGGTTGCGAATCCGAGCTTTGTTTTCGGGATCGCTCACGACTTCCAACGACCACGTGTCGCGCGTCAGCCCGACTTCTTTGCGGCGGGCTTCGTCGAGGGAGTGCGGTTGTGGATTGCCGCGGGAGACGTCCTGGAAGTCGTCGGGCTTCGTCAGCCAAGGTTCGAGATTATCGATCACTTGTTGCAGCGCAGGGTCGCGTTCGGCGGCCTCAGCAAATAACGGCAGCGTGCTGATCGCCGCCAAACCGGCGGCGCCGCTGCGGAGGAAAAACCGCCGCGTGAGATAAGTGTGCTGTGCGAGAAAATCGTGGGGCTGCGGTTTCATATCGCAATGCCTTGTGCGGAGAGGGGATTGTACGCGAGCACGGAAAGGCTGTCTGCAAATCATAACATGCCGTGCGCGCCGGCGTCCATCACTGGACCGTCGCGATCAGGCGCAGCGCAACCTCAGCGGCATAGAGTGAGGCATCTAGTAAAAAACTCATCGTGCAAAAAGGTCTGACATGCGATTGATAGTCCGAGTCGTGGTGATGGTGATGGGCGCGTGGGGGACAATATCGCAGGTGATGGCAGCTCCGCCACGAGCAATCATGACCGGGCCAACCGGAGGGAGTGCCGGGCGACATTCTCGTGCTGGATGCATCAGAATCAGCTGCGGACTTTTACGCCTGGAGCGTGACGCCGCAATTGCCCGGCGGGCGGCCGACGATCTTGGTACTGGAAGAGGGACGCAAATGTCTCGTTGCCAGCGTGCCGGGCGTGTACCACGTTTTTTTGGCGTGCAGCAACGCCGAGGGAATTGATCAGGCGCAGTGGACACTGACGATCGGCAACGAGCCAAATCCCGTTCCCGTACCCCCTGCGCCGAATCCCCCAACACCAACGCCGCCCGCTCCGGCGCCGGACACTGTGCCGGATGGCGTGTTTCGCATTGCTAAGTTGGCGTTTGACTTGGCCCAATTGGTCGACTCGGCCAATCGTGTGGGACAGGCGCATGCCTTGGCAGACGCCGCCGACGCCGTCGCCGCTTCGATCGCGGCGGGGACACTCAAGAAACCGCAAGAGATTCTGCGGGCGATCTTGGCTGCCAACAATGCGGCGCTGGGAACCTCGATGCTCGCCTGGACCCCGTGGGGCACGGCGATCGGCTTGAAGTTGCAAGAACTTTATAAAGCGGGGCGATTGGCACAAACCGGCGACTGGGCGGTCTGCTTGCGAGAAATCGCGATTGGTCTCCGTGCTGTCAAATAATCGCTGCGCACCAGAGCACACATCCCAAACCGACCGCTCGCGGTCGTGCGCAGCGAAGCTGACTAAGAATTCGAACATCCTGCTCTCCGACATGAATCCACTGAATTTTCCACCGGTCCATTGCTCAAGCAATTGCCAACACATTTGAAACACAAGTCTCATGAATCACAACAACGGACTGAGCATGCGCTGGAAGGCGGGGATTGCGGCGGCGATTGGAATTTCGGTCGCCGGGCTGACGATTTCAATTACGACGTCGGTCGACGTTGACGTAACGATCACCCCCAAATCCGCCCGTCAAGGTTGGGCCGGTCCCGCGGCGGTGCGCGCAGCGCGGCCGCTTGTGGAGGGGATGCCGAAGTTTCGCATCGTCGGTGCTACTCAAGACAATCAGCGGGCCAACGTGCGGTTGTGGGATTATGTCAAAGCGATCAACAACGGGCAGCACTTGCCCAACACGGCGCAGCAAGTGGGAGATTGCGTGAGTTGGGGGGCGAAAAATGCGGTCGATTATTTGCAGTGCGTGCAGATCGCCCGCGGACCGCCGGTCAGTGATTTTCATCCCTCGTTCGCGCCCTATTTTTACGGCGTGTCTCGCGTGTTGATCGGCAACGGGCGGATCTCGGGTGATGGATCTGTCGGGGCGTGGGCGGCCGAAGGGGCGCGGCGGTTTGGCGTCTTGCCGGCGGATCACGCAGGCGTGCCGGAGTACGATGGTCGCGTCGCCCGCAAATGGGGACGCAGCGGACCGCCGGAGGAATTCGTACAGTTCGCGCAGCAGTTTCCCGTACGGACTGTCGCACCGGTTCGTTCGGCGGCGGATGTGCGGGATGCGGTTTGCAATGGCTATCCGGTGACGATCGCTTCGGATTGGGGCGGGCGGATGCAACCGCGAGAGGTCGACGGACGACTCGTCAACGAGCGGCGCGGCACATGGAATCATCAAATGTGCATCATCGGTTACGACGGCCTGACTGGCAGCGAGCCGTATTACTACGTGTTGAATTCCTGGGGGGCAGCGGCGCACGGCACGCCGCCGGACGATGCGCCGCCGGGGGGATTTTGGATTCGCGAAAAAGATGTCGAGTACATCGTCGCTCAAGGGGATTCGTTTGCGTTCAGCGCATTCGCGGGATTCCCATCACAGGAATTGGATTTTCGGATTATTGGAGACCAGTAAGATGCGAACGTTTACTCTATTGTTCATTGGATTGTGTTGCACCCAAGTCACCGCGGATGAGCCGCTCGACTGGCGGATCGTCGGACCGTCGACACGAGAAGTGGCCGGTGAGGAGCCGCTCTCTTGGTCGGTCGTCGGGCCGTGCCATTGCAGCTCCGGTGGCAAATGCACCTGTGGCTTAGATTGCCGTTGCGAAGCGGCCGCCCACGAAAGAGCGGAATCCAAGCCGGTGGTATTCGCCTACAAGGACTTCCGCCTCACCTGCCCCGGCTGTCAACGCCTAGACCGCGAAGCCGACGCGCTGCCGGTCCAACTGGAATGGAAAGCAGCCCCGGCCTGGGTCCGCTCGTACCCGACGCTACATTGGCGCGGAGAGAATGGGCGCTGGTATCAATACCAATGGGGACTAAAAAACGACGACGTCGCCGGTTTTCGTCGCGTCTGGGAAGCAACGCACACGGCGTCGGCACCCATTGTCGAACCGGGGGAGATTCGTGCGTCGTCGAATGTACGATGAACCGATCCGGGAGGGCGAGGCTCCCGCCGAGCCGCTGATTACCTATTGATTTCACCCAAATTGTGATGCCGCAACATAGCGTGATCGATCACACTTCAAATCGTTGCGGACTTATTGATTGGGGGTAAGTCGTTGGTTGCGCGCGGCTCAGCGGGAGCTTCGCCCTCCCGTTGTGTTGCGCTGCGACGCTCGCAACGTGAACTCACGCAGGTCCAGAATCCTTGACAGCAATTGATTGTCTGATAATCTGAATGCTGGCAAAAAACGGCACGTGTGCCGTCGGGATTTTGGTTTGCGGAGAGGTTCATGTTAAAAACTCTGCCACGGCAGAAGCTGCGTGATGTGGTCGCCGAAGGGCTGAAGTCGTATATCGTTTCGGAAGGACTGGTTCCCGGAGACCGGCTGCCGAATGAAACGGAGCTGGCCGAATCGTTTGGTGTGAGCCGACTCAGTTTGCGCGAGGCGACCAAGGCGCTGGAGTTTTTGGGGATTGTCGAATCGCGGACCGGGGTCGGACTGACGGTCGGGGAAATCGACCTACAGCGGGTCACCAAGCACCTCGGCTTCCACCCTGCCCTGCACACCGCCGACCCGCATCAGCTGATCGACTCGCGCGTCGTCATCGAAACCGGCGTCCTCCCGCACGTGGCGCGACGGATGGCGGACGATCCCGCGTTGTACGATTCGCTGAAATCCATCGTCGATCGCCTCAGTGCAGCGCGCGAGTTTGAGGTGCAGATTGAAATCGACATCGAATTTCATCGCAGTCTGATGCAAGCCAGCGGCCTCGCGCCGCTCGTGGCCTTCGATGATTTATTGCAGGTGTTTTTTCGTCGATTTCGCGATAGCGTCAAAAAGGCGGAATGGAAAGCGGGCATTGAGAGCCATCGGCGAATCGTCGAGGACTTGAGGGATCAAAATGTCGAACGGGCGACAGCGGAATTGAAAGCCCACATCGAAAGTCATCGGCAGCGGATCGGAGCGGGACTATGAGAGATTGCAACAGCCTCGCCCGTCGTAGCGTTCTCACGATTTTGTTTGTATTTGTCCTGGCGTTGGCTTGGCAGATGCCGTCCGCCACCGCAGAAGAGAAATCCGCGACCGTTTTAGAGCAAGACTACGGCAAGACGATTCAACCGTTGTTGCGGCAATATTGTTTCGATTGTCACTCGGCGGATTTGGCGGAAGCGGAAGTCGACCTTTCGACGATTCCGACAATGGCCGCTGCGCGCAAGCAGGTGAAAACGTTGCTGCGGATTCGCCAGATGCTGGAAAGCGGACAGATGCCGCCGCGTGATGAAGCGCAACCGACCGAAGCAGAGCAAAAAAAGCTGCGGAGTTGGGTACGAGATTTTCTCACACTCGAAGCCAATGCCCGCGCCGGCGATCCCGGACCAATCGTGCTGCGGCGGCTGAATAATGCGGAGTACAATTACACAATCCGCGATCTGACCGGTGTCGCCACGCTTGATCCCACTGAGGAATTTCCGATCGACGGCGCCGCTGGAGAAGGCTTTATCAACACCGGCTCCGCACAAGCGATGTCGCCATCGCTCGTCTCTAAGTACCTCGAAGCTGCCAAAGATGTTGCTGCCCATGCGGTGTTATTGCCCGATGGAATTCGTTTTTCGCCGCATACTTCGAAACGCGATCACACAGACGAATTGTTGGCCCGCATTCAAACCTTCTACCGCCGGTTCACCCAAAGCGGGGATGGGACAGTTGTCACGTGGCAAGGAACCAAATTCGACACCGATCAAGAGGGACTGTTACCCGTCGAAAGATATCTAACAGCCACGCTCGAAGAACGGGATGCCCTGACTGCCGGTCAGAAGTCGATCGAACAGGTTGCCGGCGAACGTTCGCTCAGCTCGCGTTATCTGCAGATGTTGTGGACCGCATTGTCAGATCCAGCCGAATCACCGGATTCGTTCGTTGTGAATCGGTTTCGACAAAAATGGCAGCAGGCGACAGCCGCGGATGTTCCCGCGTTGGTTGCCGAAATCACAGCCGCACAACAGGCGCTGTGGAAGTTTAACCCGATCGGTCAATTGACGGGCGATGGCGTCCAAAAAAAATGGATGGAGCCGGTCGACAAGGTCATGACGCGGCAGGATGTGCGGTTGGCGCTGCCGCCGACCGATGCGAACGTTGTGCTATATCTCACGGCGGATGATTTAGGAGATGGCCGCGACGCGGACTACGTGATTTGGGAACGTCCACGCATTGAATTTCCGGCCGATGATTCGGGAACAGCACACCCGCCGATTCTGCTGCGCGATGTCTACGGTCTGGATGAGCGCATTCAGAAGGCGCTGGCCAGTGAAGGGCCACGCACGACGGCTTATCTCGACGGGGTCGACAAACTGCGGGCCTCGACGGCCACGCTGGAAGAATTTGCGGAAGCGCACAGTTTAAAACCACAATTGCTCAAAGCATGGTCCACGTTGCTCGGGTTGGAGCGGAAAGAGAAACGTGAAATTCGCGGATTGTTCACCAACAAATTAACCAGCGTGCAGGGTTATGATTCGATCAACGGCTGGGGTGCGGGGATCTTGCCGAGCCTGTTGACGAATCGCTCCAAGGAGGACGTAACGTTTCTGACGTTGACGATTCCCGCCCGCGGGGTAACGGTGCATCCGACGCCGACGCAGGAATCGATCATTGCCTGGCGTAGCCCGTTGGATGGACCGTTGCGGATTGAAGGACTCGCGGCCGATGCGGACGACAAGTGCGGCAACGGGTTTGCGTGGCGCGTGGAACGACACGCGGAAACCGGCACGACACAACTGGCAAGCGGCACCGTAGAGAACGGCGGGCGTCAGACAATTTCCCTCGAAGGGGAAACGGCCATCCACGCCGGAGATGTCGTGTCGCTGATCATCAACGCCCGAGACAATGCGCACGCCTGCGACACAACCCATGTTGCCTTAAAACTGACTGAGGTCGGGGGCGAAGCGCGAGTTTGGGATTTAGCAACGGATGTCGTTGATCGAATCCTGGAGTCCAATCCGTTGCCCGATGCGTATGGCAACGCGGAGACTTGGCACTTTGGTGCCTCAGAAGATGTGGGGGCGACCAAGTCGTTATTGCCCCCCGGTTCCGCTCTCGCCCAGTGGCGAGCAGCCGTGATCGGCGAGAAACCGGCCGACGAAATCCAGCAGTTAGCACTGGCGGTACAAACAGCGATGACTGCAACGGATGAGGCATCGCTCAGCGAACCGGACCGGGCGTTACGAACACTGCTGAACGACTGGAAAGGTCCGCTGCACTGGGGAACGGTTGCCGGCACAGCTGCGTCCGGAAACGTATCGCCCTTTGGAATTAATCCGGCGCAATTTGGCAAACATCCCAACGGCTCGGCGATTGAACCGGCCAGTCCTGTGCGTGCAGGCGCCGCAGATTCTCGAAGTGCGACTACCGAAAGAATTGGCGAGCGGAGCGGAGTTTGTCGTATCGGGGACGTTGCATCCGGAGACAGCACAGGGCGGGAGTGTGCAACTTCAAGTCGTCAGTACCAAACCCGAACTGCTCTCGTCGCCGGCGCAGCCGATAGTCGTTTCGGCGGATGAGAAAACGCAGCAGCGTGCAAAGCAGGCGGTCGCGGAATTTCGCAATCTGTTCCCAGCGGCGCTGTGTTATGCACGGATTGTGCCGGTCGATGAAGTGGTTACGTTGACATTGTATTTCCGCGAGGATGATCAGCTCAAACGGTTGATGCTCAACGATGAGCAGGTGGCTGAATTGAATCGGTTGTGGGACGAACTGTTTTATGTCGCCCAGGAACCGATTGCGCTGACGGTGGCATATGAACAGATCTATGAATTCGCCACGCAGGATCGACCGGACTTGGTGAAATCGTTTGAGCCGATGCGTAGGCCGATCAACGAGCGGGCGGATGTGTTTCGTCAACGCGGCTGCAAGAGCACTGAACCGGCACACATCTCGACGCGGTTCTGGAATTCGCTGATCGTGCCTGGCGGCGGCCGTTGACGAATCGGAGCAGGAGGATTTGCGCAGGCTCTATCACCGGCTGCGCGAAGCGGACATTCCTCACGAGGAGGCGATTCAACTGACGTTGGCGCGGGTGCTGGCATCGCCGGCATTTTTGTATCGGCTCGAAAACTCCGCCGGCCGGGCGAAGGACGCGGCTGCCGGTTACCGGCATCGAATTGGCAAACCGGCTGAGTTATTTCCTATGGTCGTCGCTGCCCGATGCCGAACTTCGCGAGGCGGGTGATTCGGGTGCGCTGCTGTCAGAAGACGTCTTGCAAAAACAAACGCGGCGGATGCTGGCCGATCCGCGGACGCGGCGGTTGGCGGTACAGTTTGCCTGCCAGTGGCTGCATCTGCGGGACTTTGATCAGAACGATGATAAGAACGAAGCGTTGTATCCCGGAGTTCGCGGAACTGCGCGGTGCGATGTATGAAGAGACGGTGCGGTTCTTCGAAGATATGTTCCGCAACGACGGTTCGATTCTGGATTTGCTAAATGCGGATCATGCGTTCGTGAATGCGGCACTGGCTCAGCACTATGGAATCGGCGGTGTCGAGGGGGATGAGTGGCGGCGCGTCGAAGGGCTGCAAGCGCAAGGTCGCGGCGGGATTTTGGGAATGGCCACGTTTTTGGCCAGTCAATCGGGTGCCTCGCGGACGAGTCCGATTCTGCGCGGGAACTGGATTTATGAAACGTTGCTGGGCGAGCGTTTGCCGCGACCGCCGGCGAATGTTCCGCAACTGCCCGAAACGGTCCCGGACCGGGCTGACGGCCCGTCAATTGATCGAGCAGCACAGTTCCGCTCCCGAGTGTGCCGAACTGTCATGTCCGTATCGATCCGTTCGGATTTGCGCTGGAACAATACGATGCCATCGGCCGCCTGCGTCCGGACCGAAGTCGACACGCAGACGAAAACGGTCCTCGACGGGCCAGCCGATGGAAGGCATCGACGGACTGCGGAACTATCTGCTCACCAGATCGTCGCGACGACGTGGTCCGGCAATTCTGCCGCAAGCTGTTGGGCTATGCCTTGGGACGGGAAGTACAGCTTGTCGGACGAACCGTTGCTGGACGGAGATGCAGCGAAAAACTGAAGGCGCACGACTATCGATTTCAGCGTTGCGGTCGAGGCGATCGTACCAGCGAGCAGTTCCGCAGATTCGCGGCCGAGATTTTGTCGACGATTGAATTGCAAATCAACACGGATCGGTTCTCCAACGGATATTAGCGAACATCATTTTTTCAACCGGAGCCATCCCATGACAGTCCATCAGCTTTCCCGTCGCACGATGCTCCGTGGTCTGGGTGTCAGCATGGCACTGCCGTGGATGGAATCGCTGCGTGTGTGGGGCGATGAAACAGCGGGCGAAAAAGACGCGAGCCAGGCTCCGACGCGGATGGCAATTCTGTTCGCCGGCTGCGGCTTCCACAGACACGAATGGTGGGCCAAGGGCGAAGGCACGTCGATGGAGCTGGGCAAGGTGCTGGCATCCGCTGAACGACTTTCGGGACCGGATGACTGTTCATTCGCGGCCTGTACAATGCCGAAGCGCTCAAAGGAAACATCCACAGTTCGCAAACGGGCAACCTTGCTGTCCGGCGCGCCGCTTGTCGGCCGGGGGCACGATTCGCTCCGGCACCAGTGTCGATCAGGTCGTGGCGCAGCAGATCGGCCATCAGACGAAACTGCCGAGCCTGGTGCTGGGCTGCGAGAAGTCGAATCCGTCGGTGCACAAGAACTACTCGATGCTGTACAGCTCGCACATTTCCTGGAGCAGCCCGACCACGCCGACGCCGCTGGAAGTCTATCCGGCACTTGGCATTCGACCAGCTGTTCAAGGACAGGCGCAGCGCGGGCGACAAGAGCGTGCTCGGATGCGGTGCTGACCGACGCCAAGGACTTTCGACGGGACATCAGCCATCGATCAGCAGAAAGCTTGATGAGTACCTGAACTCGGTCCGCGAGGTCGAACAGCGGATCGAGCGCGCCGGCCAGCGCGGCGAACTGCAAGGCTGGCGGCCGACGCTGACTGGAGCCAACATGCCGCGCCCCACGGATGGATATCCGCAGGACATCGTCGAACACATGCGGCTGATGTGCGACATCCTCGTGCTCGCGTTCCAGACTGATCTGACGCGAGTCTGTACGCTCAAACTCAACAACGATCACGGCACGCTGCGGTTTCCGCATCTGGGCGTGGACTACATGATTCACCATCTGCTGTCGCACAACGATACGGACGATTGGTTAAAGGTGAATCAGTTCTTCCTGGAGCAGGTCGCCTACATCGCCCGCAAGATGGACAGCATTCGCGAAGGAGACCGTACGCTGCTGGACAACTCAATGTTGATGCTCTGTTCCAGCATGCTCAACGGACACCACGATGCGAATCAACTTCCCGTGGTCATGGTTGGCGGCGGGGGCGGGCGGATCCGCGGGGGTCAGAATCTGGATTACCTTGGAAAAGTCCGACCGCCAAATGTGTCGATATTACAAAATGGGCGTCCAATGTGATCCCAACAGCGACCTTCGACGAGGTCTGATGATGCGATCGGCCCTGTTCGTTGCGGCGTGCTTGATTCATTGCGCGGTCGCTGCCGCGGAACCTCCGCCACTGCTGCTTCGCGATGCGGCGGTGTTTGATACAGCGACCGGGACGATGCTGCCGGAGCGGACCGTTGTGATTGAGAACGGGTTGATCACGGCGATCGGCACGCGTGAGCAACCGGCAACGATTCCCGACGGCGCAACGGTTGTGGAGGCGCGCGGGAAATATGTCATTCCCGGCTTGATCGATGCGCACGTGCATTTGGTGCACCTAGCCGATCGCACGCACGTGACCGGCGATGAGTTTTTACCGCTGTTTTTGGCGGCGGGAGTGACGTCGGTTCGTAGTGCCGGTGATGCGATTGTTGCCGAAGTGGGCATCGCGCGGTATGCGGCTTTGCATCCGGAATATTGCCCGCAGGTGTTTCTGGCCAGTCCGCTCATTGACGGCGCGCAACCGGTGCACCGCGACATTGGTTACAGCTTGACCGACCCGGCGCTGGTCCCCGCCTTTGTGGATGAGATGTCGCAGTGGAACGTGGTGACACTGAAAATCTATGTCGGTACGCCGCGAGCGATCGGGCAAAAAGTGATTGAAGAGGGCCACCGCCGCGGCATGATGGTCACCGGCCATTTGGGTCGCTACACCGCTCAAGAATCAGCGGCCGACGGGATCGATTGCTTGGAACATATCTGGTCGGTGTTCAACTACAGCATCTCCCCCGCAGCAGCCAAGGTCCCCAATCCACGGGCGAATCTTGATCTGCAAAACCCGCAATGCCAAGCGTTGATCGCGCAGTTGGCGAAACAAAAAGTAGCCGTCGATCCGACATTGGTCGTGTTTCGCAATATGATCTATTTGAACGATCTGGAAGAAGTCCACCAACACGCCGATTTGAAACATGTGCCGAAACGGATGCTGCGGTACTGGGAAAAGTATCGCGCCTCCAGCAATCTCGCTCCCGAAACGCGCCCGTTACGGCTCCGCGAAATTGAGAAGTATCAGGAACTCACCGGCTTGCTGCACAAAGCGGGGGTGAAAATTCTGGTGGGGACCGACACGCCCGAACCATTCGTCCCGCCCGGTTTTTCGCTGCACCAGGAATTAGAAATGCTGGTCGCCTCGGGGCTGTCGCCGGCAGCGGCGCTCACATCGGCCACGCTGCACAATGCGGGGATCGTCAAGCAATCCGACACGCTCGGCAGTATCGAGGTCGGCAAACAGGCGGACCTCGTTGTGCTCACGGCCGATCCGCTGGAGGACATTCGCAACACGCGCAAGATTGACTTCGTGGTGCATGGCGGACAGGTCTGCGACCCGGCGAAACTGTTGGAGCGGGTGTCGGACGAATAGTCCGTTCATCGCACTGCTGGGCAAGCCAGCAGTGGCACCCAGAATCTCTTAGCCTCCCGCACCCGGGGTTATTGGTCCCCTTCGAGGACCCAGGCCTTGTTAAATGTTGCCGCCTTGATGCTTTTCCGTTCACCTTCGGGAGTGGGGACGAAGTAGCTGTACGTGGCGTGCAACATGCCGTCTTTGCCTTGGATGATTGAGGGGTAGTGGTAGCGGCCTTTGCCGGTTTTGTCTTGTTCGAGATGCCGCGTCCATTTCCAGGTGGCCCCTTCGTCGTCGGAGATCGAAACGGCCAAAGTGCTGCGGCTGTTTTCCGCGTCGTTGTAAATGCAGATCCAATCCCCGTCCGCCAGATTGGCTAACTCCAACCCCGCGCCGGGATTGTGCAGTTGCGGATGATCATAAACCGTGCCCCAGGACATGCCCCCATCGGTCGATTCGGAAACCAGTACGCGTTTGGGAGGCGGGCCGTTGTCGCGCATGTAGGTGACCAACGTGCCGTCCGCCTTGCGGGCAAAGCTCGGTTGAATATTCCCGCCACCAACAATCGGATCGCTGAACCGCCAGGTTTGGCCCCCATCGTCGGTCAGGGCAACGAGCGAAAACGAAAATCCGTCGGAATACAAACCGACGAGCATGGTTTTGCCATCTAGAATCAACGGATGCGCGCGGGTGAACCAGCCAAGCCGCCGCGTCAACTTATCGGCAGCCTGTTTCTGGTTCCGCTGTTTCCAAGCATTGACCAACGGCGCGAGATTGTCGGGAATATTCAGCGAGGTCACATACTTGTCGGTCGCCTGCTGCACCTTGTCCGCAAAATCATGGCCCGGCTTCATATGCAGGATCTGCATCGAATCCCATTCGGGGGCAGTCGCGTCTTGCTGCATGTAATTTTCGGAGATCTTGTATTTCATCAACGCGCTCTCCCAAGTGTTCGCCTGAATCGTGGGCCACAGCAGCCACAGTCGCTCGTCGGGATCAATGATCATGCAGCAATTCGTATCGGGGAAGCCCGGGGTATCGGCCATTACAAACGGCTTGGTCCATTTGCCGGTCGCTTTGAGTTTTCGCGCCCCAAGAATCGCCACATCGTCCGCCTTCCGTTCTCCGGAACCATGAAACCAACACGCCAACAAGTCACCGTTAGGACACTCGACAACACACGAGCCGTGGTTGTGCCAGTCTTCGACAGGAAAAATCAGTTCAGAAGAAAACGACGGCACCTCACCCCAGGTGGGAGCGGCGACGACGTGCATGATCATGAGGAGCAAAGTGTGGACGGCAAAGTTTCGCATCGAGGGAGTCTCGCAAAGGAATCGATGAAGTGGATCAATATCGCTTGTTAGAAATTCCATGATACCGGCGGAGCGATGTGGTATCCATGCGACCATAATCTCAGGTCAGAACAATATGAAACTACGAACAGACCAGCGGAGATGGGCCGCTACCAAGATTTTGAAAGAATTAAGCCACAGAGGTCACCGAGAAAAGCTGGAATCCAGCAGTCTTCACGGTTTAGAGAAATTCTCTGAGACCTTGTATGTTGGATTTAACTGAAAAATGATGTAATGGACATTGCCGTGGCCGCAGCGTAGCGGAGTAGGCTTTTTCACGGCGGCCGGCGGCAGATCGATCGTGATCGGGTCCCCAGAGACCGTCACAGAGCGAGGTCGTCGTCGGCCTGCGGATTTTAGCCCGAACAGCCGCAAGAGCCGATCGCAACCTCGCGTCGCATCGAGCTCGCATTTGCAAGACAGGGACCGCTCCATGGACAGCTCTATTACTTCCTTTGTCGGCATTGACGTCGCCAAAAACTCTTTCGATCTGTGTCTCCTTCCGCAGGAAACACAACACTCCTTCACCTATGACGCGCAGGACATTGAGCATTTGCATCAACTCCTGCCCCAACCGGAAACCTGCTTGATCGTCCTCGAAGCCACCGGCGGGTATCAGCAACGGCTCGTCGCCGAACTGGCTGCCGCCGGACATCTCGTCGCCGTCGTCAACCCCCGTCAGGTTCGCGACTTCGCCAAAGGTCTCGGCATCCTGGCCAAGACCGACCGCATCGACGCTCGCGTCATCGCCCGCTTTGGGCAGCACGTCCGCCCTAGAACGATTGCCGAAAACCACGAAAAACAAGAGGAATTGCAGCAACTCGTCACACGACGACGACAACTGATCGACCTCAGAACGGCCGAAACAAACCGGCAGGAATTTCCCGCCACGAAGATTGTTCAAAAAAGTCTGCAACAGATGATTACGTTGCTCAACAAGCAAATTAAAGCTCTCGACAAACAGATCGCCGAGCTGCTCGAATCCGACGACCACTGGAAAGACAAAGGCAATATCCTCGCATCCGTTCCGGGCGTCGGCACGGTCACAGTCTGTTCGCTCTTGGCCGAACTTCCGGAACTGGGACTGCTCAACCGCAAGGAGATTTCCGCCTTGGCCGGCTTGGCGCCGTTCAATCGTGATAGCGGACGCTTTCATGGCAAACGCTCCATCCACGGCGGACGCGCCTCGGTACGCAACGCCCTGTACATGGCCGCTTTCAATGCTAAACGCTGCAATCCCGTCATTGCAGACTTTGCGCAACGGCTTACAGACCAGGGCAAGCCGTACAAAATCATGATGACCGCTTGCATGAGAAAACTCCTCGTCATCCTCAATACGCTCGTCAAAAACAATTCGATGTGGAACCCCAAATATGCCTAAAAAACAATTGACAACAAACACAGCCGCTCTGTGGCTTTTTATTTTTTAAAATCGCTGAATGAACCTACCGGTGGTTTTCTGTCAGAAATTATCGGTCACTGTACTCCTCAAGGAGCGCCGTGCACGACGGCAAGTCGTCGGTTTGGGGCTTACGTTTGACTCCTGCGGATCTGTGTTTGATCCGTGTTCAATCTGTGGCTAATCCCTTTTCTGCGAGATCAAGTGGCAACAAAAAAACGCAGAAACTTGTTCCCACAGACGGCCATGCCATGTTTTATTAGCCTGCTGTAATTTCTGATATCGATTTCGTGCCTTTCGTGGTTCTTAATCATGTAACGCTGAAGTATCGCAATAAGCAGCGTGGAGTTTACTGACCAAACAGTCGAGCAGGAGCGTAAACAGGCGGTTTTTAGCGTGAAATGGGCTGCTGGGAATCGCCATTGATCTGAGACCCAGCTTGGCTACAATTCCGAGCGAATTAGGAAATTCCCCGTAACGAATGGAGTCCCCGCGATGACAACTCACCGATTTTTCTTATCCGCCGCCTTGGTTGCGACGGTCTTTACCTGCTCGGCATCCCGCCTGGCTGCTCAGACGCGGGAAATTGAGACTGTGCTCAATTCGGCATCCGTGCTGGATGAAGTCATGCAGACGCCGGGACGTAAAATCCCTGAGTCGCTGTTGGCCAAAGCCGAAGGCATTGTGATCATTCCCAATATGCTCAAAGGGGGCTTTGTGATTGGCGCGCGGCACGGTCACGGCGTCGCCTTGGTCCGCAACGAAAGCCGGGGTTGGGATGCTCCGCGATTTTTGCAAATGACCGGCGGCAGCATCGGGTTTCAAGTGGGTGTCCAGTCGACCGATATCATTTTAGTGTTCATGACCAAAAATAGCGTCCGCGGTTTGCTCAGCGGAAAATTTACGATCGGCGTCGATGCGGCGGCCGCAGCGGGACCGGTCGGACGACAATTGGCCGCAGCGACCGACGAACGCCTGCAAGCGGAAATCCTCTCCTACGCACGCAGCCGCGGATTGTTTGCGGGCGTCTCCTTGGACGGTTCGGCAATTCGTCTCGACCCGTCTGCAGAGGCGGCCTATTACCGCGCCGCTCCTGCCGGCGATGGCAATGCATTGCCTCCCTCGGCTGTGACATTGATCGAAAAGGTGATGCAATACTCCGGCGACGCGGTCGCAGTCCCGGCGGAATCGGGCCCCGCGTTTTCCCCACCGAAACGTGTCAACGACACCGAAGAAGCACGCGAGCAATTGGCAGCTGCGGCAATCAAGCTCGCTAAAATCCTGCCTCCCGACTGGCAAAATTATCTGGCCTTTCCGGCACAGGTGTTCACCGGCGATCAGCATCCTCCGGTGGAACGGCTCCAGGAGTTGCTCGGCCGCTTTGACAAGATTGCCGCGAACCCGCAATATCGTTCGCTCAGCCAAAAAGCCGAGTTTCGACAGGCCTACCATTTGATCAAGGAATACATCGCCAAACTGACGGCGACTCCCGAGACAGACACGTTGCAATTGCCCCCCGCACCGACGAATTGACATTCTCGTCGAATGCAAAAGTATCTATTCAACAGGGGACGAACTCAGTTCGTCCCCTGTTGCTTTTGGTCAAAGCAAAGTCGTACCCGGGTGCCACTGGCGGCTTGCCCGCCAGTGAATCACAGTAGACGGGCGGGCACGATTTCCAAACAGGCTTCCCCATTCAAATCGTGAGTGGTCCTTTGCGGGAACGTTCGTACAAATCCTGAAATTCCGCGGAACCGTCGTCGGACAACAACCGCGTTTTGACGCCGCGGACGAAAAATGGAATCACGTCCGGCTTTCCGCAGGGAACTAACACGAAGTTCACGCCGCCTAAGTGATTGAAGTACATCTTCTTGCCATCGGGCCAGCTGACTTCGACAAGTCGCGGTGGATCGGGACGCGCTGCCGGTTTGTCGACGCGGAAACGTTCGACCGCTTCCCAATCAATATCGTATCCAAGTCCCGGCTTGTTGGGGACCGCTGCTGTTCCGTCTTGTAGCGTGATCGGTTCTTTCAGCAACTGGTGCGTATACAACTGATGGCAATTCACCGCCGGCCATGTCGAGTGGCTGGTTACGCCGCCAAAATGCAGCGAGAATGCGGCCGTGATCCCCGTGCCGACTAACTGCAACCAAAACGGCATGTCGGCGACCGCAGCAACATTTGCCGAGGCGAGCAAGGCCGAGGCGCCGCGACCGATCACGAATCCGTCGCAAACACCTTTGCAAATCGCAATTTTCGGCGGGGGCGTGCCGTAGTGCATGGCGATTTTGACGCGCGTCGCCTTGCGGATGGCTTGGTTGCCGGGAATGTCTCCTTGAGGAATCGGCGATTCGTAAATGTCGGTTTGCGGATACTCGGCCAAAGCCTTGACGATCGGCATCGCTAGCTCGGCGGTGAGCAGCGTGTCGTTGAAGTCCATGTCGATTTTGAATTCGGGTGGCACTTCTTTCGTGGCCAAATCCATCTGATCATAGATATCGAACCAAGGACGGCCTTTGGTTTTATAGGCCATGTAACCTTGGCTGTACGCCAACTTGCATTCGGCCGCCATGTCTTCGGGATAGGTGTCGATGTTCCACCAGGAGAGCGGCGTTCGCTCGTGGACTTGGTGTCCCATCAAGCTGTGAATCGGCACATCACAGGCGCGGGCGACCGCATCGAACAGCGCCATTTGTAACCCGGCACCGAGAGAGTCATCCCACATGATGGCAGCGGCATTTTTGCCAATGGCGCTTTTGACATCTTCATCCGAGGTCACACCCCAAGTGTAGTACAACAGCGTTTCGCCGTGTCCTTGATGGCCGCTCTGCAAATGGACGGTACAGATCTCGGAATATTTCCAGTGCGGAATTTCCCGCGCCATGTTCCGATCCGGCGTGGGGCGAAAAGGGACCTTCACCGTGACGCGGTCAATCTTGGTGACGGTCAAATCTTTGGTCGGTGGAGCAGCAACGAGCGGCACACCCCGCAGCAACCCACCCACAGCCACAGAGGCCAAACCGGTTTTCAAGAACCGCCGCCGGTGCATATTTTTTACTTGTACCAAACTGCTGGGGCCGAATGTCATCTGTTCATTCCTCGCAAATTTTCAAACGAATTCAAAGCACCGGTAATTATAGCGAAATCGCGAGGGCAGTGCGTGGGATGAAATGTTGAGTGGCGAAAAACGCAGATCACGATCTTGCATCGCCGAGATATCCTTGCGGAAATATGAGCAACTGTTGGGAATGTGCTGGATCAAAAGACGCTCTACCTTAGAGCCACGTAATAGAAGAAGGTACACATGAGAACTTGCAAAATCACATCGATGGCAATGACTTCCCAATACCGCCCAGGGGAATCGGATTTGTAAATGACATCCCCTTCGTCTTTCTTAAACAGCAACCTCATATCGCTTGTCTTGGTGATGACACCTGTGCGCAGCCAAGAAATCGTTCGATAGATATTCCGCATCAAGACGATGGCCACAGCTGTATTAATCAAGCCGAATGCGATTTGTTTATCCATAGCGAGCACTTTTCACGATTCAGTCGCGATTTTGTCCAACCACGGACGGCCTCCGGGAATGATCATTTTGTCAATGATCATGAACGAACGAAAACTAAAAGCAATGTCGCTTTGATGTGCCATGAAATTGCCCTGCCTGCTGTGGGGCGGCCAGAATTTGAGTATTTTGTAGGAATCACGCATTTTTTCTCCTAAAATGTGTGAATAATCCCCCTCGTTTCGGGGAGTAACTGATACAGAGAATTGGGAATCCGTGGATCAATCAACAGATGCACATCGCGCTTGGGCACGGCTGCGCTCGGGGGACAAAACGGCGTTGGCCGAGTTGTTTGGCCAATATCGGCCGCAATTGCGGCGGATGGTCGAATTGCGGATCGCGGGACGGTTGACCAGTCGTGTTGACCCATCGGACATCCTGCAGGAGACCTTTATGGACGCCAGTCAAAAAATCGACGCCTATGTCAGCGATCCGCGAGTCACCCTGTTTGTTTGGCTGCGAGGTTTGACGTTGGATCGTCTGCTGAAAGTTCAGCGGCGTCACCTCGGAACGCAATCTCGTGATATCCTGCGTGAATTGCGATTACCGGCGGAATCTTCGTTGGCTTTAGGCCGCCGATTACTCGCCGGGGGACCGACCCCTAGTGCAATCATGGAGCAGGGAGAATTACGTAGACAGGTGGCGGCCGCGTTGCAACAATTGAATGATCGCGACCGCGAAGTCTTGGTGATGCGACACTTCGAAGGCATGAGCAACCTGCAAGTCGCCGAAGCGCTAGAGATAGCCGCGACAGCGGCGACCATGCGACACGGTCGCGCGCTCAAACGACTGAAGGACATTCTCACCGCTCGTCTCCCTTCTGGGGAATCGTCGTCATGAACGTGAAGTCCCGCTCAAACCCGAATGCCGAAACGCTGCCCGAGGAGAGTTCCGGGGGTGAATATCTGGTCTACGGTCTGATCGCCGAGCAGGTAGAACAATTCCTCAACGAAGGCCGCTCAATCGATGTGTCGGGTATCGTGAAACAATATCCGCACTTGGAACGGCAAATCCGCGACTTGATTCCGTCGCTGGCGGCGCTGCACCAGATTGGACCGGCCGAGGAAGATCGCGAGACACGGTCCCTCGGTGGATTCCGCAACGGCCGCCGCACGATGCTCGGTGACTTTGCACTGGGCCGCGAAATCGGCCGGGGCGGCATGGGGGTGGTTTATGAAGCGATGCAGGTCTCGCTGGGACGGCGCGTCGCGCTAAAGGTGCTGCCGTTTGCTGCCGTGCTCGATAAGCGGCAGTTGCAACGTTTCAAAAACGAAGCCCAGGCGGCTGCGGCGCTCCACCACCCACACATTGTGCCGGTCTTCGCCGTGGGCTGCGAACGCGGCGTGCACTATTACGCAATGCAGTACATCGAGGGCAGGGACCTTTCGGACGCGATCGTGCAATTGCGGCATCTGTGTGTCGGTGCTGCCGCAACGGCGGATGCGGAAACGCAAGCGTTGGAGTCCTCATCGGCCGGCGGGTTTGACCGAGGCCATAAGTTTTACCGCACGGTGGCTGAGATCGGGGTCCAGGCAGCTGAAGCGTTGGAGTACGCGCATCAACGGGGCATTGTGCATCGCGACATCAAGCCTTCCAATTTAATGCTCGATAGCGAGGGCGAGATTTGGATTGCTGATTTTGGCTTGGCGCAAATCGAAACCGATGCCACTTTGACCGGCACCGGCGATTTGGTCGGGACGCTGCGGTACATGAGCCCAGAACAAATTTCCGACCGACCCACCGATGTGGATCACCGCAGCGACATCTTTGCCCTGGGAGCGACGTTGTATGAACTGGCGACCCTGCAGCCGTTGTACACAGCGGAAACCCGTGCGGAACTGCTGCGCGAGCGGACGCGCCATGATCCGGTCAGCCCGCGCACATTGGAACCGTCGCTCCCTCAGGATCTGGAAACGATCATTCTTAAAGCCATCGCCAAACACAAACAGGCACGGTACGCGACAGCCAAAGATCTGGCGGCCGACCTGCGGCGGTTTTTGAACAACGAACCGATAGCGGCCCGCCCACCCGGCTTATTAGCGCGTGTTTCGACATGGTCTAAGCGACATCAGAAATGGGTCGCGGCAGCAGCGATTCTCATTTGCGGCAGCTTGGTATTCGCGGCGGGGCTAACGCTCGCGCCCCGCCGCGCACACCAGGCACGCGGTGGCGGCAATGAAGCTCCACAGATCGTTGCGGAGAATGTTCGTCCGATTGAAATCAAAAAGCCGAAGAGGGTCGAACCGAATATTCGCAGAGCCGCCCGCTGTCGCGGAGGACGTTACGTTGCCCACGATGCAGTTCCCGGAATCGCTACGGCCGGTGATTGCTGAGATCGCCGGAGTGATCGCCCGCGTGCAACAACAGCCGAACATTGAGGAATTACAAAACGAAGACCCCTTGGCGGTCGATGTCGCAGTAGGCAGTGACGTGCAACCCGCCCCACAACCGATCGCACAGCTATTTGTCGTACCGGAATTGACGCCCCCTCCCCCACTCGATTTCCGCGTGGACTCCGATCAAGCAGCCTACGTCGGTTTGGTCAAAAACCTTTTGAAAGAAGGATTCGGACAGTCTGGAAAATCGGCTGTGGAAGCGGCTGAACAATATGCCATCGAAGCCCGTCGACTGTGCGACAACGATCCCCGGCTGGATTACGCGTTGGGGCTGGTGAACTTAAAAAACTTTCGCCCGTCCGAGGCCTTAGAACATTTCGATGCGGCCAAGCACCGCGCCGATTATCCTTACCTTCCTGCAGAGCAAGCGGAGATTTGGTATTTGCTGTCGCGGAAAGAGTATGAACCGGGGCTGGATCGTCTGGCTCAGTTGGTGAAGACCCTTTCCGATTCCCCCGCAGCATGGCCCGACACGGCAACGCGCACGAACACCGCGCACTGGGTAGGACGCATGGTTGCGTTTTTGCAGGGTCCGGGAAGTGGACGCAAAGTTGAAGAAGCTTTGCAGCGCCCCGGAATGGATTTCCGCGAATCCTTGAGCGCCTCCTATCGACCGGCGTACGACGCAGGTCAGTTGATGACTCAATTGAATCACCAGCAGTTGCAAACCCGAGTTGATGAAATCCGCAAGAGCACACAAACAGCTCAACTGGATAAACGAAACGAAAAGCAAGAAGAAATCGCCGACCGACGTGAAGAGATCGCCGGCCAGCAGAATGATATCAAGCGGGATGCAAAGCAATGGAAGGAGTGGTTGGAAGACCAAACTTCGCAAGCGGATGAAAAACTGAATGAACTGGAAAAGGAATACATCACGTTGGAGGAACAGGATAAATCGCTGCGGAACTCCATCCAGTCGTTGACCTTTGAAATTCAGCTCTACACGCAATCAATGGACAACCAATTAAATGGCAATGCAGATTTTTCGTCCCGCCGCAGACTCTTCGAATTGCAGGATCAAATGATGCGCTATCATGCTCAGTTGCATGCGATATGGCGTCAAGCCAGTATTGTGAATCGCAACGCGCAAACTCTTATGAATGAACGTCGCGCCGCTGAGCGACGCTACGAGAAAGAGACCGGAACATTCCTAGAAAAGAACGTGAAGTTGGAGAAATGGACGAAGCGACTCCAACGGCAAGAGCAGCGTCTGCAAGCCAATCCTGTTGCGTCGAGTGCTGAGCTCACCGATGCGGAACGGCGGGTGGGGATCTTGCGGTCTTATGTGGATCTGGACTGGGACGATCTTCAACGACAGATTTTAAAAACATATCAAGTAGCCGTACCGAACGTTGATTCTCCTAGTCAAACGGATGCCGATTAATCGCGAGGTTGCGCTTGGAAAGGCCGGTGATGTCATGAAACGCTCGATGTCTATCGCTATCTTTCTCTCAATTGTCGGGATGTGGAGCCCGGGAACGTTCGCCGGACAACCGCTGACGCACCGCGCTGCTCAAGAAGAACTATCGCAGGTTCTGCAATCCGAAGCCGACGGGATCATCACGAATCGGGCCGCGCGACTTAAAGACGCTTTAATCGATTCGAAATGGGATGACTTGGCGCACTGGCAAGCCGGAGAGGTACGTGGCGAGAAAGGCTGGATGGCCTACGATCAGTTGTTGTCGATGGATACGAGCCCGGCGCTGCGCAAAGAATATCGCCAGCTGCGCCAGAAAACTCCAGAGACACTGGAAGGGCAACTTCAGCTCGCCGACTGGTGTCGGACTCACAAACTGCCGGATCAAGAACGTGTGCATCTTCTGATAGCGTTAAAATTTCGACCCCTGTCGTCCGAGATACGCACACGGCTCGGTCATCAATTTGTGGGAGGAACATGGCTTAGCCCGCAACAGCAGCAACGACTCGACGAAGAAAAGGAAATGCGGGCCGCCGCACTGAAGAAATGGGCACCGCGCCTCACCAAACTGCGTGACGGTTTGCATTCCGGTTCCCAGCGGCGTCAGCGTCTCGCCACACGGCAGTTAGCCGCCATCACAGAAGTGGCAGCCGTTTATGCGATGGAGCAGTTGTTTCTCCGCGGCGTCGAACTGGAGGAATTGGTCGCCGTTCGGGCTTTGGGAGAGATCACCGCGTATCAGGCAGCACACGCGCTGGTCGACGTTGCAGTCGAGTCGAACAATAGCCTGGTCCGAAACGCAGCGATCGAAGAACTCAAAGCGAAACCACCTAAACACTCGATTCCGGAGTTATTGGCACGATTAGCCGATCCGACGGAGACAGCTTTCGTAACCCGCTTCAACCATTCCGGCGCGTTCATTCGTCAGGTGTACTATCGAGAGCGGCAGTATCGACGTCAAGCAGCCATTGTGGAAACGACGCTTCTGGGTAGTAGACCAGGGACGGGTCGTCGAGGGGGCGCATTCTACGCCACAGGTAGCAGGCGTTTCGTAGAAGATCTCGCCCGGCAACAGACTGAGCTTGCCCGCCAACTCAACAAACAGTCCGAGAACAGTAATGCGCGAATCTACACAGTGCTTGCAGCGATTTCCGACGCCGAGGTGTCCAACTCCCCCGAAAAATGGTGGAGTTGGTGGAACCTCGAGCAGGACACCGAAGTCACTGAAAAGCAGTACGAATACTACTACGAGCATTCGCGTGAACGACTCGTCGAATTTCCTAAAACTATTCCTACAACTAGAATGCTCTCGTGTTTTCGTGCGGGAACGCCCGTCTGGACGGACGAGGGGTTTGTAGCGATTGAGAAAATCCGTGCCGGCGACCGGGTGTTATCTAAAAACATCGAGACCGGGGAACTGATGTACAAACCTGTTCTCCAACCGACCCAGCGGACCGAACAAAAGCTCAAAACGATCATGCTGTCAGGCGGCGAAACCTTGGACTGCACCACCGGCCACTTATTTTGGCGCTCCGGGATGGGCTGGATGATGGCCAAGGATTTAAAGCAGGGGGATTTATTGCATTCCGTGACCGGAGCACAGTCAGTCGATGGCGTGACCAACGGGCCGATTGCAAAGGTCTATAACCTCATCGTGGCAGACTTCAATACTTATTTCGTCGGGCGTGACATGGTACTCAGCCACGACAACACAATCCGCAAACCGACCAACGCCATCGTGCCAGGATTGGTGCGAAAAGAACTGAGAGCACCTTAGCCGCTGCCTTGCCGGTTTGTCCCAAGTCCTTTAAGAAAATGCGAAACCAAACGCCGCTGCCGCAGCTGAGACCAAGAATCACTAAACTCGCGAAAGCGCAGGGAAAGGTGGATACCATGCTGAAGTGCTCAACACAGATCATGATCATTGTGGTCGTTACAGGATTATCCAGTACGGCTGTCGTGGTTGCTGAGCGTCCGGTCTCGCGCAATTCGCGGGAGACGCTGGCGCAGGTGCTCCGCTTGGAAGTCGATGGAGGCGTGGCAAACCGTGCCGAGTTACTCCAAGGCGTGCTGGGCAATTCGAAACGGGATGCGCCGGCGCGTTGGCAGTCGGGACAAGTACGAACCCACGCCGGTTGGGTCGCATACGATCAGCAGCCTACCTCCGACAAACTTTTAGCGCTGCGCAGTGAATATCGCCAGCGCCGCAGCGACGCAGCAGAGTCGTTCGACGAACGTCTTAAGCTGGCCGATTGGTGCCGGACACACCGACTCTGGGATCAGGAGCGGGCTCACCTCGTGGAAGCGTTGGAACTTCAACCGACATCCGAGGCCGTCCGCAGACGGCTTGGCTATCGAATGATCGGCGGAATATGGCTCAGCCCTCAACAGCTAGAAATGTTTAAAGAGGAACAGCAAACCCGCGCCGCCGCACTGAATCGTTGGCAGCCACGCATTCTGAAGATTCGCAACGGTTTGAATTCCCCTTCCGAACGTCGACGCCATAAAGCAGAAAAAGAACTGGCAGCGATTACCGATCCGGAGGCGGTCTACGCGATGGAGCAATTGTTCTTCCGCGGCCAAGAGCCCGAAGAATTGGCAGCCACGCGAACGTTTGGAAAAATGACTGTCTACCAAGCAGCACATGCGCTGGTCGATGTTGCCATCGCAGCCAATAACAGCCGTGTCCGGGACGCGGCCATTGAAGAACTGCAGGACAAGCCGCGCAAACAATCGGTTCCAGAGCTGTTAGGCCGACTGACCCTACCGATCGAGACGGAGATCGAAGCCAGTTATCGCAACGGTTCAGCATTTATCCGACAGGTCTACTACCGCGAACAGCAATATCAAAAACGGGCACTCGTTGTGGAATCGACAATCGACTACATCGGACCAACAGATTTGAATACCGCATCCAGTCGGCGGTTAGCTGAGGATATTTCACGGCGGCAAAAGGAAACGACTCGGCAAATCAATGCACAAGCCCAAAAGGACAATGCCCGCATCTATACGGTTCTGGCAGCGATTTCCGAAGTGGACATTTCGAATTCGCCTCAGAAATGGTGGGCATGGTGGAATTCAGAACAGGATACCGAGGTGAGCGAAAAGCCTGTTGATCTCAGCTACAATCAAAACTATTTCAGTTTCGATCAAAGTTATCAACAGTTCACGCCGACGAATGAATGTTTTCAGGCAGGCACGCCGGTCTGGACGGATGAGGGGTTTGTGGCGATTGAAAAGATCCGTGCCGGTGACCGGGTGCTTTCCAAGAATATCGAGACCGGCGAACTGATGTACAAACCGGTCCTGCGTCCCACGCAGCGGACTCCCCAAGAACTCAAGACGATCCTACTCCAGGGAGGCGAATCCCTGGTGTGTACCGGCGGACATCCCTTCTGGCATTCCGGACACGGATGGACGATGGCTAAAAACCTAGCGGCGGGTGATGTGTTACACACTGTCACCGGCTCGCAAAAAGTGGCAGCGATCTCCGGGGGAGCAGCGGAGAAGGTCCATAACCTCGTCGTCGCCGACTTCCACACATACTTCGTCGGCCGCGGCATGGTGCTCAGCCACGACAACGCCATTCGCGAACCAACCAATGCCATCGTGCCGGGATTGATGCGAGAGGAATTGACAGCTCGCTAAATCCCAAGGCTGAGACTAAAACTTTTTCGGCGTCGTCGCTCGCAGTTCGGACAGCGATTTTTGCAAGCGAGTTCGAACGGCGTCGGCAGTGGGGTCGGTTTCAGCGGGGATTGCATGCTCTTCGAAAAAGTCTTGCGAAAGATCAAACAACCGGCCGTCGCTGTAGAGTTTCCAATTTTTATCGCGGACGACGTGTAGAAATGACTCCGCGTATTGTGCCGGGGCTTTATATCGTTTCGAGCTGTGGTCGAAATTCCCCCAGGTATAAATGAACGACTTATTGTGCTCTGCTTGACCGGTGAGATGGGGCACCAAACTGACGCCATCGGTCGGGTAGGCTTCGTCTTTCTTCGCCCCGGCGAGTTCGCAAAGTGTTGGAAGCACGTCGGTGAAATCGACCAACTCCTCCGAGACGCGGCCCGGTATGGTTCGATGCGGCCAATGCACAATCAACGGCACGTTGACTCCCAACTCGATCGGGAAATACTTACCGCCGCTGACCATCCGGTCACGGAATTTCGTGCGGATCGTCTTGGCTTCCCCTTTGTTGTCGGTGCCGTTGTCGGACGTAAAAATCACGACGGTGTTCTCGGCGATCCCTTGCTCTTGGAGCGTATCGAGCAAACGCCCGATCAGCTTGTCGGTATAGCGGAGCATGGCGGGGTAGTTTTTGGCATCGCCGCGACTCCCCCTCCACGCCTGTGGCGGATCCTCCCCCGCCGCAGGCGCATCAGGATGCTCGGGCGTGGGGTGAAACGGCCGGTGCATCGGCGTTAAGCAATAATAGGCCAGAAACGGGGTGTCTTGGTGACGACGGATAAAGTCCACTAGAAAATCGCAATTCACATCAGGACCGTAACGGTCCAGTTTTGTCTGCCTGCCGTTGCGATTGATCGTGCCGCCCCAGAAACGATTCCCCAGCCCGCGCTTCGAATCCGCTAACAGTTGGACCGAATCATAGGAGCAAAACTCATCGAACCCGGCCTGGACAATTCGCGGCGGTTTTGAAGACCAGCCCCCCAGGTGCCACTTGCCGGCAAAGGCGGTCGCATACCCCGCGTCTTTTAGGTGATTGGCAAAGGTGATTTCGCCCGGCTCCAATTCGCCCCAGGCGACGTAATTGCGAAAGTTATACCGCCCCGTCAGAATCTCCACCCGGCTGGGCGTGCACAGCGGCGTCGCATAGCAATGCTTAAACCGCATGCCGTCAGTGGCCAATTGATTGATCCGCGGCGTTTCATAGCCGGATTGCCCGCCGTAACAATCCAACAACTCCCGCCCCAGGTCGTCGGCGAGGATGACAAGGAAATTCGGCGGCCGGGTTGCGTCGTCGTTGGCAGTTGCCTGAGCTGGTCCGACGAATGTCATCCACATGCACGTGGCAAGCAGGGCGTATCGCATCATGGAGTGACTCCGCTCGGTTTTTGTTGGATCGTCTTGAGCAACGGGTCGTTGATGTCTTGCATGTTGCGGCGGATTTCACGGTCGAGGTGAGCGATGACTTTGTGAATCTCGGGGCGGTCTTCGCCGATCAGGTTCACCCGTTCTTCGGGATCGACGCTGAGGTGGTAGAGCTCATCACGCGCCGGATCGAGAAAGTCGCGGACCAGTTTCCACTCCGGCGTGCGATAAGTTCGCATGAACGCGCGGCAATAGTTGATCATGCTATACTCGGCATAAACATTCTGATCCCAATCAGGCACCGATTCGCCACGAAGTAGCGGCACCAAACTGCGACCGCGGACGGTGTGATGTACTGGTAATTGTGCACCGGCCATTTCGACCAACGAGGGATACCAATCGAGACTGGTCGTTGAATCCTCGATCACCGTCCCCGGTTTGACCACTCCCGGCCAACGGACAATGGCGGGGACCTTCAGCGAATTGTCGTACAGGTTGGGGCGGTACTTGCCGTTGATGTTTTTTGTCGTCGGTGGTCTAGTCTTCGTCGCCCAAACCCCGTTGCCTTTGTGGTGAATACCGTTGTGGCCCATGTTGTAGCCGTGGTCCGAGGTATAGATCACCACGGTGTCGTCGGCGATATCCAAGGCGTCGAGAGTGCGCAAGACGCGGCCCAAATTGCGATCCACGCCGGAGATACTTGCCAGATACTCGCGCATCTTGCGTTTGACCAATTTCACATCCAGATCGGGATAATCCGGATGCGGCAAGACAGGATCGAGGTCTTCATACGGTGCCCAATCTTCATCCGCCACCGGCAACCAACGACCGTGCGGCGCGCGATAATTCAAACAGAGTAAAAACGGTTCCTCCGCATGGTCTTTGATATACGAAATCGCCCGGTCGGTGAGGATGTCGGTCGTTAGCCCTTGGAATTTGCGAACCTTCCCGTGCTCTTCGAGCGGCGGATCGTCAGGCGTTGTGCCGCCGCCGGTCAGTCCCATGAAATAGTCGAAACCGTGCTGCGTGGGATGGTAGTCACGATGTCCCGCAGCCGTCCAATCGCCCAAATGCCATTTGCCGATCAAGCCGGTCGCATAACCGCTTTCTTTGAGGACCTCAGCAAAGGTCACACTGCGGGGATCGAGGCCGATTTGTTTGTCCGCATCAAACAGTTTATGACCGGGATGCGGAATGAAATCGAGGATGCCATATTCACTTGCATAACGACTGGTCATCAACGAAGCGCGTGCCGGTGAACAGACCGGCGTGGTGACAAAGGCATTGGTGAACCGCGCGCCTTGGTCGGCGAGACGATCGATATTCGGCGTATGCGCCTGCGGGTTACCCGCTGCGCCGAAACCCCAGGGGGCCTGGTCGTCCGTGTAGACAAACACGATATTCGGCTTGCGTGGTTTTTCTGTCGGTGCGGCGTTTGTCGTACTGGCTTGGGGATGCAGCGGTCGTGGTAGACGGGCGTCAACATCGTCGAGATACGTCGTCAGCAGTTGCCGCATCTCGTCGGCGACTGCTGGCGATTTTTGAACAAGGTTGTGTTGCTCGCCGATGTCTTCGCTCAGGTCATACAATTCGGTACGTTGGTCTTCATGAAAGAACAGCATTTTGTATTTGCCGGAACGCACCGCGGAATGCGGGTGGGTTTGACTCACGGCAAAGTCGTTGACACCAATGTCCGCCTGCGCTTTTTCGTATCCTTTTTCCGGATGGTAATACGGAAAATGCCAGTACAACGGTCGGTCGGGTCCCTGCTCGGTCTTTTCAAAAGCCGCTGTCAGGTCTTGCCCGTCTAATTTCTCCGCGGCAACGTCGACCGGTGCTTTGGCCATGGCGGCGAAGGTGGGTAACAGGTCGTAACCGATGACCGGCGTCGAATTGATGGTCCCGGCGGGAATGTGCTGAGGACGGCGGACGATGAAGGGGACGCGGACTCCCCCTTCGTAGAGATTCCATTTCGAACCCCGAAGCGGGCCATTGCCGGCAAATTCGGGATGTCCGCCGTTATCCGATGTGAACACGACCAACGTGTCGTCGCGATGCCCCGACGCATCGAGCGCCGCGAGCAACTGTCCCACATAGTGGTCCAGCGTTTCCAAAAACGCCGCATAGGCGATCTGCTTTTTGCGATTGGGCGCAGCGGCGGGAATTTTCTCGTCGTATTTTTTGAGCAACCATTCGCACGGGGTCTTGACCGGCGTGTGCACATAAAAATGCGAAGCCATTAAAAAAAACGGGGCGTCGTGCTCACCTTTCAAAAACGCCGTAGCCTTGTCGGTCATTGTGTCGACCGGAAATCGCCCCGGCTCGGTGATTGGTGCGGGTTTTTTACCTTTTCCATAGCTGTAGGGATGACTGCCAAAGTCCTCGACGGCGGTTTGAAAGCCCTGTTGTTGCGGACCGTGTTTCGGACTCCAGCCTAGATAACGGCCGTGATGCGCGTTGAGATGCCATTTGCCAAAAAATGCCGTGTGATAGCCGGCGTCGCCCAGCCGCTCCGCCACCGTGCGTTCGGCGAGCGGCAAATTCATGGTATAGGGCGGGGAGCGCATCAATTGACCGCCGCGGTGCTGGGGTCGTCCCGGATTGTCCTTGGTCACGAATTCAAAGTGCAACCGCGCCGGCGTTTTGCCGGTCATGAAACTCGCCCGCGATGCCGAACAGATCGGCGCCGGCGCATAGCCATTCGTGAACCGCATTCCGTCGGCGGCCAAGCGATCCAGATGCGGCGTTTCGTGCCAGGGATGCCCATAACACCCCAGGTCCGACCAAGCGAGGTCGTCCGCTAGAATGAATAGGATGTTAGGACGCGGCGGGGCGGTTTCGGCCGCTGCAATTTCCAAACAGGGCCAACCGGCAACAACGACGAATAGAAATGAAACGAGGCGGTTCATAGAATTCCTGAGCGTTGGTCGAGGTGAACTCTCGTGATACGCAACCACGAAACGCCCAACGACCGGTTCCAGGAATGTCTCACTTCAGAAACCGGCTTAGGCGCGGATCGCGTCGACGGGGCGAACTTCGCGGTCCTGCGGACCAAGTCGCTCGGTACAGCCCATCGCGGTCAGCATACTATTATAGACGTCCAGCCCCTCGGCGCCGACATCCAAGAACTGACCGGTCTTGAACCGACCGTTCGCACCGGTGATCGCGTGAAAGACACCGGACAACTCGCGCTTGGTGTTGTTGTGCCGCCCATCTCCCGATTCGGTGGAAATGGTGATCAACGAGTTTTCCAAGATCGTCTTGCCGTTGGCTTCGATCGCATCGTCACCAGTCAGCCGCTCCAGGAAATATGCGACTTCACGCATTTTTAGATGCGCGTGCGCGCGGAGCGCTTCGTTTTCTTTATCAGGGTTGAACTTATGCCACCATTCGTGACTGCACCCTTTGTCTCCGCTGGCATTTAGATGCTTAGCGTCATCGAATTGCCAGAGCTGCTTTCCATTGTATTCGTAATCGCCGGTCAGACGGATCCGTTCACCGGCGGCCAAGAAGGTCAGCGATCCATAGCGGACGCGGTCCATTTGGATGGCCAGTGCATACAAGTCGGCCATCAACCGCCACTCGGTGGTTAACTCTTCCAGGGTAATGTCGATTCCCATGCCGCCGGGGTCGGCTGGGCCGCCGTGCAGCAATTGCGAACGGGGCGGTAGTTCGGGCGAGTTGGGATCCTTTTTGGCCAGCGAAAAGGCGCGTTGCTCATACTCGCGAATTCGGTCCAGGTGATCGGCGACGCGCGCCTGTGAGGCGGCTCCCAAAGGCGAGTTGGCACCGGTGTAGAATTTGTATTCATCCATCACCGAATCCAACACGCTCCGCCGAAGACGTTGACGGCGAATGTCGGTGCTGTCGCCTGAGAGGGCGATCGCACCAAAGACTCGGTCGAACAGATTGCGGGGTGACTCTTGAATTGTTGCGGCGACAGTGCCGTCGGATTTGTAGCTGTGCACATACCGCCCCACGCGACTGCGGCGAAAGAACGTGCCGCCAATCAACGTCGGAACCATCCCGGCCGGCATCCCGTCGGGATGATGCGCATTGCGAATCACCTGATCGATCGACGGTCCCCCCGATTTCGCTTCACCGTCGGGCGGTTCGGCTGTGAAGGCGCCGGACGCTCCGTCGTAATGCGCGTTGATTCCTTTTTCATCGCAACGCACCTGGTCGACGTCGCGCATGATTAACAATTTATCACTGAGTGGTTTGAGCGGCTCCAGCACGCCCTCGAAGCCTTCGGTTTGGAGCGGCGCAGGAATACCCAGTCCAAAAAAGACATTAAACGCCCGCACCGGCACGGTCGCCTCGGCGGCAGCGGCGACTGCTGCGGAGGGGGCGACCAACATCTCTTCCAAAAGCGGCAGCCCAATCGTGGCAGCTCCCGCGCTTTTGAGCATTGTCCGGCGGCTAATCGGTTGTTTCATCATGGTTTCTTCTCCACGGGAGTGGCTTCGGTGCGCGTTGTTTGTACCAAATCGCTCATCACGATAGCGGTGATCAGAGCGGAATAGGTTCCGCCGTTTTGTTGGGCAGCTTGATCAATCTCTCCCACAATCGGTGCATCCGCCGCGCCGAGCGGGCGGCCGAGTGCGAATTGTGTGAGCTTCCAGGTCAATGTTTCGCGAACCCGTTCGCTGTTAGCCAATAGGTCCATCAGTTCGGCGGACGTTTGATATTTGACCGGTTGTGCTGTTCCGGGGAAGAGGACTTCGCCATCGCTCCGGAGTTCGTTGCCATGTTCGTCCTTGTCGTGAAACGCACCGAGGCCGTCGAATTTCTCCAGCCCGAACGCCAGCGGTTCAAATTTTGAGTGACATCCGCCGCAGGCTGTATTGGCAATCCGCTGCTCGCCGATGTGACGTTGTGATAGCCCCGGACTGGAGGGGACCGGGGTCGTATCCAACCCGGGAGGAGGACTTTTCACCATGCCTCGCAAAACATCTTTCAGCACAAACAGCCCGCGCGTCACCATCGAGGCATCGTCGCCCCCCATGGTCAATACGCTGCCTTGCGTCAGCAGTCCGCCGCGCGGGGCCACGGACGTCAGGTCATAACGTTCCAATCCTGGTCCTTGCGGCTCGATTCCGTAATATTCGGCCAATTGCGGTGTCGCGAATGTGACTTGGGCGTTGAACAAATCGGCGAGCGGGCGCTTTTGTGTCCAAGCGACTTCTTTGAAGAACGCCAAGGTTTCGTCCCGCATATCAGCAGCCAACGCATCGTTCCAGTTGGGGAATCGTTCGCGGTTGGGCCTCAGATTCTCCAGCCGCCCTAAATCAAGCCATTCGGTGACAAATTGCAACGAACGGTCGATAGCGCGAGGATCGTCCAACATGCGTTGTACTTGTTTCTCAATAGCGGCGCGGTCGCCCAACTCACCGGCTTCGGCAGCACGAAATAACTCTTTGTCGGGTGGGCCGCCCCAAAGGATATAGCTCAACCGCGACGCCAATTCATAGCCGCCAACCGGCCACGCGGTCCCATCTCCCTGTTGATTTTCGACTCGGTACATAAACCGCGGCGATTGCAACATGGCCTCGATGAGGTAGCTGACCGCCTCCTCGTAGTCGCCGCCGGTACTGGCGACCGTGGTGGCGATGCCGCTGAAATTGGTAATTTCGCGTTCATCCAGCGGCCCCCGCAGAATCCGTTTTCCCATCTTGGCGACAAACTTGCGCATCGTGGAATCGGTGGAGAGCTTTTTGCTCTTGGAGAATTTGCGTGCGAACTTTAAGACGTCCATCCGCGAGACAATGATCTCCGCCAAGCGGGCATAGGCTTCGACATGTTTGAAGTCGACGCTGAGGTTATAGGCGGTATTGCTAAAGCCATCGGCCCGCAAATCGGGGGGCAGAATTTCGCGGGCCTCTTGAGAAATGTCGACTCCCACCGTTTCGCGCACCGTTGCGATGTATTCCGAAACAGTGAGCCGTTGCAGCCAAACTGCGCCACTGGGGCTGTTGTTGGCATAAACGGCCGGGTCAATCAGATCGACTGACCAATGCGCTCCGTCGTCGATCCATTGCCGCAGAAGTTTCTTTTGCTCCGCCGTCAGCGGTTCCCCTTCGGGCGGCATGGCATCGGATTCGATCTGATCCCACAGCAGGCTGTCGGCGGAATTGCCCGGCACGATCGCCTTGCCATTTTCGCCACCAGCCACTGCGGAGGCTTGACGCGATAAATCCAATCCCCCCTTTTTGGCAAACGAATCATGGCAGTCCAGGCATTGCTTGGCCAACAGGGGAGCAACCTGATTCGCGAACACTTGCGACTGATGATTCTCAGCCGTCTGCGTCGCTGCGTCTTGAACGACCGGCCCGGCCTGGAAGTTTTGTTCGACTTCATTAGCGCTCAATGCACGACTGTAGAGGGCAGCCAATTGCAGCGTGCCCAACCAAGGGCGGCCTCCTGTACTTTCGTTGGCCAACGTCAGATGATCGTCGTTGCTCCAATTCGAAAACTGTCCGTCAATTTTTTTAGCAACGTTCTCTTTGCCGTTGATATAGATCCGCGCGTTGCCTGCTATGTCTCGCGTATACACCACGTGCGTCAACTCGGTTTTGACGACTCCTTTGTCCGTCATCGTCGAAGGCTGCCCGTTGCCGCTGGTTGCGGTTGTCCGCAAACGGACGTCGTATTGATTCCCTTGTTGCCCGAGGGTGACGTTTCGCCCGCTGGGGTTCGCAGAGAGGGAAACAATCCGAGCCGGGCCGGATTGACTATCGTTGGCCGGAACAATCCAGGCTTCGACCGTTACTTCGCCAGTCCGTTTTATGGTGGCGATGAGTTTTTTCGCCGGGGCGATCGAGCGGATTTTTGTGGCCGACCGAATCAGCAGTCCGTCCGACTTCCATTTCACAGCGGGAAGTTTTTCGATTCTTAGATCAAGTTGCGGCTGAACCCCCGACTGATCACTGACAATATCGCCCTTGCCGGCGGTAAACGTATACAACGCCCGCAGGTCGCGCTTGACCCGCTCTCCCTGATCACCGGCCGATGATTGTTCAGTCGCCCCCGTTGTTTCATTCGCCCCAGAGAAGGTCGGCGCCACAACGAAGCAGACAGTGAATAAAAGCAAACAGAAAATCGAACGCACTGTTGTGGTCTCCGTCGCAGCCAGTTGAGCAGGGGATCCGGAACACGTCTCTCGTGCGAAATGCGAATAAACCAGCTTACTTCGCCTGGGCAGCAATGTCGATAACGTCACCGCATCGCCACCAAGGGCGCTCGTTCAAAATCGCTGTAAACAATGCGTGATACGCGAGGCGATCCTCCACAGAATCAGTCCCCATTATGACTGGCATGCCAGTGGTGCGTCAATACTCGCGATAGTTTCCTTCGCGTGGCTTAGATGAAATCATCCACGCAAACAGTCCGTCCGAATGGAGAAAAAACGCCGTAACCTCATGTAATAAAAGGGACTGCGGCAACACGACGAATTTCGCAGTTCCTGGACTGCACCCTGAGGACTCAACTCCCAGATGCCGTCGGTTTGAGGTGCTCGTCGAACCAATCGGCGAATTTTCGCAAATCCCACAACATGGTTGACCAGCCGTGTTCGCCACCAGGATGCACGACCAGTTTGACGTCAACGTCCTGCTCAGCGGCGCGATCGCGAAACCACTCGGATTGTTCCAGCGGAGTCAGCGTGTCGGCGTCGCCGTGATAGATGAGGATCGGGGGCATGTCCGGGGTGATGTGATAGATCGGTGAACAGTCGCGGCCGATCTCTTTCCAGGCCGTCAGATCGGTTGCATTGGGACCGAAGGATTTCACAAAGCTTTTCGGCGGTCCGCCATCGCCGAGATTCTCTGTCGATTGCCCCAGATTCAATAGGTCGGTCACCGGAAAGAAAATCGCTGCCGCTTGAACAGCACTGCTCTCGCGATCGACCGGATCCTCTGCATCGGCGGGACCTGGTCCGCCGCGCGTCGCTAACATCAAACTCAGGTGTCCACCGGCGCTGCCGCCACTGACGCCGATGTGGTCGGGGTCGATGCCATATTCCTCCGCATGATGACGCACGAATCGAATTCCGCGGTTCACGTCTTCGATGATCTCCATGACCGTCGCTTTCGGTTGGGAGATATGGTAAATCGCGAACACCGTATAACCGCGCCGCAGCAACGGAGCCATCATCAACACGGGGGCTTCGCCCGCCTTTCCCGATTTCCAACCGCCACTGACCATGAACGCCACCCCCAATCCGTTGGGATTGAGCGGCCGAATCACATCCAGCACGAGCGGCTGATCATTCCGTTGGCCATACACCACACCGTCGGTTCGCTCGACAGCCGGATTCAAATACCACCAACCGCCACCAGCGAGAATCGCCAGTAAGGCAATCACCGAACCAGAGACGATCAACGAGAGTCTTAGCCAACGGGGACACTTCAACCAAAGTTTTTTCATGACATGTCTCGGGTGAAAGAAATGGAGACACGTATTCTAAGCCGCCCGGCAATGCACACTCAAGCATGACACACGGTGTCGAGTGCATCGTGTCGCCCCCTCCGCATCGTTAAATCCCATCGCTGCCAGTGGCTTCTTGGATTTAACAACGCGCTGTCGTGTTGAAATTGGCGGTTGGCTTCGACAATGTTACAACAGACATTGGGTCGTCGGTTTTGATTCCGACAAGTCGGCAATCGTTGTCCGCAACCGCTGCATATCAAGTGGCTTAGCGAGACACCCGTCCATATCTGCTTCTCGGCATGCCGCCCGCTCAACTTTGCCGTAATCGCCGGTTAAAGCAATCAAGCGTGTACGACGGCCGACAGTTTGTTCCCAACGGCGAATTTGCCTTGCTGCGGAATAACCGTCGACTTCCGGCATATTCAAGTCCAATAGCACGAGATCAAATTCCTGCTGTTGAACCGTCAACACCGCGTCGGCGCCGGCATGAACAACCGTTACCCCATGGCCGTGCTTTTGTAGAATCTCGCGACCGATCAGCCGGCTCATCGGATCGTCATCAACCAGCAAGACGTGCCAACCACGGGCAGACTCGCAGCCATCCTGGATGTCATCGACCAAGGTGATCAATGAATTATCCCCGGATGAATTCGGCTCCGTGAGTCTGTGCGTGGTTTCTGTCAGATCGGTGTCGAAGTCCGCTTGGGACATACTCCAAAAATCATGGCCTGGATTGCGTGTTTCGTAGGACATCGTTGCCAAAAACTCGCTTTTGGCCTCGATCGACTGGTTCTCAACTTGCTGCGACGTTCCTGTTAACTTTAGTGGTGCTATAACCGTTGGCGATGATTCGCGCTGGCTGACTTCGCCGGACGTACGCAATTCGACGAGTGCTTCCTGAATACATTCAGCGCAGCCCCGTACGAGGCGTTGGACGCGAACCGGGATTGGCCACCCATTTCGCGATGTCAGACAAAGCACGGCCCCCACGCGATTGTCGATCATGATCGGCGCGGTGACCGCTCCACCAACAAGCGTGTCGATCGCCAGACTGCGAAGTGCCGACATATCAAACCGTATAAGGCAGCCTTGGTCGATGCACGCCGCCGCCAAAGTGTCTTCATGCCGTCGCCACTCGGTTTCGATGCCGCGGGGCATGGCTGGACCACTGACGGCGAGTCGCGTGGTCGACATCGCCCCGCGAGTGACCAACAACGAAACACGATCGACGTCCAATTGTTTTTGAAGTTGACCGATGTATTGGGCAATGATCTGCCCGGGATTGTCATTGCAAGGTTTTAATTGAATACGAAGTGCGGCGAATGCTTTATCGGATTCCTGTTTCGCTCGTCGTGTGCGAGAAGCTCGGTTTGCGGTCCAGAGTTCCGACAACATCGCCACAACATTTTCCGTAAACTTTAAATTCTCGGATGCCGACAGATCGATCGGAAATAGTGCGGATGTGATCAACACATCAAATTCCCCGCAGGCGTCACCCAGGCGGAGCAAATACAGCTGTTCGACCTTGCGCCGATCTTCAATGGCCAGGTTTTGAAAAATCGCGTGATCACGCAATTCTCTTCCGGCAAGTATCAAACTGGGTTGAAAGGTCAATTCTTCGCGCAAGTCGTCGCCGACAACAAGCGTCCGGCGAGAATCCTCGCACAATGCGCGGCTGCGGATCGGTTGGTCGTCGATTTCCGCCGATTCAACCACAGCAGCGAATGCCAGTTGTGGATTGGGAATCAGTCTTCGCAACAACAAGCGTATTGCGGACTCGAATTTGTCTTGAGCAGCCAAATCGGCAAGGAGGCGATCCTGAAACTGGGAATCGGGCCGACGCGGCAGATCGCGCGGGGTTCGCCGTACCAACTTATCCAACCAACGGCGGCAGGCAGCTCGCAGTTTGGAGGCCAATCGCTCACTGTGAGACGGGAGCAGCCTTTGTAGTTGATTGTCAATAACGAGCCGCGCACGCTCAGCCGCGGGATGTTCAGCAGACTGGTTGGCATCTGGTGGTAGCAAGGGCCATATCTCTCCGTACAACGCACATCCAATCAAGCTTGCGAATTTCCTGCTAAAACATATGTTGCGAAACGACAACAGACTGGCAATTTGTTCAACAAGCGCGACATTCCAGGTCCAGTTGTATCGGTATCACGCGAATTATGGCGCAAAGTTGCCGCTTACCCCGATGCCCATCTGACGTCTTCCAGACGTGGAAGATGGGAGTCAGCCGCTGTTTCATGCGTTTATTACATTTTCATCAAGCGGAGAAGCGTTTGCTCCGCTCACGATTTTCTCCCTTGCCCCCGACGCCGCTTCACCCACTATAATGCCGATCCGATAAAATGGAGTGACCCCGTACCCGGGAGACGAACATGACGAAGCGACGATTGAAGCGTGCGGATCCGAACCTCTCTGAAGCCAACGTGTTACCGACCGAACACTTCGGTGATCAAGTCGAGAACCAAGAGTTGATTGACGAGATCAAAGAGACCGCTGACAAACTTGCCCGGGATAAAGCGACGCGCGGCGACCTAAAACTGCTCAGCCGCGCCCTGCGGGAACTGCGTTATGCGTTTAAGGTGTTCACCCCCTATCGCAAGCACCGCAAGGTGACGATCTTCGGATCAGCGCGGACACAGGCCGAGCACGAGGAATATAAACAGGCGGCCGAATTTGGTCGACTGATGGCGGCCGAAGGTTGGATGGCGTTGACCGGTGCCGGCGGCGGAATCATGGAAGCCGGGCACGTCGGCGCGGGCAAAGAGATGTCGATGGGGGTCAACATCATGCTCCCTTTCGAGCAGGATGCCAACTATGTGATTAACGACGACGAAAAACTGGTGCACCTCAAGTATTTCTTCACCCGCAAATTGCTGTTCGTCAAAGAAGTACACGCCATCGCCCTGTTCCCCGGCGGCTTCGGCACACAAGACGAGGGGTTCGAAACGCTCACGCTCGTGCAGACCGGAAAACGGGACATGATGCCGATCGTGTTCATCGACGAACCGGGGGGCATCTATTGGAAAGCTTGGCTGGAATTTATCTCCGAACAACTGCTTGCCCGCGAGTTGATTTCTCCGGCCGACATGTCGCTGTTTCTGGTCACCGACGATGTCAACGAAGCGGTCGAGGAGATCCTCAGTTTTTATAGCGTGTACAACAGCATGCGCTATGTGCGGGACAAACTTGTACTACGACTGCACAAAGAGCCGAGCGACGCGTTCGTCGAACGCCTCAACGATGAGTTTAGCGACATCGTAGAAAAGGGCCGCATTGAGAAGTCGGACGTGCTAAAGTGGGAGATGGATGAAGAACATCTCCTCGATTTACCGCGATTGGTATTTCGTTTCGACCGGCACGGCATCGGACGGTTGCGGGAGATGATCGACGTGATCAATAGCGAATTAGGCGAAGAAAAGTGACTCGCAAATTTCGTGTGAAATGACGCCGGTTGACCGGTGTTTCCCACATACACCGGGAAAAGTCCCGTAAACGGGACTGGTCGCATGGGATTGGGTGTGCTTGTTCGCGCTGGTGTGGAAGACTTGCCGTTACGACGGTGCGGTACCCTCACGGCCGCAGGTTTTCCGAACACGAAAAACACACTGGAGTCGGAAAGCGATGATTGAGAAGATCCGCCAATTCATTCAATACGCCCTGCTCTGGTTGAAGCGTGTTGTCACGCAGCCGCGGAGTGAATTGGATCGTTGGCAACGAGCTGCGTTGTTCACTTACGACTTATCGCGGTTTGGCGCACGGCAATTGCGACACGACCGTGCCCCGCAAATGGCGGCCGCGCTCGCTTATCGCGTGTTGTTCGGCATGTTGCCGGTGTTAATTGTGGCCACGATCCTGGTCCGCGCCATTATTGGTATTCCCGATTTTCAAGTTCAGATCGAAAGCTTTCTGGATGAAATCGGCCTGGCTGAGATCCATGTTGTTGATCGGAACGCCGGACCGAACGGCGAGGCTGTGGATAGCATCAACCTCAAAGAATGGATCATCGCTCTGATTGAAAAAGCCGCTGAAATCAATTTGGCAGCTGTGGGTTGGGTGGGGTTGGCGCTGATCATCTACTCGGCAATCAGTCTGATGGTCACCATCGAAAACAGTTTCAATACCATCTATCGCGCGCCCGAAGGGCGGTCCTGGGTGCGGCGCGTGCCGTTGTATTGGTTCATCCTCACGATCAGCCCCGCTGCCTTGGGCTTAGCGGTCTACCTCGACGGACAAATCGACACGCTCTTAGATTCCAATGCCGCCAAAGCCGTTGCCGAAACCGCCCTGGAGGAGGAACAAGCCGCGAAGTTGCTTGAGACGAAACCTACCAACACGGCAACCGCCGCCGCACAACCCGACGGAAAAACAAAGGCCGCGTCCCCGCCGCGCAGCCGTTGGCAATGGCTGATCGATATCGGCGGATTCTTGTGGGTGGTGCTCATCGAATGGTTATTCATGTTCGGAGTCTATACGCTCGTCCCCAACACAGAAGTCGCCGGCAAACCGGCGGCAATCGGCGCCTTGGTCACGGTGTTGATGCTGGAAGTCGGCAAACGGACCATGGGGGCTTATCTGGCCAACGCGTTTACAATCAGCCATTTGTACGGCTCACTGGGGCTGGTGCCGCTCTTCATGTTTTGGGTCTATTTAATGTGGTTGGGGGTCTTGTTCGGCTTGCAGGTCAGCGCCGCATTGCAAATGCTGCACGGTCGACGGCTCGATGAAATCGAACGCAAACGCGAATCGGTTGGATTGATCGATCCCGCTGCCGTGTTGACAGTGATGGAAATCGTGACCGGACGGTTCAATCAAAGTCAGCAAACATCCGTGCACAAGATCGCGGACGAAGCCTCGCTGCCCGCGTCGGTGGTTTCCCAAATCTTCGACCGCTTGGTCGACGCAAGTATGTTGCATTATTTGGATCACGACAAACAAACGGTCACCCTGGCGCAACCCCCGGAACTGATCTCCGCCGATCAACTCATAAACGTCGGCTTTGAAATGGCCGACAGTACCGGCGACGGCCGACGCTGCTCGATGCTGGAACGTCTCCGCGACACACAACGAAAACTCGCCGCTCAGGCCACACTGGCCTCCCTGGTCCCCACCACACCGGCCAGTGGGTCGTCAACCAGCGAATAGTTGCGGCAAAACCGGCTTCAAAACGAGTCGTTTCGTGTTAAGATCAGCGCGCCTGTTTTATTCGATTCTCCCTACCCGAAGGACGCCCACGGATGAATGCCCTGGAATCGGTCGATCAGTATCTCACCGAACATGCCGAGCGCAATGTCGAGCAATTGAAGGATTTTCTGCGGATTGCCAGCGTCAGTGCCGATTCGGCCTTTGCGGCGGAAATGACGAAAGCAGCTGAGTTTGTTCGCGCTCAAATGGTCGACGCCGGATTGAATGTCGAAGTTGTTGAGACAGCCGGTTTTCCGATTGTCTACGGCTCGCGCATCGTCTCCGAGGATGTTCCCACCGTTTTGGTCTACGGACATTACGACGTGCAGCCCCCCGATCCGCTGGAGGATTGGATCACACCCGCTTTCGATCCGCACGAGCGCGACGGAAATCTCTATGCGCGCGGCGCAACCGACAACAAAGGACAACTGTACACGCATCTCAAATCGATCGAAGCCTGGACCAAGACCCAAGACGCCCCGCCGGTCAACGTGAAGGTGATTATCGAAGGAGAAGAAGAGGTCGGCAGCAACAACCTCGATCATTTTTTGGAGACCCGCAAAGAGGATCTTGCCGCCGATGTGGCTGTCGTCAGCGACACCAGCCAATATGGTCCCGGCATGCCGGCCATCACCTACGGACTGCGGGGCATCATGGCTTGTGAGGTAACGCTGCGGGGACCGAAGCAAGACCTGCATAGCGGCGTCTTCGGCGGCGCGATTGCCAATCCGGTCAATGCCTTGGCGAAAATGGTGGGGTCGCTCGTCGACGAAAACGGCCGGGTCACGATTCCCGGGTTTTACGACGGTGTGATTCCGCTGACCGACGGGGAACGCAAACAATTCGCGAACCTTCCGTTTGATGAAGCCTCTTTCTTAGAGAAAATCGGCGTACAGGAGACATTTGGCGAAGAAGGTTTCACCACGCTCGAACGCCGCTGGGCTCGTCCGACGTGTGAAATCAATGGGTTTTACGGGGGCTATCAGGGAGAAGGCCCGAAAACGATCATCCCCTCGTTCGCCACCGCCAAAATCACCTGTCGCCTCGTCCCGGATCAAAATCCCCAATCGGTGGCTGCGGCGCTCAAATCGCATTTACAGTCGCTCTGTCCGGCGGGTGTGGTGTTGGAATTCACCGACCAACATGGGGGCAACGGCATGGTGGTCGATATGAGCGGACCATACGCCGCCGCCGCCAGCCGCGCGATCGACGACGCCTTTGGTACGCCGCCGGTCTTGATTCGCGAAGGGGGTTCCATCCCGGTCGTGGCATCCTTTCGGGAGATTCTGGGAATCGATACACTGCTGTTAGGATGGGGGCAAAACACTGACAATTTGCACAGCCCCAACGAACATTTTAGCCTCCAAGATTTCCACCGCGGCACCCGCGCCAGCGCCCACTTATTACACTACTTAGCAGAAAAATAACCAGCCTTATTCGTAGGGTGCGTCACGACGCACCTTCCTATGCAGTAATTAAAATCACCCAACTCAACAAGCTCCAGCAGCACGTTGAGCATGGGTGCCACTGGCGGCTTGTCCGCCAGTGCAGAACGTGTGACCGGCAAAACACTGCTGGGCAAGCCAGCAGTGGCACCCAACTCCTGGATGTTTTTGGTTTTCAACGGGCTGCTAATACACAATCAAGCGTAGGGCAGGCTCCCGCCTGCCGTGCGTTACAACAGGGAATGATTTCCAAAACGGCAGGCGGGAGCCTGCCCTACGAAACTGACGGACAAACAATTACGCGAAGAAAGAGTCTCTTCTGATGTTGGACCTGCAATTCATTTGTGATCATGCCGACGAAGTCGCCCAAAACTGCCGCGACCGTGGTGTGGCTGCGGACATTGATAAGATCGTCCAACTGCGGCAGCAGCGGGGTGAACTGATTTCCGGCGGCGACAAACTGCGGCACGAGCACAAGGAGTCCTCCAGCAAGATTCCCCAGGAGTCCGACGCGGCAAAAAAACAGGCCTTGATCGCTCACGGTAAGGAACTCAAGCAGAAAATTTCCGCCAACGAAGCGGAACTCCGAGACCTGGAAGCCGAACTGTACAGCGCACAATCACTGGTCCCCAACATGACGCACCCCGATGCGCCGGTCGGCAACGACGACGACGCCAATCGGATCGTGCGGCAAGTTGGCGAAATCCCCAAATTCGACTTTCCCCCGTTGAGTCATGTCGAACTGGCGGAGAAGCATGACCTGATCGACTTGGAAGCAGGTTCACGCGTCGCCGGACACGGTTTTTACTATCTGAAAAACGAAGCCGTGCTGATGGAAATGGCGCTCATCCAATTCGCCATGCAGAAAGTCGCCGCCGCCGGTTTCACACTGCACACAACGCCCGACTTGGCGCGCGATACGGTGCTGGAAGGCATTGGATTCATCCCGCGCGGACCGGAGGCACAGATTTATTCTGTGGAGAAGACCGACCTGAGCCTGGTCGCGACAGCTGAGATCACGCTGGGGGGCATGTTCAAAGACCAGATTCTGGACACAGCAAAGTTACCGATCAAAGTGGCGGGACTTTCTCACTGCTTCCGGACCGAAGCGGGCGCTCACGGCGCAGCGACGCGCGGCATCTACCGCGTGCATCAGTTCACCAAAGTCGAGATGTTCGTGGTCTCCGGACCAGATCAATCCGACGCGATCCACGATGAGATTGTGGCGATCGAAGAGGATATGTTCCAATCCCTGGGCATTCCCTATCAGGTGGTCGATACCGCTACGGGAGATCTAGGCGGACCGGCGTATCGCAAATACGATCTGGAAGCCTGGATGCCGGGACGGGGTGAAGCTGGAACGTTCGGCGAAGTCACCTCAGCCTCCAACTGCACCGACTACCAAGCCCGCCGTTTGGCCATCCGTTATAAATCACAGGATACCAAAGGGACGCAAATCGCCCACACGCTCAACGGCACCGCCGTCGCCGTGACACGGGCCTTGATCGCCATCTGGGAAAACTACCAGCAAGCAGACGGCTCCATCATCATCCCCGAAGTCCTACGCCCCTGGGTCGGCAAAGACCGCATAGGCGGCACGGCCGCTGGGTGAGAGCTGCCGCTCTGTTATGGATGGGCTGCTCCCGTTGGTCGCTGTGGTTTTCGAAGCAGGCGATCCGGGAGGGCGAGGCTCCTGCCGAGCCGCGCACGATCAATCCGCGATCTCGCGCACTTAAACCTTGGCCGGGCCCTGCTCTTTGTACCGATGCGGCTCAGCGGGAGCTTCGCCCTCCCGGAGACCGCTTATTAACGATACTGTTCGGCGGCTTCTACGGCGAGTTCATCGCAACGTTCGTTTTCGGGATGTCCGGCGTGGCCTTTGACGACTTGGAATCCGACGGTGTGCTTGGCCAGCAATGCGTCCATTTCCCGCCAGAGGTCTTCGTTCTTGACCGGCTTGAGCGACTTGCCTTCCCGACGTTTCCAGCCGTTGGCTTTCCACTTGGGCATCCATTCGCTGCACCCCTTGGCGACGTAGGTGCTATCGGTAATCACCTCGACGCGACTGGTCCGTTTCAGGGCGGATAGTCCGGAGAGAACGGCCTGCAATTCCATTTTGTTGTTCGTGGTATCGGGCGCGCCGCCGGAGGCTTCTTTTTCGGCTCCCGTAGCGGGATACCGCAGAATAAATGCCCATCCCCCCGGTCCGGGATTGCCGCGACAAGCGCCGTCGGTGAAGAGTTGCACGAACGGCAAATCGGATGGATCGACCAATGACTCAGGCGCAGACGCTCTCTCATCAGGCACGGGTAGGGTCTCCTCCATGCGACGTGTCATCAGGCTTTGCGACAGAATAGGCGGACCGTAGGCCCACAATCAGCATGGCAGAGCCGGAATTGGGGAATCCGGTTGTGGCGAACCAATCGCGTTAGCGCTCGCGAAAGACAATGCGTCCACGGTTGAGGTCATAAGGCGAGACTTCAACGACGACACGGTCGCCTGGGACAATACGGATAAAGTGCTTGCGCATTTTCCCGGCAACGTGGGCCAGAACCATATGCCCATTTTCCAACTCAACGCGAAATTGCGTATTGGCCAATGCTTCGGTGACTACACCTTCAACTTCGATGGCCTCTTCTTTGGCCATAAACAACTTCCTCCCGGGTTTTCACTGGTAAACGTGATGCGGGTTACGCAGCTTGGTCGATTGCGACATCGCGAATCGTCTCCGTCTGCCCCGCGTCGATCACGACGTTTTTTCATTTTCGCAGGATCGGAACAATTTCTCCAGTGACATTGACCGAAACTGTCGTATTTCGGCAGCAACCCAGGCAACACCGCTCCAGGAGTCATCCTGGCGTGTTGCCGAAGCGAAACAGGCCCCGATTCTTTCGCTACTTTCCGCAAATTTTGATTTGACGGACGGATTTCTACAACCTAGTGTTTTATTACCCCCTTGTTCAACTTGGAAACCAAGGGACAGTCGCTCGTCTCACTAGGGCGGCTCTTGATAGGTAGGGAAGTCAATATGAACGCGATCAAACAATTTTTGCTCGACGAAGACGCCACAACCGCTGTAGAATATGCGGTGATGTTGGGCCTGATTCTCTTATCCGCGATCTCCGCCATCTCCACGTTTGGCGTGGGAACCGGAGGCCTCTGGGGTGGAATCGCAGCTCAGCTGTAATCGTTTCCTACTTCGAGTTCCACGGAAGGCCCTCGTGACTGTCGCAATTCTGACGACGGATCACGAATGAAAACCTCTTATGCCGCAATGCTTTCTGGCGCTGGGCGGAAATGCTGGTACCGTCGCTGAGACTTTTGCTCGCTGTCTCGAGGAATTGAATTCCGAGCCAGCCGTTTCCGTAGGCCAAGTCAGCAACTCCCACACAACCGCCGCCGTCGGCGAAGATGCTGGAGATGCGTTTCTCAATGCGGCTGCAGAAATTGAGACCAGTCTAGCCCCGCTCGAGCTACTCGATTTGCTGCAGGCCACCGAATTGCGACATGGCCGGACCCGTGAAAAACACTGGGGACCACGGACCCTCGACATCGACATCATTTTTTATGGCGACTTGGTCTGCGACGAGCCTCGGTTGATCCTGCCGCACCCTGCCTGTTGGTACCGACGCTTTGTACTGGATCCGCTCACAGAAATCGCGGCGGATATTGTGCATCCGGTCAAAGGCGTGACCGTGGCTGAATTGCGGCAACGACTCTTGTCGCGGCCGCTCGATATCGCGATCTGCGGAGGAAGCCAGAAACAACGCAGCGAGCTCTGCGAGATGCTACAAAAGCAATTCGCCGATGCGGTCTTCCATGAGACCATTCCCCCCAACCCGGCCCCGGCCCTCATTGCTTGGCTGGGCGCGGGGGACAGTCTTGGGGAAGAAAGTGGCGCGGCATGGGACGAATTGCCCGTCGTGCCGCGACTGGATGTCACACAATTAACCGGCACACCGAGCGAGGCACTGCAGGCGGTCGTAAGTTCCGCACTCGGACAGTAGCCTCGCAAGCATTTTGCACAAAGGTCGAACAGGGGCCGGCGCTGCTAGTTGAGCTTGGCCGGGCCATCGGCCAGTGGTCCGAGTTTGGGCAACTTGTCTTGGACGTTTGTGGCCAAGCCAAGTTTTTCCAACACCCAGATCGTGCGGTAGGTGACGTCAATTTCGTACCAACGGTGGCCGTGCTTTGCCAGACGTTGATGGGCGTGGTGGTTGTTGTGCCAACCTTCGCCATAGGACAACAGGGCGACCCACCACAGGTTGCGTGAGCGATCACTGGATTCGTAATTGCGATAACCCCAGACGTGCGTGGCAGAATTCACAAACCATGTGCAGTGGTAGCAGACAACCATGCGGGCACAGAGTCCCCACAGCACGAAGGAGATTCCCAGTCCACCGACGGCCCATTGGCCAATCGCGAACAGCCCGAATCCAAGTAAAATCGGATACAGGATAAAGGTCTTGTGCAGGAAGCGTTGCACCGGATCGTTGTACATATCCGGCGCCCAGCGTTTGAACAACTCCAATTCCTGTTCGGCGGTATCTTTGGGTTGGAACCACAGCATGTGCGACCACCAGAATCCCTGGTTGGGGGAGTGCGGATCCCCTTCATGGTCGGAAAGCACATGGTGCTTGCGATGGTTGGCGACCCAAAACAGCGGGCTACCTTCGGCGGAAAGTGTTCCACACAGCGAAAAGAAATATCGAACCGGCCGGGAAACAACCATGCTTCCGTGGGTCAGCAGCCGGTGGTAACCCAGCGTAATGCCCCAACAGGCGGTGATGTAGTGCAGAATGAAGAACGCCACCATGGCTTGCCAACTGACATACCACAGGGCAGCTACGGCGCCGACGTGCATGACCGTCATCCAGCCGGTGGTCACCCAATTGATGCCGTTGGGAAATTGATCGCGAAACCGGAACGTACTCGGCGTACCTTCCAGCATTTGGCGGCGTTTTCCCGCTTGACGCTCCTCCGTTCGCGATCGCTCGGGGCGCGGCGCGGGAGAATTGTTCGTGTGACGGTCTAATTTATGATTACGCGTAGGCGTTTGTGTAGGCGCTTTGGTTTGCGTGGCTTGTGGCGACACTAGACTGCTCCCCTTATGTTGTCAGCTATTACTTGCGAAAGTTTGCCAATCGCGCGAAAGAGGCTTGTTTCCCTCTCCCGAATTTCATGACCGGCAATTGCACGGCCTGTCTCAACTGCATCCAGCAGTTCGTTGCTATTTACGATCGGCATGTCCATCGGAATGACGGACATTGTTCGGTGTCCAAACCGAGTTGGAGAATTCTAAGCAAATACGCGTTTTGCAGTGTCATCGTTTTGTAAAAGTTACGTAAAAATTGGGTGTTTCCCAGAATTTCCCGAGGCCACACCAATATCCGTAAACCATTCAACCAAAACCAGTTACGACATACCCATACAATAAAATGTTTGTCAACTTGCCTTTACCAATGGTGGCGGTGCAGCCGCGGACGGCGGTGCCAGCGCCGCGGGGCAATCACAATCTGCGCCGAGGGACGCGGTGTGACATACACCGTAGACGGGGGACCGGGGACGGTCATCACCGTCGGAGGGGCCACGGTTGTCGCACCGGCAACGTATTGCGGCCCGCCGCTGGTTTGCATGGCTTGAATCACGCCATCCCCGACGCCTTCGGATTTGAGTACGATCAGCGCGTCGGGAGAAAGGTCAAAACGTCCCCCGCGACTGCGAATTGTGCCGGCAATTACCTCCTCCGACAATCCGCCGCGCGCCATACGAACCACGTCTTGATTGGTCACGGCTTGAGCATCGGCATGGCGGCGCCCATTCAGCTTGCTGAGCAGCAACAACAGCAGCGTCTCGTTCTTCAGACATCTGTTGTGCATTGCCGACCAAGGCCCCACCCAGCGCTCCGGCAGCAGCACCGATCAGCGCGCCTCCTTCGCCGTGTCCGGACTGGTGGCCGATGATCGCACCGGTGGTGGCTCCGATACCGGTACCGACCAGCGCACCGTTTCCGGTATGATTCATACTGCGGCACCCGGCAAATAAGGGCACCACGAAAACGCAGCCAACGAAATAGCAAAACGACTTATATAGGCGAGGCATGATAGTTCCCTCCATGGATCCACGCTGACTCAACAATTGGCAGCGCGGTGATTTGGCCTAATCCAATGCGAAATCATTTCGCATCTTCACTGCAATCAATCGACCAATTGCAATTATGCAATTGAGTGTGACACAACCCGCAATAAACACGCCAAAGGGTCGAATGTATCGGGGGGCCACCGCTGAATTCGGCAATTTTTTCGGTAAAAACAGCATTCACAACAACCAACCGGCAATTTCTGCCGGTTCGATGCGGCAAAACGGTTGGGGAGCATAGCGAAATCCACAATCTGCGTCGACAGCCGTTTTGGAGGGGCGATTATTGAGAGACCAGACCAAAAAACCGCCCTGGCATTTGGCAACAGCACGCGAGACGTCTATCTTGAAAGTCAAATCCTCTTCCCGGCGAGCCCATTTCGCCCGGATCGTGGTTTGCCAAGATTTTTATTGAGATTTGGGTGCCACTGGCTTTGCCAGTGCAATTTCAAATGTGCGCGAAACTCGCAAAACACTGGCAAAGCCAGTGGCACCCTTGTTCTTAAATTTAACGATGTACTAGTACCCATTTCAAAACCTAGTCGCGTTTGTTCCGGCATCTTGAAAATCAGTGTCAGCGGAACACGTCAGAGGGTTTTGAAACGACTTAGCAATGACTCCCACAACTGAAGGACTATCGCCACCATGAGCGCCGACGCAAAAATTCAAGAACTCGGACTCGAACTTCCCGCCCCCCAAGTCCCCGCCGGAACCTATATGCCGGTGGTCCAGGTCGGCAACTTGATTTACGTCTCCGGACACGGTCCTTTGCACGCCGATGGCAAGCAGATCCAAGGGCGGGTGGGGGATGATCTCACCGAAGAGCAAGGCAACGAAGCTGCCCGGCTCGTGGGACTTTGCATTTTGTCGACCATCAAGAACTACCTGGGCTCGCTCGACCGGGTGGAGCGTTTGGTCAAAGCACTAGGTATGGTGAATGCCACCGCCGATTTTCGGCATCACCCCAAAGTGATCAACGGATTTAGCGACTTGATGGTCGAAGTCTTCGGCGAAAAAGGCCGCGGCGCCCGCAGCGCCGTCGGCATGGGCTCACTCCCCTTCAACATCGCTGTCGAGGTCGAAGTGATTTTTGAAGTCCGCGATTAAAAATGGCCCAGGCAGCATGCCGGAACATTTTCGTTCCGGGTGGCGGGGGACGGACAAAATCCGCCCCCAGTGAGTTGGGCGAATAAGTTAGGCGCAGTGGAGTCAAACGACCTGGGGGCGAGCTACTGCTCGTCCCCAGCCACCATCAGACTGACATAAATCGTGGGATGGTGCGTTGCAGTGCGGTCCGCTTGTTGCGTAGCCGGATCAACCGCGATCCAGCCAAGGCAGCGGGGCGCCGGCAGCGGGGAGTTTGACCAACTCGACGCTTGTCACATCGGGATGCGCACAGATTTCGGCGATGACCTCTTGCGTGGGGGCGTTATCCAGATTCAGCACCGCAATCGCGTTGCCTCCCTGTTCATCATTCTCGCGTCCTAGAGACATGTGTGCGATATTCACGCCATGTTCGCCGAACATGGTGCCAATGTAGCCAATCAAACCGGGCACGTCGCGGTGCCGGAAAATCAACATCAGCCCATCCAGATAGGCATCCAGCGAAAAGGTTCCCAACCGGACCAGACGCAAAAATTGCTTGCCGAAGACTGTCCCGGCAGCGGTCGGTTCGCCGTTATCCGTATCGATCGTCGCCTGAATCAGTGTCGAGAAATCGCCGATTTCGGAGGAACTCGACTCGGTGATCTCAATCCCCCGCTCTTTGGCCATCAACTCAGCGTTGACGATATTCACGTTATCATCCATCGCCGCCTCGAGTAGCCCTGAGGTAAAGCTGGCGGTGATTAGTTTTGTATTTTTCGCCGCCACCTCGCCGCGATACATAATGCGGGCACTCTTAATTCCCCCTGCCTTCGGATGCTGCGCTAACAGCAATCCCAGACGACGGCTGAGGTCGAGGTACGTACGAATCTCGGCCATCTCGGCTGCCGAGACCGGCGCCAAATTCACGGCATGGCGAATTTCATTTCGCAGCAAAAACCCGCTGATCAATTCGGCCGCTTCCACCGCCACCAGTTCTTGGGCTTCTTCTGTCGAAGCTCCCAGGTGCGGCGTGCTGAGTACTTGCGGCAGCTTCACCAAGCGGTCGTCGGTGGGAGGTTCGGATGTAAACACGTCCAATGCTGCTCCGCCCACCTGCCCTGCTTCGATCGCATCAGCCAGATCATTCTCGTCGACGATTCCGCCGCGGGCGCAGTTGATGATCCGTACGCCTTTGCGCATTTTGGCCAGACGCTCGGCATTGATGATGCCTCGCGTTTCATCCGTCAGCGGCGTGTGCACTGTTAGGTAATCGCACAGCGGAACCAGATCGTCGATATCTCGATGTAGCTCGATCCCCAATTCGGCTGCCCGCTCGGCAGACAAAAACGGGTCGTAGCCGACAATCTTCATCTCCAACCCTTGGGCACGCTTGGCGACCGACAAACCGATCCGCCCCAGACCGACGATGCCCAACGTCTTACCCGAGAGCTGCGTCCCGGTGTACAGTTTGCGGTCCCAACGTCCGGCGCTCATGCTGGCTGCGGCGGGGGCGATGTTTCGCGACAGGGCCATCATCATCGCCACGGTATGTTCGGCCGTGCTGGTCGTATTGCCCGCCGGGGTATTCATCACCACAATTCCCTCGCGGGTGGCGGCCGGCAGGTTGATGTTATCGACGCCCACACCGGCGCGAACGACCACTTTGAGTCGCGGCTGGTCCTTGAGCAATTCCGGCGTCAGTTTCGTCGCACTACGAATAATAATGCCGTCCGCCTCTTTGAGCGCCTCGCGGACCTCTTCGGGCGAAAGCCCCTGACGGACATCCACCTCGATACCTGGCAGATTTTTTAAAACTTCCATCCCAGCCGGGGACAGATTGTCGGTGATCAATACTCTAAACATTATCCGATTCCCAAAAATGATTGCTCAGCACACATTCGCCATCGAAATAGCGGGTACCGTTTCCTGCAGATCGACCCGGTGAACTAGCAGTCCGTCGAAAAAGGGTGCCATTAGCGGCTTGTCCGCCGGTGCAAAACCGCCCACCCGGCGAAACAGTGCTGGACAATCCAGCAGTGGCCCCCGGATTTCTGCAGATCTACACGACGAACCCGCGCTTGGTCGTGTCAGGGTCCGCCGAAATTCGACGTCCGACCGCGCGCCATACGCCTCTCACACTAGCTTAGTGGAGACAGGCGTAGCGCCAAGGGTCACGAAACCGCTAGCAGCGCGGAAATCGCAAACTTGCACACAAAGCGGCAAAATCATCTGGGGGTGGCCCCCTAAAACGGCTGTACGAACGCCTCGCCGCTGCTGATTTGCGTCCCGCCATTTCCAGGAATCGGCGCGCCGATTTGCATATTGGGGTCAGCAACTGGTGCAATCGGCCGTTCGGTGATCACCGCTTGGGGCACACTGGCCGTCGCTGCGGCGTAGTTCGGCAGCGGATAATTGGCCATTTGTTGTTGCGGGTAACCGTTTTGCGCTGTTGTCCAGGGGGTGGGTGCATAGACGGCCGATCCGATGGAGCTGATTTGCGGGTTCTCGCGCATCAGAGCCGTCATCCGTGATTCGACCTGGGGTTGGTTCCATTGTGAGAATCGCGAACGCTGATACATCGCCAACGCCCGATCTTTTTGTCCGGTGTCTTCGTAGACCTGTCCCAACTGTGCCGAAGCGATCGGATCGTTGGGACGGATCCGCAGCGCCTGCGTTAGCAATTGTTCCGACTCAGCCAGATTACCTTGTTCGCGGTTCATCCAAGCGAGTTCGATATACGGCTCGGTGTTGTACGGCTGGGTTTCCTTCCAGGCTTGCAGCATGGAAAGTGTTTCACCTTGGCGGCCCTGTTCGTTGAGCAGCAGCGCCAAGCTGTGATACGACGGTTGATGTTCGGGGTTCACGGTGATCGCATGCCGGTACAGCCGCTCCGCTTCGCTGACCTGGCCCTGTTTTTTGTGAGCGGCGGCGAGATTGTGGATGTAGTCGGCGTTGTCCGGATCATTGATCACGGCCCGCTGAAACTCATCCTTGGCCATCGTATAATTGCCGGCCTTATAATAATTCTTACCGACTTCGTTATTCATTGTGCCATTCATCGCATTGCAACCTGCAAAGACAACGAGGGCGACACAAGCGAACCGGCGAGAACGCGTCAGGCGCGAACGGGAGACCATACTCATGATGGCCGAGCTCCGTAATAAATGCTGGGAAGTGATCGCGAGAGAATTGAGAGACGATTTTTTGCTGGGGTGGAGTTGCCGGCAACCGATGCGGACAAACGCATCACCACAGCAACACCATCTCCCGCGAGGGGATTAGTGGCGGGGAGAATATCGCGAAGCCGTTGATGGGGCAAGACCAGCTTGGGAGGCGGTTTTGAGACGTGTGGTTATCTTAATTGGAGTGGTTTTTTAGCCACGGATTCACACGGCGCAGCGGAGTCGCAAACAAAATGACAATATTTTTTAGCCACAGATTAAAGCGGACCCCGCGCTTGGCGAGCCGATCGAGATTCGGCGTGGGTCGTTCGGCAGCCTCGTAGCAGCCGAGCGCGTCGGCGCGCGTCGTGTCCAGCGTGATGAAGACGACGCTCGGCGCGGCGGCCGACGTGCGTGGCGCGTTCGCGAGCGGCGTGGTGGAGAGCGCAGGCGGGAAGGGCGTGCCCACGAGTGGGGAGGGACCTCTGTCAGCGCCGGCGCAGCCGCTGGTGCGGCGGGGCGCGTGAGGACGATCAGCGCGGTCAGCGCCGCGATGGAGGGGAGGAGCGCGAGCGTCGCGCGCAGGGCCGGCATGTTCATCGTGTCGAGTGTATTCGACGGGGACGGCACCGGCAACGCGCCGAAGCCACGAGCTGAATCGAAGCCGCCGCGCGGCGACGTCGCGATGCGTTTCGCAGGCGAGTGGCTCCTTCGCCGAGCGTCGGGGCGGGCACAAGAGCGCCGCTACAAAAGAGCGCCGGCAAAAAAAAGCGGAGGACCCGGTCGGGTCCTCCGCTTCCTCGCTGCTTTCTTGAAGCGTCGGTCTTACGACGTGCGCTTCTTGAGCTCCGGCAATGCGCCCGTGAACGTGATCTCCGTCAGATTCGCGCGCATGCACTCATCGAGAATATCGATGACGTATTTGTGCTGCACCTTCGGATCTGGGTTGATCTCGGCGGGGCTCTTGTCGGAGGCGTTCTTGAGTTCCATGATGCGCTTGTACGCGGCGGGTGCCGCCCCGGGCATTACACCCATCGCTCTGCCGTTGATATAGCAGATGCACTGCGCACCACGGAGGCTCAGCTGGATGCGGATCTTCTCCACCGGCTCCAGCTCCTCGAAGTTCGTATTCAACCCCTTGTCCGTAGGCAAGTAGGTCGCGATCTTACTCTCGAGGATTTTAAACTTCAGCGTGCACATGAAGAAGATGAGAAGGAGGAAGACCACGTCGATCATCGGCGTGAACTCCATCTTCACTTCGCGCTTCATCGCACGATCGTTTGAAGAGGCCATCGTCGCGCTCCTTCCCTAATCCTTCACCGATACGTCTTTGGCCGCGAGCATCACTTTGTAGATCTGGATGTCGGGCGAGGCGCATACTTGCATGATCTCCTGAACCTTGCGGAAAGGGGCTTCCTTGTCGCAACGGATCAAGATCGGGATCTCGGAGAACTTCGTCTTCGGATTGATCTTCGATCGCGCGATCGGATAGAGGTACTGAGCAAGCGCCTGCAGGTCCATGAGGCTACGCTTGACCCAGATCTCACTCACGCGCTGCTCTGGATCCCAGGTGACGTTTACCGTCTGGCGGTTCTTCTCCGGATTCTTGTCCTCGGTGCCGTGTTCGGCCTTGGGCACTGGAGTTGAACCAGTCTTGCTGGGTCAGATCGATCACGATCATGAAGAAGACGATCAGAAGAAACGTGACGTCGATCATCGGCGTCATGTCGATCGACATCGGCCTTCGGCTCGTTGCCCGGCTTTGTACTTCTTCATTCGCGGAACTCCTCCGTCAGGCCGTTGGGACTGGGAAGCTGTCGAACATGTCGACGCCGATGAGCGCGCGAGCTCGACCACGAGCATCGCGATGCCTTGTTGCGGAAGTAGAAGAACACGACCATCGTCGGAATGGCGACAGCAGTCCATCGAACGTGGTGACGAGTGCTTGCGAAATACCGACGGCGAGATCGCCCGGATCTGCTGCACCCTTCTTCTGCGCAATGATGTTAAACGCCACGATCATACCGGACACCGTCCCGAACAGCCCGAGCATCGGGGCGATCGTGCCGATGAGCGACAGGTAGCTGATCTTCTGGTGGAGCTTGACGCTCTCTTCTTCGCCGACCTCTTGGACGGCGGCTTCCATCGCATCGAAACCACCCGGCATGCGGTGCAGGGCCGCGCCGACTACGTTCGTGAAGACGTTCGGCTCAGCCTCGCAGAGCTCCATCGCCTCTTTGTAGTTCTCTTGGTCGAACAGGTCGTGAACCTGGTCGACGATCTCTGGTGGCGCGAGCTTGTCGCGGCGAACCGAGATGAAGTGTTCGATCGCGAGCGAGAGCGCGACGATCGAGACGAAGATGATGACCCAGCCGATCGGACCGGCATTCTTGATCACATCTCCGACGGAGATCGACGAGTTGATCTCCTCTCCTCCTTCTTCATCGTCCTGCGCGAACGCGGCTCCCGCGCATGCGCAGACCAATACGGCCACAACGGCCAAGATCAGGAAGAGGACCCTCTTTTCCAGCAGCATTACCCACAAGCTCCTTCTTCGACGCTCATCCGGGGCAGACCCCCTCGGATCGAGCTCCTTCTGAACAGAACAACAAAAGTTAGTGAATCTCCAGCAGTGCGTTATTTGACGCGGTTCATCCCTTGCTTGGCCTTCTCCACCCAGGAACTCGTCTTGTAGTGATCGAGGATTTCCTGGTAGTAGCGGCCTGCTTCGAGCTTCGCCCCGGCTTCGCCTTTGGCGGCGAGTTTTTCGGCGGCCATTCAGCCGAAGCTT
>CALOFE010000028.1:0-4736 GCA_942492455.1 uncultured Planctomycetaceae bacterium | reverse complement strand
AACTTGGAGCGAACATTGCAGCCACAAAACGCTGGCCGGTCGCATCGCCTATCGAGACGAACGCGGCGAACGACGTTTCGAAAACATGCTCAAAGAAACCATCTTCGCAGCGACGCAAACCATCCGCGCGGAACTCGGCGCCGACGATTGGTGCGTCAGCGTGTTCAAGGACAACGCCGGCATCTTACCGTGAGTGGTCGAGGATTTTACATGTCTGTATTCAAAGTCGAAACGCCATTACAACGTGGCGTCTGGCAACGAGACCCACAATCATCCCTCCGCGCTGGAACAGTACGGCGGTGCCAACACCGGGATCGGTGGCGTGATTCGCGATCCGCTGGGCACGGGACTGGGTGCCAAACCGATGTGCAACACCGATGTTTCTGTTTCGCGCCCCCGGATATTTCCTACGACGAACTTGCCGCCGGGGGTGTTGCATCCCAAGCGGCGGTTGCGCGGGAGTGGTCGCCGGGGTGCGCGATTACGGCAACCGCATGGGCATTCCAACGGTCAACGGCGCGGTTTATTTCGACGAACGTTATCTCGGCAATCCGCTCGTCTATTGCGGCAACGTGGCGATGATTCCGGTCGGCAAAGAGGACAAACAGGTCTATCCGGGAGATTTGATTGTCTCCGTTGGGGGACGGACAGGACGCGATGGGATTCATGGCGCGACATTTTCTTCCGCCGAATTGACCGAACATAGCGAAACGCTCTCTGGCGGTGCGGTGCAGATTGGAAATCCCATCACCGAGAAAATGGTGGCGGACGTGATTCTCGATGCTCGCGATCAAGGCCTGTACACGGCCATCACTGACTGCGGCGCGGGCGGCTTTAGTAGCGCGGTTGGTGAGATGGGTGAGGAGTTTGGGAGCGGAAGTTTGGTTGGACAAAGCGCCCGCTGAAATACGCCGGGCTGTCTTACACCGAGATCTGGATTTCTGAAGCCCAGGAGCGGATGGTTCTGTCCGTGCCGCCGGAGAATTGGCAAAAGTTTCACGACTTATGCGCCGCCGAAGGAGTCGAAGCGACTGCTATCGGCGAATTCCAAGACACCGGTCGATTGGTGCTCAAATACGATGGAGAGCAAGTGGCGGATTTGTCGATGGACTTCCTCCACAACGGTCGCCCGCCGGTGATCCGTGAAGCGACTTTTGTCCCGGTAAGCTCCAGCACCAAGGACTTGCCCATTAAAGTCGACTACAACAACGACCTGAAACAGATTCTCGGCTCGCTGAATGTTTGTAGTAAAGAGTGGGTGATTCGGCAGTACGATCACGAGGTGCAAGCAGGCAGCGTGATCAAGCCGCTCGTTGGCGTGCAAAACGATGGTCCGTCGGATGCAGCTGTCGTGCGCCCCGACCTGCAATCCCAGCGAGGCTTAGTAATTTCCTGCGGGTTGAACCCGCATTACGGCGACATCGATCCCTACTGGATGGCGGCGTCGGCGATTGACGAAGCGGTGCGGAATTGCGTCGCCGTCGGTGCCGATCCCTCAAAGATCGCCGTGCTGGACAACTTCTGTTGGGGCAATACCGACAAGCCGGAAACCCTCGGCAGCTTGGTCCGAGCAGCACTAGCCTGTTACGACGTGGCAGTTGCTTACGGCACGCCGTTCATCAGTGGCAAGGACAGCTTGTACAATGAGTTCTCCTTCGTCGACGAAACGGGCGACAAACAAACGGTGGCGATTCCCAGCACGCTGCTGATCAGTGCGTTGGGGCAAACCGACGACGTCCGCAAGTCGGTCAGCATGGACCTCAAACAAGCGGACAATGTGTTGTACCAAGTCGGCGCGACGAAAAACGAACTGGGAGGCAGCCACTACTGCCTGGTCAATGACGTCAAGGGCGGGGCTGTGCCGCAGGTGGATACGGTCATGGCTCCCAAGATTTTCCGTGCCCTGCATCAGGCCATCCATGCGGGTCTGATCCGCAGTTGCCACGACCTCAGCGAAGGGGGCTTAGCAGCGGCGATTGCGGAGATGAGTTTCGCCGGCGAATTGGGAGCGGAAATTTGGTTGGCCGCACTGGGCGAAGCAGGACGCTGTGACGACGACATCGTGTTGTTGTTCTCGGAAAGCAATACGCGGTTCGTGATTGAAGTCCCACCCGATAGCCAGAAGCAATTGGAGTCGATTTTTGAGGGCTTGCCGCTGACAGAAATCGGTGTCGTCAATAATGGCCCCAATGTCATGTTCCGCGGCATCCGTGGTTACGGCGCGATTGATTTGCCGTGGCAGGACCTGAAGGAAAGTTGGCAACAACCGCTGGCGTGGGATTAACCGTTTGCGGATGTTACTTCCCGATAACATGGTATAGGGACATCATGCATCGCACGCCCAATGACTCTGCGATCGCATCTGCCCCACGCCGCATTGCGCATGCCGCCGCGTTGGTTTTAGTATTTGCGGCAATCGTGGTGTGTGTGAAATGGATCGACGTTTCGTCCTTCGCACGTTGGCAAACGGAGTTGCTGTATTGGAATTACGCGGCGCACGTCCTCATGATCGCCGTCGCTATCGGGGCGGCACTGACTTTGAAACGGAGTTGGGCCGAATATGGCCTGACAGGTCAACGCTGCAAGCGAGGCGTGCTCATCGGGTTGTGCAGTGGAGCGACTTTGGCATTGCTCCCATTGTTGCTGGAAGCAGTCTTCGGTCAACTGGCACTCCAAAGCCGCATTGCGGGATATTGGTTTAGCACAGTCGTGTTTCAGGTCGTGTTTGTGGGCTTCGGAGAAGAGCTGTTATTTCGTGGTTTTTTCCAAGCGGAATGGAATCGCATTTTTGTGCGGCGATTCCACATCGGCCGGGTCCGTTTCGGCTTTGGACTCTTGGCTACCGCCCTGCTCTTTGGGATCGCGCATTGGCTGAACCCCTTTAATCCGCTGCGCGATCGTTTCACGCTGGATTGGTCGGCACTGTTTTTTACAACCAATGCCGGATTGATCCTAGGTTTTTCCCGCGAGTTGACGCGAAGCTTGGTCGCTGCCGTTTTGATTCATGTGGCGGCCGACGTCTACCCGGCACTGTTTCTCAAAGGCACACCCGGTGGAATCGGAATGGCAGTCGGTTGGGGAATGGCGGTGGCGGTCTTGATCTTCGCCGCCCATTTGCCATCTGCCGGCGATGCCGCTCCACCTGAACCGCAGGGGGACTAATCCCCTTCGTCGGCGGGTTCGTCGGGCTTGGTCCGCTCCAATTCAGCAAGCGTGAGCAGGACGATCAGGCCAATCAGATCAAACCCGAGACAGATCGCCAGCGACAACGTAATCGCTTTGGCAGCCTGCGCACCGCCGGAATCGCCCAAACTGCTGAGTGCCAGCCAGACGAATAGCACAACAAGAAACAACAGCAACAAAACAGCGCCGACCCACAGTGAGCGGAGCAGATAAGGGCGATACTTCACGAGTTGGCTTTCCGGTGTCGGACGAACGAGACAACTACCAGTTTTACCCAACCGGCAGACTTTGCACACTTTCACATCCCGTGCGCCCGCTGTCAATGGCCGCGAGCCAGAGGCCTGAGGCTTGAGGGGACAGGCTTGAGGGTTCGGGAATCGAAAGCGGTCTGTCCCCTGCCCCCTTCTTTTCTGGCCACCGGCCACTAGCCACCGGCCACTCTGAACCAACCGACCAAACCAAGTTCAGATCGAATGGTTGCGTTTCTCCTGATCATCACCACCTAACTGGACTTTGACGTGCGCAGTCCGGCCTTGGCGGAGGATTGTCAGTTCCACAGTTTCGCCCGGTTTATGACGTTCGACGATGGTTAGAAACTCTTCGGCCGTGGGGGTTTTCTTGCCGTTGACGGCGACGATGACGTCGGCGGCGGACCGGTCGATTTTTTGCAAGACGAAGAATCCATCTTGCCGGCGAATAATTTTCGGTCCTTGCAAGCCGGCACGATCTGCCGGGCCATTGGGGACGAGTTTTTCAATCAACAGTCCCTCGTCGGTCTCATAAACGCGGCTGATGCCAATATCGCCGCGAATCACGCGGCCGTTCATAATCAGTTGGGGGATAATGCGTTCGATCAAACTCGAAGGAATTGCGAAACCGATTCCTGCGCTTTGGCCCACCGAACTGGCGATCGCAGTATTCATACCGATCAACCGGCCGCGGGTATCTAACAGCGGTCCGCCGGAACTTCCTGGATTGATCGCCGCATCGGTTTGAATGATCGAGGTAATTGTGCGACGCCGGATTCTCAGGGAGCGGTTTAAGCTCGAGATGACCCCGGTCGTCAGCGTCCTCTCTAATCCAAATGGATTCCCGATGGCAATCACGCGCATCCCGACTTTTAATCGGCCTGAATCACCGAATGAGACGGGGATCAAAGTTTCGGGCGGGGCATCGATCTTGATCACAGCCACGTCATTTACGGGGTCGGCGCCAACCAGCGTAGCGGGGTAGGATTTGCCGTCGTAGAGCGTGACGATCGCGCGGCTGGCATCTTGGATCACATGAAAGTTCGTGAGGATGTGCCCTTCTTTATTGAGAACGCTACCCGACCCAGCTCCTTCGGATTCGGATTGTGTCATGAAGAATGGGTCAACGTTTGGCGTTTTGGTCGTGATATTCACCACGCATTTATTGACGCGTTCATAGATACTGACGTTGATCTCTTCATCGGGTGTGAGCTCTTCCTGCGGAAGTTTGCCGGGCCGCTGGGCGCGTGGGGCAAGCAACGGCGGCTGATCCTCTGCCTGAATCGCAATGGTTGATGGCGTTTG
>CALOFE010000027.1:0-432963 GCA_942492455.1 uncultured Planctomycetaceae bacterium | reverse complement strand
CAACGCTGAATTCGCCTGAGTTTTGGCTCGGGGGGCGGAAAATTATCGCGATGCAATTTTTCGGTCAAGTCCGCCTCGCCCCGATGTCGAGGTAGCAACCGGATTAAAAGATAGACATTCCCTCGCCATCTCAATCCGCACGATCGACGACAACTAATGGCGAGCTAATCAGATAGGTCTCACCGCGCGGCAAAGCAGAGAGAAATCCAAAAAAATCTCTCAATACTACGGTGCGATTTGAAGATACGGACGCAGAGTGTTTGGTGTGGTCAACCGCCCGGGTGGCTTGTTTACCCCCGGGCGGTTTTTTCTGCGCGCCCACAGTTTGAAGATAGACAATGGGTGGCACGGATTGCTTGGCGGCATGTGATACCCTCAGGCTCGTCGCTTCGTTAAGCCCTCAAGCGGTAGCCTGACGCCATTGCTTTTACTGCATGCTTCTTCCGAGTTGCACTGGCGAAGCCAGTCTGCACCAAGGCATCGCGAGCGGTGATAGGATCTTCAAAGAACGACTCAGCTTTACGATCAACGGTTCGTATCCCCGTCAATGATCCGTGAACCACCAGAAGCCTCCTTCGGACTCCAGGCGGTGAGTTCAACTAAAAGACTGATTCACTTCCGAACGGTCAACCATACAAACATGCAATTCGTGATCAGCGTGTTCGAGACCACAAAGGGCTTCCTGCTGCTAGGTATCCCAAGAGTTGTGGCTGACCGAAACCAATGGATCTCCAGTCTCAACGGTCTGAAGTCGTGGTCTGGCGTAATCATCGATATCAATCGATAGACGCCTAAGTCGAGATGGCTTGCCCATGGTTCGATCCATAGTCCCACCACACTGGAATCGCTGGGGCTTAACCCATGATCATTTCTTCCCGGCATACTGCAGACGTTGACCGCCGGCAATCCCTGAAGAAAGGTGAATCAAGATCGGTATGCCCTTCGATCAGACGTTGTGGACGGTTTCACAGAGCTATGAATTGAAATCAATGTATCGAAGCGGTACACAGTCGATGCATCCTACCGCCTTGATCGATCGGTTGAGCGATCGTCATTTCCAAGTATCACCGGCATTCGCTGGACACAAGAATTACCCATTCCACAGTATCGTCATCGAGCGGCACGACCTGCTCAGCAAACTGCGCGCGCATTGCTCACCCGGTTCGCATTCACTGAACAACACCCCGTAGGCGTGGATACGCGAGGCAGCCGCCTGACGCGAGTTCGTTAATGCTTGTAAATCTTGTGCTGCGGACGGCCGCTGAGGATTTGTTCCTTGCCCCAGTTGGTCACTGCCCGAAACGCGTCGCTGTGGATGAAATCCGTAAACGCCTTCTCGTCCGACCATTCGCTGGTGATCAGATACGATGCATCGTCGCTGACATCTTTCCACAACGTCGAACTGTCGTGCCCCTCAGCTGCCTTGAGCGCGTCGATCACGCCGGCAAACTTATCTTCAAACTCCTGCTGCTTCCCCTCAATGACGTGATAATTCATGCCGACCGTAATCATAATTCATTCGCTTTCGGTGAGTATTTGAGAAACTACGTATGTCGTCGGCCCATGATATCGCATTTCCACACAAACACAACCGGCGCCCCAAGATTGGGTAGCACGGATTGCGAGGCAATCCGTGTGCCGCAGTAACAGCGCTCCCCGCCGGTCACGCCTCTTTCGCCATGCATCGCGGCCGCACAGCGCGACCTGACTTGCGAGTGGTAGCCACCCTGACAGCAATCGCTATTGGTAAATGAACCGCGAAAACCAGTCGTGAGATCAGACCGACCGCGTGATCCCACCATCTACGCGAAGGTTCTGACCGGTGATGTACTGTGCTCCTCTGAGAGCAGGAACAAGGCAGTCTCGGCGATCTCATTCGTCGTTCCATAACGCCCCATCGGAATGCGGCTGCGAAATGCTTCTTTCTCCGGCAGGCTATCGATAAAACCCGGCAGAATGTTGTTCATGCGGATGTTGGCTGATGCAAATTCGTCGGCAAACAGTTTTGTAAATGCGGCCAGGCTTGCGCGAAATGCACCGGACGTCGGAAATGCCGGTTCGGGTTCAAAGGCTGCGTAGGTTGAGATGTTGACAATGGCTCCGCCGCCACAAGACTTGAGGATCGGCGTCACAAGTCGCGCCATGCGTATGACATTCAACAGATAAACCTCCATCCCCAAATGCCAATCGTCGTCGCTGATCTCTAGAATTTTCCCCTTCGGCCCATGACCGGCACTATTAACGACCGCATCGATTCGGCCAAAAGCATCCATGGCCGTTTCAACAAATCGCGTCAGGTCTGCGGGGCTTTGGTTAGAACCGGTAACGCCGACTCCACCCAACTCAGCAGCCAAGGCTTCACCCCGACCGGATGAAGAGAGAATCGCGATCTTGAAACCACTTTCAGCCAGCTTACGAGCAATCGCCGCGCCCATGCCGCTACCGGCGGCTGTGATCAATGCAACTTTATCAGTCAATGTTCGTGCCTTTCTTCGGTCACCTCAAGCAAATCGATAACTTATGAGCCGTCTGTCGTTCGGCAGCAAGTTTGCCACCCAAGTCGCACTGCGCTACTTCGATTCCAACTCCGCCGCAGCCGCCTCGTACGCGGCGTGACCGGTCGAACCTTTGCCCAGGATCGGTTGTTCGTCCTTCGGCAGCCATTTGCGGTGGTCATCGAGGATGCTCTTCATCTGCGGATCACCGGCCAGATTGGTCCATTCATGGGGATCGTGGTCGTGGTCGTACAGTTCCTCCGAACCGTCGACATAATGAATATACCGCCAGCGCGTTGAACGGACCGCATGGTTGCCGCGGCCGAAGGTTGTGATCGCCGGGCGGTCCCAGGCGCGCGACGGATCTTCCAGTAGCGGCACCAGTGATTGCCCTTCATGCTGCGGATTCGCTTTTTGGCCGGACAGTTGCAGCAGCGTCGGATAAATATCAATCAAACCGACCGGACGATCGCAGACCGCCGGTTTGATTTCCGGTCCGGCGATGATCAACGGCACCCGCGTGCCATCTTCCCACAAGGAACGCTTCGCCCAGCGTTCTTTTTCGCCCAGATGAAAGCCATGGTCGGAGAATAAACAGACGATCGTGTTCTCCTTGTCCGCCCGCTGGTCCAATGCATCCAGGACCTTCCCCACGCAATAGTCGGCAAAACTGACCGACGCCAAATACGACTGCACCGCATGCGGCCATTGTCCACTCTCCTGGACCCAGTGATGCTCCGGGGCAACATGCTTGAGCGTCACCAGATTCCGCGCATAGGGGGAAAGATCATGGATGTCCCCTTCACTGATGACCGGCAGTAGGACCTTCTCGCGGGGATGCAGGTCAAACCAGAGTTGCGGAACGTACATCGGGACGTGCGGGCGGAAAAACCCGACCGCCAGGAAGTACGGTTTCTCGCCTTTGGTTTTCAACTTCTCCGCAGCCCAGGAAGCGATCTTATAATCCGGCATCTCTTCGGTCCGCTCGGGATAAGCACCCCAGTCCCACAACGGATGCCCATGCGGTTGGCTGATTTTTTCCTTGGGCCGCGGACCGAAACTGCCAAAGCTTCCGCCATACTCCCCCACGCGGTTAAAGATCTGCTGATTCGCCTGGCTGTGAAACAACTTGCCGGCTCCCATGACCTGATAGCCGTCATCGGCAAAGGCTTCGGGAATCGTCTTCTCGTTTTTCGTCACCTCCGATTGCGGCAGTCCGGGATTGAGAAAATACAACCCGGTCGACGAGGGGAGTCGCGAAACCATCAGACTGGCTCGCGACGGCTGACAGACCGGAGCTTGGCAATGTGCATTGGCAAACAACACCCCCCGCGCCGCCAACCGATCAATATTCGGCGTCAGCGCCTGCGGATGCCCCGCCAAACAGCCCACCCAGTCATTTAGATCATCGACGCTAATCAAAATCACATTCGGCTTCGCCGCAAACGCAGTCTTGCCAGGAATACAAATCAGCAGCAACAACAAAGCCATAAAAATACGCATGAGGTGTCCTTAAGTATTAACTATTATCGTGCGCCAAACTTCCAGCGCGGCTCGGCAGGAGCCTCGCCCTCCCGGAGACGGTATCCTGGAACCTTGCTTCTTTTTTATCCGTGTTTTATCTGTGTTAATCCGTGGCTAAAAACTTCTGTCACTTGGCTTCAATCTCGGCAAGTTTCTTGCGAACCAGAGCGGATTGCTCGTCGTTTAAAATCTGCCAACACGCGAGGCCGTTGCCGACGAGGTCGTATTCATCGAATTCCCAGACGATGTTTTTGTTGCGATCGATTTCAAAGATCTGCGGATTGTCCGGTCCCGCATGGCAGTTGCCGACGACAAAGTTGCCGTTGTCCAATTCTTCCAGGCAAGTCGTCCATTTCAATTCCACGTCGGTGCCGGGCACCTTGTTCTTGATTTCCCAAACAACCCGTTTGTCGGGGGTGACCTCCAGCACGCTATTGCCTCCACCTGAAGCGATCAACGTGTTGCCGTTGCGCAAACGAATGGCGCCGTAAACGCGGGTCTTGACCGGATACTCCCAAACGATTTCTCCGTCGCGATTGTATTCCGTCACCACGCCGGGATCTTCGGAACAGACGAGGTACGTCCCTTGGGGTGTCATCCGCACCAGCCGCGTCGACTGTGTGCCGCCCGGTTTCAACGGGATCTGATGCACAATCTTCCCCGCACCGTCCACTTCAATAATCCGCCCCACGCCGCTCTCGGTGATCAAAGTATTTCCGTTGGGCAGACGGGCAAAAGCGTGCACGTCGACCCGTTTGCCGGCATTGCCGTTCATCGTGGCCGAGTCATACGTCCAGACGACTTTTTTATCCAAGGTCATCTCGGTGAGCTGGGTCCAACTGTCGTGGAACAGAATGTTTCCATTCGCCAGTAACTGCACATCATGATGCCCCGCATGCCCCTTGCTCGGCCCAGCGGTCTTGTGCGACCAAATCACCTCGCCCTCAGCATCACAAATGGCAAGCACATTTTTACCATACGAAGCCCCCACCAAAACCAACCGCTCCGCTTGGGCGTTTGCGGCGGTGAGGAGACAGGCGAGACATAAGGCGGTTGTGAGACAGTGCTTCATGAGGTGGTCACTCCTTCGATTTGCCTGGAGAACGGCGGGCAGGTCTTCCCGCCTCAAACTTCCCCGCCGTGTCCTCGCGCTACGGCATGGCGGAAGCCTGCTTGGACAAGGGTGATTGCCGCCTGTCAATCCTTTCCTCCTTTCCCGCCTTGCTAATTGTTTCGACAGCGGCTTTCAAATCCTCGATTTCCGACTGTTGTGATCGAAACACGGCGGACACCGGTAGCGAAACGCCGAAAACTCCGCTGATAAATGTAACAGGAACACGATTGCGATAGCGGAAAGGTAACCATGAGTACCCATCGGTCAAGAGGAAGGCCGTCGCCCCTTTATCGGAGCGCCCGAACGTAAAAGTAGAACACCATCGCAATCGATAAAAGACCATCATGGCAGGCACCAATCGCTAAAGGCCATCCAGCGGATCGTTTTGATCGCGGCATTTGCGTCGAATTTCTGTTTCATACGTCACCCTTTCTCATCGTTATGAACGCCTTAACGAGCCGTAGGGCAGGCTCCTGCCTGCCGTTGAAACCGTGTCATCGCGCGACGGCAGGCGGGAGCCTGCCCTACGTGCTATTAACGAGGTTTCAATTCCAACACCGATGCCTCTACCGCCACATCGGTGCCCTTCTCGGGAATCGGGTATTTCAACGTCCAAAGGATGCCTTGCTTGACTAACCGGCGGTACGTTTCTTGTTTCCAGTTGTCGTGGAAATGCAAACCGCTAAAGCCAAACGAACGGCCGCCGTTGGGGCGTTGCCAGGCCCAGGAGACGGTTTCGTCTTGGTCCTCGATGCGAGCTTTGATCAATGGCGTAATTTTAGCCGGCGGTTTGGGGAACTTCAGTTGGTAGTAAAATTCCTCCTCCAATTCGAGCGTCTCTAAGCCGCGCGTGATGGGATGTTCACCATCAGCGACGGACATTGTTGTCGTGAGGAATTTGTATTTGCGGTCCGGTCCGCCATGGCAGCCGCCGAAGAGATTCACGAACGACGCAATGTCGGCCGCCTCGCGGGTTCCCATTCCCCAATGCAACACCGAAAAACCGCCGCCCCGTTGGGCGAGCCGCTCAAACGCCGCCAACCGCTCCGGGTTCTGGTTGAGCCACTTCGCCCCTTGCGAGACAAACAGCACCACTCCATCGGCGCCGTCGAGCAACTCCGGCCCGTCGGCCCACGGTTCGTCCGCTTTGGTGATGATCGTTTGCAGACCGTCGACATTCTGCAGCAAATGAGCGACGACCTGCATGCCGGCCATGTATTCGTGCGTCGTCGGTTTGTGATTGTCCGGCCCCTGCCCAATGAGCAACAACCGTTTTGTCTTGGCTGCCTCCTCGGCAACGGTGGAATGGGGCAGCGCCGCACAGAAAACGGCGGCGATCAACAAACAGCATAGGAACGGCAATCGAGTCAGCATCGAATCGCGGACCTCCGGCGGTTCAGGGGAGAATGGGACGAACGTACACCCATCGTAACCTCCTGCGGCGAAATTCTCCGCTGTTTTGAGAGAACTGGCAGGTGGATTTCACGGAATTTGAGGTTTTTTAATTTTTTAGGGATTTTCTTGTACGAAATGCGAGCCGTTTCGCCACTAACAGGAGTAGGGGGATGTTTCCCCCCAATGCGACGTTGATTGAAATTTGATGTGAAGGAGTAGGACCGTGCGGTTGACCCTAAGAACTCTGCTGGCATATCTCGACGATATTTTAGAGCCGAAGCAGACCAAGGAACTCGGCGAAAAAATTGCCGACAGCCATTTCGCCACGTCGTTGATCAACCGCATTCGCGAGGTCTTACGACGACGACGGCTGACCGCACCGACGCTGACCGGTCCCGGCAGCGGGTTGGACCCCAACACAGTTGCCGAATATTTGGATAACACACTGCCGCCGGAGAAGGTGGCGGACGTGGAGAAGACCTCACTGGAATCAGACATCTATTTGGCTGAGGTCGCGGGTTGCCATCAGATTTTGACACTCGTCCTGGGCGAACCGGTGGATATCGTTCCGGAAAGCCGTGAGCGGATCTATGCCCTCACCGCACCGGAACAAGTCGCCACGCTGCCCAGCCCCACTCGAGAACCAGAACCCACTAAGGTGCGACCCAAATCGAAGTCGGGCGATCGTCCGGCACCGCAGCCGGTTGCCGCTCGTCCGGCAGTCGTTGAGCAGGATGATTTTCGCAAGGGGATTCCCGACTATTTGCGAAAGCCACCGCTGTGGAAACGCGCGCTCCCCTTTGCGGCAGTCGTAGCTGGATTATTGCTGGTCGCGCTCATGATTTTAGATCCCAGCCAGCCAGACGAAAAGAACGCTGCCGGTACCGCCGGGCAGGCAAAAGTTGCCGCAGTCGAGAAAAAGCAGCCCAAACTGCCCGTGCAAGAGGAGCCGACCGTTGATGAAGCTCCCGTGGAAGTTGTCAGCACAGAGATTGCCAGTACTGAAGAGGTAGAGGTCTTCGAGGAAGTGGTTGAGCCGTCGACAGCGGTGGAATCCGCGGATGAAATCGATGAAACGCAGCTCGCTGAAATTGAAACGTTCGCTCCCGAGGCATCCATCGATCCCCCTGCGCCACCCGATGGTGCGGTGGAAGTCGCAGCCACACTGCCTGACGAAATTGGCACGGTTTTGCCCGAGGTCGATCCGCAGGACAACAGCCTCTTCCCCCCGGATGTCCCGGTAGAAACGGATCTGGAAACAGAAACCGAAACACCATTGCCCCCGACGCCGAGGGACGAAACGCCAATTGAATCACCTGTTGAAACGGCAACAGATACGGCAACAAGCGATACGGAACCGGGGCCGGCACTCGTTTCTGCTGAGAGCGAACAGGACAAAGTTGCGGTTGTCGAGACACCTCCACAGCCGCTGGAAACGGTCCCTGTGCCTCCCGAAAAACTGCGTCCGCCGGTGACTGCGCAATACCAGCCCGGACAAAACGGGATCATGTTAGTCCACGACCCCAACGAAGCTGGCTGGAGTAAGTTAGCACCCCGATCAAAGCTCCACCCGGGGGATCGTATTGCGGTACCGGATCCCTATTTCGCATCGATCCGACTCTCAGAAGGCAACACGCACGTCACACTGTTGCCGGGTAGTCAAAACGGATCATTGATGGAATTGACCGAGCCCACAGAAGCGGGACACTGCACGATTAAAGTCACCCGCGGCCGGTTTGTCTTTCGTGGAAATTCAAAATCGGCAGACAAACAGGACGGGCCGATCGATATTGGTTTGAGAGTGGGAAATGAGTTATGGCAGGTAAAATTCCTCACACCCGACGCCGTCTGGGGCTTGGAAATTAACCCGCGTCGTCCCGAAGGATCGGACCAACCGTTGGGGGACAATTCCTACACCGGCGACCTCTATGTCGCAGCGGGGACAATACAATTCTTTGATGGAAAACAACTCAAAATCGTCAAAGATGGTCCTGCTTGGATTCCCTTAACTCTAGGGCAACGCCCACAGGTCAGTGCCGACGGAAACGTTGAGCCGTCCGCCCCATTGACGACCATGCCCAATTGGCTCGGAATGCCCAAACTAACAGGTAAGCAATTGGAGCACAGCCGCCGCTTTGCACGAGAATTCGACGAGGTACAGCCGATCGAAATTTCGTTGGTCGGAGCGGTCGACCACGCCGACGAGGACATTGCCGCCTTGGGCGTCAAATGTTTCGCACTCACCGAAAATTACGAAGTGTTGGTCAAAGCGCTTTCCGGTTCAGAATCTGAAAGTGCCCGCCGCGCCGCTGCGGATGGACTGCGGGACTGGCTGCCGACCGATCCCGAAAATGGTGACAAACTCAAACAGGAGCTTTCCAAGGTTTACTACGAAGAAACCCCCGATGTGATCTATCGTCTCCTATGGGGTATTCCCAAGGCCGACGCCGAACGTTTGGCGCCGTCGTTGCAATTGGTGAAATGGATGGGACATGATCAACAAGTGATTCGGGAGATGGCCTTTGACGAGGTGCGACATCTTTCAGAAAAGCAAGGAACTTTGGGATACCATCCCAGCAATGGTTCCGTGCAAAAACGGAGCCGTGCCATCGAAAGTTGGCGCCGTTTTGTCGAACGGACCGGTGGTTTGCACATGCAGCGCTAGTGCCAGCCTTAAAACCGAGTAGTGCATATCCTAGAATTTCCAAACCCGTTCCAGCGAAATGCGTCAAAGGAGATTGAGACGACCTGATGAAACTACCTAGTCGAGTCTCTGGGCCGCTGCTCCATCTTGCAAACCACCCCTCATCGGATTAGATTACCTGCGGGCCACTTTTACCGAGGGTAGAGGATGCCGCGGCCCCCAAACCGTTGATGAGACAGGGCGGGCCGCAACTCAGTTGCTGCGTTGTCAAACAGAGTTGTCAAACAAACTCGATTGGCAACGTGTGGGAACCCTGTACTTGCCAGCGAACGCCATTATGGCCAACGAAGATCAGCCCCGGTCTTCTTCAGTCGACGGTTTCCCCGTTTCGAAAGAGCTTTCGCACGCCTTGCTCGAAAGCATGCCGGTGAATGTTGTCTTCAAGGATCTTGGCGGGCGGATTCTGTTCGCCAATCAGCGGTTTTGCCAAGAATCGGGCTCTCGACCCGGTGAGTTAATCGGCAAAACCGACTATGACCTGTTTCCCCAGGAGATGGCAGACAAATACCGCCGCGATGACGCCGACGTGCTCAAACGGGGCGGAGTCCTGCACGATGTCGAACGGCATTTGAACATCGACGGCGACATTCGCTATGTCGAAGTCTTTAAGGCGCCCGTGCAGGATGCTCAAGGACACAACATCGGTGTGCAGGTCCTCTTCTGGGATGTAACCGAACGAAAACTAGCCGATGAGCAGTTCGAGGACGAGCAAAAACAGATCAAGTCTTTGACCAGCCGCATTCCTGAGATCGCCCTGCGGCTGGATCGCGTGGAAAACGATTCCCAAGCTCGCGAAACCATGGACGCACTCCAAGACGTACTCACGCGCACCTCGGCGGCCTTGGCTAGATTATCCGCCGGCGACACTGGATCGAGCCGCGAATCGTGATTGCCGCTTAGCCGGAATCTTCAATCAATACCGCTAGGCAACACGAACTGCTAATTTAGCAACAATCGCACAAAAAGGGACGTGAGGAACCAATTGTATTTGCGGGCCCCAATCAGGTACCATAGGCCCTTGACCACTAATCGCGGTGTGGCAGTACGATTCTTGCGATGCCATGCTAAACGTTGCCGATTTCGCTCATTTTTTCCCTAAAGGGAGGCAGTAATCGTCGCGTGGTGGACTGACATAAGGGATTCTCGATTCGGAACGACGGTTACTGTATGAGTATCTATGAAACGGAACAGAACGGCGATATCTTAATCCTCATCCCGCACTTCGGCGCGGGTGAATTTCGGTATCGAGATTTTCACATGGCCTCCAGTTCCATGCAGCGGGATTTAGCCAGCAAAGAGATCAAAGGCCTCTTGATCGATCTCTCGGACGCCTTTTATTTCGGGTCCGAATTCATCGGCATGATGATTGTCTTCGCCAAAGCTGTGCGTAAGCATGGGGGCAAATCGGTCATTTGCAACGCATCGTCGCAGATGTTGGAAGTTCTGGGCACAATGAACATGTCCAAAATTGTACCAATCGTGGCGACTCGCGAAGAGGCGCTACAGACATTGTCGGATTGACGTGAGCGGGCATTCTGCCCTAATTCGATCTTCTACATTTTTGGTTGCGGCAACATCAGGCCCATGAATCACGCTCCCTCAGACAGCATCCCCGCCGAAACACAAAACGGCACGCACATCGGCGAACAGCTCAACAGCCAAAGTTTGGCCTTCGTCGAGCAGCTCTTTGCCGAATTCCAACGCGATCCCACGTCGGTTCCCGAACAGTGGCGGGCTTTGTTTCGCGAGGAGATGCTGGACCAAGACGGTCCGCCTCCGCAAATCGCGCAATCGCCGTTCGGCCAACGCAGCCTGTTTAATCCAACGGCCATCGTTTCGACCAATGGCAAAAAATCCAGCGATGTCCACGACATGGCCGGATTGCAGGAACGCTTGGACCAGTTAATCCGCAACTTTCGCGTGCGGGGACACATCATTGCCGCTGTCGATCCACTGGATCAACCACGCAGCAGTCCGGCGGAACTGGACCCGGCCTTTTACGGCTTCACCGAGGAAGACCTACAACGGCCGATGTCGACCGAATGGTTCGGCGGACCGGAAGTCAACACAATCCGCGCCATGATCAAGTGGCTGCAAACCACATATTGCCGCTCCATCGGCGCGCAGTTCATGCACATTGACAGCCTAAGCGTGCGACAATGGCTGCAAGATCGCATGGAGAAGACCGCCAACCACATCAAGTTGGGCCGGGATGAGCAGTTGCGGATTCTGACCCGTTTGAGCAACGCCGTCCTGTTTGAAGAATTCATTCAAACCAAGTTTGTCGGCGCCAAAAGTTTTTCGTTGGAAGGTGCCGAAAGTCTGATTCCGTTGCTCGATATGGCCATCGACAAAGCAGGGGACGACGGTGTCCGTGAAATCGTACTCGGCATGGCGCATCGCGGGCGACTCAACGTGTTGGCCAACATTCTGGGAAAAAGCCCCCGGCTGATTTTCCGCGAATTCGAAGACAAAGATCCCGAGCTGAACTTCGGCCGCGGCGACGTCAAATACCATCTCGGACACAGTTCGGATTGGACGACCGCCGGGGGCAATGAAGTGCACCTCACGCTCTGCTTCAACCCCAGCCATCTGGAATTCGTGAACCCCGTCGCCGTGGGACGACTCCGTGCGAAACAGGATCGTAAAGGGGACACCGAAGGTCACCGCAGCATGGCGATCTTAATTCACGGCGACGCCGCCTTCGCCGGTGAAGGAATCGTTCAAGAGACCTTGAACCTCAGCGAGTTACCCGGATACTCCACCGGCGGCACGATTCACGTCATCGTCAACAACCAAATCGGTTTCACCACCGGCCCCAAAGAGGCGCGTTCCTCCACTTATGCCACTGACGTCGCCAAGATGCTGCAAAGCCCGATCTTCCACGTCAATGGCGAAGATCCCGAGGCGGTGGCACAGGTCGTCGATTTGGCGCTCGATTTTCGCCGCGAATTTCAGCGCGACGTGATCATTGATATGTACTGTTATCGCCGCCGCGGCCACAACGAAGGCGACGAGCCGATGTTCACCCAACCGGTGATGTACCGCGCGATCAAAAACCGTCCCACTGTCTTCGAGGCGTATTTGAATCACCTGTTGTCGTTGCGGGGCATGACCAAAGAAGAAGCCGACGCCATCATCGAGGACCGACGCAAAGAACTGGAAAAGGACTTGGCGATTGCCCGCCGCGACACCTTTATTCAATGCGTCGATAAGCTGGGTGGAGTGTGGTTGGGCTACCATGGCGGTCACGTGAGCAAGGCGGACCACGTCTCGACGGCCGTTGACAAATCGGTGCTCAGTGAAATCTTGAAGATTCAAACCGAACTGCCGGACGATTTCACTCCGCACCCCAAAATCAATCGGCTGTTAGCCGCTCGTCGGGAAATGGCCGAAGGCAAACGACCGCTCGATTGGGGGGCTGCCGAGGCATTGGCCATGGGAACCGTGGTTGCCGAAGGAACGCGACTACGGCTAAGCGGCCAAGACGTGGGTCGCGGCACGTTCAGTCATCGGCACGCCGTGTTATGCGACTACGATGACGGACATTCCTACATTCCACTCAGGCATCTGGCTCCTGAACAGGGCGCGGTTGATATCTTCAACAGCCCGCTGTCCGAAGCGGGGGTCCTCGGATTTGAATATGGCTACAGCCTCGACTGTCCCGACGGACTGGTCATCTGGGAAGCACAGTTCGGCGATTTCGCCAATACCGCGCAAGTCATCTTCGACCAGTTCATCGCCAGTGGTGAAGATAAGTGGGACCGGCTCAGCGGCGTGGTCGTGTTGTTACCGCACGGATTTGAAGGGCAGGGGCCGGAGCATTCCAGCGCACGGTTGGAGCGGTTTTTGAGCCTGGCAGCGGACGACAACATGCAAATCGTCTCCCCCACAACGCCGGCACAAATGTTTCATTGTTTGCGACGGCAAGTCTTGTGTCGTTGGAAAAAACCGCTGATCGTCATGACCCCCAAAAGCTTGCTACGGCATCCCGAAGCAGTCTCATCGCTCGACGAATGTGCCACCGGTGAGTTCCAATATTCGATTCCCGACGCGCTCGAAAGTGATCCAGCCGAGGTCAAGCGAATCCTGTTGTGCACCGGTAAGGTCTACTACGATCTGATTGCTGAACGAGCGGAGTGGAACCGCCATGACGTGGCTATCATCCGCATCGAGCAACTGTATCCACTCTACGAAGAAGGCCTGGACAAAATTCTAGCCGACTATCCTGTTGGCATCCCCGCAGTCTGGGTCCAGGACGAACCGGAGAACATGGGCGCCTGGCGGTATCTGTTTTGCCGGTTCGGCGAACGATTGTTCGGCCGGTTTCCGCTCTCGTGTGTCTGCCGAGCCTCCTCGGCCAGTCCGGCAACCGGTTCGGCACGGAGCCATCGCGTGGAACAGGACGTCATTATTGCACGGGCCTTCAATCGCGAGTAGTCGTTGCGTATGACTTCCTTCGACGATCTCATTCCGCTGTTGATGACACTGGCCGGATTCATCAGTGCCGCTGTCTGGGCAACCGCTGTGCGCGAATTCACACAAGGCCGCCTGCCGCTCCAGCAATGCGAACCCCGACCGGTCCGCTGGGACCATTGGACGATCTTGGCCGCACTGGGGATTTGGGTGCTTGTTGATACGGCCGTCGTGTCTCTGCTCGGCCTGGACAGCGAATCGGGCCCCCTCACTCGAATTCAAGTCGGCACGTATTCCGGGCTGGGCAAATGTGCCCTGTTGATTCCACTGTGGCTCTACGCCGCCGGCGCCAAGCCACGCGATCTGCTCCCGCTTGCCCGGCCAATGGGGAGGCGACTTCAAAGCGGCCCTGTGGGGTTTGTTCGCCAGCCTGCTCCCCGTGTGGATCGTGAGCCTACTGATCGAGCCGCTCCGCACAGCGAACAACGGCCACCCCCTCATCCGCATGCTGCAGGACGATCCTTCGGCACAAACAATTGCCTGGATCACGCTCGCCGTATTGGTCGCCGCACCGCTGTGCGAGGAACTGCTGTTTCGCGTGATCCTACAAGGCTGGTTGCAAGACCGCGTCCCCCCGTCCACAGCAATCGTCTCGGTCGCCATCGCCTTCGCCGCCATCCACGCCAACTCCTGGCCCGACCCACTGCCGTTGATCCCACTCTCGTTGATCCTAGGCTACGTCTACTACCGCCGCCGCAGTTATCTGGCCAACGTACTGATGCACGCGCTGTTTAACGGCGTGAATCTGCTACTGGCGTTGTCACAGGGGCCGGAGTCGTAAAGCATATTGAGCCTAGCATCGCACAACACGACCGCAAGCGGTCGGTTTGTGAGTTGACGAACGACGGCTCCAACATCCGTGTTTGATCCGTGTTCATCCGTGGCTCATATAATCTGGAACAAGCTCAAGCCTTCCAGATCTTCTCGCGCCCATCCACGACATTCTTCGTCGAATTGCGTGTATCAACGATCAATTGCCCGTGTCGCACGATGGCTTCGTAGTCGAAACGGGTGTGATCCGTCGAAATCAGCAGGCAGTCTTGTGACGCCAGGAACTCCGGCGTCAGTTCTTCGCTGCTCAGATCCGGGACGTCATGGTGTCGCATTTGCGGCAGTTTGGGGACGTGCGGGTCGCTGTAGCTCAGCACCGCTCCCCGTTCCCGCAATAGGTCCATCAGCACGAACGACGGGCTTTCGCGGGGATCGTCGACATCTTTTTTATAGGCGACGCCCAACACGCAAATCTTGCTCCCCTTGATCGGCTTACCGTGCTCGTTGAGCGCCAGCGCCAGTCGGTCGATGACGTACTGCGGCATGTGCGTGTTGACTTCACCGGCCAACTCAATAAACCGCGTCTGCATGCCTTCCTTGCGGGCGACCCAGCTCAAGTAAAACGGGTCGATCGGAATGCAGTGGCCGCCCAGACCGGGGCCGGGATAGAACGCCTGGAATCCAAACGGCTTGGTCTTGGCCGCATCGATGACTTCCCAGACATCGATGTCCATCTTGTCTAGCAGCATCTTCAATTCATTCACCAACGCAATATTGACCGCGCGATAGGTGTTTTCCAAAATCTTGCAGGCTTCGGCGACTTCCGGTGACGAGACCGGTACCGTGTTCACGATCGCCGAATCGTACAGCAGCTTTGCCAGCCGCGAACTCGTTTCTTCGATGCCGCCGACTACTTTGGGAATTCCATCGGCTGAGAAATCGAGGTTACCCGGATCTTCACGTTCGGGGCTGTAGGCCAGATAAAAATCTTTGCCCACTTCCAACCCCGACGCTGACAGGATCGGCAACAACACATCACGCGTGGTCCCGGGATAGGTCGTGCTTTCCAAAATCACCAACTGCCCCGGTCGCAAAACGGCAGCGATTTGCTGAGCCGTCCCTTCGACGTACGACAGATCAGGATCGCGGCTGTCTGACAGCGGCGTGGGTACGCAAATCAGCAGCGTATCGGCTTCCGCCATGCGCGCCATATCGGCGGTCGGCTCAAATTTTCCAGAAGCGGTCCACTCTTGGATCCACTCCGGTTTGATGTGATCGATATAGGTTTTGCCCGCTTTCAGTAAATCGACCTTGCGCTGATCGACGTCAAAGCCCATGGTGTCGAATCCGGAAGCGATAAACGCACGGATCAACGGCAGTCCGACGTAGCCCAAACCCACAATACCAATTTTAGCGGTTTTGTCCGCAATGGCTTGATCCAACGGAACGGTCATAGTTCTGCAATCCAAAAGTCAGGGGAAAGTCGGGTGGGGATAAACGGGTTGTATTGACTACAACGTGCGCACAGCAATGACAGCGCACATGTCACGGAAACTTAGTACGCGTTATAGGTTGCGTCAAGCTGCGATTCCCCGACAGACCATAAGCGAAGTTAGTTTACTTAGCCACAGAGTTCACAGACCCCATTTGTGAACGCACCTTCGCGAAGCTTCGCTTCACTCGATTCCATCTGTGACTAATCTGTGTTCGATCCGTGTTTCATCTGTGGCTAAGAATTCTATCCCAATCCGTTTCCCGCAAACCTGAATAACGCCCCAGACATCAAAAAACCCCGGTACACATGGTGTGGACCGGGGTTGTGAGCGAAAATTGTTCTAAGTCCGCTTAGTTATCAAAAGCGGCATCGAAGGCGATGTTTGAGGGCGAGAAGTCGACGTTCTTGACGAACTGACACGCTTCCCGCGCGCCGGCTTCCCGTTCCATGCCGGTGTCTTCCCATTCCACCGACAGCGGGCCGGTGTAGTTGATGTGGTTTAGGGCACGGATGATTTCTTCGAACCGTACGCCGCCGCGGCCGACGCTGCGGAAATCCCATCCGCGGCGTTCGTCGCCGAACGACAAATGGCTTGACAAAATCCCGGTCCGGCCATTGAGCGTGACAGCCGAGTCCTTCATATGCACGTGGTAAATCCGCTCCGGGAAGAAACGAATGAACTCCGCCGGATCAATCCCTTGCCAGATCAAGTGGCTGGGGTCGAAGTTGAAACCGAATTCTTCGCGACCATCCAGAGCAGCGACGGCACGTTCAGCGGAATAAATATCAAACGCGATTTCCCCCGGATGCACTTCCAAGGCGAATTTGACTCCGCACTCTTGAAACACGTCCAAAATCGGGTTCCAACGTTCGGCCAACAGATCAAACCCGGCATCGATCATCGACCGCGGGATCGGCGGAAAGTCGTAAACCAGATGCCAAATGCTCGAACCGGTGAACCCGTTGACGACATCGACGCCCAGTTTCTGAGCGGCGCGGGCAGTGTTCTTCATTTCCTCGATGGCACGTTCGTTGATTCCAGCGGGATCACCATCACCCCAGACATACTCGGGCAGAATGCTCTTGTGGCGCTCATCGACCACATCCAACACCGCTTGGCCAACCAGATGGGCGGAGATCGCATGCAGTTTCAGGCCATGCTTTTCCAATAATTCGCGTTTGCGGGCACAATAGGTATCGTCCGAGAGGGCTTTGTCGACCTCGAAGTGATCGCCCCAGCAGGCGAGTTCCAGCCCGTCGTAGCCAAAATCGGCCGCTTTTTTGCAGAGTTCCTCGACAGGAAGATCAGCCCACTGGCCGGTGCAAAGAGTCACGTCGCGCGCCATGGTCGGTACCTTTCAGGTTGTTTTCGCTAACGTCAGTGTCACAGGGTAGTTTGAGAGAGCCTCGAATGATTCATCACGTTAAAAAACTGCGTGGATAAAGTCAACGAAACGAAGGGAGGCACCTCTACCCTCAAGACGTCCGGTCAGCCTGTGTGGAAGACAAAACGGGGAATTGAAGGCAAGTTTGCGGGGCAGCTGTTGCCCAGGGAGCATCCGCTATCGTCTGCCTTTAGCATAGGCGGGAACTGTTGCCTTTAAATCATCACGACCTGCATCGCTCACCTGCGTATTGTCGAGAGTGAGCCGTTTCAGCTGAGGCATCGCTTTTAGGTATTGAAGCCCGTCATCGGTGATCGAGGTATCGTCGATATAGAGAAATTGCAGGCTGGGGAACCCTTGGAGCTGTTCTAAACCTACATCGCCTATCTGCGTCCCAGTTAGATTGAGCGTGCTTAGGCTGGGCAACTCTTTGAGGTGTGCCATTCCCACATCCGTGACCTGATCGCCGGAAATATAGAGCGTGCCCAGGTTCGAGAGTCCCTTGAGGTGTTCCAATCCCGCGTCACTCAGCGGTAACCCTTTGAGGTTAAGCGTTCTCAAGTCACTGAGCCCATTGAGGTGTTCCAGTCCCGAGCCGTTGACTTGAGTCCCAAACAGCCTAAGTGTACGCAAAGTAGTCAGCCCTTTGAGGTGTTCCAGTCCCGCATCCGTGATAACAGTATCGTTGAGATAAAGATCTCGCAAGTTGGTGAGACTTTTCAAGTGTTCTAACCCCTCATCGGTAATCGATGTGTCATTCAGATCGAGAAACTCCAGATTGGTCAGCCCTTGGAGATGTTTCAAATCCGCATTCGTGATCTGCGAGGATTTGAAGGCGAGCCCCTTATTGTCCGGCGAGAACGAACCTCCCATCTCCTCGATCGCAGCTCTAGTCTCCTGCTCCGTGTTCGGCGCATCAGTTGCCGCCGGTTGTTCATCCGGCCCCGGTGCCATTTTGCCCGCATCACAACCCGAGAAAACCAGCAGGGTCACAACCATCAACAGGGGTTTCGATTCAATTCTCATGGAATGGCCTTTGTTTCGAAGCAAGCGGGGCAGACTCCCGCTTTCCGTGAGTTTCTAGTCAATTCAACAACTTTTCACCGCTGTATCCGTCGTCAACCGGTTGTTCACAAGATTTAACCGATTGAAAGCGAATAACACTAGGCAAAGGACAATCGCATAGCATGCACCAATCTTTGCCGGCCAGATAGAGATGGCACCGACGACTCCGGTAAAAGTCATCAGGTCGACAAGTCGCGCGCTGATGCGCGGCGCCTCAGCATTGGACGGTTTTCCAATTGGTGGATAAAAAATGGCTCGCCACATCTGGAAGAGGCCAGCTGCGACGATCACGATACCCGCCGGAGCGAAAATGATCTTCCGCGCTGTTGGCCAAGCGTACTGGTCAACGGCTTGGGGATCAAACAGCCCTAACAGAATGCCTTCCCGTTCGGATGCTCCCCAGGCCATGATAAACAGCAAAAGGAACACGCTGTAAACAAATGAAACGCCGCGCTGCCGATCACCAACCGCTTCCTTGTAGAATGCCGTGAACATCATAGGGGCGACATACAAAATCGCCAAGAAAATGCCCGTGCTCAAAAAATAATCGCGAGAAAGAACATGCACGATCAGTGCGACGCTCATCGCAGCTGCCGTCGTCTCGCACCATTTTTGGTAAGTCGAACGTTCGGTGCCGGAGATTTTTACACTTTTTTTCTCGACCTCTGCAACCGCCCAGTAAAGCACCGCGACATACAGCAAACCTAAGTTGAATCCCGACTGGAGTTCCCACATTTTCCACCAATCGACCAAATGGGGGTCGTATTGATACCCCAGGCACCACAGCGCCGACAACGGAAATCCCACACCAAAACCAGCTCCAATCACCAAACCGGCCAACAATGTCTGACGATCGCGATTGAGGGCTGCGACAAACAACGCGCCCAACCACCAGCCGACAACGATCATATTTTGCGAATTGGTATACACGGTTCGGCTCAGATGCTGTCCGAGTTGCCCTGTGAACAGACCAAGTTGGTCACTCGGGAAGAACAACCATTGCGCAAGCGGCAACAGTAACAGACTCACGATTCCCACGGCAGAAATGAGAATTCCCCGCGCGATCCACTGGGGCAATCTGACCTTCGCTGTCAAAACACAGGCGACCACACACAACGACGCGCAAAAGCACCAAATTGCCAGCATGGTCCCTTGTGAGAATGTGGATGTTTCTGCTGCGGCGGTTGCATTCGATTTCGCAACGTACAGGCCAAGATCCCATTTGGGAAAGAACAGCCACGGCCATGTCTGCATCGTCATTCGTGTGAGAAACGCAAACCCCAGCGGGATCACCAGCCGAGCCAGCCAAACGTCCAGCGGCTTTCTCCCGGCGAGCGCCCAACCCAAGGCAATTCCCCCCGGGGCGGCCCAACCGATTCCGCAAATTCCAAACCAAGTTAAGCTAAGCCACTGCGAAATGGGTAGAATTTCACCGCCAACGCTGAATTCCCCTCGTAGCCACGAAACATATTGCCCGTATCCCAACTCGCCGCCCAACGTGATTCCTAAGCCCAACCACAACGGAATTCCGCGAGCGTCAATTCCTTTTCGCCAGCAGATATACCACCACAACAGGCCCCAGGTCAGTCCCGGCACAAGGGTCCCATCCATGCCGCCCCAGCCGGCGGTCCCGCGAATGGCCCAGGTGATCGCGCCCATTCCGGCAAACACCAACGCAACAAACACGACCTCGCGCACTGAAGTGCGATTGTCCTTGTGGCGTTGATCGATTTCGGGGTCCGCGATGTTCATGATTGCATCGATCGCTTGCTGAGGAAAAACTGTTGCCCGCTTCACTACTGTTTGAGCAACCAGACTTCGGCCAAGTGTGACCGTTTCTGCCAAGGCACATGCGTTTCGTCGACGGGATCCCAAGTCAGTCGCAGGGCGCCATCGGCGGTCAATTCCGCCGGAACTGCGAACTCCTGGAACTCTCCAATTTGATTCGCCCGTTTGGTGACGGGTAGTTTCTTGCCGTCACCCCGTAGAGGCGACTCACCTTGCCCGGTCAGTCGCACGACATAACGCGCATCGGGGTCCAATCCATCATAGTCGACCCCCACCGGCCAGCGCATATGGTGCAGCCATGACAGTCGCCGCCGACTCCGGCCTTCGTCGACCCACGTATGCCCTGGGTTCCAGGCATGTCGGCCTTCGGGATCGGTGTTGATCGCTTCACCCCGAATGACATGTGGAGATTTTCCGACATGCCCGATGTCGTCGTAAAAACTTCCCGGACCGGGATCTTCCCACGTACGGATCACATCCAACCGCGCCACTCTATCCTGCTCGCGGCTTATCTTGCGAATCTTCGCGAATTCCGCTTCCAGCCACCAGCGGTCATTGAGCGGGCGGTCTACAAAGTCCATCACACAGCCACGTTCCGCGCCGCTGCCTCCGAATCTTTCGACGCTCGTTTGATAACCAATCGATCGGAACAATTCCTCGGCCAGATCATCAATCCGTGCCCGAAGTTCCGGACGGCAAGGCGCGGAGACGACGCGCTGCAAAATGCGTTCAGCACGCTGCATCGCTGTTAAGGCTCCAAACTTTGGTGCCTGAGCGAGTGTCTGCAAGGCTTCCTGTTCAAGCTGGGTTTCGTAGAGCAATCGGTGGCGGGTATAGGCGTCATAATACGCACGCATCAAATGTTGCTGAAACCGCCAGTTCTTCAGTAATTCTGGATGTTGCTCTTCCAAACGTTGCCAGAGTGCCAATACACCATCAACGCCGGCGTTATCAGCCAAGCTGCCCTGCCAATTATTTTCTAGCCCCAGTAATGCGTCCGCAATCGACTCAGCGGCTTCTGCCCCAAAATGAAAATGCGCGTATTGCACGAGTATCTCACGCACATCCTGTTGAGAGTCCCACCCCAGCATACTCCAGACAGCCTTGTTGACATCGTCGTTGATGCCGTCGGAATAAGTCACAAAACCATCGGTGTGCGGTGCAAAACGGCGGAAGATCGTCGAATACGTCACAGGACGCGGATTGGTCGATTCGCGCACCAACGTCACCGCATAAGCCGGATCCCACCAACTGACGGGAAATTGACACTCGACCGTATGCGTAATGTCGGGGTACCACCGCACTGGATAGCGTTTCGGCAATCGCGTCCGTGTCTCACGTATGGACAGCGCGGAGGTATCGGCCACAATTCCGCCCAACCAATCGGGCTGTTCCCGCGCGATATAATCCATCACGAACTTGATCTTGGGTTCATCAAAATCCTGCAATGAAACCCAGACTTTGGCACGCGGGTGAGACTTCGTCAGCAACTTTGCTAAGTCTTCCATGAAGGGAATCACCAACTCCGGCGGATTGTCACCCGGATCCCCACCCGGCACAAACACAGCATCCAATCGCGGCGTCGATTCATAAAACTGCGCGTGCTTTTTGAGTTCAGCTTGACGGAGTTTCTGATCCGTCAACGAGAATTCCACCGGCGTCCACACCCAATAATCGACGTCGTAGCGGTCACAAATTTCGCCGATGATCCGATTCATCTCCGGCCGCGGATACTGCATCAGCTCGTTCGTACGACCGTCTTGAAAGGGAATATTCTGCACGCAATTCATGCCGAGCAAAACCTGTTCGCGGATGTACTGATCGTACTGCGCCCGCGACCACGCGTCGTAACTGTTCGACAGCGCTCGGTAACCCATTTCATGCCCGCGATGGGGATATTCGGGCGCCGTCGCAACCTGCAAATCCTTATCGAGTTTGATTTCCCCTTTGCGGCAATGGAGTTCACGCAAAAGGCGGCCCACCCCATAGATCGCCCCCCGTCGATCAGCCCCCACAATAAAGACCGCAGGCGACTTTTGGTTTGGATCGTCCACAACCTGAATCGCAAAACCTTCCGGCTGCGATTCAGGAAGCTTCGGATCGTCACGTCGAGGAATGCGATTCGACCAATCCGCCTTCGCGCCGCGCGTCGTCACGGCAATCACCGGTCTGTCGGATTCCGGCCAAGTCTGCTGAATCTTGAGTTGAATGCCAGTTCGTTTCGCAAGCTCTTCCACCAAAATGGTCGCCGCCACATCCTCGGTCTCACCACCCTGTCCCAGCAGAAACGACAACAGCCTGCGAAAGATCAACCCATTGAGGAGCAGCATGCACATTGGAACTCCCCGACAGGAATCCGCAAAACACGATTCCAAACGCAACAGTGAGACGTGAATAAACCATGGCGATACTTCCGCTTCTCTTTTGCCTGAATCCCGATGGTTCGGCAGCTGATGTCCGCAACCTTCACCGAACTCTGTTGGCAACAATTCTCGCAGATCACATCGCGCATTGTTAGGGTAGAGAACATTAGCGGCATCACAATTGTCATTTGGCCAAGCCAATGACACTGCTGAATTCGGTGCAAACGCAGGGTGACGCCGCAGGAGAGATCAGCTGGCGCCGTGCTCACTGTGGTCCATGCGGAGACGCATCGCCAATGCCGTGCTGTGATAAGTACGAAAACAGACGACGTGACTCGTCTTCGAGCGGTTGCGATTTCCCGTGTTTGTGGTCCCGGAATGGTTGCCAAAACCGGAACGTTTTCGCCCAGCGCAGTGGGACGAAGACAATCACGATGGGGTTGAACTCGCGATCACCAGCAAAATGGTAGAAGAGCTGTACCGGCAAAGTGCCCGAATTCCAAGACCGTCTTTGCGACCAGTTGAGAATGGCCGTCGATCGCGGCAATCGCGTGATCATGTGCTCTTCGATGTAGTCGTGCCAATGCGGACTATCCGAATAGACCAAGAGGACGTATCGCCCCCGCGCGCACCAGCAAATCCAAACCAGAACGTTGAGCAGCAGGCCATAGAGCAGCCTCGCTCCGAAATAGACCAGCCACACCCCGACTGCCAATAACAGAATTGGCAGCAGGATCACGAGCAGTGGAATCGCAAGCAGGATTTTGAGGTATCTGGGCATTGTCGCTTAGACGATTTTAACCCTTGTACTTGGAGGTTTCCCATCTTTCGGACTTGCTTTCCGGCCAGATGTCCTGTAAACCACCGCCGCTTCAATAGCTCACCAACCCCGCCACCTCTTCCGCCACCGCTTCGGCTTGCGGACGGGAGATGGTGCGGGAGTCATCCGCGTAACCTACCAACAAAGCCAAGTCAGCGAGGCGGTTGATTTTTCGCGGGATGCCGCCCGATTCGGCAAAGATGGTTTCCAGCGACTCGGCATCGAAGACCGGTTCGCTCGCGCCGGCCGCCTGCAGACGGTGCTGGATGTAGGCCACCGTTTCGTCGAATGAAAAGGGCTGCAGCAGGCAATTGACGGTCAGCCGTTCTTCGAGTTCACCCAAACGGCGGATACGGCTGAGCAGGCTGTGTTGGGCTAAGAAAATCAGCGTGAATTTCATGTGCCCTTGCTCCTGAAAATTGAGCAATAGGCGCAGCGTCGCAAACACGCTGGGATCGTCGATGGTGTGGGCTTCGTCGATGAGAATCACCGGTTGTTGGCCCCGCTCATTGGCGGCGGCCAGTTGCTGTTGAATGCGTCGCACGATCACATCCAACCCCGCGCCGCAGATCTGCTGTTCGTCCGCTCCTAACTCCACAGCCAGGTAGGCCAACAATTCTGCCGACGACATTTGGGGAAACACGATATGCACCAAGGGCGCAAAGTTCTCGGGCAGGTCGGCTGCCAGCATCCCGGCGACGTAGGTTTTCCCCATCCCCGTAGCACCGGCCAAAATCCCGGCCCCTTTGTTGTTCTCGATCAAATACCGCATCTTCAGCAGCGCGGCTTCGTGCGTTTCGCTACGAAAGAAAAAGCGAGGGTCGCTGTTGTTTTCAAACGGATGGTCGGCCAACTGCCAATGTTGTTCGTACATAAGATTTGTCGCCAGGTAACTTGAGGAATCCGTATTCAAAAACATTTGCAAGCTGCGTTTCGCTACCCCATCATCCGCGGCGGGGCGATTTCAGCCCCCAAGTCTTCGCGGCGTGTCTCGATGACACCCAAAAACATGTCCGATTGTTTTGCTAATGACTCAACGATCACATTGCGTTGTCCGCTCTCTCGATCGTCAAAGTCCACCAAAATCGTTGTGCCGACCACACCCGCCGCCCAGAGCGCCGGTGCGTCCATCGGATCCGCGATACAGCCCGCATCGATCAGGATCAGCGGATACTCATCGGCCAACCGGGCCACCAAATTCGAAATCTCCGCAGCCGCATCGGCCAGTGAAACGATGGCCAAGCCCGATTCACCCAGCATGCGCGGCGATCTCGCTTCATGACCAGCAACCTGCAGTTGATCACACAACGCCGGCCGCGCGCGATTGGCTTCGATTAGCAAAACCGGCTGCGCCGCACGCGCGGCGAGTGTACGTGCCAGCGTCAAATAGACCGACGTACAACCGACCCCGGTCTGCGAACCGGCCAACGCCACCACCGATTTTTTTCCGCAAGCGGCCAATGCCTCGAGTTCAGCCGCCACGGATTCAAATCCCTCGGCGGCGCCGCGTAGCAATTCATCGCAAATCGCCGGCCATTGCCAGTCCGGTGAAGTCGCTGTCAGGGAGACAACTTCTGCGTCCGGTTTCGAATCCACATCCGAATTCGAAGCAGAATCAGCCAGTCGCGGCGCAACCTCAGCCGGGGATTCGCCGCTGACCTGCTCAGGCGGTCGCGGGCAATCCGATTCGGTTTCACGGCGTCGAAACGCCTTGATGAATGTCCGGTCCAGTGCGGTCATTTCGAGGAGGTATCGACTCTTTGTGTTGGTTCATCTTCAATCGTGCCCACCAGCCAAGCCGGCGAATCATGATCGCCTGCTGCTCCGCCTGGAATAGCGGGACCGGGACCTGGTGCGGCAACTTCCAAAGGCAAAAAAGCAGCGTCGGGAGACGAACTGCTCTCGCTGAGAAATTCGACTTGTTGGATATTCCCCGTGGAGGCTCCCAATTCCACCGTTCCCAATTCCGCTCCCGCTGCCAAATGATCGATCTGGCTATCCTGGTTTTTGGTCTCAGTTTGCGGCCACAGAATGGCTGCCAGCCCCCACACAACCAGGCACATCCCGACCGCGGTCACCCAGGAACTGGGTTTAACCGACCGTAGTTTGAACAGCCCGCGCGCAGAGTAGATCTTTGCCAGACGCCAACGCGATGGCCGGCTGCGGGGCGATTTCACCCCGTTTGCAACCGACGCTTGCTCATCCGCGACGACTGCGTCTGGGGCAGATGTTGCTAGGGAACGGCCGGAGGAGTGGACGACTTGGGACACGTGCCGATTCCTCTGTTTTGAGACACGACAAACTGAGCGATCCTGCGCAGCGGCGCGCGGGACAACGATACAATCGATATCGGCGCACGATTCTCACGATCTTGAAGGTTTTGCCGGTTATCCGGCCTAGTGTTTTGTCACGCTTAAATTTTGTCGTCGGGTGCCCCAGGCTCTGCCAGTGCAAGACCAAACACCGAAAATACTTACATAGCACTGGCGGAGCCAGTGGCACCCCAAATCTTAGGTTTGACAAATCACTAGGTCATCGGCTTTGCCACATCCGTCAAAGCCCCAGCGCTTCCTCAATTGTGTACAACCCCGGCTCTTTTTCGCATAGGAATCTAGCAGCAATCAACGCGCCATGGGCGTAACTATCCCGCGTATGCCCCCGCACGGTCAGGTCGATGGTCTCTCCCATCATGCCGAACACAATCGTATGCTCGCCGACATTGTCCCCGGTGCGCAGAGCATGATATCCGATCTCAGATTGCGGCCGCCGCCCCGGTTGTCCATGCCGGCCGTGCACGTGTTCGGTCTGTCCCATTTCATCCGCGATGATCTGACCGAATTTGAGAGCTGTCCCACTCGGAGCATCTTCTTTAAATCGATGGTGCCGCTCGATCACTTCCACATCGACTCCGCTAGAGACCCCTTTTAAGACACGGGCCGCTTCTCGTGCCAACTTCATGGTGAGGTTGACCGCAATGCTCATGTTCGGAGCCAACAACAACGGAGCCGTATGTGAGGCCGCGAGGACTTGGTCCCGCTGTGCGGTAGAGAGACCCGTTGTTGCCGCCACCAACGGGATACCTCGTTCTCCACAAAGCTTGGCAATCGCAACCAAGCCGGCCGGGAGCGAAAAATCAATCACAGCATCGACGCGCTCACCCAATTCACTGGTCACCGGAACGCCGATGTGACCAACGCCTGCCAGTTCACCGGCATCTGCGCCCAGGTGCGGACAGGCGGAATACTCTAGTGCTGCACCGACCTCCAGGTCGCTCTCTTCATGGACGAGTGCGACGACTCTCCGTCCCATCCTGCCGGCAGCTCCATTGACACCAATTTTTAGCGACTGCGTCATCCGTTCAATCCTTGGGTTTGTACTACGATCAAAAGCTGTGCAAGTGGCGCAAACTCGCAGATTTGCCGGGCAAACTCAAGCCAGCCCGATAAGAATTCCCTGCGGCTACGAGCCTTCCGGCGTCGATCCGGCATCCTTGCCTGCGATTTCCAATAAGCCGTAATCGACGCGGCGGAGTTTGGTCAAATCGATGGCTTGTTGAGCGCGGGATTCGTCCAATTGGTCCGGTTGGTCCGCGAGATGTGTCGGCACGGTCACAGTAAATGTGCTCCCCTTGCCCAATTCGCTCAACAGCGACACTTCGCCCCCTAACAACTTAGAGAGTTCCTTAACAATTGAAAGCCCCAAGCCTGTTCCGGCGAATTCTCGCGTGAGCGCATTGTTCGCACCGGGCGCGGTGTTTCCCTGGCGAAACTTTTCGAAAATCGTTTCTTGATCCTCCAGCGGAATCCCCACGCCGGTGTCGTCGACCGTCAATTCCAATTGGTTGTTATCGGTCGCTGTCACCGCGATCCGCACACGGCCCCCCTCGGGAGTGAATTTGATGGCATTGGAGAGCAAATTGTAGATGATCTGCTGCAATTTCCCCGGATCTTGACGCAGAACCGGCAAGCGAGGATCGACCTCGTAGTTCAGCGAGATGTTCTTCTTCTCCGCCAACGGGCTGAGCATGCCCACGAGCCGCTCGATCGTCTCGTCGATCGGAAAATCGGCGAGATGCAATTCCATTTTACCACTCTCGATTTTCGCGAGGTCCAAAATGTCATTGATCATCGCCAACAAATCTTTGCCGGCGCTTTGAATGTTGTGTAGATAACGCTTTTGCTTCTCATTGATGTTCGCCGACCCGGTCAATACGTCGCTGAACCCCAGAATACTATTCAGCGGCGTTCGCAGTTCATGGCTCATTGTGGTCAAGAAGTCGTTTTTGAGGTTGTTCATCTCGAACAGCCGCATGTTCACCTGTGCTAATTCATCAACCTTGGCGTCCAGGCTGCCGTTGACGTGTCGCAGTTCCTCTTGCACTGCGACCAGGTGCCGCAACATGCGGTTGAAAGCATGGCTGAGTTCCTCGAACTCATCCCCCGTGCGGATGTCTGCTCGCAAATCAAGCATACCGCGAGCGATTTGGTCGCTAACATCCTTAAGATGCAACACCGGTTTGACGATGACGTACCGCACAATGGCATAGGCCGCCACCATTGCCAAAAAGGCCGTCGCGATGGCGGTCGCCAACAAGATGGCATCGTTTTCGGCCAGCTTCTTTTCGGTTTGATGCGCCGGAAACGTGATCTCCACCATCCCCAGCAGATCACCCTCTTGTTTGTCCGCATGTTCGTGACAGGCAATGCAGGCTGTGGTTGCACGGACAGCACCGTAAAATTTGTACACGCTATTGGCATCGCTACGATGAACGTTGGCGGCATCCTTATTCTGCAACAAATACGTCATCGCCTGGTGCCCTTTATAATCCTTGGGGCGCTCCGTATCTTGCACATCCGGGGATCGCACCGCCCAGGTCAGATCCGTCGAAAACTCAGGCACCTTCACTACATGAGTCGCATCACTTGGCAGTGCTTGGTCTTGCTCCGTCTCTGCGGCCCGTTCAGGCTGCTCGTCGGAACTGGTCTCTTTGGCAGGCTCCGCTGCTTTGCCTGCCTGCGATTCTTTGGCTTCCTTTTGCTTCACCCAAACCGGATGCTCATAGGTCATAATTGTCTGGGTCAGCATTTCGCCCGTAATTTCATGCTGCTCATACAACAGATTCGCCGTGCGATGGCCGTAAAACGCGAAACTGCCCACGATCAGAATCAACAGACCGCCCCCAAACAAGAAACGGCACTTCCGTTCCAAGCTGGTTTCCCCGAGCAGACGTTTGAAAGTTCGGTAAGACATAAAAGCATTTCGCGGTCAAAAAATAACGGCAACCGACCCGTTCAGCATTCTATAAGATTTCCACAACCCTGGGCAGAGCGATTCTCTGCAGAAGGCTTGAGGCAACAGGCCTGAGCGAACAGGCTAATCTACCGCCTACCGTCTACCGTCTACTGTCTACCGCCTACTGCCTACTGAATCACTTCCCCCGCACATTGCCATACAGCTCAATGTGCAGCCGCGAGGTAAACTGGTAGCCCCGCTGAACGGCTGCTGCTTCGACCCATGACGACTTCTCTGTTAAAGCCTCGGCTGTGACGGCTTGCGGCATCAACCAGACATGGCGGGGCTCCGCTTCGGGAATCTCTGCCAAATACGCCTCCACTTCGTCAATATCACTGGGGCGATCGATCACGAATTTCAACTGGTAATCATAATCCCGCAACAACCGGCGAATGACCTGCGGACGATGTCGGTCGCGCTCGTGTCGCTCGCGCCAGACCCCGGCCCGCTCCAAGCTGGGTACGGAGTTACTAAGTTTGGGACTGATCGACATCAAATCCGCCTGCAGCAACAAATCGACCGTCCCGGCCGTCTCCACCGTGATGAATTTTCCTTGTTCACGCAGCGCCGCCGCCAACGGTTGGACCTCGGCCTGCAACATCGGCTCTCCCCCGGTGATCACCACATGCGTGCAATCGTATTGCAGAACGTCTTCCACAATCGAATCCCACGAGCGATTTTCCCCTTCCGGATTCCACGAGGTATACGGGGTATCGCAAAACCAACACCGCAGATTGCATCCGGAGGTGCGCACAAAAACCGACGGCTCGCCACTGTAGCGGCCTTCGCCTTGCACGGAATGAAAAATCTCGGATATCTGCACAGTGGTCTCGTCAAACGATCTGGTGAAAACAGAATAGAAATGCCGCGCTGCGTGATTCAGCCTTGCGGCGGATAGGTCAGCGGATCTTCCAACCCCGCATCGTGGAAGCCCTTCAACCGCAACAAGCAAGCATCACACTGCCCGCAGGGTAGGCCGGCGTCGCTGGGATCGTAACAACTGATGGTCAAACCGTAATCCACACCCAACTCTCGGCCGCGACGAATGATCTCCGACTTGGTCAGATCGATCAACGGAGTGTGAATCCGCCAAACCCCATCCCCTTCGACCCCCGCTTTGGTCGCCAGGTTCGCCAAATGCTGAAATGCGTCCACAAACTGCGGCCGACAATCCGGGTAGCCGCTGTAGTCGACGGCATTCACCCCCAAAAAAATGTCAAACGCCCCCAACGTCTCCGCCCAACCGAGCGCCAATGAAAGGAACAACGTATTCCGCGCGGGGACATAAGTCACCGGAATGCCGCCGCCGATCTCTTCCACCGCGGAATGCTTGGGCACCGGCGTCGCCGAAGTCAACGCCGACCCGCCGATCGCCCGCAAATCCAACGGCAAGACCAAGTGACGCGACGCACCAAACGCCGCAGCGACCCGCGCCGCCGCCTGCAATTCCTGCGCATGCCGTTGACCGTAATCAATCGTCAACGCAAACAGCTCAAACCCAGCCTCACGCGCAATCGCCAGCACGGTGGACGAATCCAACCCGCCACTAACAAGCACAACCGCCGGTTTTCCGGAAGAGGACATAACAATTCTAAAGTTTCAGAGAGACAAAAAAACCCGGCAAACCGCCCCCTGCGGCGGGCCAACGGTCGAGTTTAGCAGATCGGTATAGGGTCTGTCATTTGCAGGGGCAAGTGAGGCGTAAGCAGGGGGCAGGCCCGACCCGACGGCCCCCATCACCCGCGAGGCCCGCTTTGACAGCAGAGGCCCGGTATGCTGAAGTGTTCCCGGGGGATTAATCGACAGCATTACCCGAAACGGAAAGAACCATTTTAGATGCCGTGTCTCCCCCCGGAGGGTCCGATGTGTGGACCATTTGCGTTGTATTTCACTAGGGCGTAAATTGGCAGGAACTTTACACAACAACGCGTGTTCGTCATTGCGACTTGCAAAGATCGACTCCATCGGAGCCATACTGATTGCATCTCTTTTGAGGTCTCGCTAATGCGACGGCATTCTGTAGATCCTAAAAATTTTTCATTATTGCAGTCACTAGATAATATTGCGCGCGACATCCAATTGCCGATCACCGAAAACACTACACAGGATTTGTTATTGGAAAGGCTTAGTTCTTCCCTTCAAGAGCACGTTTCCCACGACGCTCGACTTCATGGGTTCCGCACACAGTCGATGTTCGCTCATGTCGCAGCGGCAATGGGCGAATGTCAACTTATTACCGAAGAAGACGGTGGTGCATTTTTTGATATTGCAGGCAATCTAAAGCGTCCCGATTTTCGTATTGTTACTCGATTGCACGGGCAATTGCTTGTCGAAGTGAAAAATTTTCACAAGAAATCTCTACACGCAACCTATACTCTCAAAAGAGAATACGTCCATTCACTGAAAGAATATGCAGAACTCAACAAAGTTCCTCTGAAGTTTGCCATTTACTGGGCACGGTGGGGGATTTGGACTCTTTGGACGCCAATCACCTAGATCTTTCGCAAGCGTCTATTCGGATCAGCATATCACAAGCCATCAGTCAGAATGAAATGTATCTACTAGGCGATTGCATTATTGGGACGGAACCACCACTATCACTTCGCGTTTACGCTGACAAGGACAAACCAAGGACCATTGGTGTTGACCGTACGTCTACTTTCACAGTCAAGAAGGCATGTATTTGTGCAGCGGGAGTCGATGTAGACATTCAAATCGAAGAACGCATCGCTTGGTTTCTAATCATGAACGGCACGTGGAATGAGACCGATGAACTTGTGCAAGTGAATGACAATTCAATTGATTTCATCGAAGTGGAGTTGCGACCAGAACCGCTACCGGATGACGTACCCAATGATCAACTATTCCGAACAATTGGCACGATGAGCCAAATGATTGCATCACAGTACATTCGATCGACGTCCTCTAATGGAAATATCAGAAACTTGACGCCGAACCAACAACCAGATGAATTTGGAGTCCTTATTCCACATGACTACCTAGGAAGTTCTTTAAAATTATGGAGGCTATCCCAACGACCACAAACTTTCGAATCTCTCGTTGGTGAATGACCTTTGTATATCACCCCATTTCACCCACGGATAAAACCAAACCCCATACGGCAAAAACAACACCTCCAACGGTTCCGCAAACCGCACCGGGTCGCGCAGTTCCCATGCGTATTGCCCATCCAACATCGCCCCGGGAACACAGGCCGCTGTCGCATCCCGTTTGCGGATCGGTCGCGTGTTGTGCAATTCGACGCTGCCCACGACCACGCCGCGGGGCAGGGCGGTGACATCTAGGTCATGCCGTTTTGCTGCTGCGAGCGCAGGCGGAGTTTCGGCTAGTTTCTTGGAGGCGTACAGATAAATCCGTCCCCGCTTCTGGGTGTTCACGGTGCGGACTTCGATCGTTTTGATGCCTTGCAGGATCAGTTCCACCCACGGTTGGCGAATCCCCACGGTGATTTGGTCGGGATCGGGGTGCGGCTTGTCAGGTGGGTTGGACGGACACGGCGAGCGATTAGACCTCAAACGATTCAAACTGCTGGGGAATAATCGGATCCTCGTCACAATAGTCCCGCAGGATTGTCGCTAGACTTTGCGAGGAGTCCGGTTCGCCATGCACCAAAAATGCCTGACGGACTCCGCCGCGCGACGCCAATTGGTCGTACCACCACTTAAAATCCTCGACATCGGCATGTGCCGACAAACCATTGAGCGTCTTGACCTGTGCCTTGAGTTTGTACTGGCGATTAAAAATGCTGACCTTCTCGCGCCGCTCGACAATTCGCCGCCCGAGCGTATGCGCCGCCTGAAAACCGATGATCACAATCCGGTTCTTCGGATCTTCGACCGAGTTTTTCAGGTGATGCACCACCCGCCCGTTTTCGCACATCCCGCTGGCAGCGATCACCACAAATGGTCCCTTGCGGCGATTGAGTGCCATGCTCTCTTGCCGGTTGGCGATATACGTCAGTCCATGAAACCCAAACGCGTCCGCATCGGTCATCAACGTCGACTGCACATCAGCGTCCAACAACTCAGCATGCCGGCGATAAACCGACGTCAACCGATTCGACAACGGACTGTCGACAAACACCGGCACCTCGGGCAGTAGGCCTTCGTTGGTCAGTTGATTCAAAAAATAAACCACCCGCTGCGTGCGTCCCAAACTAAACGCCGGGATGATTACTTTCCCCCCTTCATGGACCGCCTCTTGGATCACCTCCAACAGCGCCTGTTTCAAATCCGCCGCCGGGGGATGCACGCGATTGCCGTAGGTTGATTCCGATATCAAAATGTCACAGCCATCGACCGGTTGCGGGTCGTGCAACAACGGCAAATTCCGCCGCCCCAAGTCGCCAGTGAAGACCAGCCGCCGCGTCCGCGCGCGTTCTTTGAATTCCAATTCGCAAATCGCCGAACCGAGAATGTGCCCCGCTTCGACGAACCGCAACCGCAGCGCCGGATTGAGCGTAAACCATTCGTTGTACGGCATCGGCTCCATCAATTGCACGACGGCGCGGACGTCCTCTTCGTCGTACAACGGTTCGGGTGGAACTTGCCCTCGCTCCAAATGCCGGGCGAGATACTTCGCATCCTCCGCCTGAATTCGCGCCGAATCGAGCAGCATGATGTCGGCCACATCGGCGGTCGGATCGGTGCAAAACACCGGCCCACGAAACCCCGCGCGATACAGCCCCGGCAGATTTCCGCTATGGTCGATGTGAGCATGTGAGAGGATCACCGCATCCAAGTTCGGAGGATCACAGCGAAACGTCTCATTCTTCCGCCGCGACTCCGCACGGCGTCCTTGAAAGAAACCGCAATCCAACAACACGCGCAGGTCACCGAACTCCAACAAATGCTGGCTCCCCGTCACCTCCCCAGCCGCACCACAAAAAGTGATCTTCAAGCTGTCACCTCCCTGTTCGGTTGCCGATCCTAAAACGACCGAGTGCCGTTGTCTCCGATATATCAACTTCAACACCCCCACGCCATTGTAATGCCCCCCCATCTCTCTCCTCTTCTCCCTTGGAGAGAGTCGCCGGGGTGAAGGCTCGCCACCAGACAGGTGGCCGCGATCGCTTCGCTATCGGGGCGGGCAAAGCCCGCAAGAAGCCGCAATTTCCGCGCTCTGAGACCAAGCAAAGTCACATCGGCAGGGACAGCTGAAACTGCGGCTTCTTGTGCCAACAGCACACCGATTGCCGTTGGCAATCGCTGCCACCCGCTGAGTGTTTCCCCCCGACAAATACAATTTATTGCTTTGGGAGGGCAGGGGATGTGGGCCGCCTGACAGTCAATTTGTCCACCATAAAAAGCCAAACCGACAATCCAAACTCCCCCTGAAAACCGGGAATCGAATGGATATACAACGGATTGCCGGAAGGTGTCCCAAAGCAACCGCCGTGCCGTAAGTCCTTATGAGATAACGCCTCACGAAATCCCCCTTTGAACGAAATGCGATTTCGCATAAAATTCGTTGAGTACCGAGCCAGCGTCCCTCCACGGACAACCACTGCCGAAAGTCTTCGAAAATAGACGACAGCGGCTCCGTACATCACCTATAATTGAAACAGACGAAACAGCATATCGCGTTAAGAGTTTCCACGCTGTTACCACAATCCACGCCGAATCCAGAAATCTTCAATTGCGAAGATCTTGGGAAGTGAGTCCGTCCGTAATGTAGCCATACAAAGGAGAAGTGATGGTCGCTCCGATCAGTGGGGAGAATTCCCTGGACCGCCTGTTTGCCGCTCTGACCGAGCACACGTTCCAGAACGATCTGGGCATCGCCGATCCTCCGCTGATAGACTACCTCTCCAAGTTGCTGCTCCGTTTCATCCGCACCGATGCCATGTACCCCGTCCGTGACGTCGAAGGCAACTGCCTCAACGAAGTGGTCGACATGCTGGCCGAAGCAGAGGCTCGCCAAGCCAAACCGCAGCGGGAAGCCTTCCGTCACATCGGCGACTACACGCTCTTCTGGACCGGAGTCTACCCCGAAGCTCTGCCGAGATTTCAAGGCGCCAGTTCCAAAGATCAACTGATCGACTACTGCGCACAGGGCAAACGTTCCTACTTCATCGCCAGCACGTTCGATGACGAACCGTATCGCGACGAGGCCCCCATCTTGCGACGACTCAGCGAAGAGTTCGAACTCTGCATGACCGGACTGCACCAAGTCCGCGCCGAGTGGGAAAACCTACCCCATGAACGTCAAAACGAACGACGGACAGAATTAGCCACTCTCACCCCTCAGTGATAATGCAACAATTTCCCCCTCTCCCTCTGCCCCCTCCTCTTTCCATCCTAACCTCTTTCTCGTAGATGCAATTGATTGCTGGGGAGAGGGCCAGGGGGGAGGGTTTCCGCACAGCACTTGCGGCATCACCGTCAAGCGAGTCTCGCATGACAGGACACCGACCACTCAGGGGTCGCATTACAACAACCCCGCTCAGCTCGCCAACGACCGCGAGACATCGAACCGCTGAAATGCCCACGCCACCAGTGGCAAAATGCACGCCACACCGAGCATCAGCAGGCACCACGCGACGATCAATCCGGCTGCCGTTGATTTCCCCAACAGCACATACGCCGCCACTCCGCCGCCCGTTGCGAAACCGACAATCACAGCCAGGAACAGCATCTTGGCCATCATCATCATCATCTGCCGGCCGAAGTGTTGAAAGTCTCCCGGCGTACTGGCGGCAATCCGAACCGGATAGATCAAAAACGTCACGTTCTCCACACCGTACAACAACACATTCAACGGCACGACGAATACGCCTGCCAATCCGGCGACAAGCACATTGCCCGTGATGACCGCCACCACTACAAACAACACCAACTGCAACAGCGTGACCAAAATGATCGGCGCCGCCAACTCTCCGGCGGCGATAGCAATCGGCCGCAGCGGCAACTGCTTGAGCAATTCCATCTGTTCCAAATCGCCGCGAAAATCAAACGGGAACAGCGACGAAAAAATAAAGGTGCAATACACCGAAGCTCCCACCAGCACCCCCACCAGGTTCTCGCCTTCCATCTTGTGCACCAAAAACAGCACGACCCCGCCACCCGCGAAAATCATGATCAGCGGAACCCACATCGAGCTGCGTATGGCTTTGGTAAATTGACGCCGCGCAATGGTCCCCACTCCACCCAAACGCGGGAATTGGGGAAGCCGACGACGAACGGACCCCTCGCTGGCAGTGAACTTAAAGTTCCCACTCCGCATTCGCTGCATCCGCTGATAGACCGCTTGACTGCCGGCGACTGAGGACTCCAGATAATTCGCGTCCAGCCGCACAATGAGCAGCACTAATGCGGCATTGATGGCCGCTGCGGCACTGGCCCACAGGACGAAATCTGGAAACACTTGCTCCGCGGCAATCACGCGACCATAGATATCAAAAGGAGCCAGCAACACGATGCCCGCCGTTGTCTGCCGGACGGCATTGACATAATCCTGCGGTCGATCCCCCTGCCGCGCCTCTAAGCCGTTCCACACGGCAATGGCCAGCACGACTCCCACCGCCAACAGGATCAATTTCCGCGACAACGACACACCGTGCTCTGACAGCGTTTGCGCGACCAACACAAAGGCGATTTGCAACAATTGCACAAAACAGATGGCCAAAAACAACCCAGCAATGACAAACCACCACGACACGGAGTATCGAGTCGTCCACGTTGAAAAGAGGAGCGACAGAAAAACCGCCCCCACCACATTGCCGGCGATCTTGTAATACAACAACTCGCGACGGGCGAACGGCCCGGCAAACAAAAAGTCCACCTCCGCCGGCCAAAAATGAATCGCCTGCAACTTCGCGCTGGAGTTCAAACTCAACAGCGTAAAGCCCAACAGGAACACCGGCACCATCGTCCGTAGTAACTCGGTCTGCGGCTCGTGCGGCGTACTTAGCAGCACAAACACGTTGGACCCCAACATCAGAACCAACATCATCGCGCCGCAACAAAACGTAATCGCTCCGCGAACCGACTTCAGGCCACTCAACGTCCGCCGCAAATTCGCGCGATACCGCAACCGCAAAAGTTTCCACAAAGCCGGATGCATGAGGGGGACCTTTTTAGGCTACAGGCTTGAGGCGACAGGGGGACAGGGCTGGCTCAACAAAGTCGACAGGCATGGAACGACACCTGGGATATGAATAGCAATTGAAAACACCACTGACAATCCAATCGTGACACAACAAACCCCAAGAGACCCACCTCAAACCCTCAAGCCTCACCCCTCAAGCCTCCGACTGCGTTCGCGTTCCTTCGGTTGCATGAAAGAACACGTCCTCCAGCGACGCCTCGCCACCCAACTCCTCGTAAGCCGAACGTGCCTCGGCGATGGTTCCGAAGAACAACTGGTTGCCTGAGCTAAGAATCAACACATGCGTGCACAAGCCTTCCACCAACGACATCAAATGCGAACTCACGAGCACCGCCGCTCCCGCTGCAGCGCGCTGCTTGATCGACTCCCGCATGATGCGGATGCCCCGCGGATCCAAACCGGTCAACGGCTCGTCGAGCAGGATCGCCCGCGGATTGTGCAGATAGGCGCAGGCAATGGCCAGTTTTTGCCGCATGCCCCGCGACAGCCCATGTGCGAACGCGTCTCGTTTTTCAGTTAGCTCGAATTGCTCCAGCAGCGCTGCTCCCGCGGTTTCCAAATCGGCGACTTCATAGGCCGAAGCAATGAATTCCAAATGTTCCCAAACCGACAATGCATCAAACAAATGCGGATCGTCTGGGACATACGCGAGTTCTCGTTTGGCAGCAACGGGGGTTTCCACGACGTCATTCCCGGCAATCAACAACCGGCCGTGCGTCGGCGGCAAAATTCCGGCAATCGCCCGCATCGTGGTGGTCTTCCCCGCACCGTTGGGACCGACCAATCCCAAGATGTGCCCCGGCTCAACGTCGAACGACAGTCCACGTACCGCCACCGTTTTTTCGTAGGTCTTGTGGAAATCCCTGACCGAAATCACTTGCTTCTGCCTTTAACGACGTGGAAAACTCGCCCCGCTTGGTCCCTCAATCACGGTGCATCATAGGCCCCCCCCGCCGCCGAGACAATCGGAGCCAATCCCCGTTGACTCGATCTGAGCCACAATATCCGGGAAAAAGTCTTCGAAGCGGCCCCGCTTGCGCGTACAATAAGGCCAGCAGTCCACCCGAATTTCTGATGGGGAGCAGCACGCATGAGTATCGCCGAGAACCAGGAAACACGTCGTCTCGGTCCGGAGTTGAATGGGATCGCCATGACCGTCGAGGAATTCGACGCCGTCGCGGATTCGGACGATCTGTACCAATACGAATTGATTCATGGAGGCCAGTGAATCCATCCCTCTGACAGGAAACCGACCCTAACGAGGAACTTGGTCACTTGACTATGGCGAAGAGCAGGCTCCGTCCTTGATGTCACATTGCCGGAACGCTACGTCCAAACCGGCGAAAACCGACGTCGAGCCGATCGCGTTATCTGGGCTGGCTTGGGGCGGGTTCCCGACCCGCAGCCGACGTCCCACGATGTCGTCGAATTCGGTTCCCACGGACGGGCTGAATGGGCGGGACTTTTGATAAACGGGACGAAACCTCGCCCCGGCGTCCAAGGTATTGGATCTTCGACCGTTTCCGCCGCACATTGACCGTCTATCACCAAACCGAGCAGGGCGTCGCCGAACAAATTGTGCCGGAAGCGAAAACCTATCGCACCGACATTCTGCCCGGCTTTGAACTTCCTATCGAACGTGTGTTTGCCGCTGCCGATCGCTGGGGAAAAGACTAACACACCCGCCATAACCACTGTTTTCACATCGATGGTCTCACGCCCCGGATGCTCCCATGTTGGTGACTTGTCCTCATTGCGAAACACAGTTTACGCCCACAGCCAGATCTTGCCCCGCTTGTGGCGACTACCAACCGCCGTTGGCATCGACCGCTGACTACGAGACCAATCAGGCTGAACTCGAAATCTCCGGCGGCACATCCGTGCTTTGCGTGCACCAACGACTCGTCGACAAAGGCTTCAGCGAAATCGTCGCTGACGACATCATCACCTCCGCGCGCCGTAACGTCCGCCGCGCCAATCGCCGTACTGGCGGTTACCGCATTCTCGCTGGAGCCGGTTTATTGGCTGGGGCAGGCTTGTTGGCGTTGGTCAGCCACGGCGCGATTGTCGTGTTCAGCATCCTTGCCATTGGGTTGGCGTTGTTTGTTGCCGGCATTATTCAATATGTCAGCGGCGCGAATCTTGACTAAGTGGTCGGTTTTGCCTTGTTGTCTATCATTCTAGACATCATGATGGGACGCAGCGGTTAATCTTTGCCGCCCTTTCTCGGTTCATATCATTCATCGCACGATCACAGCGCTTCCCGTCGGCACGTACAGGAGACGTTAGTCCAATGAAAGTCTTGGTATCCGGAGCGAGCGGACTTGTGGGAGGGGCGGTTGTTCAGGCATTTCTGGACGCTGGACACGACGTCTCTCGACTCGTCCGCCGCCGCATCTCGGTTTCTGAAAATGATTATTTTTGGGACCCAGCCGCCGGCAAATTAGACCCCGTCGCACTGGAAGGTGTCGACGTTCTCATTCACCTCGGCGGCGACAATATCGCCGACGGACGTTGGACCCCCGAGAAAAAGAAACGCATCCGCGACAGTCGCGTCGACAGTACCAAACTGCTCGCCGAGACCGCTGCAAAGCTGGAGCGTCCACCCAAGACATTCCTGTGCGCCTCAGCCATTGGATTCTATGGCGACCGCGGGAATGAGACTCTGGACGAAGGAAGTGGCCCCGGAACCGGATATTTACCCGAGGTCTGCCAGGCCTGGGAAGCGGCCTGCCAACCCGCGCGCGACAAAGGAATCCGAGTGGTCAACCTCCGCTTTGGCATCATCCTCAGTCCCGATGGTGGCCCGCTGGCCAATATGCTCAAACCCTTTAAGTTGGGCGTTGGCGGAAAAATCGGCACCGGCGAACAATATTACAGTTGGGTCTCCTTACCCGATGTGGTCCGGGCGATGGAGTTCATCATCGATGTCCCCAGCTTAGAGGGGCCGGTCAATATCGTGACCCCCAATCCGGTGACCAACTTGAAGTTCACCAAAACACTCGGTGCTGTCCTTTCGCGACCGACTGTCCTGCCCATGCCCGCCTTCGCTGCCCGGTTGGCTTTCGGGGAAATGGCCGACGGGTTATTGCTGGCCAGTGCCCGCGTAATTCCCGACAAACTCCGCGATGCCGCTTTTACTTTTCAACACGACCAGCTCGGCAATTGCCTGCAAGCATTACTGAAATAGCTGATCGCTGACCGGAAATTCGGTCGTGAATTCCCGGGAAACGCTTAGTTGAAAACGCACTTGCGTTCTGCTACCGTTTCTAATCGCATGTAAAGCGCCGATCCCCCGCGCGGAATCGGCGCAAGTTCTTACTCAATTTCAGGTTCCATCGGACCGCACAGGCAGGTTTTTTATGTACAAGGTGACGTTGATTCCCGGAGACGGGGTAGGTCCTGAAATTGCCGAAGCAACGCGAAAATGCGTCGATGCCACCGGCGTAAAAATCGACTGGGATTTCCAGGAGTGCGGGATTGAAGTCATCGAAGCCGAGGGCAAAGTCCCCGACCGCGTGATGGAATCGATCCGCGCTAACAAAATCGCCCTGAAGGCCCCGATCACAACCCCCATCGGGAAAGGCTTTCGCAGCGTCAACGTCTTCTTGCGACAAGAACTCGGCCTGTACGCTTGCGTTCGCCCCTGCAAAACCTACAAGGGTGTCCGAACCTACTTCGAAGACTCCAACGTCGACTTAGTGCTCGTCCGCGAAAACACCGAAGACCTCTACGCCGGCGTCGAATTCCAAGCCGGTGAGGAACGGACCGCGCAATTGATCGCCAAGATCAACGAAGTCGCCACCGGACGAAAAATCGACACCGGCAGCGACACCACCGGCATCAGCATCAAGCCAATCTCTATCGAAGGCACGCGAAGGATTGCCGACTACGCTTTCCAATACGCCGTCGACAACAAACGCAAGATCGTCTCGTCGGTCTGCAAAGCCAACATCATGAAATTCACCGATGGGCTGTGGTACGACGAAACCCGCGCGGTGGCGTTGGCCTATGGCGCCAAATTCGAATGGCCCGATTTGGCCGAAGGCGTCCAACCCGACCCCGCTCTTGTCGGCAATGTCAGCGACACCAATGGCGAAATCGAATACAACGAACGCCTGATCGACAACATGTGCATGCAGTTGGTGCAAAAGCCGGAACTGTATGACGTGATCGTCACCGAAAACCTGTACGGCGATATTCTCAGCGACCTGTGCGCCGGACTCGTCGGCGGACTGGGCGTCGCCCCGGGAGCCAACATCGGCACCGAAGCCGCCATGTTCGAAGCCACGCACGGCAGTGCTCCCAAGTACAAAGGCCAAAACAAGGTCAACCCGGTCGCCTTGATCCTCTCCGGCAAAATGATGTTGAACCACCTCGGCGAACACGAAGCTGCCGCCAAGTTGGACAACGCAGTCGCCGAAGTGATCGCCGAAGGCAAAGACGTGACCTACGACATGAAACCCGACCGCAACGATCCCACAGCTGTCGGCACCCAAGAAATGGCCGAAGCCATCTGCCGCCGGATGTAGTCGGCCGGAAAAAGAGTGGCCGGTGGCCAGAATCAGTTTCAAAACCCGGTTGCGCTTGTTCCGACAACTTGCAGATCAGTATCAGCGATTCGCGTCAGAGGGTTTTGAAACGACTTATTAAGTAGCAGTAGGGCAGGCTCCCGCCTGCCGCTTTGAAACCTCGGCATCGGGGTGCCACTGGCGGCTTGTCCGCCAGTGCCGCTGATCGGTGATACTTTTAAAACATCAACCACGTACCGGGTGCCACTGCTGGCTTGTCCAGCAGTGTTCTCCCCGGCCACGCGGTGATTCCTTCCGGGCCATTGTCCCGACGTGAATGAAAAAAACTTTCGCGATCTGATCTCCGGAAAGACGCAGGGAGCCGCGGCTACGCTGGCGCGCGGCGGACTGCGACTGCTCTCACCGTTCTATAGCTGCGGCGTCAGACTTCGCAACGCGGGCTTTCAGTTCGGTCTGCATAAGATTCATCGTGCCCCCGTGCCAGTGGTCAGCATCGGCAACCTCACCACCGGCGGCACCGGCAAGACCCCCTTTGCCGCCTTCCTTGCCCATTGGTTTCGCGATCATGGTCGGCAGGTTTGTTTCCTCAGCCGTGGTTACCGCGCCGAATCGGGGCAAGTCAATGACGAAGCCCGCGTGCTCGAGCAACTCTGCCCCGACGTCCCCCACCTACAAAACCCCAACCGCGTCGCTTCCGCGCAGACAGCGGTCGCGAATTTCAATTCGGACCTACTCATCCTGGACGATGGCTTCCAACACCGCCGCCTACACCGAGATCTGGACATCGTCTTAATCGACGCCGTCAATCCTTGGGGCTACGGACATCTCTTGCCGCGCGGATTGCTACGCGAACCACGCACCGGTTTGCGCCGCGCCGATGTCGTCGTCATCACCCGCGTCGATCAAGTCGACGAAGACCGCCTGACTGCCATACGCCGGCAAATCGGCCAATACACCCACGCCAAACCGGTCGAAATCTCGTTCCCTCCCGTGCGGCTAATCAACGCCGTCGGTCAAACAGCCGAAATCAATTCGCTGCACGGTCTGCCGTTGGCGGTCTTCTGCGGGATCGGCAATCCCACCGCCTTTCAAGCAGCCATCGAAAGCCTCGGCCTGACAATCGCCGCGTTTCGCGAATTCCCCGACCATCACCCCTATGGCAACGACGACATCACTCAGCTCAAACATTGGGTCACAGGCGCGAACGCAGCAGCCGCGCTCGTCACGCAAAAAGACCTCGTCAAACTGGACATGACGGACCTAGAGGGCATTCCGTTGTGGGCTTTGGAAATCGGCTGCAAAATCCACCGCGGCGGAGAAACACTCTCGGCGGCGCTGACCCGCCTGATTCAATCTTCGACAGCCTCCGACTCCGCGGAAGCATAACCGCCCCCCCCCCCTTCCCCCCCCCCCCCCCCCCTCCCCCCCCCGGAGGTTTGCTCTTCCTGCGCCCTGTTGCCGCGGGTCGCCCCTTCCCCCCCGCTCCCCCCCCCCGCGTCCCCCCCCCCTCCCCCCCCTCCTGGTCTCCCCCCCCTTCCCCCCCCCCCCCGCCCCCCCCTGCTTCGCCCCCCCCCCCGCCCCTCCCCCCCCTTGCCTTTCCCCCCCCCCCCCCCCCCCCGCGCCCCGCCTGCGGGGGCGCCCCCGGGCGCCCCCCCCCGGCCCCCCCGCCGGCGGCTGGGGCGGCGGCGGCTGCGCGTCCCCCCGGCCCCCGCCCCCCCGCCCCCCCCCGTTCCCCCCCCCCCCCCCCCCCCCCCCCCCCCCCCCCCCCCCCCCCCCCCGCCCCCCCCCCCCCCCCCCCCCCCCCCCCCCCCCCCCCCCCCGCCTCCCGGGGGGTGGAGCGCAAAAAAACGACCGCCACCAATCAAGGCAACGGTCGTTTTTGAATACCAATCGGGGTGCCACTGGCGGCTTGTCCGCCAGTGCGATTCACCCAGCCTATCGCAAAATTACTTCGCGTCGATCCAGCTCATCATGCTCCGCAACTGCTTGCCGACCGTTTCGACTTCCGAGGTTTGACCCCGACGTCGTTTCGCCAGGAACGTCGCACAGTTGGCTTTGTTCTCCAAGATCCATTCCTTGGCGAATTCGCCGTCTTGGATCTCCTTGAGAATCTTCTTCATTTCCTGCTTGGTCTCTTCGGTGACGATCCGCGGTCCGCGGGTGTAGTCGCCGAACTCAGCTGTGTTGGAGATGCTGTACCGCATGTAGCTCAGGCCGCCTTGGTACATCAAATCCACGATCAACTTCAGTTCGTGCATGCATTCGAAGTAGGCCATCTCCGGCTGATAACCCGCTTCGACCAACGTTTCGAATCCCGCGCTGACCAGCGCGCTCACGCCGCCGCACAGCACGACTTGTTCGCCGAACAGATCCGTTTCGGTCTCTTCTTCGAACGTCGTTTCGATAATTCCCGCACGGCCGCCGCCGATGCCTTTGGCATACGCCAAAGCCAATTGCCGCGAGCTATCCGACGCGCCGTCGCCCAAAGCGATCAAGCTCGGCACACCGCCCCCTTTTTCGTATTCGTACCGCACCAAGTGGCCCGGTCCCTTGGGAGCCACCAAGGCGCTGTCGACACCTTCGGGGGGCACAACTTGGCCGAAGTGAATGTTGAAACCGTGCGAGCAAAGCAGCAAGTTGCCCGGCGACAGGTTAGGTTTAATTTCGGTGCGATACAAATCGCCTTGCACTTCATCCGGCAGCAGGATGTTCACCAAATCGCCCTGTTTGGTCGCTTCGGCGATTGAGACCGGCTCAAAGCCATGCTTAACGGCCAAATCGTAGTTGGCCGAGCCCTTACGCTGTCCGATGATCACATTCAACCCGCTGTCACGCAGGTTCTGTGCCTGGGCATGTCCCTGGCTGCCGTAGCCTAGAATGGCAATCGTTTTGTCTTTGAGTAATGCCAAATCGGCATCGTCATCGTAATAAATCTTCGCGGCCATGATTCTGCTCTTTCAGTTTCTGCAAATTACAATCTGTGGTTTGTTGTGAATTGTTGTATCTAGTTCCCAAACTCTGTTTGGGAACGCTTGCCCGCGAAGCTCTGCTTCGCACGTCCAATATGCAAGTCATTCATCCAAAACAATGCGCCGAAGCGGAGCTTCGGACCATTGGGTTCCCAAACAGAGTTTGGGAACAAGGACATCAACACTTAGACCTCAGCCGTTATTCCCCAACCGCACTCTCCGCCCCACGGGTCAGGGCAATCCGTCCGGTGCGGACCAGTTCGATGATGCCGTACGGTCGCATCACTTCGACGAACGCCACCAGTTTTTTCTCTTGGCCGGAAATCTCGATCATCACATGATCCGGCCCAACACCGACGATGCTTCCCCGGAAAATTTCGGTCAATTCCTTGACGTCGCTCCGCGTCCCGTTTTCCGTTTTGACTTTGATCAACATCAAGTCGCGCTCGACGTATTCTTCTTGCGATACATCCAGTACCTTGACCACGGTTACAATTTTTTCCAGTTGTTTGCGTGCTTGATCGAGTACCCGATCATCGCCGGCTACCACGAAGGTAATCCGCGAAAACTCGGGATTCTCAGTTTCACCAACAGCTAAGCTGTCGATATTAAAGGCGCGGGACGCCAACATACCGGAAATGTGGGCCAAGACCCCGGGTTGGTTCATCACCAACGCCGAGAGAACGTGTCGCATAGAACGAAATTCTCCTGTTAAAAACGAGGGTAAAAAGCAAGCCTTGCCCACTCAAACGGGCAAATGTGCACCATCAGCGCGGCCGGGTCGGCGCAGACCGCCTCCCTGCCTGTGCAACGTGAATGCAAAGAGTGTAATTGTCGAGACCTCGGATCACAAGCGTCGGCCGTTTTCGCCCCCAAATCTCGACACTTGAATTCCGCCAGCCGACTCTCGACAATAGAGAATGACCGCCGCGTATCTTTCGCAAGTTGTTCCTGTAGTTTGAGATAGGCCGACACTCCGGTATTCGCATGGCATCCAACTCCCCGCCCACAACCCAACCGATTGAGCCATTGCTCAAACGGCTCGCCGAAACCACCGGCGATCTCGACCAACAACAAATCTGGCCCAGCGAGCAATTACGCTGGCTGGACGAGGCGGGCGTCTTGGGCTGGACGGTCCCCCGCGCCTATGGCGGATCCGAAATCTCCGCTGCCGAATTGGTCGCAGGCTACGAGCAACTTGCCGCGGCTTGCCTCACGACCACCTTTGTCCTCACACAGCGCAACGGCGCCATCCAACGCATCGCCGGCTCGGACAACGAATGTGTACGGGACACGCTCTTGCCCGGCTTGGTTCACGCCGACATTTTTGCGACGGTGGGCATCTCGCACCTGACCACCTCCCGGCAACACCTCGCCAAACCAGTGGTCTCGATCCGCGAATCCACTGCCGGTTTCGTCTTCGAGGGATTCATGCCTTGGGTCACCGGAGCCCGCGCAGCGGACTACATTGTCAGCGGCGGCACGCTGGACGACGGACGACAAGTCCTGGCTGCGATTAAAACCGATCACCCCGGCGTCCAGCCGCAAGACCCCGTCAGCTTGATGGCGCTCTCCGCCACACAAACCGGCGCTGTGAAACTCAACGATGTCGAAGTCCCCCGCGACATGTTGATCGCCGGGCCCGTCGAACAGGTGATGAAACAAACCTCCGGCGGCGCCGGTTCGTTCACCACCTCCGCATTGGCACTGGGCGTGACGAATGCCGCTGTCACCTCTCTGGCGAACGAAGCCTCACGGCGTCCCGACCTCACCGAAATCCACGAGCAATTCGCCGTGGCCGCCACACAGTTGGCCAAGGACCTGCACGCCGCCACGCGCGGCGAGGCCGGTGCCGAACACACAGCCGAATCGCTCCGCCGCCGCGCGAACTCGCTAGCATTGCGCAGCACCCAAGCAGTGCTCACCGCAACCAAAGGAGCCGGTTACGTTTCCGGCCATCCCGCCGAGCGCGCCGTCCGCGAAGCGATGTTCTTCCTCGTCTGGTCCTGCCCCCAACCCGTAGCCGCCGCCGCCCTCAAAGAATTCGCCTGCACCATGGACGGCTAAGCCACACGAAAAACGCTGACGCAAAGGACGCCCCCCGTTTCTGGCCACTGGCCACCTGGCCACTCGCCACTGCCTACTGCCTACCGCCTACCAATTCAGCAGTCCTTAAACCAAAACCCCCCATCCACGCGCAACACCTCGCCGGTAATGTAGTCCGCATCGTCGGAACATAAAAACGTTGCCGCTTTGCCGATGTCGGCTGGGGTTCCCAAACGCTTCAATGGTAGCTTTTCGCCTTGCTCGCGGATCGTCTCTTCGTCGAAGGCGATGTGTTCTCCCGGTGTGTCGATCCAGCCCGGTTCGATGACGTTGACGTGGATGTTGTGCTCGGTCAGTTCCACGGCAATCGTCCGCGCCATGTGGTTCAATCCCGCTTTGCCTGCGTTGTATCCCACGCTCAACCGATACGGCATTGCCGCTTGCACGCTGGAAATGAACACGATTCGTCCCGGCGTCTTCGATTTGACCATCTGCCGTGCCGTCAATTGCGCCACGTGAAATCCGCTCACCAGCGTCCCTTGAATCACTTTTTCAAACACGTCCGGATCATAGTCGAGGAATTCACAACGCACGGCGTAAGCGGGGTTGCTCACCAGAATGTCCAGCGTCCCCACAGCGGCAATGGCGCGCTCCACTAATTCTTCGCAGCCACTGCGCGAAAAGATGTCGGCCTCAACCACGGTGCACTGTCGTCCCAGGTCGCGAATCTCTTGTGCGGTCGCCTGCACATCAGGACTCCCGGGGCGATCATTGATCACCACATCTGCGCCGGCGCGAGCCAACTCGAGCGCGCAGCCTTTGCCGATCCCGCGCCCCGCACCCGTCACCAACGCCTGTTTGCCGGCAAGTTTCATAAAACACTGTTCCTAATTTTGAGCCAAACACAAAATATCGCGCAACATCCAATGCGCTGAAAACATTGCCATACGCGGCATTTCAGCGAATCACCATTGCCCATCACCATCGACTTTTGATAATACGGATATCGTAACGGGCCACAAGTGTTGTACTCCGCGGAATGATCGCCACGCGAACGCGTTCTCCGCCGCGTGATGAATGGGGGAAACAGGGATGAAAAATGTTCTCGCCATGGTCTTGGCGGGTGGGAAAGGCAGCCGGCTCGAACCACTCACGCGCGATCGAGCCAAACCGGCGGTCCCTTTTGGCGGGCAATACCGCATCATCGATTTCACGCTATCGAATTGCCTCAATAGCGGGTTGCGACAGATTCTTGTGCTCACGCAATACAAGGCCGCCAGTCTCGATCGGCATATTAACCTCGGCTGGCGATTCCTCAATCGCGAACTCGATGAATTCATCGATATCCTCCCGCCCCAGCAACGTATTGATGAGCAGTGGTATCAGGGCACTGCTGATGCCGTTTATCAAAATATCTACTCCATCGAAAAAAGCCGCCCCGAAGATGTGCTGATCCTCTCCGGCGATCACATCTACAAGATGGATTACTCCGAACTGATTCGGGAACACAAACTCTCCGGCGCCGATGTAACCATCGCCTGCATTCCTACCAGCATCGACGAAGGTCGGCAATTCGGCGTGGTGCAAGTCGATGACCGCCGCCGCATTGTCAATTTCCAAGAGAAACCGGCCAACCCTCAACCGCTCCCCGACGACCCCAATCGCTGTTTGGCATCGATGGGGATTTATGTCTTTAAAGCGGAGTTCCTCTTCGATGAACTTTGCCGCGACGCCACACACAGCGACAGCGCCCACGACTTCGGCAAAAACATTATCCCCTCCATCATTGATACGCACCTTGTGCGCGCCTATCCGTTCCACGACAAGAACACGGGAGACAGCCTGTACTGGCGCGACGTGGGAACCATCGATGCTTATTACGAAGCCAACATGGATCTCGTCGCCGTCGCTCCCGAATTAAACCTGTATGACAAATCCTGGCCGATTCGGACCTATCAACCGCTGATGCCGCCGCCTAAGTTTGTCTTCTCACAGGCCGATACTGATGACCCCCGCGTCGGACAAGCTTGGGACAGCATCATCTGCAGCGGATCGATCATCTCCGGCGGCCGCGTGCTACGCTCCATCTTGTCTACCGACGTCCGCGTGAACAGTTGGGCGGAAGTCGAAGACTCGATTTTGTTCGACGGCGTTGACGTGGGTCGGCACGCCAAAATCCGGCGGGCGATTATCGACAAGGGAATCTCCGTCCCCGAAGGAATGGAAATCGGCTACGACCTTGACGCCGACCGCGCGCGGGGGTTCACGATCACCGAATCGGGAATCGTCGCTATCGGCAAACTCACCGGCCTGGGCGACCTGGCCGATGCCAACCGAGCCGATGCTGTCGCTTGAAATCTAGGGGTTGCACTTCTAACTCAGCGCTCAGCGACCGCTCTCACCGCGGTACCTGCAAGCCATGCTGTTTCAGCGCGTCTTCCAAGTTTTTGATCCGCTGTTGGTCACGAGTGTGTTGTTTTTCCGCATCCGCCACTGTTTTGGATCTGCTAACGTAACCAACCGTGGCGACCACAGCCACAGATAACAACAAGATCAGCACGGCACTGGCCAACCGGGCGATTGTCGAATTGCGTTGGCACCATCGCCAGAGCACCGCCAGCGGGCGCTTGCGACCCGCATGAATCACGTCGCCGGCTGCGAATCGCCGCAGATCCTCGGTGAATTCCAACGCCGATTGATAACGGTCGGCGGGATCAGCCGCGATCGATTTGAGGATGATCGTTTCTAGATCACGAGGGATTTCGCGGTTGATGGCCCGCGGCCGAATCGGCGGTTCGGTCATCGCTTGTTGAATCAAACGCGGCGCTTCCGGTTCAGTCACCGCCGGTTGCAACGTGGCGATTTCGTACAACGTCACACCCAAATTGTAGATTTCCGTCCGCACATCGAATTCGCCGCGAAATTGCTCCGGCGCCATATAACGCAACGTCCCCACGGTGTCATGCGATTCGGTGAGATTCGTGTCGCCCAAAACCCGTGCCAACCCAAAATCAGTCACCCACACCTTGCCCGTAAAATCGATCATCAGATTCGACGGTTTAATATCCCGGTGGTAGATCGCCATGTCGTGCGCGTGTTGCAAAGCGCCTCCCACTTGAATCCCCATACCGGCAATATTCCGCCAATAATAGGACTCCGTTCGCACGCCCGTGGGCTGAATAAAAAACCTCCAAAACCGCGTCGAGGAATCCCCGCCGGACATCTCGCCTTGGTCGTTTGCAGACGATCCTTTTAACGAATGTTGATCCGTCGGATTTCGGCCCTCAAGATGGGGTTGTTCGGTGGTGACTTTCGAAGAGACCAACCGCTGCGCAATTCCGGTCGAAGACAGCGTCGCATCGGGACGCGAATCCAGGTACTCATCCAGAGCGGCAGCATCGTCCCCCTCTTCTTCGGTCAGCCGTTTCAGACAGCCAATAATACTGTCCAAAGAATAACCGTCGATGAGCTGCATCGCGTAATAATGCGATCCATCTTTATCCCCCACACCAAACACCGGCGCGATGTTGGTATGGTGCAATTTGGCCGATGAGAGCGCTTCTCGCTTGAATCGCAAGACGTGTTTGGGAGACGGCAAATAGTTGGCCGGCAGCACCTTGAGGGCGACGCGGCGGTTGAGTGAACTTTGCATCGCTTCATAAACGATGCCCATCCCGCCGCGGCCCACCTCGCGTTGAATCACGAAGTCTCCAAACACGGTTTGCGCGGGGAGCGCCGGTTCATCCACGATGACCGTCGGGTGAGAATCGTCCTGCGGCTTGGCTTCCTCGAGGATCGCAATGATCGGAAACAGACTGCGAATTCCCTCGGCATAACTGGGGTAATTGACGAGGTATTCGTCAATCGTCGGATGGTCCCCCGCCTGCAATCGCCGTGAAAAATCTTCGGCGAGCATTTCAATCGGGGTCCGCCGTGAGTCGCTCCATGTCATAATTACCGCCGTCCGCCCCGCATAACCTTAAGTCCAAGGCCCAATCCCAAATCACGCTCCGTACACAACTAAATACAGTATAACAAACTAAGGACTCGCCGATTCACCCCAGTACGTCGTGCGTTTTAAAGAGTAACGATAAACCGTTGCCTCGTTTCACAAAAAATCTCCCAGCTTCCCACTAGCAGATCTGTGTTTCATCTGTGCTTTGAGCGTTGCAAAAACTTGCATCTTACGCAAATTTTCGAATGGCGAGGCTTATTGATGTCCAGGTGCACAGCGGCCATTTCGATAATCGATGGCGGACGATCCCTCCGAATGTTTTACCAAGGATATCATTCGGCCACTCTGCTCGACAAGGAACGCCGTGCACGACGGCAAGCCGTCGGTTTGGGACGTTGCGGTTTCACGCCCGCGAATCCGTGTTTTATCCGTGTTTCATCTGTGGCTAAATAACAACGTCGTTTGGGGTGCAGTTCCACCGCACCTCAGAGTTCGCAGTGAGCGTATCGCAAACCGTAAACGATTAAATGGTTCCCGACTCGTCAACCAGGATCGTTCGCAACCGATTCAAGGCGCGCAGGTAACGGTTGCTGGCCGCCGGTTGTCCGATGCCCAATAGATCCGCAATGTCCTTGTTGCTCATCTCTTCAAAATGTCGCAACACCAGAATCTCACGGTCGATCTCGTCCATCCCATCAATCGCGTCGCGCACGCGGGCCAATTTCTCTCGGCGGTCCGCCATGCTCGACGGCGAGGCGATGTTGGAAACCAACTTGTCAGCTAAAATCGCATAGGAAGAGTCCGCTTGTTGCAGCGAGACCTCTTGGCGAATATCGCGTTTCTGAACGCCGAAATGCCGTCGGTGGATATCGATCAAAGTCTGCATCGTGATCTGCCGGATCCACAATGAAAACGGCATCGAACTTTGCTCTAAAAAATGCGGCAACCGAGAACGCGCTTCGATGAACGACTGCTGGACCACATCCGACGCATCGACCCGCCGCGTTAATCGACGGTCCATGTGAAACGCGACAAGCCGTTGTAACTGATCGCGATATTGGTCAAACGACGACGCAAGCGTCGCTGAATCTTGATGCTCTCGCATTCGCTTTGACGCGTTTGAACGCTCGTCCGCCATACGTCGATTTCCCGCAAATGCCAAATGACCGTCGGCCCTACTTCATTTCAATGCACATCAACAGGCTTGTGATTGCGTCCCACTTCCCGTGAAGTGGTTGATGCTGCTGCCCCACCTATCTGCTGATCCAACGCGAAGACTTCGCGTAAGGTTCCATTCTTTGACTGAATCGAGGTGTTGTCAACCCGCGGATGAGGTTTCGAGGCATGCCTGGGTAAACCGACAGTTGCGTCGTAGCAGTCATTCCACCAGCAGACTTGCTAAGCAATAGACGAGAAAACCTCTCAATTCCCAAGCGAATCGGCGCCGCTATCAGTGAAAACCCTCGATTTTTCTCGTTTGCATACTCATGGAAACTTCTTCTCCTCTCTACCTTTTTTGAAAGGGACAACCATGATTGATCTGGTTCACAAACAACCTCGCATCAAGTCGAGATTTCGACCGTGCACAGCGATGGGATTCGCCATCGTTGCCATGGCCGCACTCGCGATGCCAAACTCCGCGCAGGCACAAATGTGTCCAAACGGGGGCTCGTCAGGTGGAACCACTGGTGGAACGGGCGGCGAATCGGCGTCAACCGGCGGAACAAGCGCGAGCAGTTCTGCCACGGGTGCGCTCGCTGCTGTGCAAGCCGCGCAGCAGATGATGCAAATGCGACAACAGCGCAACGAACAGTACCGGCAGTACCTCCAACAACGCCGCGAAATGTATTTGGCCTCGGTTCGTAACAACAACACCGAGACCAAACGGAGTCGCCGCGTGAGTGAAAAAACAGCACAGGCGCGACGCGAAGAACGGCGTCTACTCCGCGAGGAACGGATCGCTCGCAATCTTGAACGGTTGAATCGCATTCGCGAGCAAATCGAAGCGAAAGCCGAAGCGGAATCGGAGACTCGCATCGCATCCACTGGCGGGCAATAACCAATCACGGAAGTGCGGGCCCGCCGCAACGGTGCCACTGCGCACCAAACCCATGATCCCGGTCTGGGCGACGACCGGTTTCTAAAAACTCATTTCGCAGGTCGCCCATTGACCAAAATTTTCTTCGACATCGACCCGTATGGATTCGACCGGCGCTCCCGCCTTTTGATGGACCACATCCTCCAGGCGCCGGCCGATCCAGCGGGCGATCAGTTCCGCTGTCGTGTTTTCCAACGGCAACAAGATACAGTCCTCCCGAGGAAAGACCCACCGCCGCTCCTGGAAAGTCGCTTCGACTTCACGGTCTCCTGCCACGACTTTGATCTCCGCATGCTCGGTCGGCAATAACACCCGGTGATCCAGCTCATCGACTATCGCCTGCAATTCATCGCGCAGCGCAATGAAATCGAACACGTAATAATTCTCATCGAGCGCCCCGGCGACCTCCGCCGCCACTCGCCAATTGTGGCCATGCAGCCGCTCGCAAATGTTGCCGGCAAACGTGATGAAATGGGCCGCACTAAATACGAGATGGTCTTTGGTCACGCGCACACGAAATCGTTCGTTGGTCATCGTCTTCTTTCATTGATCAAAATGTCCTGGCCCGCCGCGCTGTCTCTTGCGTCGCTGAGAGCCTGCCGTGCGTTCTCAAAATCGGCGTGCCCGTCTCGGAAAGCGGCGAATAAAATTGCCGCGATCAGGTCTGCCGTCGTCCCCGGATTACGACGGTGCCCATCGCCGCGCAGCCAAACATCCAGCTCGGCCACTTCTCTCGATACCAAATTGGCCGACTCCTCAAACGATTCCAATGCCCGCTGAGCGCGCTGTCGAGCTTCACTGGCAACCGCCGATCCGCACTTCCGGGCGATCAACGAATCACCAAATCGTGCCATCAACTTCAATTGCAAATGGACGATCGATGCGTTCCATTGCTCCCGACTCGAGGGGGCATCCGCGAAATGCAAAGTGGCGTAATCCAAGACCACGCCAAACCCAGCAGCATATTCAGCCGCAATTTGATCCCACTCCGCCGCCCGTTTCATGACGGCCAACAACGTCTCAGTCGGCGCTGTGGCCACATCTTGATCCTCGACCGTCCCCATCCCACCCGGGGCGGCGAGACGGATCGCCTCGTAAACCAGCGCGGCATCTTCGTTGTCCAACCCCTCTAAGACGTCGCCGATTCCGGTGACCAACGTTCGGCCAGGCGGCACAGCCGCCAGTGGTGCGAGCAACAAGACGATCCCCAAATTCACGTTCCGCCCCAACGCCTGACGCGTCGCGCGAATCGCCGCCAACACCGTTTGCCCGACACCCAGCTCCGCCGAACGGGCCAACACCGGTGCGACCACGTGGGCCGCCTGGACAAAATCATCGTAGGCCAAATCGACGAACGCGGCAGCGGGATGGACGTTCCCCGGCTTGCGCGCCGTCGCCTCCCATAGGCAAGCGACGCGGATCATCTCTTCCAATTGTTCACGGTCTTGGTGCATGCGGGCATTGTAATCGAAAGCTCATTTCGTTGTCGCCCGCGACGCCATTCTCTCGGCGAGCAACTGCGAGGGTGGTGTTCGCTGCTGCTGATGCCATTTGCGATTTGCATCAAACGTAGCGCGCCCCTCACCCCCGGCCCCTCTCCCGGGGCATCTCCCTCTCCCTCTGCAACAAATTGCATCTGTACAAGGGGAACCAATCATCGGGTGGCAGCGATTGCCAACGGCAATCGGTGTGCCGTAGGCACAAGACGCAGCAGTTTCAGCTGTCCCTGCCGGTGAGACTTTGCTGGTTTCAGGGCGAGTTGCGGCTTCGTGCGGCTGGCCCCGATTGCTCCATCGCTCCTCTTTACCATCCGAACACTTGCTTGATTACTTATCTCGTAGATGTAATTTGTTGGCCAAAAGAGGCTGATCCCAACGGCAATTCTCTCCGTGCGCCGCGTATTTAAATCCTGACCGGCAATTGAACAAGGGCCCAGCGAGGCTAGTCGGGGGAACGTCCATTGTAGCGAGCCCCCTCACCCCCGGCCCCTCTCCCGGGGGGAGAGGGGGGAGTTGTTTTGGCGCGCGATTCTTAGCTCCAGGTATCGCAGTGGGCTGAGGGTTACGATGGGGTATGCTATGATCATGGACACTCAAACTGACCGGCCCGCTTTCTTAAAAAACCCGTCCCGTTGATCCACCTCAATGAACTCACCCCGCCACCTCATCTCAGCATCGACCGTGATCTTGCTCGTGGTTGTCGTCGGCTTCCTGCTTCGCGGCGCGCTGCCCAGTCGTATCGCGATCGAGCATTTCGACGAAGGGGTCTATGCCTCGAATCTCGTCACCGGACCCGAATACGAATACCGGTATCCCAGCCGACATCTCTTTGCGCCGCCGCTTGGTCCGTGGTTGATCGAGTGGTCGCAGGTGGCATGGGGCATCAATGATTTGGCGTCGGTGGCGGTGAATCTTATCGCGGGTGGGCTGACCGTTTTGCTGGTTGGCTTCGTTGCCGCACGCTGGTTCAACGATCGCGCCGGCATCGCCGCCGCCGCGCTGGCCGCTTTGTCGGGAATTCATATTCTGTACTCCCGCACCGCCTTGACCGACCCGCTCGTCTGCTTTTGGATGCTGGCTGCGGTCTATGCGATTTGGTGCTCCCTCTCCTACGGAGACAAAAGCTGGGCGGTGATCGCCGGAGTGCTGACCGGTTTGTCGTGGTGGACGAAGTACAATGGTTGGCTGCCCTTGGCCATCGGAGTCTCGGCGACCGTCCCGTGGTTGTTCGTCTGTCGCGACCGCGCTCGGCTCCGCACCTCGCTCCTCTGCCTGGCAATCATCATCGCCACCGCCGGGATTGTCTGGTCTCCGGTCTGGTACAACCTGCCCGATGGCTATGCCGCGGTCGCTGCCAATCATCGTCAATATCTCGTCGGCCTCGACCGCTGGCCGCAGACCCTCTGGCAACAGTTGCTCAACCATCGGATACTCGAAGGCGCCTTCGGTCCCCTCAGCTTGGCAGCGGCAGTCATGGTCGTGGGAGCCTTTTCGCATCTGCAGGACAATGCTTCCGCAACAACCCGCACCTCGCATTTTTGGAAACTGGTCGCCCTCGCTGTGGGACTGACCGCACTGGCCAGCCTGTCGGCATCCAGCATTGTGCTTGCCGCGCTGGCTGTCTATTGGCTGTGGCGAAACGTCGAATGGCGTCCTGCAGAGTCGCCTCTGGATGAAGACCAAGCAGCCGTCCAATTGGCGCTGTGGATGTTGATCGCCTGGATCGTCGGCCTCTCACTGACTACGCCGCTCTACACCGCCTACCCCCGAATCACGCTCCCCTGGCTGGTGCCGATCTGGCTGGCTGGCGGAGCAGCGATCGCTTGGTTGGTCGCCGGCATCAGGCAAGCGGCCGACGAATCACCAACCGCCACCGTACCACGTGGAACCGTCCTATGGGCTACCGGAATCATTGTCGTGGGAGTCGCTGTCACCATCGCCGGCCGGTATTGGAATCCCGGTTCCACGTGGAGCGCATGGCAATCCCACACCGGCCTGGCCGACATCGCCGCTGAGGTCAAGACAGACATCGAACAGCGAATCGTAGAGCAGGGGGGATCCCCCCGCAGCGACAATTACGTCGTCGATGTCTACGGTGAACCCAGCCTGTTTTTTCAACTGCGACAATTGGGCATCGAATTAGCTCTGCCGGCCAGCAACCTGAGATTTGCACAACCCGGCATCGCCCCCCCGACACATCCCACCTTCCTGCTCGCCGGTCCGCATGCCCTACGCAGCTCACAATTCAAGGAGCAACTTGCGGAGACCGCCGGCCGTCTGAAGCTGCTGAAGACCTACCAGTACACCCCCAGCGATTTCGTACTCCTCAACCAACATCCCCCGGGAGAGATCCGCCAGGCAGACGGCCAGCAGCGCCAGTATTCCGTCCGACTCTACCAACTTGAGTAAAAGTTCCACGTGGAACTGCGGCACAGCCGCTTTGTGCGAGCTTCCGCTCGGTTGGGGTAGGCCGCTCCCGTTGGTCGCTGCGGATGATTCATCCAGCGCATCGGGAGGGCGAAGCTCCTGCTGAGCCACAACGGTATCCGTAGCGTGGGGCTCGTAATGAGCCTCGCCCGGAATGACCTATCCAATCGTCAAAGCACCCCAAAGGGGTACGGCCGCCCGGGACGAAGTTCCACGTGGAACTTTGTCTCAAACCGGCATTTGATTGGAGTCGGGGACAGTTCGTGCCTGCTCGGACAATGGGAGCGTCAAACGTGGAACGGTCCCCGCCCTAGCTCTGGCCGGTACCTGAATACGATCCGCGCGAGGGCAACAGCAAGAGCGTCAAACGTGGAACGCCCCTCACCCCCAGCCCCTCTCCCAGGGGGGAGAGGGGGGATCCTATTTACTTCTCCCTCTCCCCTCTGGGAGAGGGCCGGGGTGAGGGTTTTCGCACAACAGCTGGGACGCTCCCCACCCAACCAATCGCCCACGGCAACCCGACAGGTATATGCCCCGTGCTCCCATCCCAGCAAGGGGTTAAATACGGTCGACACCTACCCGGACAAACGGAGCGTCAAACGTGGAACGCCCCTCACCCCCGGTCCCTCTCCCAGGGGGGAGAGGGGGGAGTTGTTTTCTCCCACTCCCTCTGGGCGGCGGCGCGGTGAGCGGGTTTTGATACCCGGATCGCTGGTTACACGTGGAACATCGCCCGACCGTACCGGATGCCCCAGAAGTCATCTTGCTTCTAATCGGCAATGGCAGTTAGAATCCCCGCCCGCGACGATCCTGGACGTTTCGTCGTCGCGTGGACGACCCCAGGCACACCAACGTGCCGCACTTCGGCATGTGGTTTTTTTCGAAAGCGATCGATCATGGATGATCAACAACAAGACTCCAAACGGCGGCTGGGACGAGGCCTGAGTTCTCTGCTGGGTGGTTCGGCTGTGGAAACACACGAACCCGATCCGCCCGAAGTGCCCGCTACCATCCAAGCTCCCGGCCCCTCGGAACTGGTGCATGTGGCCGTCGATGAGATCGAGCGCAACCCCTACCAGCCCCGCCGCGAGTTCGACCTCGATGCAATCAACGAACTGGTCGACAGCGTTTCGCAGCACGGTGTGCTGCAACCACTGTTGGTCCGGCTGACAGAGCAGGGCTATCAATTGATCGCTGGTGAGCGGCGGTTGATCGCATCTCAAAATGCCGGCCTGACAACCGTTCCCTGCCGCGTTTTGGACATCGACGACCAGGCGGTCTTCGAAATCGCCATTGTCGAAAACGACCAACGGCAGGATCTGAACGACATCGAACGCGCTCAGGCGTATCAGGAATACCTAGACAAGTTCCATTGCACGGTCGAAGAATTGGCCCGCAAGGTGGGCAAGGGACGCTCCTCGATCAGCAATTGTCTGCGGTTATTGGAACTCCCCAAGTTCATCAAGCAGACCCTGTCGGAGAAAAAAATCTCCGCCGGACATGCCCGCGCCCTCTTGCCGCTGGAAGACGAGTCGCAGCAAATCGCCATGTGCCAGCGGATCCAATCGGAGTCCATGTCGGTCCGCCAGACCGAACAAGCCGTCCGCGACGCCAACGCCGAAGAGGACGAAGCGACGATCCCATTCGAGAAACCACAGCCCGGCAAACCGGCCCCCCAGCCGAATCACCACCTCTCGTCGTTGCAACAACAGTTGCGAGATCTGGTCAGCGCCAAGGTCGACATCCGCGTCAGCGGCAAGGACCGCGGCAAGATCATCATCCATTTCAACACCAACGATGAGTTCGAACGGATCATCGACCAGTTGAAAAAAGCAGCCTGATTCGAGCTAGCTAGAGAACCCCCTCTCCCCCTGGGAGAGGGCCGGGGTGAGGGGCAAGCCAAGTTTGACGCCCCCCCTCTGAGAGGTTGTCGTTGTCGAAATGGAGCAGGGCATCGCGTTCTGGCCAGCGAGCCCGCCCCCCGACGCACGCCCCTATTCCTCTTCGAACCATCGCTGGCCGGTTGCTGCTTGGATTTTTCCAGCCAAGCGATTGCTGATCGCAAAGGGGATATCGGGATGGGCCTGGAAGACCAGGGTCACATACTGATAAAAAAACATCTGGCTGCGAACCGCCTGAATCTCCTCCCACGGAATAAACAGCGGTGGGTGAAAGAGACTGAAAAAGACAACCAGCGGGACAACCGCAATCCTCAGGCCTTGGTCGTTGGCGGTGATATTCAGGCTCATTCCGTACCCGGTCGAGCCCCCCATCGAGCCGGATTGCATCCACCATGTGGTGCCATCGATCTTCTCACGGCAGGCATACGTTTTGGCCAAGCGCCGCCAGCCGCCAACTTCTGCCATGATATATAGAACCGCAGCCGATCCCACCAGAAATGCCGGCACCATCCAGACGAACATCCATGGGGGCTGCTGAAAGTTGATCATGGGGCGCTTCCAATGATTCGGTGGACAACTCGTGACGTGCGAACTCGATGCACGATAGTCTGTCAAAGACAACGTGCCAACCATCGGCGCGGATCACTGATTGCGATTCATCCCGACCTCTACCGCCTCTCCCGGAGGAAGAAACTGGCATCGGGTAGCCGCGATTGCCGTCGGCAATCGGGGCGGGCAAAGCCCGCAAGAAGCCGCAGTTTCAGTGCGGCAATTTCGGACTGCTCGCCTATTCCTCCTCGAACCACCGTCTACCGATTGCGTTCTGGAAAGTCTCATCGGCAGATGCAAATGTGAGTCAGCTGAAACTGAGGGGGGAAAGAATGAAATAGGGACTGCGATTCTCCTGTGCCTACGGCCCAGCACCGATGAACCACCATGTTGCCCCCCGATTGGTTCAATCGTTCGATAGGTTGTCGAAAGTCGTCGCCACCCGCCGAGCAGGGCGGTAAATCTGCTTGCCTCCCAAGGCCAATCATTGGGATGAACCAAACGGAACTCCCCTGGTGGTTGTCCGAATTCATTTCAACGGAGTCCTAAAAGATGGAACAGATCAACGATCCCAACGGCGGCGTTTGCTATCGAGCAAACGGAAAACCTGATTCTGGATCACGGTATTGCCCGTCCTCCCCCGAGGGAGAAAGAGGGGGAATCTCAAGGGACGGTTACCACCGGCGGTGCGGGTGCGTATAATGGAGGGCGTCCATTTGTCGTGGGCAGTTTCCAACGTCATCCGCTGAGTTCATCGAGCTATCGATCCACCGTGACCAACCCGCAACATACCCTGCATACCGATCACTCGCGGCATTGGCGCGAGAATACGTTTGTCTATCCGGTCCTCTCTCGCCGCAGTCGCGGGGTGTCGATCGGGGTGAATTTGAACCCGGACAAGGTTTGCAACTTCGACTGTATCTATTGCCAGGTCGATCGCCGTAGCGAAGCGGAGACGCGGTTTGTGGCCACGGAGCAGTTGTTGACCGAAATCGACACGATGCTGGGGTACGTTTCCAGCGGCGCGCTGTTCGCCGAAGAACCATTCTCGACCGTGCCGCCCCAGTTGCAGCGGTTGAACGACATCGCCTTTTCCGGGGATGGCGAGCCGACGACGTATCGCAACATTGACCAGATCGTTGGAGAGGTGGCCGGTCTCAAAAAACGGCACGGGTTGGACGACGTGAAGATGGTGTTGATCACCAACGCCAGCATGTTCCACCGCCCGGCCTGCCGCGAGGCGTTGCGGATTTTGGATGCCAACAACGGCGAGATCTGGGCCAAGCTCGATGCGGGGACGGCGGAGTATTACCAGCTGATCGAGCGGACGAAAATCCCGTTTCAACGGATCCTAGACAACATCACCGAAGCCGCCCGCGAACGGCCGTTGGTGTTGCAAAGCCTATTCATGCGCGTGAACGGCGATCCCCCGCCGCCGGAAGAAATCGACGCCTACTGCACTCGGATCAACGAGATCCAAACCGCGGGCGGACAAATCAAACTGGCCCAAATCTACACCGTTGCCCGCCCCCCGGCAGAGAGTTTCGTCTCGTCGCTGACCGACGCCGAAGTCGACGCAATCGCCGAGCAGGTGCAGCGGGAAACAGGTGTGCCGGCGGAGTGTTTTTACGGCGGGTGATCGATTGCGTTCATCATCAATTTGAGACGTAAGGAGCGACGCTCATGGGATTGGATGTTGTGGAATTGGTCATGGAAGTGGAGGAGGAGTTCGACATCAAAATCCCGGATGGGGATTATGAGTTCCTCGCGACTGTGGGTGATTTCCATAAATACATTGTGTAAAGACACAGCGAAGAAACCGGATGCTTGTTTGAGCCAGTATTTTTACGGCGTAGCTGCGACGGGGTTGACGTCGGTTGTCGGGATTCAACGCGAACAGGTCCGGCTGGAAACGCGCTACACGATCTTCGTCCCGACTGTCAGGACGGAGGCGGACTTGGAGCCAGTTGCAAGAGGAAATCAGAGTGAGGCTGCCTGAACTGCAACGGCCGGCGTGGTTGTCCTGTCTCGCTTTGCCAGTTCGGTATTGATCTTCGATTCTGGTGTCATTTTTGATCGCGTCGACACTATTGACCCTTTAGTCCGACAACTGTGGTGGCTATTTCTCTCTGTCCCGCTCGCATTGCCGCGACGGTATTAGCCTATTGGCTGACAGTTCCGTGGGCAGTCTGCCTGTCACCGGGGTGCGTCACGATTCGCAACCTGACGACGACGGTTCTGAATCAGAACTATTATCGTTTACTGTCACGGGAGAATTTGCCAGTCGAGCCGTCGGATGAGGTTTACCGCCGGTTGGTAAATATGGTCAGCGAACATTTAGGCGTTCCGCTGGAGGATATTCATCCAGAGTCTCGATTCATCGAAGACTTGGGATGCGGATGACCCGCTGTATTTGATTTCACGGCGCGTGTATGGTATCCCCATCGACTCCCCAAACTGACGGCTTGGCCGTCGTACTCGGTGCGGGAGGGCTGGTTGACGTCCCAGGTTCGTCGCCCCTCACCCCGGCCTTCTCCCAGAGGGAGAGGGAGATATTTATCATTGAATAGTTGGTAGAACACCCCATGCAACACGACGTCAGCCACAACGAATTTCAACGTGCACAACAACTCATTCCCGGCGGTGTGAATAGCCCGGCGCGGGCTTTTGGTGGGGTCGGGGGTGAGCCGCCGTTTATTGAGCGGGGGAGCGGGGCGTATTTATACGATGTCGATGGCAACAAACTACTGGACTATGTGGGGTCGTGGGGGCCGCATATTTTGGGGCATCGGCATCCGGCGGTGATCGAAGCGATTCAGCAAACGCTGGCACGTGGAACCAGCTTTGGCGCACCGACGGTGCAGGAATCGGAATTGGCAGAACTGGTCATCGACGCGGTTCCTTCGATCGAGCAGGTGCGGATGGTCAACTCCGGGACCGAAGCGACGATGAGCGCCATTCGGCTCGCGCGGGGGTTCACCGGGCGGGATAAGATCATCAAATTCGCCGGCTGTTATCACGGGCATGTTGACAGCCTGCTGGTCCAGGCGGGGAGTGCGGCGTTGACGTTGGGAACCCCCTCAAGCCCCGGAATTCCGGCCGGTTGCACGGCGGACACACTCTCTCTGGAATACAACGATACCCAGCAATTGGCCGAGGTATTCGCTGCTCAGGGGAGTGAAATCGCCTGTGTCATTTTGGAACCGGTCGTGGGCAACATGGGCGTGGTTGCTCCCTCGACGGAGTTTTTACAGACGCTTCGCCGGTTGTGCGATGAGCACGGCGCGCTGTTGATTTTCGACGAAGTGATGACCGGATTTCGGGTCGCTTATGGCGGCGCGCAAGAGCGGTTTGGGATGCGGCCCGATTTGACGACGCTGGGGAAAATCATCGGCGGCGGCATGCCGGTAGGAGCCTACGGCGGGCGGGCGGATGTGATGAAATCGATTTCGCCGACCGGTCCGGTCTATCAAGCGGGGACACTCTCGGGCAATCCGATGGCCATGGCCTGCGGGATTGCCACGCTGCGGACGCTGAAAGAGACAGATCCTTATGCCGAATTGGAACGGAAAACCAAGCGCTTGGTGGCCGGTTTGAGCAAGGCGGCCGGCAAGGCGGACGTGGCGCACACGGTTCCCCATGTGGGGAGCATGTTCACGTTGTTTTTCAACGCTGAGCCGGTCACTAATTATACAGTGTCGTCGCGGAACGATACGGAGCGTTTTGCGCGGTATTTTTGGGGCATGCTGGACCGCGGGTTCTATTTGCCTTGCAGCCAATTCGAGGCGAATTTCGTGTCGGTCTGTCATACCGATGAAGAGATCGACGCGACGATTGCAGCAGCGCGGGAGTCGATTGCGGCTGCGGTGGAAGCGAGCGAATAGCTTCTACAAAATCGAGCTCCGCATTGCGACGGCGGAGCCGTCGGTTTGGGCTTTTCAGCGATTAGACGACGCGGGCGGTGAAGAGGTGGCAGCCGAAGAATTCGATCTGTTCGAATTCCAATGGTTTAGCGAATCGACACATGACCGTCCAATGTCCCTGGCCATCTGGTTGCTGACGCACGACTTCAGCGACGGCAATCAAGCGGTGGCCAAAGAGCGGGTTTTCGATCTTCATGCAGACCGATTGTCCGAGTTCCAGTGAACGACCGAGCGTCATGGACAGACCGCTACGGCTGATGTCGACCATGCGGCCTTTGATTTGCGAACTATGCAGCGTCCAGGCTCGCTGAAAGAGGGAATCCTCTCCTCCACCGGTATCGGCACAGAGAGAAACCGTACAGCGGCTGATGCGACGCGGAAAAGCCCGCCGATCTCGGCGTTGCTGTTGAACGTTTGCCGCAGGGGTATCGTGAATTTTTAATCGGTTTGCGGCGGCTGACGGTGGCTGTGATGAGCGCAGTGGTTGTTTCTGGGCAAGTATTTTTAGCGCATGGGCCAGCGCCGAGTGCGGCGCCCCGGCTTGAGCCACATCGGGCTCCGCCTTCTCGTGAGAGCCGAGTGGGGAGGGAGTGATGATCTGTTCGGTATCTATCATAGTCCAGGCAACCGCCGATAGCTTCCGATGTTTAACTAGCGAAATGAACCTTAAATCGTTGTGGTACATAACGATATGAGTTGCGCAACCATAGTTCGAGGAGTGCGATGTGTCAAAAATGGTAGCCATTGCCTTAGAAATATGCGGGGCCTGGTTGCCAAGAAGGTTCTATTTTGACGGTTGCACCGCATGCAGGATGGGGCAGATAGGACATATACGCAGATTGAGTCAGCCAAGCTTCGCACACATCCCAATCACCCCAAGGCCTCAGACTGATAGCCTTGTGATGGATTTGGCGGCTGACTATACTCTTACGATTCTGGCGTTGCCGTGACGGAACTGGCTCAACGTCCGGAAAGAATGAACCGACGAACGATCGTGGTGTGAATGATTGCCGTTTGCCATCACGCGTTGAGTAACGATTGAGCAACACGGCGCGAGGCCGTAAAAAAGAGGACCGATGCGTTTTTCGCTTGTTGATAAAATTACGTCATTGGAACCGGGACGTTCGATTACGGCTGTCAAGAACCTGTCGTTGGCCGAAGAATATCTGGCCGACCATTTTCCCGGGTTCCCGGTCATGCCGGGCGTCTTGATGCTGGAAGCCATGGTGCAAGCCGGGGCTTGGCTGGTGCGCGCGACAGATGATTTTGCCGAGAGCACGATCTTGTTGAAGAGCGCCAAAGCGGTGAAGTTCAATAGCTTTGTGACGCCAGGGAATTGCTTGACGATCGATGTGAACTTGCAAAAAACGTCCGACGGTGAGGTCACTCTCAAAGGCAAAGGGACGGTGGATGGCCGTTCGACAGTGAGCGCGCGGTTGATCTTGGAAAAATTCAATCTGGCCGACCGCAATCCGGAATTGGCGGCGTCGGACGAATATCGTATTCGCAAATTGCGCGAGTTGTTCGCGGAATTGTGGACACCTCTAGAACAAACAGTGTGAATCAGGGCCTTGGCCCTTTTTGAATCACGCTTCATTGTGGAAGAAGACAGAATCTGATGAGTCTCGAAGGTAAAACGGCGTTAGTGACCGGTGGGAGCCGGGGGATCGGCAAGGCGATCGTATGGGCGTTGGCGAAAGCCGGCGCGAAGGTCGCGTTCGTCTATCAATCCAGCAAAGAAGCGGCCGACCAACTGGTCTCCGATCTGGAGCTAGATCAACACGAAGCCCTTGCGATTCAAGCAGACGTCAAAGACAAAGACGCAGCCGATGCGGCTGTGGCTCAGGTGCTCGAAAAGTGGGAAAAGATCGACATTTTGGTCAATAACGCGGGGATTATCCGCGATACGTTATTGGCGCAAATGTCGCCGCAGCAATGGCAAGAAGTGATCGACACAAATCTGACGTCGGTGTACAACTTCTGCCAAGCGGTCACCCGGCCGATGATGTCGGCGCGTTACGGGCGAATTATCAATATGTCGAGCGTCGCCGCCGAGTTTGGTAATTCGGGACAAGTGAATTACGCCTCGAGTAAAGCAGGCATGATCGGTTTTACGCGTTGTCTAGCCACAGAATTGGCGCGACGGGGCGTGACGGTGAATGCGGTTGCTCCTGGTTTTATTGAAACCGATATGACAGAAGCGGTCCGCAACTTGGCGGGCAGCGAACTGAAGAAAAAAATTCCTGCCCGACGGTTGGGTCAACCGGATGACGTTGCCCAAGCAGTTCTGTTTTTAGCTGGTGACGGGGCCTCTTATGTCACTGGTCAAACGATCAGCGTTGATGGTGGATTGACGTTGGGTGGATTTTAGCTGTAAGCCTCTCCCGGGACGGAGAGGTCGCGGATACGGAAAAGTGGGTCGGGTCGCCATGCTGGATGGCGACCAAAATGACGATGAACAATTAGGTTGGGTATTTTCAAATTAGGGACACAGCGCGGTCCGTGTGACATCTCAGGTCACGGAACCGCCACTAGGAGGAGGCGTAATGCCGACACAAGACGAGATTTACGAAAAAGTTGCCGAGACGATGGTGGATGCTTTGGGTTTGGATGACGACGAAGTCACTCCCGAGGCGACCTTGGTCGGCGATTTGGGTGCGGAATCGATCGACTTTTTGGACATCGTGTTCCGTTTGGAAAAGACGTTCGATGTGAAGATTCCCCGCGGCGAACTGTTTCCGGAGAATCTGACAGCCGGCGATCCCAATTTGGTCAAAGACGGCGTCGTGACCGAAGAAGGCTTGGCGACTCTGCGTGAAAAATTGCCGTTTGCAGATGTCGACAAGTTTGCTGAAGATCCCCAGGTGGAGAACATCGGCGACCTGTTCACCGTACAAATGATCGTCAATTACCTCGATAAAAAACTGGCGTCCTAACGCTCGTTTCGAGGTCGATTTTTAAACAGACCGGTTCGGCGGTATATTCGCCGGGCCGGCCTTTTCACGTTGTTTGCGCGGAAACCGCGGCCTAACGCGCGTTGCACTGAGAGCAGAGGCGAGTGATTCCATGCGGTGGATCTGGATAGACCGGTTTACGGAGTTCGAAAGCGGTTCGCATGCCACGGCCGTTAAGAATGTCACGTTGGCCGAAGAACATTTACACGACCACTATCCCGGATTTCCGGTGATGCCCGGTTCGTTGATCATGGAAGGCCTGGCGCAAACGGGTGGGATTTTGCTCGGTGAGAAAAACGACTTCGAGCATGTCGTGATCCTCGCCAAAATCCCCAAATGTGAATTTCACAGTTGGGCCTGCCCGGGCGACAAGCTGACCTATAAGGTCAACCTTGTGGAATCTTCGGAGCAAGGTGGTATGGTCGAATGTACGGCAACGGCCGGGGACCGCCTCGTCGCTGAAGCTGAAATTGTGTTCGCCCACGTCGACAAAACCCGTCCGGAAGCGGCGGCAATTGATCAAAAGAACTTCGTGTTCAGCATGCGTTTGCTGGGTGTGATGGATGTCGGCAAAGCAGGGGATGGCAGTACGAAGATTTCCGTGAAAGCCGAATCCCACTAACAGGCCTGTTGACCCAGAACAAATCGAGTCTGCTGGGCGGTCCCGTTGCCACATCTACGAGAATCGTGCTTGGCCTACAACGTGCTACGCGGATACAATAGTTGTCGTCCGCGGCACATGATCGATACCCGGCCGCCGCAATTGAGTTTTCAAATCCCCGCGTTTCCATTCCTTTGAGAATTTGGATAGCAGTTCCATGAGACGTCGAGTTGTCGTAACCGGAATCGGTTGTATCACGCCCGTGGGCAACACTGTGGAATCCATGTGGAAAGTCTTGCAGGAAGCGGGTAGCGGCGTGGGGCCGATTTCGCACTTCGATGCCTCCAACTTTCCCACACAAATTGCCGGCGAAGTCAAAGGCTTCGACTTTAGCAGCTACGTCGATGACGAAAGCTTGTATGAGCATGCCGGACGGAATGTTCGCTTTGCGATTGGGGCAGCGACCGACGCGGTTAAAGATTCGGGATTGATGGATGATCCGAATCTCGACCCGGTCGATTTTGGCGTCTATCTAGGAGCCGGTGAAGGGCAACAGGACTTCATGAGCCTGATGCGGATCATCGCCGACGCCTCGAAAAACGGCGAAGTCGATCTGGTGCAATTCACGCGAAACGGTTTGGCTGCCTTGCATCCTCAAGCGGAATTGGAACAAGAACCCAACATGCCGGTGGGGCACTTGGCATCGATTTTCAATGCCCAAGGCCCAAATGCCAATTGTCTAACCGCCTGTGCTGCCTCAAGCCAAGCAATCGGCGAAGCGACGGAAATTATTCGTCGCGGCGATGCCGACGTCATGTTGTCGGGCGGATCGCACAGCATGATTCACCCCTTTGGCGTGACCGGGTTTAACCTGCTGACGGCGTTGTCGACCAATAACGAGGTCCCCCAAGCCGCGTCGCGTCCCTTTGACAAAAACCGTGATGGTTTCGTGTTGGGCGAAGGGGCGGGGATGTTGGTTTTGGAAGAATTGGAACGGGCCAAGGCACGGGGCGCCAAGATTTATGCGGAGATCGCCGGTTATGGCTCCACGGCAGATGCGTTTCGTATTACCGATACGCACCCCGAAGGACGGGGAGCGATTGCCTGTATTAAAATGGCGCTCAATGACGCGAAGTTGAATACGGATCAAATCGACTATGTGAACGCGCATGGCACCAGCACTTCGGTGAATGACCGCGTGGAGACGTTGGCAATCAAAGGCGCGCTGGGTGATGATGCTCGCAACACGCCGGTATCCAGCATCAAAAGCATGATGGGACATTTGATCGCCGCTGCGGGAAGCGTGGAAGCAATCACGTGCATCTTAGCGATGCGTGATGGCGTTCTGCCTCCGACGATCAATTACGAAACTCCGGATCCTGATTGCGATCTGGACTATGTCCCGAACGAATCGCGTCCGCAACAAGTCTCACGGGCGCTGTCTAACAGCTTTGGATTTGGCGGGCAGAATATTTCACTTATTTTCTCCAAGTTCCAAGACTGAGTTGCGGGAACCCGCATGTCCCAGTTTGGGCGACACGTTGGTGGAGCTTGGTGTTCGAAATCGTTCCCGGGGCGGGATGGGGCCGATTTCAGTTGAAATGTGGGACAAAGATCCCTAAAATCGCGGATTGCGGCAATTTCTCTCGGTCACCGCAACGAATGGTGTGGGCAGTGTTGTTGATCGTCAAATTTGCGGAATTTTAGGGCTTTAGAACGTCAAATCTGTTGTGTCGTTTATGGCGGCTAAGCGGGTGATTCAGATATAAATCGAGTCGAGCAGGCGCTCGGCACGACCATGACAGTCAACCGGCGGCATGTTGCCGCAGTGGTTTTTGAGACAGTGAAGAGAGGTTTAACGTGACAGTTCATAAGAGTTTACGTCGGGGAGGCCGTCTGGCACGTTCGCGGAATGTGTTGACGCGAGCGGAACGGGTCGCCCAAATGAAGTCGGAAGATCGCTGGATCGAAGGTCGTAGTCCTCTGGGACTTCCCAAGGTTCGGGTCATTAAGTTGGTAATTGGCAAAAAGAAGAAGAAGAAATCTGCGGAAGAAGACGAAACTAAGTGAGAAGGACGCTAGTGGAGTTCCGGCGGCGGCTATGTACGGCCGTATTGCTGTAATTCCCGAGAATTTTGAGCGGATTCGCCAAATACCAGGACGGTTATTTGCCCGCATCGAATTCTCACGCGTTTGCTTTTGCTGCACGGTTTGAATGTGCGCCGTGGTTTCAAAAGTCACCGGGACCCGCCAGAGGAGGTCGGGCTGGTAAAGCATCCTTCGCGTTTTCGTTTTCGTTGGTCGAGCCACAAAGGGCTGCTGGTCGATACTCGAATTGATGGGTATTGGATGAGCGGTGGGTCGCCTGTCGAATCGGCTTAGATACTGCACGAATTCGCGGACAGGAGTCATGCTCGATACAGTCCGATACTGGGGCGGTGCACCAATCCGTCTCCGCATGCGCCGTCAAGTTGCGAGCTTTGTAAAGGCTACGCAAAATTCACGTGGTGCGCAAAATGCCGTCCTCAAGCGACTCATCGCGCTCAACGCAGACAGCGATTTTGGTCGCCAACACGGCTTTTCTGAGATTCGCAACGTGGCCGATTTCCGCGCCCGTTTGCCGATTTCTGATTACGAATATTTCCGCCCCTACATTGAGCGGCTCAAGAACGGCGAGAGTTCGGCGCTCTTGGGCCCGCAAAACCGGTTGTTGATGTTCGCACTCACCAGCGGAACAACTTCGGGCGCGAAATACATTCCGATCACGTCGCAATTCATGGACGACTATCGTCTCGGTTGGCGGATCTGGGGTGTCTGTGCGTACGACGACCATCGCGCATTGTACAAGCGACGGATCGTGCAGCTCAGTAGCGACTACGACCAGTTTCGCACGCCGGGGGGAACGCCTTGCGGTAATATCAGCGGGCTGGCCTGCGAAATGCTCAATCCGCTGATCCAAACGATGTACACCGTGCCCAAGCCGGTGATGAAAATCAAAGATCCGCGGTCGAAGTATTACGCCATGCTGCGGGCGGCGATTACGGACTCGAAAGTGGGCATCGTCACCACGGCCAATCCGAGCACGCTGCTGCATCTGGCAAAGTTGGCGGACGAATGCCGTGAGGACTTGATTCGCGACATCGCCGACGGCACGCTGTCGACAAAGGTGTCGGTCGATGATGAGATTCGACATGGCTTGCGACGAAAAACGCGGGCAAACCCGCGGCGCGCCCGTGAACTGGAAGCGATCGTCAATCGGACGGGACACCTGTATCCCAAGGACTTTTGGCCCGAGTTGGAATTGCTGTCGGTCTGGACCGGTGGCAGCATGGGACCGTACTTGGCGGGCCTGCCCCAGTTTTACGGTGAAAATAACATCCGCGACCACGGACTATCGGCCAGCGAAGGTCGCATGACGATTCCTTTGTCCAGCAATACGTCGTCCGGTGTGCTCGATGCAACGTCGCACTTTTTCGAGTTTATTCCTGAAGAGGAAATGGGCACAGCCGATCCGACGGTGCTTGAAGCGCATGAGCTGATCGAAGGTCGTAACTATTTCATCCTGTTAACGACCGCATCCGGGCTGTACCGATACGATATTCACGATGTCGTGCGTTGTACAGGATTTCTGGGAACGACGCCGACGTTGGAGTTCCTCAATAAGGGGGCTCACATTTCCAGCATCACGGGCGAGAAGATTTCGGAAAGCCAAGTTGTTGCTGCGGTTCGTGAAAGCGTTGATCCACTGGGTCTGGAGTTGGGGCATTTTACGGTCGTCCCGTCGTGGGGAGAGCCTCCGGGGTATCGGTTCTTGGTGGAAGAAACGAATCTGCCCTCGGCTGACGTCGGCGCTAAAATTGTGGCCAGCACCGACAACTGCTTGAAGCGGTTGAACCCCGAGTACGACGAAAAACGAAATACCGGCCGACTGGGGCCGATGACGATGCAGTTATTGCCCAAAGGGACCTGGGAGAAGTTTTGCGTGAAACGGCAGTCCCGTCTGGGGGGCAGCCTTGAGCAGTACAAGCATCCCTGTCTGGTCCCGCAGTTAGAATTCTACCAGGAGTTCATGGACGAATTCGTCAATGGTCGACGGGCGGAGACCGATGGGATTCCGCGTCCTTACTCGTCAGCGGCAAATCGTGTGGACGCTAAATAGATCGACTCGGAATCGGACTCGGCCGCTGCTTGAGAGCGGTCGGGGAAATCGGTGAGTTCGATTTCTTCCATCCAATGCCGGATCTCCGCAACGTACTCGCTGGAGAGATCCCCTTTGACCAGTACGTTTTGAAACTCGGCTGCGCCGTGTCGCGCGAGATCGGCGTCTTCAGCCGTTTTGAATCGTTTTGCGGGGTCGGGATGAACCAGCTTCCGCAGCATGCGAATCAGCAACTCATTGAACGCCAATTCTTCAGGCGGCAGCAACTGAGGAATTTGGTCGAGGATGGTGTGTTTTGCTTTGAGCGCGGCATTGAGACTTTTTTTGCCGAGAAAAGGTTGTGCCCCCGTAAGCATTTCGATGAGGACGTACCCCAATCCGGCCAAGTCAGCAGCGGGAGAGCCGACTGTACCCTGCAGGACCTCGGGTGCGGCATAGGCGGGTGTACAGCGTCCCGTTTCAGGCCGGTTGCGAAGATCATAGGCCGATCCGATATCGATAATTTTCACGCTACCGGTCCGTTTGAGCATGATGTTGGCCGGTTTGATGTCGCTATGGACAATCCCTCGTCGATGTAGCGCATCGAGAGCGGACAGGCAACCGCGAAACACCGCAATGGCAAATGCCGGCCGAAGTCGCGGCTTCTCCAGGCCGCGTGTTACGACGATCTCATTGATATCGCGCCAGCGCTCCGCCGAGACGCGTGACTTGAGATGTTTCATCATGCCCGGCTTGAGCAGACGTTGTAAGTCGAATCCGTCGACCCATTCCATCTCCAAGAGACGCAATCCATCGATGGCTACGAAATCGTGGACGGCGATCAGATTGTCGTGTTGAACGCCGGCAACCTGAGAGGAGACCTGGGCGATACGGGTCATTTCCCGCTCGTATTTAGCGGTATCGTCGAAATGCTCGGGGGAAAAGATTTTGAGGGCGACGGGGAGTGAAAAGCCGTCAACGCCACTGCGTTCGCTGAGATAAACGACCCCTTGCCCCCCAACCCCGATACGGCGCACAAAGGGGCGTTGCGCAACCCAATCGAGTTTTTGCCGATTGAGTATCGCGTTGTAATTGGCCAGCAAATCCTGCTGGATGCTGCTGGGATCCTGTGGGGGACCGTTCAGAGGATATTCCTCACAATGGGAAGCAACCCCCTGAGAGGGGCTGGGTGGGTGTGACACTCGAGACATTCTTCAAACATCACGTGCCGACAGGGTCCTGGACACCAAAATTCGGCCAACGGTTCGCAGAGGGATGCGGCGAACTTAGCACGATCTTAACACAAACCTTTGGCGAGGAAAGGTATTTTTCGGCAACAGTCTTTCCGCGGGCCACAAATATCAATCAAACAAATAGCTGACTGATTCAGCACGGTGGATGCGTTTGATCGCCTCGCCGAGTAAGGGGGCGACGGTGACTGTGTGTAGGTTTGGGAGGTCTTGAGCTTTGGCGATTGGCAAGCTGTTGGTGACGACCACTTCCTTGACAGGAGCCTCGCGCAGCCGTGACACGGCAGAACCACAAAACACGGCATGTGCGGCACTGATGTAGATTTCTTCGGCCCCATGCTTGTGGGCGACGTCGGCTGCGCCGCAAATGGAGCCGGCTGTGGAGATCATATCGTCGAACAGCAAGGCGATTTTCCCCTGCAGTGGTTCCCCGATGAGATTGGCCTGTTGCGTGCGTGTGGCACTGCTGCGGCGTTTGTCGACGATGGTCAAACTGCCGCCCAAATGGCGCTGATGATGCAAGGCGCGCTTAATGCTGCCCTCGTCGGGACTGACGATGGCCAGTTTGTCGGGGGGCAAATTCAGCGAGCGGAAGTATTGATCCAGAATCGGCGCGGCATAGAGGTGGTCGACCGGCAGGTCGAAGAACCCTTGGATTTGGGCAGCATGCAGATCCATGGTCAGCACGCGATCGGCACCGGCGGTGACGATCATATTGGCAGCCAGTTTGGCAGTGATGGGAACACGTCCGGCGTCCTTGCGGTCCTGTCGCGCGTAGCCGAAATAGGGGATGACCGTGGTGATCCGTTCGGCGCTGGCCCGTTTGCAGGCGTCGATCATGATCAACAACTCCATCAAGTTGTCGTTGACCGGCGGGCCGGTGGGTTGAAACAAGAACACATCGCGGCCGCGAATGTTCTGCTCCAATTTGCAGCCGATTTCCCCATCGGGAAAATCCCAGAGATCGATTTTCCCGAGAGTGATGCCGAGATAATCGGCGACTTCGCGGGCTAATTCGGGATGTGCCCGGCCGCTGATCAGCGTGAGTATATCGTGCATGGCGGATTTTGCTGCGCGCGGGAACGTGGCGGAGTGAGAGTGTACCGGCACGCGCCATTGAATCGCGGGGCGGGGGGAGTGTCAAGGGTTCGGCGGTGAAGGAGTGGCCGGTGGCGAGTGGCCGGTGGCCAGAGAGGGGGAAGGTTGGGTTGGTCGCTCGTTTGATTTTGATTGCGAGCCTTACGCCTGTTACCTCATGCCTTGTGTCTGCGTGGGGAGACCTTCGGTCGGGGGGGTGCGGGGTCTGGAGACCCGCGCACAACGTTTGCGGGGTCGGGAGACCGCGCACAATGTTTGGCCCGCGCTCAGCTGATGCGTTCGAATGCTGCGACTGTTGTGCCGTCGGGGAGGTTGGCTGTTCCGTCGATGGCTGCGTGGGGGCCGATTTGGCAGTTGTTGCCGATGGTGACCGGGCCGCTGATCGTGGTGAAGGGGTAGATTGTGGTGTCGCGGCCAATTTTGGCGCGGGGGTCGATGTAGGTCTGTGCCGGGTCGACGATCGTGGTTCCCTCGAGCATCAGGGCCTGCATGGTGGCTTCTTGGATGCTGCGATGCACCTGGGCCAGTTGATCGCGGCTGTTGACGCCCAAGGCTTCTTCGATGGTCAACCTGTGAGCAGCGACGACGCGTTGGCCGTCGGCCAGCATGATGGCGGGGGCGTCGGTCAGGTAGAGTTCGCCTTGCTTGTTGTCGGTGTTGACGTGTTTCAGGGCAGCGAAGAGCTGCTGATTGTCGAAGACGTAACAACCGACGTTGATTTCGGTGATTGCTTTTTGAGCAGCATCGGCGTCTTTCTCCTCAACGATGCATTGGAATTCACCGTCGGCGTTGCGGACGATGCGGCCGAGTCCGAAGTTGTTTTCGGTGACAGCGGTGCCGATCACGCAGGAAGCTTTTTCGTCTTCATAGTCCTTGAGCAAGGCGGAGAAGGAACTGCTTTGCATCAACGGCGCGTCGCCGGTGAGGATCATGGTGGCGCCGTCGTGCTGGCGGAGGTTTTCTTCACAGACCATCACCGCATGCCCGGTGCCGTTTTGTTGGGCCTGCAGAGCGAATTCGACGTCCTTGTGCACGGAAAGCGCGCTTTTGACCTGCTCTGCTTCATGACCCACGACGACAACCAACCGCTCGACGCCAGCCGCACGGGCGGCATCGAGAACGTATTCGATCATCGGCCGGCCGCACAATGGGTGCAGGACCTTGGGAGTCGCCGATTTCATACGGGTGCTTTTTCCGGCTGCAAGGACGATGGCGACGGGGGCGGCGGCGGGCATGGTGTGGCTCTTTTTTTGTAGGCGGTAGGCAGTAGGCGGAAAAAGAGTGGCCGGTGGTCAGTGGCCGGTGGCGAGTGGTGGTTGTGGTTGCGGGATCTTGGTTGTTTTTTGTTTGTCTTGTGGGTTGGACTGTTCGGCTGGCTTTGAGGGTACGGTGACTCTCTTGAAGGTTACGGTTCGCCTCGTAGGCTTTAGCCCTAATCCTCCACCGAAGCGGTAAGCCCCGAAGCGATCTTGGATCCTCTTCGGGACATTACTTTCCGATGTTTTTTCGTAGGTCATTTTTGCGGAAATGAACAGGTTCAACTCGGGTATTTCTTTTAGTGCGCGAAATTCGTCGTTGAAGCGGTTTGAAATCCAGATTTTCCCTGAAACTTTGTCACCATCGTTCAGGGTCACTGTATTGTCCCGGCCAAGTAAATCGTAACCATAAGAAACGGATAAATAATAGACGGCTTGGACGCGATATCGGTCCGGTATCCCGGAAACCTCTATCGAACTTTGCCTGGGCCCTGACCAGGGAAGATTCCACTTATCGATCACAACGTTGTCGGGACAATAGCGAGCAAGGAATTCTCCGGCATCCTGTTTGTTGTAAGCCAATGTGAGGGATACCCAAACGTCGCCCTTTTTGATCGACTTCAAGGCTGTCTGCTTGCAGAGTCAAGGCGCGGTCCTGCGCGAACGCGACCAAGTGTTCATGGCCTAGTTCAGACAATAGGCATCCGAGGGCAAGAATGAGTTCCATTGTGCATCCAGTTGCCGGTGGTCAGTTGTCGGTGGCGAGTGGAGTGTTCGTTTGCTCGCGAGGATCGGGTTCCCACGTTTCGGTGGTTCGGTTGTAGATTTCACCGGTTTGGCCGTTGATCATCCGGCCGTGCGTTCTGGCTGTAAAACGACTGTTGAAAAGGCCAAACGCATTGAGGACGTAGTAATTGTTTTCGTCGGCATAGTAATAGTCCATAAATATTTTGAGGCCATCCTGTGCCGCTATGATTTCACTTAGTTCTTTAGGCGAGATATTGAAACCGTCTGGCGTTTCGAGCTCTGCGACCTCGGTGGTATCGCCGACGTATCGAATTGGCGATTTACCCAATCCGGCGCAGCCCACGAAAATGATGAGAACGGTAGGTAGGGCGAAGCGATAAAGGCTTGATTGATTTTGCACGATGCCTCAGTTTTGATGCGTCATGCACAGCATGACCTACGGGATTTATCTGGCCACTGGACACCGGCCACCGGCCACTTTTTCCCCTAAAACCGCAGTCCCATGCGAGCGATGAATCCGGTGTCGATGTCTAGGTCGGGGGCGATTGTTTGGAAACTGAATTCGCGGTTGAAGACCCAACCCGCTTCGATGAAGCCTGACACACAGCAGCCGTAGTTGCGAAAGCCCATCAGGATGCGGAAGTCTTCGATTTGCATGCGGTCGGTCAGGCCTGTTCCTTGGAGCGTGACTTCGTAGGCTTCGACGTGGTATTCGCCGCGGCCGTAGAACCAGGTGGGACCGAAAGCGGTGTTGCCGATGAAGTAGTCGATGCGGGGGCGCGGCCAGACCATCGTGAATTCCCAGCGGTCATCGGGACGCCAGACGAAACCGGCGTAGGGGACAATTAGATCGTCGACCCGGTCCCAATATTGTGCTCCGATGGCCCAGGTCCATTGCGGGCTGGTGCGGATGAACAAGGCTCCCCGGCCGTCAAACATCCAGGCTTCGGACGAAGCCTTTTCGAAGTCGGTGGCGACTTGGGGCGTGAAGCCAATCTCAAAAGAGTAGGGGCTGCTGACGGAGGTCGAGAGTTGGAAATCACTGGCGAGGCGATAGGCATTGGGTCCCAAGGGCAAGCCGGACGGACCACCCCAGCTACGGTAATTGAATTCCGGGCTCCAGGAGAACGCGGAATCTTGAAACCACCTCCACGTCCGCCGCAATTGAGAGTCGAACTCGAAAACGCTGAATTTTCCGAACGGGCTTTCGGTGCTGGCCGCCGGCAGATATCCGACTTCCCATTTCGAACTCCAGCCAAAACGGACCGGTTCGGGGCCGGCGGAGCCGTAGAATCCGTTGGAACCGGGAACCGTATTGTAGGTCGGCATCGTTTGGTCGTAAGGAGTGACGAATCCGGGCTGCGGCGGCAGAAACGGGTCGCCGCCGGTATAGGGAGGCGGAGTTCCATAGGGGGCCGGATCGCCGTAGACCTGTGCGACCTGGACCGGTTGTGAAAATGTAGGCGGCGCCAACGGGGCATTGTGAGGGCCGCCCGCAGCTGGAAACGATTGGCCAACCGGAAACGCGGTGGGTTGCGGCATGTAAGTCGGGCTTTGCCCACGGACATCGGCAGCGAATGCAGCTGACGGTGACGTTACATGAATGGGACCGGCAGCTTCAGGCTCAGCGGATATCAGGGCCAGTAGGCAAAGTAATTGTGCGTTCACGCCAGTGCACCTATGATTTCTGGGAAGTGCGGGGGGAAATCGGTGGCGAAATGTCCTTGAGAGATGCCACGTTTGCTCCGGGGATGGGGCGAATCCACACGTTGAGGAGTCCGCGCGTTTAAGGAGCGGTGTGCGATTGTCTAAAACCGGCGATTTTCGTCAACAGCAAGTCGGTGTCTGGGGGGAATTGAGATGGGAAAAGGTTGTTGGCGGGCGGTGGGTACTAGGCAGAATGCGGTAGACAGTAGGCAGAGAAGGGGGCGGAGTTGGTTGGTGGGGGGGGCTGTTTTATACGGGGTGTGCTAATGAATCTCGCAATAAAAATCTTTCCGCGATTTGATCCGTTCGGAGATCGCTGCCCGAGCTGTGGGAAATGCGCTTTGCGGGAGTACCCAATCCACACGAATCCGCCGGTATGCTGGTCGTTGTGGGATTGTCTTAAGTGCGGCGGCGAGTTTGTGAAGGAGGGCGGTCGCGCGATTCCGCGTGAGGAATATGACGGGCCGTTGCTCGCCGAATTTTTCTTTTCGGTCCGCGAACAGCCTGACGTAGATCCGAATGAATTATGGCGACAACTCGAATTGGAGCGGAATCAACACGAAAAAGGGGACGGGAATTGAGATGGGAAAGGTTGTTGGGGGGATGGTGGGGAGTAGGCAGTAGGCAGTAGGCAGGGGGCCGGTTGTTGGCGAAATCTTTGCGGCTTGGCGACTTTGCGTGAGGTTTTTCTGATAGCCGATCACAAAGCGATTCCGCTTAGGCGGCCAAGATGGTGTCGCTTCGCTCTCGGTGAACGGTTAAGCTGACGGCAGACGCAATGGGAGGCTGCTCGCTATGAAACGTCGCTATCTGATTCTCATCACCCTGCTGGCCGTGATGACCTGTCCGCTCTTGGTGGGGCCGTATGCTTGGCTCGATTATAACAGGCATTTGCCGGGCTGGACTCGAACAGCGGTCGATCCGGCATATAGCATTCTTAGAGACGAAAGCTGGGAGATTTGATGTTACTGATCGCTTTTCAATTCTTATCTCGCACTTTGGCTGGGCGGTGAAACTAAAGCCGCCAATTACAATTTAGGAGAATGCTCAGAACCCTTTGCCTATAACATTCGATACGGAGTTGACGAGTCTATTCTCGCAGCATAACATGTTGCTCACACGAAAGTCGTAAACATGGCAACCCCGAAAACCTTTAAGAGGCTCGGCAAGATGCTGATCTTCGCGGGAGTGCTTGCTTTCCTCGCCGGCCCCGCTGTCACTACTGTGGGGATGACCAAATCATTTCAGAACATTGATGGAACCGGAGGACCCGCCGACAAAGCTCTCGAAGAGAGTATCGCAATAGCATTAAGAATTACTGCGATCGGCATTCCCGTTGGACTGCTCTGCCTGGGCGCGGGCATTTGTTGTTATGTAGTGGCTGCACGATTGAACCGCCAAACAGGCGCTCAAAACAGTGAAATTCCCGCTGCATGATCTGTTGCCAAGTTGGGGCGGCGGGTATGATGTGGGCTAGTTAACGTCTTACCCCGCAGTCGAGGTCGACATGCTGCAGTTGCTTTCCGATTCTGGTTCGCCCAATTTTTGCGATGGGTTATCGCGGCGGCGGATGTTGCAGGTCGGGGGGTTGGGGACGCTGGGGTTGGGGCTGCCGCAACTGCTTCAAGCGAACAGCGAGGCGGCATCGTCTGCGTCGACGTTTGGCCGGGCGAAGCGGGTGATCTTCTTTTTCATGTGGGGCGGACCGGCGCATCAGGATACGTGGGACCTCAAACCGGACGGCCCTTCCGCCACGCGAGGCGAGTTTTTGCCGATCGCGACCAACGTGCCCGGCATGCATGTTTCGGAACATTTTCCGCTGATTTCGCAGCACGGCGACAAGTTGGCGATCATTCGTTCCGTGGGACAGGAAGACAACAATCACTCCACCGGCGCGCATGCGGGATTGACCGGACGGCGGCATGAGCTGAAGCAAGAACGTTTTGCCGCCCGCGAAACGGACTTTCCGCACATCGGTTCGGTGCTTTCAAAATTACGTCCCAATGCGGCGGGGATGCCGACGTTTGTGTCGATGCCGGAAATCATTGCCACGACCGACGGCACGGTGACGCCGGGACAATTCGGCGGCATGTTGGGCAAGGCGCACAATCCGTTTCAGATCGATCAGCACCCGGACTTGCCTGATTTTTCGATATCGAGTTTGGCGCTGCGAGGCGGGATGAATCCGCAGCGGATGGATACGCGGCGGCAGTTGCTGGAACAAATCGACGACGTCCGGCGATTGGTCGACCGCGATGCCCGCGTGCGGGACATGGACGCGTTTTATGCGCGGGCCCTCGATTTGGTACTGTCGGCCGAGGCGCGGCGGGCGTTTGATATTTCGTCGGAGAGCGAAGAGACGCGGCGGCGGTATGGTTGGCACACGTTCGGCCAAAGCACGCTGCTAGCCAGGCGATTGGTCGAAGCGGGGGTGAAGCTGGTGACCGTCTATTGGCACCGCGAAAAACCGACCGTCGATGCCAGTTGGGATACGCATTGGCTGAACAACCAAGAACTGCGCAATCGGTTGATGCCGGTCGTCGACCGGCCGATTGCGGCGCTATTGGAAGACCTCAAGGCTAGCGGGTTGTTGGATGAGACGTTGGTGATTTGGAACAGCGAATTCGGCCGTTCACCCCGTTTCAATCGTTATGGCGGCCGCGATCATTGGGGCGCCTGCAATTCGGTGGTGATGGCCGGCGGCGGCGTTCCCGGCGGGCAGATTTTTGGAGCGTCCGATGAACAGGCGGCGCATCCGATTTCGGAAAAAGTGACGCAAGACGACATTGCCGCCACGGTGTATCACCTGCTGGGGATCGAACCGGAGACAGCCATCCAAGACAAACTGGGCCGCCCCTATCCAGTCGCGTTGGGCGAACCGATTCACAAGTTGCTGGGCAATCGCGCCCGTCCAGAACCGACGCCCGATCCGCCGCCTATTTTAGGACGCCCGAAAATCGGTCGGTTCACGCAAATGTTGCGGGAGCGGGGACTGCGTTATTTGACGGTCGACTTCGGCAATCCCGACAGCGAAGCGGATTGGAAGCTGGCCGGTTTCGGCGAAGCGGTTGGTGAAGGTCTGGAGCGTTATCGCCAACCGGCTGCCGAGGTGGCACGGGTGACGTATCAAGGCATTTGGCACGTGTTGTTCGACTGGGCCTACTTGGTCCTGCGTTGCCCCGAACCGCGCACGCTGGATGGTTTGGTCCTCACACTGGAAGGCCAGCCGTTGCCGATTCCTGAAAACCTGACGCAGGAACCGCCGTCAAAAATCTGGCACATCCCGTTCCCTCCCGGCACGATTGCCGGCAGTCAGAATTTCGATTTAGAGATTCGCGGTGCGGATTGGCGGCTGACTGACCTAGTTTTGGTGGGGGATCGGATATCGGAGCGGCATTTGGGGTATGTTTGATTGGGGTTGGCTGCCGAACGAACCTGGGTCGAGAGTTGATGTCTGAATTGATTTGAAACCCAATACGTTGCTTGCCTCGCCAACGGATTGCACAGCGGACCCTACTCACTGAGTACCGTGTTACATCAAAGTTGAATCGTGAATCGCGAAAAACTCATTGCTGACCTCAATCGGGCCGTCGCTGACGAGGATGCAACCTTATCGCAGCTTGTCATCTTCGAGCATGGAAGTCGCGAACGGGTGGAAATGGAACTTCGATACAATGCGGCACGGAAATTTGCAGCGGCTATCCGACGAGAGCTGGCCACATTGACAGGCGAAGAACATGCGGTTTGGCTGGATTTGGGTGTCTGCCCCGAGGCTGCCATTTCTGGTGCTGTCCTCATCCAGACCGAGTCACGCTGTTACTTGATTTTCAATGCGAGCAACCGAGATATTGACGGACGCGCGGCCCAGGCGATTGCTGAATTCAAATATCCCCGAAATACCCGATTTGGCGCACCCAACGATGAGGCGCTCAGCGGACATCCATTATATGGTCGCGGATTGCAACCCTATGACGCATTTGAAGTGATCAACTCTCGATGGCTTGTCGAGGAACTACGGCAAAATCAGGTAGCATTTCCAAATTACGAATTCTCATGTCGCCATTTTATCTTCACGTTCCACGACAGCTCGTTCGAATGTTTGGCAGAAGATCTCTCCGTAACCGTTGATGAACGTCCGTTCGACCAAATCTGGCATGATCTATTTCCGAAGGTCAATGAGCTGTGAGTTGTTGCCTCGACTTTGGTATTCCACTGATTTTGTCAATGAAACTCCACCTGTTTAAGGGACTGCGCCCCCGCCGATAGCGGAGCTATCGCGGCCACCCGGTTTTTGGGGTGGGTTTGTCTTTTGGTTGGGGGCCCCTCACCCCCGGCCCCTCTCTCCGGAGGGGAGAGGGGGGAAGTTTTGGCGGACGATTTTGTGTTTGTTTTGCTGGTACCGTTGTTTGCTGGGGTGCGAGTTCTGTTTTGTTTAGGTGCTTTCGCTGGATGTTTTGCTGCATTGTATGAAGCGCTGGGCGAGATCGTCCGGTGATTCGGTTCCGTTGATTTCTAATGCGCGGCATTCTTCTAAGTTGCGAAACCAGGTGTGCTGTCGTTTGGCGAATTGGCGGGTGCGGATTTGTAGGGTTTCGATTGCTGCGGGCAATGTGGTTCGCTGCTCCAAGTGTTCGATGATTTCTTTATAACCCAGCGCCTGCCGCGCCGTGTTGGCCATTGGTGGTGAAATCGTTAAGAGTCCGCGGACTTCTTCGACCAACCCGGCTGCGATCATTTGCTCGACGCGGAGGTTAATTCGCTGGTACAGCCAATCGCGCGGCGGGGAGAGCCAAAATACGTTTGCGGGGCGTTGCTGGCTGGGCAGCGGGCCTTGTTGTTGTTGTGCGGAGAGCGGCTTGCCGGTCAGTTCGTGCACTTCTAGGGCGCGAACAATCCGCCGCAGATCATTGGGGTGCAACCGGGCAGCTGTGGGCGGGTCGACTTCCGCTAATCGACGATGCAGTGATCCGCCGCCGTGCTCTTTTCCGAACTGGTCGAGTTGTTTCCGCAATTCCCAATCCGCCGATGGGCCTTCGAAGACACCCCGCAAGACGGCGCGCAGATACAATCCCGTCCCCCCCACAAACAACGGCACGCGGCCGCGATTGAGGATCTCTTCGCACACGGCTTGCGCCTGGGCGACGTAGTCCGCGACGCTGAATTCTTCGTGCGGATCGACGATGTCGAGCATGTGATGCGGGACGCGGGCCTGTTCTGCGGGATCGGGCTTGGCGGTACCGATATCCATGCCGCGGTAGATGGCCATCGAATCCAAGGAGACGATCTCCGCCGACAGTTGCTCTGCCAGCTGCAACGCCGTCGCTGTTTTTCCACAGGCGGTCGGACCGGCCAAAAATAGACAGCGGGGCAAAATTTCGGTCGAAAACTGCATAAAAACGGCATCGTAGGCGGGAGAAGCGGAGGATTATTTTCTATTCCGCCAGCATAGAGACCCTGTCGTCATTTGGCCAGATCCTGTCGCGGATGGCCGAATTGATCGCATCGCCCCCCCAAATCGGTTACTATGACATCGCGCGTGTGAATATAGACCGGACTTAAAGCACCGAGGAAGACAGGGCGAAATCTATCGATGGCGGAATTTGAACGTAGCATCGTCGTCATGAGTGGACTGGAAGAAGTGTTTGATTTTCTGCTCCGTCCCCAAAATGTGACCCGCATCAGTCCCCCCGACATGGGGCTGAACTTTGTGAATGCGCCCGAAGTGGTCGAGCTAGGCAGTATCATGGAGTTCAAAGTGCTCGCCCGCGGAGTCGTGCAGAACATCACTCACGAAATCACGCATCTCGACCGTCCGTCGAGTTTCATCGAAAAGCAGGTTCAGGGACCGTTCAAACATTGGCAGCATGAACATGCATTCGAAGCGACGGGTGACGGAGTAACGATTATCGATCGCATCTCCTTTGAACCGCCCGGCGGATTGATCGGTTTGCTGGTGACCGAAGAGTCGATTTTGGATTCCTTAGACGACGGGTTTGCGCACCGTCACGCACAATTGCAAAAACTACTAAACAACGCGAGCTAAGCGGCACGTTCCCCCACCCTCCGATGAACGGCCTTTCATGAGCCAACCCCGCCCCCCAAAACTGCCGGCCACGCGTCGCAATTCAGAATCCAACGCCGGAACCTTGTTGGCCGTCTTTTTCATCCTGCTGCTTGCCGGGGGGTTCCTTGCCCTGCTAGGCGCCGCCACTCAAACCGGCTTTTTCTTCTTCATCCCGGTATTGCTCATCGCCGCCACGTTGGTCGGTCTATTGCACTATCTCGTCTGGGGCCGGTTGTTGTCGCAGCGGATCATTGAGGAAGACGAAGCCAAGGCTCAATTTCCAGAGTCGGGCCAATAGAGGCCGTGCCAGCTGCGGCACAAATCCGACGATCGCCTCAGCAACGATGTCGTGCCTGGGTCTTGGCCGCATGTTTCTCAACCAACCCAGCAGAGTACCCGGCAAGCAGAGCGACACTGATGCAAACCACAAATGCAAATGCAAGTTGGGGAAAAGGCAAAAGGAAGCAAATCGCGAGCAGGACGGGGGCGACGGAAAATCGAATCAACATGAGCGCGAGGTAGGCATAACGATGACCTGCTCCCATTCGGCTCAATGAATCCTGCGGCATGTTGTGCGATTCACCCATGATCTGATCGTACCGTCCAATGTCTTACTCAGCAATGAAAATTTGTTGCCTGATGCACATGGCGTATCAATAGGTCCCGAAACCTAAGACCAAGGGGAGAAGGCTTAAGTCGTTATCAGGGCCTAGTTTGACAATCCCCGTTCTGTGCCGTATTATTGGAATTCTATACAGGTGACTCACTACAATTGCGGATTGCTCAGATGTCACGGTTGCTAAACGATATTCGAACTCCCTGCAGCGGCGCTATTGGCGTGCGCATTGGCGAGATTATTATTGAGCAACCCCCGCGACCTTGAGCACCAACGGTTTTCACACAACCTTCCACCCTCAGGTCGATTTGATCTGAGGGTTTTTTTGTTTCCAGTCGGCAGTATACGGTAGACGGTAGACAGTTCATTAAGGGCCGTCTGTTTTGTCTACTCCCCTCTGTCTACTGCCTACTCACACAGGTTTTCGTATGGCCCGGATACAACTTTACGACACGACTCTCCGTGACGGCAGTCAGGGGGAAGGGGTGAACTTTTCGCTGCAGGACAAACTGCTGATTACGCGCAAATTGGACGCTCTTGGTTTTGACTATATTGAAGGGGGCTATCCTCTCTCCAACCCCAAGGACTTCGAATACTTTCAGCAGGCGGCGGAGTTGTCACTCAAGCATGCGCGGGTGTGTGCGTTCGGCATGACGCGGCGTCGCGGCGTGACGGCGGAAAATGATGTCGGCATGCGGGCGTTGATCGATTCGCAAGCGCCGGTTGTAACCATCGTAGGCAAGTCGTGGGATTTGCACGTTGAAGAGATCCTCCGCGTTGACGAAGCGGAAAACCTGGCGATGATCCGCGACTCTGTTGAGTTTGTCGTCTCGCAGGGACGGGAGGTCATCTATGATGCCGAGCATTTCTTTGACGGATATCTCCACAACCCCAAATTTGCCCTGGCTACGATTCGAGCAGCGCAGGAAGCGGGCGCCACAATGGCGGTGTTATGCGATACCAACGGTGGCAGCTTGCCCGAGCAAATCGCCCGCACGGTTGGGATTGCTTGCGACACGTTAAAAATCCCGATTGGAATTCACACGCATAACGACGGTGATCTGGCTACGGCAAATTCACTGGCCGCTGTGGCAGCGGGAGCGGTGCAGGTGCAAGGGACGATCAACGGCCTCGGAGAACGTTGCGGTAATGCCGACTTGGTCTGCGTCGCTGCCAATTTATCGCTGAAGCAAGAGCACGAGGTACTCGACGGCAAAGGGGTGCGGCATCTGACCGAATTGTCGCGGTACGTTTACGAACTGGCCAATATGAATTTTCGTAACAACCAGCCGTTTGTGGGGGCCAGCGCGTTTGCCCACAAGGGAGGCATGCACGTGCATGCGGTCAATCGCATCGCGCACAGTTACGAGCATATTGAACCGCAAGTCGTGGGGAACGTGCGTCGCGTGTTGGTGAGTGAATTGTCGGGCCGGTCGAACATTGTGGCCAAGGCAACCAAATTCAAATTGGAACATGATGCGGACCTGATGGCCAAGATTCTGGAGCGTGTGCAGGATTTGGAGAGCGAAGGCTACCAATTCGAGGCGGCGGAAGCGTCGTTTGACTTGCTCATTAAAAAGGTCGCGGGCAATTACGCAGCGATGTTCGAGCGGATGCATTACCGTGTGAACGTGGAAACCGACCAGAAGTCGCAACCCGTCACCGAAGCGACGGTCAAATTACGCGTGCATGGCGAAGTGCGGCACGAAGTGGCTGAGGGAGACGGTCCGGTCAACGCATTGGATTCGGCATTGCGGAAGGCACTCAACGGGGCTTATCCGGGACTGGAGGAGATGCACTTGGTGGACTATAAAGTCCGCGTGATCAACTCCACCGAAGGAACCGCCGCCCGTGTACGGGTTGTGATCGAAAGTCGCGATAAAGAAGAGATCTGGAGCACGATCGGCGTGAGTGAAAATGTCATCGAGGCAAGTTGGTTGGCGCTGGTCGATAGTGTGGAATACAAATTACTGAAGGATGCGGGGCATTTCGAAATCGAAGCGATGAGCGCCGCCGACTAATACGCCGTAGGTCAGGCTCCCGCCTGACGTCCATACCATAGAACGTCCAATATCAAACCGCGTCAGGCGGCTGCCTGACCTACTGAAAATACGAAGAATCTAGAAAACCTCATGACGACTGAACTGCCCAAGCAGTATGAACCGAAAGCCGCGCAAGAGCGGTGGTATTCGCAATGGGAACAAGATGGCCGGTTTGATGCCGATCCTGATCCGGAAAAACCATCGCATACGATCATGATTCCGCTGCCGAACGTCACCGGTGCGTTGCATATGGGGCACGCGCTCAATGGGACATTGCAGGACCTGATTACCCGTTGGCGGCGGATGCAGGGCTTTGAGGCGCTGTGGATGCCCGGTACGGATCATGCCGGAATCGCGACGCAGTCGGTCGTTGAACGGCGGATGTTCGAAGAAGAGGGGCTGACGCGGCACGATATTGGCCGCGAAGCGCTGGTCGAGCGGATTTGGAAATGGAAGGACCAATACGAAGCTCGCATTCTCAACCAACTGAAACAAATGGGGGCCAGTTGTGATTGGCGGCGGACTCGGTTTACGCTCGACGACATGTGCTCGGCCGCTGTTCGCAAGACCTTCTTCAAATTGTTTCGTGATGAATTGATCTTTCGCGGTAAGCGGTTGGTCAATTGGGATACGTTTCTGCAGACAGCAGTCGCCAACGACGAGGTGTTTCACGAGACGGTCCCCGGGCATTTTTGGACCTTCACCTACCCGGTTGTCGGCAGCGATGAGACGCTTGCGTTTTCGACGACGCGGCCTGAGACGATGCTGGGCGACTCGGCCATTGCCGTTCATCCCAGCGATGAACGTTATGCGCATCTGATTGGCAAAATGGTCAGCATTCCGGTCACCGGTCGCGAGATTCCGATCATTGCCGATGGGATTTTGGTCGACAAGGAACTCGGTACGGGAGCGGTCAAAGTCACACCTGCGCATGACCATAACGACTATGCTTGTGGCCAGCGTAACGATTTGCCAGTCATCAATATCCTCAACAATGATGGCACGATCAATGAGAACGGTGCTCCCTACGAAGGGTTGGACCGTTACGAGGCTCGCAAGAAAATTGTTGCCGATATGGAGGCAGCGGGGCATCTGGTCAAGATTGAGGACCGCGATATTGAGATCGCGCACAGCGATCGCAGTAAGACGCCGATTGAACCGTATCTCTCTGACCAATGGTTCGTCGCCATGCAGGATTTGGCGCAATCGGCGATTGATGCGGTTGAGGATGGTCGCGTTCGCTTCTATCCGGCGCGGTATGCGAAAACTTACAACGACTGGCTGGGCGAAAAACGGGATTGGTGTATCAGCCGGCAATTGTGGTGGGGGCACCAGATTCCGATTTGGTATTGCGACACCTGTAGTGAAGCGGATCTGCAAGCCGCCTTTGGTGAGCGCGAGGATGTCACCTATCGCCGCGACGCGGATGATACGACATGGCTGATTTGCGGCGAAACCGATCTTGCCGAAGATGCGCTGGGCGCAGAACATAAGTTGGTTCGCGATCCGGATGTTCTCGATACGTGGTTCAGCTCCGCCCTGTGGCCGCACGCCACGCTCGGTTGGCCGGAGCAGACCAAAGACTTGGACTATTTCTATCCCGGCAATGTGCTGATCACCAGTCGCGATATTATTACGTTGTGGGTCGCGCGGATGGTCATCATGGGATTGTACAACATGGGCGATATTCCCTTCGCGCATGTTCATATCCATCCCAAAATTTTGGACTCGTTCGGCCAAACGATGTCCAAGAGCAAAGGCAACGGCGTCAATCCGTTGGACATCATCGATAAATACGGCACCGATGCGATGCGGTTTACGATCGCCTCGTTCGCCGGCGAAAGCCAGGACGTCAAGATTCCGGTCGACTACGAATGCCCCCATTGCGGCGGGCTGATTCCGCAGACCCTCAAGGATCAAAAAGCGACGCCTGATGGCGGCGAGAAACCGCGCGTCACGTGTAAGAAGTGCAAAAAGAGTTCGCAGTTCTCCAGCCCGTGGTTCGATCCCGACGAGGGAGAACCGGTTGCGCGGATCGTTAGCGAGCGGTTTGAGTACGGCCGTAACTTCTGCAACAAGCTGTGGAACGCTGCTCGGTTCGCCATGTTGAATCTCGAAGGCTATACGCCCGGCGAGATTGCTCAGGACGAATTGCAGGTCGAAGACCGTTGGATTCTCAGCCGGCTGTCGCGGACGGCTGAGGCCATCAATGCGCTGCTGAGCGAATACAAATTCGACGCGGCAACGCGTGCTCTGCGGGATTTTGTCTGGAATGAATTCTGCGACTGGTACGTCGAGATGGTCAAACCGCGTTTGCGCGATGAAAAGGCGAAACCCTCGACGCAGCGAATTTTGGTGGGGGTGCTGGATGGCATTGTCCGATTGTTGGCGCCGTTTACTCCGTTCCTGACGGAAGAGCTTTGGACGCGGTTGAATGAAATCGCGCCGCAGCGCGGCTTGTTCTCGCCACAGTCGGCGGCCGAGAGTTGCATGATTGCCTCGTATCCTGAGTTCCCGATCGACTGGCAGGATGAAGGGTTGGAATCGCGGTTCGCGCGGCTGCAGGAAACGATTGTTGCTGTCCGCAACCTCCGTGCGGTGTATCGCATCGCCAATGCGGTTGAATTGCAACTGCACGTCCGTTGCCCCGCGGAGGTCGCCGCGGAACTGGATGACGTCGCTCCGCAATTCGACAATTTGGCCAAAACAAAGTTGGCCGCCACCGGTCCGGACATCGATCCTCCCCCGGCGTCGGCGAGTTTTTCGTTGACCGATGCGGACGGGTTTGTCCCGCTTGAAGGAATTGTCGACCTGGGAGCGGAATTGGAGCGACAAAAAGCGGAAGCGGAGAAACTCCGCGGGCATATCGGCGGCCATGAGAAGAAATTGGCCAACAAAAATTTCGTGGACCGCGCTCCGGCGGAGGTTGTCGAGGATGTCCGCGAGACCTTGGCGGGCCTGAAAAAACAGTTGGAGAGTATCGAAACCATTGTCGCCCAATTGGGTGGGTCAAGGAATTCTCTCGATCCAAACCGCCCACCGGCGGCTTGGATTTTGCATTGCCTGCCAATTGCCTATACTGGGCGATAGACTTCTATTCGTACACACCCGGAGAACCCAGCCGTGCTCGTCCATATGGAATTGGCCCGCATCATTATCAACGAGATCAACGATCACCAGATCGTTTATCTGCGGGAGGTGAACGGCGACCGGCAATTCCCGATCGTCATCGGATTTTTCGAGGCATCGAGCATCGATCGCCGCGTCAAAGATGAAGCTCCGCCGCGCCCGTTGACCCATGAATTGCTGAAAAACACAATCGAAGAGATGGGTGGCGAATTGCAGGACGTGGTGATCAACAACCTGTTGGATCACACGTACTACGGTTTGCTACGGATTCTACAGGACGGCGAAACGGTCGAAGTCGACTGCCGCCCGTCGGATGCGATCGCCTTGGCGGTCCAATTCTCACCGCACCTGCCAATTTACGTCGACGAAGAAGTGCTGGCCGAAGCGGCGAATTGACAAATCCCAAACCGACCGCTTGCGGCCGATCGAGGGGTGGCATTGAAAACATTGCGTAGGTCATGCTGTGCATGACGAATCGCAGAGGAATGAAAATCGAGCAAGCTTCGTCATGCACAGCATGACCTACAAAAGAGAATAGGCCCTATTTTGACTGCCAACCAGTACGAAAATCCGTTGATCTCACGATATAGCTCCGCGGAAATGAGCGGCATTTGGTCTCCGCAGACGAAATTCTCCACGTGGCGACGGTTGTGGGTCGCGCTGGCTGAGGCGGAGCGTGAGTTGGGGTTGGATATCTCAGCTGCGCAGATCGCTGAACTTCGTGAAGCGGTGGACGATATTGATTTTGCTGCTGCCCGCCGGCACGAAGAAACCTTGCGGCACGATGTGATGGCCCACGTGCATGCCTATGGCGACCGTTGCCCGAATGCGCGGGGCATCATCCACCTGGGGGCGACGAGTTGTTATGTCACGGATAACACTGACTTGTTGTTATTGCGGGACAGCCTGGAATTGATCCGTGCCCGGTTGGTGCTGACGATCGACCAGCTGGCGAAATTCGCCGCTGAGTATCGCGATGTCGCCTGTCTGGGATTCACACATCTGCAACCCGCGCAACCGACCACCGTCGGCAAGCGAGCAACGCTGTGGTGTTATGATCTGGTTCTCGATTTGGCGGAAATTCAGCACCGCTTGAATACGCTCCGCTTTCGTGGCGTTAAAGGGACGACCGGAACACAGGCGACTTTCTTGCAACTGTTTGACGGCGATCATGCCAAGGTCGAAACGCTCGATAAACTTGTCGCTGAAAAAATGGGCTTCGAGACGACCTATGCGGTGACCGGTCAAACCTATTCGCGCAAGATCGATGCACAGGTGTTGGCGGTCCTGAGCGGAATCGGACAATCGGCTCATAAGGCGGGCAGCGATCTGCGGTTGTTGCAAAGCCGTAAGGAATTGGAAGAGCCGTTCGGTAAACAACAAATCGGCTCCTCAGCCATGGCCTACAAACGCAACCCGATGCGAGCGGAGCGGATGTGCGGACTGGCTCGTTATGCGATCAGTCTGACCAGCAGTGCGGACAATACATTGGCGACGCAGTGGATGGAGCGGACTTTGGATGACAGCGCCAACCGTCGCCTGAGTTTGCCGCAATCGTTTTTGGCCATCGATGCAGCGTTGATTTTGTACCGCAACGTGGCGGACGGACTGGTGGTCTATCCACAGGTGATCGCCAAGCATGTCGCCGAGGAGTTACCGTTTTTGGCGACCGAAGAAATCCTGATGGCGGGCGTCCGAGCGGGTGGAGATCGGCAAGACCTGCACGAAAGCGTTCGCGTGCACAGCCAAGCGGCTGCTCAGCAGGTCAAAGAACATGGCCAGTCCAACGACCTGATTGCGCGGCTCAAAGGGGACCCCGCCTTCGCGAACGTCGATTTGGACGGCGCGCTCGACGTCAATAAATACATCGGCCGCGCTCCGGAGCAAGTCGACGCCTTTATTAGTGAAGTCATCGAACCGATCCGCACGCGGTACGCCGACGACCTGGATCGTTCCGCGGGCGAGGTCCGGGTTTAATCTCCTTGGGATAACATGCCCACTGCCGCCATCAAACAACATGCCCGGGACGTGGGTTTCGACCTCGTCGGCATTGCGCCGGCGGTCCGCCCGGCGGGGTTTGGTGATTTCCAGGCGTGGTTGCAAAAATGTTACGATGGCGAAATGCGGTATCTCCGCGGCCGTGAAGAGGCATACGCGCATCCCGAATTTGTACTGCCGCACGTGCAAAGCGTGATCATGCTGGGGTTGAACTATCGCACGGCCGAACCGGTCGCGCCGCCACCTACCGGAGGGCGGATTTCGCGCTATGCCTGGGGGGATGTGGATTATCACGATACGATCCGCGGCAAGTTACGGCAGCTTGCGGGGTATGTGCACGAACAACTCCCCGGTTGTCGCACGCGGGGTGTCGTCGATACGGCACCGCTGCTAGAACGCGATTTCGCCCGACTGGCGGGACTGGGTTGGTCGGCGAAAAATACGATGCTGATCAATAAGCAGATCGGCAGTTGGACATTTTTAGCAGCCCTGCTCATCGATCGTGAACTCGACTACGACGCCCCGCACGAAACGTCTCATTGCGGCAGTTGCACGCGTTGCCTGGATGCTTGTCCGACCGATGCATTTGCAGAACCGTTCGTGCTGGACGCGAGCCGTTGTATTTCGTATTTGACGATTGAATTGCGGGGGCCGATTCCGACCGAATTACGAGAGCCGATGGGTGATTGGTTGTTTGGTTGCGACATTTGTCAGGACGTCTGCCCCTGGAATCGCAAAGCCCCGGTCTCCGACGAACCGACGTTCCAACCCCGCGATGACATGCGGCCGGTCGATGCACTGGAATTGCTCTCGCTGAGTGCAGCGGATTTCCGCGAGCGCTTCCGACACACACCGCTTTATCGCCCCGGTCGTGCGGGATTGTTGCGGAATGCGGCGATTGTGTTGGGCAATGCGGGGGATGAACGGGCGGTGCCGGCGTTGATAGCGGTGCTGAACGATGACGAACCGCTGATTCGCGGGGCGGCTGCTTGGGCGCTGGGACGGATTGGTGGGGCGGCGGCACGGGGGGCGCTGACGGAGCGAAGCAGGATTGAAAATGAGGGCAAGGTGATCCTTGAGATCGACGCGGCATTAACGAACTATTCAGCGTGATTCTCAGGTACAGAATAGAAATTGACGTCCCCCTCACTGTTTCCGGTTGCGAGCGTTTTTCCATCAGGCGAAAAAGCAACTGCAGTGACACCCCAATAGTCGTCGTTGTCTTTCACAGTGGCGTCATCCCTGATTGTTTTAATTAACTCGCCCGTTTCGATATCCCAAATCAAAGTCAAACCTTGATCTTGGTCGTCTGGCGTTTCGGTACAAGCCGCTACTAAACGAGCATCGGGAGACAGGGCGATTCCACAGATTACGACATCACCGGCATTGAACGTTCGGTATAGGGACCCGTCATTGATGTCCCAAATCGAAATGACATCTCCATAGCAAAACTGGGTCGTCGCAATTCTCGTCTTGGCGTGTGCCATCTGGATGGATTCGGTCGTACGAAGCAAACAGCGGCTGTGCTCCGATTGACTGGCAATATCGTAGATGGCGAGGTAACGGCGTTGGTCCGATTCCGTTACTTCAATCGCCAGCAGACTTCCGTTAGCAAGAAAACCAATCGGCCACATATCAAGGCCGTCTGCGGACAACTCCGCGCGCTTCTCGCTCGTCTCCACTTCCTTCACGACCACTTGATCATTGCCGGCCCTGACAGCGACATGACGGCCGTCGGGCGAAATCACGCGGGGATCCTCTATGGGGAAACGTTCCGGTTTCAGTTCGTGGATGTTCCAGCGAACGACCTCGTTGCCTCCCATCACATGGACGCACTCGCCGTCTGGGTTAAAATAAAGGGGCGCATATCCGACCATGGCATCAATCGTGAGCGAAGCCTGGTCGACCCAACTCTCGCGACCCAAGCCATAGTCTTTGGATTCCCAAATACGAACCGTTCCCGGCGGATTTTCGAATAACGGTGAAACCCGCCAGCTGCTCGGATGTTGCGGGTAGTGCGTGCTCGCCAGTTTCTTACCGTCTGGCGAGAAGGCCAGCGAATCAACCGCAAATGCACCGGCTGAAGCCGAGCCGCGAAAAGCCCAGCCATCGTCGTCCTGAATGGCTCCATCCATGTCGATTTGCGAGGCACATCCAGCAAACGTTGCGAGGCACAGTGCCATCGCCAGCCCGGCATATGAAATCCGTTTCATCGAGAACGGCTCCTGAAAACGATTGCGATTCGCTGAAAACGTTATTCGATCCCTGAAACGTCAGCAATAGCGACTTGTTGGATAGCGGTGGAAACCGACGATGGTGTCGTTTCGGAAATTGCGGCGGCGTTGGTGGATTGTGCGTTACCCCCCGGCAAAGCCGGGGGCTGATGGAAATGTGGATTGCGCGCGTTTGCTTTCAGTCCCCGGCTTTGCTGGGGGGCGCTCCGATTACGAACCGGGCACAGCCGACACCGGTAATTCAAAATAAAAGACGCGGTTTTGATCCAACGGGCCGCCGATTTCCTCTTTGGGGATCAATAACCGGTCGCCCAGGATTGTGCGGCTTTTGATTGTGCCGTTGGGGGCGGTGACTAAAAATTCTGCGGGATGCACGAAGACGATGTATTTGCCGTTTTGTCGCGAACGGCTTTGCACGATCGGGTCGTTACGCCGTGGGCCGAACATGCCGCCGGAGGGGCAGATCAAAAACTCCGCGCCGTTCTCTTTGAAACGGCCGACGATGGATTGTTCTGTCCGGTCGGCGCAGATCATCAAGCCGGTTTTTCCGAAGGGGGAATCGAACACCAACGACCGATCGCCGGGGGTGTTGCGGACCAATTCGTGTTGCAGTTTTTGCTTGCGGTATTTTCCTACAAGTTCACCTTCGGGATTGATGAACACAGCGGTGTTGTACCGTTTGTCGCCATCGGCTTCCAGCATGCCGGCCACGAGATGGATGTCCAATTCGTCCGCCAGCGCTGCTAACTTTTTGAAGTATTCGCCATCGGGGATCGGTTCGCCCAGAGCGCGGTATTGGGGGAGCGGAATCGATTTGTCGGCGATTGCGTAACCATCCAGAAACGATTCGGTGGTGACGACGATCTTTGCGCCGCCGGCGGCTGCTTCGCGAATCAATGCCTCGGCCCGTTGGTAATTGATTTCCTTCTCGGTGCGAATCCATTTGAGCACGATTCCCGCGACGCGAACGGTCGGTTGATCGCTTGTGGAAGCGGCATTTTTTTCGGCGATGCGTTTTTTGATCAGCGGAGCTAGGAACTTGGCTGTTTCATCGCCAATGACATGATAACCGGCCAGGTTGGGGTGCCGGTCGCTGAACCAGCCGGGGACATCTTTGAGGTGCGCATCGTAACGGTTCCCCATGGCAATCACTTGCTGGTCGTAGATCGCTGGGCGGATGAGTAGGTGATATTTCTCCGGAACATTTTCCAGTGGAACGCGGCGATAGGTGAGGGCCTGCGGACCGGCTGCTTTCAGCTCAGCGGCAAACCGCTCGTGGACATCCAACAAGGGGACGTTTTCACTTTCGGCCACCGCACGGACAATGGTATTGATGTCCTCGTCGCGCTGATCGCGGAAATAGGGAAACGTCGGCATCAGAATCAACTCCGCTCCGGGATGATCCTGACGTAACCGTGCCATCAGCTCGCGTAGATCGTTGGGGAAATTCTTGGCAAAGTCCTTGCGTTTGCCTCGGTCGTTGAGCCCATATCGAATCAGCACATAATCGAGTCCGGGCAACGGTTTGATGTCACGGTCATAGCGTCCCGAGGTTAGTAGTCCGTGGATAAACTCGCCGTCGCGGCCTTGATTGATCACATTCGTGGCGGGGATGTCATTGTCCGCTTTGAGCAAATCGCGAATGACATCTTCCAGGTGATGGGCGTCGGGATCGGTTTTGCGGCAGATGCTGCCGATGCAAGTGCTATCGCCCATCAACAGGATTTGCAGTTTGCCGTCATGATCGGCGCGGGCAGCGCCGGTTGCGACAGCGAGGGTGAATAGACAAATACTGAGCAGCAAGAGACGGCGGAATGACAGCATGGAATGACTCCGGGATGAGGTAGGCAGTTCCATGCCATGATAACCGGGTGGAAAGCGGTTCGTCCACATTGTTGCTCGTTTGGCGGGTGTTGTTTTGTTCGTAGACGTTCGCTGTCTGATCGAGGACAATCACTGATTGAATCACGCTGCGTGCGACGGCGAAGCCGTCGGTTGTGGTTGGGGAAATGTAGGCGATTGGGATGATGAATACACCGAATGATGATCACTTGCGGACCGAAGGGGACGTGAATTTTTCCGCGGTGCGACAGGAATGGCAGGCGGGGCATCTTGATGAGAAAACGCGAGCCATTTTGGATGCCGATGCGCGAGCCTTTCTGCACCAATCGCTTTCCACTCCTTGCCTGAATGCGCTCGAGGGATGTGAAGGGATTTATCTGATCGACAGTGCCGGTCGGCGGATTATGGATTTTCATGGTAATAGCGCTCATCAAGTTGGTTACGGACACCCGCGCGTTGTGCAGGCGGTCAAAGATCAGTTGGATCAATTGCCGTTTTGTCCGCGGCGGTACACGAACGAACCGTCCATCCGGCTGGCAGAAAAATTGGCGGAAATGGCGCCGGGTGATTTGAGCAAAGTCCTCTTTGCCCCCGCCGGGACCGCTGCGATCGGCATCGCCTTGAAATTGGCACGTTATGCGACTGGGCGACACAAGACGATTTCGATGTGGGGTTCGTTTCACGGAGCCTCGTTGGATGCGATTTCCGTGGGCGGCGAAGCCTTGTTCCGGGACGGGCTGGGACCGCTGTTGCCCGGCAGCTTGCACGTCCCATGGCCGCACGACGAACATGATGCGACGGAGATCGAACAATTGATGGACCAAGAAGGAGACATCGGAGCGGTGATTGCCGAACCGATGCGGTGCACGACCGTCGATGCCCCGTCGGCTGCGTATTGGCGGCGGGTCCGCGCGTTGTGTGATGCGCATGGTGCGCTGTTGATCTTCGATGAAATCCCACTGGGCCTGGGACGCACGGGGCGTTTCTTTTGTTGCGAGCATTTTGGCGTCACGCCCGATGTGCTGGTGATCGGCAAGGGGCTGGGCGGCGGCGTGATGCCGTTGGCGGCCACGATTGCCCGCGCCGGTTTGGACATTGCTCCCGATCGCGCTTTGGGGCATTACACGCACGAAAAAAGCCCGTTGGCCGCAGCCGCGGCGCTGGCTACGATCGACGTTATCGAAAAAGAAAACCTCGTCGTCCGTGCCCACGATTTGGGGCAACACGCGGCCCGTCGTTTGCGCAACCTGCAACAACAAGTTCCCCTGATCAGCGATGTACGGGCGTTTGGGTTGGCGATCGCCGTTGAATTATCCCGCGATGGTCGTAAAGCGAATGCCGAAGCGGAGCGGGCGATGTATGAGTGTTTGTCGCGTGGCTTGAGTTTCAAAGTCTCTGACGGCAATGTGCTGACCTTGATGCCTCCGTTGGTGATTAGCGAGGCGGAGTTGGATACTGCGCTGGATATTGTTGAAGGTGTGTTGCGTGCGTTGTAGGGTGCGTCGCGACGCACCTTTCTGAATAGGACAAAAGATTGACCTAACCAAAACGGCAAGGGTCATCGTCAATAAAGCGGAAACCCTCACCCCCGGCCCCTCACCCAGAGCAACAAATTGCAACTGTACAAGGGGAACCAATCATCGGGTGGCAGCGGATTGCCAACGGGGGTGTTAGGCATTTTGCGTCTCTGCCGATGACGCTCGTGCGGGCGCGCCGCCCCCGTGCGGCCGGCTACCCTGAACTCTTATCATCAACGCCTTGCTTGATTACTTATCGCGTAGATGCAATTGTGGGAGGGGGGGGTTGGGGTTTACTATTTTGGCGGCTGCAACAACACTGGGTAATCCTCACGGGTCTCGGTGGCTGGAGAGAGCGTGTGATTGGTGGCGGATAGTTCCGGGACGATGGGGTGTGTGTCCCAGTGCGAGGCGATCACGATATCCGAGTCGAGTCCGAGTTGGCGCAGATTACGGCCGCCGTAGCTGTTGCGCAACGTGCTCAAAAATGTCTCGGCATCTTTCCCGGCCGATTCCCACAGCGACATGGCTAGCGTGGTTTGGTCGTCTTTGATTTCTGGGCGGCCATGCTGCGTCCACAAGGCGGTGGCGATGGCTCCGGCGCAGAGGGTGTCTTCGACGGTGACTTCGCCGTTTGTGCCGGCGCAGATGAAACGCACCGGGCGTCCATCGCGAATCAACACGTCCAGCAACGCATTAAGGTTGGCGAAACACCCAATCAGGATGCGCTCGGCATCGGCAACGGCGTCGATTGCCGCGGTCCCGTTGGTGGTGGTGAAGATGATCGTCCGACTGGCAATTCGCTCAGCCGTGTAGGTAGCGGGGGAGTTATCTAAATCAAAACCTGCGATCATTACTCCCTGTCGCTCGCCCCCTAACAGGATTTCCTTGTCGGAGAGTTGTGTGGCCAGATGCCGGGCTGCGTCGACTGTCGCGCAAGGAACGACTGCTTCAGCGCCGTTGGCAAGTGCGGTGGTAATTGTCGTCGACGCCCGCAACAAGTCGATCACGACGGCGACAGATCCTGTGAGCAAATCTTGGTCGAGCAAGTGCGGCAAGAGGTGGACGGAGAACGGAAACGCTGTATTGGCGGCGGGCTCAGTATGCATTCTCTTAGCTGCCTCCCAACACCGTGCGGAGCCGCCGCAAGGCTCGTACGTACCGCATTCCGGCGGCGGGTTGGCTGAGGTCGAGTGCCTGCGCGACTTCGCTGTTGGAGAGTTGTTCGATATGCCGCATCAACATGATCTCGCGATCGTCTTCGTCTAACTCATCCAAGGCTGCCAAGAATCGTTCCTGCAATTCCCGTCGAATTGTGGCGGCGGCCGGGGTGAGTTCTTGGTCTCTTAATTGGGCGGCCAGATCCAGGCTCGACTGATCGCCCGTCCCGGGCGGTGCATGGGTTGTTCGCGGTCGACGCTGCGCCGCTCGGCAACACGGTGTTTGCGATGCGCATCGATCATGTGGTCCTTGGCCAGATGTCGCAGCCACAGATGAAAGGGCATCTTGGGGTCGTCCAGATAACGCGACAGCCGACGACTGGCTTCCAACAGCACATCCTGCACGACGTCGCTGGCATCGACGCGCTGCGCTAACTTGCGATCCAACCGCAGGCGAACCATCTGCCGTAGCGCCTCACGATGCCGATCCAACAATTGCCCCACGGCAGCGGAATCACCCTGTTGGGCGCCTCGCAGGAGTTCTTGTGTTTGGTCGGAATCGGGCCACATGGGTAGGCTTGAGGCTTGAGGGGACAGGCTTGAGGGTTGGGGATTTGATTGCTGTTGGACACTTCGGGAATTGCACTGGCATAGCCAGTGGCACCCAAATTTAAAATCACCCCGTCGAAATCGCTGGTTAATGGTCGGCGGCGACCATTGACTCTGAATTTGCTGAGGGGAGCGGATTGACGGGGGCGTCGTAAGCGCCGAAATCGTTGAAACAGAAACGCTTGACCAAACGATAGATCAGGTTTTTCTCTGGAATCTCAACAGCGGGGTTGTACTGTGAGGTGCGGTTTTCCATCGCCTGCAATTCCGCCAGCGCTGTTTGCCGCACGGTGGCATCCTTGGCGCCGTGTAGGACGACTAATTCCTCCAACAAGTCGGGCCGCTCCAGTACGATACAACCGCGCGTCGATGAGGCGGCGAGTTGGCGGAAATCTTGTAGGAAATCTGATTCGCGGAAGACGTCTCGAATGTGTCGCTCGTCGTGGATTGATTCTTTGGAAAACTGCACGATCGGACAGGGTTCGATATCGCCCCAGGGATTGATGTGGTGGCTGATCCCGGTGGCCGCCGGGCAGAGTGCGCGACCTTCTCCGTCGTAATACGCATCGATGACGCCGATCGGTTTCGTTGCTCGTGTCTCGACCACGAATTTGCGAATGCGGATTTGCTGTTCGGGTGTGAGCGCCATCTCCGGTTCGGGATCGGGGCCCATGGGGCGATAGACGTGATACCAGGTGTACATCACACCCATCTCAATGAGTCGGTCGACCCATGCGTCGGTCACCAAGTCATCGATGTTGGTTTGGCAGACGGAGGTGCAGACGCCGGTGAGCAGTTTGTTGTTCACACAGTTTTCAATGCCCTGCATCGTCTTGCTGAGTACGTCTTTGCGGCCGCGACGTTCGTCGCTGACGATTTCCGTTCCCTCGACGCTGATCAGCGGAGTGACATTGCCCAGTTTGCGAAGCCGCTTTGCTTTTTCATCGGTGATGAATTGGCCGTTGGTGAAGACTTGGAAATAGCAATCGGGATGTTGCTCGAGGATATCGAACAATTCCGGATGCATAAACGGTTCGCCACCGACGATGCCGAAAAAGCTATTGCCGACCTCTTTGGCTTCGGTGATCAACCGGTTCATTGCCGTCAGATCGATGGTCTGCTGTTTGGCGGCGACGTCGACCCAACAGCCTTGGCAGCGGAGGTTGCAACTGTTGATGATCGAGACGTACAAGAATGGCGGAAAATATTCGCCCCGTTTGAGCCGCTGTTTGAATTTGTAGACGCTGCGCAGTCCCTTAAAACCCATGTTGTACATGAGCTTCCACAACAGCCGCTTGTCGGTTTCGAACAAGGCGCGTTTGGCCATTCGCAGGTACATCAACAACGTCCTCTCAGAGATAAGTGTAGGTCCGACCATACCGGACAATGGTGTCGACGACTGGCACGAAAACCGGACCATGCTCAGAAAGCATTCGTCAGCCAACAGCAGCCGGTGAAACCGGCCCTACGTGACTTCTATCGTAACGGCCGGGGGATTGTTTAGCCACAGATTCACTTGGAATTCACATGGTTACGCAGTCGCCCTGCCGGTAAATTCCAAACTGGCACCTCACGTTCTCAAATGCTGAGGCCTCGAATCGGACAGTGGGCAAGGCAAACCGCAACGAAAACGCCCCGCCACGGACGAATCCGGGACGGGGCGGTTGAAAATTGACATCCGTTAGCAACGAATTCCTTACGGATGGAAAACGTTTTGGTACGTATCACCTTCGGCACTGTTGTAGCCGTAGAGGTATTGTTGAAGCAGCCAGTATCCAGAGGTTCCCAGCGGCTTGTAGTGGCGGACGAAGACGTCTGATCCGCTGCCACCGTAAATCGAGTCGTACACACCGCCGACGGGGTCATATCCACCATCGAGGTAGTCGTCGCCGGCTTGACCGGACAGCGTGTCCCGGCCGGTTCCGCCGTAGAGGTCATCGTCGTCGTTTCCGCCGTACATGGCGTCGTTACCGGCGTCGCCATAGAGGCGGTCGTCGCCGTCTGACCCCCACATACTGTCGTCACCGTTGCCACCACGGACGTAGTCGTTGCCGTCGTTGCCGACGAGCTGATCGTTTCCGTTATCACCGTAGATCGAATCGTTGCCGTCTTGGCCCCACAGTGCTATCGTTATCGTTTCCGCCGCGGAGGTAGTCGTTTCCGGCACCGCCGCTAATTTGGTCATTGCCGTTGTCGCCGCGTATCGAGTCCGCGCCGTCTTGGCCCCACATCGAGTCCTGTCCGTCGCCGCCCCGCATGTAATCGTTACCAGCTTCGCCGAGCATATAGTCATTGCCGGCATCGCCGTACATGTAGTCGCGGTCGCCACCACCGTACATTCGGTCGTTGTCATTGCCGCCGTACATCCTATCCACTCCGGAGTCACCGTAAATGCGGTCGGCGCCATTTTCGCCGTACAGCGAGTCGTTGCCCGATCCGCCACGGATATAGTCGTTGCCGTCGCGGCCATAGACTCGGTCGTTTCCGGCATCGCCGTACAGATAGTCATTCCCAGCGCCACCGTCGACGGTGTCGTTGTTGTTTCCACCGTACATAAAGTCGGTGCCGGCTTCGCCACGCATATTGTCGTTTCCGTTTCCGCCATACATGCGGTCGGTACCGTTCCCACCATACATATTGTCATTGTCGTTGTCGCCGTAGATGCGATCGTCGCCGTCGCTGCCGTAAAGATTGTCATTCCCGTTCCCGCCGCGAACGGTATCATTCCCGGCTTGGCCGTCGATAAAGTCGTTGCCGTTATTCCCCACCAACGAATCGTTACCGGTTCCACCGTACAGATTGTCGGCTTGCGATCCACCGATCAGCGTGTCGTTTCCGGCTCCGCCATCAGCCGTCATGCTGATGTCGGTGTTGTTGATGACGGTGTCATTACCATCTTTCGCATCAACGACAATTGAGTCGACGTCGTCGAAGTCGTAGTCGCGATCTTCGATAATGTCGCCGTCGGCATCGCGAATGACGACGAGAACTTCATCGATTTCCCCATCGTCATAGGTATAAGAAATTTCAATCGTGTCGTCGTCGTTCGTGCCCTCGATTTCGAGTACGCCGTCGTCGAGATCGATGTCGGCCGCCATGAGCCGGCGGTCTTCCAGTGCTTCGAATTTCATTTTGCGGTTGTTTGGAAAAGTCATTTCGTGTTCGCCTTTTCGTTGGAACGGTGTGTTTGAAAAAAAGGTCCAATACTCTGTGAAGCGAAACCGGTGGCGAACTGTTACACAGATATTGCAAGAAAAAATGTGGGCCGCAGAAATTCGTGTAGAGAGTGACATTGGCAGCGTCATCGTGCGGAAAAGCAGCTGTCTCAATTCGATTCACGATTCGCCCCGTCGGTTTTGAGAGCAAATAATCTCGCAGTAAAATGGGTGAATCCCCGTTGACGTGAAAGAAAGAACTACTTATCGTTCGCCGCTCTTCACTTGGGGGACCCCAGGCTCCGGTGACTGGTCGCGTTTTTTTTCTTCAAAAACAGGGCCGCCGCCACGTCTGCCTTCCCCGCCAAACACTTCCTCTCAAGATCCACTTCAAGATTTCAGAATTGTGCATCCATTCCGATGTTGTTCGCGTGACCGTTGTGTCAGGACGAACGGATTGGAAAACCATGCTATTGAGATAATCCTTAGCCGCCTGACCGTTTCCCGAATGAACTGCAGGCGGCCAGACCCTACCTCACAGCCTCTTCTCGTGAACCGTCACGATCCATGAATTGGGCAACCACGAATCCCCTGGGGATTGTGGGAAGTCCATGATGGGTAACCTGAGGATGGAAAAGGGCTGTGCCACTTCGTTCCGCAAAGGACTGCGTTATGAGACAATTGCTTTTGACCGTTGTCGGAATTTTTTCGTTGACCATGGCAGCCGGGTGCTGCTGTTGGAGCAACCCTTGCAACTCCTGTAGCAGCCCGTGCAGCACCGGCAACTGCGGTCCTGGTGGCTGCGGCGTGCAACAATACGGACAACCGTACAACAGTGGTGCCTATTTTGGCCCGGCATCGCCTCAAACGGCCTATGCGCCACTGCAGCCCATTCCGATGACAGCCGTCGGTCCGGTGGAATCGCTGCCGACCTATCGCTAAGCCGACAACGGAATCGAAGCGTTGAGCGGTGGCCTGACCTTCGATATCCTGGTTTTGCGGGAATCCCGTCTTTGTTCGTCGATTCATTCGCCGAGGGGTGATGTACTCGACGACAGGGGCGGTACGTCCTATAATTCAACCTTGGTTTTTGTCTACGGTTGGAATGGGGACGTGTCGGTTCATGGAAATTGTTAAGTATCCGCATCCTGCGTTGCGGTGGAAATCATCGCCCGTTCAGGCCATCAATGCCGAATTGCGATCCACTGTTCGCCAGATGTTCGAGTTGATGTATGAAGCCAACGGCATTGGATTGGCCGCCAATCAAGTGGCGCTGCCGATACGGCTGTTCGTGCTGAATCTCCTGGCCGATCCGGCGGAGAAGGAAGAAGAATACGTCTTCATCAATCCAGAGATCGTCCGTCGCAAAGGAAATCAGGAAGCCGAAGAAGGCTGCCTGAGCATGCCCAATCTTTATGGCGATGTCCGCCGCGCTGGAGAAATTGTGGTCCAAGCGTACGGTTTGGACGGGCAAGGCTTTGAACTGACCGTTGACGATTTGGCCAGCCGCGCGATTCAGCACGAAACCGACCATCTGGACGGGGTGCTGTTCACCGACCGCATGACCGAAGCGGCCCGCCGCGAAATCGATCCGATGTTGTCCGATTTCGAATCGCTGTTCCGTCGCCAACAGGAACAGGGAAAATTCCCGTCCGACGCCGAGATCCAGCAGCAACTCCAGGAACGGACTCCGTAAGTGGAGAGGATGCGCGGATGACAAGGTTACGATTGGCCATGATGGGGACGGGCGCATTTGCTGTTCCCACTTTTGCCGGCTTATACGACACGCCGCACGACGTTGTGGCGCTCTATACACAACCCGCACGCACCGGTCGCGGGCATCACAAACACGTGCGTAATCCAATGGTCGAACTGGCTGAAGCGCACGATACACCAGTCCTGCGACCGGCAAAGGTTAACACGCCCGAGTCGTTGGATGAGATGGCCGATTTGAAGCTCGATCTGTTGGTTGTGGCGGCGTATGGACAAATCCTCTCGGCCAAGCTGTTAGACACCCCACGACTCGGCGCGGTGAATGTGCATGCCTCGCTTCTGCCGAAATACCGCGGTGCTGCTCCGGTGAATTATGCAATTCTCAGAGGCGAAACGGAAACGGGCGTGACGATTTTCCAAATCGAACCGAGCCTCGACTCCGGACCGATCTTGGGCATGGAGTCACTGACGATCGGCACGGATGAAACGGCCGGGGAATTAGAACCGCGACTCGCACAACTCAGCGTGCCGTTGGCACAGCGCGTCATCAGCGAATTGGCGGCCGGCACCACGAATCCGCTTGTCCAAGACGAAGCCGCAGCGACGCTGGCGCCAAAGATGAAAAAGGAGCAGGGAGCGATTGACTGGACGCGCTCGGCCGACGAAGTCGACTGGCACATTCGCGCCATGCAACCTTGGCCTAAGCCGTTCACATTTTGGCACCGCTCCGATGGTAAGCCACTTCGACTAGTTGTGCCACACGTTCGCAAAATCGACGCCCGCTCAGCCGAATTGCCCGGCACGGTCCTGGAAAACGACGAAGGCGGCTTGTGGATCCAAACGGGCACGGATGTGGTAGAGATTGTGGAAATCCAGCCCGAGGGCAAACGCGCGATGCCCGCCGGCGATTTCCTCCGCGGCCACAGCATCCCTGCCGGTGATCGCTTCGGGCCGCTTGAGTAACGGCGAGCGGCGGTGTATTAATTCGCCGGTTTCGCCCCAAAGCAAGGACATTAGCCCGCAATGCCACTCACGTGCTCCGTTTTTATCGCGACTAGCAGCGACGGTTTCATTGCCCGCGCCGACGACAATATCGACTGGCTGGACGATCCCGCCTATACGATGTCGGCAACTGAAGACTTTGGGTACGCAGAGTTTACCGGCAGCATCGATACGCTGGTCATGGGTCGCCGCAGTTTTGAAAAAGTCCTCACGTTTTCCAATTGGCCGTACGACGATTTGCCGGTGGTCGTGCTCTCTAGCAGTACGATTCATATCCCTGCGGAATTGCAAACCAAAGTACGCTGCGTGCATCTTGAGCCGCACGAATTGGTCGCACAATTGGAAGCTGAGGGCCGCCAGCATTTGTACATCGATGGCGGTGAGACGATTCGCCGATTTTTACGCGCCGGTTTGATCGCAGATATGACGATCACGCGGCTCCCGGTCCTGCTCGGCGAGGGTATCCCGCTGTTTGGCGCCATTGATCACGACATACGGCTCTCGCACGAATGGACCCGTACGTTTGGCAACGGGTTTGTGCAGACGAAGTACCGTATCGTGTGGGAGGCGTGAGGCAGGCTGAGGGGACAGGTTTTAGACTGTAGGCCGTAGACTGTAGGGTTGGTCGACGAATGCTGTTTGGCGTGGCATGTGTATGTTCTGGCCTCTGGTGAGGCGTGAGCTGTGGTAGCGATGGCTCAAGCCTCACAGCGAGAATCCCCGTGAAACGGGGATGGAAATGGCGAGCGTTTACCGGCACCCCGCCGTAAACGACGGGGCTACTACCGCTACGCGGGAAACGCCGGTGAACCGGCGTCATTTACTCGACACGCAAGGCGGGAGACTTGAGGCGTGAGGGGACAGGCTTGAGGGTTAGGTATTAGGCTGTCGGCCGTAGGCTTTAGGGTTGGTCGATGGTTGCGGTTTGGCGCGGTATGCGTGCGTTCTGGTCACTCGCCACCGGCCACTGGCCACTGGCCACTCCCTTCCACCCGCTAAACCAAAAACACCCACGTCAGCAACAGCGATAGAGGAAACAGGACCGCGCAACTGTAGGCCATGTAGCCGAAGAAGCTGGGCATGCGGACGTTGTTCTTTTCGGCGATCGACTTGACCATGAAGTTCGGTCCGTTGCCGATGTAGGTCATGGCTCCCATGAAGACCGCTCCGAGGCTGATGGCGATGAGCGAAGGCTCGGCCACGCCTGCGACTGTGGTAGCATCGGTGGGAATTGTCTTGGCTGTTTCGAAGAAGACGACGTACGTTGGGGCATTGTCTAAGAAACTGGAGAGCAACCCGGTCCCCCAATAGAACTGCCACGATTTGTCGATGCCCAAGGAAGGACCGTAGGTATGCAGAATCTGAATCGGCGCCTGCATGCAGATGAAGATGCCAATGAACAGCGCCGCCACCTCGACAATGGCGTCATAGTTGAATGAGTTTTGTTTCCGAATCGCCGCCGATGTTGAGAGTAACGACAGACCGGTCAGCGCCAGCATGACAATTTCGCGAAAGTAAACCGGTGCGTGGTAATTCGTGCCGGGAACCGCTTTGGACGGATCGAGCAGTGCAACGCAGAAGATTACGCCGAACAACCAGAGGAAATTGATTCCGCCACGAATAGCGAATGGTTGCGGGCGCTCGGGACGGGTTTCCACGGCGGAGCGATCTTCATGGCGGAACCGCCACGTGTCCCAGAGGTAATACACGACCAACAGAGAGCCGTTCATGGCCAGCCATTGCGGCCACAGTTTGAGTGTCCAAAAGAAATCCACGCCGCGTAAAAATCCTAAAAATAGCGGCGGATCGCCAATCGGCAGCAGGCAGCCGCCGGTGTTACATGCGGCGAAGATGAAAAAGATGACGGTATGCACCACATATTTGCGGTTGGCATTGGCTTTGAGCAGCGGGCGGATCATTAGCATGGCAGCGCCGGTGGTCCCGATCAGACTGGCCATCAACGCGCCGACGGCGATAAAGCCGGTATTCAATTTCGGCCGTCCAACCAGATGTCCCTCGATGGCGATGCCGCCGCTGATGACATACAGGCTGAAGAGCAAGACGATGAACGGGATGTATTCCACCAGCATCGCGTTTTTCAGCACCGTGAGCGCCGCGCCCCAACCGGGGGCAGACATCTCGTGCGAGGTGTGATCCAACACGCCGTGGCCATAGATAAAAGCAAAATACAAAAGTGTCAGCGCCCCACAGCCCACAGCGACCAATAGGCGATTGTGATTGTGTTCCCACCACTCTTCGGAGAAATGAAACAACGGCAAGAGAGCGATGCACAGCAATAATCCGGCGAACGGAATGATGCTATAGGCAGCCGGCGGGGGTGCTTCATGCGAGGCATGCTCTGCATGTGCGGCGGTTGCGTCGTGTGCCGCTTCCACCCCATGGTGTACCGCGGTAACGGATGCAACCGATTGTAACTGCCACAGACCATAGCAAATCGCCATGCCGACAATGGCGCCCACGACCCAACGTCGGGTGAGTTCTTGTTGTCCAGATGGGACAGCGGTGATTTCCATGTTTCTAACTTTCCAATAATTGCGCGGCGTCCGATTTAACGGGGATCCGCCGGGGCAATTCCACATGAGGGGGAGGGAACCGAGTCCGTTGTTTGATTCGTCGTAGGACTGGTAGCGAAGAATTCCGAACAAATGACGTCGGTGCGACTTGTCGCATAAGCTTCCAGTGCACATTGCAATTCGACACTGCTCAAGATTTCCTGGGATGCGATTGCTTGAAGCAACGCACTGGGGTCTTCTCTCTGCAGGATCAACAGATCGACGAGTTGGTCTTCGTTGAGTAATTCCAGCCGCAGGGCGACTTCGCCGAATCTCTCGCCGGTGCATTCTTGCTCGGCAAGAATCGTTTGAACGTCAACCGATCGTAGCACTTTGCAGGAAACGGCTAGTTGGCCGATCTGCGCTTTTTGGCCTGTCACTTGCAGCAATGCCCGCGAGACGACAGGAATATCCAATATCTGTTGCGCAACGAGCCAGCGGCTGAAACGATTATTGGTGACAAGTTGTTCCAACCGGGCTGAAGATTCGCAGATCAGCGAACGAACTTGCGAACGGTTGCCGCCGTCATGTTTGGCTTTATACATTTCTTGGTCGGCAGCGGCGATCACACGGTCTCCGACATCGACGCAATTTCGTCCGGGAATATCTAAGGCGGCTCCCAGGCTGACACAGATGGTCACAGGGCAACCGTCAAATTCAAATTGCTCAGTTTCGACTCGCAAACGGATGCGTTCGGCCAGTTTTTTCAAACCCTTGAGAGTGGGATTGCTGACCAACACAACGAATTCGTCACCCCCATACCGAGCGAGGATGTCATCGGGCCGCAAGACCTCAAGAAATGCGGCCGCCACTTGTTTTAAAATTTGATCACCAAATTGGTGCCCATAGGTGTCGTTTGCATGTTTGAATTGGTCAATATCGCAGAAGATCAGCCCGAGTGGATGGGCGGTTTGTACGCAACGTCCGACTTCGGTATCCAAAGCATCCTCAAAGTAGGCTCGGTTGAAAGCGGTGGTGAGCCGATCGTACTGAGATTGCTGCTGTAATTCGTGATGCTGGGATTCCAAGTCGTGTTTGGCTTGAACGGCCGCTTCATGCCGTGCCGACGCATGCAGGTTGGCCACGCTTTCTTGCATTACAAGATTCGCCAATTGTTCGCTAGCTTGGGCCATCAATTCGGCGGGATCCTCGAGTTGGTTGACTTGAGCCGAAAACTGATCGGCAACTTCCTCGATGCGCGCACGCACCTCATTGAGGAATTCTTCCAACTCCTGCTCATCCATTCCATAATCGCGGGCGGCACGTTTTTGCAGTCGCTCATAAGCGATGCCTAAACTGTTGGCACAAAAGAAATCCCCCACACAGGCAGCGAGTGCCAATGCGCGCTCTAGAGAATTGGCCGCAGGATCCTCTGAAGTTTCCGGTTCTTCGACCGGCGCATGATGAGAGCCAATGAACTTCCAGAGCGTTTCAGGCAATTCCCACGTTTCGGCCAACTTGACGCCGATTTCCATATGGTCGAAGCCCAGTTGTTCGCGTTCGATTTCGTAGAGATCGCGTGACTGCGTGGCAGCTGTGGTCAGCACGGCTAGATACTCGTCGGGAATTGCCTTGAGCATCGCCAATTGGCCCAAATCGAGCAGCAGACCGGCTAAAAAAAGTTCCGATTCCATCCGTTGTTTGGCACGTCGTCCCAAAGTTTCTGCCGCGGTGGCTTGGACGACGGATTGCAACCAATACCGCGCGTAATAGTCTGCTAACGGCCCGGTTGTTGATGCGTGTTTCGACAAATAGAAACTCAGCGCCAACGAAGTCACGTACGTGCCACCCAGCAAGCCAACGGCTCGTTCCAGCGAAGTGACCTGCGTGGAAACTCCAAAAAACGTGGAGTTGACCGCCTTGAGAATTTTGGCCGAGATCGCCGGATCGTTTCGAACCAACGCCTGCACTTCAGCGATGCCCGATTCAGGATCATTTCTCAGTTTGAGCAATTCGACCGCAACCGATGGCAAAGTCGGCAGTTGTTTGGATGTCCAGATTGTTTCGGGATCGATCATCGTCTCGACCGGATGTATGGGGATTTTTTTGGGGGGAGCAAGCCGTTCAATTTTCGATTGGCCGATTGAACGTTTCGTCGTCGCTGGAAAACCGCAATACAGGACCACTTCGCAAGAAGTCGCCCAAGACGTCGATGTGGGGTGGATGGATTCGGTAGGCTGTTTTGGTAGGGCTGCTACGCTGGTGGGAGAGCGTAGGGCAGTATCGAGGATCCGTGACAGGTGAGTCGCGGACAGGTGGGACTGTTGTTCATCAATGCATAGGTTTGGTGAAACCTACCTCGATTGTGAACGGTCCCAGGTCGCTGTTGAATGAAATACAAATCGGAACGACATCGGACGGATAGTGCACGACGTGTCCCACACCGGTGACGACGTTCGGAATGCTTAACGACAGTTCCAACTGTGCCAACTGCGCTTTGGCAGCACCGGCAATCATATTGGCCAATTCGCCAATTGCGTCGCAAACCTCGTTGTTGACTTCATCGGTTTTGATGCCGACCAATTGATCCAAGACGGAAAATGACATCTCTTTTCCGAAACTCAATACAAACGTACCTTGCACCAACCCGGTTAAGCCAATCACGGCGCTCACTTCATGCTCGGGCGTCACTTGCGTCTTGAGTTTGAGGCCCGTCCGAGATACCGATGCGCCTAACATCATTTCAAAAACGTTTTTGGTCGAAGTAATCACCGGATTGATGTAGTCGACGTCCGACGCCATATTTTGTTCAACTGCCGCACTCATGGTGACTTTCCTCAAGGGGGGGACAATATCCAGGCGGATTTGGCATCAAGACGAAGCGAATCTCCGACCTCTCCGAAAAAGCTCGCCGACCAAAACGCCGGTCGGAAACTGAGAATCTATCGCCACTATAGGTCAAGAATCACGGAGAGTCGGGCATTATGATGCACCACGTTGCCAATTTCTCAGTCAGGCGATGAGAAATAGCGCGCGGTTGTAACCGCCGTAGGGATCATTCCGGCAAAACGAGCGGACCAGCCGGATGACTGTTTGGATCCCACGCGGCAGAGCGCGCAGCTCGACGTGACCGTACACTGCGTGGGGCGCGGAGATTGCTCGCAGCCGATTATGAGGAACAGAGCGATTCACCCGGACAAACGATCAGACCGTTAGCGGTCCGGATCAGCGATTCGACGCAAGTAGATCGCCAGGTGCATTTCGGTTTTGAGCAACCGTTGCCACACCGCTGCGGGGACTTCGATTCGTGGTTGCTCGCCGCCTCCGGTGCGTTCCTCAGCATTCTCTAGCACGGCTGCGATTTGATCGTGGACATAAGCCAACACGTCCGACACCAATGCCGCATGAACCGGTCGCATGTCGCGGGGGATCTCCGGGGGGCCTTGCGGAAACAATTCCCCGTCCGCCCGCGTACTGCCGGGGGCGTCGGATTGATCGTCGCCGTGCAGCGACATGGTGTGTGAATCGGATGAAAGAACGCCGCTGTTGAGCAGTTCGTTCCGTGTCTGCTGTATGGAGATTTCTTCTTCACTGCCGAAGATCAACAACGAACGCCCGACAGCTACCAGATCACCAACCTGAAGCACGCGCATGTGCATGGGATGCCCATTCACGCGTGTGCCGTTGGTGCTGTCTAAGTCGGTCAAAATAAACCGGCCGTCATCGTCTTGAATTTTGACGTGAAACCGGCTCACGCTTTCGTCATTGAGACGAATGGTATTGTCGTCCTCACGGCCGATCGTGACCGGTGTGGGCAAATCTGCGTAAACCGATCCTTTCTCCAAACCGCTCACAACTTGAAATGTCACCATGGCCATGCAGCACGCTTTTGTAGAGAGTCTTGCCAACGTGGTTGTGTCGTGATGTCCCAGGATACGAGCGAGGCAAAATGGTTATCGAGAATGGCTCGCTGAGAACCAAACCTTTGAGCCATTCGACAACGGACCTCCGCCTGGGAACGCAATCAGGAGAATTGCGGATAAGGAAATATCCGCCGCATAAACCAACTTGTAACATGGCAACGCGTTGAGCGTCAAGAACTTCTCTTCGCGCACGCCAGGTTCGCTAGTTCAGTGATGCGGCCCAATTGAGGATATCCGGGTCGTTATAAGTCTGGCCGATCGCATCTGAGACAGACTTGACCACCTCGATTTTTGTGACCGGTTTGGCCAAAACCGAATAGGCCTCCGCCTGCTCGGCGTCACGGCGCAAGTCGTCCGTTGCATCGGCGGTGATAATAATACATGGCAGCAAACCGTGCAGCGATTTGACGATCCGCACCGTTTCCAACCCGGTGAGGACTTCCATATGCATATCCAACAACACCAAGTCGACGTGCTGCTCTTGCACAATATCAATTGCCTCTTCGCCCGATTCCGCCTCGACCAAGCTAAACCGCAGCTCAAAAATTGAGCGGAGTGCCTCGCGAAAATGCGGATCATCATCAGCGATCAACAATTCATAAGGACGGTTGCCTCGACGTCTCACAGGAACCTCCTTTGATTCCAACGATCAAACATCACTCGAAATTCTGCGCAAACAGTCCCTCCGGGACCGATGCCTAACTCCCTTAACTGCAACAACAATGCCAACGCGTTGCAAATCAATCGCGATTCTCTAAGTGTCACTGCCATAGGATGTTCCGGAATTGGCTTGCATGCCGGGTCATCGATTGTACCAGATGAATACGTCCGAAATCGAGGTGAATTTACAACCGGCATTGCCCAAACTGTCAGAACGGCAGGTTTTTTGAGTCGCCAAATTGCTCCGGCCAGCCGAATAACCGAGGCGAACCGATCCTGGATTGCTGTTATTTCAGAGATTCCAAATACGCCAGCAGGTCGCGAAATTCGCGAACCGTCAACTGGTCCTGGAGTTTTTCGGGCATAATTGACGTTTTTTGAGGCACCCATTCGTCGATTTCGTTGCTCGATAATTCCAAGATATTCCCCTGCGTATCGCCAATCGTCACCTGGCCCTCGCGATCCTGGGCGAGGATCAGTCCGCTGTGGACCTTGCCATCCTGCATGACGAACGACCAACCGGAGAATTGGGGAGCGATCTCGGCGCTCGGTTCCAGGATCGACTGTACCAGTTTGTCCCTCCCCAGCGTGCCGGCGACTTTGGAGAGTTCCGGGCCAATTTGCCCGCCGCGGCCGTTGACTGTGTGACAGCGAAAACAGCCCGCTCCGCCGGAGTGAAAAAATACCCGCCGCCCCGCTTCTGCATCCCCCGGTTGCTCAGGCAACTTTTGCCATTCCTCAATTGTCTGCGGCCGCTTAGTACGCAAGGCGGCGTTCCGTGGCACGTTTAGTCCGCCGGCTGTCAGCGCGCGTTTGAGTTGCTCCGCCAGTTCGCGATCGTCATCGGTTACATCGTCGCCTTTCGAGCTTATCAACGATGTCGACAAATCGGTCAGCGCCGTGTTGAGCTCCGCATCAAAATCCTGCGGTGGAATTTTGCGGACCGCTCTTAGGGCTTCGATTTGCAGGGGGCGATTGTTGGAACTTAATAGCGACGTCAACAGCTCGCGCGATGCAGGATCGATCGGTTGCGCCGCCAACCCAACCAGTGCCTCGGCCCGCACGTTGGTCTCCATATTTTCGTTGCGTGCGATGTCTGCCAACAATTGGGCAGCGGTGGGAATGGGAGAGGCTTGTAAGGTGCGGACCGTTTCCAAGGTAAGCACCGGATCGGCGACCGCTAATAGATCGTTGAACAGTTTTTCATTCAGCCCGGCATTGGCCGGATCAAGCGCCCGCAAGGCCCGCGCACGTAACTGTGGTTTTTGCTGGGGGTCGGTGACGAGTTGCAGCACGTATTGCGAGCCATCGATTTCGTTTTTGATTTTTGTTTTGAAATCACCGTCGCGTTCCACGCCATCCAAAATCGCCAACGCCGCCAGCGTGGCTTCGAATAGATCGGTGGAGAGATTGCCGTCGGTCAGCAACTGTTGCAACTGCGGCCGCAGGTCTTGGAAGTTCTCCTCGGCGATCCACTGGACAGCGGCGCGCTGAATGTCGGAGAACGGATCATCGAGTCCCGCTTCTGCGGCAGCTTTGAGTTTGGGGGCCTTTTGGCGAAGGGCGAGGAAGAAGCCGAGGCGGGCGCGCGGGCGAGGCGTCATATCGACCGTGGCTAGCTTGAAGAGCAATCGCGCCGAGAAGGATTGGCGGACGACGTATAACAACTTGCCGAAAATGAAAGGATCGAGTTTTTGGAAACCGGCCCCAATTTTTTCGTAGTCTTCTTCCGGTGGCAACGTCTTGTATGAACGTGGTCCCATCCAGTCCAGAATTGCCAGCACGATCGTGTGATCGAGTTGAACATTCATATTACCCCAGGAGATCAAGGCGGATTCAACAACCGGTTTAATGTCTTCAGGCGAAATTTGTGTGTTATTCTCCCAATCGTCATCGGTTTGATTCAATTCCCCTAACACCACCTGACCTGCCTTAATTTCCGGTCCCAGACTGATATCAGGATGCACCCGCTGACTCCACTCACGACTCGTCTGCCAGAATTCCGCTGCTGTGATCGTACGGCCCAAAGCCCAAACTATCTCAATCTTTCCACGTCGGGGCATCTGTTTGTCAACGAAGACCGCAACCGATTCTTGTCGTGCTTCCGTCGTCTTCGCTAATGCCGTTGCCGCTGCGCGACGCACTTCAATCCGTTTTGACTTGAGCAACTCCTTCAACTCCGCCACCGACCGGCCGGAGATCGTCGCCAGGTCAATCACCTCCCGCTGCGGCTCCTCCACCGCCGAGACGCGCCAAATGCGGCCGTGGCCATGCACCGGGTAGTCCTTCAGTACCCAATCGGTGAAATACAAACTGCCGTCCGGGGCGACCGCCAAGCCGACCGGGCGGAAGTTTTCGCCGCCGACGATCAACGGCTCCGCCTTGGAAGTGAACGACGTGCCACGCGGCTTCAGTTGAAACCGGTCAATGCGGTGGTCGCCCCAGGAACCGACTAGCAGCGAGCCGATGTATTCTTCCGGGAAGCCGTCTGATTCGTAGGCGACGATGCCCGAGGGGGCTTCACCCGTGCCGGCGACCATCGGCAGCGTGCCGGGGAGTTCGCCATTCCAAGAGGTAAACGGATGCACGCCGCGACGGCCGTTGCGGTAACGATAACCGTAATCGCCGCCGCGAATTGTGTGCAACAAACGGCAGGGCGGGCGGCTGTCGGGATCGTTGTCGACGGTGAACATGCGGCCGAAGGTGTCGAAACAACTGGCGTACGGATTCCAAAATCCGGTGGCGAACCGTGTGAGTTTCGAACCGTCGGGGCGGCACCGAAAGACATTCCCCCCTTCTCCGCCCCCGGTCTCGACACTGCCGTCAGTGCCGATCAGTTTATAATCCGCACCGAGATTTTCCCCCATGCCGATGGACATCCAGCCCAGTGCGTCAAACGCGAATCCGGCCAGACCGTTGTGTGGATAATCGCCCGGCGTGTCGAGATGCAAAATCCGTTCGCGGCTATCGGCCTTGCCGTCGCCATCGGTATCACGAAACAGCAAGACTTCTTTACGCGTCGCGATATACACTGCCCCGTCGGGCCGCAAGGCAATGCTCATGGTATGCACCAACCCGTCGGTGAAAACGACGATGTCGTCCGCGCGGCCATCGTTGTTCGTGTCGCGCATGATCAACACGCGGTCGCTGTCGTGCCCTTGATAGTCGCTCGCGCGGTGGTGCGTATTGCTTTCAATCGCCCACACGCGGCCGAGATGGTCGACGTCGATGCCGGTCGGCGTGACGATCTGCGGGTGCTCGGCGAACAGTTCGACCTTCAACCGCGGATCGAGTGATTTCGGCGGCGCGTCCTCCGCAGCACGAGCAATCGTGGGAAACGCCGCGATCAGGATAACGGCCGTAAGCAGATTCATGCGAGCGGTCATGCGATTCCTTGTCGTGGGTTGTGCGAGCGAAATCGAGTTTGGATTTTGGCCAGAATGAGATTGTCTTGGCAGACGCACCATCAGCATATCAAAGTCTACGCCGAAGGCGTAAAACATCATAGCCTAGGGTCGCGAACGAAGTGAGCGCACCCTAGGTGCGTGGGGCGATGATGCGCGGCAACCCTGAAGGGGTTGTTCAATCGTGATCGGATCGCATATTGGGGTATGCGATGCGTTGAGAAACCCTTTCAGGGTTTGTGCGCGGGGGGCCTGGGTTCCTAGGGTGGCGCGGCTGCGCCGCTTACCCTAGGCTATGATGAGCTACCCCTTTGGGGTAGTGATAGGTGTGCGTTGATATTTGGTGGGCGTTGAGTTTGCGGGCGTTGATGTTTGCGATGTTAAGGGGATGCCAGAAACAGAGCCTGGACCGGGTGTCGGCTGACGTGAGGATTCAGTGGGAATAACAGTCATGGCAAGCACACCACGAACATGCAAACGTTTACGCCATGCCCGAGGCGGAGTACCATCGCTGAGCTAGGGTGGCGCCAGGGGCGTGGTGGTGGGCGGCGGGTTCGTTGGTTGTCGTATTCTGTCGTCTTCGCTGGTTCTTTGCCTGCGCCGCTTACCCTAGGCTAAGTTGTCTTACCCCGTTGGGGTATGTGCCGGCGGGCGTCGACTTTAGGTGGGCGTCTATATTCAATGGGGAGGCCCTATGGTCTGCGCGGCTCAGCGGGAGCTTCGCCCTCCCTTTACGCCCGTTGGTGGGCGTTGAGCTTTACGGCTAGGGCTTGTTGGCGCCTGCTGTTACGGCTACGTCGTCGACGATGCCGTTGGTATGCCGGATTTTCACGCGCCAGCGCTTCGTTCCGAAATACTCGCCGCCGGGGCCCAAGTCGCAATCGAGGTACGCGCCGGTTTCATCCGACTTTTTTTCGATTTTGAAACCGTTGTCCGACATCACCTTCTCGGCTTTTTCAATGGGTGTGCCGGGCGGAGTTTGTTCGAGGATCCGCTGCTGCATTTTCTCCACACCCGGTAAACCGGCGTTGCGGAATTCGGCAGGGAGGTCGCTGGTTTGCAACGGCTTCGGGGCAGTGCACCCGGCAATTAGGAACAACGGCAACACGACTGCAAGAAAACGTGAAATCATCGGTCACCCTTTTGATAAACACTGGCAGAGCCAGTGGCACCCCAATTCATTGATTTTTGGCTGTACTAGATCTGTTTTTTAAAACTCGCACGCGCCGCATCCAGCTTTTGGCCAATTCCCATTCCAGACGACAACAGTAATGCCCGGCGAACAAATAGGCCGGTACACCGCAAAACGCCAACCAGGCTAAGGCGGGGACACCGATGGCGACTGAAATGAAACAGGTCAGGCCGGTCACACAAAACAGGCCCGCTAGAAATCGCAGCACCGCCCAGCGGGACATGCCATGGCCCAGCAAACTGTGATGCATGTGACGTCGATCGCCGTGCCAAACATCCTGTCCGATCAAAGCGCGGCGGAGGATGGCCAAGGAGGTGTCCAAAATTGGGACCGTCAATAATGCCACTGCGACACCGAGATGCAGTGCATCACCCGGTGCGCGCGGCGCTTGGATTGCTAAATACGACACGGTCATCCCGATCAGCATGCTACCCGAATCGCCTAAATAGACGCGGGCCGGCGGCAGGTTATAGACCATGAAACCAATCAATGCTCCGGCGTGAATCAACGCCAACAGCGCGATCTCGGTGCGGTCGGTGATCACGGCGATCGCAGCGGCGGCAACTGACAATCCGACACCGGTCAATGATCCCAACCCGTCCATACCGTCTAAAAAGTTGATGGCGTTGATTCCGGAAACCAGCCACAGCACGGTTAGCATTTTTCCGAACATGCCTAGATCCCACACCGTGCCGAACACCCAAATGCGATCGACGGCATCACCGGCCATGACGATCGGCAGCACAGCGATGATTTGTCCGACAAACTTCCAGCGCGGCTTGAGATTGAAGACATCGTCGTACGCGCCGACCAGACAGATGATCAGCGAGGAGAGCAGCACGGGAACCAAACCCCCTACGGGGACTTCGGTCAATGCTGCGACACAAGCCGCTAAGAGAATGGCGACACAGACGGCCACTCCCCCGAGCGTGGGGACGGGATATTTTTGGCGTTTGCGTTGGCCATCGGGGCGATCCATGGCTCCGGTACGCGCAGCGACAAATCGCACGCCGGGCGTGAGAAAAATCGCGGCCATAATTGCAATCACAAACGGGACACTCAGCATCCAGGTATCCATACCTTATGCTTTAGACACCTGCCGGAGCAGGTGTTCAGTCGATCAACGCGGTCAATCCATTCCCGCCGCGCACTACGGCAGGCCCGCGAATGATAAGGGGTCGAGTGGCGGAGTATAAACGCTCTCTAGAAATCGACAAACCCCATTATCGAGATACATTTTCTGCTCGAATGAGGAGAGAGATTGCGCGGGCCAATGCGCGCGGAGTTACCTTTTGAGATGACGGATTCCGTTTTAATCACCACTGCCGATGACATGGGAATGGGCGAAGCAGAGTTTCGCGAAGGGGCGATCCTAAACCGGAGTTTGGGAACACGGTGATTCGGCCCAAAGCACTGGCGAAGCCAGTGGCACCCCGATTTTTAGGTTAGCCATCTCACTAGGCGGCGCGTGATTGTCGGTGTTGTTGCAAAGTATGCACGACCGACCGTAGACCTTCGTCGAGAGTAATCGACGGTGCCCAGGCGACTTCTTTTGACAGCCGCTCCGTTACGGCGGAAAGTTCCGGCGGGTTGTCTATAGAGGGTTCGCCGTTTTCGATGGTGGCATTGCCGCGGCCCACGGTTGCAACGAGTCGGGTTGCGATCTCCTCCAAAGTGACCGGACGGCCTGAGGCGACATTCACCGGGCCGGTCACATCGCTCTCCAACAATGTGGTGAGCGCGTCTCCGGCGTCATGCACGTGCAAATAATCGCGGACATGCGAACCGTGCCGACAAATTGCCGATTTGTCGGAGAGCAAAGTTTTCACAGTAGAGGAGACAAAACGCTGTTCCGATTCTCCCGGACCATAAACGTTAAACAAGCGGCCCCAGGCGGAACTTAACCCGGTCGTGCGGGAGTACTCGGCGACCACTTGTTGCAAGGCATTTTTGGACACTCCGTACAGACTGGTGGGGCGCAATGGGGTTGTGACTTCGTCGCAGATTTCAGCCGATTCGCCGTATTCGGCACAACTGCCGGCGAAGACGGCTCGCTGCCCGCCGCATGCTGAAAACCCGCGCAGCAGTCCTAGGCTGGCCTCGATCCATTGCGCATTACTTGGCGCATTCCAAAACCGGCCATGCGTTGTTTCCCACGCCAAGTGCATTAGGTGCGTGGGTTGGATCATCTGTAACATTCGGCAGACGTAGTCGCTGTCAAACAGATCGCATTCATGGATCCGCATCCGGGGCGACGGCGCGAAGGGTCCGGTGTAGGACCGTGAAGCAACATGCACTTCGTATCCATTGCGCAACAAGGCGTGTACGGCATGCCGGCCGATGAATCCTGTTCCGCCGGTCACAAATACAATTTTTTCATCCGTCATAAGAACGCTCCATCGTTTCCACCCCAGCGTGGGCCGCTGCGGTGGTCTCGTATTGAATCTGTTGGTCAAGGACCGGTCCAAAACTTTGGTCACGCTCTGAAATGCAACGGACTGGCAGCGGCCATTCGATGCCGATTGCCGGGTCGTCGTGACAAAATCCGCGAGCGTGTTGGGGCGAATACGGGTGCCCCATTTGGTAAAACAATTCCGTGTCGGCGGTCAGCGTTTGAAATCCGTGCGCCATCCCACGGGGGATAAACAGCGTGCGACGATTGGCAGCGGTCAATTCCACGGCATGCCAACAGCCGTATGTTTCTGAGTCGGCGCGGAGGTCGACGATCACGTCATAGGCCGCGCCACGGAGGCAGCAGACCAATTTCTGTTCGGCGTGCGGCGGCACTTGATAGTGCATACCGCGCAAAGTACCGCGACGGCGGTTTTGCGACAGGTTGCATTGTACAATGTCGACATCAATGCCATGTTCGCGCAGTGATTCACGACAAAACGTCCGCGCGAAAAATCCGCGTTCATCGCGCCGCAATTCCGGCTGAATGACGAATGCGCCGGCCAAGGGTGTCTCGATCAGCTTTATGGCAGCACCTCGACTTCCGGAATCGGCACCACGAATTGTCCGCCCCAGCGGCGGATTTCGGCCAGTTGCTGCGTGATCTCGTCGCGAAGATTCCACGGAAAGATCACCACATAATCGGGGCGATGCATGTTGATCGCATCGGGATGCAAAATCGGAATCTGCGTGCCGGGAATAAAGTGTTGTTGTTTGCGCGGGTTGCGATCGACAGTGAAGTCGATGAATTCGACATCCACGCCGCAATAATTCAATAGCGTTGTTGCCTTGGCTGGTGCGCCATACCCGGCGACGCGCGCTCCTTGCAATTTTGCATCCAGCAAAAACTGTAACAACGACAACTTCGCCACGCGTAACTGACGGTTGAAGTCGCGATAGGTCTCGAGCCGCTCCAAACCGCGGTTCCGTTCAGTATCAATAAGATCTTCAACAGCGGTCGCAATTTCGGGGTTCGCCTCGGTATGCCGCGCGAAGACCCGCAATGACCCACCGTGGGTCGGCAATTGCTCGACATCGGTGACGGTCAGATTGTGAGCTGCAAAAATTTCTTGTACAACGGCCAACGATAGATAGGAAACGTGCTCGTGATAAATCGTGTCGAACTGAATGGACTCGATGAGCCGTAACAAATGGGGAAACTCGACCGTGATCAGTCCGCCAGGTTTCAACAACGATTTGAGGCCGGCGACAAAGTCATTGATGTCGGGGACGTGAGCCAGAACGTTATTGGCGATCAATAAATCGGCGTTTAAGCCGCGCGACGACAAATGCTCGGCATACGGTTTGCCAAAGAACGTTGCGTCTGTAGGAATCCCTGCCGCAACGGCGACCTTGGCCACGTTTGCCGCTGGATCGACGCCGTGAACCGCGATGCCTTGTTTTTGAAAACAGCTCAGCAAACAACCATCGTTGCTACCAATCTCCACCACCTGCGAGGCGTTGTCGAGTTGGAGTTGGGTTGCCATTCGTTCCGCGTACTGTTGGCAATGCCTTAACCAACTGCGGGAATAGGAAGAGACGTACGCATATTCCTCGAACAACGCTTGCGGCGATTCCAAGTGCTCCAATTGCACGAGTCGACATTCGGGACAGACTTGGACGTGCAGCGGATGAAACGGTTCCACCGCGCGCTGCCGATCCATGGGGACATAGGAATTTGCCAACGGCATCATTCCCAGGTCAGCGAACGTGACGTTTAACCGGCTTTGGCAAAACCGGCAGTGGGCACCTGTGTATTCAACGGTATCTTCGTGCCGAGGAATTGGCAAATTTGCTGCTGCGTCACCGCGCGTGCGTCGAGTCCGTTCTGAAACGCTTGGTACCATTGAACCGTCCATTGTAAAGCGGTGTCGAGTGTCGTGCGGGGCCACCATCCCAGTTCCTCCCGCGCCTTTTCACAATTCAGTTTGAGTGAATGGGCTTCGCACGGCTGCTCGCCGACGGCCAATTCCCAGGAGGCGTCTCCCTCCCACAATTCGGCCAGTCGATCGGCAATCACCGAAACCGGTTGTGCATCTTCATCGCGGGGGCCAAAATTCCAAGCTTCGGAAAAATCGTCGGGTGCGTCCCACAGCTTTTCGGCCAACATCAAATAGCCCTTGAGCGGTTCCAAAACGTGTTGCCACGGCCGCACGAACAGGGGATTGCGGATTGCGGCGGGTTGATCCGCTGCAAAGGCCCGCATCAAATCGGGAACCAGACGATCTTCAGCCCAATCGCCGCCGCCAATCACATTGCCGCTGCGGACCGTTGCGATGGCTGTCTCAGCTTTTGCCGTGGATGAGAAAAAGGAGGCGCGGTAGGCGGCGGTGATCAATTCGGCGCACCCCTTACTACTGCTGTAGGGATCGCTGCCGCCCAACGGGTCTGCTTCGACGAAACCATGGATCGCGTCGTGATTTTCGTAGCATTTGTCACTCGTTACGACAATCGCGACACGGACACCGGGGGTCTGTCGCACGGCTTCCAGTACGTGAGCCGTTCCCATGACGTTGGTGGCATAGGTTTCCAGTGGTTCTTGATAGGAGCGTCGCACCAAACTCTGCGCCGCCATGTGAATCACGATCTCCGGCTGTGCATCGCGAACCGTGGTGCGCAGGTGTTCGAAGTTGCGGACATCGCCGCGAATCGAGCGTAAGTCATCGTCGAGATGGGCGAGCTCAAACAGCGCCGGTTGTGTGGGGATATCGCGGGCAAAACCGACGACCTCGGCGCCTAGCTCCTTGAGCAATAAACAGAGCCAAGCTCCCTTAAAGCCCGTATGGCCGGTCACCAGCACACGTTTTCCGCGCCAAAACGGCTGCCAAAGTCTGCCGCCTTCCATGGCGTGCCCTCCTAAACTCATTTCAAGTGAGATCATTTTCGCCAGACGAACTCCGTCGTCGAGCGAAAGCGGGGCGTAATGTGGCAGAAACATTCCACAGGGTCAATATGTAATTGAGATGCCATTCGGCAACTCAGATGACGATATTTTTAGCCACGGATGAAACACGGATCAAACACAGATTCGGGCCTGAAATCGCAACATCCCCAAACCGACGGCTTGCCGTCGTGCACGGTTATCCATGCCACGTAACACCTTCGCACTGGCAAAGCCAGTGGCACCCAGTTTTTCAGCTGTGACTATGCATTGGGTGACGGGAATAAACACCGGTGGCGTGAAACCGCGTGGCCAACCGTTCTATTTTATCGTCGCACCGTGATTCATTGGTTTGACACAGCGGATGTCGCAGTTTTGGCAATTCGGGTCGGTCGCGCAATTCGCCGCACAGCACGTCGGCGTGCGGTTGATCGCGACAGAGTACAAAGAGCGTTGGGCCCCAGGACGTTTGACCGATTCCCGTGTAGCCGAGTTCACGAATAACCGGTGCCAATTTTTGCATCGCCGGTGAGGCGAAGACTCCTCCTTGTGTCGGGGCAAAATATTCGCCGACCATCCGACCGAATTCATAAATGGCCGCACTACAGGCGTCGAAATCGGCTTCGATCACAGCCGGCATCATCTGTAATAATAAGATGCGACAAAGCGTATCGGTCATGCCAGTCGGCATTGGAGCCATCTCGGCAAAGGCCTTCAATTCCGCTGATCCGGAGAGTCCGCTGAATTCTTTGGGGGTCACCAGCACGAATCGCCATTCGCTCGGAAACTCGGCGTGTCCCACCAGTGGGGCTACGGCGTCCTTGCTCCGTTTGCCGCCGTCGATGAGAAACCCTCCCCGCTCAAAACCGTGAATGCCCAGTCCCGACCGCAAACCCCGCCCGACGCGTTCGGCCAACGGAATCGCAGGTGTCGCCGATTCACCCGACAACGCCGCTAGCACGCGTGCGGTGGCCAAACCGAGTTGCGTTCCCGAACCGAGCCCGGCGTGCGGCGGAATCACTTGTTCCAGGTTGATGCGGCAAGGGGGAGGCTGTTGTTGGCCGCACGGGATGGATTCCCGGTAGACGCCGAGGAATCGACGCACGCGCTGGGCGGCTCTCTTCTCTCCGAGAACTTCGTCAGCTTCGGCGACGGTCCCTCGCAGGCGATAACCGATTCCCGAGACCATCACCCCGGCGCCGCCGAATTGCCGCGAGATTTGGGGCGAATGCGCTAACAGCCCGAAATGCAGCCTCGCACCGGTTTCGACAACAACTTCGTCGGTCATGATCAAACTACTTCCGTCCGCCTCGGCCAAACGTCTCTTGGTATCCGATTTTTCTTCCCCCCAGATTAACGAATCGGCTGTCGGGACGCAAAATTGCGGGGGCGGATATTTTTCCCGCGAGAAATGTTGCCGTCGCGGGTTATCTTAAAACGTCATCGCGGCGAATCGGCATTGACTCAAAACGCGTTGCTGACGATCATTCCCGCCCCTCGCTACCGATGGAGATCACCGAGTCACAGAAGTGCTCTGCCTCGCGGTGCGTTTCCCTTTCCGGCCGCGGTTGTCTGCTCTCCTCACGGGGAGCGGATCATGGCTGCCGGGGCAAGGACTATAAAAACCCGATCTGTAGACTCTTTCGCAATGGATTGCGACCGACGATGTCCAATGACTTAATCCAGGTTCTGCAAAACCTTGGCCGCCCACAGGTGTTGGTGTTGGGCGACCTGATTCTTGACCGCTATATCTGGGGCGACGCCGAACGGGTTAGCCAGGAAGCGCCCGTTATACTGCTGCAAGCCGATCGCAGTGAAACCCGTTTGGGCGGTGCTGCGAACGTCGCGCAGTTATTGCGGGGATTAGAAGCCGGCGTTTCGCTCGCAGGGGTTACCGGCGACGACCTCGACGGACGCGAACTCCGCAGTGAATTAGAAGCCTTGGATGTGAATTGTGATGCGGTGCTCGTCGACGACACGCGCCCCACGACCGTCAAGGAACGCTTCATCGGACGCGCGCAACATCGGCATCCACACCAAATGCTCCGCGTGGATCGTGAACAACGCACGCCGCTCGACGCCCAACGCTCGGAGACGTTGCTGCAGACCGTCCTGCCGCTGATTGAAAAACACCAAGTCGTGTTGATTTCCGACTATGCCAAAGGCGTGTGTACTCCGGAAATCGTGCAACAGATCATTACCCACGCTCGTCAAGTGGGCGTCCCGGTGATTGTCGATCCGCGCCCGGGCGAGGACTATTCGCTGTATCGCGGTGCAACGGCCGTTACGCCGAATCGTTTAGAAACCACGCGGGCGACCGGCATCAATGTGCAATCCAGTGATGATGCCTTTGCCGCGGGACGGCAATTGTGTGAAGAGCTGGGCCTGAAGAACGCGTTTGTGACACTCGATAGCGACGGTATCGCTGTGGTCCAAGCGAATGGAGATGCGGAATTACTGCCGACGCGGCGACGTGAGGTTTACGACATTACCGGTGCGGGAGACATGGTACTGGCAACAATCGGTGTCGCCATGGCCGATGGGGTCTCGTTGGCGGACACCGCTCGTTTGGCGAATATCGCCGGCGGTTTGGAAGTCGAGCAGATTGGAGTGGTTCCCATCACGCGCGACCAAATGTTGGGGGACCTATTGACCGGTCCTCGTAAGACCTATCAAAAAGTTTGCGATCTCGACGAACTTGCTCAGCACGTTTCCGCGCGGCGGCAATTGAAACAAAAAATTGTGCTGACCAACGGCTGCTTTGATTTGCTGCATGTGGGACACGTGCATTATCTCCAACAAGCCGCCGATGAAGGGGATTGCTTGATCGTCGCCGTTAACAGCGACGCGAGCATCCGCCGCTTGGAGAAGGCTCCGGATCGCCCGTTGTTTCCGCAACAGGAGCGAGCCACCATGTTGGCCGCCTTGGACGCGGTGGACTATGTGCTGGTCTTTGACGAAGAAACACCGCACGCCCTGCTGGATCGCCTCCGACCTGATTTGCTGGTCAAGGGGGGGACGTATCGCCGCGATGAGATCGTAGGCTGGGAACTTGTGGAATCTTATGGCGGCGAGGTGAAGCCGTTGTCGGTCATTCCCGGCGTCTCCACGACACAGATCGTCGAGAGGTTGCGAGGTCAGACGATTTTGAAGAGACCCGCTGTCCCGAAAGCTCATGCGCCGGAGCGAAAAGCAGGATGAAAATTGCAATGTTTTGCCCGAACTGGGTCGGCGACCTCGTGATGGCGACTCCCGCACTGCGCGCCGTGCGCAATCGATACCCCCGTGCGGAGATCATCGGCATCATGCGGCCGTATCTGTCGGATGTACTCGACGGGACGGGGTTAATTGATCGTGAATTATTTTACGACCCGCGCGGCGCCAATCCCGCGCAGCGGGGGTGGTCACTCAGCCGCCAATTGCGCTACGAAGAAATCGATTTGGCACTGTTATTCACCAACTCATTTCGAACTGCCTTGATTGCTTGGGCGGGACGGATTGATCGTCGCGTCGGTTTTGCACGCGATGCGCGGCGTTGGTTGCTGACAGATGCTTTGAAACCGAAATCGCGGCGAACGCCGCATCCGGTGATCGACGAGTATTGGCGATTGGCAGCGTATGTCGGTGGCAAAGTCGCCGGCGGGACAGCTGAGCGACGGCAAATGGAGTTGGCCACCAGTTCCGACGATGAACTGCGGTTTCAACGGATTCTGACCCGAATCGGGTCGCCGAAGGAAACGCGTGGACTCGTCTGTCTGAATTCCGGGGGCGCCTTCGGAGCTGCGAAACATTGGCCCACGTCCTCGTTCGCTGAACTGGGCCGATTGATTGCCGATAAATTTCACAAACAAGTCGTGGTGTTGTGCGGACCGGCCGAGCAAGCGCAAGCGCGCGAGATTGTTCGCCTCGCCGGACATCCGCACGTGATCAGCCTGGCCGGCGAATCGCCCAGCCTGCGATTGACGAAAGCAGCCATCCGCCAAGCTGATTTATTGGTCACGACCGATTCCGGTCCACGGCATTTTGCCGCTCCGTTCGATGTCCCGGTTGTCACGATTTTTGGGCCAACGCACATCGCCTGGAGCGAAACCTTTTACCCCAAGGCGGTCCATTTGCAGCTGCATGTTGATTGCGGACCTTGTCAAAAACGGGTGTGTCCGCTCGGGCATCATCGTTGCATGCAGGAATTGGGCGTGGATCGCGTGTTCAGTGCGGTGACGAGACAGTTGCACGAATCCGCGCGGCGGTCCGTGGCTTAGTGCTTTGTCACAATTAAACTTTTGAGTTGTGTGCCACTGGCTTTGCCAGTGCGAGTTCAAATGATCGGAAGAGTTACCAGGCACTGGCAGAGCCAGTGGCACCCCAATATTTAGACTGGACATTGGACGAGACCGGATTTCATCGATCAATCGTTCCCTCAGCACGGACCGCATGGCTATCAGTACCATACAACAGGTCAAAACACCGAAAGCCGCCCCCCCTGCCCTCGACCGGCAGCCGTTGAAGATCGCGATTGCGCGGCGCTATTATTCTCTGCAACGCGGTGGAGCGGAGCGGTACTGTGTGAATCTATCGCGACAGTTGCTCAAACTGGGGCATGATGTTTCTTTTGTCGGCGAGGGTATCGACGACGAGTTGAGCGACGAGTTACCGTTCTTTCCCGTTCGCGTGCAATCCTCGACCTCCTCGGCCCGCAATCGTTCGTTTGCTGAGAACTGCGGTAAGGTGATTGCCGGGCAGAATTTCGATATTGCCTATGGATTGGGACGCAGTCTGGGCGTCGATCTGTTTCGCGTGACCGAACGCCTGCAGTCGCACTGGTTGAACGTGCACTATCGCAATCGGGCACATCGGTTTCTGCAACAACTCAATCCACGCCACCGGACGCTCATCGAGTTGGAACGGACGATCTGCCAGTCACCACATACGCGGCGGATTGTGACGATTTCCTCCGTCGACGGCGCGTTGTTGCAGCGGTATTACGACGTGCCGCCGGAGAAGATCCGCACCATTTACAACGGCGTCGACATCGATCACTTTCATCCCCGCGCCAAACAGTTTTCCTCGGAAATCCGTCGCGAATGGGGAATCGGGGAACACGATCCGCTGATCACGTTTGCCTCCATGGATTTTGCGGGCAAGGGGCTGCGGACCATCTTGGAGTCACTCCGCGCCGCTCGCAATCAAGAGATTCAACTTCTGGTGTTGGGACGGGGGCCGCAGCGCAAGTTCGCGCGATTGGCCAAACGACTGGGCGTTGCGAACCGCGTCACCTTCGCCGGACGACAAGACAAAATTGAGCGGTTTTATGCAGCGGGGGATCTGATGGTGCTCCCGACGACCTATGAACCGTTTCCCAACGTGGTCGTTGAATCGATGGCCTGCGGCGTTCCCGCGATTACGACTGCCACCGCCGGCGGCGCGGACATGATTGACGAAGGGACCACCGGATACCTGTTGCCCGATAGCTGGGCGGTACGGGAATTGGCGGAACGCTTGGACCACCATTTTTCTAAAACAGACACACAGCGCGAATTGATGGCGACTGCCAGCCGGGCCAAGACAGCCACGATGACGGTCGAAAACAATGCACGGCAAGTTTCGGAGTTGTTCTACGAGGTGTTGCGTGACAAGTCTCGCGTTTGAGGATTGGCAAGGCGGAAAGTTGCGCGTGAATCGCGACTTTGCGCAGATCCTCCGCACCAACCAACTCGACACGTTCGATGCCCTGATGAATCACACCGGCGGCACGATTGCCAAAAACCTGTTGGCGGAACGGACCACAACGCGGATCACGCTGCAGGACGGGGAGCAATCCCGCGGATTTTACATCAAACGCCATTTGCCCTCGCCGCTCAAAGAATACTTCAAACCCTTATTACGGCTGACTTGGCCGATTCTGGGTGCCCGCAACGAATGGGATGCCTTGCTCGAATTCCACACGGCTGAAATCCCAACAATGACGCCGGTGGCACTGGGCGAGGTGGGACGGTATTCGTTCCTGGTGACCGAAGCGATCGACGGATATACAAAGCTGCCGGAATGGTTGGCGCAACAACCGGCGACGGCTGATTTGATGCCGGTCGTGGACCGCGTGGCGGAGATCGCACGGCGGATGCATGTCGCGGGGTTACATCACCAGGATTTTTACTTGGGACACTTGTTGATCCGCCAAGGTGGCGATGATTTTGACGTGCGGGTCATCGACTTGGGCCGCGCACGGGCGTCGTCTAACCTGTCGCAACGATGGATCATCAAAGATCTGGCGCAGTTAGACTATTCCGCCCGGCACATGCGAATCCGCGAGCAGGTGCGGTTTTTGCATGGTTATTTCGGCGGTTCAAGAAGACTCGATCCGGCTGAAAAGCGGCTCGTGCGTCGAATACGCAGCAAGTCCCGCTGGATTGCTCGACACTCGCAGAAGAATCGACTGTGAGGTCTTAGACGTGAGGCTTGAGGCGACAGGCCTGAGGGGTGAGGCTGCGGGCTTTAGGCCGTAGTCGGTAGGAAAGTAAGCTGTTCCCATTTCTTGACTGGGTCCCTCTTTACTCACGCCTGTCTCCGCGCACCGGGTGCCACTGGCTTTGCCAGTGTTTTATAAGCAGGTCCACCTCTATTAACTCGCACTGGCAAAGCCAGTGGCACCCAAATTCTGTTGTTGAGCCTTAAAAAACCATTGGCCGGATCTTCCTCACGCCTGTTCCCTCAAGCCTCACTTGAGGGCTTGAGACGCGAGGCGACAGGCGTGAGGAAAGAGGCTGTGGGCTTTAGGCTTTAGACTGTAGTAAGTGGTTGCGCCCTTTTATCTTGACTGCTCCCCTGCTCTCTCAAGCCTGTCACCTCATGCAGCAGGCCTCTGTCCATCGAATCTTTTTGCGGATTCTGGTACCGTCACCGGTTCATGCGGCCTTGTTGTCTTGAGCGGCCGCCGTTTGCCGAGGTTCTTCGGAGTTCCAAAGGGATTTCTATTCATGAATGATGCCACCGCTGCCTTGATTGTGGCGATCATTTCTTATCTCGTCGGTGCGATTCCATTTGGCTATTTGATTCCCAAATGGTGTAAGGGGATCGATATACGCGAGCATGGCAGTGGAAATCCGGGGGCGACGAATGTGCTGCGTACCATGGGGAACGAGTGGGGAATTCTGGTGCTGTGCCTGGACCTGCTCAAGGGATTGTTGCCTGTTTGGCTGTTGCCCATGTGGCTGTTGCCTAGCGGCAGTCCGGCCATGCTGCATCTGCGAGTGCTCGCAGGCGTGGCGGCAATTGTGGGGCATATGCTGCCGGTGTATTTGCAGTTTCGCGGCGGCAAGGGCGTGGCGACTGCCTTGGGGGTTGTGATCGTACTGGGAGGATGGGGAACGCCGGTAGCTGTGGCAATGTTTCTGATCACATTCCTGGCATGGCGGCTAGTGGCGCTCAGTTCGATGCTGGCAGTCAGCGCATTTGCGATCACGCAACTGGTGGTGCTTTATCCGTATCCGTCCCAGACGTGGAGCTTGCTGGGGTTTAGCGTTGCGGCGCCGTTGCTGATCATCTATCGGCACCGCAGCAATATCGTACGGTTGTGGAATCGCGAAGAGGAGAAAACGGAGATCGGCAAACGCTCTTCGACCGTAAAAAGCGAGGTCCCGACAGATTCCGGCGAAGATTCTGCGGCGTGATTTGGTGCGGCGCAGCGGTTGCTGGGCCGACTCAACAAAACGGGCAGATTTTCAGCCGACCCGGATGTCGTTGGTCAATTCCAAGACTTCGTCGATGGTATTCATCGCTGCGTGGGAGGCCAGTTGCTTGGCATAGTAACTGGACGTCCGTCCCGTGAGCACGAGATGATCGGCCAGCAGATCAACCTGCAAACCTTGAATCATCCCATTGGTGTGCTGCAGAACCTGTTGGCGGACGCGTTCGTCAAGCGGCATTTTTAGCTCGGCCGCTGGCGTATGTAATCGCATGTCTGTTTCCTCCTTGATGAAAAGTCGCTGTGCGATTTCGTTTCTCAAGTTGCCGGAATGACGAGTCGGCGGACTCCAATTGCATGAAGCAACCGGCGGCCCGATTCCGGTTTTCGGCAACGCGGGAAGCTTGGGTTAGCGCGGTCTTGATGAAAGCCCGCTCGAACGGCCAAGCCATTTGCATCGCAGAAAGAAGCCAATCGCGTTTCTCGTGTCCTTGATGTCGCGTCGACTGAATGTACTGGAGCTTGAGGGACTTGCGGGCGGCAGGCTGCTCGTCTTTGAATCGGCTCGTCATTATGAGGGGACAACCAGGGGATGTCCTCAAAGAACCGCTCAACAAATCCAACACCCAAATGTAGTGCATCCCCTACGATACGTCAAATGATATCTAGCGGCTTACGGTCTGATTCATGAAAAACTCATCATGATTCTCACAAGGCGTTCCCGCGCGAGGACGAATTTGCGATGATACGCGCACGCTCCAAAACCAACCCGCCATTATGCGGCAACAATTGGCAACGTTTCGACTCATTTCCCCCCATCCGATTTTCACTGAAAAACACAAAAGGAATGATGGACACTATGGATCAACCCGCCTTGGAGTTTCTCAAAGCGTTATTGTCTGCCCCCAGTCCCTCGGGTTACGAGCAACCGGTGCAAGCCGTGGTCCGGGATTTCGCTGGCAAATTCGCGGCTGAGGTGACTACCGACTGGCACGGCAACGTCATCGCCTCCGTCAATCCAACCGGTTCGCCACGGATCATGCTCGCCGGGCATTGCGATCAAATCGGCCTGATGGTCAAGCATATTGACGACGAAGGATATGTCTGGGTCGATCCGATTGGCGGCTGGGATGTGCAGATGCTGATCGGCCAAAACATGCTGATCCACAACGCCTCGGGAGCTGTCCCCGGGGTCATCGCCCGCAAAGCGATTCATCTGCTCACCCCCGACGAACGCAAACAGGTCCCCGAGATGTCGGATCTGTGGATCGACATCGGTGCCAAGGACAAAGCCCAGGCGGAGGAATTGATTGCAATCGGTGACCCGGTGACGTTTGAGTTGGGATTCCGGGAATTGCAAAACGGCCTGGCGACTGCTCCCGGCATGGACAACAAGGTCGGTGCCTGGGTAGTGATGAACGCTCTCAAGCAGGTGGCTGCCGGGAATCCGCAGGCAGCGGTCTTCGCTGTTTCCACCGTCCAAGAAGAAATCGGTCTCCGTGGTGCCAAAACGAGCGCTTATTCCATTGAGCCGCAATTGGGCATTGCTGTCGACGTCACGCACGCCACCGATTGCCCGACCGTCGACAAACAAAAATACGGCGACATCAAAATGGGCAGCGGCCCGGTTGTGTATCGCGGCCCGAACGTCAATCCGGTGATGCACGAACAACTGAAATCGACATCCGCCACGAGCAAAATCCCTGCGCAAATCGCCGGGATCTCCCGCCCCGCAGGGAACGACGCCAACGCCATGCAAATCAACCAAGGGGGCATGGCCACCGCTATTGTTGCTATCCCCAATCGGTATATGCACAGCCCGGTGGAGGTGATTTCGCTGGACGACCTAGAAAATGCCGCCCAACTCATCGCGGAATTTTGTTTGTCGCTGACGCCCGAGAGTGACTTCACGCCGTAATTGTGAATTTGTGCGTGCCCAGTGGAATTTGCATGAACCGCCGCCGGCAATTTTGCGTTGCCGCATCAGAAAGACGATTTTCACCGAAACACCGGACCTGACAGCAAGCTATGCCGAACATCACCTGCCCCCAATGCCGTGCTGAAATTGATGACGATTTGTGGGAAAGCACGGGACGGGCCGAATGTCCGTTTTGCGGAGCAGACATGCCGGAATTGGCCACCGCTGCTCCTGCAGAAAACAGGGCCTCCGGTGCGGAAGCTGGGCGGATCTCTCTGCCGCCGCTGCCGTCGAAAAGTGTGATTCAAATCATCGAAGCCTCGCCCGACCGCCGCGTGTTTTACATCCCTGGCGGCCGAGCGGGGGGCATCGGTTTTTTTGCGTTGGTCTGGAACGGTTTTATGGCGGTGTTTACGACGGTGATGATATCGTCGGGGCTGGGTGACAAACCGGGTGACATGCCCCCGCTGGGTCTTGCCGCCTTTCTCGGTTTGTTTTGGCTCATCGGACTTGGCTTTGCGTATTGGTGGGTCAAAGCCAAATTCCAAAGACTGTTCGTGATGCTCGATCCGGGACGGATCGTGATTCAACGCGTATTGTTCGGCCGCAAGCGGGTTGATGAAACCGCGTTAAAGGAGTCATCGCGGGCCGAACTGATTGAGTCTTACCGACAAAACAACAGTCCGGTGTATCGCATCGAAATCGCCGGCGAGAACCGTACGGCCAAGTTCGGTACATCGCTGGAGCGGGAGGAGAAGAACTGGCTCGTCGACCGCATTAACGAGTTTTTGCACCCCACCGGGACGCCGCCGACCGGTGCTGCCAAGTTTTGTTCTCAATGCGGTGAAGCTCTCCAGGAGGCCCTACCCGATCCTGAGACCGGAGCGGTGACTTGTCCTGCTTGCGGCACCATGGTTTCCGCTGCGAACATCGACGCCGAGGGGGAATTGGCTGAGGCCAAAGAGAATGCGGAGATCGACACGGCCGAGCTCGTCCAACCGGCCGACGTGATCATCGATGAACAACGCGGGGATCATTTAAAGTTTCATCTCCCAATCTGTTCGCACGCGACGCTGTCCTGGATCGTGGCCGGCATGGCGTTTTTGTTTGGTGGTATTTTTCTGGCAACGAGCCTGTCGAATTTGGTCGATTTTGAAAAATTCGATCTGATAAAAACGTTGTTCCTCATTCCGTTTGTGATGGGCGGGCTGGTGCCGATCAGCGTGGGCCTCTTCGCACTGCGTGGCCGCATTACGGCAGACATCACATCGCAGCGGATCAAAGTCCGCTATCATTTGGGGCTAATCGGAAAATCCAAAGAGATGGCGACCGACCAAATCACCGAAGTGAAACTCATGACCGGCGCGCCCTCCGATTCCCGCATCCAGAACAAATCAGGCCGGTCGCACAGCAATAACATCGCCGCCAGCGTGATCAAATCGGCCGACCACATGATCCCGCTCACCCTAATCCACGACAAACCAACCGCCCGCTACGTCACGCAACTGGTACGACGCCAATTGCGAGAAATGGGTGTCGAGTTCCCGTAGACGATGTTGTGCGCGGGTCTCCGACCCCCGCACTCCCCCGACCGCAGGTCTCCCGCCGTAGGCCCGAGGCTTGAGGTAACAGGCATGAGGCTCGCAAGCAAAATCAAACGAGCACTCAACCCTGCCTACTGCCCACTAATCCCGGCCTCGGCCACTCCCGCCCCGCATGTTGTGCGCGGGTCTCCGACCCCGCACTCACCCGACCGCAGGTCTCCCGCAGCACGTGGAATCGAAACCGCCGTTATTAGTAAAAAAGCCTCACGCAAAGCCGCGAAGCTCGCAAAGAGATTTGCGATGTCGATGCGGTTTGCATCGGTTTGCGTAGATCTCGTCGAGCCTGCCAGCACAATTTATCAAAACGATGTCCCCACCAGACAGCCGGCCTTTCTGAATCCGTTTAACCCGGTCACTCCTTAGCGGGCTTTGCGGCTTTGCGTGAGTTTTTCTTTTCTGCGTTTTGGAGTTTAACGGCTAAAGCCTCGGCAGCGAGAACCCCCGTAGAACGGGGGTTGATTATGGCGGGTTGTCTGCCCCCCACCCCGCCGTGAACGACGGGGCTAATACCGCTGCGCGGGGCGCCCGGTGAACCGGGCTTTTGTGCTCACTACGGTCTCGGTGAGTGTCGTCCGGTTGTTGGATCCTCGGTCGAATGACATCGTCATGCGCAGCAGGACCAACGGATTGTGTCGGTAAATCTCGCTGGCCGTTTCGCGTTAGAACACTGGGGAGGGCAACCCAACTAGCTCGAAACGGGAGGACATATGATGCGGACGATTCCCTCTATGTGCTTGGTGTGCGGTGAGATCGTCGACGTAGCGGTTCCCCTCGGTGAAACGGGACCGGGCCGTTGTCCGATGTGCGGTGGGGAGTTGACGTGCGATTTTGATTTGCCGGTCAATGAGCACGTCCGGGTTGAGGTTCAGACGCCGGAGCGATTGCGGTTTAGTTTTCCGTACACTATCGGAGATATAGGACTATTTGGTCAAGTAGCATGGCTTCTGATTTCGTTGACGCCGCTCATTGGGATATATGATGCGGTCATCGAACACCTACACAATCCATTGTTCTTTGGTCTTGTCCGGTGTGTAACTTTAGTTGCGATTCTTTTAATGCATTCCGCATTCCTTTTATTCTTATTGGTTCTGATGTTGCGAGGACGGATCACAATCGATGTCGACACAAAACGACTCGCAATGATAATAAGTGTACTGGCATATTGTCGAAACCAGACTGTCCGCCTTGATGGCATTGGCAGACTCTATTCGCAGTCGAGGCGTAGTGTAATCCAGGAATTGAATAACTACTCGAAAAAGCGGATAAGACATTGGGGACGAACAGAACCTGATCGATACTTTTTGATAACGAATGGCCCTAACGCTGACTTGGCCCGCTACGTCACCCACCTCCTCCGCCGACAACTGATCACCATGGGACACAAACTAGAGGATGGCTGAGACTTTTCCCATCAAATGTGACAACTGCACAGAGATTTTGGACGTCGCTGCGGACATTGACGTAGCGGTCGCCTACAATTGTCCGATGTGCGGTGCGGCTATCGAGATCGCCGAGGCGGAAGACTTCGACCTGCCTTGCCCGGCGGGGTGGTGATCGAGGAGCAGACGCCCGAGCGGTTGCGGTTCGAAGTCCGCGGGAAGCGATGGCTACTAGGTAGCGGCTCTTATTTATGGGCATCGGATCGTTTTAATAGGCTATGTCGTATTGGTACTGAATATTGATTTTGATTATCCGTTTCCATTGATTCACAACAACATAATTGATCAATTATTCTACGGGTTAATCTCGCTGGGAGGAGGTACCCTTCATTTGACTGCAGCTAGATCACTAGAATTGGCAGGTGAAAGTGTCACCATTCGATATTATGTTTTTGGGCTGAATTTTTTCCGAAGGAGGACGCGTTCGACCTTAATCGATAGCATCTACACTGTGCCCCCTCACGCTAATTTTAAGCCTCTTCGTGTCTGGCAAGTTATCCTCGCGGTTGGATCAAAATATTATCCACGACGTTCGATTCTCACCCCAAACCCCGACGTCGCCCGCTACGTCACCCACCTCATCCGCCGACAATTGATCACCATGGGGCACGAACTACAGGATGGATAAGACTTATCCCATTCAATGCCGTAGCTGTGCGGAAATCCTGGACGTTGCTGCGGACATTGACGCCGCCGCGCCTTTTAATTGTCCCTTGTGCGGCGCGGACATCGCAGTTGCCGAGGCGGAAGACTTCGATCTGCCGTGCCCGGCTGCGTTAGTGATCGAGGAGCAGACTGCCGAGCGATTGCGGTTTAGGCTGCCGTTAATTTTACCTGGGGCGAATGGTCAGATGTTACGTTTCATGTGTTCAGGTGGGAGCATACCAAGTTTATGCCTTTTTTTAGGAACTTGTATCGTATCGGTGAGCACCGGGCAACCGCCGACAGTATTCGTGTTATTGACTATGGCAGGATTGAGTTCATTGATAGCATTTTTCCTGGCAGCGTATATTCGTTTTCGCTCAACTTACATCGAGTTGTCAGAGGGGCAATTGACAATTGAAGTGCGTTTATGGTTCATAAGGTCTCAGCGGCAACGTCCTGTTGATGCTATTACATGCGTGGAATCGAGGAGCATAAAATCGGATCTTTGGCCGTTTCGATCTCATGTTTACTTCACCCGTGTCCAGGTCGGGCAATGGGGTCGTCAATTTGCGGAATCATCAAATCCCGACCCCGCCCGCTTCGTCACCCACCTGATTCGCCGACAACTGATCACCATGGGACACGAACTGCAGGATGGCTGAGACTTTTCCCATTCAATGTGGTAGCTGCACAGAAATTGTCGACGTTGCTGCGGACATTGACCCGGCAGCTGCCTACAATTGTCCGATGTGCGGTGCGGCTATTGTGATTGCCGAGGCGGAAGACTTCGATCTGCCGTGCCCGGCGGAGGTAGTGATCGAGGAGCAGAGTGACAAGTGGTTGAGGTTTCGACTGCCGCGATGTTTGCCCGGCGGTATCGACAGGTTGTATTTGGGACTTTGTTTACTGTCTTCTGTGGTCGTATTATTTGGGTGTATTGTATTGGATGCACTTTATCGACTCCGATTTTTGGGGTCGATATTTTGACGGTCCCTTTTTTGTTTTAATGTACGCATTAGGCTTTCTGGGCACGGGTGTCCTTCAAATGACGCAAGCAAGATCGCTAGAATTGGCGGGGAATCATCTGACCGCTCGATATCATGTTCTTGGGGTGACTTATTTTCAAAAGAGGACTCGTTCGGGCCTAATCAACAGCGTACACGCACTTGGTAATACCTGCAATAACTATTTGGCCAGATCGTATTTGGCAAGTTGTCATTGCCGATCGCCCTAAAACACATGGACGTTTTTTAATTTTCACGTACAACCTAGACGCTGCACGCTACATTACCCACACCATCCGCCGACAATTAAAAACCATGGGACACAAACTGCAGGATGGATGAACCCAAGGGGGAACGTGAGCGGAGTTCCGTTTTGACGGGGCCGGTGGGTAGAGCGGTGATGGTGCTGGCGCTGCCGGTGCTGGTTGAGCAATTGCTTAGCTTCAGCGTGGGGATGGTCGATACGTATCTCGCCAGCATGAGCACCAATGCCACCACGGCGGTGGGGTCGGCGGCTTATGTGGGGTGGTTGGCGTCGTTGATCATCTCGTTTGTGGGCACCGGTACCACGGCGTTGGTTGCGCGGCATTGGGGAGCGGGTGAACACGACGCGGCCAATCGCATTGCCAACCGTTCGATGGCCATGGCGGCTTGCATGGGACTGTTGGTCTTTGTGTTCGTCTTTTTTGCGGCACCGGCGTTTGCCATGTTGCAACAAATGGAAGGCGAGACCTATGACATCGTCGTCCGCTACCTTCGGCTTGACGGCCTGGGGTTGATCTTTGCCAGCATCACGCTGGTCGGCTCCGCTGCACTCCGCGGGGCGGGTAATATGCGGACACCGATGAAAATTCTGGGCATCGTGAATGTGCTGAACGTCATTGTCTCGGCCACGTTGGTTTACGGCCTCGGTCCGATTCCAGCCATGGGCGTTGACGGCATCGTGATTGGAACGGTCGTGGCTCGCACGAGCGGCGGCTTGTTGATGATCTGGGTGTTGTTTCGCGGCAACAGCGGGTTACAACTGCACCGTCACGAAATTCACCTCAAAGGCTTAGAAGTCACCCGCATCATGCGGATCGGCCTGCCGGCTGCCTCAGAGGGGATTATCATGTGGGCGGGAAATCTGTTGTTCCTGATGATCATTTCACGGCTCAGCCTCGAGGGATTCAGCAAGCCATTTTATGCGGCGCATATTATCGGCATTCGCGTCGAAGCGCTCACGTATCTGCCGGCGGTCGCTTGGGGACATGCGGCGGCGACGATGATCGGGCAGGCGCTTGGTGCGGGCGATGCTCAACGTGCGCGACGAGCGGGGCAAATGGCGGTTCTGCAATGCAGTCTGCTGGCAGTCGGGTTGATGGCGTTTTACTACTTCGGGGCGGAGTGGATATATACGTTGATGACCCAGGATGACGCCGTCCGTGCTATCGGCATACCCGCGTTTCAGTTTATGGCGCTGTTCCAAGTGCCGTTGGTATTGTCGATCGTCTACGTCTTGGCGCTGCACGGCGCGGGGGAGACGCGGTATCCGCTGATTTTCACAATCATCGGCGTCTTGTTCATCCGCGTGCCGCTGGGGTATTTGTGCGGCATCGTTTTGCATGGCGGGCTGATCGGTGCTTGGGTCGGCATGAACGTCGACGTCACCGTCCGCGCGATACTGTTGTTCATCCGCTTCCGCTGGGGCGACTGGCAAGGCACTCGCGTGTAACGGCACTGACAGTCGAAAACGGTGACGCGGCAGTGCGGTAGACGGGCGAGTTTTACCATGCTGGCGGATGTCATACGACGCGCACTGCTGGACAAGCCAGCAGTGGCACCCGATTGCTGGACCGTGAGCAATGTCATCTAGTGCTATCGTAATAGAATTTTCCCTACAGCAGGCAGTCATCTCATTTGGCATGTGCTGCGACGTCGTACATCACCAGCGTTTGGCCTCCGGTTCCCGGTTGGATGCGGGCGGTGAGCGTGATGGCGTTTTGTACGAAGGTGATGGCGGCGCCGAAAGTTGATTTGTCGACGCTCTCTTCCTTCCAGCCTAGAGCCGTGATCTGACGACGACAGTTTTCGATAGCCTCGTCCGGGTCGATGGCTGCGGTGTAGGAGGTGAACTCGGGGGTTTCAAATGTAGCTTCGCCTCCCGCCGGAGCGGGGAGTTTGCGGGTGTCGATGTTACCCATGTGCAGAAACTCGACGGACGTTTTTTGCCCCTCCACCGTATCGCCCAATGTGTTGAGAAATAGTCGCAGGAAATACCCCTCTTTTTCATAGATCCGCAACCAGGATTGATCGGTGCCGAGCGCTGCGACAGACTGTTCTCGCTCTTGCCAACCTTCTGCCGAGAGTTTTTCGCGATAGAACTCGCGGGCCTCTGGAATCGTCAGCGGTGCGAGGTAGCCGATGTTGTTTTTCTCTGTTGTTTGATAGTCGCCCCCTTCGATGCGGGGAAATTTCTTTAAGTCGAGCATGGCCACAATTTGCTCCATCGTGGCTGCTTCGGGGAGTTTCACCGTCGGCGCCGCGAGGGTCTCAGGCTCGTCTGCCGGTGACCCGACGGTGTCCACTTCGCGCGGTGGCGTATCTTCTTGCTTCGGTTTTGCCGGGGATATGGCAGAGAGGCCCTCGATCGTTCCAGGGCGACCGTAGAAACGCACGATACCGTTGCTACTGATGGCGAGCAGTTTTCCATCGGGCGACCAAGTCACGAGATCGGGCGTGGCGTTTTCTACTTCGATGGTTTGTAGCAATTTTTGAGCGGCAATATCCCAAACGCGTGCCCGCACATCCATATCGGCGGTGGCCAGCAGTTTTCCATCGGGGGAAAACGCCAACGACGCCACGCCGAACTCGTGTTTCAGCGTAGCAGTGAGTTTGCGTTCATCGACCGACCAAATCATCGCGGCGTTTTCAAAGTCGACTGTTGCATCGGCCGTTGCCACGTGTTTGCCATCAGGCGAAAACTGCACGTCGCGCACGGAAATCGCTCGTGGTTCGGAGAGGGCCAAGGGACCGATTTTTTCACCAGTCTCAGCGTTCCAGAGGACCACGTCATCCCAGACAGAGACGACAGTTTTTCCATCGGGAGAGATATCCGAGAAAACCGACTTGGGGATTTTGGTATTGATCACCACCAATGGTCCGGCGGAATCGGTTTCCCAGGTTTTGACCAGTCCGTCATAACCCGATGAGACGAGCGTCTGACCGTCTTGGGAAAAGGCGACGGAAACGATTCCGGTTTCGTGCGCCTCGATCGTCTGTTTCAACTCCTTGGTCGTGAAATCGAACAGATGGATTTTTCCGTCACCACCGGCAATCGCTATCCACTTGCCATCTGGGGAAATATCGACCGCGTCCGCTTCGACAATCGTTCCGGTCAGCGGATACAGGTCTTCGAATTGATGCAGCGGCTCTTTGCCACCGATTTCCCAGAGTGTGGGAATGCTCCCCCCGGTGACGAATGTGCGGCTGTCGGGTGCGAACGCGAGGGCATTGAAGTCGATGACGTCCACTTCCATCTCGGCGAGAAGCTGTAGCGGTTGGTAGGCGGACTCAGCCGGTGGGGGTGTTTTTGCGTTTGGTTCTGCCGCAGTCTCAGCTGGCGTTTTCGTCGGCGGTTTTGTCGCCGCTTCTTCATCAGCGCCGCCGCAACCGGCGATGCCCACTGAGACGAGAACCGCGAACAATAACACTTGAATCTGGTGACGAAACATCGTGAAAAGACATGTCTTCATCGCTCAGCCCCCTGTTGAGAAAAAACGGTCTCGATTACGAGCGCGGTGCTGGTGTGGCACACCGGAAAGTTTACTCACTTTAGGGGACATTGCTATGGCATTTGGGAGGAAATGCGCGGCAACTGTCTTTGCGGACGTGGATGACCTTGGTGCACGTGTCCTTATGCGACGCCGAGAACGACCGCAAGCGGTCGGTTTGGGATTTGCGTGTAGTCGTTGATACAGCCCGTAATCTCACCGGGGCAAATTACAAATTGAGTTGCTGCGCTGCCAGGTAATAGTATGTGCCGCGTTTGGCAATCAGTTCGTCGTGTGTGCCTGTTTCGACGATGGCTCCGTCGTGCAGTACGAGGATTTGGTCGGCGTCGCGCACGGTGGCGATCTTGTGGGCGATGATGAACGAGGTGCGGTCCGCTAAAATGGCGTCGAGGTTTTTTTGAATCTCGCGTTCGCTCAAGCTATCGAGCGCGCTGGTGGCTTCGTCCATCACTACAATCCGTGGATTGCGGTACAAGGCCCGCGCAATGCTGATCCGCTGACGTTGTCCACCCGAAAGCGTCAAACCGAATTCGCCGACGACCATGTCGTAACCTAATGGCATCGCGCGGATAAAATCGTGCGCCCCGGCTAATGTGGCTGCTTCCTCCACTTGCTGACGGTCCGGATTCTCATCGCCTAGAGCAATGTTTTCCAAAATCGTGCCGCTGAACAACAGGTTTTCTTGCAGTACAAATCCGACTTGCTTTCGCAATGTAGCCAAGTCGATCCGTTCTAGATTCCAGTCGTCGATCGTGATCGTGCCTTCGGTCGGCTGGTATAGCCCCAAGAGCAATCGGGCCAGAGTCGTTTTGCCCGATCCGCTGCGTCCGACGATGGCGATGCGTTGCCCCGGCGCCGCTTCGAAGGACAGGTTCCGCAATACGTACGGCGCGCCCCCTTTGTGCCGTAGTGGAAAAAGACACGGTCGAACTTCACGCGTCCGCGAATGACTTTCGGATAGACGCGTTCTTCCGGCGGGGGTTGCGGTTCGGGATCGTTGTCGAGCACGTCGCTCAAGCGTTCCAAGGAGACGCGAGCTTGTTGCAGTTGATCCCACAGTCCGATGACACTCGAGAGCGGTCCGATGACTTGTCCGGCCAGCATGTTGAAGGCCATAAAATCGCCCAAAGTCAATTCGTTGCGCTGGACCAATGTCAGTCCATACCACAGCAGCGCCACATTACTGAACACGCCAATGGCGCCGTCGATCGCGCCGAAAGTTTGTCCTAGTTTTTCGCTGCGATACTGCGACTTTAAGTATTTCTCGAACAGGACTTCCCATTTTTTCTGCATCGGCTCTTCCACGGCCATGGCTTTGACCATGTCGATTCCGCCAATGCTTTCGATGAGGTTGGATTCATGGGCGGCCCCATCTTCCATCAACCGGCGATGCATTAATTTCATGATCGGGCTGACGATTAAAGTGAAGGCGACGAAGACCGGGACGAACGCTAAGACCACGGCCGCCAAACGGGCATTGAGCATGAACATCACCACGAAATATACGACCACCATCAACGAGTCGAGGACGACCGTCATGGTGCCGGCGGTGAACAGCTCCCGCACGTTCTCGTTGTCGCCAAAGCGAGCTACGATGTCGCCCGTCCGCCGCAATTTGAAAAACCGCGTGGGCAATTGCAGCAAATGCTCGTAAAACTCGTGCAACATCGTGCGGTCGAGTTTCTGACTTAAGCGGACAGCGACCATGCCCCGCAACATCGTCATGCCGATCCCAAATACGGAAACCACCACCAACCCCGCTGCCAGCCAATTCAGTGACAGGAGACTTCCAGGAGGCGCTGTGCCGTCCGGTGGACCGGCATCGGCTGGCATCAGTACCGAATCGATGATGTATTTCGTAAATAACGGCGCAGCCAGACCCACGACTTGCAATAACAACGATATCGCCAGGATCACTCCCAGCGTCTTGAAATTGCTCTTCAACAAATTTGTTAACCGCTGCGCAGCTTTGGGCTTGGTACGAATCCTCTCCGCGGCCGCCGTGGGGGTCACCTCCAGTGCGTAGCCACTGAATTGCGTTTCCAACTCGGCTAGCGTGACCCGATACTTACCCATCGCAGGGTCGGCAATGTAGGCGTATTTCTCGTTCAATGCGTACAGCACGACATAGTGATAGCCCCGCCAAAAAAGAACGGCAGGCAACTGCAGTTTCGGCAGCCGATCAGCAGTGAGTTTTAAACTTCGGGTTTCGTAGCCGACTTCGTGGGCGGCATGGATCAATTGTGTCAACGACGCCCCCATGGTGCTCACGCCGGCCAAGTCGCGTAACCGGCTGACGCCGACAGGACGTCCGTGATGCGCTGTGATCATGGCCAGCGAAGCGGCTCCGCAATCGACTTCCTCGTGCTGGGGGATATACGGAAACTGGTACCGCCGCCATAATCCGCCGAGTCCTGTTGAGGGTGGAGTCGGCACATTTTCACCGGCCGGACCGACCTCCTCGTCGGCAGGCATCTCCGTCGCTGCGACCGGGACCATCGCTGCGGGCGGGGCGGTTGGTTCGACGACGTCATCCGGTTCGGTGGTGGTTGTCGCGGCATTTTCCTTGGCGATCGCCGCATCCCGAACCTGAGTGGTTACCGTGTCAAAATGTTCGGTCGCGTCATCCGCGCGGGTATGTGCGGCGCGCTCTTCGAAGTAGGTCCGCACCTGCGGCACGTCGTCCAGCAGTCGGCAAAAGTCGGCTGCGGCCAACGTCAGCATCGAGACCGGTCCGTCTGACTGAAATGTGAAATAGCTACCCACCGGCGGTCGTTCCACCAACGCGCTGCCACCGAAAGTATCTCCCGACGTCAACGTCGTTTGGACTTCCCCTTCTTTAACGACGTTCACACGGCCCGATTGAATCAAATAGAAATGCTCGGGAACTTCCCCAGCGGCAAGGATCGACTCCTCCGTGGGAAAGTCCTGCGACTGGAATTGATCGACCAGTTCTCGCAGTTGCGGCGGCTTGAGCTGTGTGCCGAGTTGCCCCACAACTTTGATAAAATTCCACAGCTGCAAGCGATCCGCATACCGGTCAAAATATTGCCGCAGGTCGCCGTTTTTCTCCAGGAGACTTTGCACAGCTTCAGCCGGAATGCTGATCAGCGTGCTATCGGCCGCGGAACGAATTGTGGCATTGCGCGGTGCATTGCTGACCAATGACATTTCGCCGAAGTGATCGCCGTCGAACAACGTATTCAACGGGAGTTCGTCGCCGTTCTCTTCGTGGAGTACGCGGACCTTGCCGGAATAGACGACGTACATCCGGTCGCCCACGTCTCCTTGCCGAAAAACGACCTGCCCGAGTTTATAGTGCCGGATATCTGCTTGGTCACGGATGGCTGCGAGTTCTTCGTCGGAGAGTAACGAAAAGCAACTGCAGTTTCGCAAGCAGGTTTCCAATTGATCGACGTTCATTCAGTTTTCCTAACCGGGCGGCAGATGTAGCATCAATGTCGTGATAATGAAACAGCCAGTGTAAACGTCCGGCATGCGAAGATCGACTACATAAACGATAAAAGATTCCTAACCGGCCGTTTTCCAACAGACGCTGGACCGAAATCGCATACCTGGGTACGCTAGAGACTGTTTCAAAACCCGGTTGCGCTTGATTGAGATGTTGATATTCAAGTGTCAGCGAGATGCGTTAGCGGGGATTGAAACTAGTTTTAGAGAATGCCGGAAAGCGTCGCTCGTGAGTGACCGATGTTTGCTGGATTCCGCCGCCATTTCAGCCATGACCCCCATTGTGGGATTCCCTGTTCCGTCAATTCAGGAGTACCGATTGTGCGCCACCATTCGACATCCCGCCGTGACTTCCTAAAAACTTCTACTGGTGTTGCCGCAGCAGGCATCGCGGCTCCGTACCTTTGGACCAGCGCTGTTTTTGCCGCCGACGGTCCGAACGAACGCATCAATGTGGCTTCGATTGGCGTGGGGGGACGGGGTTCGGGAATCGGCCGGCAAGCGGCTGGATTGGGAAATATGGTCGCGTGTTGCGATGTCGATAGCCAGCATGCGGAGAGATTCGCCGCGGGGATTGATGGAAACTGCGCGACCTACACGGATTACCGCAAACTGCTGGACCGCAAAGACATTGATGCGGTGACGGTTGGCACTCCCGATCATTGGCACGTAAAAATCTCCATCGATGCCATGCGCGCCGGCAAGGATGTCTATTGCGAAAAACCTCTGACGCTCACGATCGACGAAGGCAAACAAATTTGTCGCGTGGTCAAAGAGACCGGCAAGGTCTTCCAGGTCGGTACGCAACAGCGCAGCGAAAATGAACAGCGTTTTCTCAAAGCGGTCGCGATTGCCCGCAGCGGCCGTTTGGGTGACAAGCTGCACGCGCTGTCGTCGGTCGGCGAAGCATCGAGCGGTGGACCGTTTAAGGTGACCAAACCGCCGGCGAATTTGGATTGGGAAATGTGGCAAGGGCAAGCCCCGGAAACCGGGTACATGGCGGAGCGGACGCATCACAATTTCCGGTGGTGGCAAGAATACTCCGGCGGGCAGGTCACCGACTGGGGCGTGCATCACACCGACATCGCTCTGTGGGCCTTGGGATTGGATGAGACCGGCCCGACCAAGATTTCGGGAAAAGGGACATTCAACAAACGGAAGGACTGTTACAACGTCGCCAAAAGTTTTGACTGCCTGATGGACTTCGACGGCGGACATCAAATCCAACTCACCAGTGGAAACAACGAGTTGATCATCAGCGGTGACAAGGGAAAAATTCGTGTGAATCGCGGCGGACTGACCGGGAAGCCGGTGGATGAAATCGCCGCCAGTGCCGAGGAAACCGACTGGCTCAACGGCGAAGTCGAAACACTGTACCGCAACATGCGAATCGCGGGGCACATGCAAAACTTCTTCGACTGCATCAAAAGCCGCGAACTGCCGATCTCCGACGTCTACACACACCACCGCTCGGTCAGCGCCTGCCATTTGGCCAATATTGCGATGATCCTGGATCGTGAATTGACCTGGGATCCCCAAAAAGAAGATTTCGTCGGCGACGCCGAAGCGACAGCGATGCTCAGCCGCGAGCAACGCAAACCGTATACGATTGATGCCTAAGCGACGTCGGGGGTGTTACGACACACCTTTACGGCATGGGACAACCGATTGGCCTACATGAAAAAACCTCACGCTAAGGCGCAGAGCTTGCGAAGAGAAAAATCTACCTCAGCGAATTTGCAATTCGATTGGATTGATTCGGAGTTTGAAACAAAGATTTCGTTCACTGATTTTGGCGAATAAGAAACGCAAACCATGAATACCGAATGTCCTCACTGCCAGACGCGTGTGAATCTTTCGGCGGATGGACGGTGCCCGATGTGTCGCCGCACGATCGGCACCGCCCCACACGAGGCAGCTGATGAGTCGCACATGGAAATGATGCGCCAGCAAGCACAATTCCAGGCAGCCATCGATGTTTTGCTGTGCCCGATGTGCGGTGTGGCTTCTCCGGCCGGCGGCGCGAGTTGCCCAAATTGCGGAGAGGATTTCGGCGTTCCGACCGGCAGCATGTGGCGTTTGGGTAAGAAATCTCTCGTCATGCACAAAAATGCTGAAATGCCGAATCGCTGCGTTAAGAGCAATCAGCCTTCGACCCGCCACCTCAAACGCAGCCTATCGTGGCATCATCCGGGGTGGTACGCGTTGATCATCGTCTGCGGCCTGATCCCCTATGTGATTGCCGCGCTCCTCGTACGCAAGACGGCGACCATTTACGTTGGGCTGAGCGAGGAATGGTTTGCGCGGCGACAGCGGGACATGTTAATCAGTTGGACGATTTCCCTGTTGGGAATCGCCTTTCTGATCACAGGGATTGCGCTGGTCGATGAGTCAGAATTCGCGGTGGCCATGATCCCGCTCGGAATCCTCTTGTTATTAGGCGGATTGATTTATGGCGTCGTGAGGGTGCGAATCGTGGAGGTCAAGAAAATCAAAGATGATTACATCTGGCTAAACGGTTGTTGCCCCGAATATCTTGACGAATTGCCTGAATGGACCGGCGAGCCTTTGTAACGGCATGGCCCATCGCAAAATGCCAGACAATTCAGCGTGCCCAAAAGGGTTCGGTCGCCCCGATTTGGGGTGCTCGTCCGCTAGTGCTCACAAAGACCGATGCCGCTGAATAGGGACACTCCAGCCAGGCACTGCACTGGCGGACAAGCCGCCAGTAGCACCCGCATCCGCACCCAATGCCGTCGCTAAATGAATGGCTGGCTTGGCTGCCGGAGATTATTGGCCGTTGCTGGCAATTGCCTTCTTCGTCCGCAGATTGCCGGACCGGTACGCCAACGCGATCGCCTTGGGAACATCCGCTTCGGCCAACACAACCTTGGCGCGGTTTTCCTGGGTGAGCGCTTTCATCTCTTGCTCAGTGGCAACGGCTTGGGCGCGACGTTCTTCGGCACGGGCACGGGCCACGCGGACATCCGCTTCGGCCTGATCCGCCTGCAAACGGGCCGACGTTTTCACCCACGTCGACATCGGCAATATCGATCGACACGATCTCGTAGGCGGTCTGGGAGTCTAAACTGCGATCCAACACCGCTTTGGCAATCAGCATGGGGTTAGCCAACACGTCTTTATGGCTGTCGGACGAGCCGATCGCTGAGACGATCCCTTCACCCACGCGGGCGATGACGGTTTCTTCCGTGGCACCGCCGACGAGTTGTGCGAGATTGGTCCGCACGGTGACGCGTGCGCGGGCCTTGAGTTGAATCCCATCCTTGGCGACACCATCGAGGGTGGTCCGGCCGGAACCACGGCGGGGGTCGGGGCAATCAATCACCTTGGGGTCGACGGATGTTTGTACGGCGTCCAGAACGTTCCGGCCGGCCAAGTCGATGGCGGCGGCCGTATCCCAGTCCAAATCGATTTTGGCACGGTGGGCCACAATTAATGACTGAATGACGCGACGGACGTTACCTTGAGCCAAATAGTGGGCTGAGAGTGCCCGTGTATCGATCGGGGGCAGTCCTGATTGAACCGCCATGATTTTGGACTCGACAATCACCATCGCGTTGACCTTTTGCAGCGACATGCCGATCAGTTGCAAGATGCCGATGCCGGTTCGCGTGACGAAGGCCCGCAGCCAGATATTGAAATATTTGATCCCTACGAAGGCGGCGACCAAAAAGAGCAGCCCTCCGATGAGGAAAACCGCCGCCATGATCAAGAATTGAGGATCGTCCATTTTGCTCGTCTCCGTATGACCAAGTTATCAGCGCCGGCAGCGATTCCCGCCGGGCCGAAGGTCCTAACAACTTACGAGATTACCTAGCGATTTGCAATTCCACCAGTCGCACTGAAAAGTCCAGGTTTCAAAGCTCCTTGTCGAGCGAAGCGGTCGCCAGCTCCCCGGTTTGCTGCTCGTCATTCTCCTCAGAATCGTCCGGTTTGCGGCGGCCGACGATTTGCGTGAGATCCATGTAGACCATATTCAACGACGGCACAATGACTAACGTCAAACCGGTGGCAAATGCCAGCCCAAATGTGAGCGTCACGGCCAAAGGAATCAAGAATTTGGCCTGAAAACTGGTTTCGAACATCAATGGCATCAATCCGGCCACCGTGGTCAATGTTGTCAGCAAAATGGCACGCAGCCGCAATTTCGCGCCGGCGACATTCGCCTCAAACGGCGACATACCTTGATTGACACGGCGATTGATGAAATCGACCAAGACCAGCGAATCGTTGACCACAATCCCGGTCAGGGCCACGCAGCCGATAAAACTCAAAATGGTGAGCGGATTGCCCGTGACCCAGTGTCCAATGATCGCACCCAACACGCCAAAGGGAATGGCCGCCATCACGACAATCGGTTGCAAATAAGCCCGAAATAGCCCGGCGAGCATCATGTAAATCAACAACAACGACACGAGTCCGCCAATCCACAAACTGCCCATTGCTTTGCGGAATTCTTCCCCTTTTCCCAATTCTTCGAGCCGGACCTGTGGATGTTCTTTGCGCAGCTCGGTGGAAAACCACCGACGCACATCCGCCATAATATCCCGCGAATTCCCCTGTTCGTCGTTGATTTGGCCAATCACCGTAATCGACCGTGTCTGCTGGCTGCGATGAATCGATGTAAAGCTCTCGCCTTCGGTGAGTCGTGCCACTTCGTTGACCGGAACCCAACCCCGGTTACCGGTCGCTGCCGGGGTGGGAATCCACATCGATTCTAAATTGTAGATGTTGTAGCGAAAGGACTTGGGATAGCGGACCATGATTTTGACGTCTTCGCGGTTTCGCGTAATCCGTCGCACCTCTCGCCCGTAAAACGCGCTGCGGACATGACTGCCCAACAGCGTTTCCTGAATTCCGGTCGGCCGTCCCGCATCGCGCATTTCGACACGGACTTCTCGTTTGCCCCGGTCGTGGTTGTCGTCTAATCCATAAACCCCTTTGTAGGTCGCCAACTGTGCTTTGAGTTTTCCAGCGACGACTTTCAACTCCTCAAAATCATCACCGGCGATACGGAGCTCGATATCCTTGCCGCCGGGCCCGCCGCTCATGGCTTCCCAAGTGACGGAATTCACACCCGATAATTTTTCCGACACGCCGCGCAACTCGTCCAGAATCTGGTCGCTGGACCGGTTGCGCAGTTCGGCCGGTTGCAGTTCGATAATTAACTGTGCCAAATGCGGTTGGCTGAAGTCCCCCACCGCTCCGGCGCCGGTGAAGTCAATTTGCAGCGCCACGAAGGATTGCACATTGACGACTTCCGGCAAAGAGACGGCATATTGCGTCAATTCGTTGAGCCGTTTTTTGGTGGTGGCCGCCGGCGTCCCGACCGGCATCTCTACGCCGGCAATGATTGTTTCGCTGTCCATTTCCTGCACCATCACGATCTCGACAACGCCACCGGCGATCAGGCCGAACGAGGCAATGACGAGAGCGAGCGCGACGGTCAGCGTGACGTAACGCCAACGCAGGGTGAAACGCAGTAAGCGTTCGTAGGTCCCGTTGATCACCCGCATGATCGTTTTTTCTTGCACAGCGCTGAGCCAGTGAAAAAATCTGCGAATCCTGCCCGCCGATTGTTGATCGCGTTTTTCGGCATCGCTGCGGTGGGGCGGAATATGAGACAAGTGCGCCGGAAGAATCACCAGTGCTTCGCACAATGAAACGCTCAAGGCACACAAGACCACCATCGGCAACACACCCATAAAATCGCCGATTTGCCCTGTGATAAACAGTAGCGGTGCAAACGCGCCGATCGTGGTCAAAATGGCGACCGTGACCGGCCACATCACCTCTTCGGCTCCGACAATTGCCGCTTGGCGGGGAGGCATTCCCTCTTCGACATGCCGATAGATATTCTCGCCGATCACAATCGCATCGTCGACGATAATTCCCAAGACGACAATCAGCCCCATCATACTGATCAGGTTCAATGTCTCGCCAAACGCCCACATCATGATGAACGTGCCCATGAACGAAATCGGCAAGCCGATCGCCGCCCAGAACGCCACACGCCAATTCAAGAACAGCACGAGCGAGAGCAGGACCAAAAACAACCCGGACTTGCCATTGCGAGTCATCAGGTCCAATCGCCCCTCGACGAATCGAGCCAAGTCGCTATGCAGGCCGAGTTGGAAGTTGCCATCAATCGGCTCCGAGGCACTGGTTTCGTACACCTCTCGCAAATCGGGGCGGCCCATGGCCTTGTCCATGAACCATTCCAACGACGAGCCCACCAAGGCCAGCGGTTTCCAATACCAAACCTCGTTATAGGCTTTGTGGAATCCATAGGGATCAAAATCCGGATCGCGTTCCTTGCCGGCGACATAGGCTTTCACCATCCGCGCGATTTGGATCGCATCCTGGTCGGCCGTTTTGAATACGATACAGCTGGCCGACGGTTTGCCGTTGAAATAGCATTCCAGGTCCGACTCGATGAAATTCATCGATCACCACGGCAACGTCCGACAGCAAGATCTTGCGGCCATCGGGAGTGCTTCGCACGACGATGTCGAGCAGTTCCTCCCCTTGCCGCTCTTCACCAAGCGTGCGCAGCGTCATCAACGTGCGATTGCTTTCCAATTCCCCGCCGGAAACATCGCGATTGGTTTGTCGGATAGCATCGGCGACTTCATCGAACGTGATGTCGTATTGCCGCAATCTTTCGGGGCGGATTTCGACGCTGATTTCGTCGTCCCGGGTTCAGGAAACCTCCACATCGCTGACACCGGGCAACAGCAACAAATCGTCGCGAATCTTACGGGCTTCGCGTTTGAGAATTTTTTCGCCGCCGTCACCAAAAATGGCAACACTGATCACCGGCAGTTTTGGTTCCATTTTGCGGACAACTGTTTTTTCAGCATCGTCCGGCAGGTCCTGGATCGCATCGACCTCAACCTTGACCTCCTGCAGTACACGATCGACGTCTTTGACTTGGCTGTAGAGCGTGACCGACGTCATCGACAAGCTTTCTGAGACCGTCGATTCGACCTTTTCGACTCCGTCGATATCGCGGACCGCCTCCTCGACCTTGATCGTGATCGCCCGCTCGATCTCTTCGGGCTGCACGCCGGGATGTAATGTGCTGATTAAGAGCTTGTTGGGGCGGGATTCGGGAAACATTTCTCGAGTCAAAGTGATCGAGAAGATCCCGCCCGCCACCAAAACCACGATCATGATCATATTGACCAAAACCGGGTTTTTGACGCTGAAGCTGGGAATGGACATAAGGTCGCTACTGCCCTCGGCCGTTGAATCCAATCATTGAGATGTTCTCGCGCGAGCTGCCCCGATTTCATGACGCCGCCCCCGATTACCTGCCGTCTCATTATAGACGCCGCTGCGTCGCTGACAACATTAGCGAATTGCCGGGAATGGATGCTTTTCCATAATTGGTAAAATTCCGCGGCGTGACAAGGTCGTGCCCTGAAGTTGTCTGCCTATTACATGTTACGCCGAAGGCGTTAAACATCGTAGCCCAGGATCGCGAACGCAGAGAGCGCACCCTGGGTCAAACTTTCAGAGTTCGATGAGCCGCAACGGATTTTATACCGCATTTCAGCGGCACGGGAGGGTGAAGCTCCTGCTGAGCCGCAATTAGCCGTTTCGTGTGGGAAAAGTGAAGATTTCTATTACCAAGGTAAGCGATAGGGTTCAGCGCGGCTCGGCAGGAGCCTCGCCCTCCCATTTTGAAGACACACCCTCAGGCAAACTTGACAGACGCTGATCCTCGTCGAAGATGGGCGGATTGTTGTGCATTTCCCTTTTGTCTCTTTCACCAACGACGATCGCATGCAACGCGGATTGAAAATCTTCCTGGCCGTCTTGCTGTGCGGAGCGGCTTGGTTGTCGTTTGATGCATGGTATACGCCGCTGGAAGTGCGGAAGCAGGCTGCGGCCGAGAGAGTGACAGGCGGGCCGGATGACCTTGCAGCTGCAAACGCCTTTACCGAAGCCTTGTGGGGATCAGTGCGCTGGGCGGCGCCCCTGGCAGTGATTGTCGCATTAGTGGCACTCTTCCAACTGCATCGGCTGGCCCCATTTTTGTCCTCCGCCGGTCGCGGTTTTCAAGCGGCAACCTCCGCAAGTGAGAAGCCGCGCGACTCACGTCAAACGTGGCTGATTCGAGGATTTGTGGCAGCGTGGTTGATCATTGCCATGTCGCAATTTGGGGAAAGCGTCGTGCAGCGGATGCGCGACTGGCAAAGTTATGGGCTGCATGCAGGACAGACGTCGTTGCCGAATCTCAGCGATACCAACTATCTGGTGATTCGCTACCTCGAAGAAGCGACGCCCCCGGATGCGAAAATTCTCGTACTCAGCGACCAAAAATTGTTCTTCCTCTCCTATTACCTCTTACCGCGGCGGTTGTATCACCCGATGCACCCCGAGAGTGAGTTTGTGATTCCGCTGGCGCAAGGGAAACGCCAATTGGCTGCTTATACGCGTGCGGACTTGCCGCCCCAATACCTCGACGAATTGCAACCCGACTACGTGCTCGAATACTTTGAAGGAGACGCGTTTGTCGATCCTGCCCGGGTGCGAGAAGATCCGGAATGGCTCAAGTTTCTGGGACGGGGACAAATCACCACCAAGCGGCCCAAGATTCAAGTTATTTTACGTCCCTATCCCACGGAGGGGACGCCGTGATTGGTTGGGGTTTGTTACTGTTCGGCCTGATTGGCCAATGGCTGTTTGGCGCCGCTCTCGCCACGTTGATTCTCGGCCGCCGCATTTGGAGACCGTCTCCACAAGGTGGATGGTGGACGAGTCGTGCTGAATTGATCGGGTTGGGTATCGTGCTGGGAATTGCCGGCACGAGTTACGCGCAATTCCTGTGGGGACTTGTCGGCGGTCCATTGGCGCGTTCGACGAGCATCGGTTGGGGAGTGTTGGGTTGTCTGGCCGGAATCGCCGCATGGGGACTCGGCCGCACCCCCCTCCCTGCTCCGCTGAGTCACGACGAACAATCCGCCTGGGTCCGTTTCGCCGCGACGATTGTTGTGTTGTTGTTTGTTTCGCTAATGGGCCAAACATTATTAACGCCGCAGCGGTTGTGGGATGAACGGGCGATCTTTGGATTGAAATCGATCGTGCTGTTCGAGGACGCCCAACTGCAAAGCCCCGACCTGCTGCACCCGGATTTCGTTCAATACCATCCCCGCTATCCACTGCTGATTCCGTTGGCCGAACAACACATCTATACCTTATTGGGACGCGCCGACGACCGCTGGGCGAAGCTGCTCTTTCCGTTGATGTCTCTTGGCATGGTGCTCACATTTGCCGGGGTACTGCAACGGCAGCTGCGGGCTGCTACCGCCTGGTTGTGGACGTTGGTCTTAGCCACTGTGCCCATACTGGCGTTCAACGATTACGGGTTCCTCTCCGCCCAAGCCGATGCCCCCGTCGCCTGCTATCACGGCGTCAGCCTGCTCTATTTGTGGAGTTGGTTACGCACGCGGCGGAGAGAAAAGACCAGTGACCCGCGCCCGTTGATTCTGGCCGCCGTAGCTGCGTCTATGACCCTTTTCACCAAGGACGAGGGGATCGCGCTGGCGCTCATCGACGGTGGCCTGTTGTGTCTGTTGGTCATTGTCACGAACTGGGGACACGAGAATCAAAAACTCGCGGCCCTCAAAACTGCGCTGGGTTGGACGGGACTTTTCGCCGCTACAGTATTACTGATTGCTGCCCCTTGGTTCCTCTACCGTGGGCGACTTCCGACGACAACGGAGATGAACTACAGCAGGCAGGTGAACTTGGCGACGCTGCATGCCGGGACTCGGCACGCTGTCGTGGTCCGTACCGCACATGCTGGGCGCCATGTTTCTGCAGGTGACCACCATGGGCTTACAGTGGTGGGGATTGCTCATCGCCGGGACAACACAACCGCGCCGCACACTCCGCCCGGAGCAATTGTTATTGCTGGGCGACGTACTAGGCGCATTGGCGGCCCTATTGGTCGTCGGCATGGTCGCTCCCACACCGGTCGAAGAACACATCGGCGGTTCTAGCCACCGCTTTCTTATGCAGCTCACACCGGTCGCCATATTGTTCATGGCTGGGCAGTGGAGTGGAGATGAGTAGGTGGTAGAGAGTGGCCAGTGGTCGGTGGCCGGTGGCCAGAAAAAAGCTTCGCTCGCCCATCCCTCACGCCTGTCCCCTCACGCCTCACGCCTAAGGTTGCTGGACGCATTTGCGGTGACTTGCCACAATGCGAGCGTTGTTTTTATCACGAAGGAAGTTGCATGGACACCAAGAAACCGGGCGTTGTCAGTTACGATCAGGTCGGCGACGAGTATCTGCAAAACCGCAAACTGCGCAAATCGGCGGGGTGGATTTTGTTGTGGGCCTTGGAGTTCGGGGCGGTGATTTCCGGGGATTACTTTGGTTGGAATTTCGGACTCAAACATGGTTTCTGGCCGTTGGCGATTGCAACGGTACTCATGGCGGCCATGTATGTTTGCATGGTGTTTACGATCACTGAACTCTCAGCGGCGCGGCACACTTTTTATGCAGGGGATTTTTCTCCTTCACCCGCAGCGCCTTTGGTCCTGCAGGCGGATTTATCTGTGGGCTGACCGACACGATCGAGTATGTGATCACACCGGCGGTGATCGTGGTGGGCATTGGCGGATACGTTAACAAACTCGTATTCGGCGACAGCACACCACCCGTAGCAGTTACCTTCTTATGGTGGTTTGTTCTACGCAGTATTTGTGGCCATCAACATTCGTGGCGTGGAACTGACTTCAAAAATCGGTTTGGTGATTACCGGCATCGCTGCGGCGGTGCTGGTTCTGTTTTATGTCAGTGCAATTTCGACCGGTGCATTCAGTTGGGACAAACTACACAACATCACGGCGCTAGAGACTGCCGCAAACTCTTGGGTTACCACCAGGGGTGTGGGGAATCTTCGCAGCTTTACCGGCGGCAATGTGGTTTTATTTAGCAATCGAACAGCTTCCACTCGCTGCGGAAGAAGCCCACGATGCCGTCTACGATATGCCCACAGCGCTGATATGGGGCATGTTGACGTTGCTCGTTTTATCCTTGTGCACATTGGTGTTGAACACTGGTGTCGGCGGCGGAGCGGCGGAAATGTCCGTGTCCGATGCCCCGTTGGCCGATGGATTCCTCGCTGTGTTTGGCACTGGGACCGCATCATGGCTGTTGATTCTCATTTCACTAACCAGTCTGATCAGCAGTTTTCACGGCATCATCTACGCCTACGGTCGTGTATTGTTCGCGTTGTCCCGCGCCCGGGTTATTTCCCGCGTTGGATGTCGCTCACCGGTAAAAACCATACCCCATATGTCGCCATCATACTGGGGGCGGGGATTGGTTTTGCTTGCGCTGTCGTGATTCAATTCGCCGGCGACGACAGTTTGGTCGGTAAATCGCTCATCAGTATGGCGGTCTTTGGAGCCGTGATTTCTTACGCGATGGTTATGCTCAGTTTTATTAAACTCCGCATCACCCGTCCGAATATGCCGCGTCCCTATCGCAGCCCGTTGGGGATTCCTGGAGCCGTGGTGGGGTTGGTGCTATCACTGATCGCACTGCTTGCCACCTTCGAGGACGAAGCGGCCCGGCCCGGTGTGTGGGGCGTGGCGATCTTTGTGTTCTTGGGGATTGTGTACTTCTTCGTTTACAGTCGGCATCATCTCGTCGCCCAAGCCCCGGAAGAAGAGGACGCCTGAATCGCTCAAGCAGAACACGAATTGTCACATTAACGATCGCACGTGAACGGCTTCTGCTTTTTCACGCACTCATTCAGGGGGTTGTGTGCCACTGGCTTTGCCAGTGTGCTTTAAGTTGTGCGTCCAATTGTCGTAACACTGGCAGAGCCAGTGGCACCCCAGATCTTAGGAGTAATAAAGAGCTAGCGTTGCTCTAGTGCGGCAAACTGACTCACGATGGCTTTCGCACATCGCAAACCATCGACGGCGCGCATTTCGGGGCCGACCAGGACCGCCTGTTTGAGAAACTGACCGCGCCATTTCTTGTCCATCACCTGCAAGCCGCTACGGACCGCCCCCAGAATTACCGGCGGCAGGACTTGCGATAAATTTGCGGAAACGGTGCCGCGCTGATACGAACAATCGGGTGCTGCACCAGTCGGGGAACGGTCTGCCAGGAAATCCGCCGCCGTTTGCACCGGACAGAGATAATTCTTGCGACCGATTTCGTAAGCGATCGCCTCATAGTGCCGCTGCAGTTCCATTCCGGCCAGCGGATCAGTGCTCTCCAATTCCGCCGGGTCGAGCGTGACCACCAGTCCGCTGTTGGCATAGGGTGAATCATGCCGGGAATTGCTCATGCCGTTGGTGCAGAACATTTCCGGTTCGGAGACGCTGGGGATGATGTAACCTCCCGCGCACATGCAGAACGTGAAGAGATCCTTTTGACCGCGAGCGATGAGGCTATAATCGGCCGCTCCCAGAATGTCGCAATAACTCTCCTTGCCATATTTTTGACGATTGACTTGTTCCTGCGGTTGTTCGATGCGGAGTCCCAATTGGAACGCCTTGGCCTGCAAGGGAACGCCCGCTGCCTGCAGCATGCGATAGGTGTCCCGCGCGCTGTGTCCCATCCCCAGTACCACCGCTTGTGTGGCAATATACCCGCCTGACGTTTGCACGCCTCTTAAATGACCGTCGTTGATATCCAAACCTTCCAGGCAACAGCCGAAACGGTATTCGCCTCCCAGTGCTTCAATCTTGCGACGGAAGTTGCGGACTAACATGGGGAGACGGTTGCTCCCTAGGTGCGGGCGGAACTCATAACGAATTGACGGCTTGCCGCCGCAGGCGACGAATTGTTCCAGCACCCAATCGACATCCGGGCCGCTCATGCGGCAGGTCAGTTTGCCGTCGCTGAAACGTCCCCGCTCCTCCTTCCCCTCCCCCCCCTTCCCCCCAACCCCGCCCCTCCCCCTCCCTCAACCGACAATCCCGGGCCCCGCCGCCACCGCCACGGCTGCGGCTCTCCCCCGCCTTCTCGCCCTCTCCTTTCTTTCCCCCCTCCCGTTCGCCCGTTTGCCCTCCCGGTGGCGAATCTCATCATCGCCCACCCCCAACAATTCCGCCGCCGCGCTCCGCAGCGCGACTCCAGAGGGCCCGCCACGGGGACCCGGAGATTGGTGATTTTTAGGGACATTGATCGTGTTCGTCAGTCGTACTGGTCGGCATCGTCGGATTCTGGAATTTTCACATCGGCGACATCACGGCGGCTCAAGCTCGCTCGCTCGGCGGTGTACTTCAACCGTAACAGCTCCTGCCCGGTGGGTTCGTGTACCGATTCGCTCAAGGGTTGGAAGCCGTAGTTGTCATAGAATTTTCGGCCGATGGCGTTCGCGCGGAAGACTTCGACCTCAAGGACACTGTGTAATTCCCGTGCTTGATCCATCAAAGCGCGGCCGGCGCCGGTGCTGTGAAAGTCGGGTTGTACGAAGATCGCGCCGACTTCGTTGCCGATCAGGGCGATGAATCCGATCACGGTGCCGTCCTGTTCAACGACCCAGGTGTCGGCGTTCGGCAGATACATGTTGGGGATGTTGTGCCGTTCCTGGGCGAGGAACTCCTCGGTCAAAAACGGATGCGCCAACCGCGTCGCTGCCTCCCAGGAGGAGAGTAAGCCCGTTAAGTCTTTGTCGACGTATTGACGAATTGTGCGTTCCATGCGACTTAAGTCCAGAATGATTGCGGCGGTCGCCGATTTTAGGTTTGCTCAGAAAAGGACAAACCACAAAAACAGCGAACGGCACGAAAAAACAAAAGGAAATAGCGATCACCTGACCATCGAATTAGGCCATCGCTTAGTGACGGCGGAGCGATATGGTAGGGGTTTGGGCGACGCCAATCAATAACGCGTTACTTTGCAGCCCGGCAAGACTTGCTGGAGTTCGTCGCGTTGGGCTTCGCTGAGTTCCAATCCCCCCAAACCCAAACGTTGCAGATTGTGGAGGACGTGTAGCTGTCGCACGCCGTCGAACGTCACTTCTGTTTCGGACAGGTTGAGGTCTTCCAAGTTTTCGAGAGGGAGCAGATGTTTGAGTCCCGCGTCGGTGATGCCGGTTCTTCGTAGACTCAATATTTTGAGTTGCGACAACCCGCTCAGATGCACCAATCCAGCGTTGGTAATGCTATCGCTATAAGCCACAGTCAAATCTTCTAGTTCAGATAATTGACCGACATACACCAAATCCTCATCCGTTGCATCGTCGAGTTTGATTCGTTCCACGCTTCGTAACCAATGCAATTGACTCGCAGCAGGGCGCAAATACTCCGCCGGACCATCAATAAACACCACCCTCAAAAGACCATGGTCCATCCGTCGCTGCAGTTCCGTTGGCCCAACGAAGTCCGTTTTGACCCATGTCCTTTGTCGGCGGCGGGTACGGATCAGATGCATCCAACCAACCAGTGAGGTGCCCTTTCTTCCGTCCGACATGAATTCAGGAACGTCGACATCCACATCCGGGCACTCCGCACGAATCACCGCAATCGCCCGCTGCTCCATCGCAATCGGCACCAGCCACTTCACGAAGATCACTACCAGCAGTGCGGCAACGGCTAGCAAATACGGCCAGCGTGCACGGCGTTTCGTCTTCGGCAGTTGAGTCGCTGTGTCTGCCATGTTGTGTCCTTGGTGAGTATTAACTGCGCGACGCCAATCAATAACGCGTCACTTCGCAACCCGGCAAGGCTCGCTGGAGTTCGTCGCGTTGGGCATTGGTCATCCCAAAGCCTCCCAATCGCAGGCGGCTCAGGTTGTGGAGGACGTGTAGCTGCCGCACGCCATCGAGCGTCACCTTTGTTTCGGACAGGTCGAGGTCTTCCAAGTTGTCGAGAGTGAGTAGATAGGGCAGTCCGGCATCGGTGACCTTGGTCTCCAACAAGCTCAACGTCTTGAGTTGCTTCAGATCCGACAGATGTTTTAAGCCGTTGTCTGTAATGGGCAACCCCAAGAGCATGAGCGATTCGAGTCGCGGCAGATTCTTCAAGTGGAGTAAACCGTCGTCCGTCACGCGTGTACCCGCGAATTGCAACGATTTGAGTCCGCTCAATTCGCAGACGTGGTCTAGTCCGTCATCGGTCAACTGCGTGTGCGTGAGATCCAATTCCTCCAGCTGATCCAGTGCCGACAAGGTGGCGAATCCGCGACCGCTGATATGGGCGTCGCGTAAATTTAAACTTCTTAATTCAAATAAACTGTTAAGCCTCGATATGCCAGCATCCGTGATGCAGGGTTGCCCGGTATCCGTAATTTCGGTGTTTAGTGTCAATGACTCTAGATTGGTGTAATGCCTGACATATTCAATATCGTCATCATATACGCTATGTAAATCGACATCGACAACGTCTTGCAGCCATCGCAACTGATCGGCTGCGGGACGCAAATCGTTAGCCGACCCCTCGATCGTTCGCACCCCCAAGAACTCATGCCCGGTCCACTCCCGAAGAAAATCCGGACCGACGTATTCGGCATCCAGATTCGTCGATTTCCTTGCAGACAACATCCGCATTGAATGTGTTAAGAGAGAGAGCGGATGCCCCGGGTGGTGGCGCGAGGGGAGTAGTTGAAGGAATTTGGATCCCCACATCCGGACACTCCGCACGAATCACCGCCAGCGCCCGTTGCTCCATCGCAATCGGCACCAGCCACTTGATGCTGATCACGGCCAACACGGCCGCAGCGGCCAATAGATACGGCCAGCGCGCACGGCGTTTCGTCTTCGGCAATTGAGGTGCTGTGTCTGCCATGGCGCTTCCTTTGGCAAAGTCGGCCTGGGGCTTGAGGGGACAGGCTTGCGGCGGTTGGATTGTATGTCAAATGTGTGGGGCACGCCAATCGTTTCACCCGCCCTACTCTGGCCACTCCCTTCACCGCTCCGCATCACGCGCGCACGATGCCTGCCACGCCAGCAACTCCGTTTGCATTCGCTTCACGACTTCCGGATGTTCGGCGGCGATATTGTGGGCTTCCTGTGGATCGGCCAGGAGGTCGTACAACTCAAATACTGGCGGCTGGAGTGGTTTGCCGTTCGGGTCGCGTTTGCGTTTTCGAGTGTTGTTGATGAGCTTGTAGCGATTGTCCGTCCAGGCCAATGCATCGTGGTGTTGAAAACCGATCGGGCTGGGTCGCTCGGTGACGTTTGTTTCGATCAGGGGCAGCAGGCTCGCGCCGTCGATCGCGCGCTCGGTGGGGATTTGCACGCTGAGCAATTCCAAGATCGTCGGTAGGTAGTCGCTGGTGACCGCTGGATAATCGCTCACCCTGCCGGCGGCGATCTTTGCGGGCCATTCGATCAGCCCCGGCACGCGGACGCCCCCTTCGTACAAATCGCGTTTACGGCCGCGATACGGACCGGCCGAACCGGGGGATGTTTCCGCTTGACCCTCCGGGCCGTTGTCGGAACAAAATGTCACCAACGTGTTGTCCGCCACGTTCAAATCCCTCAACGTCTGCCGCAGCCGCCCGACTTGTTCATCCATCGCCGTGATGCAGCCGTAATAGTTCCGTGGAAAGTCATCGTACTCGGCATACAACTTGGCGTGGTCCGGACCGGCGACGACCGGAAGGTGCGGGGTGTGAAACCAGACGACGACAAAGAACGGTTTCTGTTGTTCGGCGGCCTGAGTGATAAACGGCACCGCGCGATCCATAATGACCCGCGCATCGTCTCCTTCAAGATTCTCGGTCACGACCTCGCCGCGTTGATTCCAATACCGCGTCCCATAGGGAACGGCAGCGGCGCGATCCTGTAGATAGTTCCAGCCGTTGCCGGATGGCTTGCCGCGCGGTTTGAGCATCGGGTCAAACGTGGGGACTTTGGCCTCGGTACTAAAGCAGACGTCAAAACCGTTGTTCTGTGGCGGTGAAAAATGTGCGACGTGTTTCGGCCCGCCGCGATTGGAATCGCGAATCGTTTTGGTCATGGTCCCCAAATGCCATTTGCCGAAATGTCCTGTGGCGTATCCCTGTTCGCGAAGCAGTTCCGCCAACGTCAGTTCCTGCGGTGTCATGTGACCACTGTTGGCGGTCAGGATTCCATAACGATACGGATGCCGCCCGGTCAGCACCGATCCCCGTGTGGGACTACAGACTGGTGCTGCGGAATAAAATCGATTCAGCTTCAAACCGGCCTGGGCCATCGCATCCAGGTGTGGAGTCTTGATCACCGTATTTCCGTTAAAACCGGTATCCCCCCAACCCAGATCGTCGCACATGACGAGCACAATGTTCGGTGGGGCTGCTTGCACATCACAGGAAACACCCAGCAACAACACGCACAGAGTTGCCATACAGCGAACCGACATGAGGAGCTCCCGGCTTATCGCATTGAGAACAATAGCGTTGAGAAGTGGAACGAAATTGCATCATACGGTTTTCGTATGGCAATCGGTCAAGGTCATGGAATTCAGGCCCGGTAGATTTCAGGTAAAAATTATTGGTTTTCGCAGCGAATGAGCAATCGTTTTTTAAATCGAGATCGTAGTGCCGGTTATGACCGCAGGGGGTCGGTTTGTGACAATTGTAGTGGAGAGTCTTCGCGACCACGTTGCTCTACGCTGAGTCAACCGCTCGTCGCACAATGGCCGGAAAAACGGGCTCAACTTGCGATAACCTATTCGGGCGGTTTACAATGAAGTCCACCAAATAACGTGACCTCCCTCCCGCATATTCTTCTTTTTGAATCACAGAGGATTTCCGATGTCGATCATCACTCGCCGCCGTTTTTTACAGACCTCGACCGCCGCAGCGGGCGCTTCGCTGTTGCTGACCGGCACGCAAGCGTCCGGTAAGGTCAATGGAGCCAATGATCGGGTGCGAATCGCCGTCGCCGGTTTGAATGGTCGCGGCAAAAGCCACCTGCAAGGTTGGTTGGGACAAAAGAACGTCGAAGTCGCTTATGTCATCGACCCCGATCAAGACGTCTTGGACCGCACGCTGAAAGCACTGGCTGAAAAAGGTGTTACCAACGTCAAAGGCGCTGCCGACGTCCGGGAAGCCTTGGAAGATAAGAACGTCGATGCCATCTCCGTCGCCACGCCCAACCATTGGCACTCGCTGATCACGATTTGGGCGGCGCAACACGGCAAACATGTCTACGTTGAAAAACCGATGAGCCACGACATTGCCGAAGGCCGCGTCGCTGTCGAAGCCCAGAAAAAATACGGCGTCGTCGTGCAACACGGCACGCAGCGTCGCAGCAACGCGCAACTTGCCGGACTGGTTAAAGATATTCAAGACGGCAAATTCGGCAAACTGAAAATCTCCTACGGTTATTGTTGTAAGCCGCGGAATGGCATTGGACAGAAGAGTCCGACCACACCGCCGTCGAACTTGAATTGGGACCTGTGGAAAGGCCCGGCACAGATCGACCAATATCATCCCAATTTCGTGCACTACAACTGGCACTGGTTCTGGGAAACCGGCAACGGCGACATGAACAACCAGGGGACGCACCAATTGGACGTCGCCCGCTGGGCACTCGACGAAGATCAAACGCACCCCGTCCGCGTGATGGGCATGGGCGGTCGGTTCCAATGGAACGACCAAGGCGAAACCCCCAACACGATGTTTGCCGTCGCCGAATATCCCAACGGACAGTACGTCTACTTCAATGTCCGTAACGTGAACTATAAGAATTACAAAAAGCAGGTCCTCAACGAGTACTACTTCGAGGATGGTGGAAAGATTCTCCCCAACGCTCAAGCAAAGCATCGTGAAGGGGGCGACTACTGGAGATATTTCGCCAAAGGGGACAATGAAGGGGTCGTGCTGACCGTCGAGGATGGTGATGTCACGCCCGGCGGCAACTGGGGCGCCTTTATTGCCGCCGTCCGCGAAGGCAACCCGGACATGGCCAACGGCAATGCCCTCGATGCCCACTACGGCTGCGTGCTAGGCCACATCATGAACAACTCGTATCGCTTGGGTGTTGACGTCCCGTTCAACAGCAAAGCGGGTAAGTTCGGCGAGAATACTGATGCCTACGAACACTTCACGGCTTTGCACGACATTATGAGCAAAGACGTGGGTCTGTCCGCCGAGGACAACAAATACACCGTTGGTCCCTGGTTGACCTTCGACGGTGCCAAGGAACGTCACACCGGCGATCATGCCGAAGCGGCCAATTCCTTGTTGAAGGACGCCAACACGACCGGCTTCGAAATCCCGCTGTTAGCGAGCCTCTAAGCCGCCGTGGAAAACGACAACTGACGAAAACCCGTATGCCCCCGGTTTGGTTTCGACCAAGCCGGGGGATTTGCATTCATCGAGTCACTGTACGCGTTTTGCCCAACGATCCTCTTTGTTCTCGACAGGTCACGCGTGGAAGCGTCGAACATCATTTTTCAGGGCCGAGGCCTGTGGTGGCTGTGGTTGAGCCTGGCCGCACTCGCGGCCGCCGGCGTGATCATGCTTTACCGCTACGAACGCCGTTTGGTGGCGGCGCGGATCGGGAATACGTTGCTGGCCTTACGGCTGTCGGCCATCGCCTTGCTGTTCCTTGCGCTGTTGCAACCGGTACTAGCCGTCGTGCGCGAGCGCGCTGCTGAGCGGCGGATATTGATTGCCATCGATGTCTCGCAAAGCATGCAGACACCCGATCCCCAAGCGAGCGACGCCGAAAAACTGCGCTGGGCGCGGGCCTTGGGGACCATCGGCAATGACCACAACCGCGATCGCTTGGACCAATGGCTGCAAGCGTTGGAAAATGAGCAAGAACCCAATTGGGTCGCATCCGGCGACGGCGAAGCGGCAGCGCAACTCGCACAGACGCGCCGAGATAGCCTGCATCAACTCCTGGATGATATCGGCGCTCTGCAACGCCGCGAAATTGTCCAGCGGATACTGACGTCAACAACCACGCCGTTACTCGCCGAGTTACAACAGATCGGCGATGTGCAAATCCATTTGTTCGCTGATCAGGCTGTTACCGTTGAGGCGGATGCGTTATCGCTCATGGATCTCAACGAACAGGAGTTGGGCCTGAACGTCGGCGTGACAAATTTGCAGGCGGGAATCGCACCCGATCCTTCTTCTGGTGAGCAGCCATCAACAGCGGGAATCGTACTCCTTACCGACGGCCGCGATACTTCAACGCACGATCCCATCGCAACTGCTCGCGCGCTCGGCCGCGAAAACATTCCGCTATTCCCAGTCCTCATTGGCAGTCCGCGCAATCCGATCGACATCACAGTCACCGATCTCGATTTTCCCACATCCGTCTTTTTAGGCGACACCCCGCGACTGACGGCAACCCTCGCTACCACTGGTTTTGCAGGCCGCGCAATCGAAGTCGTTTTGCAACCGGCAACCGGTGCTGCTATGCGAAAGACAATCGACGTCGAAGCGGACACGACAACCGTCGCATTTGACTGGCCGGCCGATTCAGCGGGGCGGTCTTCGTTCAGCCTCTCCGTCGCCGCACAACCGGAAGAACTCCGCGACGACAATAACACGGCCGAATTCGCGCTGACAGTCGTCGATGACACAATCCGCGTGCTATTGATCGAGGAGGAAGCCCGCTGGGAATTTCGGTTTATCGACAACGCCTTTAATCGCGACAGCCGCGTTGATGTCGCGCAGGTGATCTTTGAACAGCCGTTTCTCAAGGTGTTGGATGCATCGTTCTTCCCGCGTCAATTGGACTGGCCAAACGATCCCGCTGCCTGGGACAAAACCGCACTGGCCGAAACCGATGTGGTGATTGTGGGCGATGTCTCGGAAACCCATCTGACACCCGCCGCTTGGGAAAGCTTGGAACGTTACGTCGACGCCGGCCGCGGCACGCTCGTGCTCCTCGCTGGGAAAAACTATTCGACGGACGGCGAACTTCCTCCCGCCTTGCAGCGTCTGTTGCCGGTTTCTGATTTACGGATCGAACAATTCGCCAATAAGTCCACACAATCTTCGCCTAGCGAACGCGGCTTTCATCTCTCGCTCACCCCCGAAGGGGAACGCGAACCGATGCTGCAGTTCGCCGCCGATCCCCAAGCCAATCGTGAAATTTGGAGGGACTTTGCCGGACATGTTTGGGGCATGACCGGCACCGCTAAACCAGGCGCATCCGTTTTGGCGACCATGGTTCCCCCCACCGACGCTCCAGCGGGAACTTCCACAGATCGCGCTATTCTAGCGCGACAAACGTATGGCCTGGGGCAGGTTTTGTGGTTGGGCATCGACAGCACTTGGCGATGGCGGCACCGCGCGGGGGACCGGTATCACCACCGTTTTTGGGGTCAGTTGGCACGTTGGGGAGCACGTCAACAAAGCCTGGGTGGAACAGACAGTGTGAAATTTGGTTTTGAGCGGAGCGATGTTGCGCAAGGAGAAACAGCCGTAGTGCGAGCGCGATTCAATCGCGTGTTTCTCGAACGCTTTCCGCAATTAACGGCAACGGCCGAACTTGTTGCCGCTGGGGAATCGCGCATCATGCAAACACTTCCCTTAACCCCGTCGCCCAGTCGCCCCTTGGCCTATGAAGGACAGGCGGTCGACTTGCCGCCGGGAGAATACACGGCCCGCCTGAAAGTCGACGGAGCAGATTTGGGTGCGGCAGAATTCGTGGCGACGTTGTTTGTCTCGCAACCGCCGACGAAGGAACTGACCGACCTGAGCGCCAATGCGGAGCTGTTATCACAACTCGCCACCGTCAGCGGCGGACAGTTGATCGGTCCCGATGCATTGGCCGAATTGCCGCAATTGCTCAACGCTGCTGAGGTCTCGCACGGTAACCGAGATGAAGTCGCGCTCTGGCAACACCCGCTACTCTTGCTACTGTTCTGCGCATTGATCACGACCGAATGGGCGATCCGCAAATTGAACGGCTTACCGTGAACGACAGTGGAGTGCAGTCATTGTGGCAAGACAGGAACCAGCGGTAATTGGAGCAACAAAGAAATTTGCTTCAACCGCGATTGGCGGCGGATTCCGAGTTTCATGACGCGGGAAATCCTCTGGAACTTCCCTTGGCGGCTTTCAAACTTCTGGCAAAACAGCCGCACAAGTTGCGTCCGATCATCGTCGGTGTTCGTAGTCGACTCCAACCGTCGCAACAACGTTCGCGCTTGGCCGATTCCAGCAGTCAGGTTGGCAGTGTGCCGTCCCACATACGCGGGTAAATTCGACAACAGTCGGCCGATGTGCACATGCGTGCTCCGCGCCCCGACGCAATTTTTACTATGCTGCCGATAGCGGACTGTCGCAGCCGGCAAATAATGAATCCGGCCAGTCGTCGCAGCGCACAGAGCCAACCACCAGTCGTGCAGCGCCGCATCAGTAGGAATCGGCACGGCCAACTCCAACAAGGCGCGATTGACCAAGGCCGTGCACCCGGTGACAAAATTTTGAACCAACAACGTCTTGAGTGGTTGATGGGGCGAATGGGCCAAACCTTCGTAGCCCATAAATGAGTCGTGAATCAATCGCAGGTCTTCATCCACGACCGCTAAGTCGGAATGGACGAGTTGCGGGACATCGCGACCATCTTCGTCTTCCGCGCAGAGAATCAGTTCCATCTGCCGTGCGATTTTTTCGGGATGCCAAACGTCATCCTGATCAGCGAAGAGGACATAGGGGGCGCCAGCGTCATAAGCCGCTTTCAGCAATGTGCCGAAATTTTGTGTGGTCCCCAACCAGCCGTGCGCGTCGTTGAGTAGCGTAATGCGATCGTCGTTGTTCGCTAACTCTCGCACAATGTCGACCGTGCAGTCGCTGGAACTATCGTCCCGAACCAGCAAGGTCCAATTGGTATAGGTTTGTTGTTGCAGGCTTTCGATTTGCTCGCGAATGTAATCTTGGCCGTTGTAAGCGGCCAGGACGATCGTCACCGGCGGCCCCGCGCAGACCAGGGACGATTGCGAACTTGACTCGATTTCGTGGCAGCTCTGGGTGTCTAACACTATCGCATGCTTTCCCGTATCAATACCGCCTCGGCGGCGTGGATTGGGGGTCTCGGGTTTTTTAGTCAATGGCGCGAGGCATTTTGCTCTGTGCTGACTGCATGAACATTGGCATCCCGTCATTGCGTGGCGAAGGGTACTCATCCCCGCCAAATTGGGCAATACGACTTTGCTACTCAGTTGTTATGTCAAAACGGCGTCTCAAAACCACAGCGGTCTTGGCAACAACTGTTTGAAATGGCGAGATTCATCTTTTGTTCACAATAACCAGGCTGGTTTACACGTCAAATCACGGTTGATAGAGTTGGCCGTCGAACACTCGGATTCTATTCATCCCCAGCGGCGAAAATCCTACCAGTCAAACAACGCGGAACCTCCGCAATTCATCTCAAAAGGAATGGGCCATGCCTTTAAAAGGAATCGTTCTCGCCGGTGGTGCGGGAACCCGGTTACACCCGGTCACACGTGTTATCAATAAACAACTGTTGCCGGTCTACGACAAACCGATGGTCTATTATCCGCTCAGCACCTTGATGCTGGCGGGAATTCGCGATGTGTTGATCATCAGCACTCCCGAGGATCTGCCGCTCTTTCAAACGCTGTTGGGGGATGGCTCGCAATGGGGCATGCGGCTCAGTTTTGTCGTACAGCCGACTCCAGCAGGCCTTGCGCAGGCGTTTATCCTGGGCGAGGAATTCATTGGCGACGACCCGGTTTGCCTGATTTTGGGAGACAATATTTTTTACGGACACGATCTGCAGTTCGCATTGGAGAATGCGGGGAAATCCACAGCCGGTGCGACCGTGTTCGCCTATTATGTCCGTGACCCACAACGATACGGTGTCGTCAATTTCGACGCCGAAGGCCGGGCGATCGATATTGAAGAAAAACCAACTCATCCCAAATCGAATTACGCGGTCACAGGTCTGTACTTCTACGACAATCGTGTGATCGAAATCGCCAAAAACCTAAAGCCCTCCGCTCGCGGCGAGCTGGAAATCACAGATGTGAACCGTCGCTATCTCAACGATGGCGAGTTGCGGATTGAGCTGCTAGGACGCGGCAGTGCCTGGTTGGATACGGGAACCCCTGCATCGCTGTTGCAAGCGGCCTCATTCATCGAAGCGGTCGAGCAACGGCAAGGTTTAAAGATCTCTTGCCCGGAAGAAATTGCGTTTCGCATGGGATTTATTGATGCTGCGCAACTCCGCGCGTTGGCCGAGCCGCTTAAAAAGAATACGTACGGAGAGTATTTGCTGGAAATCGCCGACGGAGAATCGTCACCGTTGATCGAAGACCGCGCCACTCGCGTCCGCCGCGAGAACGGCTAAACGTCGCGTCTCTACGCGGTCCCTCTTCGTGCTGCGAGATACCTTTGCCAATTCAGTCCGTAAGTTCAACCTTACGGTCGGCGATAAAGAACCGTCTGTATTAAAATTAAGATGACCGTCGTCACTCAAGAAGGCGGTCACCAGCGGTCTGATCCTTTTTGAGATTCGATCTTTTTTCAATCGCATCGCATTATCAGTCTCAGGGAGCGATATCCGAATTGACCGTTTCGGAGACTCGCCCCTATAATCCGCCGCTGATTTTCCATCCTCCCCTCATGTCCGAATCGCATCGGGTTATCTCAATAACGATGCGTGTTCGCACCATTTCTCACTGACATTTCCCATTTGCGGCTGCGCCGATGTTTCGGCTAGTCCCAGCACTGGTTTCGCAATAATGAAACAAACACTCACCCTCATGGCTGCGTTGGTCATTGCTACGGGTTGCAACAAAGTTGCCAAGGTTGACAATCCGGTAGCCCCGGAACCGCCGCCCCGTTTGTCATTTGACAATCGGCCGACCAGGGAAACTTCCAAGTCAGCCCCGCAGTTGGCAACGCGCGACGAAAATCCGTTGGCCCATGTGGCGGACGAGATTCCCACGTACGAGGACTTGCAGTTCAACGAAGAGGGTGTGACGCGCGTCACCAATTCTCAAAGAGGTCCCGCACCAACGCAAGCAGACCAAGATCTCGGCAATGCGACGGGGACCGTGGTGCTGGTGAATGGGGAACCAATCTTTGCTGAGGACGTTCTGCTGGAATTTGAGAGACATGTCGCGAAAACAAAACAACGCATGACAGCTGCTCAAATTGAAAAAGCACAACCTGAACTTCGCGCCGCTCGCGCTGAATTTCTCCGGCGCTCTCTTCCCACGCACGTTCAGAGCAAGCTGTTGTCGTCCGCTTTGACAAAGAGCCTCACTGACGAACAAAAAGGGCTTTTGGAACAGGGCTTGAAACAAGCCTTCGAAGACAGCTTGGAAAAGAAGAAGAAGGATTTGGGCATCACCAGTCGCGGCGAATTGGAAGTCGCCATGGCCCAAGAAGGCGTGACGATGCAGCGGATGCAACAGGCTTTTTACGAAAACCAAAAGGCGCAACTGTACGTCTCGCAAAATGCCGGCACGCCACCGAAGTTCAGCCGCCGCGAACTGTTTGACTACTATCAAGAACACCAAGAGGAATATGCGGTCGAAGGCAAAGTCAAATGGCGGCAGATCAAAATCAGTTTCAAAGAACGCGGTGGGGAAGCGGTCGCGCGCCAGGATATAGCCAAGATAGAACAGTTGCTTATCAACGGCGCCGATTTTTCAGAACTAGCTGAAGAGCACTCCGACGGGCCAACGGCATTCAATGGCGGCATGTGGGACTGGACCGAGATGGGCAGTCTCGTGGATGAAAACTTAGAAGCCATTCTGTTTCAAATCCGCCCTGGTACGGTCAGTGACGTGATCAAATCGGATGACAGTTACCATATTGTACAGGTCGTTGAACGGGTCGATCCGGGTTATGTGCCGTTCGAGGATGTGCATGAAAAAATCAAATTAGAATTGCGTCAAAGCCAATACCAAGAGGCGGCGGCCAAACTTGTGAATGAACTTAAAAAGACAGCCGTGATCGAACCCAAATATGATTTTGGCGACACGGCATTACTGCAATAACGACAGTCGACAGGAACGGTCGGTTCGGCAGAAATTGCCGGAGTTGAATTCAACTTGAACCGGTCTTTCGAAAAGCACGAGAAACACTTCAAATTCCATCTGACCGGTCTTGACCGGTATGTCGGGTTTCCGGTATTTAGCCCGCACTTCTACACTCTCTCCACAATTCACACACTCGTTTGTTAGCACAGGCGTGATCGGGCTGCGGCCCCGGCGGCGATTCGTTCGTCACCGGATCCACTCCCTGCCCGGGATCAACGTCTGGCTAGAGAACTATCGCATTCGAGTGATTTCGCCGCACGGCGCGCGACATTGCAATGATGTCGGGCTCAGGCGGCGAGTTCACTCCCACGTTTGGTTAATTTAGGTCATGGAAGCTGTTAGGACCTTTAAGGAGGTAGGTACGTTGGGTAAGGCACTAGGATTATTCGCCTGTGGTAGCCTCATCACTGCATCATTGTGGTGTGGGCATCAAGGTTTTGCCGCTGAGACAAACTCGAAGCGTTCTGCATCACAGAAGAACGATTCGACAGCCGCTTCTCGCGAGCGGTCGTCACGAGCTTTGTTGCGACTCGGCAAGGAATTGTACGCCAAGGGACGTTATGAAGATGCGGTTCGGTCATTCCGAGCTGCGACATACGCTCCCGGAAATCTCGCCAAGGAAGAACGGGCGCAACTCGAACAATATTTGTCACGCGCCGAACGCAAACTGAAAGCACTGCCTCGTGGGACAACGGCTCGTGGGATTACGGCTCGTGGCCAATCGCCCGAACCGTCCAATCCGTTCGCCGTCGCGGCGCAAGGTCTTGGATCGGCTGATCGCAAGGCGGCCGTCAAGAAATGGTTGGCCAATGCCCGCCATGAATTCGAACGCGGTAATGTTGCCGCCGCCGAAAAGACGGCACTTCAAGCCGCGAACATCAAGGTCCGCTTTGGACTGTTGGAAGACAGCCCGCAACGGCTGTTGGAAGACATTGCGGCCTACAAACGCAAAGCCAATGAAAGTGTGTTCGATGACACCGACACGGTGACCCGCGCACAAAGCACGAATGACTTTGAAATCCGTCAAGCTGGCGGAACAGAACATGCGACGCGTCGATTCCCCACCGGAGTTCCCGGGGACATCGTCCAAGTCGCCGGCAGCCAACCGGCTGAAGCTCCGCATGACGAATGGCGTATCAAAGCCGATTCGTTGATGCAAAAAGCGCGTGAAGCGGCGGAATCGAAACGCCTCAACGAAGCGTATCGCCACGCCTTGAGCGCACAACAACTCGAACGCAAAGGCAAAGTTCAATACGCTGACGGCGAAATGTCACCCACCGCCTTTATCGAAGTGCTCAACAGCATGGAAGAAAAAGCGTTGGTCGCCACCGGAAAGCCGGATGCCATTAAAATTCAGGCACAACGCCTGCTGGCAGCTGCCGAACGGGACATTGCCGCTGGAAACTTTGAAGAGGCCTATAAAAAGGTCGACCAAGCCGAAAGCATGGACGTCGCTTACGATCTGTTGGAAAAACGGCCCAAGTCGGTCCGTATGAACATTGCCGAAGCGGAAAACGCTGAAGCCAACAAATTCGTCCAAGGTGGACGTTACCAACGTTCGACCGGCAGCCAATTTCCTTCGGCCGCTGAGAAATCGGCGACCCCGTTCGAAACGGCTCAAGAAGCCAATTCGCCCAAAGCTCAAGCCGTGAGCTTGATCAAACAGGCCCGCAAGGACTTGGCAGCCGGCGACATTGAAGCCGCCCGACAAAAAGCGGTGCAGGCACGAGAGATTCCCGTCGCTTATGACGTGTTCGACGATCAACCCCGGCTGGTCCTCGCGGACATCGCCCGGCAAGAACGGATGTCCAACATCGCGGCGAACGATAACCTCTTCGACGAAGAACCGGTCAATCCGTTTGCCGAACCGGCTGCGGCTGCGGCTCCGGTAAAAACCGATCTGAATGCCGATAAGCGGCAAGCTTTGAAATTGCTGAACCAAGCCAGACTGGACCTGAAGGCGAAAGATGTCGACAGTGCCCAAGAAAAGGCAAAAATGGCCGCCCAACTGGGTGTCAAGTTCGGTGTGATGGACGACAGCCCCGAGAAAGTCTTGGCGGACATCGACTATTTCACCAACTCCGGCAAACAGGCCCAACGCTATGCTCAACGTGACACCGAAATCCAAGCCGCCAGCGGCGATCGGGACAAGGGTCAAGTGGAGAACGCCGACGACGCAGAAATCGCGTTTCAGGTCGACGAAAGCACTACGGACGACAAAGCCTTGGCCACCCAATTGCTGAACGAGGCCCGCAACTACGCCGACAAAGGTCGGTATGACGCGGCCCGCGCGAAAGCGTTGGAAGCCCAAAAACTAGACGTCGCTTACGATCCGTTTGACGATGATCCCTCACAGGTTCTGAAATGGATTGCCAAAGCGGAAGCCGCAATCAGTACGCCGGCAGCCGTGAGCTTCGACGAAGAGAGCGACATCAACCAGTCGATCACGCAGTCGGAAAAATCGGGATTGGACTTGTTCAATGCCGGTGAAAGTGAACTGCGCAACGGCAACCGTAATCAGGCTTATCAGTACTTTCTGCAGGCTCACCACACCGGTGACCGCCTGAGCCCGCGACGTGCACAACAACTGCAGGACTACCTGCAGGAATTGCGTCCGCGCCGCGACAACAAATTGCGGCAAGTCCAATACCTCGCCGAAGAGGGCGAGTTGGCCACCCCGCAAACAGGTGACAATGACAATTCGTTGCTGCCCACGGTCGACAACGAACGGAAAGTTGCCTATTCAAAACTTCGCAACGATGTGATGAACGCTAGCTTCCGGGCCGAACGCCTCAAAACGTCCGAACCTGAAAAAGCGTTGCAACTGTTGGGTGAAACCTTGACGAAGGTTGAAAATTCGGACCTGCCGCGTGACATGCTGCAGCCGATGATTCGCCGCATCAATCGGGAACGTGAAAGCATCAAATCGTATCAGGTGCAACACGCTCCGATCATCGCTCAACAAAACCACAATGCGGAAGTCCGCAACGACATCAAGCGTGACGTGGAAATTGCCATCCGCATCGAACAAGACTTCGCCGACAAGGTGGACGAGTTCAATCAGTTGGTCAAGGAACAACGTTATGCCGAAGCGGAAGTCATCGCCAAACAAGCCAAAGCACTCAGCCCTGAGTCGCCCGAAGCTGAAGTGATGATCTTAAAGTCAAAATTCTTGCGAAACATTTCACGCAGCGAGGACATTCGTACTCGTAAGGAAGACGGCTTCTTGAATGCGTTGCAAGACGTCGACGAAGCTTCCATTCCCTTTACCGGCGACTACGCAATGCCGTCGCCTAAGGAATGGTTGGAACTGACCGCACGTCGCAAAAAATTCGCCGGTGACAACCGCCGACGGACGGAAGCGGAAGAGCGGATCGAACGCAATCTGGAACGTCCTGTCTCACTGCACTTCGACAACGAGCCCCTGGCCAACGTCCTCAACCACCTCGGCAGCTTGGCCGACGTGAACTTGTGGATCGATGATGAGGGTCTGGAAGACGAAGGCGTGACGACAAACACCCCGGTGACGATTAACGTCGACGGCATCCAACTCAAGAGTGCCTTGAATTTGTTGCTGGAACACCGCCACTTGGGTTACATGATCAAGAACGAAGTGCTGCAGATCACCAGCGATATTCGCCGCCAAGGTGAAGTGATGGCGGTCACCTACAGCGTAGCGGACTTGGTCGTCCCGATTCCGAATTTCGGAACTCCGTCCACGATGATGGGCCCTGCAGCCAGTGCTAGTAATCCCGCCTTCAATGCCGGGTTAGACTACGATGGCTCAAGCCAAATGAATGTGAGCGGCGGTCAGAAATTCTTCGATGTGCCTGCAGCCGGTGGACAGACGCCCTTCGGCGGGATTCCTGGGTTGCCGGGCGCACGCACCCCGCAGCTTGGTGGTGGATCGGGTGCGGACTTTGACTCCTTAATCGACTTGATCACGACGACAGTTTCCCCCGACACTTGGGAAGAAATCGGCGGCCCGGGAACGATTAGCGAATTTGAAACGACCCTGAGTTTGGTCATTCGCCAAACCCAACAGGTTCACGAAGAAATCGCTGAGTTGCTGGACCAATTGCGTCGTCTGCAAGACTTGCAAGTCACCATTGAAGTACGGTTTGTCGCCGTGTCTGACCGGTTCTTCGAACGGATCGGTATCGACTTCGACTTTGACGTGCAGGACAACGTCGGTGGACCGAACCCACCTGTTGGTGGCTGGGGTGCAACGACTCCTCCCAACGGCACCTATCCCAACGTGACACTGCAAAGTGGAACGACGGGTGGAACGACGGGTACGACGGGTACCACAGGGACCACGGGAACGGGTGGTACGGCGGGTACTGCTGGTACAGCCGGTACAGCCGGAACAGCCGGTACAACCGGTGGCACGGCAGGCAGCACGGGATTCTTTAGTGATCCTCCGCTGCGACAGTTGCCCGACTTGGACAACTATCCGAAGTACGGCTCGATTGTTGGTTACAGTAACGCCAACGGTGGTGCATTCTCACCTGACTTAGACGTTCCCTTCCGTCAAGGTTCGTTTGACATCGGTGTTCCGGACTTTGGAAACTTCCAAGCTGAAGCCGGTATCAACATGGGTATCGCGATTCTTAGCGACATTGAAACCTTCTTCTTCATCAATGCCGCAACGGGTGACGAGCGGAGCAATATTATGTTTGCCCCGAAAGTCACGTTATTCAATGGCCAAACGGCCACTGTGACTAGCCAAGTGCAACGTCCGTTCGTCACGAGTTTGATTCCGGTCGTCGGATTCTTCTCGGTCGGCTTCCAGCCGGTCATTCAGACGATTGCTGACGGTGTGCAGATGCAGGTCCAAGCGGTCATTTCCGCCGACCGTCGCTATGTGCGACTCACAGTGATTCCTCAGTTCTCTAACGTGACCGACGTCTTCACCTTCTCATTCGTCTCCGGTGGAGGTGGTATTGCTGGTGGTGCTGGCGGTGCCGCAGGTGGTGCTGGCGGCGGAGCTGGTGGAGTGACCGGTGGTGGTATCGGTGGCGGTGGAGTCGGTGGTGCCGGTGGCGGCGTCGGCGGTGGTCTCGGCGGTGCCGGTGGCCTCGGCGGCGGAGCAGCTGGCGGACTCGGCGGTGCCGGTGGCGTCGGCGGTGGAACCGGTGGTATTGGTGGTGCTGGCGGACAAGCCGGTACGACGGGTACTGCGGGAACATCCGGTGCGGCGGCGGGTGGATCGATTACGGTTCAACAACCGGTCGTCGAAATCGTCCAGGTCGTCACAACGGTGAGTGTGCCGGACGGTGGTACTGTTCTCCTGGGCGGCATCAAGCGGCTCCGGGAAGGACGGAACATGGCCGGTGTCCCGATCTTGAACAAGATTCCTTATATCAGTCGCTTGTTCAAGAACAGTGGTGTCGGACGTGAAACCGAAAGCCTGATGCTGATGGTCACACCGCGGATCATTATTCAGGAAGAAGAGGAAGAGTTGCTCGGCGTGCCGCTTTAATCAACGGTACTTCCCAGTAACCTTGTAAAAATTGACACCGCCGGTGGCCTGAAAAGACCACCGGCGGTTTTTTTGTGCGCTCACTCAGCAAGCATCCACCATCCAGGTATTCCCCTCGCGTCTTGAGCAGAGTGATACTTGGCGAATTGGCACCAGCCGTTATGATGGAATCGGTTGGTTTCATATCCGTATTTGGGGAACGGTTTACATGGCGGAGTTTTTCACGGTCGCACGGGTGGGAGAGATCCCCGAGGGGGAAGGCCGATCATTTCCCATCGAAGGCCGCATGGTGGCCGTCTTTTTTCTGGACGGCGAATACTCAGCCATCGACGATATTTGTTCCCATATGGGCGCCTCCCTGGCGGCCGGCAACGTCGAAAACGGCGCCGTCTATTGCCCCTGGCACGCCTGGCGATTCTGTGTCAAAGAAGGGACCTGGCTGGACAACCCCAAATCAGCCATCGGACAGAAGTGTTTCGAGGTACGGGTCGTCGGCGAGGAGATTCAGGTGGCGGTGCCGGTGGAGTAGGAACGGGATAGCCTCAGAGCTATTTCCAATTCGATTCTCGTCGAGAATCAATGATGACTGGTCGCTAAACTGTGACTGCCGAAATACGCTCATATTTCTCAGTTTGCCATGTCTGTAACGTCGTTACGAGCGAAATTGCGGCGATCCCCAAGATCACGCTGACCACATCGACGACAAGCGAGACTTGGCTTGATGCCAGGAAATCATCAAGCGTTTTTGCCCGCATCGACATGCGCGATGACACTCTCCCGATAATGATTGCAATCACCCACATCGTCCACCAGCGCGATGTCACCGATGGTGAGGAAGCCTCCTGCCAGTCGTCATCCATGTTGGGATTCGATGCCTTGAAAATTTCGATCATCACCTGATACGGCTTCCAAAAATTGGCTATCGGCACAAAAAACCAGCCGACCGCCCAACCGGGAGAGTATTCAAGCTTATCATCCACCAACGACCGCGCGTTTCGACTGGATAGATAGGTCCATCGTAGAAAGAGGACCGCCGTCATCAAGTACGCGACAATCGCTGCACCAAAAATCATCAATTGGCGCTCATCGTTTGCATCAGCTTCTCCCTCGGCAACGATTCCTCCATCAACCATTCTTTGCAGCATCTGAACTTCTAGCCAATCGGACCACAGTCCAACCAGCGAGAAGGCACAGTACAGGCCGAGAAAGCATTTGAGAACTAAAGACAACGTGGACGTGTCGCGAAAACTCGTGGGATCGGCCATCAAATCGACTCCGCAAGCACTAGAGAGTTTGTTTTACGATTCGTAACAGACAACTGGATTGGCCCGCGAATTAGATAGCCCTCGAAGCGGCAATCTCCCACACAGCTATTCCTTCCGAATCGCCCACAGATTATCGAACGTGCGCAAATAAATCGTGCCGTTGGAAATCGCCGGCGAGGCGGCTAGGGAATCTTTCATTTCATTCACCGACACCACTTCAAATTCCGGTCCCGCTTTGACGACCGTAATGCGACCGTCACGGGCGGTGAGGTAGATGTGACCATCGGCGTAGATCGGCGAAGCGCGGTGGCGTTGCCGGTGCGTCCGCTTCTCCTTGTAAAACGTCTCACCCGTCTTGGCATCCAGCGTCGTCAAATTTCCGTTTTCCATGCACAAATAAACAATCCCGTCATAGATCACCGGCGTCGGTACATCGGGCGTTTTGTCATGCTGCCACAAACGATAGGTCTTGGAATCGGTGATGTCCCCCGTGCCATCGGGACGCAGAGCCAGCAGCGGGCTGCGTTTGGCTGACGGGGCGACGATGATTCCCTCTGCTGTCGTCGGCGAAGCCACCAGCCGCAACGTGCGGTCGTAGCGATCCGGCGGATTCAAGCCGCCGCTGCGCCAAATCTCTTTGCCCGTGTCCAAATCGTGAGCCACGATCAAGTCGGCGCCGTGGGTCAGCAAAAATTCCCGCTCCCCGTCGCGGTAGATCGTCGGCGAGGCATAGGCATGCTCGTTTTCCGCAACCGCCTCACTGGGCCGGGGCTGCTTCCAGATTTCTTTGCCGGTGAGCTTATCCAAGCAGACCACCAGCGCTTCCTGCGTCGCTGCGTCGCCATCGCCATGGATCAATTGAAAATACAACCGATCGCCATCCAACACCGGCGTCGACGTCATGCCAAATTGAATATCAAAGCGACCGTAGCGGTCCTGCATGTTGAAATTCCAAATTTCATTGCCGTCGAAGTCGTAGCAGCCAATCGCGCCGTTGCCCATGTAGGACCAGACGTATTTGCCATCGGTGCACGGCGACGGCGATGCGGAGTTCCCTTCGTCGGTACGGGCGGTCTTGTTCCCCTGGCCGACTGTTTTGCGCCACAATTCTTTGCCATCGGTGTTGATGCACATCAGCAACAAATCATCGCCGGCGGCTGCCGTTACAAAAATTCGGTCGCCCCATACAATCGGCGACGCCCCGCCCGGTCCGGGCATCGGCAGTTTCCAGGCCACATTTTCTGTACTGCTCCACGAGATGGGCAAATCGGTTTCGTGGGAGATGTTGTCCAGTTTGGGGCCGCGCCATTGGGGCCAATTCTCAGCCTGGGCACTCGGGAGTGCTACGGATAGGGCCCAGCAAATTGTCGCGGTGGAAATCAGAGAAAAAATACGCATACCGATGGCACCTTCAATCAACGCCTGGAGTGAAATAGATTCGTGGCTCCCCTCCAGTTTGGCGTTTGGATCGGCACAGGTCAATCGATGGGTACGCGACAGCCCCGCAGCTTTCGATTTGGTGAGGGGACATTCCAGAATTCCCCTTCGACTTTCCCCCACACCACCTCAGCGATAAGCTAACAGCCGGTGCAATCTACCAACAAACCCAACACACCTCATTCGGGGAGACGCTCCCATGCAGATGTTTTATAGCGGGCAATGGCAAGACAAATCCGACACGATCGATGTCGTCAACCCATTCAACGGCGAAGTGATCGATACGGTTCCCCGCGGCACAGCCGCCGATGTCGATGCGGCATTGGCCACGCTGGCCGAAGGGGCGCGGATTATGAAGAAGATGTCCGCTTGGGACCGCTGCCAAATCCTCCGCAAGGCCGCAGCGATCATGGAACGTCGCGAAGAAGAACTGGGCCGACTGATCAGCACCGAAGAAGGGAAAATCCTGGCCGAAGGAAACCTCGAAGCCTCCCGAGCGCGGGAAGTCATCGAAGTCTCCGCCGAGGAAGCCCGCCGTATTACCGGCGAAATGGTACCGCTCGATGCCGCCCCGGGCGCCGCCGGAAAACTCGGATTCACGTTACGGGTTCCTTGCGGAATCGTCGCCGCCATTACGCCGTTCAATTTTCCCTGCAATCTCGTCTGCCACAAAATCGGGCCTGCCATCGCCGGCGGCAATGCGGTGTTGATCAAACCTGCTTCCGACACGCCGTTATCAGCACTCAAACTGACCGAGATCATGCTCGAAGCGGGCCTGCCTCCCGAAGCGATCGCCTGCATCACCGGACCGGGCAGCGAATTGGGTCAGGCAATCTGCGAAGATCCGCGCGTGCGCAAGATCAGCTTCACCGGCAGCTTTCCGGTCGGAGAAAACATCTGCCGCATGGCGGGCATGAAAAAAGTCACGATGGAACTGGGCAGTAACTCGCCGGTGATCATCATGGACGATGCCGATATTGAAACCGCCGTCAAAGCCATCACATCCAACGGCTATGCCAACGCCGGCCAGACCTGCATCTCCGCACAGCGCATTCTGACGTCGAGCAAAATCTACGGTGACTTTCTCGATGCGCTACAGCCGAGCGTCGAAGCACTCTCGGCCGGCGATCAACTCCAACCGGAGACCAATGTTGGCCCCTTGGTGCGTGAGGCAGATGCAGAGCGGGTCGAAAAATGGATTCGGCAAGCTGTCGAGAGCGGTGCGCGGCTGGTGACCGGCGGTGAGCGGAACGGATCCGTCTGCCAACCGGCTATTCTGGCGGACGTCGCGCCCGAGATGCGAATCAGTTGCGAAGAGTTGTTCGGACCAGCAGTCGCCTTGACTGTTTTTGATGATATCAACGAAGCGATTTCGCTGGCCAATCACACCGAATTCGGTCTCTCAGCCGGGATCTTCACACAAGACATCGACCGCGCCATGCGATTCGCCCAGGAAGTCGACAGTGGCAATCTGCATATCAACTGGGGTTCACAATGGCGCGCCGATTTGATGCCCTATGGCGGCCTCAAGCACAGCGGCACCGGCAAAGAAGGCCCCAAGTACGCCATCCGCGAAATGACCGAAGAGAAGATGGTCGTGATGCATCTGAAATAGGGGTGAGCCTCGAGTCAGGGGGGACGTCTTATGGCTGCATTGGGAGACCTGCGGTCGGGACTGTGCGGGGTCGGAGACCCGCGCACAACTTGTCACCTCAAGCCTGTCTCCTCAACTCACGCCTCACGCCTAACACCGATGTGTCTTCGATTGCTGCTGTGATACTATCGAGGTCCAGAGCGGCTTCGAGTGAGGCTTCGTTGTGGGCGCGGCGGGCTTCTTCCAACAGCAACTCGCAGTCGATGGTTCCTTCCAAGGAAATGCCGAACATCTTGGCGTTCTCATCAATCTCGCGCTGGCAGGTCACAGCCAGCGCGATGTACGCATCAAGATCGATCCCGAACTCGGTTGCCAGCAATTCCTGTGAAGCGGCGACGTATTTGTTATCCGGCGTCCATAAGGCATGCGCCATCAAATCGCCGGCGTGTACAGCAATGGTCAACAATTCCGTCTCTTCTCCCTCGACGTGATGCAAGGCGACCGCTTCGATCAATTCTTCCGGCAACTCCCAACGTTGCAACAGGCGTGCACCCAACTCCGGATGCGCAAACCCAAACTCTGCGCGTTCGGCCGTTAGTAAATCCAGGCCATGTGGATGTTGGTCGACGATACTAAAAAACCGTTCCGGTTCTAGTTGTGCGAAGATCAACTCGCCCATGTCGGCCAGCAGTCCGGCGGAATAAGCTTCGTCGGCGTTGAGTTCTTTTTTCTGTTTTGCCAATTCGGCCGCCACCGTCGCAATCGTGAGCGAGCGGCGCCAGAATTCTGAATATTGTTTGCCCCGCGCGCCACGGGTCATGCTCTCCACCAATCCAAAGGTTAAGGCAATCAAACGCAACGACCGCTGTCCGATGAATGCAACCGCTTGGCGAACGCTGGTCACTTTATGCCGTAAGCCGTACCGTGACGAATTGGCCACACGAAGGATCTTTGCCGACAACGCCGGGTCGCTCTCGATGCACTGCGCAACCGTCCGGACGTCAAAGTCGGAGTCGCGGGTGAGTAGCAGGATCTTCTGCGCCACTTGCGGGGCAGAGTGCAACTGATCCATGCGGTCCAAAAAGCCATCGATGGCACGATTCGGGGTGGGGGCAATCATCGCAAGACTCGTTTGCAGGCAAATTTTTTGATAATGACACTGAGTGTGTGTCAAAAACATAGCTTGCCCACCGACGGGGGCAAGCCGCCGCCCGTTGCTTTTCGGGTTACCAACTCACCCATCAAATACCACCGCTATAACCCCCATCAAGAGCGTGACGCGTTCGACTTTCTAGCATTGGCTGAGAGGGCGCATAATCGACACGACCGCTATCACTCTCCGGTCGTTCGGCGCCGGCGGTCAGCTGCGCTTGGTCCGTTTGCGCTTTTTGACCAGACTCCGCAGCGTCGCGAGGTTGATCTCATCCAACGGGGTCCCCTCTTCGTCCCCTTTGGGAGTCTCCATATACATCGGGACCTTGGCGAAACGACGGTCGTTCAGCAGATTGCGAAATGGTTCTAAACCCAAGAAGCCATCACCGATTTTTTCGTGCCGGTCAACACGGCTGCCGAACTCCTTTTTGCTGTCGTTCAGATGAAACGCCCGAATGCGGTCCGTACCGATCAAACGGTCAAATTCCTGCATCGTTTTTTTGTAGTCTTTCGGCTCGGTGATGGCATAACCGGCGGCAAAGATGTGGCAGGTGTCGACGCAGACCCCCAGCCGCTCATTTTGCTCAACATGGTCAATAATATAGGCCAACTGCTCAAAACGATGCCCCAGATTCGTCCCTTGCCCGGCGGTCGTTTCCAACAGAATCTGTGTTTCAAAGCCCTCGGTTTGTCGGTGGGCTTCGTCGAGCGCCTGCACAATTTTTTCAAGCCCCTCCTCTTCGCTCGATTTCACAAAACTCCCCGGATGCATGACCACACCGATCAAACCCAACGCCTCGGCGCGTTGTAATTCGATCACAAAGGCATCCAGTGACTTCTTCCACAGTGCGTCGTCGGGACTGGCCAAGTTGATCAGATAACTGTCGTGCGCGACCGGGTGCGTGATACCGGTCTCTGCAAGAGCTTCGCGAAACAGCCGGATATCCTCTTCGGTGAGCGGCTTGGCGCGCCACTGATTATTGTTCTTCGTAAAGATTTGCACACAGTCCATGTCGAACTCCGCCGCGGCGCGAACCGCTTTGTAATAACCGCCGGCAATGGACATGTGGGCGCCGAGAAGGGGCATGGGGGAACTCAATCTGGAAAAAACGGTGAAACTTTCAAGCAATTTACGTTCAATAACCATAGACATATCAGACACTTACGGTCAACCGCCTCCGTCGAAATTGTCCATCTCGTTCGCTGGAAAACGCAATTCTGCTGCCATTGCCTAACCCCTTCGCCCAGCACTGGTTCGGAAAACCGACTGCCGAATTTGCAAGATGTTCTTGCCAGAAGGCAGTCGTCGCGTCTAAGATTTCGTCATGGCTCCGAATATTTGGGGGAATTCGCCATGGAATGGAATGCTTTAACCATAGTTGCTTCTCTCGTGGGGGGCGTGTTGATTGTCGCAGGAATGTTGGGAGCAGTCGTGCCATTGCGCCGGCGGTTAAAGTCCAATGAAGGTCGCCGCGCCTGTCAGGCGTTTCGTTTTCAGCGGGAAATGCTCGAGGCGAAGTTCTTCGACATCGCCGTCACCTTGGGCAAACCCCGCGGGTTGCGCTGGATCGATTGCCGTTGGGAGGACAATGTCACGTTTGCCCGGGATAAGCAAACTGGGCTCCTCACTGCATTTGTAGCGGTCAATATCCGCTTCGAAGCGATCGAAGGGGGCGATATGGAGGACGTCGCGGCTGTCGACACGATTCGCGACGCAGCGGCCCTATTCCACTACCAAAACGGACGTTGGGGAACCGGCGGGCGCGCCCTGTTTAACCTCAATCCCGACGAAGCGCTGATTCGGCTGGAAAATCAGTTCGAGCCGTTGGCGCCAATGACGTAAGATATCAGGACGGTTGAGCTGCACAGCTGTACGGGTTAGTGGTTGTCGGTCGGGCTTTCGGCATCGTCGGGCGTCACCGCAAAGCGGGGTTGGCGGGTCGATGCACGTCATTCCGACTTTAGCAGAACTGACCTCGCTGAAAATGTCATCAAAGAATAAATGTCTCTACGTTCGATGTTGGAGATAGAACGCGGCATCTCAGAACCGGGTGAATCGCAGAATTTACGGCTGCTGCCCCAGTCGCCACTGCAAAAAACTCGCTGACTGAGACCAGTGACATACTTGAGATGCCTCGGTTCGACCGTTACGATAGGGGTGTATTTCAATGGGAATACACGCCAGCGGTGGTCGGTAAGTACAATCATGTCCTCCGTAACAAGGCGGAACTTTTCGAATGAGCGAATATTTGAATTTAGAACTGACAAAAGAACAGCGTGAGCTGTTACTCGACGGGCTGAGATTTGTCCGGAGCGCACGGGCCTTAGATGTCCGTGATCCTCAACCGGGGGATGATCCTACGCGCAAAGCGGAATTGTCCGAAGTCGACGAATTGGTAGGCTTGCTCGAAAAAGGGCCGACCTCGACCGTCAATGCATGAACGCGTTTTCACAGGACCGGCGACGCCGGCGTTGACTGCTCCTCCCGGGAACAGTCGGATAGCCGAGTTTGTCGGATGAGAAAACCCTCGAAACGAAGGCCGCTTGCTGCGGATGTCCCGGAATGCGTTATCAGAACGTGTGCGTTGAGGCACTGACTTACACACTGCCTCCGCATGTCGTGACTTCCGTGGATATCGAGGAACAACTCGCCCCAGTCTATGACGGGCTGGGCATGTCCGTAGGCCGCTTGGAACTGATGACCGGAATCCGCGAGCGGCGGTTTTTTCCGCCAGGAACCTCGCCCGGTCACGTCAGCGCCACAACCGCCAACGACGCGATTGAAGCTTCACAGATCGATCGCCGCCATTTTGGTTGCCTGATCCATGGTTCCGTTTGCCGCGACCAAATGGAACCGGCCACCGCTTGCGGCGTGCATTACGAAGCCGGCATGCCGGGCGATGCGCTGGTATTGGACGTCAGCAACGCCTGTCTGGGCATATTGAATGGCGTGATGATACTAGCCAACATGATCGAACTGGGGCAGATTCGCGCCGGGGTCGTGGTGGGGACCGAAACCGGTCGTGATTTGGTCGAAGGCACGATCGACTCCCTACTCCGCAATCCGGATGTGACCCGCAAGGATGTCAAACTGGCATTTGCCTCGTTGACAATTGGTTCCGGATCGGCAGCCATCGTGTTGTGTGATCGCAAGCTGAGCAAAACAGGAAATCGACTGCTGGGAGGCGATTTCCGCGCTGATTCCGAAAGCCATCACCTGTGCATGGGGGATAGCGAAATCGAAACCCACGGCGACGGTCGCCCCCGCATGTTGACCGATGCTGAAGCCCTACTGCACGCCGGGATCGACCTGGCTGCCGTGACCTGGGAGCGGACCAAACAGGCCTTGAATTGGACCAATGAATCGGTCGACAAGGCGTTTACGCACCAAGTCGGCAAAGCCCATAAAAAGCTGCTTTATGAACGTCTGGAGCTAAGCCCCCAGATTGATTTTTCGACTCTGGAATTCTTAGGAAACACCGGAGCCGCCGCCCTGCCGACCGCCACCGCTGTCGGCATTGAACGGAAACATGTTCAAGCAGGGGATCAAGTGGCGCTGCTGGGTATCGGCAGCGGATTGAATGCCATCATGCTCGGCATGCAATGGTTGGGCCACCCTTAGCTTGCTGCCGACGATCCAGAAGAGTCGTGCGAGAGTCACCCAAACCCACACCTGAAGGTTTGCTTGGGGGTCAGTCATGAATGTCATTCTGCAAACCCCGCGGCTCTCTCTGCGGGAAATGTCGTTAGACGATCTAGATTTCGTCGCAAACATGCTATCCGACCCGGAGGTGATGCAGTATTACCCGAAATGCTACACGCGCAGCGAAGCTCAAGCGTGGATCGAACGGCAACGCGTGCGGTACGAACAACATGGGCACGGTTTGTGGCTCGTGACCGAGAAAACAACGGGAGAACCGTTAGGTCAAGTCGGGTTGGTTCAACAGCAGATTGAGGCGACCGCTGAAACCGAAGTGGGTTACCTGATCCACCGTCCGTTTTGGCGGCGGGGATTGGGAACGGAAGCAGCGCAGGGTTGTCGCGATTTTGCGTTTCAGGAATTGGGCAAGAAGGAGCTGATCTCACTGATCCGCCCGGTCAATATCCCCTCACAAGGGGTGGCAACAAACATTGGCATGTCCTGGAAACGCCGACGCGTACAACACGCCAATTTCGAACATTGCGTATTCTCGATCACCCGCAGTGAATGGCAAGCGGAGCTACTGATTTCGTAATCCGCAGTATGAGCAGAAAAAAAAGCCTCACGCAAAGCCGCAAAGGCCGCTAAGGAGTTCTTGGGAGAGTCCAATTCATGAGTGGCAGCTGCGTGGTCGAGATATCGTTTTTGAAAGAAATTATTTCGATAGAAATCGACGCCATCTACACAAACCGTTACCAACCGAATCGACATTGCAAATCTCTTTGCAAGCTTGGCGGCTTTGCGTGAGGCTTATTTAAAATCCGCCTACTGCCTACTGCCTACTGCCTACTGCCTACTGCCTACTGCCTACTAAGGCCGTGGCGCTTCGGCGGCGAAGCTGATGGATTGATAACCGGCGGCGCGGCAGAGGTCGTAGACGTGGATCATGTCGCCCACGGGGACGTCTTTATCAATGTCCAGGATCACCGGGCTTTCGGCATCGAATTTCGCGACTCCTTTGAGAACGGGCGCTAACTGATCGAAGCTGTCGTATTCACGGTCATTCAACTCGATCACGGTCTGCTGTTCAGCGCTACGGCTGAGATAGATCCACAGTTCGTCCTTGGGGATGACCTCTTCGGGAGGGACAACCGGCGCCTCAATGCTCCCGGAGGGGGGCATATCGGTGGGTAATAAATCCTCGATGGTTTGTCCGCTAGCGGCACAGACAAAGAAAATCAGCAATAGGAACACGACGTCGATCATCGGCGTCATCGCGCCGGTCGCCGAGAGTTCATCGATGGGGGGATAAGGAGGGCGTTTCATGGGATTTGCTGTGCAAATCAGTGGCGAGTGGTCAGTGGCCGGTGGCCAGAAATAAGTGGTTCGTCACGACTGAATATTTCGATAGGATGCCACTGGCTTTGCCAGTGCCTCGTCCCATGTGTGTGCTACTTACAAAACACTGGCAGAGCCAGTGGCACCCGACCAGTGGTTTGGTGTGGTTGTTGTGTTGGTTGAACATCTTTCAATCTGGCCACTGGCCACCGGCCACTCGTTCCTCACCGCGTAGGCAAGACAGCCCAGTTTAGCTTTGTAATGCCGACTTTGACGCAGGAGAGCATAAGTGGTTCGACGGTGCCGTAGGGGACGGTGCGGTCGGCGCGGATTTGGACCTCCAGCGGTTCTTCGCCAGCATCAATCTTGGCTTGTTGAATCAAAAATTCGAGTTGCGGCAACAACATTTCGTTCCCGCCGACAAAAAACCGCTGCTCAGCCGTGATGGTGACGACCACCCGCTGTGCCAGTTCGGCTTCGTCGGTTTGTCGCGTCGCTTCGGGAAGTTCGACCGCCTGGGCGGTTTCGGAGCGGGCGAGGTGACTGGCGGCCAGGAAGAAAATGATCAACAGGAACACAATGTCGATCAACGGTGTGATATTGAAATGCAACCCGCGTTCGCGGCGGCGCAAGGGGACTTTCATGACGAGGTCGGCTCCTCGCTACTACCGGTCGTCGGCGGAGATGACGCGGGGGCTTTGGTCGACTGTTGCGTCACAGCAGGTTGCGAAGTGGCCGTTTGTGAGCTGGGTTCGACAGCCTTCTTTTTTTGCTGGCGGCGCTGTGCGACGGTGCGTTTGTATTTCGTAAAGACGTGCTCGGCCATCAGTGTCGATTCGGCGACCAGTTCATCGACGCGGTTACGGAAGATTGCGAAGGCTGCCAGCGCGGGGACGGCGACGCTTAGTCCCAGCAGTGTGGTGACGAGCGCGCGATAAATTCCGGGAGCCAATTCCGAGACTTGGGGATTGGCTTTGGCTTCGAATTCCATAAAGGCCAAGATCATGCCCCAGACCGTGCCGAGCAGTCCCAGCATGGGGGCGAGCGTGCCGATGACCGAAAGGTACTCGATTTTTCGAAACAGCCGCGCCGCTTGTTCCATGCTGGCATCCTCGACCGCTTTTTCGACGGCGGAGTAACCCATTTCGACCTCGGCCAAACCGGCGGAAATCACGTAGCCTAAAAAGCTGGGCTGCAATTTGCATTGCTGTTCGGCTTGAGCGTATTGTTGCAGGCCGACAAGGCGATGGGTTTCTTCAGCCAGTCCGTGCGGCATCAACGTTGCATGGCGGATGGAGATCAGGTGTTCAAAGATCAGCGCGATCATAGCCACGCTGAGTGCGAGGATAATGTAGCCGACGTACCCACCGGCCTGGATCATTTCTTTAATGTCCAGCTTCGTCGCCTCGGGTTGATCCTGAGCAAATGTCGGAGCTTGCGCAAAACCTGCCTGAGCCATCACCAGCCAGAGACAGCCGCCGAGCAAGACGATTGTCACGAGTCGTCGCGTATGCATCCGCACACTTCCTTTGTCCATGGAAGAGGTCACGCCGTCGATTGGCCCGAAAGAAACCGCGTATTTTAGGGAATATGTCGCGCCGTATTACTGCGCGGGGGAGAAAAATGAAAGTGCAATTTGCGGTGGGGGGTGGGTGGAGCTGTCTTAAAACGGTTTGCAAAGGCTGCGGCGGGGGATTCGAGGGTTTTGAGATGGCAGCGGGTGCATCGTTCTGCGTTTAGGTTCTGATCCTCTTGTGGTTAGCTGATCCACCCTTTTATGTGGGGTTGTCAAACGTGGCTTGGCCCTCACCCCCGGCCCCTCTCCCAGGGGGAGAGGGGGGAGATTAGGCTACCGTAGGTTTCTCCCTCTCCCCGAGCAAAAAATTGCATCTATACAAGGGGAACCAATCATCGGGTGGCAGCGATTGCCAACGGCAATCGGTGTGCCGTAGGCACAAGACGCAGCAGTTTCAGCTGTCCCTGCCGATGAGACTTTGCTCGTTTCAGAGCGCGGGAATTGCGGCTTCGTGCGGGCTGCGCCCGCCCCGATTGCTGCCGCAATCGCGGCTACCCTGAACTCTTTACCATCCGAACACTTGCTTGATTACTTATCTCGTAGATGCAATTGATTGCCCTGGGAGAGGGACGGGGTGAGGGTTTTTGCAGAACAGCTCGCGCCGTAGCGACGTTGGCTGGTGTTCTCCGGTGCGTGGTGATCAGATTTCGCGGGTCATGCGGTCTTCTTTGTAGACCACGCTGTACAAATCGCGGCGGCGGTCGTTCCAGTTTTGGACGGTGCCTGATTCGCGGTGACGGCGGAGTTGTTCCAAATCGAGGTCGTGAATGATGACGGTTTCGACGTTTGGGTTACATTCGGCGGCGACGGCGTCGCGGGCGAACTCGATATCGGCCGGAGTATAGATACCCGACTGTGCGTAATGGATGTCGGCGTTTTCGACGGAGGGGAGATTGCCCGTACAACCGGCGATCGCTACGTAGATATGGTTTTCAACGCACCGGGCCAGTGCGCAGTGTCGAATTCGCAAATAGCCGTGCCGGGAGTCGGTGTTGAATGGGACGAACACCATCCGGGCCCCTTTAGCGGTGGCAATACGGGTCAACTCGGGGAACTCGATGTCGTAACAGACTTGAATCGCGATGCGGCCGCAGTCGGTATCGAAGACTTCGACCTTGTCACCGGGGCTGACGCCCCACCACTTCCGCTCGCTGGGAGTGATATGAATTTTATACTGCTTGCCGATCGAGCCGTCGCGGCGGAAGAGATACGAGATGTTGTACAGCGTGTCGTCTTCGACGACGAAATGCGATCCGCCGATGACATTCACGTTGTATTTGACCGCCATTTCGGTGAATAACTCGAGGTATTGCGGCGTGAACTCCGAGAGTTGCCGCGCCGCCAATCCGGGCCGTTGCGGTTTAACGCAGGAGAGTAGTTGCGTCGTAAACAGCTCGGGAAAGAGTACGAAGTCAGAGCGGTAATCGGAGGCGGTGTCGAGAAAGAACTCGACTTGTTGCGCAAAGGCCTCGAAGTTGTCGATTTTGCGCATTTGGTACTGCACAGCGCAAATCCGCACCGGTTCGGTGGGATGGTTATATCGCCGCTTGGGTGCCGGACGGTAGTCCAGATTCCGCCATTCCAGAAACGTGGCGTAGCCGCGAGACTCGGTGTCGGAGGGAAAATAGTCGGCGATCAATCCCTGGACGGTAAATCCGTTGGCGAGCTGTGCTGTGAGCACCGAATCGTGTAGGGATTTGTCGGCGACAGCGTCGATGTATTCGCGGGCGGTCATTTCATCAGCATGTTCCCCGTAGCCGGGAATGCGGCCGGCGATGACAATCCGTTCGAGATTGCGTTCACGGCAAATTTCTTTACGGGCGTCGTAGAGTCGCCGCGAGAGCTTCATGCCGCGGTACTCGGGATCGACCATGATTTCGATGCCATAGAGCGTATCGCCACGGGGATTATGGTTGCGGATGAAGCCGTTGTCGGCAACGGCTTGCCAGTTGTGCCATTCCATGGCCGGGTCGTATTCGAGGATCAAGCAACTCGCGGAGGCGGCCACTTTTCCATCGCATTCGACACAGAATTGCCCTTCCGGAAAACGCTCCAGTTGGCTTTCAATTTGTTCACGGCCCCACGGTTTCATGCCGGGAAAACACTTCAGTTGCATGGCGACAAGAGCATCGAAGTCGTCGATCGTCATATTGCGAATCAGGAGATTCCATTCGTACTCTGTCAGATTAATTTCATCCGTCATGTGTGGTTACTTTCGAAGAACCAGTTTCAAAGCCTGGTTGCGTTTGTTCCGGAAACTTGCCAAATCAATGTCAGCGGAACGCTTCAGCGGGATTTGAAACGACCTAAGGGAAACGGTGCGCAATGCCGCGCGGTGAACGACTGCGAGCGCGTATCCTAGTTTGTCGATCGTGCGGCGGGAAGCAATATTGCGTTTGTCTGGGGAATTCGCCAGACTCCTTCCGATGGACTTTCTTGCGACACCGCTGCGACGCCGAATTTTATTTGCCGCGCTGTACCTAGGCGAAGGCGCTCCGATCGGCTTTCTTTGGCTGGCATTACCAACAATGCTCCGCTCGGCCGGCGTTCCCATCGACCGCATTACTTGGTTGACTGCGGTCTTGGTGATTCCCTGGACGTTTAAGTTTGCTTGGGCACCGCTGGTGGATGTATTGCGCTCGTCACGGTGGACCTTTAAGCATTGGGCACTGGCCGCGCAATTGGCGATGGGGCTGACACTCTGCCCGCTGATTTGGCTGGACCCAATCCAGGACTATGTCTTGATATTCCCCTGCCTGATTGCACATGCGTTCGCAGCAGCGACTCAGGATGTGGCGATCGATGCCTTATGCATTTCGGTCACCGATGCATCGGAACGCGGTCGTCTCAACGGCTGGATGCAAGCAGGCATGTTGGCCGGACGGGCGGCGATGGGGGGCGGGGCGCTCATGTTGGCCTCGGTTGTCGGCAACACGGCAGTGGTCATACTGCTGGTCGCAATTACGACCTTTTCAGGGGGGTTACTATGGATGTCACGGCTGCCTCGCGAGGACGTTCTTTCTGCAAAGCGGCTTAGCCTCATCAACCGGGCTGTGAGAACAATGCGAGAACTGTTCGCGGTAATCCGGCAGCCGAATACGCAGATTGGGTTGTTGTTTGCGCTGATTGGTCCGGCCGCGTTTAAGTCGCTGGAGGTGGTGATCGGCCCGTTTTTGATTGATCGTGGATACTCGAAACAGGAAGTGGGCCAGTTCACGGCGGTGGTGATGATCGGCGCCATGGTCCTGGGATCGGTGATTGGGGGAGTGCTGGCAGACCGATTCAATCGCCGCGTATTCGTGGCGGCCTCGCTGGCACTGATTCTCGCATTGATCACGGGCCTGGGACTGTCGGATCTGGCCTATGGCGGTACGCGGGGAATTCATTTGCCGATACTGATCGGCTGCGTGGCGTTTGGAATCGGCGTGTTCACAGTAGCTGCTTACGCCATGTATATGGACATCACGACCCCAGCTGTGGCGGCCACACAGTTCAGCGCATTTATGGGGGCGACCAACGGCTGCGAAGCGTGGTCCACCTGGGTGATGGGGCTAATCATCGTGTCCCACGGTTACCCCACTGCGATGTTTGTCCTATGCAGCGCTTCACTGCTGTCTCTACCGTTGTTGCTTATGGGGCAGCGAACTGGTGGCAAGACGATTTCAGGGTGAGCATCAGCAGACGGCTGAACCGTTCCGACGGATGCACATATGTGTTGTCAGTTATCCGTAGTCAGTTATCCACCGGGCAAGCTTCGCGAAAGTCTTTCTATCGGCCATTATTATTCTCGCAATCGGCGTTAGCCGACGGTAGTATGGCCAATCGTTGACGGAGGCCAATCGGGGAAAACGATGGCCGTTTTAATGGCCGGAAATACAGCGCTCGACGATCCCGACCATGTTTTACTTGAGAAGGGACAATCTGATGAGCCTGATAAAGAACCGGCGTAAGCGTCACGGAATTCTGGTCGTGGTTGTTACGGTCATTTTCGTCGGCGTGTGTGAGTTGACGATATCGAAACTTGATGCACAAAAGGTGACAGGCAAGGATGGTTCGCCCAGTGCCACTACAACGATCAACGGTAAGCAGCTTCCTCAGCCCGCCCCAAAATTCGGCGGCGTGATCAAGGAGAACGCACTGGAGTCCAAGGCTTGGTGGCCACCGCGGGTGGTGCCTCCGAAGGGTGCGCCCAACGTGCTGTTGATTCAGATAGACGACTCCGGCTTCGCGACCTCGAGCACCTTCGGCGGCGTGATCCCAAGCCCAACGCTCGACAAGCTCGCCAGCAATGGATTGCGCTACACGGCGATGCACAACGCCGCCCTCTGCTCGCCCACGCGTGCCGCGACGATCAGTGGTCGCAATCACCATTCGATGGGCTTCGGTGTGGTCGCCGAGGCGTCCACCGGATTTCCAGGCTATGACGCGACCATCACGCCGGACCGCGCGACGGTCGGACGCATCCTCAAGGACAATGGATATGCAACTTCGTGGTTCGGCAAGAACCACAACACGCCGGGATGGGTCGCGACCGAGGTCGGGCCGTTCGACCAATGGCCCTCGGGTTACGGGTTCGAGTATTTCTACGGCTTCCCAGTGGGCGAGACCGATCAGTGGACCCCCTATCTCTTCCGCAATCACACGGCGATCTTTCCGTGGCGGGGCCAGCCTGAGGGCTCCTGGAACCTGACCACCGCGATGGCCGACGACGCGATCGACTATCTACGCCGTACCGACGCGACGCACCCCGACAAGCCGTTCTTGCTCTATTACGCACCCGGAGGCACCCATTCGCCCCACCATCCGACACAGGAGTGGATCGATAAAATCAGTGAGTTGCACCTCTTCGACGAGGGCTGGAACAAGCTGCGGGAGACGATCTTTGCCAACCAGAAGAAGCTCGGCGTGATTCCTGCGGACGCCAAGCTGACGTCCTGGCCCAAAGGACCACCGGCTAACCTGAAGGAGTGGGAAGAGCTGACGGCTGACGAGAAGAAAATGTTCATCAAGCAGGCGGACGTCTTCGCCGCCTTCCATGCCTACACCGACTATGAAGCCGGCCGCGTGATCGCCGAGATCGAGCGCCAGGGTAAGCTGGACAATACGCTGATCATCTGGCTGCAAGGCGACAACGGCAACAGCGCCGAGGGCACCCCGCTCGGTACGCCCAATGACATCGCGGCGTACAACGGCATCAGCGTCCCGGTCAAGGACCAGTTGGCCGATTTCTACGACCTCTGGGGCGGCCCCGAGACGGCGCCGCACATGGCGGTGGCCTGGACCTGGGCCTTCGACACCCCCTACAAGTGGACGAAGCAGGTCGCCTCGTACCTCGGCGGCAACCGCAGCGGCGCGGTTATCTCCTGGCCGGCGCGAATCAAGGACAAAGGCGGCATCCGCAACCAGTTCCACCACGTGATCGACGTCGTGCCGACGATCCTCGAGGCAACCGGCATCCCCGCGCCCGAGTCCGTGGATGGCATCAAGCAGCACCCGATCGAGGGTGTGAGCATGGTCTATACCTTCGACGAGAAGAACGCCGACGCGCCGTCGACGCACAAGACGCAGTACTTCGAGATGATCGGCCAGCGGGCGATCTACCACGATGGCTGGTACGCCAACACCAAGGTGGCAATTGCGCCGTGGGACAACAACCCAGGCATCAAGTTGCCGGACGTGCTCGACTACGAGTGGGAGCTCTACAACCTCAAGACAGACTGGACGCAGTACGAGGACGTCTCAAAGAAGTATCCCGAGAAGCTGGAAGAGATGCAAAAGGTCTTCGTCGAGGAAGCGAAGAAGTACAACGTGTTTCCGCTCGATAACGAGGGGTTCCAGCGCATGCTGCGGCCCAGGCCGAGCGGTTCGCCCGGCTTGACCGAGTTCAGCTACGTCGCGCCGATCTCGATCGCACTCGGGGCAATGCCGCCCTATGTCGCGCGGGACTTCACGATCACGGCCGACGTCGACATCCCCCAGGACGGAGCAGAGGGAATGCTCATTACCGAAGGTGGCCGTTTCAACGGCTGGGGACTCTACTTGCTGAAGGGCAAGCCGGTCTTTACCTACAACCTGGTCGACCTGCACCGCTTCCGCTGGGAAGGCAAACAGGCGATTCCACCCGGCCGACATACGGTGGTGTTCGACTTTCAGTATGACGGCCCGGGACTCGCCAAAGGTGGCACTGGCGTGCTGACTGTGGATGGTGTGGAGGTGGCAAAGCAGAGCATCCCTCACACAGTGCCCGCCGTCGAGGCCATGGATGAGTGGCTGGACGTTGGCTACGACACTCGGACCGGCGTCGACGATCGCGACTACAAGCCGCCGTTTCGTTTCAGTGGCACGATCCACGAGATCACCTTCAAGCCGGGGCCGCCGGAGATGACCCAGGAGCAGATGCAGAAAGCTGCGAAGATGAATGCGAATGGACGAGACTAACCGTCTCAGTTTCACCGGTCCAAGAATTGGAGTCGAAACGTGTCATAATCGTTCGGTTCACTTGATTGCCTGTTCAATATGATTCGGGCCAGATGGGGCACACGACGGCCAGGTCACAGACGGACCATGCGGCCGGCGTCGCCCAATGTGTATTTCAAAGACCGCTAGATAAGGGGTGAGCACCATGAGCCGCATGTCGAATCGTCATAGGAAATTGGCACTATTTACAACAGCCATCGCTGTAGCCGCTATTTTTGGCATCTCTGCTTTTGCCGAATCCAAACGTCCTGCACAGGTCGTGACTGGCAAGGACGGTTCACCCAGCGCCACGACAACGATCACCGGCAAACAACTGCCTGCGCCTGCTCCGAAGTTCGGTGGTGTGATAAAAGAAAATGCATTGCAGTCAAAGTCTTGGTGGCCGCCGCGCGTGGTGCCGCCCAAGGATGCGCCCAATATCCTGCTCATCATGACCGACGACGCGGGTTTCGGCGTGCCGAGCACGTTTGGCGGCATCATTCCCACCCCCACGATGGACCGCATTGCCAAATCGGGCCTGCGCTATAACCGCGTCTTCTCCACCGCTCTTTGTTCCCCGACGCGTGCTGCCCTGATCACCGGGCGCAATCACCACTCGGTGGGCTTCGGCGTCATTGCCGAGCAGGCGACGGGATTTCCCGGCTATGACAGCATTATCCCCAAAAGCAAAGCCACCATCGGCCGCATCCTGCGGGATAATGGTTACGCAACGTCGTGGTTCGGCAAAGACCACAACACGCCGACTTACGAAGCCAGCCAGGCGGGGCCATTTACGCAGTGGCCGACCGGTTTGGGCTTCGACTACTTCTACGGTTTCGTCGGCGGCGACGCTAATCAGTGGGGGCCAAACCTGTTTCGCAACACGACACAAATCTATCCCTTCAATGAACACAAGGGCACCCTGAAGATGGATCGGTCGGATCCCAATGCGGAGATCTGGCCGGTCACCGGCGAAGAGAGCGACTGGAACATGATCACGGCGATGGCCGACGACGCCATCGACTGGATGACGCGGATTCACCAGAGCGACCCCAGCCAGCCGGTTTTCATGCACTATGTTCCCGGCTGCTCGCATGCTCCTCACCACCCCACGAAGGAATGGGTGGACAAGATTGAGGCGATGCACCTGTTCGATGACGGATACGAAAAGCTCCGCGAACGAATTTTCGAAAATCAGCAGAAACTCGGCGTGATTCCCAAAGATTTGAAGCTCACACCCTGGCCGAAGGAGATCCTGACGCCGTGGGACGAACTTTCGCCCGAAGCGAAGAAACTCTACATCCGCCAAGTCAATGTGTTTGCCGCTTATGTGGCGTACAACGACCACGAAATGGGCCGCGTGATCCAGGCCTTCGAGGACCTAGGCAAGCTCGACAATACAATCGTTATCTACCAAAACGGTGACAACGGCACCAGCGCCGAGGGTGGTCCGGAAGGTACGTTCAGCGAAGTCGCCTTCTTCAATGCAGTCGCGCCGCCCGTGGACGAGCAGATGAAATTTTATGACGCTTGGGGGACTGAATTCGCCTACAACCACATGTCGGCCGGTTGGGCCTGGGCTTTCGATACACCTTTCGATTGGTTCAAACAGAATGCCTCGCGGCTTGGCGGAACGAACCAAAACATGGTGATTTCCTGGCCGAAGGGAATCAAAGCCACGGGCGGCCTACGCGACCAATTCGTTCACGTGATCGACTACGTCCCCACCCTCCTCGAAGTCACCGGCATCGCCGCCCCCGAATACGTGGACGGTATCAAGCAAGAGCCGATCGAGGGGACAAGCTTCGCATATACATTCACTGAGGAGAACGCCGAAGTGCCGTCCCGGCACAAGACCCAATATTTTGAAATGATGGGTCAATACGCACTTTATCACGAAGGTTGGTTCCTAAGCACTAAAGTCAATCGAGCACCGTGGGACGCCTTTAACGTGGCCAACACGGACCCGCTCAACAACCAAGTGTTCCAGTTGTATGACCTGAACACGGACTGGAACCAGACCAACGACATCGCCGCTGACCACCCCGACAAGGTCAAGGAGTTGAGGGGGATGTTCCTCGAAGAAGCCAAAAAATATCAGGTCTTGCCGCTGAACGCGTCGATGGCTGCCCGAATCGTGGCGCAGCGTCCGAGCCTCACCGCCGGCCGTAACACGCTTGTCTATACACGGCCAATGACTGGACTGCCGCAAGGCGATGCCCCGAACGTGCTCGACGCGTCTTACACCATCACGGCGGATATCACCGTACCGGAGGAGGGCGCCGAAGGCATGATCGTGACCTCCGGCGGGCGTTTCGCGGGCTTCGGATTCTACCTGCTAAAGGGGAAGCCGGTGTTCCTCTGGAATCTTCTGGATCTAGAACGCCTCAAATGGGAAGGTCCAGAGGCCCTCAAGCCCGGTCAGCATGTCTTAGAGTTCGCCTTCACGTACGACGGTCTCGGTCAGGGCACAATCGCCTACAACAGCTTCTCCGGCATCGGGAAGGGTGGCACGGGAACGCTCAAAGTCGACGGCAAAGTGGTCGCCACCAAGAAGATGGAGAAATCGATCCCCATCATCCTGCAATGGGACGAGAGTTTTGACATCGGCTCCGACACAATTACCGGCGTGAACGATGCCGACTACCAACCGCCGTTCCCGCTCACTGCTCAGTTCAACAAACTGACGATCAAGATCGACCGGCCACAGTTGTCGCCCGAGGAAATCAAAAAACTTGAGGAGGGCCTCAAGAAAGTCGAAGCCGGTCGCGAATAATGGGCAACTTGGTTTCGCCATGAAAAGCGACAGGCCTGGGTCGAGTGATTTCGATCCAGGCCTGTCTTCATTGTTGCCGATTACTTCTTCGTAACGGCCTGTTCGATTTGCTTGTTGAAGATGTATTCAAAGATCTGCAACTGTAGGCGATTGACTTGCTCTTCCGGTCCATCTTCGGGAAGTGGCCAAGGAATCGACAATGCTTGGGCGGCCTCAATGACCAACTGCATGGCAGCTTCTTCTTCAAGGGCATCGAAGTTGAAGGTCACGCGACCGTCTCGTCCAATCACAACAAACCCGGAATCATTGCCGGCAAGATAATTCAAAGCTGTCGCTCCGGCATAAGGTTCCAGGGCTTCATCGATGCCGGCCAAAGCTTCCCAACCACGGGCCTTCTGGAAGTCACGAACACGCTGCATATCGGACCCGGCTCCGAAGATTTCCAGAATGACAACTCCCTGTGGTCCAAATTTGGACTGGAGTTTCTTCATGGCTGCAACGGCGTCGTGGTTTTCCTCATCCTCTTGAGGATCGCCCAGTTGCTGTGAGAAAACGAGGACAACGACTTTGCCTTTGAAGTTGTCGAGGTTTCGTGATTTGCCATCGATCCATGAAGCGATTTTTAGCGGCGGCGCAACTTGCGAGGGCTGAATGGGCTGAGGCGCCGGAGGCAATGGCTGAGAATCGCCGGTGCGGTAGGTCCGTTCATCGACCGCATTGATGTAGAGAGCTCCTGTGGGGAACGCGAGTGCCAAAGCGGCCGGTTCGATCGCTTTTTTCGGTTCAAAGTTGGTGGCTTCCCAGGCCGTGGTGCGGCCCGTGACCAGCGGCGGTCGGGGCGCGTCTTTTGCCAAGGTACCGGCAGCGAATTCCTCTCGCTGTTTTTGAGCAATTTTTGCATCGGGAATGAGATCGCGGCGTCTTATCTTCGACGGATAGAAGCCGTCTGCGACCTTTTTGACGGCCAAGATTTGCAAGTCGCGATGAAACGGGGTGACGACTTTATCGGCCGTGCTGACGTAGCTCCATTCCATGCGAAGCGGCAGGCAGCCTTGCCGGGGGTCGATCCAGACACGCGCGCTCCCCTTTTTCAACGACTTCATCCATGACATACATAACGCGGCCTTTGACTTCAGTCCGCTGCACAACTTTAAAACGACTCGGATCGGCAGTCATCATCAGATCCCATTCATGCCAATCTCTTTTGTGAGTCCAGTCATCTCTGACAAAACCCATCGGTGGGAGCGAGATGGCGATACAGTCGTTGAGCACATTCGCCACACGGCCCTGGCCGGGGGCATTTCCGCCGAACCAACACCGCAGCGGCGGGTCGTTGTCTTTCGACCACGATGCCAACACGATCGAGTTATACAGCTCCGATAATTTCTCCGGAGGAGTGAGTGCGCCGGGAAACAGCGTGTCATCGGATGCGGAGGGATTGTTTGACCTACGGAGGTGAAGTGATTTGCCATCGGTCCAGACATACGGCCGCTGAGCCACCCACCCTTTGAGGCGATTTTTGACAGATTCTTCGGAAAGGGTCTGCGTCAGGTATTGAATTTCCTCGCCGACATATCGAATGGTCTCTTTGAATTGCTCTTCATCGATCGTTTCACCGTTGATCACGATGGATCCCGGTTTTGCTTTGGTGAAGAGTTGTTTCTCCTTGAGACGCTGCCGGTCGGTCTCAATCGCGGCCTCCGTCTCGGTGATTGTCATGCGATATTCAACACCCAGTGGCATGAACTTGGCGAAGTTCTTGTGATAAGCGTCTTGAATGGCTTTGACTGAGGGTAACTTCGCGGTCTTGCGCGATGCAGCCGCTCGTTTGCGAGGCGCAGTCGAGCGTTTGCCGGTGCTGGCAGCCCGTTTACGAGTAGCGGTTGACGGTTTGCCTGTGGGGGCTGTCGCTGGTTTGCGTGTCGCTGTTGCCGGCTTGCGCTGAGGAGCGGTTTGTTTTTTAGCAGCGGGCGGATCTGCGGCGTGGGCATTGAATCCCCCAACCACAACGGTGAAACCGCAAAGAACGGCGAACAAGGCGCTGAGTGAACGGCCGTAAGGGCGCAATTTCCCGACGGGCATTGAGTTCTCCTCCATGAGAAGTTGCATGCATTGGTTGAGGTGCGGCGGCATCTACGGCGCAACTGCCGCGGGCCCGATCCACAATGGAGCGGGTCTTTTAACGAATATGAGACGAACTGACTAGCCGAAATCGCCGATGGAATTCCGGGAAGTCTTCCCTATGGTTTATCTCAATATGTCGGCGAGTTTCCCGACGCTCCTTTCTTATCTTGGAACCAGCCGTCGGACTGTTTGTCCCGGGATTGACGGTGCGATGTGCGTGGTTTTTAATGAATTCTCGGTCTTGATCGTGGAATTGAACTTTCCAGTTCAGAAAGAAAACTGATGGGAACGCCTCGCCAAAAACAGTGGACCTGGATTGTTTTCGGAATATTTCTAGCAAGCTGGCTGCCACTGACAATCAGGGCTGACGATGGGGCGATTCCAAAAGACGTGGACGCCAAGAACACGTCCGGCGAAACGGTGAAGATCCCGGTTCACTACAATCGGGCCATGCTCGTCGTCGTTGCGGAACAGGGCGCCGCAGGGGTGCGTTTTCTTGATGTATTCGAGCGGGGCAACAAAACCGGCAATGGAGTTGTGGGCGTCTCGTACGAATGGCGTTTTCTGGGGCGCGAAGCCGATGCGAAAGAGCAAACCGGAAGAGGTCGCGTCTTTGCCAAACTCAAAGACAGCGAGGTGCAAAAAGGGACATTCGATGTGCAATGTGGGCCGATGAGTCTGACGTGGTCCTATCGCCAACAAACGTCGGGGGTTGTTGAATACGACCCCCGCGACATGTCGGTTCACGCCCTTGCCGCCAACTACTTCACCGAGAAAAAAGGCAACCCGCTCCACAAGACCGTCGACCTTCGCCGCTTTCTACAGGCCGATGCAAACTCCAACGGATCGCAAATGGGAGCGCCGGTCTATTACCAAGATTGCGCGGTTGTCGTGAAGCACCCGTCAGGATTGGCCATTTTTGAATTTGGTGAACCTTTCGAAGTTGAATCAGACAAGGAATTCCCGCACTACGGAATTCCGTTTCACGGCAAGTTTTTGTCACCCGGAAAACCGACCCGCGAACACAACGGTGAAGTCTATGAAGAGCGATTTCTACGAGGCGAATACATCAAGTCCCAATTGAATCTTGAAGCAGGACCGCTGCAGATGGAGTGGTCGCAAGGGAATCAGTCATTGGGTTGGGTCTACTACGCTCCCGAGCAAACCCCTGTTTGGATAGTTGAGAAAGGGTCCTTAGAAACATTGATTGCCGTCCTTTCCACGCCTCACAAAAGCGAAGAAACCAAACCGGCGCCAATTTTGGAGAAGGCCCCGTAACGACTGTTCCTGTCTGTGGTTGATGGGGACAATGAAGCGAGTTGGACTATCGTACAAATCCGAGTGTAGGAGTTGCTGATGTTTATGCCTGGCCCGATGGAACTGCTGGTCATCGCCGCAATTTTCTTGATGCTCATCGGCGTGCCGTTGCTCATCGCTGTGCTGGTGATTTATCTGGTCAAAAGCACGAAACCGCCGGGGAGCGATGATCTACGCGGTTAGCCCGCCCCCCGGCATAGCCGGGGGCGGGCAGAAACCGGGGCGAATGTCGGTGAACTACCACTCCTTGCCATCGGCGCGGGTGCCGCAAAGGGCGACTTCAATGCCAAGTGCGGCGGCCATTGAGGCTTTGGCGAGTAACGCTTTGTCGGCGTCGGCGGCCGACTTGGCGTAGGCGACTTGGATGTGGTTCGATTTGTGACGGGCCATCATTTGATCGCGCGACGTACCGTACGTCACGGCGTGCATGATCGGCCATTGCGGGGTGGTTTCGTTCCAGCGTCGCTCGGTTTCCATTTTGGACAGTTTGACCACGCCGCCACGGCCGAGGTCCATTTTCAAGCGATCGTCTTCGACATAAATCCGCGACCAGACGATTTCACCCGGTTTGGAAATTCCCCGTAGTGTGCTGCCGCCGGCAGGGAAGTACATGGGGACTTGCCGCAGGCCGTCGGCCCCTTTCCAACCGCCGATGAAATGCGCCGGCGGGCGGCGCCGCTGATCAGGAGCACCCAGACGTAGTCGTCGACCTTGCCCGCTGGCATCGTGATCGCCCCAGCGGATGTCGTGCAGCGTGTTTTCGACCGGTTGTCCCATCGCTTTGTGGACGCGATAGGTAATCAAACTGTCCAGACCGGCACACTCGTCGACTTCGTTGAAGTGCGGAATCGCTTCGCCGGCGTACAGTTCGCGTTGTCCGTCGCGACTGGTGACAGGCGGGCGGTCCTCGTTGTTGAGGGTCCCTTCGACCAGATCGCTAGCCGGCAGCAGGTCTTTGAGTCCCTGTTGGTATTGAATGCCGATGCAGTCGCAGCCGAAGTCATCGGCAATCCGCACTGCAGCGATGTACATTTGGCATTGCTTGTGGATTTGATCATCGGTGAGATCGGTTTCGTGGGTGGGTCCGGTGTGGAAGGTCATGCCTTTGTCTTCCATCCACTTGCGGACGGCTTTGGCTTCGGCATCTTTGACCTGTGTCGACTCATGGTACAGCGCCGACTGGCTGAGGCGTTCTTTGTACAGGCCGGTCGGGTGCAGGAGATGGTCGGGAATGATGGCGTTGAACATGCCCATGCAGCCTTCGTCGAAGACGCCCATGATGGCTTTTTCGGATTGCATTTGGGCGGCCAGCGACTCGCCGAGTTTGCGTTCCTTGCCTGAGACTTTGACCTTCTTGAGCGGTTTGACATGTTTGGTCGCGTGCTTGCACGTGCCCGTGGTGAGCCATTTTTTGAGCCGAGTTGTGAAATATTTGTCGGTGAAATCCTCGCTCCAGAGCGTGGAATACTCAACACCCGCCTTGGTGAGCGAGCCATTGAGATTGAGCATGCCGACCAAACCGGGCCAGGTCCCCGACCAGTTGGCAACGGTCAGAATCGGGCCTTGATGCGTAGCCAATCCCGAAAGAACGTGATGCGAGTACTGCCAAACCGCTTCGGCCACGATCAGCGGGGCGTGCGGGTCGATGTTTTCAAAAACCTGCATGCCTTGTTTTTGCGAGCCGATGAAGCCGTGCTTTTCGGTTTCGTCATAGGGATGCGCGCGGACGATTTCATAACCGGCTGCTTCGACCGCTTTAGTCAGCGCAGCTTCCATTTGCTCTTGCGCTTCCCAGCAGTTTTGGTTCGCGGAAAGCCGCAAGTCGCCACTGGCGATCAATTGCACTTGGTTCTTTTTGAGTTTTGGTTTTTTGGTCGGTTTAGAAATTGAATATGCGGCCATCGTAGGTGTGTCCTAATTTTTAGTTTGCAAATGTGATCAATAGCAAAAGGAATTCAAAAATGTGCCGTCATCAGCCCGCTTATGAAATCAGAGAGCCCCTATTCTCGGGTGCCACTGCTGGCTTGTCCAGCAGTGTTGATGCAGGTCGTGCCGTTTGCACTGGCGGACAAGCCGCCAGTGGCACCCACTCCAATGGGCTGTTGTTAGAGGTTTTCGGCAACGAGCACATCGGCCAGTTTGCGGTAACGTTGATAGATGTCTTCATAGGCCGCTTGTGCATCCGCTTCTGGTTCGACGATTTTCGCCGCACGACTCGGATCATCCGCACGCGGACCAGCCATAGCGGCAATGGCGTCGGCGGTGGTGGCAAAGTGTTTTCGATCGGTATCGGCAGCCAAGACGCCGAGAATCGCTGCCCCGAGTGCAGGGCCTTGTTTGGAAGGATGCACGGTGATCGGTAGCCCCAGGACGTCGGCGTAGATTTGTACCAACAGTGGATTGTGATGCGGGAGGCCCCCGGTGGCAACGATGCCGGTGACCGGCACGCCGTTTTCTCGCAGCAGGTCAACGATCCAACGCACGCCGAAGGCGGAGCCTTCCATCAAGGCGCGGTACATGTGCCCTGCCCCGTGGTTCATGGTTAATCCGACGAACGCACCGCGGAGTCCGCCATCCATCAGCGGCGTGCGGCAACCGTTGAACCAATCCATGCAGAGCACGCCCTCAGCACCCGGTGGCATTGTTGCGGCCTGAGCAGTGAGTTGATCGAAGTTGTCGTGGCCGGTCGTACGCCGCAACCAATCGAAGGCGTCTCCCACAGCGGCTTGGCCGGTTTCGTAACCGAAAAAGCCGGGGAGGATCCCCCCTTCGACGATCCCGGCAACGCCAGGGACATTTTGTTCAGCATCGGCGTTAAGCATGTGGCAACTGCTGGTTCCCATGACCATCACCAGCGTGCCTGCTCCAGCGCAGCGGGCGCCCGGGACACCGGCGTGTGCGTCGATCGTGGCGGCACTGACGGGAATTCCGGCAGGAAGTCCGAATTTCTCGGCAATCGATGCACAGAGGGTGCCGGCCGCTTCGCCCGGCGCGAGGAATTGTCCCGGCATTTTCTCGGCGACAACGTTTTCCAGTTTCGGATGTAGCGCGGCAAAGAATTCGCGGGAGGGGAAACCATCGTGGCTGTGCCACATGCCTTTATAACCGGCTTGGCAGGTGGAACGGGGCAGTTTGTCGGCGGGGCTATCGACGAGTTGCCAGACGTACCAGTCCCCTGCTTCGAGCCAGACTTCGGTCGCATCGTAAACGGCGGGCGCCTCTTCGAGGGTTTCGAGCATTTTGGGAAAGAACCATTCCAGGCCGATGATTCCGCCGTAGCGGGCCAGCCAAGGTTCGTTGCGAGCGCGGGCCAGTTCGTTGATTTTCTCGGTTTGCGTTTTCGCGCCGTGGTGTTTCCACAGTTTGGGCCAAGCAAATTTTTCAGCAGCCCACTGCGGCACGAGGCACAGCGGCGTGCCGTCGCTCAGCGCGGGGAGCATGGTGCAACTGGTGAAATCGACACCGATGCCGATGATCTCGTCGCCGGTCAATCCAGCAGCGGCCACAGCGTCGCGGACCGCCTGAGCGGAGGCTTCGATCCAGTCGCTGGGATGCTGAAAGGCGAAATCAGCGGGGAGTTTTTCACCCGTGCCGGGCAAGGTCTCGGTGATTTGTCCGTGCTCATAGGGCACGACAGCCGAGGCAAGTTCGTTGCCGTTCAGATCGGCCAACAACGCCCGGACCGATTCGGTGCCAAAGTCGAGTCCGAGTGCAACATGTGCCGGTTGATTCATGAGGTGGCTCCGCTGAGATTTGTCGATCGTTGATGAGAGGTGTTATAAAATAAAGTCTCGCGCAGAGACGCTGAGGCGCAGAGAAAAAAGTTGGTGGAAAAACGGGGTTCCGAAAAGTTGCCAGGATAGCGTAAAACGGCGGCGACTGCGAATGGTGGAGGGGGAATTTTGTGGGGTTGGGGAGGTTGTCTCCGCAGTATTGTCTCAAGTTGGTACACTGCGGGGGCGTGAACCGGTCGGCCGTCGGATGCGTTACCGTTTTAGCGGCATGAACTGGCCGTTTTGACCTGTTTTTTTGTTGGAGTAATCGCCTCGCAAGGACGTTTGTTGTGAATTGGTTTTTTAAAGTCTTGATAAGACTTCCGGTAACGCGGTCTGCCATCCGATTTCTATTGGGGATGGTGGCGATTCCGACGTTCCGGTTGTTTTTACGCCGAGTCGTGCGTCTTCAAGAATTGGACCAGGAACTTGAAAAGGACCTGGAACAATGGTTTCGCGCCTCGCTGGTTTTGTTGGCTGCGACCGCCAATATGGAACACTTGCTGTTCGGTTATCTTCCGGAAAAATTGGATTGGCTCGTTGTGGGGGGACGACTTCTTCTGGCGGTCGGCGTGATCGAGACAATGCCGGACCAAGAGCTGTTTGCGATTATCTATCCCGGTCCGCCGAAACTAAAGTTTCAGCGCGGGAAAATCATCAGCACGATCAAAGAAAATTGGCGGCCTTACGTCAAAGGGTTGATTTGCCAGCATGTCAACCGTTCATCGCCGGTGTTCGCAATCATGTCCGCAATATTCGATGGACCTGCCGGCTGGGTATTTTACCTAATTGCGATAACGCAATACCTGATCATGGGACTAGTTACATCCCGCGATCATGCCATGAGCGTACTCAGTGAGTTTGACAAACAGGTCACGAATCGGCGTCGGGAGTTGATTGAAGAGTTTGACCTGGACGAGCCAGACCCTCCGCCCGCCGAACCAACGAAGGCGGAAGAAGAGCAACCATCCGACGTCACCGATTCCGGCAGTACGACACAACAACCGGCGCCCGAACCGGCGCGCGATTCGTCGTCATAGCCGGTTGGAAGTGATCGGTGAGATGTTTGGCCAACGGCCAAATGACATCTTAGCCTAGGGGCATTCGCCCTAGGTATTTGCGTTGGCAACAATTTTGTCATTGGCCAACGGCCAATTTCACGCTTTTTAGCGCGTGCGCAATGCATGTGAATTTGGCCTTCGGCCAACAAATCTTCGTTGCCATAATAATTCCAGGGGCGTTGCCCCTGGCTAAGGTGGGGATTGGCCGTTGGCCAATCTTGTGTGGGGCGCTCGTCGTGTGCGGTTGGGGCGGTGCTGGTTGATCGCGTTGATCCTGAGGGGCGATGCTGCGGAATGCTATGATCGACTCGCTTGCTTCTCTCATTTACAGCGTGGAAATTGCGGCTTCTTGCGGGCTTTGCCCGACCCGATTGCGAAGCAATCGCGGCCACCCTGTGGGGGGTTCTCGCCGGTTACTCGTAGTAATACCCCAGGCTGCGGGTCATGCCGCGCATTGTGTCGGCCGTGTCTTCGAGTTCTAGGTCGTTGGCTTGGTAGAGGACCAGGGCGGAGAATTGGTCGGTTTGGAATGAGCGGACCCACGCGCTGTTGTAGACCTCCATCGCTCGGAATTCGAGGTCCCAGGCGACTGCATCCTCGTCGCAGATGTTGTCGTCGCTTTCATAGATGTCGAGGTCCTCGTATTCCTGCCGGAAAGCGTCTAGGGCGGCTTCGGCGATTTTTTCAGGATCGGGCCGGTCGAAAAATACGGTCAACAGCCAAAACGAGGTTTCCGGACTTTGCACCGTGATCGCGACTTCCTGGGCGTCTTGTTGTTCAATGATTTCCCAATCATCGGGATATTCAAAACGGACACCGTGTGACTGATAGGTCTCGACCATGAGAGGATTCTCCACGAAAGCACGACTGCAAATGTCAATTCTTGGGGGCAATTCCCAAACGTTAGACGGGACGGCGGCGGAAATCAATACTCGACGTTGATGAGATCCGTGACGGGTGGATGGGGCAGGCAGTGCACCGCTTCGGCGGCCGCATCGAGCAACTGGACAGCTTCGAGGGCGGGTGCCTGGAGTGCGGCGGCAGTTTCGTCGTCGAGCCGTTGCGGCTTTCCGCCTTGAAAGACGTTGGTCACAGCACCGGGACTGGTCCGCAGCACACCACCCAGATACCGGCCGGCCATCACGAACAGCCGCACATCCCAATAATTGCCGTTGCGAAGTTGCGGGATGACCCGCTCGGACAGCAGGTGATTTCCAAAAAACGGCTGAGGCGGATCGTGTGGATCGGCGACTTGCACGCCATGCCCACCAAAACCAACGCGGGGTTTGATCACATATCCGCGTTCAAACAATTCAGGATGTGCCCTGAGGATCGCGGAGGCCTCATTGGGAGTTTCCACCGCAAAACTGCGAGGGACACGGAAATTCGTTGCCGACGCCAGCGAGGTATAACAGTCGAGTTTGTCCCGGACTGCAACCCAAGCGGCATTGGGATTGATCACGTGGACTCCGCTACGCTCATACGACCACGGCAGATCGTACCACCAGCGGAAAATGCTCCCGGGGCGAACGCGATTTCCTTGTCGAGTCAGCAATTCGTCGGAGTCTTGCTGGTTGTCCTCCACGTGGCAAATGACCAGCTCTCGGTCAAGGTGTAATCGCAGGTGCCCGGCAATCCAACAGGCGTCTTCATCAGCATCGGGCAAAGGATCATTACGCCGCCACATCAAACAGGTGGGGCCATCGGCTGCGTTCAAAACCTCAGCGGTGAGTCGAAACGGCGTATCGTCGTTGTAAAGCAACAGGTATTCCCACAGCATGTGCGAACAGCGATTGGCCTCCAATAGGACCGGCGTACCGTCGGCATCGAACATGAAGTCCAACCCGGCCCACTGGTAATGCTGCACTGCGACAGAAGAGGAATCAAGCATCGGCATACACCGTCGGATCGTCGATGCCTGCCGCAATGAACGCCTGCTGTCGGCTGCCGCATTTGATGCAGCGTCCGCAATGTTGGTTGTCGCGAGGATCGACGCAGGAGAAGCTGCACGCCAAGGTGTCGCGATCGGTCACGCGAATGACGTCGGTCTTGGTCATTTGAATATAGGGGGTGAGGATTTCAATCGGGCGGCCCGCTTCGAGGCTGAGTAGTTCCTGCGAACGGTCAAAGTATTCGCGGCTGCCATCGCGAAAGGAATTGTCGGCCGTGGTACCGAGGGCGCATTGAAATTCCGGCAGATGCGCGACTTTGGGGAGCGCAAAACTCAACAGTGTGAGATTGCGCAGGGGGATTTCCAAATCGTGGCCACTAGCTCCCGCACGGGGGATGTTGTTTCCGGTGACGGCCCAGTGATCGTCGAGCCAACCGGCGAGGGGTATTTGAAATTGAATGAGCGGGTCCAAGTTATCTGATGCGCGTGCCTGGCAAAATCGTTGAACGAAGAGCGTCTCCGCGTCATCCCAAACCAAGCCGCAATGCACGTGCACGGGAATAACGCGTCGCTGCTGGCTGAGAAAACGGCTGACCAACGACGTGCTTTCGACACCGCCGCCGAGCAGTACAACGATCGGACATTCCAGGGTGTTTGTCATCGCGAGTTTGTGGTGGTGTGCGCAATGGGGTGGGGGCGAAACCGGTGTGGGCGCGGCGGAATCTTATTTGCCTTCGGCGGCCCAACGTTTCATTTGATTGATGTTGTTCTGCAATTCTTGAAGATCTTCGGTCGATCCGCGGCGACGGCGGGAATTGAGGTACAGAGCCATGTCGCTGTCGTACATGGCTTCGGATTCGGGATTCCGGCCGTGGTCGTTGGTGCGGACAATCCAATCGTCGAGGCGGTTTCGCATGTCGGTCAATGGCGCGGCGAATTTTGCGTCGTCGGCTAGATTGTGAATTTCGTACGGATCATTTTCGAGATCGTACAATTCTTCCGGCGGTCGGGTGGGAGCGAAGAGTTGTTTCTGGATGTCGTTCAATTCACCGGCAGCGAAAGCGCGACGCAGATCGATGAGAATCGATTTGTGGTCCTTGTAGGCGCACGGCTGGAGGTGCGGTCGTTGAGGCAAATAATTGCGGATGTACTTGAATCGATCCGTCCGCACGCAACGCAGATGTTCGACCGTTTCGTCGCAGCGGTCACGGGCGGCAAAGATGGCTTCGCGGGGTTGATAGTCTTCGGCAAGTACGTCCTGCGCCTGCATGGTTTCAGGCAACGGAATTCCCGCAGCTGCGAGGGATATGGCCGCCATGTCGATGTGTTCGATCAAGTCTTCCCGAATGGTTCCCGCAACAATCCCCGGGCCGCGGAGGATGAACGGGACATGAATTCCTTCTTCGTACAAGAACTGTTTGCCGCGAGCGTGGCTGATGCCGTGGTCGGTCATGAACAGCACGAGCGTTTGATCAAGAACGCCTTCGTCCTTGAGCCGCGCGATGATCTCCCCGACAACGCGGTCAGTTTCGCGGACGGAATCCAAATAGGCGGCCCAGTCTTCACGCTGCACCGGTGTGTCGGGGTAATAGGGAGGAAGCGTTACGTCGGCGGGATCGGTTTTGCTTCCGAATTTTTGCTTTGCCTTTTGAGCAAATTTTTGTGCCGATTGCCGGGTGCCGCCGCGGAGTTTTCCGCCGGGGAGTTGGATTTGGGCGAAGAAGGGCTGTCCCGGTTTGCGTTTGGCCCAATCGGACCCGTCGTACATCGCTGGATCCCACTCGAAATTGTAGTCGGTTTTGCCGAGTCGATTGGGACGGATCGGCCATCCGCTGATGGTCGTGTAATAGCCGGCGCGTTGGAACAACAGCGGAATCGGTTCGACGCCGGGCGGGAGGTGAATTTTTTCTTCGCCGCGTCCACTGCGATGATGATGCGCTCCAATCGCTGTTTGGTACATGCCGGTGATAAAGGCCGAACGACAGGTGGAACAGACCGGAGCGGTGACGAACGCCTGATTAAACTGCACACCCTCACGGGCGAGTTGATCGACATGTGGTGTTTCGATCAACGTTTCTCCGTAACAGGAAAAGTTAGCCGACATATCGTCGACAACAATCCAGAGGATGTTGGGCCGCACGGGGGCAGGATCGGCGGCGCTGGTCGGGGTCGGCGAAAACGCACAGAGGATTACGAGTATAGGCAGAAAATGTGTCCAGCGGATTGTGTTTGCGTTGTTCATGCTGGTGGGCGCCTGATTTTGGTGCGAAAACCCTCACCCCGGCCCTCTCCCAGAGGGAGAGGGGGTCGCCGAGTGGTGGGTGGTTACGATTTTGGGTTGGCCGTTGGTTTACAGTATAAACGTGAATTGATTTGATCAATAGCGTAGCGTCAGGGAATAAACGGCATGCATGGGGGATCTTACCGTTGTGCGATCGCGAATCTTTCATTGAGGTTTTAAAGGGGCGTCTCCATGGTTAGATTTTGAGGTCTGCTTCTGTTGGCCGGTTGCGGTGCAGCAGAGGGAATCGAGAAAAAAACAGCTCTCGCTGTTGCGCCTGCACGCGGCGACAAAGTGGCGGCTGGCGAGGGGGACTTGGCTCAAGCGGGGAAACTTGAACACAAGATCATCTACCGCGCTGACTTGAATATCGTCGCCGAAGAATTCTCCGGTGTCCCCGCACAGGTGCAGGCGATCATCCGCCGCTTCGATGCATTTGTTGCAGATTCTCAAGTATCTGGCACCGCCAACGTGCCACGGCACGCGTATTGGACAATCCGCATTCCAGCTGAGAATTTCGAAGAGTTTCTTGTTGCAAGTCGACTATTGGGAGAAGTTCGTAGCGAAAGCCAAACGGCCCAGGACGTCAGCGAAAAATTCTATGACCTGCAGGCGCGGCTGGCCAATCAACAACAAGCAGAGCAGCGACTCAAGGAATTGCTAGATCAGCACAGCGGCAAGTTGGAGGAAATCTTGGCCGTGGAACGCGAGATCTCGCGGGTTCGGGAGCAAGTGGAACAACTGCAAGGTCAACTCCGCGTGATCGCCGATCTGACGGCCTATTCGACGGTCACACTTCGATTCGAGGAGATCCACAATTACGCACCTGTGCAATCGGCAACGTTCACAACGCGCATCGAACGCACTTGGTCATCGTCGATTGAATCGTTTAGCGAATTGGCGCAATCGATCGTGTTGGCCGTGGTTTTCGTCGCTCCTTGGATTTGCGTCCTGGCTATTCCGTTGGTGGCAATTGCCGTATTACTAAAGTGGATTCGACGCAAACCGGTTTCGATGTAACCACAATTCGGCAAACGTGTTTAGTGGGTATTGGGCCCGAGCGGTATTCAGTGGCAGGTTGGCTAGGTCGATCTGTTTACCGGCGTGGCGGTGGGTCTGGCGTTTGAACAAACTTGGTGCGTCGTTCGGTTTGCTCCACTGTTGTGTGCGGAGGCAAAGTTTTCCCAGGCCACCAATCCGGCCGAAACTCGCTTTCACGGTGATTTGATTTTGTGAAATCCTGGAAATTCATCTTCACAGCCCCCAAGAGTCGGGTATGTTGAAGTTAGCAGATTCGAAAACATTTACGAACGGGGCTCGCGCTTCTGGGTCAGACGCGCTAACCGTTTGACGAATCATAACTGGGCAGTGACGACCGGCGGCGACTTTCTTTCATCGCGGGCGATTTCTATATTTCTTGCATCTGCGGTGTCTGCTGCGCGGTCGGTCCGGCTGGTGAAATTGTTACGACTTAACGTGCCAAGGTGGGCAGGGAGACTGACAACGGAATGGCCGATTCATCCAAAGAGGAGGACCATGATGTTCAAATTATGCACGATTACCCCTGCCACACTTTTGCAGAAAGGGAGACCGGCGGCAGTGGCGGTCTGTTGCTTGATGCTGTGCTCGGCAGTTTCGGCACAGGCCGCAGAGTTGACGTGGGCAGAAAAGATGTTCGATCGCCTGAATCAGGATTTCGGCACGGTCCCCAAAGGCTCGGTTGCCAAGGCTCGGATTAAGATCACCAGTCATTGGCGGGATGATACGCACATTGCCGATGTCCGCACGACCTGCGGTTGCTCGGCCGCTGAACCGGAAAAAACGACGCTCAAAAGCAACGAATCGACGTACATCGAAATCACGATGAATACGCACAAGTTTTCGCACCGCAAGAACTCGAATGTGATTGTGACATTCGACAAACCACAGCGGGCTGAAGTGCGGATTCCGATCACGGCATACATTCAACCGGACATCATTCTCGCGCCGGGGAGTGTGAATTTCGGGGCGGTCGATTATGGAACGGGATGGCGACAAAAGGTGCAGGTTTCCCATGCACATTCGCCAAACTGGAAGGTCCGCAGCGCGCATACGGACAACGAACACTTGGACGTGAGCGTCACGCCCAATGCAAACGGAAAACCGGGTTATGAAGTTTCGGTTCTGTTGAAACCGACGGCACCGGTGGGAGACTTCCGCGATCAAGTCGTGCTAGAGACCGTGGGCGGGGAATCGTCGCAAGTGACGGTTTTGGTTGAAGGGAAAATCGCCCCGGACGTGATCGTTTCACCGCAAACCGCTTCGGTGGGCAAACTTCACCCGGGCGACAAAAAAACGGTGCAATTCGTGGTCCGCGGGAAAAAGGCGATCATGATCGAAAAGATCACGTCGGGCGCCGATGAATCGGCATTTGCCTGGCAATCGCCGACGGATGAAAAGAACGTGCACGTGATTCCGATTCACCTCAAAGGGGACTCGCCCATGGGCAAGTTCGTGGAGGAATTCGACGTCCGCATCGCCGGGCGTTCTGAACCGGTGCACTTCAAGGTGTATGGTGAGATCGCTGCTACGGAATAATGTTCTCCGCAGTTTGGGAACACGAGAATAGCGCTCGGCCCCCAGGTCACGATACCGGGGGGCCGAGCGTTTTTTGTATCCGACGGCCGAACTTACAGTCCGTCCCTACCCAACTCATTTGCCAAGTTCAGCGATGATTTCTTTGGCTTTCGTCCGTCCGCCATGTGTCCGGCTGATTTTGGCAAACGTGACTTTCTGATCCCCATCGATGATGAATGTCGAAGGATACGAGGTTTCCTTCTCCCCTTCCCAACGCAATCCGTAGGCATTGGTGAACGCAAAATCGGGATCGAGCAGAAACAGGAAATTCGGGGGAAACTTCTTTCCCTTGATGAATTGCTGAGCATGCTCGGCCACCCCATCTTTGTTGTCGGGATACACAAACACGACCGTCGATTTCGTCTCGTTGAACCCCTTGGCGGCGTTGAGAAATTCGGTCATTTGCCGGGAGCAGAGCGGGCATTGGTAGGTGGGAAAGCCGCGGAGCATGACGACCACCACCGGTCCGTCTTCAATCAGCTTGCTCAGTTTGTGCTTTTTACCGTCCAAAGTCGCGAGTTCAAAATCGGGGGCCTTTTCGCCGACGGCGGGTGGTTTGGTTTCCTTTTCTGCGCTGCGAAGTTCGCCGCCTGTCCAAAATAGTCCACAGGCGATGGCCAGCAGTGTCAACGGAATGTGTATTCGATTCATGGAATTCGCTTTCTGGAAAATATCGTGCTGTGGTGTTTGGGAAAGGTGTTTTGAAAATCGGCTGGTTCGCGGCATGTGAAACGGCGTTCTCTACGCGCACGGCAGAATTATGAGACTTAGGGTGCACGGTGACTGTGAACTGCAACACAATCGTTGATTTCACAGGGTTGATTGACACGGGGCGTTAATCGCCCTTTTTCGATACGGCTGCCTCAATTTCGTCGCGGTAGGCCAGAGACGGTTGCGCGCCGGAGCGGGTGACGGCAAGTGCGGCGGCGGCGGTTGCCCAGTGTGCAGCTTGTTCCAGCGCCAGGCCTTCGGAGACTGCTACGGCAAGTGCGCCGTTGAAAGCGTCTCCGGCAGCGGTGGTATCGACGGCGGTGACTTTCCGGCCCGGGATCCGCACATTTGTTTCACCCGTGATCTGGCAACCGTCGGGCCCCAAGGTGGTGATGACGCAACCACATCCGAGATTGCGCAACTGCTGCGCCGCCTCCTCAACATCGTCCCTCCCGGTCAGCAACGCAGCTTCACCGGCATTGGGGGTCAGCACGTCGACCAATGCCAGGATATCAGGAGTTGCGATTTCAGGGAGCGCTGGTGCGGGGTTGAGGATGGTGACCAGTCCGGCAGCTCGCGCGCGCTGTAGTCCCCGGACGACGGTTTCTACGGGGGATTCCAAACAGCACAGAAACACCCCTGCGGCGGCGAACAGGTTCTCGGGGAGGGCGTCGACGTGCTGGGGGGTGAGATGCAGGTTGGCGCCGGAGGCAACGCTGATCGCGTTCTCGCCCTGTTCATCCACAAAAATCAGCGCCACACCGGAGGGTTGGTTGGGCACGGTCGTGATGTACTGGCTGACGAGGTTTTCGCGAGAGAAATTATCAAGCGCAGCGCGTCCGAATTCGTCATCCCCGACTGCAGCAATAAAGGTGACCGGATCGCGGGCGGCACGGGCAGCGGCGACGGCTTGGTTGGCTCCCTTGCCGCCCGGCGCCTGAAAGTATTCGCCCCCCAGAACCGTTTCTCCAGGAGCAGGAATCCGTGGTGAACGGATGACTAAATCGGTGTTCACAGAACCGAGCACAATGATGGCCGATGGCGGCATAAGTGGCGAGACGTCTTAATTCGGGGAGTCGTGATGGATTACAAACAAACGTGACGGAAATAGTCGTTGCCGCGGGACGAAAGAAGCATGCTAAGATTTGCCGCTTCTGCCATTTGTTTCACAACCTGAAGTGGAACGTCTCAGCGAGATACCGCCAAGCGACTTGTGCCAGGGTGCGGCGTTTGCATTCGATTTTAGCGCGGCCTTTTAAACCGGACACCAATAGTTCCATGGGAAAATCGCCCTCTGGATCTTGGATGAAGACCAGTGCTTGATAGGAGGTATTGAGCGGCTTCATGCGGCCGGAGGAATCCTGGGTCGTGGCAAGTTCACCTCCCAGAGAGTTAGAGAGTTGGCTGGGTGAGTCGTCCATCACGCGCCGCGAAAGCTGTTCGATTTTGCATTGAAAGGTTTTGTCAGGGAACGCATCGAATTTGATGTAGACCGGAAAACCTTCTTGAACGAACTCAATTTCGGATTGGTCGATGATCAGAATCGCCTCTTTTTGGTGAGGATCGCCAATTGTGCAAACGGACGTGCCCGGTTCCAAGAAAGTACCAAGGTTGCGTTTGTCGAGCGGACTCCCATGCCAACGGGGGAGCGTTTCATAGATATCGTGATGGGGCGGTTCGGAGACAACTTCGGGCGGAAACACAGTTCCGTCGACCGGTGCTGTGACGCGGAGGTCTTCGATCTGCTCCTGGCGGATTTCGACTTGTTTGAGGGCGTCTTGATACAGCTCCTCGGATTGGGCTCTTTCTCCGCCGAATTTGCTACCCAGATTGCGATAAACCACTTCCGCGTATTTTTGGTCGGTGGCAATACGTTCCTGTGCGCGCAGTTCGAAGTTGAAGTCCTCGTTTTCCAATTCAACGAGTACGTCCCCTTTTTTGACTTGATCCCCCGGTTGCACGAGCACGTTTTTGATACGTCCGCCCCCTTTGACGAACACCGCTTCGGCGTCACGAGGTCGGACGGTAAAGACTGTATTGACTCGCTTGGGCACCGGGATCATTAAAAAGCCGACCAGCAATGCGACAGCGACGATTCCACTGACCGTGGCCCGGAATTTTTTGATCATTTCCAACCTTCCCGGAGTAAAGATGAACTTCACCATTTTGACGACCGGCATGACAAACATCATGATGACAATACCGGTGGCCATCATTGCGCTGATGGCGCCTAACTTGTACGGCTTGAGAAACGTGTACAAGAACAACAGAATCCCGAACGTGACCATCCAGCGATAACACCAACTGGCGATCGCATAGGTAATAAACCACCCTTTGCGAGATTTGGGCATGAAGGGATCGGCGGGCATTTCCAGGCCAAGGCAGACCTGCGCGGCGGTCCGTTGCAGCAGTTGGTTCGCCTTGGTTCGCAGGTTGGGAATTTCCAACCAGTCGCTCATCACATAGTAACCGTCGAACCGCATCAGCGGGTTGGCGTTGAGCAAGATGGTATTCACCGAGCAGACAAACATGGTGCTAAAGGCGATGTTGTGGATCAAGCCGGGTGCGGAATACCACCAGATGAACGTAGAGATCGAGGCGAGCACCACTTCGACGTAAATTCCGGCCAGACTGATGGCGATGCGGTGCCATTTGTTGGGCATCGTCCAGGAGTCTGAAACGTTGCAATACAACGCCGGGGAGAGCACGAGAAACAGCATCCCCATTTCATGGCATTCGCCGCCAAAATGATGACAAGTCAGGCCGTGACCAAACTCGTGGACGATTTTTGTCATCCCCATGGCGATCCACAGCCAGACGATGTTTTTCATGTTGAAAAAGGAGTGAAAGCTTTCCATTTCCGGACGACCGCGGAACTCATGGAAATTCACCAACACCAACGTCAAAGCAGAGAGCGCCAGCAGGACAACACAGGCCAGCGCCCACGGGGTGTAGATCCATTCGAAACGGGGATACAGCCAATTGAGCGCCCGCGCGGGATCGAAACCGGGGAGTTTGATGTACAGCACGTTCGACAGCGTGGACTTCAATTGTTTTTTGGCGCGGTCCTCGCGGCGTTTGAGCAGCTTCTCCCCCTGCCCTGCTGCCTCACTGATGACCATTCCCGATTCATGCAGCCGCCCGATGAATTGCTGCAATTCCTCAAGTGTGATTTTTTGCGGAATGAATTCCGCCTCGAATTCGTCTTTGATTTCCTTGAGGCTCCGCACGCCATCGAGCGACGCGAGAATTTTGTATTCCTCTTCCTGAAACCGGTAATACTTCAGCCCGACCGGGTCCTTAATCAGGTAGTAGGTCCGCCCCTCGTAGCGTTGCTCGCTGACGACCAAATCGGGACGGCGGCGCAAAATCACCGGCCGTTCGATCGAGGCAGCCATTGAGGAGTTGGGGCGAGCCATAGTTCACATCGGGAAGAAGATTGGTTGATTTGTAGGGTGCGTCGCGACGCACCTTTCTGTGGAGGACGATTGATAAAAGTTCGGGGTAGCCGCGATGGCGCAGACATCGGGGCGGGCGCAGCCCGCAAGAAGCCGCAATATCCGCGCTCTGTTACGAGTCGAGTCTCAATGGCAGGGACAGCTGAAACTGATGCGTCTTGTGCCTACAGCACACCGATTGCCGTTGGCAATCGCTGCCACCCTGAAAATGTTTCCTCCAAGGCTAAATGTAATTTGTCGCAAAGGGACAGGGGGTATGTTGTTGGGTGAAGTTACGGAATTGTGTGACGTGGATCGGTTGTGCGCGGCTTGGCGGGAGCCTCGCCTTCCCGGTTTTTTTATACGTGGGTTTGCGATTTTGTTTGCTTTTTTCCTCTTTGCGATTTCTGCGACTTTGCGTGAGGTTTTTTTCTGGTTGGGAATTTCTCGTACTACTCAGAAAGGTGCGTCGCGACGCACCCTACCTTGTCAGTAGCCTAACCAGAACTTGACGTTGTAATAGAAAGCATCGATGGCGGGGTGGAAGTAGACGTAGCCTAGGGGACGCTCGCCGCAGATGATGCCGGCTTTGACCTCAGCACCGGGGCGGAGTTTATCGGGCATGTCTTCGGGGTCGGGCGTGATCGTCAAGAGGACGACGTTTCCGTCTTCTTCGACGACTTCAGTGATCATGGCGGTTTTTTCGACTTTGCCGTGATAACGCCGCTCGGGATTGGTGGCCAGGACGTACGTCACATCGAGTTGTTCCCCCGGTTTCAATTCTTGTTGTGCGCGGAGGATGTGGCCGACGCGGTCCTCGGGGACTTTGACTTCCAACACCCAAGATTTTTGGTCGTCGGCGACGCTGACCAGCAACGTTCCGGGTTGGACGGGTCGATTGGCAATGCGTTCCTCAATGCCCCAGGTCGTGACCACCCCTTCGATGGGAGAGATGATTTTGAGGTTCCGTTTGCGTTGCTGGAGCGCTTCCACATCGGCTTTTAAGCTTTCGCGATTGGCATCCAGCGACATTAAATCGCCCGTGATTTGGATTTTTTCCTGCTCAGAAATTCCCTCGGCATTACGCTGATTGCGTTTGATGTTGTATTCGCTTTCGGCGCGATGCAATTCAATTTGGGCCTTTTGAAGTTGGCTTTCGAGGTTGAGATCTTCCATCTCGACCAAAACGTCGCCCGGATGAACACGATCGCCATGGTCCACGCGGATATTGCGGACGGTCCCTGCTTCGCTGGCAAATAGGTCGCGGCGGATCCTGGGTTGCAATTTCCCGTCGCCTTCTAGACGAAACTCACCCGGGACAAGCGTGAGCACACCAATGATTCCGGCCAGCAACATCAACACCGCCAGGAATTTCGCCAGTCCGCGGCCTTTGAGTTTAGAAACCTGACTTCCCATCCATTGCCAAACGGGCAGCAGAAACACGCGTTGGTACCGCTGCGAGTTAAACAGTGCGGTTTCGCTGTGCCGCACGACGATCTCGGCTAGTTCTCGCAACTGCGGTTCGGGCTGATTGTCCTCGATCTGCTCAACAACCAACGCACCAAAATAGCGGCTCTCTGCTTCGGGATCGTCTTGGGTTTCTTTGAGCGGCATGACAAACACCGCTTTGGAACTTCCTTCGTCGACATAGTCCCGCAGGGCCTCTTCGATTCGCGGGGGAAGATCGTCGGTTGAACCGGTATAGACCAACGGTTCACCGGCGAAGACGACCGAATCGACCAGTGCCGACATCAGTTGTGTGAGATTGGCGCGGCGGTCGACGACATCCTGCCCGCTGATGGCCTCGATCCGCATTTTTTTACCATGCCGCAGCGCGACACTGACGCGGTCGCAACCGATGAGCCGACGTCCGTCGTTGGCAACGGTGTAGGCAACGGCATTGGTTTTTAGCGAGGTGTGGACCTGCCGTGTGAAGGATTCTAATCGCGACCAAAGATGTTGGCGGTCGACGAGTCCCCGCAGGCGGCGGTTTTTGAGGAAACCCGCACCAAGTTCGCAGACCTGGTTCAAAAAGCGTTCGTAGCCTTGTTGCACGACGGGCGCCGCCGAGGGGTTGTGAAAGACTTCCACGAGGCCTTCGGCTGTACCATCGACGGTCAAGGGACTGGCAACGATGAGATAGTCGGTCGGGTTGCCGGGGCTGCCGGGATCGGTTCCTCCACTCTTGGCCGGGATCGCAGCTCCGCGATTGTTGGTGAGAATTTGCCCCAGCAAGCGGCCGTGTGTTTGTTGTCCAGTTTCGCCAAGTTGATCAAAACCAACTTCTTGCAAATTGATTTGATACACAAGTTCCAAAGCGCCGGCATCATTGCGGAGCCATACCGCTCCGGCGGGCGCCGCTAAGGCGGCCAGGATTCGCCCCAGATAATTGGGGAAATACTCCTCGTCCGAGACATCGGTCTCCGACAGCCGCGCAATCTCGCTCACCAGACGGCGGATCTGCTGTTTGGTTTTCTCAATTTGGCTGGCGCCGGCGGTTTCAGTCGTAGACATGAAAGTCCTAGTGGAATGACCACTTTAATTTGTCATGCGGCAATTTGCCGATTCCGCACGAAACCCCAACGGGCTTCGTGTTCTGATCGCTACGAAAATTAACGTTGTCGCGATTACACGATCGTATCATCCGAGAGTGAGCAGGCCTTCGGTAGATGTATTCTGCCAGATGCATGGCAATCCGTCCAACGGAAATGCCGCCTAGCCTGGAATAAGGCGAAATGTACGAACGGCTCGTTCGGCAGTGGTCGTCATGAAGAACGGTTTTTCCGTTTGTGATGGTTGCGTAATTCACCGCTGATTCAAGCCTTGCGCAGCATACTTCGGGTGAATGCGCATTGGAATTGTAATCGCTACGCTAAAAAACTGCCAAAGTCTGTACTGAGGGAGAAATGCCTGCGGAGACTTCCGCGAATGACCACTGAATCAGACGCTCTGGGACATCATTGGCTTCGGATCGCACATTGCGACGGCAAGCCGTCGGTTTGGGATTTTTGGTTTCACGCCTGAAAATCTGTGTTTGATCTGTGTTTCATCCGTGGCTAGAAAATAACAGCGACCCTGAGTTGCGGTTTCGCGACGCATCCTTCCTTGTGGGGTTATTCTGCGGTGTTGAGGAATGGGTCGAGGCCCATGTTTTCTTGCATCTCGGTGCGGCGTTTTTCGAATTTCATCATTTGTGTGCGTCCGCGGGAATGTTTGCGTTCGATCCTGCGTTGCGCTTTGCGGAGCAATTTGACGAGGCGGTCCTTTTGGACGCCGCCGTTGGAAGCTGCGGAGCGGTAACTTTCGCGAATGCGCCGCGCTTTAGCAGTGCCGTAGCCTTCTAGCAATTGGTCGTCCAGCGAGAGGAAAAACTGACTGGAGCCGGGTGCACCGTGGCGGCCGGAGCGACCGATCAGTTGGTTGTCGACCCGTTCCGAGTCATGCCGTTCGGTGCCGATGACATGCAGGCCCCCCATGGCATCGACCTCTTTAGAAACTTTGATGTCGGTTCCACGGCCGGCCATGTTGGTGGCAATGGTCACGGCGCCGAGTTCTCCGGCTTTGGAAACAATCTCGGCTTCCTTGGCATGTTCCTTGGCATTGAGAATGGTGTGCGGAACACCGTTTTCATTGAGCAGTTTGCTGATATGCTCCGACGCATCAATGGAGCGCGTGCCGATCAAGACCGGCCGTCGTTGTTCATGCAATTTCCGCGCTTCGTTGACGACCGCTTGCCAACGCGCCTCGGCTTGGGTGAACATTTGGTCCGGCAGGCGTTTGCGTTTTGATGGATAGTGCGTGGGAATTTTCAAGGCGGTCAGGTTGTAGATCCGTCGGACTTCCCAGCGCGAACTCCAAATCGTTCCCGTCATGCCGAGGAGATTTTTGTACCTTAAAAAATAGTTTTGAATCGTCGTCCGCGCCGCTTGGCTGGTGCCGACCGTCACAGCCACGCGTTCCTTAGCCTCGATAGCTTGGTGCAATCCGCCGCGGAGTTTGCGGCCGTGCATGATCCGCCCCGTACCTTCGTCGACGAGTTGAATCTCGCCATCCATTACGACGTACTGCTGATCACACTGAAATTCGATGAGAACTTTGATCGCCCGCTCGATGTATTCGTACAGTTCCTCCAGCGGCATCTGCCGGACGAGATTGGACATCGGCAGCGCACGAACCTTCCAACGTCCCTCGCGTTTCAATTCGATGGTTTTCTTTTCCGGATCACGGGTAAAGTCCTCGCGATCCTGAAACTCGCCGGCATGCCGCGCCGCCCATTCGTAGGTATCGACGACCTGTTGTTCCGGCTCGGAACTTGGGGCACTGATAATCAGCGGGGTGCGGGCATCGTCGATCAGGACGCTGTCGGCTTCGTCGATAATGGCGCAATAATGCCCGCGTTGCATGGGCGTTTCGGTTTTGCCCTTCTCACCGAACAATAAATCCGCCGCACCGGACGCGGTTGCCTCGCCCCCCATTGCCAACCGGTCCTGCAAAAAGTCGAAGCCAAACTGCGTTGCTGTTCCGTAGGTGATATCGCATTGATAGGCGGCGCGGCGGGTGTTCTTATCGAAATCGGGATTGGTCACTCCGACCCGCATGCCCAACAGGTTGTAAACGGGCGACATCAGTTCGGCATCGCGCTGGGCGAGATAGTCGTTGACGGTCATCACATGCACGCCCTGTCCGGCCAGGGCATAGAGGTAGACCGGGAGCGTGGCAACCAGGGTTTTGCCTTCACCCGGTTCCATTTCGATGAGGGCACGGCGGGTCATGGCGGTCCCCCCCAGCAGCTGCACGTCGTGGTGTCTCAGTCCGACGGTACGTTGTGCGGCCTCACGGACGATGGCGAATGCGCGGGGCATGACTTTCTCAAGGGTTTCGCCTCCCTTGATCCGCCAACGGAGGTCTAAACTGGCCTTGCGCAGTTCAGCATCGGTGAGTTTTTTGATCTCAGTTTCAAGTGCATTGACGTGGCGAACGTTGAGCGCCGATTGCGCAAAGGCACGTGCAGCGCGGCCTCCGATACGGGCTCTAATTGCATTCCACCAAGCGGGTCCAAATCTCGACATCGACCGCAAATATCCCCTCATGACCGGCAACGACCTGACAACCATCGCATGATAACAGGGTGGCCTGGGTTTGGCGATTCAACTTTTTGTAGGCCAAGGTGATTGATTCCGCCGGCAATCTCTCTACAACGCACAAGGAGACTTCAGGCAACGTGGTAATGATCTTGGTTAGTCGTTACGCTGCACGATGTGCTTTTCCACTCCGCCGAAATCGCGATTTATCGCTTCAGTCCACCATGACCGAGACCAACGACCAACTTGCTGAGGAATCCCAAACGCCGCGCAGCGGCTTGCCGAAAATTGTGTGGGTGATTCCGGCGGCGGCTGTGTTGATTGTGGCCGTGATTGTGATCCGAACGGCGTATGGGCCGCTTTGGCGAAAGGACGGGTCGGGGGGATTTCAGCCCCGCCCTGCCCCAGAGATCGTGTTGCTGGATCAACGCAAAGAGCGGCACCGCACGGCACGGTATCTCGGCCGACGGTCGCTGATCGTGCTTTTTTTTGATGCTCAGAAGCGACCCGAGGACGTCCGCCAATTGGTGATGCTCCGCGACGCCTATCCGCAAATTCGGGCAGCCAACGCTGAGATTGTGGCAGTCAGCGGGGCGCCGTCGGAAACGATGGCGGAATGGGGCGGCGGCTCGATCCCCTTTCCCATCCTGGCCGATGTCGACTATGCTGTACAGAAGCAGTGGGGTGTTTCGGTTCCCGAAACGGGACCGTTTGTGCCGGTCATGTTTCTGGTCGATATCAGCGGCGTGATCCGCGATTCGCAAGAGTTTGATCCACCCGATTCGCCCCTCGACTTGCCCCAGCTTCTCGATCAACTCGCGCGACTTCAGTAGGGCTTTGCCAGTGCAAGTCGAAAACGAGAGGCCGGGACGACTTACAGTACACTGGCAGAGTCAGTGGTACCCTAATTTCTAGCTGTAATAATAAAGACTAGTGGCGCTGCCACGCAAAATTGTGACCCAACGAAATATGTCTTCCTCTGACACCGACGAGACGCAAACGGACGCCGCCCCCCGCACGATATCGGGTCGATTGGTGGTCATGTCGATGTTTATTCTGGGTATCATCGGCGGAACGATTTGCGTGTCCTATGCGATTTGGCACAACGCTCCGTTCATTGAACTGAAGAAGGCCTTGGCAGCGGAATTCCCCAAGTCGGTCCCGCAGATCGAGGGGGGCCAGCACAAAGGCTCGCCAATGACATTGCGGATTGTGGTGAAAGTCGATTTTCACCCCGGCGAGGAAGTCAACGCGGCGCTCGCTGAGGCGGCGACGAAACGGATCGTTGAATTGGCGCAGCAACACCAAGATTTGTCCCCTTACGAAATCTTGCGCATCCACCTCGTCAAACAGCGTCCGCAGGATATCACATCGCGAAAGACGATTGATTTTCGCGTCGCGGATCTGCCAGATAAATCGCCGAAATGAGATAGCATTCCCGTATCTCACCACGTGCTTTATCACTCCTTGAGATAGCGGGGTGCCACTGGCAAAGCCAGTGTTTTATCAGTCATTGCGAGATTTCTCGTGGCACTGGCAAAGCCAGTGGCACCCCCTCTATGTCAGTGGCCCCCTCTTGAAGTGGCGATTTATCGGATTGGGAATTCTCCTCAATCGGAATCAGAAATTGGTGAGGAGCGGCGGTTCCGGGTTTCCAAGATGTGGATTGATTGGTATGTTCCGCCTCCCTCGCTGTATGCGGAACGCCGTGTATCTCAAAACAACGGCCGATCACAGCGGCGAGGTCCCTACGACTTCGACGACTTTTTTATTGGCTGTTGAAATCCTCATGTTGAAATCACGAATCCTGCCAATCGCCACCTTGTGCTTGGGTATCGCGCTTTTGGTTTCGAGTTCCGGTTGGTTTGGCAAGTCGGCTGACAGCGACGACAAGGCAGAGGCCGAATCCGAACAGACAGCCGCGCTACCGGCCTCGTATCTTGATGACGTCGCACCGCCGGCGGTGGTGGTTGCGCCCGCTCAAAGCGGGTTGCGGATTGGCAATCGCTATGCGTATTTGAAAACCGTAGAACAACGCATCACGCAGGATCGCGCCGTCGGTGCGACCAGCGGCAGTTCACGGTTGACGATTGGCTTGACGTTGGAAGTCGAGGATACAGTCGGCGGCGATGAGTTGCAGGTTGCCAGCTCTCAACAAAACGCCGGAGACACGCTGTTCAACGTGCGGTATCAAAATGTCAAATTGGTGCAGGATATTCCGGGACAAGAAATCAATTACGACTCGGACCAACCCAACAGTCCCGTGCCGCCTCAAGCGGAAGCTTATCAAGGATTGCCCGGCCACGGTTTTTCGTTTTGGTTGGACAAGCAAAATCGATTACGGAATCTTGTCGGGTTTCAAGACTTCTTGCAATCCTGCCTGCAAAATGCGTCGCCTGAACAGCGCACCTTCGTTTGGAACTCACTGGCCGGGATGACCGAGGAAGACTATCTGGCGAATTTTATTGACGACGGCATGGGCCTGTTGCCGCTGGACACGATAGTGCGCGGCAAGACTTGGCAACGCGAACGAAAGATTCACCAACCGCTGCCAGTGAACTTGCAATTGACGTATACCATCGATGAGGTGCAGGAATCGTTGGTAGAACTGGCAGTCGGAGGTACCGTGACGCCGCAGGCAGCGCAGGAACTCGGAGATGTGCAATTACAAATTGTCGGCGGGCGGATTTCGGGCCGTTGTACGATTGACCGTCACACGGGGTTGCCACAAAATAGCCGCGTCGAGCAGGTGATGCAGATGGTCGTGCATTTGCCCGGCGGCGAATCGATTCCGCAGACCAAACAAACGATCTCGCAATTGACGGCAGTGCCGGAATCCGATGATCTCCGCGAGCCGCTTCCCTATGCCGGTATCGAAAAAGAATCACGACTCCGCTGACAGAGTCTGCGAGTGGCGGGGCGCACTTTCGATCAAGCGTTGATCCAGTGAAGTCGCTTTGCAGATCGTTGAACAAAGAGCAACCGGCGACAAGTCCGCCAATGCAAACTTTGTGGCCGACTAAAGCACTGCTAAGCAAGCCAGCAGTGGCACCCGATTCCCGGATGTGTTTGGTTTTCCAACGGGCTGTTAGTCGTCGTCGTTGCCGCGCTTGAGGAATCGGAGCCAGCGCCCGCTGTTGGCATCTTCGCCAGTTTGCGAGCCACCGTTGGCCGGATTCGCTTGGCCAGTGACGCCCATTTTTTCGCGATGCTTTTGCATTTGGTGTTGCTGCTGCTGCAATTCCGCTTTTTCGCGGGCAATTTTGGCGCGTTCCAACGACAGCTCGACTTCGGTTTCGCGAATTTTGTCCTTCCACTCTTCTTCCAGAGCGTCCAGCTTTTCGCGAAATTCGTCCGGCATGCTTTCCATTGTGTCGTACTTGACGACTTCGCCTGAGCCTGCTTGCTCTTCGATCTGTTGCTTGAGCGAGGCAATAATACGATCACGCTCCTGAACAGCTTGCCGCAATTGTTCGATGTCGGCGCTGTGGAGATCGATGGGTGTCGGTGTGTTGGTGAGGTCTTCTGAGGCTTCGTCAACTGCGTCGTCTGATTCTGTAGCGGAGGTCTCAATTTCAGCAACAGGTTCGGGTTTTGATTCCGGAACCGGTTCGCCCGCCATTAAGGCAGCGCGTTGCGCCTCCCAACTCCCCGGTTTGAAGTCGTTGTTTGGTGCCGCTTCTACTTTGGGTTGGGCAGCTGCGGGAGCTGGGTCGGATTTGGTGAGCGCTGACAATGCCCTACCGATTCCACCGCCGCCACTTCCCTCACCCAGGACGTTCCCGGCAACCAGATCGCGCAGCTCGGTTACCTGCAGTTCAATTCGCCCCAAGGTAACGCCCGGTTGGGTGGCTTCCCATTGGGCGATCATTTGCCGCATTTCGTCAAAGAGCGTTTTTTGCTCTTCGACGATCTCTTTAGGCATTCCGCCACCGGAGCGACTCTGCCTGGCGCCGGCTCTACGGTAACGATCTAATTGTTCGGCCGCTTGTTCCAGGCGCTCGGTGAGTGCAAAGACCAAATCTTCCTTCTCTTGAAGTTGCGACTCCAAGAGTTCGATTTGTTGTTGCGGACCTTGTCCTGTTTCAGCCATAGAGGCGCCATCATCCTGGATTTCTTCGGCCGCAGGCAAAGAATCGAAATCCATGCCTTCCAGGTCGGCGTTGTTGTCTGTATTTGAGGACATCGTTGAGGCAATCTCCGAGGGGTATCGTGCCACACCTGTGATTTGCGACTGAAGAGCTGCCGTTTCCAAATCAGCACATCGACAGAGCTCACAGGCTACAAGAGATATAGGTCACACATCTTGCAGCGTCAAATTGTCCTCGTTGAAGTTGAGCATCATCCCCCCTGTTGCCGCGATCGATCAGTTGGGATTCGGCCAAATTTGCGGATTGACCAGATGTTCCGGTTGGCGGGCATGCAGCATATCAGCGATTTGATGCGCGACGCGGTTGCGTAATTCTGCCAATGATTGCTGCGAGACGAACGCCGCATGTGGTGTGACAATCACCCGAGGGTCTAAATACAACGGTTGTGACAAATCAGGAGGTTCGGGGTCGAAAACATCCAGTGCGGCACCGGCGATTTCATTGTTCTTTAAGGCGGTCCACAAATCGTCCGTAACGATCACCCCGCCTCGCGAGGTATTGATCAAATAGGCGGATGGCTGCATTCGTTGGAATTGCGCCAGCCCGAACATTCCCCGCGACTGTGGAGTCAACGGGCAATGCAATGATAGAAAATCGCTGCGATCCAACAATTCGTCAAAACCGACCATTTCGCAACCGCTACTGCGAGGATTGCCCGACGGTGTATGCGCAAGTGTCTGCATGCCGAAGGCGCGGGCCCGCGCTGCGACTTCACTTCCGATGCGTCCCAAACCGACCAACCCGAGCACGCATTCACTGAGGCGGCGCATGGCCGGGGCGGCACTCAGGTCGTATTCCCCCAGCTTAGTCCGCGCGTGAAAAAAGGCCACATTCCGGGCACAGGCCAATATCAACGCCAGCGTATGGTCCGCGACCTCGCCGACGCAGTAGTCGGGCACGTAGGTGACCGGAATTTCTAATCGCGTGGCGGTGTCGACGGCGATGTTGTCCAAACCAATGCCGAAACGAGCAATTCCCCGGCAGCGTGGCGCTGCTGTGATCACAGCCTCGGTGACCTGCGCCCAACAGGTGCCAATGGCATCGCAATCCTGGGCCAAAGCGACCAACGTAGCTTCATCTGAATCAGGAGCTTCGATGATTTCGGCATCGGCGGCGGAGAGAATTTTTTGTTCAATCTCCCAATTCGACCAAGGCCGGTCAGTTAACAGGACTTTGAATTTCGCCATGGTTGTGACTCGTGTGAATATTGGCAGTGGTTTGGGGCGCTCTTCCGGCCAGTCTGCAATTTAACAAAACATAAGGCAAAGGCGTCAACAGGCGTTGCGTGTCGGGGCTGTCGACGGGAATATGTCCAATACTCGTACCTACTTCACTTTCGCGTGCGACGCATTACGTTTTCTACAGAAGGCACCGACCATGGCCGTTGAAGATCCGGCAACAATCACACTCCCGCAAATGCGCGAGCAACTCTACAGTGCGGTCGTCAGCGACGCATTGGATGGACTGGGATATTCCAATCAATCGCCGCGCGTTCCCTTGCCTCCCATCACAGTCGACACGACGCTCGTCGGCCGCGCCAAAACAACGTTGTGGGCGGATATGGCGCATGAAGATCCGCAGCCGTACGAACTGGAATTGCAGGCGGTCGACAGTTGCCAGCCGGACGACGTCTTCGTCGCAGCCGCCGGCGGGTCATGGCGGTCCGGAGTGTGGGGCGAGTTATTATCGACCGCAGCAAGCAACAGTGGATGCGTGGGAGCGATCATCGATGGCGCTGTCCGCGACGTTGTTAAAATGCGGGCGATGCAATTTCCTGTGTTTGCTCGCGGAACCTGCGTCTATGACAGCATGCACCGCCAACGTGTGATCGACATCGACGTACCGGTACAAATCGACCGCGTGACGATCTGTCCCGGCGATTTAATTTTTGCCGACGAAGACGGGGTCGTCGTCGTGCCCCAAGCCGTGGAACAGGAAGCCATCCGCGCTGCCTGGAATAAAGTGCATGCCGAAAACATCACACGCGACGCGATCAAAAATGGTATGAAAGCGGTCGATGCTTATGCCAAGTATGGCGTGCTTTGAGGGGGTGTTCAAATTCACCACGGAGGCACGGAGGACACAGAGCGAGTTAGCCGCAACCATGCGTGACCGTTTTACTTAGCCACAGATTGAACACAGAAGAAACACTGATTTCCGGGGGGGCTCTCAAAAATCCCAAACCGACCGCTTGCGGTCGCATTGTGCGATCGGTGGTAAGTAGCGAATCTTGCGTAAATTCTTGTTCAACTGAAAACCTGTTTTATCGTACCGGGTACGACTTTGGGGCGTCATTTGGCATAGGGCGCTGTGTGCGACGGCAAGCCGTCGGTTTGGGGATTTTTCGAATACTACGTCTAGACTTTTGAGAGGGAGTGGGGATTGATGCGGGTTGGGATATTGGGGATTCAGCATGAGTCGAATACATTTTTGCCGGTCCCCACGACGGAGGAACATTTTCGCAACGGGGCCTTGCTGAGCGGCGACGCAATCCGTGAGGAGTATGCCGACTCGCATCATGAATTGGGCGGGTTCTTTGCGGCGCTCGATGCGAGTGACATCGAGGCGGTGCCGCTGTTCTTTGCCTGGGCATTACCCAGTGGAACCATCACCACCGCGGCAGCAGAGTTTTTGTGCCGGCAACTTCAGGATGCCGTGGGCGCCGCCGGGGAATTGGATGGGTTGCTTGTTGCGCCACACGGGGCGGCGGTCAGCGAACCGTACGCTGATTTTGACGGGCACTGGTTATCGCAGTTGCGGGAACAAGTCGGGGCCGAGGTGCCGATCATTGGAACATTGGACCTGCACGCCAATTTATCGCAACAGATGGCCGATGCCTGTGATGCCTTGATTGCCTATCGGACCAATCCTCATCTCGATCAACGCCAGCGGGGACAGCAAGCAGGGGAATTGATGATCCGTACATTGCGCGGCGAGATTCATCCCGTTCAAGCCGCTGCGCTGCCAGCGGTGTCGATCAACATCGAACGGCAATTGACGTCCGACTCTCCCTGCCGGGAAATGTACGCCTTCGCGGATGAATTGTTAAATCGCGAGGGGGTGATCGCGAATAGCCTCCTCTTAGGATTTCCCTACGCCGACGTTGCAGAGATGGGGTCGGCGTTTCTCGTCATTACCGATGGCGACCGGGCGCTGGCACAACGGACTGTCGATGAATTGGGCGACTATTTGATCCGGCATCGCGATGATTTTTTGCCGGAAATGGTAGAGATCGACGAAGCTGTGCCCCGCGCACTCACCTCGGCCACGCCGGCCTGTTTGTTGGACATGGGAGACAATGTCGGGGGCGGTTCGCCGGGGGACAGCACGTTTTTGTTACACGCGCTCTGTGAGGCGGGCGTGGGGGAAGCGTTTGTCTGCATTTACGACCCCGAGTCAGTGGTAATCGCCGATGCAGCCGGCCCGGGTAGCAGGGTTGAATTGAACATCGGCGGCAAGACGGATGATCGCCACGGCGCTCCCTATCAAACGACCGCCACGGTCGTCAGCTTGCATGAAGGCAAATTCCGCGAGGACCAACCGCGACACGGAGGAAGGACACATTACGACATGGGCCGGACCGCTGTTGTGAAAACCGCAGCGGGTCCGACGGTGATGTTAACCACGCGGCGGATGGTGCCGTTCAGCTTGGCGCAATTGACAAGTTGCGAGATTCAACCGGCAGAGTACAAAATTCTAGTGGCAAAAGGCGTCCACGCGCCGACAGCCGCCTATGCTCCGGTTTGCCCGACGTTGTTGCGTGTGAACACCCTGGGGGTCACAACAGCCGACATGCAGCGGCTCGATTTCAAAAACCGCCGCCACCCGCTGTTTCCCTTCGAGCGATAACCAACGCGTTTCAATACCTGCGCCGCAAATACCAACCAGCGACCCGGGAGGGCGAAGCTCCTGCTGAGCCGCGATTCAAAGGAGACAGTCACTCTGCACGAGGATTTCTTAAAAAGTGTAATCTCTCGTACTAAGTAGAAAGGTGCGTCGCGACGCACCCTACACCACTTAAACGCTGGCCGCGATGAATGCAAATAAATTAAACGTCCAATAGGCGAGCGTTAGGAGAATGGTAGAAAGCGGAGCTACGTAATCCAGTGGCTCAAATTTACGCACCCATGCTTCCAACGTGCATAGAATCGACCAACAACCGAGCCAGGGGACTAAGTGAACCGCCAGGTATTCGTTATGGAAAATCTCGTTGCCGAAGACCAACGCGAATGTGAGAAAGCTGAGATAGATGAAAAACGAGATCGGTCGAGGCGGCCGTTTGAATACTTGAATTAAAGGAAAACGAGCATGCAAAAGCTCAAAAAAACGAGAGATACGGCGATTCCCCCGAGTGTGTTCAAGTCGAATAATAGGCCTGGTAGTTCAAAAAAATAGCGCTGCATGAAACACCCTCGAACGGTTGAACGCCTTTAAGTTGAGGAGAATCGGGCACTTTGCGACGAAACCGAGACGATTCCCCACGATGAGCACTTTGGCGATTTCGCCACGCGTATATAACGCGACTCAATCACAAATGTCCGTCGCTCCGTTGTGAATGCCACATGCCTTTGTATTAGTTCGACATCAACGCTCCACAGCGAACGTGGAGAAAACGCAGTGAGTCGAATGTTGGCAGTCTACATTTTGAAAACATCGACGTTTCGATCACCAACGGTTGCCCTCTGAACTGTTCCGCGGCTTCTGTGGTGAATGTAGCCGGCCCAAACGACGTGCCTGACGCAATCGATGTGTATCTAATGCGTCCGGAAGGTGTTCACACATGGTTTTGATTGCCGAATGAAAACGTTTCCCGGCGCCGTTTTTGTTAGGAGGGACTTTATTGCCGCACAGAAAGGTGCGTCGCGACGCACCCTACACTAATGAGTAGGCCGGCGTTATTGGTTTAATCGAAATAATCGCGTCGCTCTGGCGAGGGAATGTTGTCTGCGGCGGAGCTTAATTGGTTGTGGGGACGGAAGTTGCGGAGATGTGTTTGACTCCGTCCGTCCGTGAGATAGTCTTTTCTGGCGATTGCGGAGCGTGCGCGGTGCCAAGATGATCTCGGAGAATCCCCCCCATGACGAATGTCACTGAAGTACCGGCCCCCTCTAACTCGAACAGCCAACAGTATCTAACCGACTCCTCACAAGTCTTGTTGGGTTTGTTGACGTTGTCCGACAATTGCGTGGCACATCCCCGCACGACTGAAGACGATACCGGCGACATCATTGCGCGCCCGGCGTTGACCAGTTTGCTGTCGGCGCTCCATTATCGCGATGTGGCGACGGTCGAACATGCGCGGCGCGTGGCGATGTTGTCATTGGGTATGGCATCACAAATTGGCTGGGAAGAACGGGAACTGAAAATCCTGGAAGTGGCCGCACTGCTGCATGACATCGGCAAAATCGGCGTTCCAGACAGTATCCTGTTTAAGCCAAGCTCCTTGAGTCCCGAAGAAGCGGAACTCATGTCGCTGCATTATTACATTGCCAACGACGTTCTGCAGGCATATCACGTTGATCCTGAAGTTATAGAGATCGTCAGCCAATGCCATGAACACTACGACCGTGTTGGATATGATTCTCAACGCGTGGGCAGCGACGTCCATATGGGCGCGCGGATTTTAGCAGTGGCCGACGCCTACGATTCTTTGGCGACCGAACAGGTCTACCGCAAGGCCAAGCCGCACGATGAGATCATGCAGATCTTGATGCTCGGCGCGGGAACGCAATTCGATGGAAATATCATTTGTTCGTTGTCACGCTGGGTAGAAGATGGCCGAGTGCCGACGGGAATGCATTTGAACAGCAAAGGTTTGCTGCCCTCTGAAGTCTCGGAACGTGAATTTCGCGGTGACTCCGAAAATGCCGGCGCGCTGTGCCACATATTCGCTTATCTGCACTTATTAGAGAATCTGTATGACGGATTCTATTTGATGAATTCCGATCAACGTTTCGTGGTCTGGAACCGCCGCGCCGAAGACCTGTTGGGGCATCGCCCGCACCACATGCTGAATAACGTCTGGTCCAACAAGACCTTGGGATACTGCAACGAAAAAGGCAAACCGCTTGCCGACAAGAAGTGTCCACTCTTCCAAGCATTGGCCGAACGAAAGCCGGTCACCACCACGCTACCGGTGCGGCATCGCAGTGGCGAACTGGTTGAGGTGGAAGTCCAGACCGTACCGTTGATCGACAGCGAGGGTGTCCTGAAGGGCGTCGCGGAGATCTTCCGCAATACTTCCCGGCAAGGGGGCAAAACCAAGCAGTATCGCGAACTCAAAGAAGCAGCCAGTCGTGATTCACTGACACAAACGGCCAATCGCGGCGAGATGGAACGGCAACTCGAACAGACATTGGCCGAGGCGACAAATAGCAAGAACGCAGAGACGTTCTGCGTCATTTTCATTGATGCGGATCACTTCAAGAGTATCAACGACGATTTCGGCCATACGGTCGGGGACGACGTGTTAGTCGAACTTGCCAAGCTCTTACAGAACGAAACCTACTCCGGCGAGTTGGTGGCGCGCTACGGCGGCGAAGAATTTGTGGTCATTTGTCCCGCAACGGACCTCGACCAAGGGTTCAAGCGGGCCGAGCGACTCCGTATCGCCGTGAGCAAACTCAAAATCGCCGATCTCAAAGATCGCAAGCTGACCGCATCATTGGGAATCGCGGTAAACGAACCAGGCGATACCGTCACCGATCTACTCAGCCGCGCTGACAAAGCACTGTACGAAGCCAAAGGGGCCGGCCGCAATACGACGCGGGCGTACGCTAACAAAGAACTGGACATCAAGTCTCAAGTCGAGAACGCCCAAAAAGAGGCCAAAGAGGCGGAGGCATTTATGTACAAAGGCACATTCCATGCAGTCATCGCGTCGGACATGCTGGTCTATAAACTGGCGGGCTTTGTCGACGATTACCAATCTAAAATTTTGGAAGTCACCCCCGAACGCGTCGTCATGCGTCTCGGCAATCGCGGTGTCATTCCAGGATGGGGCAACCATGACGGCCGACGACCGGTGACGATTGAGGTTGTCATCGGCAAGGAAGAAGTCCAAGAGCCTGGCAAGACGCGCGCACGGGCAAAACGAGTGGAGATTCTGGTCACAATTAGTCCCGTAGGCTGGATCCGCAAAAAAGACGTCTTCCAACACCGCGCTGCCGGCGTCTTCAAGGATTTGAAGAGCTACTTCATCGCCGATATGGATTTGTCGCCGTAGCACGCCCGCCTAAAAAAGGGTGCCACTGGCGGTTTGTCCGCCAGTGCCCACGATGTGACCAGAAAAACACTGCTGGACAAGCCAGCAGTGGCACCCGACGCGCGTATGTTTTTGGTTCTTCAACGGGCTGGTAAAGCGTCCTTTCGTTGCGCGGCTTCTCGACGCCGTGTCACGCCACGCGACTATATGGTCGCCCCTGCAATGCTTGTCGCAGAGTCGCGATCGCACTGTGTGTGAAGTACGCGGATTGGTCTCGTGCGCGACTCGCTGCTGGAGCCTTGCGTTTTCGGGTTATTCGCTAATGTGGGTTTGCAACTCTCGCTTCTTTTCTTCTTTGCGCCTCGGCGTCTCTGCGCGAGTTTTTTGTAGCAGAGTTCTCTCGTCCTATGCAGAAAGGTGCGTCGCGACGCACCCTACGTGCTGGGCTGGGCCGTTTGGCACTGTCCCCCAAGAGTTGCGGAAGGACCGACTGTCGTTCTAACATAGCGCGGCTGCCCGAAACCGTCGCACTGCCGGAACACAATTTCAGAGAACTGCTGAGGATTTCATCATGGCGAAACAAATCTTAATGCTCGTCGGCGATTTCGTTGAGGACTACGAGGTGATGGTGCCGTTTCAGGCGCTGTGGATGGTCGGGTTGGAAGTGCATGCTGTTTGCCCGCAGAAAAAGGCGGGGGATTCGGTGCGGACCGCCGTGCATGATTTCGAAGGGGACCAGACCTACAGCGAAAAACCGGGGCACAATTTTACGCTCAACGCCGATTTCGATGCGGTCGATCCGACGGCCTACGACGGGTTGGTCGTGCCGGGGGGACGGTCGCCGGAGTATTTACGGCTGGACGGCAAGGTCCTTGAGATGGTGCAGCACTTTGCGGAAACGGGCAAGCCGATTGCGTCGATTTGCCATGGCCCGCAATTGTTGGCGACCGCTGGGATTCTCAAAGGCCGTAGTTGCGCCGCTTATCCCGCTTGCCGACCAGAGGTCGAAGCAGCCGGCGGTCAGTTTGCGGAAATCCCGGTCGACGGAGTGCACGTTGACGGCAACCTGGTCACGGCACCAGCATGGCCCGCACATCCCCGCTGGTTGGCAGCGTTTTTGGATGTGTTGGGTGTTACGATTGAACACGGATAACTGGCGATAAAGGTGCTTGCTAATGTGTTGTTCTAAGAGTTGGACGTGGATTGGGGCTGTAATTGCCGGTTTGGCGGTCGTGATGGGCGCGTTTGGAGCGCATGGCGTGGATGGGTATTTTGCCGAGAAGTACGCGGACCAAACCAAAGAAATTGCCGGGGGAGAAATCCCTGCTGCACAGAAATATCTGCGCGATTTTAACACAGCGGCGGATTACCAGATGTACCACGGATTAGCCTTGCTGGCAGTCGGATTACTGTCGACGATGCAGCCGAAACGGTCCCTGCAGATTGCCGGTTGGTCTTTTGTGGGGGGCGTGGTTTTATTTTCGGGGTCGCTGTACGTACTCACACTCACCGGCAATACGAAGCTGGGGATGATTACACCCATTGGTGGTTTGCTGTTTCTTGTGGGTTGGGTGGCGTTGGCGATCGGGGCGTGTCCCTGCGGGATAACTAAGGTTGAATTGAATGCGTGATGTCGCCGGTCGGTGACAGCCATATTAAGCAGGAGTCTGATTGCGTTATGAAATTGCTCGTGCTGCTGTTTATTTTTATTATCATGTGCATGATTGGCACAATTCTGGTCTATCAGTATTTCGGATGGACGGGGTTGGCTTGTGTGTTGGTCGTCATGTTTTTGGGCGTGATCTTCCTCAAGCGACTGATGAGTTGGATGTTTATCCGACTGATGATGACGCCGTTTCGCAAAAAGGCGGCGGTGCTCAAGAATGCGACCGTCGAAGTGCATCGCGTCGCTCCGGCTGATCCTCCGGATCGCAGTAACGAAATCGCCGAAGAACGAGCCATGCTCGAAGAGGCGGGTTTCGACGAGGAAGATTTAGAGGAAGACGAAGAGTACAGCTCAGAGGAATATCTGCGCGACTTGACCGCACACGATGCGGCTGCCGATTGGTATGAAATCGATGTGACAATCACGCCAGCGACGCCAAGCGAAGTGCGCGAACAGACGCCGTTTCAATATTGGGAACCGGCAGAGTTGATGCTCGTGCCTTTTGATTATTCCGGAAACCGTTTTGACGGGGGTGATTCGGACGATCCGGAAGAAAACGCCGGACTGGGGATTCACTCGGTGCAAATCTGGCAGGAGAGCGCGTTCCAGGAAGACGAAGAGGGAAAATACGCCGGACCACAACGAATCTTGCTGCACGTGGGCGTCCCCCGCGGAAGCAATAATATGGCGTTCATGTACTATTTCGAAAAATTCGGGCAGGTGGAATTGCCCATAATCAACGTCTGAACTGTTGGCACAATCCGGTCGCCCGGCAAAGCCGGGGGCTGAGGGGTGAAATTTTGCGGTATCCGCCCGCGAACCCGCCGCATGTTGCCAAAATGCATCGTATGTTTCCAGTAGACCACAGCCATTCCGGTTCGCGTTGCGATTTGTGAACGTAAAACCGGCATGTTCCCTACATTTGCCCGAATGCTCGCGAATCCCCGCGTCGATTCGGTCCTATGGTCCGCCGGAGACAAAGCATGTTCAATCGCAAAATCCATCGGCACGCCACACACATCCCACAGCGGGGAACCCACGCCGATATCGCCCAGCCGGCACAAGCCGCGGCGGTCGTCAGCGCACAACTTCCACAAACGCAAACCCCCGCTGCTGTCGCATATCTCGACGTGCAGGAAACACTCCACTTAGCGAATGACCGGAACTACGACCTATCGTCGTTCCGTCATACGTGGCAGGAGCCAGAGTTCACGCGTTTGATTCAACAACTTTCGCAACAAACCGCAGCAAAGGAGACCGTCGCGCTGGAGCGACGTTGTCTGCAAATGCTGGGTGATTTGTTCCATACCGCCGAGCCGGCAGGAGCCTCGGTGTCGAGCCGGACACAGGCTGTGCAATTGGCCGGCCTGGCGATGCTGTGGAATTGGCGCCGCCATCACCGAACGCCGGGTCGACCGATTACTCGTCCAAATATCATTTGGGGGCGGACCCCCTCCCCCGCATGGGCGCACTTTGCGCGCATCTTTGAAATCGAAACGCGCAGCGCAGAGACGACCGACGAACGTTTCATGTTGGATGTCGACAGCGCGTTAGCGCGGATTGATGCGAATACGATTGGCGTGGTCGGTGTGCTGGGCAACGATGTGACCGGCAATTACGACTCCCTGGCGGAACTCAATGCCGGGCTGACCCACATTTACAACACGACTGGCCGCGACGTGCCGATTCACGTCGATGCGGCCGGTGGTTTTGTGGCGCCGTTTCTGACACCCGAATTGCCATGGGACTTCCGTTTGCCACGCGTGCAGTCCATTCATGTTTCGGGGGGACAGTACGGTATGGTCCAACCCACGGCTGAGTGGGTTTTGTGGCGCGACCCGGCGACATTGCCCGCTGGATTGAGCAACACAAATCACGATGACAACGCGGCTTCCGCACCCGAACGAGTGATGGCCCAGTATTACAGTTTTCTCAGACTCGGACGAGACGGGTATACGCGGATCATGCAGGATCTGCAGGACGTTTCGCAAATCGTTGCGCAAGGATTGGCGGCGACAAATCGATTTGAGTTATTGAGCGACGGTCACTCATTGCCGCTGGTGTGTGCCAAATTGCGGGATGGTTCCCGTTTTTCGGTGCTTGACGTCTCACAAGAATTGCACGATCGGGGTTGGCGGGTGCCGGCTTCGCGCGTCGGCAGTGGTCCCGTTGAGATCCTCCGAATCGTGCCGGGCGAGGGATTTGATCGCAGCCGCGCGGAGATGCTGGTTCAGGATTTCCGTCGAGTTCTGAAAGTCCTCGATATTCGTCCTCCGCGACGCTCCCGACAAGAAATCGAGCAATCGTTGTTGCACGATGTCTCCGAAACGCTGCACGATCTTCGCGGCATCCATACGCGGATTCCACTGACCACGCCTGCTCGCGTCAGCTGACGCATCCCTGCTTGACTCCATTCCTCCAAGACGATCGTAACAATCGTGCCGATTGTGGCGTTGCGGTTGCTGCTCGCGTGCGCTCCCAGAGGAATTGGGCGAAACACTTTTTTTCGCGCCAACGTTCCGACCTTTGTCGTGAAGACGGACTAGGCTTTAACTGACCGATTGCGCAGGCAACTACTGCATTGCGTTCGCACTGCCCTGCCCTCGGTTGTTGATCGCTCAAGTGTTTCAGGATTTAGTCGAGGATAAGCCATGTTGTCTTCCGATATGAGTACGGAATCGTTGTTGGCCTCTTTGTTTGCAGAAAAAGGAATCCCTCAACCTCCCGCACCAGCCGCCGTGACTGCCGCCAGCACAATGGATACGGAATTTATTCCCGAGGAACCGTCTTCGTTTGAAGAAGCAGATCTGCGCGAGGCTGAAGTCGAAGCGCTTATTCTGAAATTTCTGATGAACACAGCTTCGGCGACCGGAGCGGAAATCGCAGAGCAGATCAAGCTGCCGCAAAAAATGATCGATCCGGTCCTGCGGCGACTCAAGGATGAACAGCAACTTGTCTACAAAGGAATGGGCTCGCTGAATGATTACATTCACGAGATCACCGAAATTGGGGCTGTCCGCGCGCGACGTTTCTCTGAGAAAAACACACATTTTGGATCCGCGCCGGTTTCGATCAAGGATTACATAGCGGCCATCGAAGCGCAATCCATCGATAAAGATAAACCGACGGTTGCCAAACTGCAGTCGGCGTTTGCAGGACTGACGCTGTGCGACGATTTGATGCGCCGCGTCGGTCGGGCCATCCATTCCGGACGAGGCCTGTTCCTCTATGGAAGTCCCGGGAACGGTAAGACGAGTATTGCCGAACGGATTACCAGCGCTTTCGGGGATCATATTTGGATCCCCCGCATTCTGAACATGTACGGGGAAATTGTGCGGTTGTTCGATCCCAGCAGCCATGAGGAATTGCCATCTCATTCCAAAAATGGAATGGAAAATGGCATCAAAGTCGACCGTCGCTGGATTAAGATTCGTCGGCCGACGATCATCGTGGGTGGTGAATTGACGATGGACAATCTCGAGATGACCAAAAACCGCGATTCGGGAATCAGCGAAGCTCCGGTGCAACTGAAAAGCAATTGCGGCACATTGCTGATTGACGATTTCGGTCGGCAACGCATGAGTGTCGCTGAGTTACTGAATCGTTGGATTGTTCCGTTGGAAAAACGGTACGACATTTTGAGCATGGCCAGCGGCCGCAAGGTGCGTGTCCCTTTTGACCAGATGATTGTGTTTTCGACAAACCTGGATCCGTCGGATCTGGTCGACGAAGCCTTCTTGCGACGCATTCCGTATAAAATCGAGGCGAAGGATCCCACCGAATCGCAGTTCCGCGAACTGTTCGCAGAGCAGGCAGCTACGTGGAACATTGAACTGCCCGCCGGTGCCCTCGAACATCTGATTGAGCAGCACTACAAGTCGCCGCGCCGCAACATGCGGTTTTGCCATCCCCGCGACATCCTGCAACAGGTGCGCAATCTGTGTGAGTTTGAAGGACAGCCGCGGATCGCCGACATTTCTGCTTTGGATGCCGCTGTGGAAACCTATTTCGGAATCATGTACGGAACCGAAGATTGGGTTTGAGCGGCCCCCTGCTCTGCTTGCTGTATGCGAGGTCATCGCCCCGGCTATTGTGGACTGGTTTCCCGAATCCGTAACGTCGGTCAACCGCGTGAGTTGTCACAATTACCTTGTGTCCTCCACGGTTGTCGGGCTGACTTCGCATTCAGTCTGGTCCGCTAGCATTTCGTCCATTCGGCCATTGTGGAGGGGGTTTCACGTGGTAACTACAACAGCTGACTAGCAACATTTCTCGAAATCCTCGTTGATTGCCACTTAGCAGTTGCGTAAAGTGCTTATTATGAATGGGCCAACGCAACGTGCTCCAATCTATTCCGACTCTTCTTCCGCGAATCAGCGGCTTGATCCTGCCCCTCCTAGGCGGTCAAAGTCCCGGCGGACGGCGCCCGAATTGAAGCCCCTTGCTGACGAGTCAGGCGACCGCAGTCGCCCTGCGTCGTGGCCCTTTCGCAATCTGGGTGATGCCCCGGGCTGGGTCTGCAGCCTGTTAGTTCATGCCGCCCTGCTGATTATTCTCGCACTGATCACCGTCACGCATCAGTTCCGCGATCGCTTGCCGGAGATTCTGGCAGTCCTCGGCGAACGCGAACAAGCGCCGGTGGCGGAAGAGCTAGAGACGACCTTGCAGCCCATTGAAGTGGCTGCAGAGGACAGCTCTCTGGAATCGTTTGATGCGCAGGATTTGGTGTCGAGCTTGTCGGTGCCGGTGCCGCTGGAGGAAACACCTCAAGAGCCAATTTTGGTGTCGACGAAAACCGATTTGATTTCGTTGGAATCGATTCCATCAGTTGGGTCGCCGGAGTTCTCAGGCCGGACGGGTGCCGGAAAAGCTGCGCTCATTGCGCGAGAGGGAGGGACGCCTGAAAGTGAAGCCGCCGTCGCACTGGGATTGCAATGGTTGGCCAATCATCAAAATCGCAACGGCAGTTGGAGTTTTAATCACACAACCCGGCAATGTCGTGGTCAATGTAGCCATCCCGGTTCACTCAACAACTGCACGACCGGCGCGACTGGTTTGGCCTTGTTATGTTTTCTGGGCGCTGGGCATTCGGACCAGACGGGGGAATACAAAAGCACCGTGCTTCGCGGATTGAAATACCTCCTGTCGCAGATGAAATCCTCGAATCGTGACACGGGCAATCTGATGGGGCGCACCGCCCGCCGCGGTCGGCGTGGAGGCAACGAAGGAATGTATGCGCAGGGCATTGCCACATTGGCACTTTGCGAAGCGTATAATTTGGGCCACAGCAATTTTTTGCGAAAGCCCACACAAGAAGCGCTCAACTTTATTGTCCGGGCGCAAGATACCTCCGGGGGAGGCTGGCGGTATAATCCCGGCGATCCCGGTGATACGTCCGTCGTCGGCTGGCAGGTGATGGCACTCTACAGCGGTCGCATTGCTGAAATGGATGTGCCGCAACAAACGTTTGACGGCGCGTGGGCATTTCTGGACAGCGTGCAATCCGATGAAGGGGTCGGCTACGGATATCGACGTCCTGGTGCCACACCCACATTGTCGGCTGTCGGTTTGTTGTCGCGGATGTACCTGGGCAAACAGCACGGATGGGATCCGACCAATCCGGTCGTTAAGTTGGGGGCCAACCGCTTATCTGCATTAGGGCCCTCGGCCAGGGACATGTATTACAACTATTACGCCACGCAGTTTATGTACCAAGTCGGCGGCGACACGTGGATCAGTTGGAACAATGAATTGCGGGACCAGTTGGTGGCCAAGCAAGATAAAAAGGGGCATGCCGCCGGGAGCTGGCTCCCGACCTGCCCACATGGCAGCCGACCGGGCGGACGCTTGTACATGACAGCCATGTCGATTTTGACGTTGGAAGTCTACTACCGGCATTTGCCGATTTACGCCCGCAGCGGCGACATCCCGGCAGATGGCGGGGACAGGCCGATCGATTTTTAATTGCGGTGCACGAACTGCCTATGGTGTTAGGACAAAATCCGCGGTTCTCGCCGGGGGACGTAGCCGACTTCGCTGATCTTGATCCCGAATTTCTCACCGATCTTGACCGCTTCGCCACGAGCATACATCTGGTTGCTCACCATCAACTCCAACAGGTCCTCGCACGGTTTGTCGAACGAGACGATGGTTCCGGGACAAAGACGCAATAGCTCTTCGATTTCAATTCGCCGCTCTGCCAGTTTCACGATCACGGGAACATTGATGTCGCGAATGCGTGCCAATGGATCGACCGGCGGCGGCGTCCCGGGTGTATTGGTGGATGCAGCTACGGGTGCCTCGACTGCGGTTTCAGCAACTTTCTCATTGGATGGTTCGGCACTGGCTGTTGCAGTCACGGCAGCGGGAAGCGGCCATACGAGCCATAAACCACTTTTGTCCTCGTCGACAGTGATCGGCAACATCGTCGCAGAATCCGCTGGACCGGGCTGCGTCATGGCCGTCAACAGATTGTCATGTGCCGTCGTTGTGAATTCTTCGCATTCGATATCGGGCGGTAGTAGATTCATCGACCATTCCATGGCCAATGTTTCCAACCGCGCGCGCTGGCTGTCTCCAGGTTCCGTATACCACTCGGGAAGCGGCAGGGTAGCGGGGATGGCGCACACCATCGACTCATCGCCTACGCGGCAACAAACCAGCAATCCCGGACCGGCAAGTTCGGAGGGGGCATCGTCGCTAGACCAATCCGCGGGCTCGCCGATGGTTAATGTCTGCTTGGTATCAAAGCATTGATTGAGCGACTCGGCAATTGCAGCACTATTTTCGCTGCAAATGCTGACAATACCCTCAACGGTGGTCGATGAGAAATCGGCCATGGTCCCCCTTTATCTCGAAACCGCTTCCTTACCAGTCATGTCGACGCGCGCACTCCCGGTGTCTTTAGGTGTTATCGGCGCTAACAGAACCGGAGCTTTTGATAAAGCCGTTGCAATCGTCGCAAATTCCCACAGGAGGGGAACACGACTTCATTCCGCGGCGATCTTCCACTGGTAACGAAAGATGTGAGCATCCTGTCCCAAATCGCCGGGTAAGAAGAAAAGCTGGTTACCCAATACGGCTAGTCCCTCGCGGGTGAGGGTCTGATCGGTCCCCTCTGGACGCGGCACGCGGGCAGAGGCAATTTTCGATCGTTGGGGAATGTCCAAAATGGCCACCAGCGCGGGGGATGTCGCTGGTTCGCGGTTGCGATTTTTGTCGATCCCACCGGCAAGGACTCGTTGCTTCCCAATTCCTTTCCAGTCTTGGACTGCCAGAGCCCAAGTTTTGTCGTCGCTGATTAGTTCTTGGCGGGGAATGGTTTCCACCACCGTGCCATCTGTCCGCCAACGATAGACGAGCTTCGTATCCCAATTGGCTCCGTACAATTCCTGGGCCGCGGAGTCGCAGGCGATGGCTCCGATGTGATCGTCGCAGGTGAAGGCGACCTTGCCCATCGATGCGGATAACGGCTTGTCCGGTTGATGGGGGAACCGCAATACGACCGTGCGGCTATTCGGCCGACTGGCGGAGATGGGAATCCAAAAATCCTGACCGTCAAAATCAAACCCGCCCGGATGATCCAATCGCAATGCCTCGTCCGGACTCTTTTGCGGAGGGGTCATATCGACGAATTCGACTGTTTTTAGATTCTTACGATCAAATCGCAACAGCAATGCACGGCGCGGCGGCGTCTCCAATCGGCCGGTGACGTAGTAGTGCCGCTGTGTGACAAACAAGCCTTGCGTATGAATCCGCGCCGGCATTCCATCGATGTCAAAATTCGGCAACGCCTCGGCGGCCTTATACTCCAGCACCAGAGATTGCGCTGCGGCGGGGGCGACAGACCAACCGTTCTGCATCGCCATTGCGATCACCACGATTCCCAACCAACGTTTCATCACAACTCCCTCAGCCTATAAGCTCCGTCAATAGACAGCATGTGGTGTCCCACCTCAGAAGCCATCCTAACAAAAAAAGGCCGCCCCCGTAGTTCGAGGACGGCCGAATGCCAATGATTAAATCGTTGTCAGGTGGCTTTAGGCAGCCGCTTGACGTTGCTTGCGGCGACGCAAGCCGAAGCCGGCCAATCCGACCATGCCCATTCCGAGCAGCACCACGCTGGAGGGTTCGGGGACGGAATTGATCGTGATGGCGGTACTGGCAACGACATTGCGAGTACCCTTTTCGAAGGCCGTCAGATAGATTTCGTATTGTCCGGTGTTTCTACCGTCAAAGGAAAACGTCGGCGGCATATCATTGAACTCATAATTCCAAGAGTTTTGTGCCAGGTTGTTGGCAGCAAGCAATGCTGCATAATTCGCAGGGTCAGTGGCTTCGACACCGGCTCCACTGGCTGTTGCATTGGTGCCGATCGAGTGATCAGCGAACAGCACATTGATGGGATCGAACGTCTGGTAGTTCGTCCCCACACCCGGATCGAAGTCGATGCCCAACTCGTAATCGTAGGCATCCAAATTTCCACCATTGCCATCGAAATTTGAGTTCACCGAAAACTCGTAGTTCCAGACGGCGGTCGAAGTGGAACCCGGGGCAAAACCAAAGCCGACCGGGGGAAGTCCGGCAACAAATGTGTACGTGCCGTCTCCATTGCTGTTGAACGTGTTTTCCGGAAGATTGCTGGAATTGAAACGCAGCTTGCCTCGCAGGCCAAGCTCAATTCCATTTTGGCGATCCGTCGTGAAACCGCCATTGGCGTTCCCCGACCCGAAAATAGCGTTCGATGTGACATCTTGATCGTACTCTACTTGCGCCTGTGCCGTCGTTGTCAGCAAAGCTGCAATGGCAATAACCGCGAATCCGTTTGCAAGTCTCTTCATAGGGGCATCTCTCCTCAACATTCCATGGTTTCAGTGGGGCAGAACGAAATCAAAATCTAAGGTGGCCCGCATGGAAACTAGCTGGTATTGAATCTGGGCCGATCTTCGTCGGCAGCTGGAGCGCAATTCAATTTGATTGCATCAAATTGGTCAGGCCCATTCTGAGGCCTCGCGAAGGGAATTACAAGTAGAATCGCCCTATTCAGCACAATTCCTACAACTAGCCGCACTTAACATTCCCGAAACGGCGGTGGAGCAAGATTGTCCAAGCGTATTGGGCTATTGGTTCAGCCCGAATTCCTTGATTTTGCGGTAGAGCGTCCGCTCGCCGATCCCCAGAATGCGGGCGGCCTCTTCACGTTTGCCCTCGGTCAATAGGAGGGTCTTTTCGATGTAAAACCGCTCGATGTCGGAGAGCGACTTGCCTACCAGAGCATCGTGGCCATCGAATCCCGTGATTGGTTCATCGCCCGCGCGGGGCGGGGGCGCAATCTCTTCGGGCAGATCGTCGACGTCTAATAATCCGTCCATATCGACGACCACCATCCGTTCGATGACATTTCGCAATTGGCGGATATTGCCCGGCCAGTCATAGGCCATCAGTGCTTGCCGCGCCGATTTGGACATATGTTCGACCTCACGTCCATGTCGTGCCGTCATCTCTTTGATGAAATGCTCGATCAATAACGGGATGTCTCCCCGGCGTTCCCGCAGCGGCGGCAGATTGATTTTGACCACATCCAGGCGGTAATACAGGTCTTTGCGAAACTTCTTGTCTTCGACCATCTGCGCCAAATCGGCATTGGTGGCGGCCACCAAACGAACGTTCACCTTGATCGGCTCGTTGGCGCCGACGCGATTGATCTGTCCGTCTTCTAGTACGCGGAGCAACTTAATTTGCGTCGACATGGGCATTTCGCCGACTTCGTCGAGAAACAGCGTGCCGCCGTTGGCGTATTCAAATTGTCCGATCCGTCGCCGTTCCGCGCCGGTGAACGATCCTTTTTCATGGCCGAACAATTCGCTTTCCAGAATACCTTCGGACAGGGCCGAGATATTGAGCGGTACGAACGGCTTGTTTTTGCGGCGACTGTTTTGGTGAATCGCCTTGGCCACCAGTTCCTTGCCGGTTCCATTTTCTCCCAAGATCAATACCGAACTATCGGTCGGGGCGAGTTGCTGAAGTTGAGTGATGATCTTCAGCATTTGCGGCGTGTTGCCGACCACCCCTTCGAAGCCGAATTTTTCGTCGAGTTGCCGTTTGAGTTGCGTATTGTAGCGGGCCAATTTGAGGCGTGACGAAGCCTTTTCAACCGCCGCCCGCAGTTCAGAAATGTCGAGCGGTTTGGTGAGGTACGTATAGGCTCCGTGTTGCATAGCCGTGACGGCGGAGTTGATCGAACCGTGCCCGGTGAGCAGGATCACCTCGGCGTCGGGGAGTTCCTCCTTGGCTTTGGCCAGAATTGCCAGTCCGTCCATGTCGTCCATTTTGAGGTCGGTGACGACGACATCGAATGTATCACTCTCGATCAGAGCGGCACCCCGAACGCCCGAGGCGGCGACAGTGCAATCGTAGTCAACCCGTTCCAAGCTTTCGGCGACCGCCTGCGCGTGCGGTTCATCATCGTCGATAATCAGCACGTGGATCTGAATCGCCGAGAGGTCGATGGAATTGTCTTGGGAGTCCGCCATGGACAATCAGCTTTTCTTTGGGGGTATGGCGCCGGGCGTATTTCGTTCGTCTTCTGACGCCACAGGCGCGTCTGAAGTTTTTCATCGTGACAGCTAAGAGTAGACGTTCCGAAGAAAATGATCAATCCGCGGCGGGCAAAGCGATTGTGAAACGTGTTCCGCGCCCCGGTTCGCTATCGACGGCGATGCGGCCACCGTGTGCTTGAACAATCTTGCGGGCGGTGGGCAGTCCGAGTCCACTTCCGCCGGATCTGGTGGAGTAAAACACTTGAAACATCTTTTCCACTGTCGCGGGACTCATGCCAACGCCGTTGTCAATCAAATCCAGCAGCACTTCGCCATCGCGTGTATATGTTTGTAACTCCAGCAGTCCGCCTTCGGGCATGGCTTGTTGCGCATTCAGGGCAAAATTCATCAGAACTTGCCGAAACAGTGCGCGATCGAGACGCACGTGGGGAATATTGCTTTGAAAGTGCGGACTGATTTCTACGTTTTGTTCAGCGGCTTCGGCTTTGTAGAATTCAACGAACTCGCTAATCACTTCATTCAAATCAGCCGGAGCCAAGTCGATTTCGCCCATGCGGGCAAAATTGAGAAATTCTTCCAAGATGGACTGCAGGTGCTGGCATTCGCGTTGTACGGTTTCCACCTTCCGCAACATACGGTGACCGTTGGCGACTTCGCTTTCCACGATATCTTCTTGCAACAACTCGAGGCTCAGCAAGATGGTCGAGAGCGGATTTTTGATTTCGTGCGCCAAACCACCGGCGAGCGCAGCAATTTCCTCGTATTGGTCAAGCAACCGCTGCTGTTCGGCTGCATTCATGGATTCGGCGGCCATTCGGATCACCCACTTTCCGCTGGAACGCGCAAAAGGAAACGAGGCTGCGATGCGCATCGCAGCCTCGTGAAATTCTTAACTATCTATCACGACGCAAAGTTAGGACTCGTCCGACTCGGCCTTTTCGTCGGATTCACCCATTTCGACCATGGCAGCTTTGCGAGAGAGTTTGACACGGTTTTGGTCGTCAACGGCGATGACCTTCACGTGCATCTTGTCCCCTTCTTTGCACACCTCGCCAACCGACTTCACATAACCGTCGGAAAGTTCGCTGATGTGGCAAAGACCGTCTTTACCGGGAGCGATTTCGACAAACGCGCCGAAGTCCTTCACGGAGCTGACGGTTCCGCTATAGATCTTGCCGACCTTGATCTCTTCGGTCAAAGCTTCGATACGCGCCAGGGCGTCTTCGACTTGTGATCCACCGGCACCGGCGATAGTCACCGTGCCGTCTTCACCCACATCTAAGGTCGTGCCGGTTTCCTCTTGAATAGCACGAATCGTCTTGCCGCCCGGCCCGATCAACAAGCCGATCTTGGACGGGTCGATCGAGGTTTGCAGCAGTTGCGGCGCGAAGCTCGAAATTGCTTCCCGCGGCCGGCGAATCGCGCTTAAGATCGATCGCAGCAAATCCAATCGCGCGACCTTGGCTTGATCCAACGTTTCGCGAATGATTTTTTCGCTGATACCGTCGATCTTGAGGTCCAACTGGATGCCGGTGATCCCTTTTTGGGTTCCAGCAATTTTGAAGTCCATATCGCCGAAGTGGTCTTCGTTCCCAATGATGTCGGTCAGGATGACGTATTCGTCACCCTCTTTGACCAAACCGATGGAAATTCCGGCCACCGGTTGGCTGATCGGCACACCGGCGTCCATCAGGCTCAATGTGGCGGCACAAACCGTCGCCATCGAGCTACTCCCGTTGGACTCGGTAATGTCGGAAATCACCCGCATGGTGTAGGGGAAATTTTCGGAACTGGGCAATACCGGTTTGACGGAACGTTCGGCCAAGGCACCATGTCCGATTTCCCGGCGTCCGGGACCGCGAATCGGGCGACATTCACCGACCGAATACGACGGGAAATTGTAATCGAGCATGAACCGTTTGCCGTAGTCGTCAAACAATCCGTCGACCCGTTGTTCATCACGAGTCGTTCCCAAGGTGACCGTGGAGACCGATTGGGTTTCGCCACGAGTAAACAGAGCCGAACCGTGGACGCGGGGCAGGATCTGCACTTCGCAAGAGACGGCACGCAGGTCGGTCGGTCCACGTCCCATCGAGCCGTTTGCCGCCGAGCGTCATTTCCCGAATCGCCCGGGCTTCGACGTCGTGAAACGCCTTTTTCAAATCGCCGATCGTCGCGCCGTCGGCAGTCGCTTCGACACCTTCGGGGAAGAACTCTTCGATCAATTCGTCGCGAACAGCTTTGGTGGCGTCGGCTTGGGCGTGTTTGCCCGAGACTTCCTTAGCGGCCCGGATTTTATCCAGCGCTTTTTCGGTAACAATCGCATCGAAGGGATTGGCGGGCGGAGCCTCGTATTCGACTGGCGGATTGCCGACCTTTTCGATGAGTTCGAGTTGAATTTCGCACAGCGTTTTGATGTGCTTGTGAGCAAACATGATCGCTTCGGACATGCGCTCTTCGTCCATTTGGGCAGCAAACCCTTCGATCATCAACACCGAGTCTTTCGAGCCGGAAACGATCAAGTCCAAGTCGCTGTGATCCAATTGCTCCTGCGTGGGCAGGACGGCGAATTCGCCATCGACGTGGGCGACGCGGACAGCTGCGATTGGCCCTTGGAACGGCACCGGAGCGATGCACAACGCGGCACTGGCACCTAGCATGGCCAGGATGTCCGGGTCGTTTTCATGGTCGAACGCCAAGACGTTGGCCATGACTTGTACTTCTTCGTGGTACCCTTTGGGGAACAAAGGACGAATCGGACGGTCAATCAATCGGCTGGTGAGGATTTCCCGTGTTGTGGGCCGTCCTTCGCGTTTGAGGAACCCGCCGGGGAATTTACCGGCTGCCGCCATTCGCTCACGGTAATCGCAAGTCAACGGGAAAAAGTCGATTCCCGGTCGCGGGGGACCGGATTGGGCGGCCACAAGTACGACCGTCTCTCCATATTGCACCAATACACAACCGTCGGCTTGCTTGGCAATTTCGCCAGTTGTGATACTGAGTTTTCTGCCTGCAAATTCTCGTTCGACAACAACTTTCACTGCATTCACCTCACCCGGCCCAGCCGGTACCTAACGACACAAATTTCCGCTGATGCAACCACTTTCGACGGGTCGCACCGGTAATCCAACACAAAATCCAACACATTTTTTCTGACCAACCCAATTGATACCGCGTTGCTCGCAATACTTTGGGGTGGGTGTATTTCGCGCATGGCTGACTAGCGCCGAAACGCATGTGCAACCAAACGGCGGAGACGAGTGCATTTCAGTTTTGATAACTGGAACTCGTCTGTCTCGAACAGCATCGCCGCCGGAGCCTGATTCCGCGCAGCCGGAAACCGCGCGGCGTTCCGGACGGAACCTTTACTTACGAATCGACAATTTCCCGATGATGTCGACGTATTTCTGTTGATTCTTCCCTTTCAGGTAATCCAACAGTCCCCGTCGACGGCTGACCAGCATCAACAAACCACGCCGACTAGCGTGATCCTTGGGATGCGTCTGCAAGTGTGAGGTCAACTCATTGATCCGTTCGGTCAATACGGCGATTTGAACTTCCGGCGAACCGGTATCCCCGTCTGAACGAGCGTATTCTTTAATCAATTCCGACTTACGATCCTTGGTAATCGACATCCATCAATTCCTAGTTTTCCCGCAACGGCAAAGTGAGTACGGATGCCCAAGTCGCGGGGTCAGGCAGCCCGTTTCCAGCATTTGGAAGTGAAGTTCCGGCCCCAGCAATTTTTCGGGGCCGAAGAATTGCCTTAACTCTATCAATGCTGGGGGAATATGCAACGGTAAAACCAACTCCGGCAGCGCAAGGCATCAAGTTTCAACCGCTCCGCCGGACACCCCCAACGACTAAGAAATCGGCCATTTCCTCCGCAACCCCACCGCACAGCAGCTCGCACATAAACAACTATCTTTATGGGACTTATGGCACACCCCCTACTCCACTGGATACTCAACGACATCTGATAAATACTCCGCGTGGCAGTGCTGGGAGGCATCCAGAACCGGAGAACCTCTGGCAAAGTCGCCAATTTGACTCTCCCGTACATCCGGGTCATCGCTGGGGAGGTTTTGGGCTAAGGGTGCGGGTTCGCTGTGGTCTACTACAGTTGCGGCTTGAGCAGCACCGATACGATTAGTGTTATCCAAACGAAACCTACGACACGACCGCCACGCACGTGTCAGCAGGGAACGTATTGAAATCCAGAATAATGATCGGTGGGAATCTTCCATGACGGACCAAAACGATTGCCAAAAACACCTTGCTGAAATCAAAGCGCTCCGCGAAGAATTGATGCAGGCGCAAAAGATGAGTTCCGTCGGCGCACTCGCCTCTTCGGTGACGCATGAATTCAACAACATTCTCACCACCGTCATCAATTACGCCAAAATGGGCCTGCGACATAAGAACGAAGAGACACGCGAGAAGGCTTTCAACAAGATTCTGGCTGCCGGGCAGCGCGCCAGCAAAATCACGACCGGCATGCTCTCCTACGCCCGCAACGGCAGTGATCGCCGGGAAGTCATGGATCTTGTGGAACTCGTCCAAGATGTCTTGGTGTTGGTGGAAAAAGACCTGCAGAATCATCGGGTACGCATGCAGACGCATGTCGAAGGCCAACCGGTCGCCGAAGTGAATGCCAGCCAGATTCAGCAAGTCTTGTTGAACATGATCATCAATGCCCGCCAAGCGATGGACGGCGGGGGACGGTTGGATATTGGGATCCGAGCGAATCCGGAGTCGAATTGTGCTGAGATTTCGATCCGCGACTCGGGACAGGGAATTCCGGCCGATCAACTGCGAAAGATCTTCGATCAGTTCTATACCACGAAGACCGCCGATGCGCAGGGACAAGGTGGCACGGGGCTGGGACTCGCGATGGCCCGCGACGTCATCGAGTCGCACAACGGTCGGTTGCGGGTCGATTCGGCTGTCGGTAAAGGGACGACCTTTACGCTGAAATTCCCCTTGGCTCAGGCGAGTGACGTCAAAAAGCCAACCAACATCTTCCGCGGCCCCGCTGCGACTTCAAAATCGTAACGCAGCCTAAGGAGGCCGGTTTTCTTAGCCACAGATGGAACACGGATTTTCGGGCGTGACTCCGAGAATCCCAAACCGACCGCTTGCGGTCGCATTGTGCGATACGTGCTAGAACGATGCGATGGTGCAATTACCGCACGACGCATCTCGTGAATAGCGCCCAGGGGCGCCTGCCATGATCCGGCTCCGGAAGCGTTTCCCGGTTGATTTCTCTTGACGGCAGCCTGTGTGGATGTGTAGCTTTGTACTACAAAGCATACATGTTCGCCACTTGAGGGTTGCCCCCGCTATGGAACTCCAGGAAGCACTGGTTCAGATATCCGAGATCCGCCAACAGATGGCGCGGGCGGAGGTGTTTCGCGGCTTTCGCGCGCTTCCTGTTGCCTGTTCCGGCGGACTGGCGATCGCTGCAGCCGTTGTGCAGGCAAGTTGGCTCGAGAATCCGCTTGCACAATCGACACACTATCTCGTTTTGTGGATCGGCGTGGCGGCGATCAGCCTGGGGGCGCAAGCGGTTGAGATGTGGATGCGTTCCCGCACATCGCAATCCGCTTATTCCAAAAGCATCACGCTGTTGGCGGCGGAGCAATTCTTTCCCAGTGTGATTGCCGGTGCGCTGCTGACGTTTGTCTTGGTCAATTTCGCCGAAGAATCGATTTGGATGCTGCCCGGTTTGTGGCAAATGCTGATTGGGCTGGGAATGTTCGCCACCTATCGCTTGTTGCCCAAAGCTGTGTTTTGGGTAGCTGCATTTTATGTAATCAGCGGCATCCTGTGCTTGGCATTAGCTCGCGGCGACGCGGCCCTTTCGCCTTGGGCAATGGGTGTACCGTTTGGATTGGGCCAATTGGCGACCGCTGCTGTCTTGTATTGGACGTTGGAACGAAACGATGACGAAGCCCTCAAAAACTGAATCCACCGCCGAGAACGGACGTTTCGCCTACAACGGTTTGGAACGCGTGATCCACGAACGCGCCCGATTGAGCATTATGACGTCGCTCATCGCGCATCCGCACGGCTTGTTGTTCTCGGACTTGAAGGATTTCTGCGCACTGACCGACGGCAACCTCAGCCGTCACATCGACGTCCTCAAGGAAGCCGGGCTGATCGAAGTCTGGAAGGGGCTGAAGAACAACCGCCCGCAAACGCTCTGCCGGTTGTCAGACGTGGGACGTCAACGGTTCACGGAATATATCAACGTGCTAGAAAACGTGGTCTCCGACGCCGTCAATTCCGAAGCCGCCGAGCGCGCGGCGGACAAGACCATCACCGAAGGCTGGTCGCCGGTGTGAGTGCTGGCATCAATGGTGAAAGTTTGAACCGCTTACTTTGGCCGTGTGCTCTGGCTGCGATTGGAAATGCTCTACCGCCCGTCGCAAATCGATCAACAGCATGTTGGCCATGTCGCGGGTGAAGCCTTCCTTGCAAACTGCGCGCAGCACGGCCAAGTCATCGCGGTTTTTGGGGAACGTGTAGGCAGGGAGCAGCCAGCCTCGTTCGCGCATCTTGTCGGAAATGTCGAACACGGAAAAATTGTTTCCCGGTTTGACGGCGAAGGCAAACACGGGAATATCGCTGCCGTCGGAAATCAATTCAAACGGACCGATCTTGGCGATTTCTCCTGAGAGAAACATGGCGACTTCCCGCGAGGCTTCGTGGATCTGCCGGTAGCCTTCATGGCCTAAGCGCAGAAAGTTGTAGTACTGCGCGACGACTTGATTGCCTGGACGGGAGAAATTGAGCGCGAAGTTTGGGAGATCGCCTCCCAGGTAATTGCAGTGGAACACCAGATCGTCGGGCAATTCCGCCTGGTCCCGCCAAATGATCCAACCGACGCCGGGATAGACCAGTCCGAATTTGTGTCCCGAGGTGTTGATCGATTTCACCAGCGGCAGGCGGAAATCCCATTCCAAGTCCGGCTGTAAAAACGGCGCGACCATGCCGCCGCTGGCACCGTCGACATGAATCGGGACCTCCCAACCGGTGTCGGCATTCAATTTTTCTAGGGCGTCGTTGACCTCTTTCACGTTCTCGTAACGACCGTCGAACGTGCTGCCCATGATCACGACGACGCCGATTGTGTTTTCGTCGACCAGTTTGAGGGCTTCCTCGGCGTTGAGACAGTAGCGGTCCCCTTCCATCGGGACAAAACGTGGTTCGATCTCCCAGTAACGGCAGAATTTTTCCCAGCAGACCTGCACGTTGATGCCCATCACCATGTTCGGTTTATCGTGCGGCTTGCCCTGGGCTTTGCGGCGGTCGCGCCATTTCCATTTCAGCGCCATCCCGCCCAACATGGCGGCTTCGCTGGAGCCGATTGTGGAACAACCGGTGGAGGTCGCCTCTTGGGGGGCATTCCATAAGCGGGAGAGAATATTGACGCACCGCAGTTCAATCTCAGCCGTCTGCGGATATTCGTCTTTGTCGATCATGTTCTTGTCGAACGTCTCGGCCATCAGCTTGGCGGCTTGCGGCTCCATCCAAGTGGTGACGAACGTTGCCAGATTCAGCCGCGAATTGCCATCGAGCATCAATTCGTCGTGAATCAGGTTGTAGACGGTATCAGGGGGCAACTCTCCGGCGGGCATTTCGTACTTGGGCACAGGTTCGTTGACCGCTCGCCCCCCATAGGCCGGAGTGAGCATCGTATCGGCCGGAGTTAATTCGTTGAGGTCGACTTTTTTATGCATAATGCTTTTGCCTTGAAATCTATTTGAGTGGAACGCGTTGTCGTGCAAGTGTTGGTGGCTGTCAGCCCGTCGGTCATTGTGCGCCGATAATGCAGGCTTGGCAACTTACTTTCTTTTTGGCCGGTCGATGATTAACTATGTTGACGTTTTGACCAAGTCCTCGGCACAATGATCGGCAATCGAATTTCCCGCGAGGTGGGGTTGGGATTGCATGAAATCAAATAGCGATGCAAAGTGGACGTCTTCTCCGATACGGTTATGTTCATTGACCGACGGCGTCTACGCGATTGTATTGACGTTGCTCGTGCTGGACCTCAAGCCGCCGCAGGATGCCAACCTCTCGAATGACGCGCTGATGGATGACGTCTTGCAGCAGTTCCCCACCTTCTTGGCCTACATTGCCAGTTTCACTGTGGTGGCGCAAATCTGGCAGCGGCACCACCGGCTGTTTACGCATCAGCGTGAGTGCGACTTAACAATCGTCAGCCTGAATTTTTTGCACATTTTTTTGGTGACTTTGATTCCGTATACAGCCTCACTAGTCGGACATTACGACAATGATCGCTTTGCGGTCATCTTGTTCAATGTCGACTTGGCCACAGGCGGAGGCTCGTTGATACTCATTGCCCGCCGCATGGCCAGGCGACCCGATTTGCGCGAACCGGGGAAACCGCCCCCCTTGCTGACGTACCCTTGGGCAGCACGGCACGTTTATGGAATATCCGGTGTGCTTTCGATAATGATTTCTTTTATCAGTTTGCACTTCTCGCTGTTGGTGTGGATTTTCGGGGCGGTGATCATGGTGAAAGCGAAACGGCAATGATCGGATAAATTTGTTGTCACGGGAATTGCAGCAGGTATGATGAACCGCTGCTGCCGTTCACCTTTCTGCTAAATCTGGAGCGACTCAAGATGAAGACCTGCCCGTTTTGTGCTGAAGACATTCAAGAGGCGGCGGTCAAATGCCGGTATTGCGGCTCGGACCTCTGCGGTGCACCAACGGCGCAAGGAGACGCTGCTTACACCTCCGGCGCTCCTCCGCAAAAATCGTCTATTTCGACGGCATGGATTTTAGTCGCGGTTTTGGCCGGCGGCGCATTATTGATCGTCCCCTGTATGGTCGCGATGTTATTGCCGGCCGTCCAGCAAGCCCGTGAAGCGGCGCGGCGGACGCAGTGTCGCAATAACCTCAAACAGATTGGCCTGGCGCTGCACAACTATCACGATGTTTGGGGCATGTTTCCGCCGGCGTATATTTCGGACGACCAAGGCCAACCGATGCACAGTTGGCGGGTGTTGATTTTGCCGTATGTCGACGATTCAAAAGACCGAGCCGTCTACGATCAATATGATTTCGACGAGCCGTGGGACGGGCCGCACAATCTCGGCCTGTTGGAGAAAACGCCACAGCTGTATCGTTGCCCCAGCCATAAGGACGCGGAAGCGGGGACGACCGACTACGTAGCTGTGGTGGGCGATGCGTGCGTGATGCGGGGAACCGTGCCAGTCACAATCCGTGAAATCACCGACGGGACGAGCAATACGATTGTTCTTGGGGAATCGAGCGAGTCGCGCATTCGCTGGACCGAGCCGCGAGATGTGAGCTTGGGTACGTTCAAGCACATTGGCGATGTCGATGGTTTTAGTAGCGAACACGATGGTATGCAAGGCGGCGCATTTACGCTGTATGCTGATGGAAGCGTGCATTTTGTGAGCGAGGAAATGCCTGCGGAGACCGTGAAGATGCTGTTTACACGCGCCGGTGGGGAAGAGGTGCCGCCGTATTAGGAGTTTCGAATGGACCTTGCCAGTGACTCTGCCAAGCCGAAGCGCCGACGGTGGGTCTACTGGAGCCTCGGCGTTGCCGTGATATTTGGCTTTTTGGCTTGGCGCATGGTTTCGTGGGGCATGCATGGCACCGAAGCGACCTGGAACCGTGGCATGCTTAAACAAATCGGACTGGCGCTATACAATTATCATGATGAATATGGTCGCTTTCCACCGGCCTATGTCACCGACAAAGACGGCAAACCGATGCATAGCTGGCGGGTGTTGATCCTGCCTTATATGGATCAAGGCGCATTGTACAAAGCCTATGATTTCTCGGAACCGTGGGACGGGCCTCACAATCTCCGCTTGCTGGAAAAACGGCCTGTGACCTATGGCGGGAGATTTTATGATGGAGATAAAACAAAAACGCATTTTGCCGCAATCGTAGGCGATCCTTGCGTTTTCCGCGGTGCGGTGCCGGTGAGCCTCAGCGAAGTGACCGACGGCTCTTCTAACACATTAATCATCGGCGAGGCTGTCGGAGCGGGGATTCCCTGGACTGAGCCGCGCGATATTGAATTTGAGAAATTCACCCGATTTGGCGACCCAAACGGCTTGAGCGGCTTCGACAACATTGCCGTTACGGTTTTACGTGCCGATGGCTCGGTATTTCGGATCTCTGCTGACCAAATTTCTGGAGATGCACGTGCTTGGTTTACGCGCGCCGGTAATGACGAGATTCCGCAAACTGACTGACTCGAAGCGGAGCTTCGGGGAATTGCGTTCCCAAACGGAGTTTGGGAACGAGGGGACGCGTGGTGGGGACGGAGATTGGCAACGCGGGGGTCGGAGCCCGGAGCGAGGCGAGTTGTTATTCCAGGTTGCCAAGGGGCGCAGGCCCAGTGAGCGGCGGTAGCTGTCGCGGATGGTTTCCATGCCGATTTTTTCGGCGATCTCTTTCCAACGCGTCGAGATCGTCTTGAGCGTTTCTTCGGCAGACTCTGGATTGGATAAGCAAGTGGTTAAGCCTGCGGTCAGGGCGGCGCGAAATTGTTCGCGGCCGATGACCGGCAGTGCTGACACGAAGGCTTTGTTGTCGAGGCTACCAGCCACCTCACCCAAATAACTGCCCCCTTCGGCGGCGCTCATATCTTCGGGCAACCACAGATCGGGATAGGATGTCTGCGAGGTGCGGCAGACCGTGCGCGTGTCCGGAGGAAAGGTGGTTGCCATTTGTTCCAGCGACGTGAGGTACTTGAACAGATTCCAAGCTGCGGCGGTTTCCAGCTCAGAACTGCGGGCGGAGACCGCTGCGGTCAAGCCACCGAATCCGGAGAGCGTGACGTAGTTGATACCTTCGTTCGCACCGGGCGTCCAAACATCTTTTGAGCGACGGTAGACTTCGGCCGAACCGGGCAAGCGGACGAAACCGATGGCGATGTCAGCGGCACGGGGTTGCGGGGTGACTGTTTCTGATTCACGAGGATTCGCCGGCACCAAGACCGGTAACGGATTATCGAAGCCGGTTTCGAACGTAATTGCCATCGCCGCTCGTCCGGCAAAAAATTCGCGGCGACAATCGTAGGTGTCATAGGTCAGTACCTCGGGCGGCATCGCTTGGACGGCTTTGAGGCTGTCCTCAAGAGCGCGCTGGAATCCAGGCCCATCGATTTGAGGCTCGCCGCTACGGATGTCGAAAAAGGTGGTGTATTCGTCAGGATGCTTCACATAAGAGACGGCCCGCGCGAGGTACATTGTAGCGCGGAATTGTTCGCTCCACGGTTCAATGACCGGCAATCCCCCCGCCCAATCATCGACCGTCTCGGCGAGTTTTTGGTACTCCTCCCAGGTTCGGGGAGGAGACAGATTGGCGGCGGCTAAGAGGTCTTCGCGGTAATAGCAGGTCAACACGGGGCAGGAAATCGGCACGGTTGCCGGGCCACCGTAACGAGCGCCGACTGTCTCGCGCAGCCCTTTGAACAGGTCGTTCCAGTTTAAGTGATTGGGCTTGCGGAGTTGCTCGGTGATCACCGGAAACCATCCCGCATCCCCGAGGTCTGAAATTCCGGTCACGGGAAACAGTATCAGGTCGGCGGAATCGGCATCTCCACCATAGGCGTCGATTAAGGACTGATTCCCATCCAGCTCACGCGGCTTGAGAACGACTTCGGCCCCGGTCCGCTGCTGCCATTCGGCCAAGGCCAATTCCCAATTCTGTTCCAGGCCCAGCCCAGCAGGAAACGAGACGGTCACTTGGGTGCCGGCAAATGGATTGGTCTCGACGACTGGTTTGTCGTCTTCACAACCAACACAGCCGAACACGATGAACAGACACAACGTGGACCAAGAAGCAAGCGGGAATCGCATGCGTTCGCTTTCTCCAACGGGGATCGTTACGACAGGAATATAAAGAGAGAAGAATAACTCACTGCAGAGTGTAATTGCCCGACACGCTCGTTCCTAGTGCAGCGTCCCTTCTAAAATGCCAAGTCGTGAATCGTTTCGCCAGTACGAATCCCAAAGAGGATCGTACGGAATCTCTAAAATCGCCACATGACACGAAAGCGTCGTGACCCGCGACTGTCGTCCGCAAATCAGCCGCTGGTTCGCATGCCGGCAGCAATCCCTTTGATTGTGAGCCGCATGAGATGCCGCAATTCTTCTTCTCCCTCGGTATGTTCCGGTGATTGCGGGTTCTGCAAACGCCGCAACAACTCGACTTGGATCAAATTCAACGGGTCGATGAATTGATTACGGAGCTTGATCGACTCTTGCAGCCACTGAATTCCGTCGAGCAATTTTTCGTTGCCCGAGATGGCAAGGACTGCGTCGCGCGACCGAGCGTACTCTTCGGCGATCATTTCTCCCACCTTCAGACGATCCCGAGGCATCGTCGGTCAAATCCGCGTACTGTTTGGAGATTTCCAAGTCCGTCTTGCTCAGCGCCAGTTCGGCGTTATCGATCGTGGCACGGAAAAATGGCCATTTTTGATACATCGAGCGCAGTTGCTCCAAGGCAGCGGGATCGGCTAACGATTCTTGAATCGCGGCGCCGAGCCCATACCAAGCGGGAACCAAACAACGCGATTGTGTCCAGGAGAAGACCCACGGAATGGCGCGCAGATCGCTGAGACTGCTTCCACCGCGACGGCGGGACGGTCGTGACCCGATGAGCAACCGTTCGATTTCAGAAATCGGGGTGCACCGCCGAAAGAAATCGACAAAGTTGGGATGCCTGACGAATTCCAGATAAGCTTTAAACGATGCCTCGGAAAGTTGACGCATCGATTCAAACCATTCCTCAGGAATGTCGGCCGGGGGCATTCCCGCCGCCAACAGCGATGACCAGACGACCTGCTCCATATGGCGGTGAGCGATATTGGGATCATCGTAACGATCGGCCAAGACCTCTCCCTGTTCGGTCAGCCGCATCGCACCGTGGAATGTTTGGGGTGGCAGCGACAAAATGCTGCGTGCCGCCGGGCCCCCGCCGCGTCCCAATGATCCTCCGCGTCCGTGGAAGAATGTCAGCTGCACGCCTTCGCGCAAGGCGATTTGGTAAAGCTGTTGCTGCGCGCGATACAGTGACCAACAGGCCGCTAAATAACCGCCGTCTTTGGTGCTGTCGGAGTAGCCCAACATAATAATCTGGCGATCCTGCTGGCTCCGTACATGTTCCCGATAGCAGGGAATTTCCAACATGGTTGCAAAGATGGTTGAAGCTTGCCGCAAGTCGTCAATGGTTTCGAACAGCGGAATGATCGGCAGTGGCGGGATTCGGTCCGGTTTGACAAAAGGGAATTCCGAATCCGCATGCTCCCACAACCACAAGACATTGAGGATGTCACTTGGCACGTGGCACATGCTGATCACGTATCCCCCCAATGCCTGTGCACCGAATGCGACTTTGACCCGTTTGAGCAATTGAAACAACGACAACGTTTCTCGCGTTTCGTCGGACAGGCCTTCGGTGGAAAACGAGAGGGGCTGGGTTAATGTTTTGGCCAGCAGTTCTTGGCGCTCGGTTTCGGAGAGCGTCTCGGCGTTTTCACAAACTCCCGTATATTGCAGCAATTCGTTCACCACGTCTCCGTTGCGCCGCGAATCTTGACGCACATCGAGCCGTGCCAAATGGAAGCCGAACACGTTGATTTTGTCGATCCACTCAGAGATTTCTTCAGCGATCAATTCGTTGCCGGGCGTCGAGAGCAAAGCCCGGTAGATGACCGAAACATCCTCAGCCAACTCTTGCGGAGTGGCATAAGCGCCGTCGACAAAGAAATCATCGAGTCCTACATTTTGCGTTTGTTCCAAACGCCGCAGAATCACAGCCAGGTTTCGCCGCAAGATTTCATCCGGCGGAATTTCGCGCAAAATGCCTTGCAAGTGCGGCCAGCGTTCCAGTGCAGCTGTCAGCGCGTCGTCGATCTCGGTCCCGAGTGAGACCTGACGTTTGGAAACGCTCAGCGATTCAAAGAGATTCCGGCAGGCAGCGATATGTGCTTCCATGGCCGACTGCCGTAACCAAAGCAGGGTCTGTTCCGTCACTCGATGCGTAACGAACGGATGCCCGTCACGGTCTCCGCCGATCCAGGAACCAAAGGTGATGTAGGGGTGTTCGCGGAAGGACTCACCGGGATAGACGTCGGCTAATCCAGCGCGGATTTCTTTGAGAATCTGCGGCACGACCTCCCACAACACGGGTTGAATGGAAAGGCCGCGTTGGACTTCCTGCAAGACCGTAGGCCGCCAGGGGCGCACGAAATCGGTTTGCCACAATTTAGTAACTTCAGCACGAATGCCGCGACGATTGCGGGCGAGCTCGCCGGGCAGTAAGTCGCTGGTATTGACGTCCAACAAGACACGGATCCGCCGTAGTTTTCGGCGAATGGAACGTCGTTTGGCGTCCGTGGGATGAGCGGTGAATACGAGTTCGATTTCCAACTGATCCAACAACTGCTGCATCCGGTCGGTCGAGCTGCCTTCATCCTTCAACTGCATTAAAGCATTCTCAATGGATTCGCTGCGCGGCGCCGATTGTGCATTTCGCGCACGGTCGCGCAACACCCGGACCCGTTGACGGTCTTCGGCGATATTGACCAAGTCCAGAAAAATACTAAATGCGCGGATCACAACTCGCAGTTGCGGTTCCGTCAATGACGAAATCAGAGCATTCAGCTCTTCATTGGCGTGTTGTTTATGGTTTCGACGATCTTGCGAAATGCGGACGATCGTCGCGACTTGCTGTAACAACTCAGGGCCGGCGATTTCCTCAATGGTGAGTTCAAGCATCTCGCCCAATTCGGCGATCTCCCGATGCAACGAACTATTGTCTACGTTTTCAAACAGCATTTTCTTCCTCAATGGCCTCGACAGTACAGTAGGTCGTGGCCGATCAAAACAAATTTGAGTGGATGTTCAGTGAAGTGTGACCATTGATGCTGGGCACGGCAAGCATCTCGCGACAAGTATCCCCAGTCCGGTCTTCCCGGCAAGCGAAGCAGCGCTCGAAAATGGCGGTTATTGCTAATAAAGACGTTCCTGGCGGCTGTGCGATTGTGACTCGGTCAGCGACGGTGTGAGAGACATCGCAGAGGTGGTGGACGAGGCGTTCGCCGGACCGGCATTTTGTTTTCCTGTGCCGCGTGTATACAATTTCCCTCGACAATTCACCTGTGAACAGACCGAGGATCGCGATTATGAGCAGCCGCCCGTCAACCGACGCATTGAATGCACTGACGCCGGAGGAAGCACGCGTCATTCTTCACAAAGGGACCGAACGGCCGTTTAGCGGTGAACATGCCGATCGAAAAACGGCCGGCACGTATCTCTGCCGCCGCTGCAACGCGCCGCTTTACCAATCAACGGACAAATTTGACAGCCGCTGTGGTTGGCCCAGCTTCGACGATGAAATCGCCGGAGCCGTCACCCGTCACGTGGATGCCGATGGTATGCGCACGGAGATCGTTTGCAAGAATTGCGAGGGTCATTTGGGGCATGTCTTTCTGGGCGAACGGATGACCCCGAAGAATACGCGGCACTGTGTGAATTCGGTATCGCTGACTTTCATCCCCGAAGGGCAACCACTGCCAGCGGTAATTTTGCTGAACAACGAATAGTCGGCAAACGACGCACATATCAGCTGAGCGTCTGAGTCAAGCGGACCACGCGCGTGCACTCTGCTGGGGATGCCACCGCGTGCGCAGCCGGCCGATTTCGCCATGCATCATCCTGCATTGCGCAAAGAAATTTCTTGACAAGGCGAACGTGCACTTCCACGATAAGAGGAGGCGATCTGCCTGAAGTCCTCGCATGTTCCGCCGTGTTGATTGGCATGCCCGATATTGGCCTCGGACTTTTCCTAGGAGTTGTCGCCATTGTGGTATGAAATTCCCTGTTTGGTACTGCACTTGCTCGCATAAAACCGGCAATGCACCCATTCACGATCCTCATTTCTCGATTGGTGGCAGTATGGCGGCGAAAGAAAAACACGAGAAACAAAAAAAGACGCCCAAAAAACTTCGAGCGGAAGAATCTTTGACGAACGGCACTGGCGACGTCAAAGCAAAGAAGCATGCCATTGATTCCAAGTCGTACGAAAAAGAACTCGCTCGCCTGCAAATTGAGCTGGTGAAGCTGCAAGAGTGGGTCAAGCATGAAAAACTGAAGGTGGTGGTGATTTTTGAGGGTCGCGACGCCGCTGGTAAAGGGGGCGTGATCAAACGGATCACCGAAAGCCTGAACCCCCGGATTTGCCGCGTTGTGGCATTGGGAACGCCGACCGAGCGGGAAAAATCGAGTTGGTATTTCCAGCGGTATGTTGCCCATTTGCCCGCTGCGGGAGAAATTGTGTTATTCGACCGCAGTTGGTACAACCGTGCGGGCGTAGAACGGGTGATGGGATTTTGCAGTGATGCGCAGTATCAGGAATTTCTTCGTTCATGCCCAGAGTTTGAACGGATGTTGGTCCGCTCAGGAATCATGGTCATTAAGTATTGGTTTTCCGTCAGCGATGCGGAACAAGAACGAAGATTCCAGAAGCGAATGAATGATCCGACCCGCAGTTGGAAACTCAGTCCCATGGATGTAGAATCGCGCTCGCGATGGATTGAGTACTCCAAAGCAAAGGATGTGATGTTCGCGCACACCGACATCAAACAAGCTCCCTGGTTTGTGGTCAAAGCAGACGTAAAAAAGTGCGCGCGGTTGAATTGCATCAGCCATTTCCTCAGCATGGTACCCTACAAAGATTTGACCCCCACGCCTCCCGAATTGCCGCCGCGTCCCGAAGGAACCGGCTATATGCGTCCACCGATTGAGGATCAGACTTTCATCGACGAACTCTGGTGAGCCGCGTATCCCGTTGCCGCGCAGACGAATGCGTCCATCGGCCCATCAGCGAGATAATCGTTGATCGCCCATGAAAAATCACCGCCAATGCACGCTGAACGAATCACGACACTTCGAAATTGAGTAAAACATGCACAAGTACGTCATCATGGGTGTTCAAGGTTGCGGCAAAGGCACGCAAGCCAAAATGCTCTCTGAAACTTTGGACTTGGTGCATATCAGCGTGGGCGACATCTTCCGCTGGCTGATTAAGAATCACACGAAACTGGGAGCACAGGTTAAGCGTATTGTCGCCTCCGGAAACTTGGTCGGCGACGATGTCGTGGAGCCGATTGTGCGCCGCCGGCTGAACGAGCATGATTGGAATTACGGTTTTATCCTCGACGGATTTCCCCGGAGCGTCTCTCAAGCAGGTTTTTTCCTGGAAAGTTACGACATCGACGCCGTGATTCACCTCCAGGTGCCCGATGCGGTCGTGAGCGAGCGGGTCTTATCGCGGCGGCTGTGCAGCCAATGCGGGTTGGACTTCAATTTGATCTCGCACCGCCCGGAGGTGGAGAACGTCTGTGACGTCTGTGGAGGCCAACTGGTCTCCCGCCCCGACGATACGCCCGAAGCATTGGCCGAACGCTTGAAGGATTACCACGAAAAAACAAAGCCAGTCTTGGAACTATTCCGCCGCAAGGAGTTAGTGCTCGACATTGACGGCACGCGTCCTCCCCAGGAAGTTCAACAGGAGATTCGTTCGCAGCTCGGTGTTTCTCCATAGCGCCGCAATGCAAGTTTTTGCCCTGAACTCTTTCGTGCATTTGAATTCTCCTCCGGCGGAATCAAGGCGGCGGTCCCCACCACCCAATGCAGTGACTTCTCGGTGTCGATAAAATCTATTCATCTCCCAACAACAATCCATATTGGTAGTTGCCGCACAAGGAATTTGTTTGTACTTTGCAGCAATGAAGGATACACCCGTTGCACAGGATGGAGTTCAATTGCAACGCTCGTACGGCCCTAACCAGCCGGACGAGAGACGCCGCACTTGCGCGAATGGAGTGTTGATGACGGCCAAGCGCCCTTCACGGATCGTCGCCCGCAGCATACGGTGCACCTTGCTGACAGCAATGGCTTTGCTGGGAACCGCCAATGTTGTGCTGGCTGAAAGCACGTCGATTTTCGATACGGCTTCGTACAACTCCGAAAAGATCAGCGAGATCTTTATGCTGGTGTTGGCGATCACCGGATTGATCTTTGTGCTCGTGTTTTCGGCCATCGCAGTATTCGTGGTGCGGTTTCGAGCGCGTCACAGTGAAACCAAGGATGAGCCGGAACCCCCGCAAATTTATGGCAGCTGGCCGATTGAGATCGCCTGGACGATCGCGCCGCTGTTAATCATTTTTGTTTTGTTTTTAGTGGTCGTCCGATCGGTCAATGAACAGCGGCCTACGCAGGCTCCGGGCGATGCTGTGCAAGTGCGGGTGATTGGGAACCAATGGTGGTGGTCCTTTGAATATCCTGAATTGGGATTCACCACCGCAAACGAATTGCATGTCCCGCTGGACGAAACTGCAGATCCCAGTTCGGTCTTTATGCAATTGGAATCGGCGGATGTGGCTCACAGTTTTTGGGTCCCGCGACTGGCCGGCAAGACCGACCTGATTCCCAATCGAATCAACACCATGTGGTTTACGCCGAACGCGACAGGCATCTATTACGGGCAGTGCGCTGAGTATTGCGGGACACAACACTCCAAAATGTTATTGCGGGTGATCGTGGAAACCCCCAGCGAATTCGCAGCTTGGGTGGAAAATGAAAAGAAGCCAGCCGTGGACGATCCCGCGGTCGCCGACGGACGGGCGCTGTTTTTGGAACATTCCTGCGCCAGTTGTCATACGATCCGCGGCACCAACGCGCGGGGCACGTTTGGACCGGACCTGACCCACCTGATGAGCCGTCAAACCATCGGTGCCGGGGCCGCTGAGAACAATCACGATAATCTGATTACTTGGATCACGAATCCACATGTTTTCAAAACGGGATGTTATATGCCCGAGATGAAACTGACTGCTGAAAACGTCAAAACCATCGTCTCTTATCTGGAAACCCTTCGTTAGCGGGCAATTGTTGTCATGGAAGCAGACGCCTACACCGCCCTCCCGAACCGTCGCCCCGCCACAGCGGTGGCGCACGATTGGGTAACGACGGTGGACCACAAACAAATCGGCATCCTGTACATTGTGGCGAGTTGTTTTTTCCTGACGCTGGGCGGCGTGGAAGCGTCTGTTGATGCGGTTGCAATTGTGGATGCCCGATCTGGAGATCGTCAGCCCGCAAACGTTCAACCAATTGTTCACGATGCACGGCACGACGATGATCTTTTTCGTCGTGATGCCGGTCGAAGCGGGCATGGCTAACTATTTGGTGCCGCTGATGATCGGCGCGCGGGATATGGCTTTTCCCCGGCTGAACGCGTTCGGCTTTTGGATGTTTCTCTTCGGCGGGTTTTTGTTGTACTTCAGCTATTTCGGCGCGATGGGCTTATACGGCGCCGGATCGGCTCCCGACATCGGTTGGTACGCCTATGCTCCACTGACCTCGCCGGCATTTTCGCGCGGGAATAGCACCGATTATTGGCTGCTAGGGACGATGATTTCGGGCGTGGGGAGCGTTTCGTTTGCTGTGAATATGATCGCCACGATCATCACCATGCGGGCGCCCGGCATGCGGTTGTCGATGATGCCGTTATTTGCCTGGATGATTTTGGTCACCTCGGGTTTGATTGTGTTTGCGTTTCCGCCCTTTACGGCGGCGGAAATCATGATGTTGTTCGACCGGCATCTCGGCGCGCATTTCTTTGATACGCAAGCCGGGGGCGACGGTCTGCTGTGGCAGCATCTGTTTTGGTTCTTCGGACACCCGGAAGTCTACATTTTGGCGCTGCCGGCATTTGGCATTGTCTCGGAAGTCATTCCTGTGTTTTCGCGTAAGGTGATCTTCGGCTATGCCTCGATGGTGGCAGCCACGGTGAGCATTGGCTTTATCGCCATGGGGGTTTGGGCGCACCATATGTTCACGGTGGGGATGAGCAGTACGGTCGATCTGTTTTTTAGTGCTGCGACTTTCCTGATTGCCGTACCGACCGGAATCAAAATGTTCAACTGGACGGCGACACTCTACGGCGGCAGGATCCGTCTGACCGTGCCGATGCTGTTTTCGCTGGGCTTTCTCTCGTTGTTTCTCATCGGGGGATTGACCGGCATCATGCTGGCGATTGTGCCGATGGACTGGCAACTCAGCGACAGTTATTTCCTGATCGGCCACTTCCACTTTGTGGCCTTTGGCGGGATCTTTTTCGCGGTGATGTCGGCCTATTACTATTGGTACCCCAAGGCCATTGGGCGAAAGATGAACCGCAAGTTGGGGCTGTGGCATTTCTGGCTGCAGTTCATCGGGTTCAACTTGACGTTCATTCCGATGCACTTCTCGGGCATCCTGGGTATGCCCCGCCGCGTGTATACGTATAAGGCGGGTGTGGGGCTGGAATTTTGGAATCAAGTGACCACCGTCGGTGCGATCATCACCGGCATCTCGTTGCTATTTTTCATCGTCAATCTGTGGTACTCCTATTTTCATGGCGAGGAAGCGGGCGACGACCCTTGGAATGCTTGGACGTTAGAATGGGCGACCACTTCGCCGCCTCCGGCTTATAACTTTGAAGAACTTCCGGTTGTCAAAAGCCGGCGGCCATTGTGGGATTTGAAACATCCCGACGATCCGGATTGGAAACACGAATAACCGGCCCCACGAATTCATGAGCGAAATCGCGCACCCCACATCCGCCGAACTGGCCGCCCCCCCACAGGGTTGGGAGGGAGAAGGTACGTCGCAACTGGATCCCAAGAAAGTCGGCATGGCCTGCTTTCTGTGTTCCGAAGCGGCGTTCTTCATGACCTTGCTGGTGGGTTACGGTTTGTATCTCGGCAGAGACCTCACTGGCCCTACGCCGGCGGAAGTGCTCAGCATGCCGCTGGTGATTGTGAATACGATTTTGCTGTTGAGCAGCAGCATCACGATCGCCCTGGCCATGAAACGGTATGAGAAATCAGAATTCGGACAATTTCGCCTGTTCCTGGGGCTGACCATCTTTTTGGGTGCAGCATTCATCGTGGGAACGGGCATCGAATGGAAGGGGCTGATTGAAGATCACGGACTGACGATCAGCCGCAATTTGTTTGGCACGACGTTCTATACGCTGATTGGCTTTCATGCGACGCATGTGACGATCGGCTTGATCATGATGTCGACGTTGTTGGGCATCCAAGCGGCCGGACGATTGGGGACCGACAGTCCGGCAGCGGAACTGATTTCGTGGTACTGGCACTTTGTGGATGGCGTGTGGATTGTGGTCTTTTGTCTGGTTTATGTGTTTGGCCGTTGACGGCATCAGAAAGCGGATTTGACGCATTGAATTCTTCTCCCGAACAACATGAAGGCTCCGCCGAACGAGGCGACGCACCGGTGCGTGAAGAGGTGGTGGAAATGCCCAACGCCACAGCTGCGCCGATGGTGATGGCATTCGGGCTGACTTTGGCGCTTTCCAGCGTGGTGATGCATTTGGCCTTTGCTGTCGTCGGCTTGGTGATTGCGGTGGGCGGATTGGTGTATTGGATTCGCCACCTGACTCCCGGAGCGGGTGTGCACTGGGAAGAATGGGTTCCCGAAAGCCAGCGTCCCCAACCGGTGCAGGTCTCACCGGGTGGCGTGTCGTCGATTCAATCCGGGATGCCGGGCCATCGGCTGCGTGTCCCCGCGGAGATTTATCCCTACTCGGCAGGCCTCAAGGGAGGGATTGTCGGTGGGGCGATGATGGCGCTCACGGCGCTGGCATACGGGCATTTCAGCGGACATGGCATTTGGTATCCCGTCAATCTGCTCTCGGCAATGGTCATCCCGTCGTTCAATAACATGGGCGCTGAGGACCTCGACAAATTTCACCTGATAGGCCTGATCGCGGGAACGATTATTCACGTGGTGACATCGATTATCGTGGGTCTGTTTTTTGGCATCATTTTGCCGATGTGCCCGCGCTGGCCGCTTTTGTGGGGCGGGTTGGTCGCTCCATTGTTGTGGTCAGGATTTGTGTACGGATTTATGGGTGTCCTCAATCCAGTGATGAGTGAGCAGGTGGACTGGCCCTGGTTCTTCGTTTCACAATTCGCCTTCGGAATCACCATGGGTTTTGTCGTGATGCAATCGACAAAAGTTCAAATCCAACAAGTACTGGAAGTGGAAGCCCAACAGTCAGCGGACAACAGCCAACACTCGCAACCGGACGAATCGTGATCAGACAACGCCTCCAACAAATTCCCAGGAAAGTCCCGCAACCGTCGCACGGTGTCTTGCGACGATGGTGCGGCTGCTTGTGTCTGCTCTCGCTGTTTTTCTCCGTGGGATGTTTCGACTCACTGCCGGGCAAGCCGACCGAAGCAGATCGTTATAAACGCCCCGACACGGTCATCGATTTTTCTACGCTCTACAAAACCAATTGCTCGGGTTGTCATGGTGCCGACGGCACAATGGGACCGGCGCCGCCGTTGAATGATCCGCTGTTTTTGGCCATCTGTTCCGATGCAGATATCAAGCAGATCGTTATGCACGGTCGAGACAACACACCGATGCCGGCCATGGATCACAAAACGGGCGGACCGCTGACGGAGAAACAAATCGATGCCATCGTTGCCGGCATTCGCGCGGAATGGGGAAAAACACCGCCCCAACTGTCACCCCCGTTTCCACCCTACCATCTCGCTGAGACACCCGGTGATGCGCAAGCCGGTAAAAAAGTCTTCTCGCAATATTGCTCCACCTGCCATGGCAAAGATGGGCAAGGGGACACAGCCGGGGCATTGAACGACGCCGGTTTTCTGGGCACGATCAGCAATCAAGCCTTACGACGGATCATCATCACAGGCCGCAGCGACTTGGGTATGCCGAACTACCATGCGATTAGCGACGATTCGCTGGAAGGCAAACCGCTGACATCCCAACAGATCACAGACTTGGTCGCCCTGCTGGCAGAGTGGCGCACCACTGACGTAGGGGGCAACGAGTAACGGAATGGACGAAGGAAATTGTATGAATTCACAATCCGGCGAACCTCCGACCACGGAGACGACGACCACACGACGTGGGTTTATGGAATGGTTTAGCTGGGCGCTCCTGGGGCTAGGGAGCGTGGCGATGGCGATCCCGATCCTGGGATTTTTTCTGGGACCAATCATCAAGCCACGGGCCGATGAGTGGGTCGATTTCGGGCCGCTCGAAGACTTCCCGCAAAATTCAACGCGTTTGGTGGATGTCTTAAATCCGTTGCGCGGCGCCAACGACGGGATGACCGGCAAGGTGGCCGCCTATGTGCGGCGGATTGAGGGGGAGACGTTTCAAATTTTCTCCACGCACTGTACCCATTTGGGCTGTCCCGTGACGTGGTTTAAAGAGTCGGGACTTTATATGTGTCCCTGCCACGGCGGCGTGTACTACGAAGATGGGGGGCATGCCTCCGGTCCGCCGCCGCGCGGGTTATACGAATTCGAGCATCGCGTCGAACAAGACCGTTTGATGGTCAAGTTGGGACATCTGCCCACGTTGCAAGATCCGGGAAGCGCACACGTCTCGGGAAAAAACTCATAACGGCAGCGGCGAAGGAATCCGCAACACAATGAAACAGGCAATCGGTAAACTCTTGTGGTGGTTTGAAGAGCGGCTTGAGCTGCGCACATCGTTGTGGACGGTGATGCGTCATCCCATTCCGCGCGATCTCCGCACACAAGTCGGCTGGCTGTATGTTTTCGGCAGCACGGCCATGACACTGTTGGTTTTGCAAATCGTGACCGGCATCGGCTTGGGCATGGTCTATGTTCCCTCGGCCGGCGAAGCCTACGAGAGCCTGGAGCATATCAACTACAACGTCGAACTGGGTTGGATGTTGCGGGCGATTCACAATTGGTCGGCCAACGGCATGGTGGTGCTGGTGGTCGTGCATATGACCCAAGTCTTTTTGATGGGGGCCTACAAGTATCCCCGCGAATTGACTTGGATGATTGGCGTGGTGCTCTTTTTGCTGACGCTGGGCATGGCATTCACCGGTCAGGTGTTGCGCTGGGACGCCGATTCCTATTGGGGTCTGGGCGTCGGAGTGGCGATGGTTGGGCGGATTCCCTACATCGGTCCGGAGTTGGTGGAGTTGATGTTGGGCGGCCCGACGGTGGGAGCGGATACGCTCAGCCGATTCTTTGCGCTGCATGTGTTTGTCATGCCCGGCCTGTTGTTTGCCTCGTTGACGGTGCATCTGTATCTGGTGGTTCGCAAAGGAATCTCAGAACCACCCAAGCCGGATGACCTCGTCGATCCGGAAACATATGTTGAAAAATATGAAGAGAAACTAAAAACAGGCGATCCGTTTTTCCCGGATGTCTTTTTGCGGGACGCAGCGTTCATTGGCTTGACGTTGTTGGTGATTGTGGGGATGTCCGCCATCTTGGGGCCTGACGGTCCCGGTGCGCCGCCCGATCCGACTTTGCTGGCCGTCGAACCGTTGCCCGACTGGTATTTCCTGCCCGCTTTTGCCGTGTTGGCGCTCAGTCCACCCTCGTTGGAGACCGGGATTATCTTGATTGCGCCGGTGATCATTGTCGCCATCATGTTCTTGTTTCCGGTCTTCGCTGGAAAAGGACAGCGTAGTCCACGACGACGACCGGTGGCCGTGCTCATCGTCATCGGCTGTTTTCTGAGCTACTGCGTGTTGTGGCAGTTGGGCGTGCAGGAACCGTGGTCGCCGCACATGACCGCCTGGAGCGGCGTGCCGGTGCCAACGCACATGATTAAAGGTCGCTCACCAAAAGAGTTGCAAGGAGCGGCCATCCTCCAAGAAAAGACCTGTCGAAACTGCCACGCGCTCGATGGACAGGGAGGCGAGCGGGGTCCGGATCTTACTGCAGTGGCGACGCGACTGACGCGGGACCAATTGATCCGACAAGTCGTTCAAGGAGGCGGAAATATGCCCGCCTACGGCAAAGAATTGAATCGCTTCGAAGTCGAAGCGTTGGTCAGTTTTTTGGAGACGTGCAAACCGGAGGGTTACGCTTCGGCTGAAGCCTCGGTGGTCACCGATCGGGCTGATTGAGCTGTCGCTGCGGATTCGTTTTTCGGACGATTTTTCACCGGTGATTTCAGTGGACTCCTCGTTCCAAGCCATTCTCAGTTCCTGGTCGTTCGACGTTTGGATCGTAGCTCCGATTGTACTTTCATCGCTGCTCTACTTGCGGGGCTGGAGCGTGCTTCGCCAGCGTGGGTCGCAGCGATTCGGCGCCTGGCAATTGGCCGCGTTTTCTTGCGGCATGGCTTTGTTGTCCATCGCCCTGCTCTCGCCCATTGAAACATTCTCGGCGCTGATGCTGCGGATGCACATGGTGCAACATCTGCTGTTGATGTTTCTTATTCCGCCGCTGCTTTGGCTCAGTGCCCCGGAATTACCGCTGCTGTGCGGATTGCCTTCCGGTGTGCGGCGTGAGTGGATCGCGCCGCTCTATCGTTGGAAACCAATCCGCAGCGGCTTTGCCTTTCTCACGCGGCCACCGGTGGCGTGGGGTCTGTTTGTCGCGGCGACTTGGGTCTGGCATCTCCCGCGCTTCTATGATGCTGCGTTGAGCTCGGGAACATTGCATAACTTGGAGCATGCCTGTTTCTTTTGGGCAGCCATGCTGTTTTGGTGGCCGGTCGTGCAGCCCTATCCGAGTCGATTGAAATATTCCCGGTGGGTGCTGCTGCCCTATTTGTTTCTAGCAGCGGTTCAAGGGACGGTTCTGTCGGGGATTTTGTCGTTTGCCAACGATGTGATTTATGATCATTACGAATTGCTGCCAAAGGTGTGGGGCATTACCGCAATCGATGATCAGGCCATCGCCGGAACGTTGATGTGGCTGTTTGGCATGCTGGCCTATGTGATCGCCGGAGCGTTGGTCGGCTATAAATTGCTCTTTGCGCCTCAGTCGAAGCAACTTCACTTTGCCGTGGCTGGCATGCCTCCAGTACAGAGCGGAGTGACGACCTATGGTCCCCCCACAGCAGTGCGGCCGGCAACCCGCCGGTTGAATCGTGCCAAGCATCGTCCACCGGTGCGGCAACAATTGCCAGTACTCTCCCCCGATGAACATTCCACCAACCGCCCTGCCCACGACGTACTGAACGTGCCGTTTTTGGGCCGGTTTCTGCGGTGGAACAAAGCGCGGTTGGTGCTGCAATTCTTGATGTTCGCAGCGGCGGCTTTGGTGATTGTCGATGGATTGTTGGGAGCGCAGATTGTTTCGCTGAATCTGGCGGGTGTCCTGCCGTGGATTCATTGGCGCGGTTTTTTGGTGCTGGGGTTACTCGTCGCCGGGAATTTGTTTTGCATGGCTTGCCCGTTCAAATTGTCGCGAACGTTGGGAAAGACACTGTTCGGTGGTCGTCAGCATTGGCCGCGGATGCTGCGCTCAAAATGGCTGGCCGTCGGCTTGTTGTTCGTGTTCTTTTGGGCGTATGAAGTGTTTTCATTGTGGCAAAGCCCATGGTGGACGGCTTGGATCGCGGTCGGATATTTTCTGGCGGCGTTCGTGGTGGATGGATTTTTTCGTGGGGCTGCGTTTTGTAAATACGTCTGCCCGATCGGTCAGTTCAATTTTGTGCAATCACTCGTTTCGCCCTTAGAAGTTCGCGTCCGTGACACGTCTGTCTGTGAAGAGTGCACGACCAAGGAGTGCATTCGCGGGGCTGCGGCAACAGCGACGGCTTCGGCAATTCCCGGTTGTGAATTGCACCTGTATCAACCGCGCAAGTCGAGTAATTTTGATTGCACGTTTTGCCTCGACTGCGTGCATTCCTGTCCGCACCAAAACGTGGGAATCCTCACAACGCTCCCCGGTCGGGAACTGCTCCGTGATCCGCGGCGATCGGGAATCGGCAAGCTGGGCAGTCGAACGGATGTGGCAGCGTTGGTGTTGCTATTGGTCTTTGCCGCTTTCGTCAATGCCGCAGGAATGGTCGCCCCTGTCTTGGATCTGATCGACAAGCTGCAAGCGCAGTGGGGTTTTACGAGTCGCATTCCCATTGTTACTGCCGGCTACGTATTGGGTTTGGGAGGAGTGCCGTTCTGCTTGCTGGCAGTCGCCTCGTTGGCCGGACGTCGTTGGAGTGGGGATTCTGAATCCGCCTTACGCATTGCGACACGGTTCTCGTATATGCTTGTCCCGCTCGGATTTTCCATGTGGTTGGCGCATTACAGTTTCCACCTGTTCACCAGCAGTGGCGCGTTCAGTGCTGCGTTGCGGCGATTTCTCAGCGAGTTTGGATGGCGCGACGTCGAGACGGCGGCGGGGGTTTGCTCGTGCGGCTTAGAAACGGCCGATTGGTTATTGAAAATGGAGCTGATCCTACTGGATGCCGGATTACTAATGTCGTTGTATGTCGGATACCGCATTGCCCGCGATCGCTATTCGGGGATGCGGCGCGCCATGGGAGCGTTTCTACCTTGGGCGGGGATAGCGGTTATATTGTTTCTCACGGGTGTTTGGCTCGTGTTTCAGCCGATGCAAATGCGCGGCGTGATGCCGATGGGGATGTGAACATGATGACGGCACACTCTTCACGGAAAATTCTCATACTGGGCCTGTGTAGTTTGGCATGGTTGCCCGCGCAGGCGTACGCAGATGGTGGCACGGCCCGATTTTCGGGGAACGTTGGCGACTATCGCATGACCGTCTTCACGGAGCCGACACCGTTGCGCGCCGGTCCGGTTGATGTCAGTGTCTTGCTCCAGGACCGGCAAACAGGGGGATTCGTAACGGATGCGGCGGTTACTATCTCAGTTTCTCACGCCGACCGACCATTGAACGTCAATCGAGTTACAGCAACGACTGCTTCTGCGACGAACAAACTATTTCAAGCAGCGTCGTTTGAATTCGCGCAGCCGGGCACTTGGAATATCAGTGTGGAGGTGCGCGGGAATCAACAAGCGGAGAGTTGCGCGTTCGAACTCAATGTCGCTCCACGTGTTCCCCGTTGGGTCGACTTTATTTTTTGGATCGGGTTTCCGGTCATTCCGATCGCGCTGTTTGGGGTGCGGGAGTCGGTCCGATATCGCCATGCCCCCGCGCCGAGTCCGGCTGCCGCCGGCTGACAGAAAATTCACGTTGTATTTCCGACTCGATTCGCGTATTTCTCGTAAAGCAACTCACGGTCAGAAGTTCATTTTTCTGTTCCAACCAGTTGTAATTTTAACTGCAGACGACAGGCCCGGCGTTATTCATTTTTCCTTCCCCCTGCAACGTGTTTGAATCATGAGATATTCCGCAGTCATCATCGTTCTGGCCGGCACGTTACTCTGCCTTCTTCTGGGAGTGTTGCGCGATTCGGTATGGTTTATCCCGTTGGTTGTACTCGGGCCGCTCTCGTTGCTCGGCATCTGGGATTTGACGCAAACTAAACATAGCATCTGCCGCAATTATCCCTTGTTAGGTCGATTGCGATTTCTGCAGGAGATGATTCGCCCCGAGATCCATCAGTACTACGTCGAAAGTGACCTGGATGGACGACCGTACAATCGAGACGAGCGTTCGCTGATTTACGAGCGTGCCAAAAATGTATCGGGCCTCAAACCGTTCGGCACCGAGATGGACGTCTACGGTGACGAGTATGAATGGTTAGATCACTCGATTGCGCCACGCCCCAAGCAGGATGAGCCGTTTCGCATCACCGTCGGCGGCCCCGATTGCAAGCAGCCGTATTCGTGTTCGGTCTTAAACATCTCGGCCATGAGTTTTGGAGCGATCAGCCCCAATGCCATCGAAGCGCTCAATCGCGGTGCCCAAAAGGGGAACTTTTATCACTGCACCGGCGAAGGGGGACTGAGTTCCTATCACCTCAAAAACGGTGGAGATTTGGTATGGCAAATCGGCACCGGTTACTTTGGTTGCCGCGATCAAAATGGTGCGTTTGACCCTGTCTTGTTCCGCGAACAGGCGCTCACTCCACAAGTCAAGATGATCGAGATTAAGATTTCACAAGGAGCCAAGCCGGGACATGGCGGTGTGCTGCCCGCAGCTAAGATCACACCAGAGATCGCCCGCACACGGAAAATCCCCATGGGGCGAGACTGCATTTCTCCACCGGGACATACGACCTTCGACAGCCCCCGGGGGTTGTGTGAATACGTCAAACAGTTGCGAGAACTCTCCGACGGCAAACCGATTGGCTTTAAGCTGTGCGTGGGACATCGCCACGAGTTTCTTGCCATCTGTAAAGCGATGTTGGAAACCGGAATTCTCCCCGATTTCATCACCGTCGACGGGGGTGAAGGGGGCACGGGAGCGGCACCGAACGAGTTTTCCGACAGCATTGGCACGCCGCTCAAGATGGGATTGATGTTCGTGCACAACGCGCTGGTGGGCTGCGGTCTGCGCGATAAAATCCGCATCGCCGCTTCGGGAAAAGTCAGTTCGGCTTTTGCCATTGCCCGCAACTTGGCGATTGGCGCCGATTGGTGTAACGCTGCTCGGGGCTTCATGATGGCGGTGGGCTGCATCCAAGCGCAATCATGCCATACCAATCGCTGTCCGGTGGGCGTCGCCACACAGGACCCCGTCCGTCAACGGGCATTGGACGTGGGTGACAAGGGGGAACGGACCTACCATTTCCATAGAAATACGATGGAAACCTTGTCGGAGATCGTCGCGGCCGCTGGACTCGATCATCCCTCGGAGTTTCGCCCCTACCACATACATATCGCCCTCAGCCGTACCAACGTAAAGAATTATCAGGAAGCTCATCCATTTTTGCAGTCGGGCGAGTTGCTGAATAACTGCCAACACCCGGACTTCAAGACGCATTGGGACATTGCTTCAGCGGAGTCATTTCAGGCTCAAGGTGCGGATGTGAAAATCCAAGAAGAGCTTGCCACATAAATCACAGACGTTCATTTTTAATCAGCTATGGGGATTCAGCGATGGCTATTGATGAGTTGACGTACCCGCCCAAAGGGGACAAGAAAAATTCCGCCTTTTTTGACGAATATCGCCTGAAAATCTATGAGCGGCGACGTGCTGCTGGGTTGGAACAATTGCTCGGCAATATGGTGGGCATCGTCGTACAGGTGGAACACGGTGAAGCGATCCCCTACTTGCGAGAACTCTACCTGCTAGGCCCCTATCGCTTTGAAGCGCTCCATCAAAACGCGACGCATCGTATTTATACCCTGTGTTCACAGCCGAATTTCCCGCGGATGATCGTGCTGGAGCCCCTGACCGCGGACTATGCCGACGAAGTGACGTTGCTCAATCGGCTCTATCCCTTGGCGGCTCAAAAGCCGAACGCGCGATACATCGGCGAAATCTTCAACACCGCTGATACCGGCCAGACACGAGAGATCCTGGAATCGCACAATATCCGTTTCAATTATCACCACGAAACGAAAAATCCGTTTTACACCGATTCAGGTGTTCTGTTTACTTTTCCCTCGGATTATACGTGCAATCGGATTGGTTACTTCCAAGGTGATATTGAAGACAGTGAAGCACTGAAGCTGGGCGACAAGCTTGAATTCGACGCGGCGGAACTGGCGACCTTGGAAAAAATCGCGGAGTTCGCCCAGGCTGAACGCCTCGATCCCCTGGTACTGGGTGTCGATCATTTGGCGACACGGATTTTGGCCGGGGAACGGGAAGATGCGATTTTGGAATTCTTGACGATGACCCATTACTACTTCTGGGGGGCTTACAACATCGCTGAGATGAATTCGTCGACCAACGTCAATCGCAACGGTCATGTCGAGGACGATAAAGAATCGCCGGCCAAAGTGTTCACGGCCAACAACACGCCTTCGTTCATCAATTCCTTCGAAGGCCTGCCGATGCCGACTGAGGATTTTGTCCGTAATTACGGACGGCGCTTGCACCATATGGCTTATGAAGTGCAAGACGGCGACCATCGTGGCGGCGAGAAGAATGTTGATTTTGTGGTCAATACCTTGCGGGATAAAGGGGTCAAGTTTCTCGCCCACGTGGTGGGAGAATGTCTCGACGATCCCAACCTCAAGCAGATTTTCTCCAAACACTCGGAGTATTCTATTTTGATCACCGAATACGTCGAACGCTGCCATGGATATGAGGGGTTCTTTACGAAGTCGAATGTTGCCTCTCTGACCGCTGCTGCCGGCCAGGACGAACGTTACGAACATGGACATGTGTTCGACTAATCATCGGCCCCGCCGAATCGTTGTCGCGTCTCTTCATCAGCACTGATTTTGACTACAAGTAGTTTCAAAACCCTCTGACGCGTCACGCAAACACTTGTATTATAGATTCCCGAACAGGCGCAACCGGGTTTTAAAACTGGTTCTATGCAGAAAGCCCTATCGTGACTTCCAACCAACCAACGCAGGCCTGCTCTCCCTTGCACGGTCGGGCCTTGATCGAATCCCCACTCGACAACAAAGGGACCGCCTTTACGGAGCAGGAACGTATTGATTTCGGACTGGCCGGACTACTGCCTCCGCATGTGGAAACGCTCCAAGAGCAGTCACAGCGGGCGTACGAAGCGTTCTGCATGAAACAGTCCGACATTGAAAAGCACATTTACTTGCGGCAACTGCAGGACGAAAACGAAACGCTGTTTTATCGGCTGATGCTCGAACACATTGAGGAAATGATGCCGATCGTCTACACGCCGGTGGTCGGCGCTGCTTGCGAACAGTTCAGCCATATCTATCGTCGTCCCCGGGGGATTTTCGTCTCCTATCCGGAACGTCATCTCATGGATGGCGTATTGGATAACTTGATTCAAGATGTCGACGTCATCGTGGTGACCGACGGAGAACGGATTCTTGGTCTGGGTGATCAGGGTGCCGGCGGCATGGGAATTCCCATCGGAAAACTTGCCCTCTATACGCTGTGTGGTGGGATCCATCCGGGCAAGACTTTGCCGATTCTGCTGGACCTGGGAACGAACAATCAAGAACGCTTAAACGATCCGATGTACATCGGTTGGCGGCATGAACGCATCAAAGGCAAAGAGTACGACGAATTCATCGAAAGCTTTGTCACTGCAGTCAAGCGGCGTTTCCCCGATGTGTTGTTGCAATGGGAAGACTTCGCCTCGGTCGATTCTGAGCCGATCTTGGAGCGGTATCGCGATCAGTTATGCACGTTTAACGACGACATCCAAGGGACGGCGGCGGTGACGACCGGGACGATTCTGGCAGCCGTGGCTGCGGTGGGAGGCGACCTGGCCGATCAACGCATCGTGATGCTCGGCGCCGGTTCAGCAGGATTCGGCATTTGCAGCCAACTCAAACGGACCATGCTTCGCCAGGGATTGAGTGAAGAACAGGCGCAACAACGATTTTATATTTTGGATGTCGACGGCCTGATTCACGATGGCCGTAGCAATCTGAGCGCAGTCGAGAAAAGCCTAGCGCAAAGTGCGGCCAATCTCACCGACTGGGACTGTGATGTGACCGGTGCAATTTCATTCGCCGATGTCGTACACAATGCCAAACCGACAGTCCTCGTCGGTGCTACCGGGCATGCCGGCGCATTTCCGGAAGAGATTATCCGTGAGATGGCGCAGCACGTGGAACGCCCGGTCATCTTCCCGCTGTCGAATCCCACATCCCGCGTGGAAGCAACGCCCGCCGAAATATTGGAGTGGACCGAAGGTCGTGCCTTGATCGCGACCGGAAGCCCGTTCGATCCCGTTGAATATGCCGGCAGAACACATGCCATCGCGCAATGTAATAACAGCTACATTTTCCCGGCGATGGGACTGGGCATCCGCGCCTCGGGAGCGACACGCGTGTCGGACGAAATGTTCGCCGTGGCGGCAATCGCGCTGCAAGAGAAATCGCCTGCTTTAGAAGATCCTACGGCATCGCTGCTGCCCGCGCTGAAAGATATTCGTGATGTCGCACGGCATATCGCGGTGGCTGTGGCGACCGAAGCTCAAGCCCAAGGTCTGGCCGAGAAGACCTCGCCTGAGGAACTTGAAAAGCGGATTGACCAAACCATTTGGACGCCGACTTATGCGCCATTAACGCGCTCAAACTAAGCATTGGCTAAATTCATGAATGCAAGCAAAATGGACAACTCCCCAACAACCGTGGGTGGCTATCTGGCTGCACGGCTGGAACAAATTGGTCTTCGGCAATACTTTGCGGTGCCGGGCGACTATAACCTAGTACTGCTTGATGAGTTCTTGACCAATCGCAACTTGCAGATGATCTCCTGTTGCAACGAACTCAACGCCGGTTACGCCGCCGATGGTTATGCCCGCGCGACGGGAGGTCCGGCGGCTGCGATTGTGACATTCAGCGTCGGCGGCTTGAGTCTGTTGAATGCGATTGCCGGCGCTTATGCCGAAGATTTGCCGGTCATCGCGATCTCCGGCGGTCCGAATACCAACTCCGAAGCGGAATACGAGTTTCTGCATCATACCTTGGGTGATGTTGATTATGGATATCAACGCGAGATCTTTCGCCGCGTGACGGCCGAAGCGGTGATGATTCAACATCCGACCGAAGCCCCGCGGCAAATCGACCGGGCCATCGAGACGGCACTCGTAAAACAAAAGCCGGTCTATTTGGAAATTGCCTGCAATATTGCCGGAGCAACGGTCTCCTCGCCGAATCCACGTACGTTCAACGTACGCTTCTCTAGTGATTCCACCTCGCTCGACCAAGCCGTCGAACATGCCGCTGAACTGCTCAACGCCGCCATCAAACCGGTACTTGTCGCCGGTGTAAAACTCCGTGCCGGTGGGGCGGTTCCCGCATTTCAACAACTGGCCGATGCGAGCGGCTATGCGGTCGCCCACATGCCCAACTCGAAAGGTTTTCTGGACGAACAGCATCCCGGTTTTATCGGCAACTATTGGGGGCCGGTCAGTTCGCCCGGTTGTGGAGAAATCGTGGAGTCGGCCGACCTGTGTTTGTTCGCCGGCGCCACCTTCACCGACTACACCACCACCGGCCATACAGCACTGATCAATCCGCAAAAAATGATTCGCGCCACGTCCGATAGCGTGATTCTTCCCACACAAACTTATAACGAAGTCGCACTGGCGGATTTCCTGGACGGCTTGACCGCCAAACTCAAACCCAACGGCGCATCATTGGCCGCCTTTAAGCGTATTCAAGAACCGGCACAACAACCGCAGCCCAACGGAGACGACGCGCCGCTCACAACGCGAACCCTGTTTTCCGCAATCCAAGGGCTACTGGATGAACAGAGTGCCGTGATCGCTGAGACTGGTGATTCCTGGTTCAACGGCATGCAACTCGACCTCCCTTCGGGAGCCAACTTCGAGATCCAATTACAGTATGGTTCGATCGGCTGGTCTGTGGGTGCCACATTGGGCTATTCCATCGGGCTTCCCGAGCGGCGCGTTGTGGCCTTGATTGGCGATGGGTCGTTTCAACTGACGGCTCAAGAAGTCTCGACCATGATCCGTTACGAGACGAACCCAATCATCTTTTTGATCAACAACGGCGGTTACACGATCGAAGTCGAGATTCACGACGGTCCGTACAACACGATCAAAAACTGGGACTACGCCGGCTTGGTCAACGTGTTCAACGCCAACGACGGAAACGGTTGGGGCTGCCGCGTGACCACCGAGAAAGAATTGAGCGACGCGATCGCCCATGCGAAGCAACATGACGGCTTGGCTTTGATTGAGGTTGCCATCGACCGGGATGACTGTAGCAAAAACCTGCTGAAATGGGGCGGGCAAGTCGCGAAGAACAACGGCCGCCCGCCACGAAGGCACTAGAACCGGTTTCAAATACCCGGTTGTGCTTCTACCGAAAACTTGGACAGCAGTCTCAGCGGAACGCGACAGAGGATTTTTATAGCGACTTGTAGCAAAATTGGACTTGAGGACTCTGCGCTATGGATAGGAACTCCCAACAGAAAAACGGTGCCTCCCCGCCGCGTGTGGTGATTGTGGGGGGCGGGTTTGGTGGTCTGCAAATCGCCACAGCTCTCGGCAAATCTCAAGCAGCGATCATTCTCATCGATCGCCGCAATTACCATTTGTTTCAACCGATGCTGTACCAGGTGGCGACGGCTGAATTGTCACCGGCAAATATCGCCGCTCCGCTGCGATCGATCTTGCGCAAACAAAAAAACACCGATGTCGTGTTGGGTGAAGTCACTTCGGTCGACCTGGAGCAAAAAGTCGTCCGCTTCAACGGGGGCGAGATAGGCTATGACTATCTGGTCCTGGCAACAGGTGTGCGTCAGTCCTACTTTGGACACGACGAATTCGCGCCGTTTGCGCCGGGACTCAAGTCGATCGACGATGCCTTGGAATTGCGGCGGCGGATTCTGCTGGCCTTTGAGGAAGCCGAATGGGAAGCAGATGACGAGGCGCGTCGGGCCAAGCTCACCTTTGTGATTGTGGGGGGAGGCCCGACCGGCGTGGAACTGGCCGGCGCCATTATGGACATCGCTTCCAACACGCTGCCGAATGAGTTTCGTAACATCGACACCAAAACGGCGCGGGTGATTCTCATCGAAGGGAGTCCACGTTTAATTGCCGCCATGCCCGAGGACCTGAGCAAACGTGTGCACAAGGCCTTGGAAGAGATGCATGTCGAGATCCGTTTACACACCATCGTCACCAAGGTCGACGAAACGGGTGTCTACATCGGTGATGAACATTTGCCGGCAGAGAATGTGTTTTGGGCCGCCGGCGTACAAGGGCAAGCGCTCGCGCATGAATTGGGAGTGGAGATCGATCGCGGCAGCCGCATCGTGGTGGGGCCAGATCTTTCGATCCCCGGCCACCCCAACGTGTTTGTCGTGGGAGACGCCGCCCATGCGACCGACGCCACTACTGGAAAGCCGGTCCCTGGGGTCGCACAAGGAGCGATTCAATCCGGCCGCTTTGTTGCCGAACAGATCAAGCGAGAACTAGAGGGCGGCGATCCGAAAAACCGGCCGGCTTTTAGTTATCACGACAAAGGTTCGATGGCGATGATCGGTCGCGGCAATGCGGTTGCCGCCATTGGCAAAAGACATTTCGGCGGCCTGCTGGGCTGGCTGACTTGGAGCATCGTGCACGTGATGTTTCTGGTTGGTTTTGGCAACAAGTTAACGGTGATGTGCGATTGGTTTTGGAATTACATTCGCCACACACGGCAAGCGCGTCTCATTACCGGCGATCCGGAGTTTCAACTGAAACAATTTGGTACTGGTGGTAAAAAAGATGCGACACCAACCCCTTCGGAAACCGATCAGGTCGATGCCGCGTCAAACTAAGGCAACAGCGCACTGTCATTTTGTTGAAATTCACCTAACATCTTCACCCCAAACAACTCTTACGTGGGGTGCCACTGGCGGCTTGTCCGCCAGTGCGGTGGAAGGGCAAGTTATCCATGCGGATCGACGAAAAACGACGTGCGCACTGCTGGGCAAGCCAGCAGTGGCACCCTAAACGTGAACGAAGAACGCAATAACCCAGCGATATCGTACTAACCCTACACACAGACACGCACCGTTGCTGGAACGCGCGTCGTCAGCCTATTGCGGTTGCTGCAGGAGTTGCAACAATCCTTCCAAGGCTGATTTCTGGGACGCCCGCGTGATATCCCACGCTTGCACCCAGCTGACGTCGCCTTGCTGCATTTGAAAGTCCTCCGTCAATCGTGACGCCATGTCGGGCATGTGCGCTGCTCCGTAATAAACGGCGATTCGTAGCGGTTTGCCGTTTTCCCGATTCGCCAATTGCTCCTTGAGGACCTTCAGTGCTGCTTCATTGCGATCGACGATGAGGATGGAATCCAACGTCGCTCCCAATCCCATATCCGGTCCGAGTTCCTCAAGTTTGCCAGCGATCAGCGCTTTCAGTTGTTGGGCTCCCTCTTTGCGGGTTAGGAACGATAGAATCTCCGCGTCCGACACGTTGCCGCTCAGCGATCCGCCGGTCGCCCATTCTTCTTGGTATTGTTGCATCACCTCTTTGACAACCTTGATGAACAGGCTCATGCGGGTTTCGCCCCGCTTTCGCATGGCTTCGCCAAGTTCGGTCGGCGTGAGGTCGGCATGCACGAAGTTCTTTGGGGTGTAGTCGATCGAGTCGACTTGGAAACTCAAGTCCAACATCGACGGTAGCATGCGTTGCACGAGTGCCAATGGAGTCTGCTGGCGGTCACTGAATCCGCTAGCCGGTGTGACATCCTTGGGTTTGACCATTTCGTACAGCACAATGTCGTAATCCTCGAACAACCGGTTCAAGGCATCGAAGTAAGCACCATCGCCAATGTGAATGGCGCTGACTAAATCGACCGTGACATTTTTCTCGCCCGACTTGGGCGAGAACGACACAACAGCTGTCTCCAGTGCTTCGGGCTTTTGGTCTTTATCGCGTGAGACGCGAAGGTATTTTGTCGGCGAGGATTCCTCCTGCGGACTTTGGGCCTGCACCGCAGTGCTTCCCAACAATGTAGCGGCACATAACGACGTCGCCACCAGTGCGCGGTTGACTATACAAGACATAAATTCGAGTTCCTTTTGAAGTTTGCGGCGAGATTTTTTAGTCCCGCGAACGGCCCAGCGACACGTCACCGTCAGACGATAATTCGCAAACTCCACTCAAACATTGATGGAATTCGCGGTTGCGGAGAAAAGATTCCGCTCAACAACTCAGACAACACGTTCTTACGTTCAATACGATGCTGGCCCACAAACCGTTGGGGAACCGGTGGGCTCCTCTCGTTCACAGGGTCATTCATCGTCGTTCCATACGTCAAGTCTACGTCGATTTGTAAAACCGGGTCGTTGACTCGCTCGTCAACGACCGAGGGTTTCACAAACGGCTTTGCTCGCATGACGAGCATCCATCAAACTAAATCACTTCCAACTGCGAATCGGTTAACCAACCGGTACGACCATCGTGCAATTGCACATGGATCCACTCGCCGCGTTGCTCGACGACCTGAACGCGTTCGCCTTCGATCAGCGACGTCCCCTCTTGGGAACCAAACGCCTCACCGTTGCCTTCGCGTAACGGAACTTGGTCGGCAGTGATAATTCCCACGGGCAATTGCGGCCCTTGATCGCGGTTGGCCATGATCAATGTGGCGGACAAAAACAGACCGGCAGCCACGACCCCGATGGTTTTCAACGAGCGTTGCCAACTTGGTATCCGCAGACTCATCGTGATCCAGAAACAAGCCCAGGCGATAGCGGCGACCATCAACAGATTCTCGAGCGGAACGGCCGCCAGATGTTGTTGGGCGCTCTCCCACGTCGTTTGCGGAATTGCCGCCGGTGCTTCGGTTTTTACCAACGATCGGGCATGCTCCAGATTGGCGTGCACGGCTTTGTCGCCGGTCATCGCCGCCGCCCGTTCGTAGTTGGCGATGGCTCGCCCCAAAGCACCGCTTTGCAAGTACGCGTTGCCGAGGTTGAAGTGCATTTGCCAGTTGTTAACGCCGTCGTCGACGAGCGTTTGATACTTCGCCGCAGCCGCTTCGAATGCCTCCTTTGACAAGGCGCGATCGGTTGCGTTGGCTGTCCCGCTTTCGTACAGCGTGTTGGCTTCGTGCAGGATCGTTTGTTGTTGTTCATGATTCAATTCCCCCGCCCGGGCCTGTCCCGGATCGAAAGTGGTTGCTAACAGGGCCGCGACCAAAATCGCGAATCCAGCAATAGTGCGGTTGGTTTTCATATTTGAGTTCCTTGTAGTCTCGAATTCATGGTGGTGTTGGAATAGTTGGGGGCACTGCCAATGCCGGCAACAGACGATTTGGCCGTCTGAATCAAACCAGCGATGTCGACTCCGCCCGAAGCGGCGTAACTACAACGTTCGCACTGTTCGATCGTCTGCTCGCATTGATCAAGCCCGCTGAAACCGCGCGACCGTAATTCGATGATCATATCGCGAGGACTCATCGTCGAGCTCGGCTGATTCAGGCAGCTCGCCAAATGACTTCGCAGAGCTTCGATAACTTCACCCGGCGATTTGGCCCGGTCCAACATGGCATTGGTCGCCCGCTGGTTTGATCCCGGCAGGACAGTCATCCAATGGCCCAAGTGCTCGCGATTGCGATACAACACCGTGCCGACAAACAGCAGTGGCGGAAACACAAAGGCGATTGTCCAGGGCCAATCTCCCATCGGTCGTGAGACCGCGAGCACATTGTCGCCGGTAAAATTCGCGTAACTGACAAACGATTGCGGCTGTTGCGGATCAGCGGCCGGCTGCGAACCGTTTCCTTGTCGACCGACGATGGCGCTGGCGGCCAGGTTATTGCCCGGCGTCACGTTGATCTTGATCGGCTCGCTTTTAACCGTGACAAACTCTTCCCGATTGGGATCGAAAAAGGTTAACGGAATCGCTGGAATCTCGGTGATCCCCGCTTTGCGTGGTCGAATGCTGACAGTGAATAGTTTCGTATCATCCTGCACGATCCCCGCCAGCGGGTCGTCGGAGACGCGAAAGTCGGACGACAACACACTCAGTGACGGGGCTTGCACCAATTCCATCGGACCATCGCCGCTGATGCCGATGTACAGTGTAATCGGATCCCCGGCCTGCACGTCGGTCGGTGTGGCTTGCGTGCCGATTCGATATTGCCCCACCGTTCCGCGATAGTCATCAGGACGGTTTTCCGTGGGAACATCCGAGACAAGCGTCGCATTGACACTGGCCGTGGCCACGATGGGCCGTGCGTCGGCGACGACCAACTTCGGTCCGAACATACTCGGCATATCGCCGCCGAACATGCTACTCCGTCCGCCGAAAAACGAATCAAATGGATCGCGAGATTTGCCCAAACGGGTGGGATAGTCGACGACGATTTGTACATCTTCGGCGTCGACTTCGCCCGGACGCTTGGGGTAAATCGTGGCGGGAATTTCATACTGGTAGTAGCTATGCTCGTTTCCATCGGCATCGGCGCGAAGCACTTCTTCACCACCGGGACGCTGGTTGTTTTCAGCCAACTCTTGCATACGTTCGCTAAAAACGCCCCATTGGCTGCGGTCGGCGGAAATCATCTGCCACATATCCCCTTCCCCCAGTTTGATGTCCAGGGAACGGTCGTAGTACGGCTTGACCCAGATTTTCAACGTCAAGTTCATCGGCTGGCCGACGTAGATTTTGTCGTCGTGTCCCACGATTTCAGCGAACAGCAGATCGCCTGTTTCGCTGCGGGTGACGACAAACCGTTGCGGACGCGTCGAAACAGTCTGGCCGCCGACATTGACATCGATCGAGGGAATTTCAAACGTCCCGGTTCGCCGGGGCACGATCCGCCAGGCGTGTGTTTCGGAAACACGGTGCGACCGCCGTCCGTTGATGATCGTTGTTTGCGAACTCCGGCTGGGTGATCCCATGGACTTGATTTCCAATCCATCGACCTGCGGAATCTGGGGAACGACGGAGGAATCCGCATTCTCGATCTCCACAGACAACGTTATCGGTGAGCCGACATAGGCTTCGCGCGTCGACAGGGACGCCCGCACTTGTGCGGCCGAGGCCGGGGTTGCGGCGAAACCGGCGCCGCTCAGCATGGCAATTGCCAGTGCCGAAATTGTGAAAGAGGATCTTGATTTCATCGCTTATGCTCCAAAATATAATGCGCCAAACCGATCAGGGCCGGGCGGTGGATTACCAATCTTTGTCAACGGGAACGTAACGGCTTTGCACCTTCTTGAGGTTTTGCATCCGTCGCATCAAGTCGCGATCGCGGACGGCTTGCAACATTTTTAGTGCTTCCTGCTTGGTCATGGCTTGCTCCATTTCTTCGCCGTGCTCTGCTGCTGCAGCGGCTGCGGCCTGGGGTTCGCCTTGTGCTTCTTCGTCGCCGGCCTGGCCGACGGCGCCGCCCGATTGCTGCTTCTGTTGTTGTTCATCAGCGGATTGCGGGTCGGCGCCGTGCGGCTGAGCCGGTTGTTGCTGCTCGTCCTGTTGCTCATCACCCGGTTGCGGCTCGTTTTGCTTCTCGGATTTGTCTTGCTGCTCCTCAGGAGACTGTGGCTGACCGTCGGACTGTTGATCCTGCTGTTGCGGATCCTGCTGGTCTTGGTTTTGCTGATCCGACGGGTTTCCCTGGTCGGATTTCTGCTCGTCCTGCTTCTCGGAATCCTGTTGATCCGAGTCCTGTTCACCAGAGTCCTGTTGGTCAGCTTCGTCTTGTTTATCTTCCGGCTGAGCATCATCTTTTGATTGCTCGTCCTGCTTGCCGGAGCCTTGTTGTTCATCCTGCTGCGATTCGTCTTCATCCTCGCCCTGCTCGCCTTGTTGATCCTGGGACTCGTTCTGTTGATCTTGCGAGTCGGATTTTGAGTCAGAGGAATCTTGTTGATCTTGGTTTTGCTCCTGTTGTTGATCCTGATTCTGCTGCTGATCTTGTTGTTGCTCTTGATCCTGGTTCTGCTGTTGGTCTTGTTGTTGGTCCTTGATTCTCCGAGTCCTGTTGCTGGTCTTGCTGCTGTTGATCTTGTTGCTGATCTTGCTGTTGCTGCTCGTCTTGCTTTTGTTCTTCCTCTTGTTTTTGCTCTTCCTGCAGCTTGTTGATCAACAGGCTGGCCAATTCGATATTGGCTCGCGCATCGGAATCGTTGGCGTCGGCGGCTAAGCTGCCACGGTAGTGGGAGATGGCCGACCGCGCTTTTTCAATCGCCGCGTCGCGATCTTGCTCAGCCAGTTTCAAGGCATCGGTGTAGTCGCAATTCGCGAGGTTAAACCGTGCTTTGGCTTCTAGTTTGCCGTTGCGTGTCGCGGTCGCTTCGGCGAACAATTGCCGAGCGCGTTCCGTGTCGCCTTGGCGATACAGGGCGATCGCTTCGTTGTATTTCAGTTCGTTACGATTCGGTGCTAGCGCCGCTGCTTGCTGATAATCCTCCAGCGCCTTATCCACCTGACCTTCAGTCAGAGCGGCATTACCGCGATTGACGAGTTTGGCAAAATCGTTTTCGCCCGCCATCACCGGCTGCCCCGGAGCGAATGCCGCCAGGGCCAGCAACGGCACGGATGTCTTTACCAGTTTGGATCGAAATATCGTTTTGATGTTCATGGTTTTGGTCCTTATCAGTTCACGCCGCATGGGTGTGCTTGGAGGTGCGTTGGGTTGAGGATTTCGAATGTCTTCGGCGGTTTCAACGGTGCGTCTTGTGGCGGCGTCTCGACACCGTAACGGTGAGGAACTGCCGAGGCTCGTTTGCTGCCACCCAACAGTGTGTCTGTTAAGAGCAATAACAGTGCCAAACCGACAAACCATTGGTACCGCGGAATGTAACTGTTGATCCGGGCGGTCTCGAAATCTTGCTCATTCACTTGAGCGACGTATTGACGATAGACGCTCGCCATATCGACTTGCTTCGTTCCCGCCGGAATGTAGGCCCCGTCGGTTTTCAAGGCGATTTGCTTCAGGACTTCGCCGTTCATCTTCGACCAAATCTGCTCGCCGTTATGCGTCAGGTAACTTCGATGCCGCGGCGAAGATTGCACCGGCACCCGCGAACCTTGCTCGCCATCGCCCAGTCCCACGGTGAACATGCGGATTCCATTGGCTTGATGCATCGCTTCGGCTACCGCCACAGGGTCACTTTCATGGTCTTCGCCGTCGGTGAAGATCACAATGGCCTTGTGGTCGGACGTTTTATCCAGAAACGCTTCGGATGCCATGCCGATCGCATCGCCGATTCGCGATCCACCGCGATCGACTTCGTGCGGACCAACTTCATCCAGTGTCCGTTTGAAGTCGTTGTAATGACTGGTCAGCGGGATTTTCTGACGGACATCGCCAGCGAAGACCACCAAGCCCACACGGTCACCGGCCATTTCGTCGACCATATCCTTAATCTGTTGCTTCGCCCGTTCCAGACGGTTCGGCGTCACGTCTTCGGCCAACATCGACCGCGAGACGTCCAGCAGGAACATGACTTCGATTCCCTTTTGTGGAACCTCACGCCAGGTCTTGCCCCAACGGACATCGACCAAGGCCAAGACCATCATGGCCAAGGCGGCCGAGACGATTCCCAATTTGAAAATTCGTCGACGTCCCGAAGCGGGAAACAGGAACGGCGTCAGGTTTTTGGTGGCGAATCTTGCCACAGCGCGGCGATTTGCCACGGCTGCGGCAACGGTCACCGCCACAACAGCGGCCACCAGCCACAAGTAGTTGAAGTTGGCGTAATTGCCGATTTGAATATCCATGACACGTCTTTCCGATTATGAGTAAAACGTCTATGAGGAATGCGGGAATTATTAGGTCGGGTGCCACTGCTGGCCTGTCCAACAGTGCTTTTGCCGGGATTGCGGTTTGCACTGGCGGACAAGCCGCCAGTGGCACCCTTTTTCAACGGGCTGTTAAACAAGCCGTCGGAACATCGTATGACTAAGCACAACCTGTGCCACGAGTGCAAAAAGTGCTAACAGGACCAGCGGAGGCATCTTCATGCCGGCGACTTGCACCGGTTCGATCGCCCATTCGCGATAGTCCACATATTGCTTCTCTTCCACGCGGCTCTTTTCCAGTTCATCAATCTTTTCGTAGATGGCTGCCAGCGAGGCTGTGTCGGTGGCTCGGAAGTAGTTGCCGCCGGTCAGCTCCGCGACTTTGGTCAACGTCTCTTCGTCGATATTGACCTCCATCATCCGGTACTCCTTACGCCCGGTGAACGGGTCGACCACCGGCACCGGTGCTTGTCCTTGGGTGCCGACGCCGATCGTGTAAATCTTTACGCCCAACGTCGCAGCCAGTTCCGCTGCTTGGATCGGATTCACATCCCCAGCATTGTTCTCACCGTCCGTCAGCAGGATCATGACCTTGCTTTTGACCTTGTCGTCCCGGTCGTTATCCAAGGCAGTCAGTTTTTCGACCGCCAATCCCATGGCATCACCGATGGCGGTGCCGTCTTCATTGCGGTCGTCGACGATTTCAGATTGATTCAACTGTGCGACGAGAAACGGGTGGTCCAGTGTCGGCGGGCTGATGCCATCGGCATGCCGAGCGAATGTCACCAAACCGATCAAATCGCTGAACCGTCCTTCCAATGCTTCGCCGCCGGAAATGAACTTGCCAGCCACGTCTTTGACCGCTGTCAAACGGTCGACCGGTTGTCCCTCGACTTCAAAATCCATGGCCTGCATACTGCCGCTCCGGTCGACCACCATTTCGATGGCAATCCCTTCGGATTCGCTGACCGTCTGTTTACGGCCTTCTTGCGGCCGTGCCAAAGCGACAATCAACAGCACCACAGCGGCAATCCGCAATGCGGGCGGGACCCAAGCGAGGCGTTGTTTCCACGTCTTGGGAAGATTTTGTAATCCGCTCGTATCGCTGAATGCGACCGACGTCGTTTTGCGTTTTCGCAGGACATACCAGGCCACAAACGGCACGGCTGCCAGCAGTATGAGAAACCAGCTAGATGCGGTGGTGAACATGATTTAAGCCTCCTGAGCGACGGGGTTAGGGTCGGATTGTTTACGCGTCGGAGCGGTCTCCGCCACAAAGCGACGCGCCGTTTCCATCGCCTCATTGCCGTCCGACGTCGCCGGGCAGTAACTCGCGAATTTGACGATGTCTGCTTGCGTCAAAAAGTCCTTTAGTAATTCACAATGTTCGCGGCTGAGTGTTTCCCCGTCGCGAATGTGTGCCAAAAACTCGTCCGTTGTCAGTCGAGGAGCGGCGATTTCAAAACGACGCTCGATATAGATGCGTACGATGTCGGTCAGGCGGGAATAAAACAGTTGCACCCGTCCTTGCTCAACATGTTGCTCGTCAACCAACCGGTCCATCTCGGCCAAGGCCCATTGTTCGGCGGTTAACTGTCGACGATTCCGCAGTGCGACAACCAGTAACAAAGTCGCAATTGCCAATCCGGTTCCACCGGCGATCCACCAAGCCGTATAAGACGGCGGAGCGGTGATCGGCAGATCGACAACCCCTTTCAGGTCACGAAACTGCGTCGGATCCGCCTGGCCTTCCAGGACGCTGGCGATCGAAATCGGAACCGGCTGCGAGGTAACAACGCCGTGCTGCGGGGTCTCCCCCCGTTTGTCGGTGAATGCCACCGCGATCTCCGGAATCTGTTGATCCCCGGAAATCAGTGATTCCAACTCGTAGACCCGCGTCCAACTCCGTTGGTCTCCCAATGGAATATCCAGCTTGTCGGTTACGCCGACGACATCCAGTTGCCCCAGCGAAGTGGGCTGCTCAGGGAACGAGACAGTCACCGCTTCGGGAGCAACCACCGATAAAGTCAGTCGAATCCGCTCCGCGATTTGGGCTGCCGAGCGATCGACCGTGGTTGTCATTTCCGCGGGGCCGCTTTGCGTGGTGAATGCCACGCCCTTCCCCGCTGACCGTCCGCAGGCGTCGATTGTGCCTGCAGTTGGCCTGCCAGCAACAAGATGGCTGCCGCTGCGAACGCAGAGCACGTGAACGACCTGCGTCGATTCATATTGTTATGTGATATTTTCATCAGACGGCTCATCGCCGAGCCTCCCGTTTGTGAAAGAATTTTCGAAGTGGATCGACGAAGTCGTCGCCGGTTTGAATGTGAATCGGGTCCATTTTCAGTTTCGTGAACAGTGCGTCCCGCTTTTCACCGACCCGTTTGGCATGCTCGGCATACAACGCACGATGCCGACGGCTGCTCGTATCCAAGGTGACAATCTGGCCGCTTTCCGCATCGCGAAGTTCAACTAATCCGACGTTGGGGATTTCCAACTCGCGTTGGTCGCCCACAACGACCGGAATCACGTCGTGTTTTCGCGTTGCGATCCGCAAAGTTTTTTCGTAATTGTCATCTTGGAAGTCGCTCACCAGAAACACGATCGAACGGCGTTTGACCGTGCGATTGAGGTGTTCCAATGCGGCTTTAATATCCGTGCCGCTGCCCATCGGGTTGCAGTACATCAATTCCAGAATCAGCCGCATTACGTGACGCGAACCTTTCCCCGGCGGCACCACTTTTTCGATGCCGTCGGTGAACAGATTCAAGCCGACCTTGTCATTGTTCTTAATGGCGGAGAATGCGAGCGTTGCTCCCAACTCCGTCACCAATTCCCGCTTCGTCTGATAGTGCGTCCCCAGGCCTTGTGAGGCACTGAGGTCGACCAACAACATGACCGTCAACTCGCGTTCCTCGCGGAACAATTTGACGTACGGCTCGCCGTAGCGGGCTGTCACGTTCCAGTCGATGCTCCGTACATCGTCACCAACGTGGTAGGGACGCACCTCCTCAAACTCAACGCCGCGGCCCTTGAAGGCCGTATGATATTGGCCGCTCAACATGTCGTCCGCCAAGTGCGACGTGCGAATCTTGATGCGGCGCAGTTTGTTTAATAATTCCAGGGGAATCATCGAATTTAGACCTCACTTTCGTTGGCCACGATAAAACGAGAACACAACCGGCAGGGCCCGCCGTGCGGACCCTGTGCACCTTGGATTAAGGAACGGGGATGTGTTCGATAATCGCCCGGACGATGTCATCCGACGTCTTGTCTTCCGCTTCGGCCTCGTAGGAGATGACCACGCGGTGCCGAAGTACATCCAAGGCAATGTCCTTGATGTCCTGCGGTGTCACATATCCGCGACCATGCAGGAACGCATTCGCTTTGCCGGCCAACGTCAAATTGATCGTTGCCCGCGGCGAACCGCCATACTGGATCAACTCGTTGATCGGCAATCCGTATTCACTGGGGTTCCGGGTCGCCATCACCAAATCGACAACGTACTCTTGGACTTTGCTATCGACATAGATCTCGTCGACCAACTCACGCGCCTGGGCGATTTCCGCCGGTGAGGTTACCGCACAAATCTCCATCGAATTCTTGGTCTTCGACATCCGCGAGAGGATTTCCAGTTCCTCATTACGGCTGGGATAATCCACCACAACCTTGAGCATGAAACGATCCATCTGTGCTTCGGGAAGCGGATAAGTTCCTTCCTGCTCAACGGGGTTTTGCGTCGCCATGACGAGAAACGGCTCATCCAACAGAAACGTTTCGGACCCGATCGTGACTTGCCGTTCTTGCATCGCTTCCAACAAGGCACTTTGCACCTTGGCGGGAGCACGGTTGATTTCGTCAGCCAAAATCAAGTTCGAGAAGATCGGTCCTTTTTGAATCACGAACTTTTGATCCTGGGGTTGATAGATCAACGTTCCCAACAAGTCGGCCGGCAACAGGTCCGGAGTAAACTGCAAGCGTTGAAAGCCGGTGGAGATTCCTTTGGCCAACGTCGCCACAGCTGTGGTCTTTGCCAATCCGGGTACGCCTTCGATCAACAAGTGGCCGTTGCCAAGCAAGCCGATCAACATGCGGTGCATCAATTGTTTTTGCCCAACAATCACGCGGCCGACTTCGTCCAGCAGACGCTGAAACGGTTCGCTACGAATTTTTGCTTCTTCGGTCAATTCGTTGATTTGAGCATGAGTTTTTGAATCGGTCACAGTCGCCATGTCATCATTCCTCGCGGAGTATCAGGCACCGCCTTGGAGCAAGGCGGTGCCGATGGGAAAGGATTAGGTTTCGTGCTCCGGTGATGACAAAAGCAAAGTGCGTGCCAATGCGAAAACGAACGTAAATTCCCTGAAAAACCGCTAAAAACACGCGTTTTCGCATGGGGCAGAATGCCCCACGGGGGAAGTTCGCCCCGCGCGTATCGATGATTGCTGGGAGAGGGCCAGAAGCAAAGGGAGCGGCAGCCACAGCCTGCTTATCCAGGTGTGCGCTTGCTCGCAGGGCGGATAACTTTGGGGAGCGCGCTTGGTCTCACGGCACTGCCGGACAAGCCGGCAGTGGCACCCTAACTGGCGAGGCAATCCTTGAAGCGCATTAGTCGTTGTCGACGCCGTATTGCTTCAGCTTGCGATACAACGTCTTGCGATCCAGTCCCAGCACGCGAGCAGCGAGCGTTTTGTTCTGGTCGACGGTGTCCAGCACGTGCAGGATATAGCGGCGCTCGACTTCCTCCATCGAGACCAACTCCGTCGGATCGGCGCCGCCGATGAAGACTTGCGAGGACTGGTAGTTGCGGATTTTCTCCGGCAAGTCCTCCACAGCAATTTTATCGAACCGCGTTAAGGCGACCGCCCGCTCCATGATGTTCCGCAGTTCGCGAATATTGCCCGGCCAGGAATAGCTCAGCAGTTTTTCGGCCGCTTGTTCCGAAATCCCCACGATTTCCTTTTTCGCGCGTTTGGCGAACTGCTCGACGTAGTGCTGCGATAACAACAGCACGTCGGTACCCCGCGACCGTAGCGGCGGGAGTTCGACTTGGATCACATTGATGCGATAGTACAGATCCTCGCGAAACCGATTTTCCTCGACAGCCGATTCGAGATCCCGGTTCGTGGCGGTGAGAATGCGGACGTCAAACGGAATTTCCTTGTCACTGCCGACAGGACGCACGCGGTTTTCCTCGAGTGCCCGCAGCAACTTCACCTGCATAGCCATCGGCATTTCGCCCATCTCGTCCAGCAGCAACGTGCCCCCTTCTGCCTCCAGAAACAGCCCTTTGCGCTCGGTCCGTGCGTCGGTGAACGCGCCCTTGGAGTGTCCGAACAATTCGCTTTCCAGCAAGGTTTCCGACAAGGCCGCACAGTTCACCGCGACGAATGGCTTCTCAACGCGGCGGCTTTTTTGATGAATCGAGCGTGCCACCAACTCCTTACCGGTGCCGCTTTCGCCGGTAATCAGCACCGAAGCCTCGGAATCGGCAATCCGCGCCAGTTGATCATACAAACCGTGCATCACCTGGCTATCGCCCAGCATTTCGCCGAACCGCCCGGTTCGTTGCACAGCCTCGCTGAGAACCTTCACCTGATTTTGCAACTGGCTGTGTTTGCAGGCCCGCTCGATCGTCAGTGCCAACAGGTCCATTTCGATCGGCTTGGTGACAAAGTCATACGCTCCGGCGCGAATCGCAGCGACCGCTGTTTCCAGGCTGCCAAATGCAGTCATCACGACGACTGGAATGTCGGGGCGGTTGTCGGTGATTTGTCGGCAAAGCTGTAAGCCGTCGGTGCCCGGCATCCGTACGTCGGTGAGCACGACGTCGAACTCCTGCTCCTGCACGGTGCGCAGCGCATCATTCGCGCTGGTGCACCACGAGGATTCCATACCCCGCAAGCGCAGATCGGTGTCGATCAATTCGCACATGCTTTGTTCGTCATCAACAACTAGAACTTTGCCGTTCATGTCGGTTCCCATAACCTGACTGACCACTCACAACTGGTTTCAAAACTCTCTGACGCGCCATCTCCAAGCTTGTACCACAGATTCACGAACCGGCGCAACCGGGTTTTGAAACTGCCTCTCGAAAACTTAAGATTCCGCCGGCACCGATTTCGGGAGATAAACGGAGAAACAGCTCCCCTGCCCGACGTCACTTTTCACCGAAATCCACCCGCCATGCTCCTGTACAATGCCGTAGGAAATCGACAATCCCAACCCCGTCCCTGCTCCGACATCCTTGGTGGTAAAAAACGGTTCGAAGATGTCATGCAAACGTTCCTCTGGGATTCCGGAACCGTTGTCCGTCACATCGATCTGATAATACTCTCCCGCCGCCAAATTCACATCCTCCGGCGGTTGCGCATTCGTGTCTGCTAAACGCACGTCGACTCGACCGGCATCGTCCATCGATTGGACCGCGTTCATCACCAGATTCGTGATCACCTGCTGGATTTGCCCCGCGTCGACGTGGGCGGGAAAAGCAGCGCCGTCTGATTGCACTTCGAGCATCACGTGGGCTTTGTCGGCATAGGGCCGCAGCAGGTCCACCGCGTGATCGACTACTTGCCGCAGATCTGCCGCTTCGCGCTGCGGAGTCGAACGTCGCGCAAAATCCAGTAATTCGCGGATAATCTTAGCGATGCGATCCGCTTCGGTCTTGATCACGACGGCACTTTTTTGAATTTCCTCGTCGTTTTATTTTCCGCCGGCAATCAATCCGGCGCGGCCGGAGACGACGTTGAGCGGAGTCCCCATTTCATGCGCAATCCCCGCCGCCAAACGACCCACCGTCTTCAAGCGATCAGCATGCCGCAATTGATTTTCAGTTTCAATCCGCGAAGCGGTCTCGGCTTGTATGGTGTCGCGCTGCTCAACCAATTGATCGCACATCTCGTTGAGGGCCATCGCCAATTGGCCCAATTCGTCTTTGCGATTCAGGTGCAGCGGTTCAGAAAAATCGCCTTGGCCGACACGTTTGGTCTTTTCCACCAATAGATTCAGCGGCCGTCCGATCATGCGTACGCCACCGACGATCAGTATCGCGCCACAGATTGCCGCGACCGCCAACACCGAAAGCACCGAATTGGTGATCGTCTCCCGCATTCGTTCTTCGACCGGTTCGGTTGGCTCCGAAACGTCGATTTCCCCACGGGTTTTTCCATCGATATCGAATGGAAAAACCGTATGCACCCAGCTTATACCGTTGCTGTCGGTGATCGTCTCGGTCACGGACTGATTTTGCCGCACATACGCCAGCGTTGCCGGCGTTTCGCCCGGTGCAGTGTCGTCCAAACGGAAGTATCGCACGATCGTGTGTCGGACCTGTTTGGTCGAGATCCGCACAACATGATCCACCTCTTCATGGCCTCCCTCGTTCCAAGCGTCGAGTAGGTGAGGTTTCATCGATTCGACAAGATTTGCGGCTTTCTGCGCATGATCCTCAGTAAAATCTGTCGAGTCCTGCTGAATCGTGAGATAGCTGAACAGCCCCGTGATGGCCACCACGGCCAATAAGAACAACAGCATGATTTTCGATGCAAGCTTCATGACACTTTTCCGCGGTTCCACACCCCAAACTTCATTGCCCTCACTTGTGCCAATGCTACGTGACCCACTCCGTTTTGGGAAGGAGCCAACCGATCCCCATGGCACCGCCAAGATGATGTGTTTCTTTTGCCTCGTATAAAGCACTGAGACGCTGCGGCTTCTTGCTCTCATGGCGGCAGGCGGGAGCCTGCCCTACAACTACCTGTCAAATCGCAACCGGCAGCGCGAACGGCCGGTCGTACGATCCCCATTGGATCGCCGACCGGTCCGTCGGGCTACAAGGACGCACAAGTGAACGTCGAATAAATCAATTGCTAAGCCGTCTTCGAAATCCCCGCATCCAGGATCTTTCCGATACGAAGGGAAATGTCCTGCAGATGGGAGCGGGTATAAATGTCCAATTCGATCTTCCCGGCCAACAGGTTGTCGATCGTATGCTGTAGTTCGCCGATTTGTGCTGCAGCCACAACCGCCGCATCGCCTGGTTGTTTCAAGACCAATTGCGACACCCGTTCCAAATAGCTCCGCTGCAAGTTGCGGCGAAGACTGCTGATGGCTGGTTTCCGAGCCGTATATTCTCCAGGTTGGATCGCATCGACTTCACTGAAAATCGATTGGGTCAACCGGGAAATCAATTCCGCAACCGTCAACGCATCCTGATCGGCCGGCGTTTTCAGCTCGTTGTCCGCCACACGATCCAAGGTCAACGGAGACAGTAACTGGTCCAGGATTCGATTTTGCCACAAGGCAATCGTTTCGTGCACCGGAAAATCGGAACGATCCGCGACATCACTTCCCCAGTGCGACCACCGCGCCGGGCTCATGTGGTTGAACAGTTCCGGCGGAATCTCATAAGCCGCGTCGCTGAACACCGAGTCCTCCAACAGTTGCAGCGCCTCCCGCTGCTGAGCGGGCGACACAATTTCCGCCGGATTCTTTGCTCCAGCATCTCCCTGGTGGCTGCGATTCATGCGAACGCCCCCCACATAACGCGCCGCGAAATGCATGGCTTGTCCTTGAATCGATAACAAATTATTCAGCGACGGCCGCACGCGTTGATATCCCTTTCCATCAGACGTCGCACGCTCCACGACTTTTGGCAACAGTTGACGCACCAACTCACTCCGCTGGCGGGCATAACCGATCAGGTCGTTGCCCAAATCGAAACGGTTCGCATCCGGATCGGGGTCAATGCCCCGCGTATCTTCGTCAGTTGCGAAGATCAGGCCCGGCTCCCCGCTCCGTGCGGCGATGGCCTGTAATAGCGGAACTTCTCCGCGTGGCCCGCCCGGCAGCGGCGTGTAACCGTATTGAATCGCCCAGATGTCATAGGGACCGATTGTCGTCGAGAAATAGTCGCCTTGCTTGTCTTTATCCGGCACGATGTTGGTCGGCAGATAGTCCATCACCGACGCGGCCAAACCGGATTGGCTCGTGATTTCACGATTCTGCAAATCCTCCAAGCTGCGAAACGTGCTCGCTTTGAAGTTGTGCCGCAATCCCAACGTATGGCCGACTTCATGCATCACGACCTCCTTCAGTCCCTGCATGACGGCCGTCTCCTTCAGTTCTTCCAATCGCTCTCCCTCGGCATGCAACGGCAGTACACTGTGCACCAACGCTAACTGGTGGGACATTCCCTGGCAGTTACTGCAGTGGTGAGCATGTTCGGCAGCGGATTTCTCTGCTTGCTGCTGCCGATAGGTTTCAATATCCAGCGCTCCGCCGGTCATCCCCGCCACATCCTCTTGCGTGAGCGTTTCAATCTGCTTGCTCCACGATTTGACAAAGTCAGCGTCGAGAATAATGTCGGCATCCAGAATCTCGCCGGTGTACGGATTGATCCGTGACGGTCCCATCGCGAAACCGGCATTGGCCGTCATCCAGCGGAAGGTGTTGTAATTGATATCTTCCGGATCCCAGGTGGCATCGTCGGGCTGCTGACGCACTTCGATCGCGTTGAGAATTCCGGCCGCCTCAAATGCCTTATTCCACTCCGCAATCCCTTCGCGGATCGGCTGACGGTATTTGTACGGAACAGTGTTCTCGATCCAGAAGACGATGGGCTCTTTCGCCGGGGACAACTTGACCGACGGATCGGCCTTTTGCACATTCCAACGATTGATCAGCCGCACGAATTGATCGTCGCCGTCGTTGTCCGAATAGTCTTTCACTGCTGTCACAAAGTACCCCACGCGATCATCGGCCAACCGCGGACGATAATCCGACGGGGTTAACCGGCTGATCGAATAGTGCACGTGAATCGTCACGCCGCGTGTATCGGCCACCGTGTCGATCTTTACATGGCCGCTGGAGGCGTACGTTGCCGCCACTTCCAGCTCGACATTGTTCTTGAAACCCTTGACCCCGGCCCAATTCGAACGATCCGCCGCGAACGAAAAGCCCGGCAGCACGTGCGATATCTGGGGCAGATCCGACATAAACACCTTAGTGATATCAACCAAATCACCACCGTGCGGGCCTTTGGTAATCACCGGCAGGCTGAATAGCACGCTATCGGTAAACGCATTGGTCACAGCTGTCGATTCCGGGCTACCGTGATTCGCCCGAAAACGGATATTACGGCGGACGATTTGAATCTGGTCGTCGACCTTCTTAAATCGCCACACCCAGTCGTCATCGAATCCCCAGGTCATGCCCCCCAAGAGTGGTGTTTTGCCGATCCCCCGGGCGATTGAGGTGAGCACCAGGTATTCACTACCGAGTTGCTGAGGCCCCATCTCCGCATAGAGTTTGCTGCCTTTGCGATAGAGCGGCACAACCCCTTCAATGGCGGTCGCGTCTTTTAAGATTTTTTCGTAAGACGGCTTGCCGGCTGTATCAGCGGCTTTCGCAGCGTTCTCTCCACCGGCAAAGGCAGCGGGTGCCCAAAGTGCCAGCGGTACGATTGCGATCGCGACGATCGCACGCTTGGCCGAACTTTTCAATTGCATGACTGCTCCTCTTCAACTCGCTGAGGGATATTTATTTTGGGAAACCGGCCGTTCGGCCGGATTGGCTGTATCAGGGACTCTTGAACCCGGCTCTCATGGAACCGGGTCCAAAAGTCGTTGCACATCAAAAGGTGCTCGCAACAATGATTCCTGGACTTATTTGTTGCCGTATTACAGCAACGTCTTGCTCGGTGCGGTGTAAGAATCGATTCTCGCACGCAACTCCGCTTTGCGGGCCGCTCCGACAACCTTTTCGACAGGCTGTCCGTCCTTGAAGACCATCAACGTCGGCAGGGCTTTGATGCCGTAGCGGGCCGCGATTTGCGGATTGTCATCCACGTCCACCTGTGCCACCACCGCTTGACCACCCAGTTCGCCCGCCAGCTCATGGATCACCGGTTCGATCATCCGACACGCGCCGCACCAATCGGCTCCAAAATCGACCAGCACCGGCAGGTCGTTGTCGAGCACCACGGACGAGAACGTCGCATCGGTGACATCCACCGGCTGCCCGGTTGCGGCTTGGGGCACCGCTGTGTGCGGGACCATCGCTTGCGGAGCCCGAGTATGCGGAACCCGCGCTTGCCGGGCTCCGGCTTGCGGGGCTGCATCGCGGCGCAACTGTCGTTCGACTTCTCGAGTGGGGTTATTGGGAACAGCGGGTTGAACGACTTCAGGTCGCTCTCTTTCAATAATGGTATCCATTGTCGTGAACTGCGGTCGCTGCCGCATCGGGCTTTGCAGTGACCACCACAACGCTAACCCACCCACTGAGACCGCGACTGCCAGATAAAGTTGTATGCCTTGATTCAACATGATTTTTCTCCTTGTGCCAACCGCGAAATTGCGGTCTATGGTTGTATATAGCAAGCGGCGTGCCCAACTGAGCCAACGCTAAATAAATGGCAAATCACCCGCGTTTTTGCATGTTTTTGCAATGTCTCTCGTTGTCGCAGCGGGGCATAATTCCCCAAGCGACGCCTTCTGCCCCCGACGAGACGTTCCAACGGACTGTTGCTTGTGGCATGGACTTAATGCGACTTCGACTACTGCAATAAAAAACCCGCGTCCGACAGATTGACTTGCCGGACGCGGGTAACTGCCAGGAGTTCACCACGCTCCTGTCTCATCATTTGCTCAGCGAATCACTCCGTCGCCGTTTTGGCTTCGGACAGGTTCACCGAAAGCGGTTTGGACGGTTGTTGTTCCATCACGTCCAACAATTCCACTTCAAACACCAACACTTCGTTGGGCCCAATCGCCCCACCTGCTCCGCGGGGACCGTATGCCAACTCCGAAGGAATATACAATTCCCATTTCGCTCCCTTGGACATCAACTGCAAGGCTTCCGTCCAACCGGGAATGACTCCACCGACGTTGAACTCGACCGGCTCGCCACGTTTGTAGGAGCTGTCAAACTCTTTGCCGTCCATCAATGTGCCGCGATAGTGCACTTTGACGCGATCCGATTCGGAGGGCTTTTGGCCGTCACCCGCTTCAATGACGCGATACTGCAGTCCGCTCGCGGTTTCGGAGACGCCCTCTTTCATTTTGTTTTTCGCGAGAAAGTCTTCTCCTTTTTTCTTCGCTGCTTCGCTCATTTTGGCATGCTCGGCCATCAAGGCTTCCATTTGCTGTTTTTGAAAGGCCGTCAGCACAGCCGCCATTTCCTCATCGGAATATTTCGAAGCCTTGCCGGCCATCGCATTGCGAAATCCGGCGATGAATTCGTCCGCCTGCAACGGAAGCTTCTGTTCCTGCATGCCCTGCGCGACATTCGTCCCGATGATGTAACTGAGAGCCTTCAAATCGACTCCCGCCTCGGAGGCGTTTGTTGCCTCACCCGCTTTGGATTCGCCGGAAGGCGCTTTCGCCGCTGTGGCGGCCGTATCCGCTCGCGCCGTTTGCAAGCTCCCCTGCATCAGTCCGGTACTTGCAGCAACAGCCCCCACACCCAGCAAGGCGCCCATGGCAATGGGGTACTTCATTTTTGAAAAACTGAAACTCATCTCAACGTCTCCTGGTTCGTGTTTAGAAGGGAAAGCATAAATGGTTTTGCACCGGACCAACTGGTTTTGTTGTTGTGCCCCCGTGCGGTTTTAAAACACAAACGCAATCGACGTGCCAAACATCTCAATCCCGCTCTGTTGGAAATGGCAATCATGCATTTCCACCTACCCCGCTAGGAGAAAACGCGTTTTTGAATTTTCTGAATCGGGTGAATCGCTCATCTCGTTCCCGGTGCGCTCCCGGCGGGGCAGGCTACCCCAACGTGGCGCTTTGCCCCGTTCTCCTCACGGTTTTCTAGACCAAGTCAATCAACGATCCGAGTGACAGAGCCGTTTCGGATTTCTAAACGGCGAGTGAGAAACGGATTGTTTCATTTCAACCAGTATGATTCGCCACTAGGTCGCAGAATCATTTGTCTGATCGGGAGACTTAGGAGTAAACTGGCAATTGCCGCTCAGCCGGCGCATCACAAATCCGCCTCGCAGCCTACAGTCACGTATCTCTAGAGATTGTGTAAGATTTTGAGTGACGATCGATTTCGACATCAGCAATACACAAACGCTCCGCCGGCGGCGACATATCACCTTCTCCGCGCGGATGCCGGGCCGGAATTGGGCAGCGAAGAGTTTCACGTGCGCATGCGGGCTGTCGGTGATACATTGCGGGCCGCCGGTATTTCGTCAATCTATCTGGTGCATGGAACGTTTGTGGGCGGAGATGCTGCCGGACTTTGGTTGGAATTGTCGCGGCTGCTGCCCGCTTACGGCGATGCGCTACGGCAATTGAACAAACGGTGGGTGGACGCCACCGTCGGCGAACATGGCAACTTTACCGCTCAGTTTGCGCAGAAACTCGAAGAGTCACTCAACGATGGTGCTGCGCGACCGATTCCAGTCCGCCTCTTCCATTGGTCAAGCGAAAACCATCACATCGGCCGTGCCGACGCTGCCGTCCGGTTGTTCGACGAATTGGATAAACGGGAGGACCAAGGACGGGTTCTGCTTTGGGGCCACAGCCATGCAGGCAACGTCTTCGCGCTGTTGTCACAACTGCTCGCGGCCGACAATGCGACAATCGATCTGTTTTTCAATACGGCACAGATCTTTTTCCGCAATCCAATGACACGGCGTATCGATCTCCCCCTATGGCCGGATGTCTGGCAGCGGCTCAACGATCCCCACCGCGCGCTCACCGCCGAACAATGCGATTTTGTCACGTTCGGGACTCCCATTCGTTATGCTTGGGATCCCCATGGGAATGCACGACTGTTGCATTTCATCAATCATCGACCGCGCGAGGGATCGCCCGATTACTTATGCCCATTTCCGCCAACGCTCGATGACATTTTGCATGCCACGGATGGCGATTACATCCAGCAATTGGGCATTGCGGGAACCAATGTGCCTCCCGGCGCCCTTGCGTGGCGAAATTTCATGGCCGACCGCAAGCTCAACCAATTGTTGCAGCACAACCTGCGGCTGCGCGATCTCCACGAACGTCTCAAGCTGGGAATGCGCGTTCCCGAACAAGGGGTCTCGCTGTTGTGTGACTATGGCACACCAACCGGCAACATCGCACGACACCATGCCGGTCATGCGGTGTATACACAATTAAAATGGCTGCTTTTTCATGCTGAACAAACTTGCGCGTATTTGTACGGGCGAAACCTCAAGGCGTCGCCTTCAAGCAAATAGAGTGTTCAATGCGTACCCAAATTCACTGGGGCGGCACTTGAACCGGACTCTCCGTACCAATTCGCCAGAGAAAAATATTGCCCTTCTCCGTGCGGACAGCCTCTCGCCAATTGGGGTGATTCCACAGTTCCACCCGACCAGGCCATCCACCAGCGATGATTGTCTTGCCGTCTGGTGAAATTAGCAGATGTTGGAAACTACCTCGTCCCCCTGGAATTGGCAGTGAGAGCAGCGCCTCCCAATGACGCAGGCCCCACAAGCGTATCGCTGTGTCGTCAAATGCAACGGCCACAATTCCATTCCCGTCCGGTGAGAACTTCACGGATCGGTATATGGAAAAGCCTCCGTGCAGTATTTCGATCTCCTGATTATTCAAATAGTCCCAAAGTGTGATCTCGCCACGCTGAAATCCCAGTGCCATTGCACGGCCATTGGGGGATAATCCCAATGCTGTGGCAGTCATTGGAATATTGAGGCGACTAGGCTGCAAAAATCCTTTGCGTCCTAAAGGGACAATCAGGTTTTGGCCGGAATTCGTTGCAATCCATTTGCCGTCACTAGAAACTGGTATCTGTAAGTTTTCTCCATGCAAACTTCCATGCCCCAGGGATTGGTAATCGAGACGGCCGTTTGTCGCCATGTCCCACAGCGAAATGGCATTCGTATCGCTCTCCCATGCATTGCTGCCAATCAGTAAACGTCGATTGTCGGCCAAAATTGCCAATTGCAACGGAACGCCCTCTGCAAGTCTTATCTGGGACTGTTCCTCATATGTGAACGAATTGACAATGCGGACGATGCTCTTGCCCGATCCATCTTCCAGACCTCCGAGTGCCAGATGTTCGCCATCGGGTGAAAATGCTAGCGAGAAAATTGAATCACCCGTTTCTTCATGGACGAGGCGTGGAATCTCCGCGGCGATGTCCCAAATTTGCCATCCTCCCCTTGCCTGCCGTAGGTCCCTCGCACCGGTATGCTGACCGAGCGCCAAAAACCGGCTATCCGGAGAGATCGCGATGCCTTGTAACCCCAATGGTTCTGCGGCAAGTTTCGTTCGATGAAAACCGGCAGAAATGTCCCAGACGCGCACTCGGCCCGCACTGTCTCCCGCTACGAACAGTCGACCATCCGGGGAAAAGTCCATTCCCCAAAAAGCACCGCCATCATTCTCGATCACATGCGTGATACTTTGTGTTGGCAGATCCCAAAGGTAAATCGGCCCATTGCTGCCCACCGATGCCATCGATTGATCGTCCGGCGCGATCCGGATGGCTTGCGCCGTATCCTCTTGCTGGCCCACCAATGAAATCCAGCGATTTCCATTCTCAACGCTATCAAATCTGACATCGCCACTGTCGCCACAATAGGCCACAAAACCGGAGTCGTGTGTAAAGACGGCAGAACGGACCGAAGTCCCGTAGCGACGTGTTTTATCCAGGGTATAGTTTGTAGTGTTCCATACCCTTGCCGTGCTGTCGCGGCTCGCGGTGGCCAACCACCTCCCATCTTTTGAGAACTCGACCGCTTCGATCCGTCCGCGGTGTGCCTGAATCGAGTGCCGTTCCTTAAAACTGTCCCGATCCCAGACTTTGAGTATCCCAGCATCATCGGTCGAGACCACGTCCGATGACAGTGGCGAAAACACCACACCGACAACCATTGTCTCATGCCCCGCAAATGAGCCGATTTCCTTTCCCGACTCCGTATTCCAGATTTTGACCGTATGGTCGTCGCTTGCTGTTGCCACCTGAGAACCATCTGCTGAGAACGTTACGCAGTTCACTTCATCCGTGTGCCCCTTTAAAGTTTGCAAGCGTTCTCCGCTGGCCGCATCCCAGATATTGGCCAATCCATCTTTTCCAGCAGTTGCGAATAACCGGCTATCTGGTGAAAACCGGATGAAGTATATGTCGCTAGCGTGGGCATTTATCGTAGAGAGCAATTCCGGTGGCGGTGCGTATTCTTGAGGATGCGCAAGCTTCCACAGGTAATGCCACTCAAATCCGCGCAGATCGCTTTCCCCCTCTCGCGGCATATGCGGCTTTAATAATTCTTGCATCGCCGTCGCGGTGTTCGGTTGGTCTTTGATACGAAAGTAACTATCGGCCCAGATTTCACCGGCACGTTTGACATCGCTGTAGTATTGATCTTCGTGCAACACTTCGGGGTCGCCGGCGATTGCACCTTGTCCACCGACATCGGTAATCGCTCCGCGAGGAATAGCAAACCAAGCGACCAAGGAGACCAAAGCGGCAATTGCAACGGCTCCCATCAGTACACTGACACCCGAAAATTTCCTGCGGTTCACCCAATGCACCGTTTTACGCAGCGTGCCCTGCCCGCGCGCAAGAATCGGGTCACCGCGAAGAAACCGCCGCAAATCGGCCGCTAAATCACCGGCAGTTTCATAACGTTGGGCGGGCGTTTTCTCCAGACATTTCAGACAAATCACTTCCAATTCTCGCGGAATCTCCGGCCGCTGTTTGCGTAGTGATGGAGGTTCCTGGGAAACCACATTTTGCAAAGTCGCTAGGACTGTTTCTCCCATGATCGGCGGCTTACCAATCAGCAGTTCATACAGGATCACACCAAGCGCATAAATGTCGCTGGACTCATCAACATCCTTAGTCCGGCCGGCGGCTTGTTCGGGCGCCATATATTGCGGTGTTCCCAAAATCGCACCGGTTTGTGTCACACTGCTGTCGGCCGCGATAAATTTTGCGATACCGAAATCTGTGATGCGCGGAATATATGCGTATTCACCGCCCTTTGGCACTAAAGAGTCTGGTTCCAACATGATATTGCTGGGCTTTAAGTCGCGATGGACGACTCCCTGACGATGGGCGTATTCGCTTGCCTCCACCAATTGGGCAAGCCAATCGGCCACCTGCTGGGGATCGTTCACCAAGCCTTGTTCGCAACGCTGCGCGATCCACATTGCTAAATTTGGACCGGCGCAGTAAGCGGAGAGGATATACCGGCCTTCCTCAATTTTCCCGGCTTCGTAGACCGGAATGATATTCGGATGTGTCAGCGCCGCCGCGGCTCGCCCTTCGCGCAAAAAACGACGATCCATATCATCCGAAATCGAGGCGTCCATACGTGGAATCTTGAGCGCGACCTCCCGATTCAACTGCGGATCAAATGCCAAGAGGACGACCCCATTTCCTCCCTCGCCAATTTTATCCAGTACTTTAAATCGGCCAAATTGTTTGGGGAACGTCCGCGGTTCCGAGGACTGCTGATTTGTCTGGGCATTTGTCAGAGCGACGGTTGCGTCACGATGAGAGATGAAGCCGGCCAGATCCGTCTCATACAACTCTTTGAGCATCAACAGAATTTGCAATTGTTCCGAACCGAAGCGTTGCAACGCGTCTTCTTCGAACGCCGCTGTCTCCCGGCCTTCGCGCAGGGCCTCCTCAAACTCGTCGAGCAAAACAAGCCATTTGAGATCCTTCGTCGGTGAATCGTCAAAGCTCACAATTCTCATCCCGTCGCAATACGGTGATGTCACATCAATCGCCGCTGCTCGACCCGATTGGTGCTGAGCCGTGGCGCAGCACTCAATTATCGTAACGCGCCAGGCGAATTGAAGAAGCATCACAACCCTTTTGTCACATCCCGGCCAATTCCCGTCCCAATTCGTTAGCGCGCTCCAAATCGCAAAAAACTGTGAAAACACTGGTTGACATATCGCGATGTGACGATATAATCAAGTAGGAGCCCATCATGAAAGCAAAGAAAACAAAAACAACGACCGCCCCGATGGAGGCGTTTGGACAAGCGGCTGAATGCCTCAAGGCGCTGGCACACCCGGCGCGACTACGCATGGTGCAGTTGTTGCTCGATGGCCGGTACACCGTCGGGGAGTTGGCAGAAGACTGCGATATTCCCAACAACGTCGCGTCGGAGCATCTCCGATTGATGCAGCGATGTGGTTTTTTGACGAGCCAACGCGAAGGGCGCAAGGTATTTTACGAAGTCGCTGAGCCACACTTGGCTGACATCATGAAGTGCATCGAAAGCCGATTTCTGGCAGCCCCCTGAAGGTGCCTGCTTATTTTTTTGACAGATATATCTTAACCTTACGATATTACGAGGTATGGCCATGACTACACTAAAAACAATCTCGGTCCAAGAACTGGCGGAAATCGGAGACCAAAACAAGGTCGAATTGATCGATGTCCGTACTCCGGCGGAATATCGCGAAACACACGCAACCATTGCCCGCAACGTTCCTCTGGATGCGCTGGACCCAGAAAAACTGCTTGCTGACCGGAACGGTTCAGCGGATCAACCGCTGTATGTGATCTGCAATAGCGGCAATCGGTCGCGCAAGGCGTGCGAGAAACTGATCAATGCCGGTTGCACCAACGTGGTGAACGTGGAGGGCGGCACGCAGGCTTGGGAACAAGCCGCCCTGCCGGTCGTCCGCGGCAAGAAGACAATCTCACTGGAGCGGCAAGTCCGTATTGCCGCCGGCAGTTTGGTGTTACTGGGCAGCGTGTTGGCATTGACGGTGCATCCGTATTTCGCCGGACTGGCCGCCTTTGTGGGAGCGGGCTTGGTGTTTGCCGGCGTGACCGACACCTGTGGCATGGCCATGCTGCTCGCCAAAATGCCTTGGAACCGTGTCAGCGGTGACGATCAACAATGCCGAGTTGTTTGATTAGCGATTCCTTCAGCGAACACGAAACAGATGAAAGGAATAAAATCATGTACTTCCAACGTTATTACCTAGAATGCCTGTCGCATGCCTCCTACATGGTGGCCGACGAACAAACGGGCGTCGCTGCAGTGATTGATCCGCAGCGGGACATTGAAATCTATCTCGAGGATGCGAAAGAGCACGGTTTTAAAATCGAGCATGTGATCCTCACGCATTTCCACGCCGACTTTATCGCCGGACACATCGAACTGCGAAATCAATGCGGAGCCAAGATCTATCTAGGCAGCCGCGCCGAGGCCGAATTTGAATTTCAAAGGCTGGGTGACGGCGATGCGATTGAATTCGGCAACGTGCGGCTGCAGGCGATGGAAACACCGGGGCATACGCCGGAAGGCCTGTCGATTCTGGTCTATGACAAGAACGTCGACAGCGAGCAGCCGCAATCCGTTTTAACAGGCGACACGCTGTTCATCGGTGACGTAGGTCGGCCCGACTTGTTGGCATCGATCGGTGTCACGGCCGATGAATTGGCAGACATGCTCTACGATTCGTTGCATAACAAATTGATGAAATTACCAGATGCGACACTCGTTTATCCCGCGCATGGTGCCGGATCGATGTGCGGTAAAAACTTAAGCGATGCCGCCTCAAGCACGATCGGGGAACAGAAGCAATACAATTACGCGCTGCAGCCGATGACGCTAGAGGCGTTTAAGGAATTAGTCACCGCCGAACAGCCCGAAGCTCCTGACTACTTCGTGCACGATGCCATTTTAAACCGTCAAGAACGGCCGTCACTCGACGAAACCATGCGTGACACATTGCGTCCATTGGATGTCGACGAAGTCTTGAACTTGCAGCACTCCGGTACACAAATTGTCGATGTCCGCAGCGCGTTAGACTTTGCCGGTGGACATCTGCGAGGAGCGCTGAATATCGGCCTGGATGGAAAATATGCCACATGGGCCGGAACAATTTTGAATAAGGACCATGCGATTGTCGTGATCGCTGAACCCGGTCAGGAGCAGGAGGCGGTCATGCGACTGGGACGGATCGGCTATGACAACGTTGTCGGTTATTTGCGCAACGGACTCAATGCCCTGAATGATCGCCCCGATCTGTTACAGCGGACCGAACGGATTACGGCACAAGCACTGGCCGAACAACAGTCGACCGGTAGTCACTTCTTCGTCCTCGATATTCGTACGCCGACGGAATATCAGCAGGGGCACATCGAGGGGAGCCGCAATATACCGCTAAATCACCTGGAGGAACGGCTGCAAACCATTCCCAGCGATGAAACCGTGGTGATCCATTGTGCGGGAGGCTATCGCTCATCCCTGGGTGCCAGCTTATTACAAAAACATGGATTGGAAAATGTCCTCGACTTAGTCGGCGGATTCGGGGCGTGGAAAGCGTCTCAATTGCCGCAAGTCCCCGCGACTGCTTCAGCAACCTGAGTCATATATTTATATAGGTAAACTCATGGAGACCGTCATTCTCAGCTTAGGCTTTGGTCTCATCATTGGGTTGGCCTTGGGGCTGACCGGTGGGGGAGGATCGATCTTCGCGGTGCCGTTGTTGGTGTATGCGATGTCCGTTCCGCCGCACGAAGCCGTGGGGATTTCGCTGGCAGCCGTCGGGGCGACAGCCGCCTGGGGTGTGATTCAACATCTACGAGGAGGGCAAGTCGAAGTCCGCACAGGGTTGCTCTTCGCCGTGACCGGAATGCTTGGAGCGCCGCTCGGCACTTGGCTGAATTCATTGTTGCCGGAAAAGCTATTGATGCTGCTCTTTGCCGGTTTGATGTTGGCAATCGCACTACGCATGTGGCGCCGTGCGACAGCATCGAACACACCATCCGAAACGACTGCTTGCCCACCTGACGCAGTCCGTGGAATCACCGAATGAGGCAACGTGTCGCCGCGATGCTCAGGGCCAACTTCAATTGACCTCGCGCTGCGCGGTACTTTTGATCGCGCTGGGGTTTACCACAGGGATCTTATCGGGACTGTTCGGCGTCGGCGGGGGATTTGTGATCGTTCCAGCACTGGTGTTATTCAGCGGCATGCCCATCCATCGCGCCGTTGCCACCTCCTTATTGGTGATCGCCCTAATCAGTGTGTCGGGGATCGCGTCAAACCTCATTGCCGATCGCCCCCTTGATTTCCATATCGCAGCGATGTTCACCGGAGGTGGAATTGTCGGTTTATCAATGGGAACCCAACTGGGCCGTCGGATTTCAGGAGCTGCATTACAGAAGGGATTTTCCATGGCCGTTGTGGCTGTGGCAGTATTCGTGGTCACAAAAAGCATGTTTTAAAACGGGTCTCTGGTGAGCGGCCGTTTCATTTTAGTGGAGAACTAGCATGAGTACGACACGACGAATATTCCTGGCAGCGTTGGGCGGAATTCTTAGCTCGCGTATTGCCGGTCCTCTATGGGGTTCACCACAGCGCGGGCGCGGTGGACGGGGACGTGGCGGCGGGCGGGGACAGAATGACCCGCAATTCCAAAGGGACCGCGCGGTATTTCAATATCTGTTAGCGAATCACAAACAGATTCGGCGCGAGGTCAAGAAACTGCCCAATGGCGTGGAGACGGTGACCGAATCGGACGTGCCGGAAATCGTCGCCGCGATTCAGGAGCATGTCGCTGCCATGCATCGCCGCGTCACGAAAAACCAACCGATCCGACAGCGCGATCCCTTGTTTGCAGCCTTATTTCGCAACGTACAATGGACCTCGATGACTGTAAAAAACACCCCCAAAGGGGTGCATGTTGTGGTCACGTCGGAGAAAAAGGTCGTCGTCCCGTTGATTCAAGCCCACGCTCAAGTTGTGTCGGCATTTGTCAAACTGGGATTTGTGGAAGCACGCAAGAACCATGCTGTTCCCAAATAAACGATGTACCGTGGTTGTCGGATCTCCATCTTCCGTGGACGGACAACGGCTACAGCAGCAATTGCGCCCGCAGGCCAAACACGACGGCTGTGTCGTTGAACTGCACTGACGGTTCCACGACTTGCAGGTCGGCGGTTAGATGAAACCAGGGTGTGATAGTGGCGTTGTAATAAATTTCGCCCCCCTGCAAATTGTCAACGTCGAACTGCCTTTGTAACGACTTGAATTGTCCGCTGAGGCCGCTGTAAAAATATCCGACCCCCAGAGAATCATTCTCGCGGCCGCGAATGAGCCCTTGAGCTTGCAGGGCTACGTTGCCGGTCCACCGGTAGGGATTGGTTTCTTCATCAGCCAACGCCCACTGGCTCAATAGACCGACATTGCGTTTCGGGTTGCACGGATCGACCATCAACTTCTGTTCCGCCACATAGAACAACGACCACGAGCCGCTTTGTCGGCCGGCAGTAATCCCCTGCCCCGGGATGAAGGCCCAATCCAAACGATCCAACGAGGAATAATCCCCGCTAGCCCAAGTTCCGCCGAAAAGGTGCGAACCGGGCAACTCGTTGAATTCTGTGAAAAACCGCCATAAGCCGAGAACGACCGCACCGTTGTCGAACAATTCGTCGAAGCCACTGGTCGTGGTCGAGCTATTCGAGTCATAGGCGACCAACGCGCCCTGAATTTGCTTGCCCTTCATCCGCATGACTCCACCACCAAGCGTCGACAGCGGAAAGGTGCGTGCTAATGACAGGGGGAGAATCATCGAGGTATTCATAAACCCGGTCACGCCGCGACCCGTTTGCGGGTAGAGCATGTTCCACAAATCAAGTGCATTGAATTTCCCAAACGAGAGCGCCCATTCCTCGCTGAGCGCCTGTTGAAATAACAATCCGGTAATTGCCGTTTCGTTGTTGAGCGAAGGGTAGAGCATGTTCGTATTCACCGGCGCCAACGGCGTTGCTTCTTGGATCACGTCCTCGCCGTAGCGTGTCTCAGCATGCAAAATGGCCATAAACCCTTCGTTGAGCCCCAGCTTGCCCCCTTCGAAGATCACAAACTGATCCAGCTTACCGCCGTTCTCAAACGTCTGCTGATTCCCGCCGCTGGTGACTCCCTGATAGAAATTCGTCAACGAAGCGCTATAGAGAATTCCGCTTTGGGCCAAACCAGAACGCGCTCCCCCCAAATCACCGAGCATGTATGGCGAGGACAACCAGTCGGAGCAAGGATCGGCATTGCTGTCGCACGCCCAAACAGGCTGAGCCGTATCACAGGCCGGAGCGCAATACTCCTGAGCACGTGCGGTGCCACAGTACGAGATCGCCAGGCAAACAACGCTGAATCCAAAGACTTTTGCAGAGAGTTTCAAGATCGTGACTCCAATCCATTGGGGCCCGGGCAGAACAAAAGAAGACCGGCTTCTCATTGATCGTGCCTCTCCGTGCAAAACATCACGGAAATCATCAGCATCAGAAAATGCGTTGCAACCCGCAAGGATTAACTATTGGTCAAGAATGAGAATCCTCACCCTGTGCGGTCGAAGTGATGACACTTAACTCAATTGGTGACATTCACTTGGGGAAGCTCGATTCCCAACTCCGTCGGCCATTGATCAGTGGGCACATCCCATGGCTCTGCGCGGAGCGGTTCTGTCAGCGGGACAATCCATGGCTGGTGCCCCCACGTACGATCGACCGTTAACAGATCAAGCTCCGGATCAATCATTAACTGAGGTTTGCGCCCGTTGAGAGACACGAGGACAACTGCGCGGATCTCTACCTGCTCGATTCCCGCTTTGCGTGCCATCTCAGCAAAGAGCCGGGCAGTCGCAACAATCTGATCAGGCGAGACAACCAGTTCGCGAAGTTGGAGACCGTTTAACATCCGGTCAACGGGAATCTCGCCGGTTTCTCCTTTCGCTACGTCAGTCGCATAGAAGCGAACAAATACGTTCTTGTTACGAAGCATCATCCGCCAGGCAAACTGATGCCCCTCTTCCGTCCAACTGGGATCCCCTGGATAGACCCAATGCCGCAGGGGAAAAACCAACTGCCACAACACAAACAGGGCCACCACACCCAACACCGCCCGTTGCCCAAGAGTCGGAACTGCGGATGGAACGCTGTCCGTAGCTGGTAATGGCCGGCGGAGAAGTTTTCGCGGCCAATCCGCTGAAAAGTAGATGGTCGTCAGCAGAATCATCATCCAAGGGAAAACGTCGATGTCGAACAGCATTGCATTCATCAAGTGAAAGAGAGTGGCAGCAATGTAGGCAAACCAACGCGTTTTCTTCCACAGCAATAACGGCACAATCGACAGGTCGAATATCAGGCCAGCATAACTCAAGGCCCACGCCATCCACCGTTGTGTGAGATACGGGCCAATCACCGGTAGATCGCTTTTGTAGCTAATCCAAAACCCGACCGGCATCGCTTGTAGCCAATCGCCGTTCAGCTTGGCGATTCCGCCATAGACATACGGCAGTGCCACCACAAACATCAATACCCACCGGCACCAGTTGGGAATAAAGTGGCTCGCCCGCTCAGGCACGACGGTTGCATCGACCGAGAACGAACGGTGAGCGGGAATCAGAATCAGCAGAAACGCAAGCAAACTCATCATGTAGTAGTGGTTCTGAAACAGACCCGCCTCTGACAGAAACGTGTAGGTGTATGTCACAAAGAGCACGATTGCGCTGAGCCGATAGAACCACCCCAAACCGACCCCGATCGCCGCCAGCCCCATCAGATAGAACACCTGCTGCATACGTTCGCCGCTCATTGGCCGGACCCACTCAAAACCAAAATAGCTCAAGTGGTGCGGCGAGTCGGTGAAGTAGAAGGTCACCCAGTCTCGCCCTAAAAACAGCCCGACGTGCCACAGCATGACGCCGGCAAAAGCAATTCGGAAGAAGACCACGCTCGCAATGTCACAAGGCTCCCACAGGCGTCGCCACCAGGGAGTTGATGGTTGTGCTTCCTTCACCGCTGGTTCATCGGGCTGGTTCATCAGGAGTCGTAACCTTCAATCGAGACAAACCGGTTGTATACGAACCCAGCAACGGGGCCTTTCAAAGATATGCCGCCACGAGTCCTGGACGCAATCTGCAGGCACCCCCAATCGGTCTTTGCAGCCCAATGGAAGTCTATGCGTTCGTCAATCTTGTCCGCAGACGGTGCGTTCGATAATACCCGCAGACGGCCTGCCCGTCAAAGACTTAGACGTCGTCGCCCCTTGCGTCTAACTGCTGGCGGAGTAACGTGATACTGCCAGCGGATGCGGTACCAGAAGAAAGCTCGTTGGCTCGCGTTATATCCTGAGACCAAACATCGTCTATTCTCTACACGCTTGTTGTTTCTGTTTTAGAACTATGCGAAGCTCGCGATTGAAGCGTTGACATCGACGGTATGACTGATGGGGGGAGGTCGGGATGGACGGATTATTTATCCTTTTCGCGATTGGGATCGGGGCCTGGATTCTCCTGGGACCGATCGTCGTCTTTCTTCTGTTTCAGCGCGTCCGTCACATGGAGGACCGCATCTATCGGCTCGAAAGATCCAAAGACAGCAGCACAACGGAAAAGGCACACATCGAGACCGCCGAACCGGCAAGGCCTTCCGCACCGATCCACTCCGCAGATATTTGGCTGAATGATGTTGACCAGCCCCCGAAACCTCGATCGCGTTCCGTGCCGAAGAAAACGCCTAAAGCTGCGACGGCGTCACCGTCAGCAATGCCTAGCCACGCGGACAAAGCAGAAACAGAAACGAAGATTTCCTTCGAAGAACTCTTAGCGGGCAAATGGCTGACGTGGATCGGGGCCGTGGCTGTGATTATCGCTGTTGGTTTCTTCTTCAAATACACAATCGACACGGGCTTGATCGGCGAAACGGGGCGGGTTGTATTAGGGGTGTTGGGCGGAATGGCCTGCTTTGCTGGTGGGGCATTTGCCATGCTTCGCAATTATCGCTGGCTCTCGCAATCGCTGGTCGGTGCAGCGCTGGGCATTCTCTATTTTTCGCTGTTCGCCGGTTATCGATGGTACGAGTTGATGCCGCAAGAGATTGCTTTCGGTGGCATGATTCTCTCGACGGCGGCGGTTCTCTCGTTTGCTGGTTATTTCAAAGCTCAACCGACTGCGATACTGGGATTGATCGGTGGATTTCTAACGCCCGTGATGCTTTCCACGGGTCAAGATGCCCAATGGTCACTTTTCTCCTACATCTTTCTATTAGATGCGGGCGTGTTGGGACTTGCGACCTTTCGCAAGTGGCAACCCACGCAAGTGCTGGCGTTTGTCGCCACACTCCTGATGTGGCTAGGTTGGTTTGAACAACACTATGCCCCGGGAAAGATGTCGGCAACCTTGATTCTGATGACAGCCTTCTTTGTGCTTTTTGCCTTGCTGGGCGTGTGGCACAACATCATCCGGCGTGAACAAGCCAAGCCAGCCGATTTCTTTCTGATCCTGGCCACACCCGTTGCTTATTTCAGTGGCCTCTACGCTGTGACGTTGAATGAATTCTCCGCATTGCACGGGATACTGGCAATCGCGATGGCTGCAGTCTATTTGGCATTAGGGTTAGCATCGCTATCCCGCCACCCTGAAGGCCGTCGTGCCGTCATTGCCATGGGAGGAATTGCCGCCTCGTTCTTGACGCTGGCGATTCCACTACAATTTACAGGGCACTGGGTCGTGATCGCGTGGGCAGCTGAGAGTTTGCTGTTGGTAGAACTCGGTCTGCGGTTCAATGAAGTCAGACTTCGTCAGGCGGGCTTTGGACTGTTGATCTTCGTGCAAATATTGCTTGCATATTATTCCGCTGGAACATTTTTGGAACCAAATCGTTTCCAAACGCGGTTCACCAGAATCGATCCGATTGCTCTTGAAACAATGCCCGGAAGTGCGATGCAGCCGACCATCAATGCCACCCCGGACGATCCGTCCTGGACAAGCATATTCAATGGTCGTTCCCTGAGTTTTTTGGCATCGATTCTCGTGTTGGCAGTCCTGGGATGGGAGTATCGCACACGTTTCGCAGCCACATCCGATCTACCTTCAACAATGGGATCAAATATTTCGGATCCCACCCGCGCAGGGCCGCGTTCATGGCTGGGAATCTGGTTGCCCGCCTGTGTGCCGCTTGCCGCTTGGGCGATGCTCATAGTCGAATCATTCGCCTTCGGCCATGCCCGGCATTGGCGGTTTCCCAATTATACAGGTATGTTTTTGATCTGGACCTCCTTGATTGCGGTTTCCGTGGCGTTGATGTCCCAGTTGTTAAAAACGCGTGAACTGCGAATCGTGACAGCGGGTGTCTTTACAATCCTGGGGGCTCTGCTGGCCATCACATTCGTCGGCACGCTCGCGGGCTGGCAGTCAGACTGGCGAAGCCTAGAGTCCGTTGCCAATGGTGGGCTGTGGAATCTGTTCCTCTTCAACCCTCGTGGCTTGGGATTCCTCTTCGCGATTGCTGCCGCAAGTTTTGTGGCGTTCTTATTTCGACGCGACGATTCGGAGCAACCGACGGAAACGGAATGGGAACGGCAGTTTTATGCCCTCCCGATGAAAACAATACTAGGCCTGTTCGCCAATATCACGGCCTTGATGATGCTGACCGCTGAAGTTTATGCCCAGGGTGTCGTCCGTGACTGGGGAACAACCTCTTCCCTATTGATCACCATCGTCTGGACGTGCTATGCCATCGGAACCCTGATTGCGGGCATCTATTTTCGATCAAGTTCGATCCGCGTTCTTTCGTTATCGCTGTTTCTACTCACGACGTCAAAAGTCTTCTTTTATGATATTTGGCACCTCAACACAGCGATCCGCTTTATTGCGTTCGGCGGACTGGGAGTCTCGTTGTTCTTGGTTTCCTACCTCTATCGCCGCTATCGCGAACGTATCCACGCATGGATTGCCCCGGTCCTGATTGCAATTTTGGTGCCGCTCGCTGCTGTGTCGAATTCAACGACCGCCTATGCCGCTGATTCCGCAGAAAACGTTTTGGAGAGACTCACCCATCGCTATCCAATTGATGCAGAAGAGACCTCGACTGACGTCTACGGCGAGATGGTCTTGCCGCCAGACTTATACGGAATCGCCCGACGCGACCTGGGTGACCTGCGGATTCTGTCTGTCGATGTCGACTCGGAGGCTTGGGAGGAAATCCCGTATGTCTTGAGTCGGCAAACCGATGAACTACGCACGGTGACACATAAAGCGGAAATGTTAAACCTCTCCGAAGTGGGAGGAAGCACTCAGTTTCTGCTTGCGTTAGGAGAGACGCGCGAACCCATCAACGAGATTGACATTGGCATTCAAAGTACCGATCGCAATTATGAACGGTCGGTCAAAATATTTGCCGCAAATCAACGCGACCCTGAAGACTGGAACCTGCTCACTGACAAAGGTTATGTCCTCGACGTCTCGCGTTCTGGACATCGTTTCCAGGTGCATCGCGTCCATTTCCCGAAAAGCCGGTTCGCGTTTTACAAGGTGGAGATCCACAATGGCAGTCTACCGCCATTAAAAATCACCGGCGCAACGATTCGCGACCAGATTCACGTACAGGCTCCCCGTGTCGAATCGCCGACTCGAATCGTTTCGAACGCCACCTCTCCTGAAACGAAGCAAACAACTATTGTTTTCGATCTCGGATACGATCGTCTGCCAAGTGTTGGGATAAAACTCGACATCAATTTCGTCGGCAATTACTATCGCACGGTACAGCTTGATGTTGCCGACAGCTTGGAAGAACCCATTCACTGGCGGACTGTTCGGTCGGGACAACTGTATCGGATTCAGCGTTCGGGCGTGAATGTAGTAGAAGATCATTTAGAATATAAGCCGATCACTGGCCGATATCTTCGGCTGACTATCAACAATGGCGACGATCGCCCACTGCAAGTTGCCGGTTGCACGGCAGAATCTTTGGAACAAACCATCGTGGTGGAGAATCGGCACTTGAACGTCGCCGGTCGTGAAATCGCCCTGTATGTCGGCAGCGAAAGCTTGCAGCCTCCTCGTTATGATCTAGCCAAGACGATCGGCTCCACGCGCCAACTGGCCGCAAGCAAAATCAATTTTCGTCCTGTCGAAAAGAATCCATTCTTTACCGGGCCGATCAAACCCAAGCTTCCCTGGAGTGAGGAACATCAAGGATTGCTTTGGACGGTCACGATTTGCGGCGTTGTGGTACTCGGGACGCTCACCGCATTCCTGCTCAAAAATGCCGCCCGTACCCCGGGGACGGATTGACCATCGTCCGCTTCCCGCTCCTCACCAGCGAACCCAACGTCGCTCGCCGTGCCAGTTGATGCGACAGCGTCGCATTGCGGTGTGGAGTCACCACCAGTAGCATGACTTTGCCAACGCTAAAGGTCGTGTCGCGAAACCGATGGCTGGTAACCTGTTTTAGAAACCACAGCTCTGTTCCGAACAGATAACCCATACGCAGAGAGTACGTGATGATTGCTCCATCGAGATTGACGTTGAAATTGACACTGTGGTTGTTCGCAATCGCGATTCTTAGTGCGGAGCCTTGCCGAGCTGAGGAAGTGGGTGGCCCGCTGCGTCTCACTTTGCCGGCGGAATGTTATGCGGTTCCCGGTGTCGAATTCAGCATTTACTACGATAACATTGTGCTCACGGAAACACCTGAGGACTATGATTTTCAAGTAACATGTGATTTCGGGGAATCCGCAGCAAAGCGTTGGTGGGTCACTCCAGAAGAAGCTGATGTGGGCGACCATCCACTGACGGTCTCTGTTTCTGATGCCGACGGAAAATCCCTCGGCACGGCCAAGACGGTGCTGCACGTGACGAAATCTGATGCGGGAGCAAATCGCCCGCTCCGTTTGCTGATCGTCGGCGACAGCCTGACGCACGCCACGCATTACCCCAACGCAATCGCTGAGCATCTCGCAGGCCCGGGAAACCCGCAGTGGACCATGCTGGGAACGCACCGGCCTTCCGCAGCCAAGACCGGTGTCGCGCATGAAGGTTACGGCGGGTGGACCTGGCAACGATTCGCCGCTCATTATGAGCCCAACCCCGATGGCACCTATCGCAAGCGAAGCAGTCCCTTTGTCTATCTGGACAAAACGGGAAAACCGCAATTGGATCCGCAACAATATTTCGAGAAGGAATGCGACGGCAAGCCCGCTGATGTGATTGTGTTCCTGCTGGGAATCAACGATTGCTTCCGGCTCAATCCAGACGACCCGGAGAGCTTGGACGACGGGATCAAAGCCGTCCTTGCGCAGGCGGAGATTCTCTTGGCCGCATTTCACAAAGCAGCTCCACAGGCCAAGCTGGGCATCTGCCTCACCCCGCCGCCCAACACGCGGGAGTCCAGTTTTGAGGCTAACTACAAAGGCAAATATCCGCGCTGGGGCTGGAAGCGCATCCAGCACAGACTGGTCCAACTTGAAATCGCGCAGTTCAAAGGACGGGAGCAGGAACAGATCTTCATCATCCCAACAGAACTCAACCTCGATCCCGTCGACGGATATCCGACCAACAACAGCGTCCACCCCAACCCAGCGGGCTACGGTCAAATCGGAGCAGAGATTTTTGCGTGGTTGAAAGCGGAATTGGCGGCGGATGGTCGGTAGGGATGGGTTTTGAATATTGCAGCTGCCGCCGTCCCAAAGAATCTTTCGGGGCCACTCTTGCGGATGTATCACGAGAATTAGAGAGAATGAAACGATCTCGTGGTGTTGAGGATAGATCGGGAGAGACTCACTTCACCCCATCCCATTCCCGTTACTTCCCAGCTTGAGAATCGAGCTTCCAACCGCGGATTTTGACGCCTTTTAGTTCGTCGAGTTTCACAACGGACAGAGTAGTCTGTTTTTTGGTTTTTCCGGGTTTCACGTCCGAGGGCGAAGCGCGTACCTCTGTGTTAGCTGGTACGATGCGATGCGTGAAAGCATCGGCATTCACCAAGGCAGTCAAGGTAACCATACGCGGTGCATCGGACTTGCTGTTGATCGTCAATGAGTGCTCAAGGCGATACTGGTTATTCCTGAGCTTCTGCACCACTTGAGCGCTCGTGCTTATCTGAATCCCGGCAGGCGTGCTTAATTGTTGTGTCTGCAATCTGTGGTAGTGCTTGGCAACATCACCGGTAAGTTCGAGGATCACATTCGTACCGATGGAAACCTGCAGATTCGTCGTCTGCTTAGCTGGTAAAACTGTTGTGAATTGAGAGAAACAGAGGACAGTGATGGCTACAAAAAAGAGTGCTGGGAGGCGCATTTGGAAACTCCTTTTTCGTGGTTGATTAATAAACGAGCGGAGAGTACCCGATTTCCATTGGATGACATAGTTCAAATTGAACTTGTCTTTGCCGCATAAAGACCGGGATGGGGTTTCTCAATTTACGTTGAGAATCTGGCACAACCAATCCGTTGATTCTGCTTTCGTCGCTGATAAGACTGCTCGCTGCCTCGGAGCAGCTTACTCGTACGGGAATACGCCTACGCTATTCACTCAGTGATTCTCACAGCCTGATTCGCTCGAATCATGGACAATCAACTTGAAAAGGGTGTGGACATGGTTAAGCTAGAATGGGGTACTTTTTTTCGTAGGCTGAGGAAATGCGCGTTTTGAGTATTCGATTAATAATCCTGGGCATTTTGTTGGCGTTTGCCCCTGCATGCGCTGCTGCGGGCGAGATTAGCTACCTGAACGACGTGATGGCTGTCTTTTCTAAAGCCGGTTGCAATCAGGGCGTTTGCCATGGCAATAAATTTGGCAAAGGGGGCTTTCGACTTTCACTGCGTGGACAAGACCCGCGATTTGATTATCTGTCTCTGTCGCGCAACTTATCCGGGCGTCGCGTAAATGTGCAGAATCCCGCCGAGAGCCTGTTGTTGCTCAAACCGACCATGGAGGTCGCACACGAAGGGGGGCGGCGGTTTGATGTTGATTCGGTTGAGTACAAAATCCTGCTGCAATGGCTCGAAGCGAACATGCCTTTCGACGCCGACCATGCAGAGCGTTTGACGGGACTGACCGTCACCCCGCAGGAGAAAATTGTTGTCGGTGACGTTGACGAGATTCAACTGACGGTGTTGGCACAATTCTCCGACGGCACCTCGCGCGATGTTACACGGCTAGCGGTTTATGAACCGGTCAATCAAAACGTAACCGTGAGCATCGACGGTCTCGTGCAGCGTGAAGATTTTGGCGAAACCTGGGTCAATGTTCGCTATTTGGATCAGCAATTCGCCGTGCGACTCGCATTCATTTCGCAACAAAACGGCGACAATTGGAATGCCACGAATCCGCACAACTATGTGGACGAACATGTCTTCGCAAAATTGAAACAATTGCGGCTGAACCCGACTCCTCTTTGCAGCGATGAAGTCTTTCTACGGCGCTCGTATTTAGACCTGCTGGGTCTACTGCCGACGCCCGGTGAAGCTCAGCGCTTCATTTCAGATCACCGGCCGGATAAGCGAGCGCGGCTGATTGAGGAATTGTTGGACCGAAACGAATTCGCCGATTTCTGGGCGCTCAAATGGTCGGACCTATTGCGGAATGAAGAGAAGACGCTCGACCGCAAAGGGGTGGAGAATTTTCACGCTTGGATTCGCCGCGCATTTGCACAGAACATGCCGCTGGACCAGTTCGTCCGAGAATTGATTGTCGCCCGGGGATCGACCTATGAGAATCCCCCGGCAAACTTTTATCGCGGATTGCGCGACCCGATCACCCGCGCCGAATCGTCCGCCCAATTGTTTCTGGGCATCCGACTGCAATGTGCCAAATGCCACAACCATCCCTTTGATCGTTGGACGCAAGACGACTACTACGGCTGGGCGAATTTATTTGCGCAGGTGAATTACAAAACGGTCGATAACACGCGCAAGGACAAGCTCGACAAGAATGAGTTTATCGGTGAACAGATCGTCTATATGACTTCGAAAGGTCATGTGAAGCATGCGGTCACAGGGCAACCGGCTGCATCGAGATTTTTAGGTGCCGCGGACCGATCCATCGATGAAAAAGAGGACCGGCTGCTGCAGTTGTCCGCTTGGATCGTCTCGCCGGAGAATCGACTATTTGCCCGCGCGCAGGTCAATCGCATTTGGTACCAATTGATCGGCCGCGGAATCGTTGAACCGATCGACGACTTCCGAGTTACCAACCCTCCTTCAAATCCAAAGTTACTCGACGCATTAACCGACGACTTCATCGCCAGCGGCTTCGACGTCAAACGCATGATTCGTACGATTATGAATTCGCACGTCTACCAAGCAGCATTGCCGACTGCGCCCGGTACTGCGATGGAATTGGAGAACTTCGCCCGCCCCGTTGTCCGCAGATTGACTGCCGAGCAAATCCTCGATGCCATTTCTCAGGTGGCTGGCAAACCGGTTGCATTCAACGGCTTTCCCGTGGGAATGCGAGCGTCGCAATTGCCCGGAGTTCGAGCGATCCGGCCGCGAGACAAACAACTCAGTCTGGGGGATCAATTTCTCCTGACCTTCGGGAAGCCGCAACGGATGCAAACCTGCGAGTGCGAACGCTCCAATGAGACGACGTTGAGTCAAACACTCCAAATGGTCAGCGGCCCGTTAATGAATCAATTGCTGGCTGCCGATGAAAACCGATTGGACAAGCTACTCCAATCCAATCGGTCACCTGAAGAGGTCGTCAACGACGTCTTCTGGTCGACGTTGACACGGTCCCCCTCAGCAGAGGAAATGGCCACGGTCTTGTCCAATGTTCAACAAAGCGAATTGACGCGCGAGACATTGGAGGACCTGTTGTGGGCGCTGCTGAACTCGAATGAATTTCTTTTGCGGCACTAGCTGAAGCACCGAGATCATGAATAGGCCACAGTACAATCAAAGCCAGTTGGATTCTGCCATCCGTCATTTTCAGGATGCGCAGTTTCTACGCCGGGATCTGCTGAAGATCGGCGGCGCTGGATTTCTGGGGCTCACGCTCCCAAAGTTGCTTTCCGCATCCGAACCGACAAAAACCAGCGCAAAACCACCAGGGCGCGCTAAATCGGTGATTTTTCTGTTTCAGTTCGGTGGGCCGAGCCACGTTGACATGTTCGACATGAAGCCCGCTGCGCCGGATGGAATCCGTAGCAAATTCGCACCGATTCAGACGTCCGTCCCTGGATTGGTCACCTGCGAACACCTGCCCGAAACCGCCAAGGTGATGGACCGCGTCGCACTCGTCCGGTCGGTGCATCACAAAATGAAGAACCACAACTCAGCCGGTTACCACGCTTTAACAGGCGTTGCTCCTCCACTCGACGATCAGCGACTGCGGGAATTGCCCGACCTCTATCCGGCCTATGGCTCGATCGTCGATCAAGTGGCCCCGGCCAGTACGGAATTGCCCACGTTTGTTTCCTACCCTTACGTGATTGCGGATGGCTCAACCACGCCGGGCCAACGTGCCAGCTTTCTCGGCAAGAAATTCGATCCGCTGCTCATCACGGAAGACCCCAACGATCCCCATTTCAAACTTCCCGAACTCAGTCTTCCGTCGAACCTTTCGCATGATCGGCTCTCAAACCGACGTAACATGCAACGCCTGTTGAATCGACAGTCCCAACTTTGGGAGTCCTCCACACAAGCCCGCGGCCTGGACGACTATTATGAAAAAGTCCTGACCATGCTGGCCTCATCGCGTGTCCAACAAGCATTCGACCTGTCACAGGAATCGGAAAAAGTCCGCAACAATTATGGCCGCACCACCTACGGCCAAGGCTGCCTGTTGTCGCGACGATTAGTCGAAGCGGGTGTGAAGTTCGTCAACGTGTATTTCTCCCAAGGGATTGGAGGACAAAGCACCACCAGCGGAGGTTGGGACACGCATGGTTTTAACAACACGCGGATGTACAAAATCCTGCCGGAGTTTCATCTCCCCATCACCGAGCAGACTTTGCCGACGTTACTTCTCGATCTGGAAACGCGCGGTTTACTAGATGAGACGTTGGTGGTTTGGATGGGTGAATTCGGACGCTCCCCGAGAATCAACAAAAACATCAGCCGCGATCACTGGCCGTTTTGTTATACCGTCCTGATGGCCGGTGGAGGGATCCGTGGCGGGGCGATTCACGGAGCCTCCGATAAACGAGGCGCCTATCCCGAACGCGATCCCGTCACGCTCGGCGACATCGCTGCGACAATGTATGCCTTGCTGGGCATCGACCCCGAGACACAGATCTACGACCGGCTCGATCGCCCTTTGCCAATTGCTCAGGGCAAACCGATCCAGTCCATCATGGCCTAACAGCCCGTTGAAAATGGGTGCCACTGGCGGCTTGTCCGCCAGTGCGGAATCACGAGCCCCGCAAAACACTGCTGGACAAGCCAGCAGTAGCACCCAACTCTCAACTGTTTCATCGTTTGTCATCGGGCTGTTAATCCCAATCGACGATCTCGCTACACCAGCGATTGCTTAAACAACGCGAGCATGCGTGCCCAAGCTTTTTCTGCTTGTTTCTGGTTGTACACCTTCGTGTCGGGCGGACACCAACCGTGTGCGGCGGGGTACACCTCGATCTCGGCGGTGAGTCCTGCGTCGGCAAAAGCTTTTTTGAGCACCTCTTTCGCTTCAGGATCGCGTTCGTCGTCGTTTTCAGCGACCGCATTGAGGAACTGCGCTTTCATCTTGGGGATCAACAGATGTGGGCTGTCCGGTTTATCGGTCACCAAGCCGCCGCCATGAAACGTGGCCCCTGCTCCGACTCGATCCGGCACAGCTGCCGCCGTCCGCATCACGATGGGACCACCCATGCAGTAGCCGGTGGTACCGATCTTTTTGTTCTTGTCGACCTGCGGTTGCGCGTCGAGCCAAGCAACAAACGCCTTAGCATCCGTCGTTTGTGTCTTAGCATTCAAAGACCGTGCCAACGGGATCACATCCGGAATCGGCGTGTTTGCCCCTTTGGGAGCGGTCGGCGTTTTTTGAGTGCGATAGAACGGATTGACCACCAATACACTGTATCCCGATTCGGCAAGCCGATTGCCCATTTGGCGAAACGCCGGGCGCAATCCAAAAATATCCGGCCAGATAAGCACCGCTGGGTGCTTACCGGTTTTGGGAGCCACGAAGTAGGCATCGCATTTGCCGTCGGGAGTTTCAATCACGACATCGCGTCCACTCACCTCCGCCGCGTTCGCCGTTCGCGGCAACATGGCAGCACCGACGGCAGCTGCAGCCATCGCACCAAAGTCCCGACGAGAATATTTCTTGAGATCGTCTTCAAAATGATCTTGATCACACATAAGGAGTCTCCAAATAAAGGGGCGCTTCAACACGGAAAACAAAGAGGATAGGCACAGGTGAAATCTATCCGGTCCTAGCAACAGTCATCGGATCGTAACAAGCTTGCTAAACCCGATTCTCATTCCTCCAATTTACACGAATCCCACCCTGCAGTGGAATCGCCAGAGAAAGATATTGGCCAAGTCAATTCCCCTCTCTTGAGCAATGCTTACTCCATAACGTCAACGGCAGTCGCAAGAATTGATAGCTTGCGAGCCAGTCAACGCATTGCCCGCTGGACAACGAAAATAAATTTGCGGCACTCCGTGATTTTGTGAAAATTGAAAAACGGCTAAACAAATCTTTGTTGAGAAAGGTTCTTTACTCTCGAGGTGAATGTTTTTATGCGAGCGTACGACAACGATCTGAACTCTAAACCGAAGGCGATTTCACGGTTAGGGACCCGGACGTGTGCGTCGCTGAACTGCTCGATCAAAGGAAAATCGCCGTGAAATGTTTGCATCCATTCTCGATGTTCCTCGTTGTTTTTACGGCCGGTGTACTCTCGCTCACCGCGAGCCGTGTCGGGCTGGCTCAAGATGAATCGAAATCCAACGTGCCTGCGGAAGGTCATACCGGCGTAACTGGACTGGAGTATGTTCCTCCCGATGCCATGCTGGTCGCCTCCATCCAGCCGGCCGCATTGCTATCCCATCCCGCCGTCAAAGAACTGCGTGACATTGTCGCGAAGGATAAAATGTCGCAGCAATTGTTTGGCATGCCTTTAGCCGATATTTCGCGGATAACTGCCATCCCCTTGCCGGCGGATCAACCGGACGCACGCGACGCATTGGGTTTCGTGATCCATACGATCAAGCCGATTGATGAGCAAAGTATTCTGGACGTGGTTGCTCCCGATGCGGAAAAGAAAACATTCGAGGGCCATGTTTACTATCAAGACAAGCCGCGCCGCCAATTACGCTATGTCTATTTTCCGGACGATCGAACCGCAATCTTTGCGGACCAGGAAACCGCTTTTCAACGTTTGATTCACGCAGGTCGAGCCGGCGCCGGCTCTGCAGATTGGACCAAGTCCTGGTCTGCCGCCGAAGATGCGCACTTCGCCATTGCCGGCAACCCGATTCAGGTCAAATCGTTTATGGAAAAAGCGACGGCAGGCGCTCCTGACGGTGCACTGCAATCCATCGCACCACTTTGGAATAACGGGACCGATGCGTTGATCACACTGGAATTGGACAAGCAATTGCAGTTGCGCGGCCAATACACCTGCAAGACGCCGTCGGACGTACCCGCTACTGATAAGGCACTCAAAGCAGTGCTGGCCTTGGTAATAGCTCGATTCGAAAACCAGCAGCAACAACTGGCGGGTAACACGCGGGCTCCCCAGCTCACTTCGACGTTCACGGGTTTGGCGCTACAACTATTGAAAGGAATCACAACAGAGCAAAAAGGCCAAATGGTTCGGCTGCAAGCCGAAATCAACGCGAAGACGACCTCGCAGCTTCTGGCTGAATTAACTACGGAAATACAGTCCTCCCGAAACAGGGCCCAACGCAGCCTGTCATTCAGCAACATCAAGCAGTTGGGACTTGCTATGCACAACTACCACAGCGTTCATGGTCACTTTCCGCCACCCACCTTGTTGGGACCGGATGGAAAAACCGTGCACAGTTGGCGGGTGGCGTTGTTGCCCTATCTGGATGAGCAAGACTTGTACGACGAGTACCGCACGGATGAACCTTGGGACAGCCCGCATAACAAAAAATTGATCAAAAAAATGCCCAGCACCTATGGTCACCCGTTCGCCAAAACAGAGCCGGGCCACACTTCGTATTTCGTACTGACTGGTAAGGAGACGGTATTCGTCGGCAATAAAGGAACCTCAATCCGCGATATTCTGGATGGAACGAGTAACACGATTCTTGTTGTCGAATCGAAGCCGGAGGTTCCCTGGACGAAACCTACTGACATCGCCTACGACTCAAAGAAACCGTTGCCCAAACTGGGCGGCTATGATCCCGAAGGATTCTGCACAGGCTTTTGCGACGGTTCAGCACGTTTCCTCTCCCAGGGGACCGTGGAAAAAACATTGCGCGCATGGTTCTCGATGGACGGTGGTGAAGTGATCTTGAACAATCCTTGAATTGATGACCGCACAATGACTTGCCGTTGTCGGCCGTTGTCTGAACTCATTGCCCTTTGAAGCGCGAGTGTCATGAAATACCCATTCAATATCGGTGGGATCTGCGTGCTCGGGCTGTTGTTGCTCTCAACACCACTGCACGCGCAACAACCGGTCACAAACGCCGATTCGGAAAAAGAAGTAGCTCGCGTGGCGGCGCTCATCGATCAACATATCGGTGACCGCTGGATCGCCGAGGGGATTACCCCCGCCCCGGAAGCGGATGACGCCGAATTCTGCCGCCGCGTCTATCTTTCGATTGCCGGACGAATCCCGCATGTCTCCGAAATCACCGACTTTCTGGAGGAGACATCGTCTACAAAACGGCGACACCTGGTCGACGTGCTGTTGGAAAGCAACGGGTACGTCAACAACTTCACCATTGTGTGGAGCAATGTGCTAATCCCCGAAGCGGACCAAAATATTCAAGCTCGCTTTTTCAAGGCGGACTTTGAGTATTGGCTGAGCCTGAAGCTGGCTGGCAAACAAACACGCTATAACGAGATTGTGACGGAGTTATTGGTCACGTCCCTCGCCAACGGTTCAAGAAACGGCAGTGACGCGGGTTCACCCACCGCATTCTACCAGGCAAAAGAATTCAAACCCGAGAATCTTGCGGCGGCGACATCAAGGATGTTTTTAGGAGTTCGCCTGGAATGCGCACAGTGTCACGAACATCCATTTGACGGTTGGTCACAAAAACAGTTTTGGAGCCAAGCGGCATTCTTCGCGCAAATCCAAAATCCCCGCCAGCCAACCAATCTATTCAGCCGCATTAGCCAATCGGTTGACCGCGCGACAATTGCAATCCCCGATACGGACACGCTCGTCGAAGCTACGTTTCTCGACGGCAACCAACCTATACGAAGTCAAGGACAGAGCGTCCGTGAAGAGTTTGCCGCTTGGATCACAGCACCGGAGAATCCATATTTCGCCAAAACCGCTGCCAACCGCATATGGAGCCATTTGTTTGGCATCGGCATCGTGGACCCCGTTGATGACTTTAGCGACATCCACCCCCCCAGCCATCCGCAGTTGCTCGACGAATTGGCGCGAGAACTGATTGCACACGACTTCGACTTAAAATTTCTAATCCGGGCAATCACCGCCAGCCGCGTCTACCAGCTTTCTAGCCGGCAAACCGACCCCAGCCAAGCAGACCGCCAGCAGTTCGCCAGAATGCTTCCACGCCCCATGTCGCCGGAGCAATTGATCAATAGCCTGTCATATGCCATCGGCCGTCCCGATTTGGAACGCGCCCAAAACTTCAACCTCGCCAGGACAACAGCAGGCGAACTTTTCGAAGTCTTCGGCGGCAATAGTGAGTCGCCGTCGGAACGGACGGCCACGATCTTGCAGGCTTTGATGATGATGAACAGTCAATTCATCGCCCAGGCCACAGACCAAGAGACCAGCAGTACGTTGGCAGCGGTCCTGGACATCCCCTGGCTAAGCACGCCTGAGCGCATTGAAACTTTGTATTTGGCGACTGTGAGCCGGCCGCCGCGCGCTGAAGAACTATCAGGTCTGGTGAAGTATGTGGAGAGTGGCGGGCCAAAGAACGACCAGGCCCAAGCGCTGGGCGATGTCTTTTGGGTGCTACTCAATAGCAGTGAATTCTTGCTGAACCATTGAATCCACTCGATGGAGAATCCAATGGTGCGCTTCGACACAAACCGGGAGAACGGCAATGTTTAAGAATCGAAAAACAGCAGACAAAACACTCTCCCGCCGTGATTGGCTTAGACTTTCGTCATTTGGCGCCCTGGGAGGATCGCTGTCCGGATGGTTACCGGCGTTGGCGGCGGAGACAGCTAAAAGTGCTCAACGCAAACGTTCCTGTATACTCCTGTGGATGTCGGGTGGCCCCAGTCAGATCGATACATTTGACCTCAAACCCGACCATGAAAACGGCGGCAAGTTCAAACCCATTGATACATCAGTTCCCGGTATTCAGGTCAGTGAACATTTGCCGCAATTGGCTCAACTGATGCAGCACATCGCGCCCATTCGCTCGATGACCACCAAAGAGGGTGACCATTCGCGCGGTACCTATCTCATGCGAACCGGCCGCCCGCCATCGGGACCGGTGCAATACCCCACCCTCGGTTCGTTCCTTTCCAAAGAGTTAAGTGACGCTGAAGCCGAATTGCCCGATTTCGTCAGCATCGCTCCCTACCGCATCTTAAACCCGGCAGCCTACAGCCCGGGTTTCCTGGGATCGAGATATGCTCCCCTGATCGTCGGTGACTCTCAAGCTGCACCGCAAGGGGATGGTGATCGTTATGAGCAGTCGCTGAAAGTAAAGAATCTTGACCTGCCCGGCGGAGTCGATCTGGCCCAAGCCGATGCCCGGCTTGCCATCCTGAAAGAATTTGAAGCGGAACACCTCAGCAGGCGCCCCAGCGGCTTTGCCAGTAGCCATCAATCCGCGTATCACCAAGCTGTGCGAATGATGCGCTCTGCAGCTGTCAAAGCCTTTTCACTCGATGACGAACCGGCAAAGCTGCGGGATGCCTATGGGCGAAATCAATTTGGACAAGGTTGCCTGTTGGCCCGGCGGTTGATTGAACGTGAAGTACCGTTTGTTGAAGTCTCGCTGAATAATGTCGCTGGATCGGCCGGTCTGGGATGGGACTCGCATCGCAATAATTTTCCAGCAGTCCAAGGGCTTTGCAATGTGCTCGACCCCGCATGGGCGACGCTCATTTCCGATCTGAAGGATCGCGGGTTACTCGAATCAACACTCATTGTCTGGATGGGAGAATTTGGGCGAACGCCTAAGATCAACCGAGGGTCCGGCCGCGATCATTTCCCGGCTGCCTGGACGACCGTGTTGTCAGGCGGCGGGATTCAGGGTGGACAGGTCGTGGGAGCCACATCTGCAGACGGCATGCAAATCCAAGATCGCCCCGTCCCGGTGCGTGATCTGATGGCCACCATTTGCCGCGCGCTGGGAATTGATCCGCAGAAACAAAACATGTCCAACGTCGGCCGTCCCATTCGATTGACGGACCCCGAAGCGGTCGCCGTCCAGGAGATTCTCGCATGAAGGCCGTTCTACTGATGACCATCATTGGCTGGAGTGCTACGACTGCAGCTGCTGCGGAAGCAGACCGGGTTGATTTGCTCTACCTGGCCGATGAACGTCCGTTGATCGTTCGATTGCACCTACAGACTGACCAATGGGGCGTTTCGGAGAAATGGCATGCTTATGAGGAATCCTTGTTTCGCCGGTTGGATGCCGACGGCGACATGAGCCTCTCTGCGGACGAAGCGACCGGTGTACCGACTCCCACGGAGTTACAGGGAATCGGGTTGGTTGAGTCTTCGGTGGACCTGACACGGACCGCCGACAGCAGTCCGCGTGACGGAAAAGTCACCCGAGAAGAACTGACGGCGTACTTCGCTGATTTGGGTGTGCGGAACTTTTCCATCGTGAATGTCAGCCGCATTTCCAGTACCCAACCGACGAGCAGCGGATTGTTTGAGCGGATCGACGGCAATCACGATCAAATGTTATCGCAATCGGAATTACGGGGCGTATACGCCGCACTGCAAAAGTTTGACCGTAACGACAACGAGTTTATTGAAAGTACTGAATTGGGCCTGGCCTTGGGGCGGATCGGTGGTACGCTCTCTGGAACACAACGGACGATGCGGGCAGCGGATGCAAAGTTTGTACGGCTCCCCAGCGACGCAAAGACTTCACTGGGCGAAACGGTCTTGGCATATTACGACACCGATTCTGACGACCGCCTCAGCCGTGAGGAATGCGGATTGCAAACCGAGAGATTCGCAAATCTTGACCGGAACGGTGACGAGACTCTCGACCTAGCCGAGCTTGATCATTTCCTTCTCACTCCGATTGCCACAATCGAGGCAACGCTGCGGATCGGCACCGGCGGCCTAGGATCGGTCGAATCGACTCCTGTCGAGAACGCATCATCTTCACTCACCACACGGCGGGTCGACGACGAACATTCGATCGTGGCCCTTACTCATACACAAATAAACATCCGCGTCAATTCGCAAACAGCAACGCAAGACAGCCCTGAGCGGTACAAACAAGTCTTTAGCAACGTTGATACCGACAAGAATGGATATCTCGACATTAATGAAGCGCGCCGCTTCATGAACTTTCGGAGTGCCTTTGAAGCCATGGACCGGGATGGGAATGAGCAGGTCAATGAGCAGGAAATGCTGACCTATATGATCAATGCGACAGCGTTGGCTGAGACATACCTAATTCTCACCGTGACAGATCAAGGCCAGGGTCTTGCCGAAATTCTCGATGCCAATCGGGACACCAGACTGAGCCGACGCGAATTGGCTCATGCGGTCGAACGTCTCAAGATGTGCGACGCCAACAACGACGGGAATATCGACCAGTCTGAAATTCCACAGCAATTCGAACTTTCGCTGAGCAGCGGCACCCCCAACCTGCTACGCGTTGCCGGTGACCGTTCCGGTTCCAAGAGTGCGGATCGTGAATCCACCCCAAAGACTCCTACTTGGTTTGACCGGTTGGACCGCAACGGTGACGGCGAGCTCTCCCGGCGCGAATTCCTAGGCTCCGCCAGCCGCTTCCGCAAATTCGACAAAAACCAAGATGGCCTGATCAGCCCCGATGAGGCTTCTCATCCTTATTAAGGGCCAGGCGTTCACCAAGGAACACGGACTATTCAAAGCAGGGCTTTTTGTCAGTGCACTCTTTGCCGGAATAAAGTCCGCCCGTCATTGCTTGAAATTCACGCGGTGCAACTGGTCGAAGCGTTTTTAAATTTCGCACGAAACAGGAACAAACAGAACGCGCCAATTCCTGCCAAGAGCAGTCCCCGTGGTTCGGGTACGACCGTAATCGGCCGTTCAACAGTGACCGAACCCGAAACCAACTGAGCGTCCACTGGTTGCCCAAGCAATGAGAGCACGGGACTCCCCGGCGGCGTGCCGACCGCCAGAATCGCGCTTTCCCCCGGCGTGAGTGCAACAAAGTCGTAACTCAACACTGAAAGTGTTTCACCGGGCAGGATCGTAAAGGGGAATGGGGATAACAGACCGACTGCACCACCTCCCGATGCGAAACCAATCGGAGGAACAGCAAATTGCGATGTTAAAGGAGCACCGGTCGCAGCAAACTGCGGAAACGGTAAGCCAAACAGATCGATCGTCAATCCAGGATTGACTCCGGCCAATGCTCCCCCCAGATATCCAGTAGGACCGGCACCGAGAACGGCCCCCGCATCATTATAGGCGAGGTCGAACAAGATCGTATCGAAAATTGTGGGCGTTACTGGCAAGCCGTTATCGCTGATCACAACATCTACGGTGAAGATGTCGCCGAGCAGCACTGTTGTCGAGCTTTGAATCCCCGGCGTCAGCGGATCCATATCAACAGAAATCACAGCTCCCGCATTTGTCACTGCTGGCGAAACAAAAAACGCCAGGATGGCAATCGGTAGAAAATAACGCATGGACACGAGCTTTCTAAACAATATCTTGGTTGGACATCAGGGTCGCTACTCAAGCCTACCTACATTTAACCCAGTCTCTCTATTTCACGCAAACGATTCGATTCAAATTTGTTCCCATTCCAAGAAAATATCATCAGGCAGTGAGCTGCCGACATTTCCGTAAACGGACCAGAAGTCCAGAATGTTCACTAGTCCATCGCCAGTGGTATCGGCGTCGGTATTGAACTGGCCAAAGTTTGAAGTGAGTTTCATCACATCGCTGAATCCCACACTTCGGTCGCCGTCGATATCACCTTCCAGGCGATGGAACCGATAGTCATAAATTCCGTCGTCAACGCCGTCCGTATCCTGCAAGACCGCATCAACAAGTTGTGGGTTGAGGATTTCGCCCGTTTGAATTCGCAGTGCATAGTTGTCGTTGCTCAAGAGAGTCTGACCGCTACCACCAAATCCGTCCACGGTCAGATCTATCGTGACCGAATTCGTCGAATCGTCCCACTCAAACCGGTCGGGGGACAGGATGACTTCTGTCGATGGAGAATTCGTCAAACCGTAGATCTGAATGATATCCACGATCTGGCCGCTGGCGATCAACTCCCCGATGTTCGTATCGTCACTGAACGTGACGGTGATATGCCGCACATTCGAACGGTTCTCTTCGCCATCATTCACGGACACGTCAATGATCGTAAATTCATTCACCGCGGCCACATTGACATCAATCGTCACCGGTCCCGAAGTGATCGCCGCATCGCTGCCATCGCCAGTATCAGTCACGTCGTAATCAAACGATGCTGGACCGTTGTAGTCCGCACCGGGCGTAAACCGCGCCGTGTAGCCATCGGCGAGCAATTCCACCGACCCGTTTACAGCGCCCGAGACACGAAAGAGCAGGTCGTTGCCTGCCGTTTCAACATCGTCAACCAGCGTTCGCAGATCAATCTCAACGGCTGTGTCTTCGTTCGTATTCAGCGTCGTCGTACCGGCAATAGGAGCATCATTCACTGCCGCCACATTGACATCAATGGTTTGCGGAGCGGACGTGATCGCAGCAGCACCGCCATCGCCGGTATCGGTCACGTCGTAGACGAACGAAGCAGGACCGTTGTAATTCGCACCAGGTGTGAACCGTGCGGTGTAACCATCGGCCAGTAGTTCGACCGTACCATTCACTGCGCCAGAAACATTGAACACGAGATCGTCATCGACCGTTTCGACATCGTCAACCAGCGTCCTTAGGTCAATCTCGACGGCTGTGTCCTCGTCGGTATTCAGCGTCGTTCCCGTCGCCACCGGATCATCATTCACCGCCGCCACGTTGATGTCGATCGCGAGCGGTCCGACGATGATCGATGGGTCATCACCGTCGCCGGTATCTGTCACGTCATAGACGAACGAAGCAGGACCGTTGTAATTCGCACCAGGCGTGAACCGCGCCGTGTAACCATCGGCCAGCAATTCCACGCTGCCATTAACCGCACCCGAAACATTGAACACGAGATCGTCATCGGACGTCTCGACATCGTCAACCAGCGTTCTTAGGTCAATCTCGACCGGCGTGTCTTCATCGGTATTCAGCGTCGTTCCCGTCGCCACCGGGTCGTCATTCACTGCGGCCACATTGACGTCGATGGTTTGGGGAGCGGACGTGATCGCAAGAGCGCTGCCATCGCCCGTATCCGTCACGTCATATTCAAATGATGCTGCGCCGTTGTAGTTCGCACCTGGCGTGAACCGCGCTGTGTGGCCATCGGCCAACAGTTCCACCGTGCCGTTGACGGCACCCGAAACGTTAAAGATCAGATCATCGTCACTGGTTTCGACATCGCCCACCAGAGTTCGCAAATCGATTTCCACCGGCGTATCTTCGTCGGTCGCCAGTGTCGTTCCTACAGCCACCGGATCGTCATTCACCGCCGCCACGTCCACGATGAACGTCTGGCTAACGCTCAGCCCGCCTGTATCAGTCGCTTGGACCGTGATGGTCGACGAACCGTTGGCATTCGGAGCGTAATCGAGCGTCAGCTGGCCGGTCGTCGGGTTGATCATCACCGAGGCAAACAGCGATGCGTTGCTGTTGGCCGTGATCTCAAAGTCCAATTCGCTGTCCGCATCTTCCAAATCTTCGAAGGCGGCAAACAAATCGACCACGTTCGATGGAGCATCTTCAATCACAGCCACGTCGCCAATCGGTGTTTCTACAAACGGTTGGTCGTTATCGCCACCGACCGTCACTTCGATTGTGACGGGGCCGACCGTGATCGGATCATCACCGCCATCACCCGTGTCTGTCACGCTATAGGCAAACGACGCCGGACCGTTGTAGTCCGCACCGGGTGTGAACCGGGCTGTATAACCGTCAGCCAGTAACTCTACACTGCCGTTCACTGCACCGGACACATTGAAGATCAGATCGTCATCGGATGTCTCCACATCAGCAACCAACGTTCGCAGATCGATCTCAACAGGTGTATCTTCGCCGGTCGTCAAAGTCGTAGAATTCGCGACGGGATCGTCATTGACCGCTGCAACGTTAATGTCGATTGCAATCGGGCCCACGATGATCTCCGGGTCATCCCCATCCCCACTGTCCGTCACATCGTAGACAAACGACGCCGCGCCGTTGTAGTTCGCACCGGGAGTGAACCGCGCCGTGTAGCCGTCGGCCAGTAACTCCACGGTGCCGTTCACGGCACCAGAAACGTTAAAGACCAGATCGTCATCGACCGTTTCGGCATCATCGACCAACGTCCGCAGATCGATTTCTACTGGCGTGTCTTCGTCAGTCGCAAGCGTCGTGGAATTCGCCACTGGATCGTCGTTCACAGCAGCCACATTGACGCCCACGGTTTGCGGGGCGGACGTGATCGCAACGGCGCTGCCATCGCCCGTGTCCGTTACGTCATAAACAAACGAGGAAGTCCGCACCGTTGAAGTTCGCACCGGGAGTGAACCGTACCGTGTAACCATTAGCCAACAATTCCACAGTGCCGTTCACCGCGCCTGAAACACTGAACACCAAATCGTCATCGGCGGTTTCGACATCGTCCACTAACGTTCGCAGATCAATCTCGACAGGCGTATCTTCGTCAGTCGCTAAAGTCGTCCCTGTCGCCGTTGGATCATCATTGACTGCAGCCACGTTGATGTCGATTGCAATCGGACCGACAAGAATCCCCGGGTCAACACCGTCGCCTGTATCCATAACATCATAGACGAACGACGCCGGACCGTTGTAATTCGCATCGGGCGTGAACCGTGCTGTGTAACCATCAGCGAGCAGTTCCACGCTACCGTTGACCGCACCCGAAACGTTGAACACCAGATCATCATCGGCGGTTTCCACGTCATCGACCAGCGTTCGCAAATCGATCTCCACCGGCGTGTCTTCGTCGGTATTCAGCGTCGTCGTGCCAGCCGTCGGGTCGTCATTCACCGCAGCCACGTTGACGTCCACGGTTTGCGGTACAGACGTGATCGCACTAGCACCGTTGTCTCCCGTATCCGTCACGTCATAGACGAACGACGCCAGTCCGTTGTAGTTCGCACCTGGTGTAAATCGCGCCGTATAACCATCGGCCAATAGTTCCACCGTACCGTTTTCGGCGCCTGACACGCTGAATACTAAATCGTCATCGGCGGTTTCGACATCGTCCACTAATGTTCGCAGATCAATCTCAACCGGCGTATCTTCGTCGGTCGCCAATGTCGTTCCTGTCGCCACCGGGTTGTCATTCACTGCTGCCACATTGACATCGATGATTTGGGGAGCGGATGTGATCGCAAGAGCGCTGCCATCGCCCGTATCCGTCACGTCATAGACAAACGATGCTGCGCCATTGAAATTCGCACCGGGCGTGAACCGGGCTGTGTAACCATCCGCCAGCAGTTCCACCGTACCATTCACGGCACCCGAAACGTTAAAGATCAGATCATCGTCACTGGTTTCGACATCGCCCACCAAAGTTCGCAAGTCGATTTCGACCGGCGTATCTTCGTCGGTATTCAGCGTCGTTCCCACAGCCACCGGATCGTCATTCACCGCCGTGACAGTAATGTCGATCGCGAGCGGTCCGACGACAATCGCTGGCTCCACGCCGTCGCCGGTATCTGTCACGTCATAGACAAACGACGCCGCACCGTTGTAATCCGCACCCGGTGTAAATCGCGCCGTGTAACCATCGGCCAATAGTTCCACGATCCCATTCACGGCGCCTGAAACACTGAATACTAAATCGTCATCGGCGGTTTCAACATCGTCCACTAACGTCCGCAGATCAATCTCGACCGGTGTATCTTCGTCGGTTGCCAAAGTCGTGCCTGTTGCGACCGGATCGTCGTTCACTGCTGCCACGTTAATCGTCATCGTGAGCGGTCCGGTCGTGATTGCTGCTGCACTCCCGTCGCCGGTATCCGTCACGTCGTAGTTAAACGCGGCCGGGCCGTTGTAGTTCGCCGTCGGTGTAAAACGAGCCGTGTGGCCGTCTGCCAGCAGTTCTACTGTGCCGTTCACCGCTCCCGAGACATTGAATATGAAATCTTCGGCGGCCGTTTCGACGTCGGAAACAAATGTCCGCAGGTCGATTTCAAGCGGGGTGTCTTCCAAGATATTAAATGTTGTGACATCCCCTTGCGGAATGTCGTTTACCGCTGCCACGTCCACCACAAACGTCTGGCTGATGCTCAGTCCGCCGGTGTCGGTCGCCTGAACGGTGATCGTCGACGTGCCGTTGGTATTCGCAGCATAATCGAGTGTCAACTGGCCGGTAGTCGGGTTGATCATCGCCGACGCAAACAGCGATGCATTGCTGTTTGCCGTGATCTCAAAGTCCAAGTCACTGTCCGCGTCTTCCAAGTCCTCAAATGCGGCGAACAGATCAATCAGGCTCGAGGGAGCGTCTTCCAGAACAGCAATGTCGTCAATCGGTGTTTCCACAAACGGCCGATCATTGTCGCCACCGACTGTCACATCGATCGTGATTGGACCAACGAGGATTGCCGCTGCACTGCCGTCACCCGTGTCGGTCACGTCGTAATCAAATGACGCCGCACCGTTGTAGTCCGCACCGGGCGTAAACCGCGCCGTGTAGCCATCGGCCAGCAATTCCACCGTGCCGTTCACAGCGCCCGATACGCTGAAGAGTAGATCGTCATCCGCCGTTTCGACGTCATCCACCAGCGTTCGCAAGTCGATCTCAACCGGGGTATCTTCATCGGTCGCCAAGGTCGTTGCCGTCGCAATTGGCTCATCATTCACCGCTGCCACGTTGATGTCGATCGTCAACGGACCCACGATTATCGCTGGGTCATCACCATCGCCCGTGTCCGTCACGTCATAGACAAACGACGCCGCGCCGTTGTAGTCCGCACCGGGAGTGAACCGTGCCGTGTAACCATCGGCCAGCAGTTCCACCGTGCCGTTCACAGCACCGGAGACATTAAAGGCCAAGTCGTCATCAGCAGTTTCGAGATCGTCAACCAACGTTCGTAGATCGATTTCGACTGGCGTGTCTTCGACGGTCGCCAACGTCGTTCCTACCGCTATCGGATCATCATTCACCGCTGCCACAGTCACGTCGATCGTAACCGGACTGACCGTTATCGGAGCATCACCCCCATCCCCGGTATCCGTCACGTCATAGTCAAACGACGCCGCACCGTTGTAGTCCACTCCAGGTGTGAACCGCGCTGTGTAACCATCGGCTAGCAATTCCACCGTGCCGTTCACGGCGCCGGACACGCTAAAGACAAGATCGTCGTCAGCCGTTTCCACATCCTCGACGAGCGTTCGCAGGTCGATTTCGACCGGCGTGTCTTCATCGGTCGCCAAAGTTGTCGAATTCGCCACTGGATCGTCGTTCACCGCAGCCACGTTCACGTCAATCGTCAATGGGCCACTCGTAATCGCCGCTGCACCGCCATCCCCAGTGTCCGTTACATCGTAGACAAACGAGGCCGGACCATGGTAATTCGCACCGGGTGTAAACCGTGCGGTGTAACCATCCACTAACAGCTCCACGCTGCCGTTAACTGCGCCGGAGACGTTGAACACCAAATCATCATCCGCCGTCTCGACATCGTCCACCAACGTTCGCAGGTCGATCTCCACCGGCGTGTCTTCGTCGGTATTCAACGTCGTGCCTGTCGCTACCGGATCGTCATTCACTGCGGCGATGTTGATTTCGATCGTGAGCGGCCCCACGGTGATAAACTCATCACCCCCGTCTCCCCTGTCCGTGACCTGATAGTCGAAGGAGGCCGGACCGTGGTAATTGGCTGTCGGCGTGAACCGCACTGTGAATCCGTCGGGCAATCTCTCCACCGTGCCGTTGATCGGATTGAACTCGAAGAACTCCAGATCGTCATCGGCCGTCTCGACATCGTCCACCAACGTCCGTAGGTCAATTTCAACCGGCGTGTCTTCGACAGTATTCAGCGTCGTTCCAGTGGCTACGGGAGTATCATTCGTCGCACTGACCGTCACATCGATCGTCACCAGATCGCTTGTGATGGGCACCTCAGCACCATCTCCCGTATCGGTCACGTCGTACTCAAACGATGCTGGACCGTTGTAGTCAGCACCGGGCGTAAACCGCGCCGTGTAGCCATCGGCCAGCAATTCCACCGTGCCGTTCACAGCGCCCGACACACTAAAGAGCAGGTCGTCATCGGCCGTCTCAACATCGTCAACCAGCGTTCGTAGATCAATGTCTACCGCTGTGTCTTCGTTAGTATTCAGTGTCGTCGTACCGGCCACCGGAGCATCATTCACCGCAGCCACGTTGATATCGATGGCTTGCGGAGCGGATGTGATCGCTGCGGCACTGCCATCGCCCGTATCCGTCACGTCGTAAACAAACGAGGCCGCACCGTTGTAATTCGCACCCGGCGTGAACCGTGCCGTGTAACCATCGGCTAACAGTTCCACGCTTCCGTTGACGGCACCAGAAACGTTGAAGACCAGATCATCATCGGCGGTTTCTACATCGTCCACCAACGTTCGCAGATCGATTTCGACCGTCGTATCTTCGTCGGTATTCAGCGTCGTTCCCGTCGCCACCGGATCATCATTCACCGCCGCCACGTTGATGTCGATCGCGAGCGGTCCGACGATGATCGATGGATCCGCGCCGTCGCCCGTGTCAGTCACGTCATAGACGAACGAAGCAGGACCGTTGTAATTCGCACCAGGCGTGAACCGCGCCGTGTGGCCATCGGCCAGCAATTCCACGCTGCCATTGACCGCACCCGAAACGTTGAACACGAGATCGTCATCGACCGTTTCGACATCGTCAACCAACGTCCTTAGGTCAATCTCGACCGGCGTGTCTTCATCGCGACGCTCCGTCCCCCCCCGGTCTCTTCACCGCCTATTCCCCGCCTCCCCCCCTAATCGCTTATCCTTGTTCCCCCCCCTCCCTTCCTGGCCAGCAGTTCCACCGTGCCGTCCACAGCATTCTTAAGATCGTCGTCGTTCCACGTCGTCCACCCGTAGATTCAATCTCGACCGGCGTATCTTCGTCTCGCAGCTTCGTCCGGTCCGTCGCCACCGGGTCGTCATTCACCGCCGCCACGTCCACGATGAACGTCTGGCTAACGCTCAGCCCACCCGTGTCAGTTGCTTGGACCGTGATGGTTGATGAACCGTTGGCATTCGGAGCGTAATCGAGCGTCAGCTGGCCGGTCGTCGGGTCAATCATCACCGAGGCAAACAGCGATGCGTTGCTGTTGGCCGTGATCTCAAAGTCCAATTCGCTGTCCGCATCTTCCAAATCTTCGAAGGCGGCAAACAAATCGATCACGCTCGAGGGAGCATCTTCGATCACAGCCACGTCGCCAATCGGTGTTTCCACAAACGGTTGGTCGTTCCCTTCACCCACATTCACTGTAATCGTCACCGGCCCGACGGTGACGAACGGGTCGTCCCCACGGATTCCGTCATCAGTGACGTGATAGTCGAATGTGGCAACTCCGCTGAAATCTTCACCGGGGGTGAAGCGGGCTGTGTAGCCGTCAGATAACAATTCGACCGTACCGTTCACCGGGTTGGAGACGGTAAAGGTGAAGTCGTCATCCTCCGTTTCGACATCTTCAACCAAGGTCCGCAAATCGATCTCGACGGCAGTGTCTTCAGTGGTGTTCAACGTCGTCGTGCTTGCCACGGGTGGGTCGTTAACGTCTTCCACAATGATGCGGAACGTTTGTTCGACGAACAATCCGCCGGTATCGGTCGCGCGAACGGTGATGAGGGTCAGCCCTGCGGCGTTGGCTGCATATTCCAACGTAAGTTCACCGGTGACATCGTTGATGGAGACGTTTTCGAACAATGCAGCGTCGGTATTGCCGGTCACCTCGAACACCAAGTCTTCATCCGGATCTTCGACGTCGCTGAAATATGTGAAGAGGTCCAGGACCGTCGGCGGGGCATCCTCATTGACATCAAAGTTGGACAAGACCAACTCGATCGCGGGTGTATCGTTTTCAGCAGCAATAACGACATTGTTCACGATCGGTCCCACAGTGATCGGTGCAGCACCAGAATCGCCCGTGTCAGTCACCTCATACTGGAACGACGCTGGGCCGAAGTAATCCGCTCCGGGAGTGAATCTCGCCGTGTAGCCATCCGCCAGCAATTCGACGGTGCCGTTGACCGCGCCCGAAACGCTGAACACGAGATCGTCGTCAGCCGTTTCATCGTCTTCGACCAGCGTCCGCAGGTCGATTTCAACAGCGGTGTCCTCATTGGTATTCAAAGTGGTACTGACGGCGACCGGTGCTTGGTTCACGGCAAAAACGTTGACGTCGATGGTCACCGGTCCGGAACTGATCGGCGCGTCGCCGTTGTCACCGGTATCTGTGACTTCGTAATCGAATGCAGCGGGACCGTTGTAACCGTCAGCCGGTGTGAACACCGCCGTATACCCGTTGGCCAGGAGTTCAACGGTGCCGTTGACCGCATTGGATACGGAAAATGTCAGATCGTTATCCGATGTTTCCACATCGTCAGCGAGCGATCGCAGATCGATTGAGACCCCAGTCCCCTCGGTAGTGTTGAGCGTTGTTGTTTCCGCTACCGGAGCGTCGTTGACAGGAGCGATGATGATGTTGACGATAAACGGACCGACAGTGACTGGGCCGTCGGTACCATCACCAGTATCTGTGACTGTAAACTCAAAATTACCGAAACCGTTGTAATCGGGGACGGGAATAACTGTTGCAAAATGGAGGCTGTTCCAATTGAGAATGATGTTATCAACGCCGGTGATGTCGAAGACCAAGTCTCGACCGAGCGTTTCTACATCGCTAATCAATGACGTCAGGGAAAAGTCGAACCGCTCATCTTCATTCAAGTTCAACGTTGTGAAGATGTAAATGGGCGCATCATTGACGGCAGCGACGTTGACGTTGATCACTACCGGTCCAACCGTGATCGGCGAATGAATCCCATCCCCTGTATCGGTCACGTCATAGAGAAATGACGCCGCGCCATTGTAATCCGCCCCTGGCGTGTATCGCGCCGTGTAGCCGTCAGACAGCAATTCCACCGTGCCGTTGACAGCACCATAAACACTGAATACGAGATCGTCATCAGCCGTTTCAGCATCATCGACCAGCGTTCGCAGGTCGACTATCGACAGCTGTATCTTCGTTGGTATTCAAAGTCGTGCCGACGGCAACCGGTGCTTGGTTCACATTGGCCACGTTGACATCGATTGTTACCGGTCCGGAAGTGAGCGGTGCATCTCCATTGTCTCCGGTATCGGTGACATGGTAATCAAACGACGCAGGTCCGTTGTAACCAGCAGCGGGGGTGAATCGCGCCGTGTAGCCGTTTGCTAACAACTCCACGGTACCGTTGACAGCATTGGAAACGGAAAACGACAGAGCGCCGTCCGATGTTTCCACATCGTCGACCAGCGTACGCAAGTTGATATCGACGGCGGTCTCTTGGTCGGTGTTGAGCGTTGTCGTTTCCGCAACCGGGGCGTCGTTGACCGGAGCGAAGTTGACGTTGACGATAAACGGGCCAACAGTGATCGGGTCATCCGTTCCGTCACCGGTATCCATCACAGTGAATTCGAATGAGGCGGGACCGTTGTAATTGGGGACGGGAACAACAACCGTGAAATGGAGGGAATTGTAGTTGAGAACGAGGTTCTCAACACCGATGATATCGAAGACCAAATCTCCGCCCAGTGTTTCGACATCAGTGACATACGACGTCAGGAAGAAATCGATCCTCTCGTCTTCATCTAAGTTGAGAGTTAGACCGGAAAAGACAGGGGCGTCATTGACCGCATTGACGGTCACCGCAAACGTCGTTTCAACAAACTCGCCGTCAAGGTCGGTGGCGCGAATCGTAATGTCGGCCACACCGTGCAAATTGGGCGCGTAATCCAGCGTCAAGATTCCCGTAGCAGGATTGATCGACACTGCTGTAAATAACGCGGCGTTCGAGTTGTCCACGACTTCATACGTCAACTGCTGATCGGCATCTTCTGCATCGTCGAATGCGGCAAAGAGGTCGATCTGGGTTGCCGCCGCGTCTTCGTCGACGGTGACATCAGCGATACCAGTCGTAGTCGGCGGTTGGTTGGAGCCGATCTCTTCGACAATGGTCGTGGTCACTTGTTGCTGGCCAAGTTCTACCCCACCGGTGACGTCAGTGATCTCGACAATGACCGTTTCGCTTCCTTCATCCAGTTCATCAGCGACTCCGGTGATTGTGATGCTGCCCGACAGACTGCCTGCTTCAATGACGATCGAGCGTCCCGAGGGGATGAAGTCACCTGCCGAGGCCACAAACAACAACCCCAATGGATTGGTCAAACCGCCGCCGGAGACCATGCTTCCCAGAAAGGCGCCTGTGCTCCCGTCGTACTTAAGTATCTCGCCGTTAGCGCTGCTGACATAAAGATTCCCATCGGGACCGAACGTGAAGTCGGTCGGCGCGTCTAGCCCGCCGCCGGACGCGAAGTTACCGAGAAACGCACCCGTCGTCCCGTTGTAACGGACGATCTCATCATCAGGCTCATCAATGACGTAAAGATTTCCATCCGGCCCGAACGTCAAACCGGTCGGCTCGTCGAGATTGCCGGCGCCGTCTTCAAAGAACTCCTTGACATATGCGCCGGTCGTGCCGTTGAACACCAAGACATTGTACGGACCACGACTGCCACCACGCCCGTGATTTGAGACATACAAATTTCCGTCCGGGCCGAATGCCAGTCCGACCGGATTTCCCAAATCCTCTGTATTGGGTAAGACAAACTGATCGATGAATGCGCCGGTTGTGCCGTTGTAACGTAGCACGCTGTCGGTCTGACTGCTTGTCACGTACAGGTTTCCATCCGGGCCGAAGACCAAGCCTCCAGGACCACTGAGGCCGCCGCCGGATGCGAATGTGCCGAGCGGGGCGCCTGTCGCACCGTCGTAACGCAGAATCGAATTGGTCGCCACGTTGGCCACATAGAAATCGCCATCGGGGCCAATGATCATGTCGCCGGCAGCGCCCGTGAAGTATTCATCGATGAACGCACCCGTGGTTCCGTCATATCGCAGAATGCTATTCGTCGCGCCATTAGCGACAAGCAGCGATCCGCCTTCAATGAAATCGTCGGCCGTTCCGCCAAAGCCCAAGAAGACCGTCACGTCCTCAGTGGAGACACCCGAGAGTGTCGCCGTGATGGTCACGGTACCGCCCGCTTCTTCGACAATGTTCGATGAGGCATCCAGCGTGACCTCTGGGACAAACGCCGCCGGAATGACGTTTACGATAATCGTTTGCGAATCGGAAGTGATGGCCGGTGATTCGCCGTCGCCCGTGTCCGTCACATCGTATGCAAACTGGGCAGGACCGTCGTAGCCTGCTGTTGGTGTAAACCTCGCGGTATAACCATCTGATAGCAACTCAATACTACCATTCACAGCACCAGAAACGCTGAACAAGAACTCATCGCCGGTCGTTTCGACATCATCCACAAGTGTCCGCAAGTCGATTTCGACAGCCACGTCTTCGTCAGTGTTGAGCGTCGTTCCGTTGACAATGGGAGCGTCGTTTACGGCGGCGATGATAACGTCCATTGTGAGCGGGCCGGACGTGATCGGCAGTGCGTCTCCATCGCCGGTGTCGGTTAAGAAGTAATCAAACGCAGCAGCGCCATTAAAGTTCGACGTGGGCGTGAACCGAGCAGTGTGACCATCAGCCAGCAACTCAACGCTACCATTCACCGCTCCGGAAACACTGAAGGTGAATTCATCATAAGCCGTTTCGAAATCGCCGACGAAATTCTGCAGATCGACCTCAAGCACGGCATCTTCTAAGATGTAAAATTCTGTGACGTCCCCTTGCGGCACGTCATTCACAGCTGCGACGTTGATGTTCAGGGTTTGCGGTGCGGAGGTGATTGCCGGTGAACTACCATCGCCTGTGTCGGTCACGTCGTAGGTAAACTCAGCAATTCCGTTGAAGTTGAAGACAGGCGTAAACCGCGCCGTATAACCATCGGCCAGCAATTCAACCGTGCCGTTAACGGCACCGGAGACGGTAAACGTCAGATCGTCGTCGGCCGTTTCCACGTCATCGACCAGCGTCCGCAGATCGACATCCAAAATCGTGTCTTCCACAGCATCGACCGATGTGGAGACAATCACCGGATCGTCGTTCACAGCAGTGATTGTCACATCGAACGACTGCGTTACGGTTTGTCCAGTGGTATCCATCGCCTCAATGGTTAAGGTCGCCGTACCATTGGCATTGGCGGCATAGTCGAGCGTGAGCATGCCGGCAGCGATGTTCAGCGAGGCAAAGAGCGTCGGATTCGTATTGTCGCTGACGCGGAAGGACAACTCCGTATCAGCATCTTCCGTGTCGCCGAATGCGGCAAACAAATCAACGATTGTCGAAGCCGCATCTTCCGCGACGGTAACGTCGTCAATCTGGGCCTCAATGAACGGAGGCACACTCGTGGGAATGCGACTGCCGAAATCGAGGTTACCGATCGTCTCACCCGGATGAACGGTTACGGTGTAGGAAAGCGGAATGACCGGCTCGACAAGTTCGTCGTCCTCAATGGTCACCGTGGCGTAGCGCGGCGCACCGACCGTATATCCACTGCCCGACTCCACTGTGATAACAACCGTCTCCAACCCTTCCGCAGCTCCATCCGTGAGCGGCGTCAGGTCGACCGTGACGGAAGAGTCGCCATCCAGGATGGTCGCAATTCCGGAAAGTGCTACGAAATCGCTGCCGGCGGTCGCTGTGCCGCCGATGGAATAATGAACTTCCAGCGCGCCGGAGGTCGTATCCGTACGCGTGAACGTAAACGCCCCCGCGGTACCCCCTTCTTCATCAATTGTCGTAATCACGGTATCGACCGTGACAAACGGCAAATTCGTTCCCGGCGGGCGATAGGACTGGGCTTGGTTGTAGTCGACTTCGTATCCCAGGTCCGCCAACGCGCCGACCGTCACCAGACTGATCATCGCATTCGGATCGCTGATCGAGGTCATCAACTCGTTGTCGAAAACCGTCTCACGCCAGTGACTCCCTACCGACCCTGGACCGCCTACATTTTCGACGGGAATTGAGGACGCTGAAATGTTAAAGATGTCCGCGTACTGCTGCACCGCCTCTGCGCCGATGTATTGTGGATCTGAAGTCCCCGCACCGACCAGTAAGCCGGCATCGTCCCACAACGCCCCCAGCCCCAATGCATGACCGATTTCGTGAAGGATTGTGCCGAAGAGTTCTGGGTGATCAATGTCGGCGATATCGAGTTGAACTTGTCCCCGCAAGGGCAGCAAGGTTCCTTCATGCGACCAACCAGTGCCGGTGGTTAGGCCGCCTTGACCAAGAGTATTCCCCACGCCGTCGATGCCGATTGTAAACACATCGATTAGAAAATCATCGACAAAGAACCCATCCGGGCTAACCATGTCGGACAAGTCGCCAACGATAATTGACTCCCAAATCGCCGCGGCATCGAGGAAGAGTTGTTCCTGCTGCGGCGTGAGCGTTGCCGACAAAAACCGGAAATCAATATCGAAGCCGGCCTGTGTCTCCGCTTGAGAACCAGGGAACGTCTGCACCCGGTCGGTCCCGTCGGGATATTCGACGGCTACCGTATAAGTCCCCGGGAGGAGATTCGTGAATTCGTATTCGCCTTGTGCGTTCGTGGTCGTGAAGGGTTCGTCAGCAACATCGCGGACACCGTTGCCATTGAGGTCGAGATAGACCACAAATCCTGCCAGCGGATCTTCGACCGCGTCCTGCACGCCATTGCCGTTCGTGTCGTTCCATTTGATACCGCTGAGCGTCGCCGGTTCGAAAACCGTAAACGTGCGAGAAAAGACATTGTTGTCTTCGCCACTGGGCCCTTCATCGACGTCGTCACCGGAGTCGAGCGTCATTTCGAGCGTGTGTTCACCGGCCGACAGTCGGCCTAAGAAGATGTCTTCAAATCCTGCAAAATTAAACACTCCAAGTGTGCCGGACTGTTGCAGCGTAGTGACCTCTTCGCCGTCGAGCGTCAGCGTCACCGAATACGAACCGGACAGAACGCTGCCAAAATTACCGCTGCCCAGATCGACGTAAACATCATCCGTCGTGAGCAGCAGCGGTGTCGACGTATTAGTTCCCGGTTCCTTGGTAATCACAATGGGGTTGTCCCACCCCGCGGCTAAGCCGGGTGCGATATCTGCGTATCCCGCAGCACCGACGTTGATGACCTTGTAGAAGACATTGTTGTCTTCACCGCCCGACAGCCCTTCATCGACGCTGCCGGTGGAATCGATGATCAACTCGATGGTGTGGATACCGTTGCTGAGCGTGCCAATCGCGATGTCCTGGAAATCGAGCGCAAACTCATTCACGCCCAACGGAGTCGAGCGTGTGAGAGTTGTGATCGTCGAGCCATCGATACGGAGCGTCACCGAAAACGGGCCCGCGTCGGCAATGCCAAGGTTCGCCACCCCCAAATCGACAAATAGGTTGTCTGTGGCGTTATACGCCGTAGCATCCGTATTGGTTCCCGTGACAGTGGAGACGACAATCGGGCTGTCCCACACACCGTCGATCACGTCCGGCACCAAGTCGGGCAAAGGCGAGTCATCGTTCTGAATCGTGGCGACTCCCTCGCCATCTTCGATGACCGCGCCGGAGGCGTTGTTGAGCACCACCGAAAAGGTTTCGTCATCCTCAAACAACGTGTCGCCGAGAATCTGTACAACAATCGTCCGCTGAGTCTCACCCGCGGCAAAGGTGATTGTTCCGTTGGTAGCAACGTAGTCCCTGCCTGCTTCAGCGTTATTTGCAAGTGGATTGACGAAAACCCGATCGACCAACCCCGCTGCGGACGAGTCGACGGTCGTGAAATCGACAGTAGCTTCGCCGGAGGCATCGCCACTGCGAGTGACCGTGAAACTTGCCAATGAACCGACCGGACCGGCAAAACGCAGCACCTCATTCAACCGTGCGCTGATGACATACAGGTTGCCGTCCGCATTCACCTGAATGTCGCTGATGTCATCTAACCCACCGGCGCCGGGTGCTACAAAATCACCGATCAACTCACCCGTCGTCGCATCAATTTGCATCACTGATGAGCCAGCACGGTTGGTGACAAACAGCAACGAGCCGTCGGCCGAAAAAGCGAGACCATTCGGGATCCGCGGACCAGGAATGGCGGCAAAACGCCCCAAGAACGCTCCTGAGTCTCCGTCGTAGCGCAGCACTCCGGCGGTGCTGTCATTGCGGGTGTCGTTCACGACATACAAATCGCCGTCCGGACCGAAAACCATGTCCTGCGCACCGGTCAATCCGCCGGTTTCGTCGACACCGCCGGTCAGTGGATCGTCACCGACGAAGATGTCGACAAAATCACCCCAGGTCGCGTCGAAACGCAGAACCTGATCGGGGAGACTACTTTGCCCGATGAGCACATACAACAACCCGTCTTCGCCGAAGAACATCGTCCGCGCGTTGAGCACTTGATCGGCGGGAATAAAGGTGTCCACGAAGGTACCATCCACCGGATTAAAACGGTGAACACCATCTCCCAAGGTGTAGACGTTGTCGTCCGGTCCGAAGACAACCGCATCGAAGGTCAGCACGCCTCCATCGTTGTCGAGAATAAACTCCGCACCATGATTGAGCGGCGTGGGCAGCGGTTCGCCGGTCTGCCCGTCATAGCGAAACACGCCGGCCCTCGAACCGACATAGAGGTTTCCATCGGGGCCAAACGTAAGGGAACGCGGGATATTCACCCCCCCCTCGCCGGAGGAGACGAAGGCATCCATGAATTCCCCACCACCCAGCCCGGCCCCTTCAGTGACAGTCACGTCGCTGACAGAAATCGTCGGCTGCGCCGGCGGAGGGACGTCGTCATTGATGATTCTGCTGATCGCCCAACCATCCGTAATCAGCGTGTCGTTCACCTCGAAGAAAAAGACCCCAAACGATTCGTCCGGTTCAACAACCAAATCAGAATAGACTGGAACCGCAATGATGATTTCCGACTCGCCCGGCTCAAAGATGATGCTCCCTTCCCATCCCCATTGTTCCGTTGGCCCGAAATCCTCACGGGCGCTGCCCGCCTCAAGGCCGAACCTAACGCGCAACCGCTCGGAAGTGCTGCCGGGACGCGTCGCGACAAAGTTGAAGTTCTTGGTTCCCAAGTTGCCTTCGACATAGGTGACGTCGGAAATGAACAACTCGCGGACGTCGTCGTTGAGAATTCGGCCCTCCCCTTGGCCGTCAGCGATCGCCCCTCCAGCAACATTGGACAAATTGACGAAGAAGGTCTCGTTGGCTTCGTCGTCGAAATCACCGGCGACCTGCACGGTGATCGTCTTCTCTGTTTCGCCGGCCAAAAAAGTAAGCGAGCCGCTTGTCGTTTGATAGTCGCCCCGATCGCCGATCACACCGCCGTTGTTCTCAAACCAACGGATCGAATCGTCGCCGAAGGATGCCGCAGCCACATCCACGTCGCCATCGCCGTCGATGTCGGTGAGGATAATTTTTTCAACGCCGACGGAAACGGTCGAGATATAGTGAAACCGGAAATTCCCATAGCCGAGATTTTCATACCAAGCGATTTGCGACAAACCCGCAGTAGCGGCAACGACGTCCAGGTCACCATCGCCATCAATATCGGCAGTCGCCACCGAATTTGACGACCCCGCAAAATCATCAATGACATAATGTGTGAAGTTTTGATTTCCGTCGTTTTCGTACCAGTCGATGGCGTAAGTTGAGCCCGTAAGCACGTCGAGGTCGCCATCACCATCCATGTCGGCAGCCCACACCGATTCAATGGCCCAGTCGGCGTCGGCAATGATATGCTTGGTAAAGTTCTCGCTACCGTCGTTTTCAAACCACAAGACCTGCCGCGGATTTAGCGTCGAACCAACAAAGTCAAGATCGCCGTCCTGGTCGAGATCAATGACTTCGAAGTCTTCTGCACGTGTCACGCCGTTACTCACCGTGTGGTAGGTAAAACCGCCGGCGCCGTTGGACTCATACCAAACCAGGATGGAGTCAAAATTGACGGACACGACGATATCCAGGTCTCCATCCTCATCGAGGTCGACCACTTTGACGTCCGAGGGACGATCAACTTCGCCTGCGCCACTAATCGTCAGCTCAGTGAAATTTTCACTGCCATCGTTCTCATAAATGTTGACTTCGTTGCGGGCGTAGGAAGTCGCAATGATATCCAAATCGCCGTCGCCATCGATGTCCGCCGTTGCCACCCCATAGACGTCGCCCAAAATGACGATTTCGTGAAACGTATAATTCTCATTGCCGTCGTTTTCATACCACGCGAGTGTGTCATCATCTCGCGACGAGGAAACCATGTCGAGATCGCCGTCACCATCCACGTCGGCGACCTGCACGCTGCGGGCTCCATCGGCCGTGTTGTCGATCAGATGCTCTTCAAAGCGCGTGAACTCTGTCGAGACATCCACGATCCCCAATGCCGTGCCGTCTGCCGTAGTAAAATCGACGGTCGTTTCTCCCGACGTATCGCCGCTGCGGGTCACCGTAAATTCAACGGTTTTTGAGAGCAGATCGCCTTCAGTCACGGCGGCATCGCCGATCGAAACCGTCGCCCCCGGCAAGGCGTCATCATTGAGAATCGTGCCGCGCGCCTGACCGTCATCCACCGAACCGCCCACGGTGTTACTGAGGCTGACGAGTAAGTATTCGTCTTCCTCATATGCGACGTCGCCATTGACGACGACCGTGATCGTCTGCTGGGTCACGCCATCGGCAAACATCAACGAACCGCTCGTCGCGAAGTAATCACCCAGTTTCTGATTCTCGTACCAGGTGATCGTATCTTCGACCGTTGAGGCAGACAGGATCTCCAGATTGCCATCGCCATTCAAATCGTCGGTGAAGAGCGTCGGTGCCACCAGCTTGCCCGCTGTCACCGTATGCAATGTCCAAAAGTTGCGGCCGAGGTTTTCATGCCATTGAATGCCCGCATTATCCCCCCCCACGGAAACGACGACGTCCACATCACCATCGCCATCCATGTCGGCGGTCCGCACATCGCGTACCCCGTCCGGGGTCGTACGGATCTCTTGAAACGTGAAGTTCTCGTTGCCGTCGTTCTCAAACCACGTGATGGTATAGTCGCCGTCATAGACAGCCACCACGTCGAGATCGCCGTCATCGTCGATGTCAGCGGAGGAAACGGCTGTGGGTGTCGCCTCATTCGGCGCTTCGAAAATCACATGCCGCGTGAAGTTTTCATTCCCATCGTTTTCAAACCACGATACGGTATTGTCGCCGGGGTTTGATGTGAGAACGTCGACATCACCATCACCATCAAGATCCGTCGCTTCAAACGCATTCACGCTGTTCGCGATACTCGTCACAACCCGCGTCGTGAAATTTCCGTTCCCGTCGTTTTCGTACCAAAAAACGGTGTGGTCGAAATCCGAAGACGCCATCGCATCCAGGTCCCCGTCGCCATCAACGTCGGCAACAGCAACCCTCTTTTCGCCCGCAACGGCAGTGTCGATTGCATGGAACGTGAAGTTCTCATTGCCGTCGTTTTCGTACCACGCAATCGTGTTGTCTTCGCGCGAGGCCGTCAAGATATCCGTGTCGCCATCGCCATCGAAGTCGCCGCTGGTCACGTCTTCAGCACCATTGGCCGACGTGGTTACGGTGTGCGTCGTGAACACACCGCCACCAAGATTTTCGTACCAATGAATCGTATCGGAAAAATACGAGGCCGACAGAATGTCACTGTCCCCATCGCCATCAACATCGGCCGACGACACGGCCTCAGCGCGATCGGCCGTGGTGCTCAGAGTCTGTTCGTTAAAAAACGTTTGGACCGGCGTCGCATTCCCGCCTCCGGTTTCAAAATCGACGGTAACCACTCCGGAGGAACTACCGGTCCGGTCGACAGTGAATTCGAATGTCGACGTGCCGGCATCGCCCTCGGAAATCGAAAGATCACCAATGGTCAGCGACCCCGCCAACAATGTGCGGTCTTCCAGTCCTTCTAAGGACAGCGGGATCTGTCGTCGACAGGTGCTAAACTTTCGCCAACTGCGATTCCGGCGACGGCGTTGCGAGGTCAAGCGAGTATAACGTTGCGAGCGAGCCCAAGAGGTGGTGAGCAATGACCAGAAAGACATGCAGGTTCATCCCGTCAAAATAGGGGGCGATGAATCGATTTTTAAATAAGAAACAAATGATGGAGATGGAATAAAAAAATTAGCGATCCGCCGATCCCGGAAGGCAACGACAGACGTGCGAATCCGCAGATTTGCGAATCCTAAGACTGGGGAGTTCGTGTGGCAGAGGGCCCGCAAAAGCGCACCACACAGAACCAAAGAATTAACAAAGCGAGCAGCGAAGCGATGTAGATGTAATAGAAGAATGACCTAAGAGCGACGACGTGATAGCGAGCGCGAGTGATCCCGACATGAGCGGTCTCCGTAAATCCAAAGGTGTAACATCAGAGCGAAAATGTTCGACACGCGTATCAACTGCAACTCGAAGCTTGATTGAATAGCAGCTGACAAAACTGAGGCAGAAGAGTTCAACGCAATACCCTAGCGAAACGAGCAAAAGCGACTGACGAAATGAATTGACAATGCGTCAGTGTCGTTGCGTTGTTCAGCAAAGCGGACTTGCGATGCGGGCCAGTCTAAACTGCGCAATTCGCGAAATCAACAAAAAAAGCAGAATCCCCACAAACCCTCCGACCTGCGGAGAATAGAAAGTGCGAGTCGGCACGCGATTTCACGCGGGACTCAGCGATGCGATGACCGGCTCAAACGCGGGAGTCAATCAACCAAACAGCGAAGAAGCAACTGAACTTCCCCCGGCTTGCGCATGGACTCCACAAACAGAGCACCCGGTTCCGCATTGATAGCAAAAGTTAATATTCTGCTAAGAACTAGTTCAATACCCTACTGCGATTGTTCCTGAAACTTGCAAATCCGTGTCCACAGAATGCGGCAGAGGTTTTTGAATCGAATGGGAAGTAGACCGTCCCATTGTTATTCTCCCGACCTCAGCAGACGCTCTACCACTGAGAGCCAAGCGACCATCCGCGATGAGAGCGTCTACCGAACAAGACCGACCCGAGTGATCTAATAGTAAGATCGTACTGTGAGATTTATTACCATCGAGGCTAGGGTTATTACTGAACACTCATCTGCACGCCACCCCCGCCCAGCGCTTGATAAGCGTTGACGATAGCGCTGAGTTGCTGTTGTTTGGTTTCCACCAACACCATTCTGGCCTCCATCAGATCACGCTGGGCCAGCAGCACATCCACATATTCGACGCGGGCATTCTGGAACAGCTTGGTGGCACTGTCGACCGACGCATCCAATGCCGCCAACTGCAACTTTTTGACCTTGATACTTTGGCCGTAGTTTTCCACCTTGGACATACGGTTGACGACCTCGGTGTAAGCATTGAGGATGGTCCGCTGGTAATCGTAAAGTTTTTGCAATTGCGCAGCGTTGGCACTGAGATAGTCGGCTTTGATCGCCTTCTTGTTGATCAACGGCGCAACAAGGTCGCCTGCGACACCATAAATTAGAGACGCCGGCGTTGTGAACAGATACTGCGGATTGAAAGCCTGATAGCCTACTCCCGCCGATAGGTCCAACGTGGGATAGAAACGGGCCCGGGCGACTTTTACGTTGAGTCCGGCGGCGGCCAACTCGCGTTCAGCTTGGCGGATGTCGGCACGGTTGTGCAACAACTGCGCAGGCACACCGACACCCAGCGGGTGCATATTTAGATCGATGTAACCCGAAGAGTCTCGTGCAATGTGCTGCGGGTAACGACCTACGAGAAAGTTAATCCGGTTCTCAACTTCGATAACCTTCTGGTGGATGATCAATTTCTCGCTTTGATTCTTGCGTACTTCGGCCAAGAAACGCTGAACGGCCAATTCCGTAGCGCGGCCAGCTGCCTTATTCGCCTCAGCGACCTTGAGACTTTGCTCCTGAATCTTGATGGTCTGATCCAAAATCTCCAGACGGTTGTCGAGCGCTAACAGCTCGTAGTAATTCTCGGCAATCTCAGCAACCAGTCGGGTCACAACATAGTTCTGCCCCTCATAGGTTCCCAAGTAATGCATTGTCGCCGCATCCCGGGCATTGCGGAGTTCCCTCCAAATGTCCAATTGCCAGGAAAGGTTGGCGGCAACCAGGAAATCGGGCAGCGGCTCAGGAAAGGGCTTGTCCCGGCGAATGTTGAGTTGATCCTCGACAGCCCCTGCTCGCGTATAGCGGCCCGGTTTATCGATCCCCGCACCAGCACCGACGGTGACGAAGGGCAAGTAAGCCCCTTGCCGCGCCATAATCTCGAAATTGGCGATGCGGATCTCTTCAGACAGCATCTTCAATTCCTGGTTGCCGATCAGGGCCTGATCAATCAAATGGATGAGCGTGGGGTCATTGAAAAACTCATACAACGGAATATGCGAGGTGTTTTCCCAACTGTTCATTCCCACTTCCACGACGCCCGGTTCATCATCCATGATGATGCCCACAGCGTCTGAGTCAGGATCAGCATCGTACAATTCCGGACCCGCGCCATCCGCGTCGGCGCTTTCATCGTCCGGGTAAGGAGCGATCAGGTCTAGGTTGGTCCCTGCGTTTTCGTCATCCTTGAAGTCAACTTCGTTCAAAGCATCCACGTAGCTCGCCAAAATCGTGGTGCTCTCATCCGAGGCTCTGTCACGATTGAGGACAACGCGGCCGGTCGGTTGCGTGATGCTCGCCAGAAGGTTGGCGTCATCGACGTCTTCCGACTGGACTCCGTCAATCATGTACTCCGCAGCGGGATTTCCGCGGAAATACTGCAGATTGTTGGCGTCATTGTAGCTTGCCGGCAATGCTGGTCCGGGCAGCGCTTGGCGCAGTTCGGGAATACCACAGCCAGACGAAAGCATCTGAATGCTAATAACAACCACTGTCATCAGCACACGTTTATTATGCTCAGCGTTCGATAATTTCGCTAAGTGGTTGGTCATGTTCATCCTTGATTAATTTGCGTCCGTCGGCAGCCTTGCCGAACAAATAATATAAACCGGGGATCACTAAGACCCCGACCAATGTCCCCATCAACATCCCGCCGACAGCGGTGGTGCCAATGGTACGGTTTCCAATCGCTCCAGGGCCGGTCGCACGAACCAGCGGAATCAGTCCAGCGATAAAGGCAAATGAGGTCATCAGAATCGGTCGGAAGCGTAACCGGCCTCCTTCGATTCCCGCCTCTTTGATGCTCAAACCCTCTTGGCGGCGCTGGATGGCAAACTCGATGATTAAAATCGCGTTCTTGCCCAACAAACCGACAAGCATAACCAGACCAATCTGGCAATACACGTCGTTGGCCAGCCCCATTGCCTTGAGGAATAAAAAGGCTCCAAAAATACCGACCGGCAGCGAGATGATCACCGCCAACGGTATGATAAAACTCTCGTACTGTCCGACCAAAACCATATAGACGAAGACGACCACAATCAAAAAGATATAGACCGCCGTATTCCCTGCCTTCGCTTCGTCATACGCCAGACCGCGCCAATCGATGTCGAAACCGTGAGGCAAGGTCTCCGCCGCAACTTCTTTAATCGCCGCAATGGCTTCACCGCTGCTGTAGCCCTTTGCCGGCGCGCCTTGAATGGGAGCCGTGGGGTACAAATTGTAGCGACTGATTTCGTTCAAGCCCTGCTTCTTTTCAATCTTCATGAATGCGGAGTAGGGAACCATCTCGTCGTGATCATTCTTCACGAACATGTTGTCCAAATCTTCGGGGTACCGCCGAAACTCCGGGGCAGCCTGAACATAGACTTTGTAGAACTGACCGAAACGGACAAAACCTTGCTCCCACGTACTACCGACCACAATAGAGAGGTTGTCCATCGCATCGCGAATCGACACCCCTTTTTGCATAGCGACGTCATTGTCGATGATGATCTCATACTGCGGATAGTTGGCGGCAAAAAACGTAAACAGCCCTTTGAGCTCCTTGCGTTTCGACAAGGCCTCCATGAACTTGTCCGTCTGTTCTCCGAGTGCCTGATAATCGCCGCTGTTCGTTTTATCGAGCAGATTCACCGAGAATCCCCCCGCTGCACCAAAACCTGGAACGGCTGGCGGTTCAAAGAACTCGAGCTTCACATTGGCAATCTCCTGCCCTTTTTCCTCAAGCTCCTCGATGATCTGTTTCGAAGTTGCTTCGCGATCCGCCCAAGGCTTTAAGTTGATGATACAGGTCCCTGCATTGGAGCCCCGGCCTTCGGTCAAAACTTCATATCCAGCGATCGAGGAGACCGACGTAATTTCATCCATCTCTTCGCAGATCGCCTGCAATTCGTGACACTTGGAGTTGGTGTACTCCAGCGTCGAACCGGGAGGCGTTTGAACAATCCCGTAGATCATGCCCTGATCCTCCAACGGAATAAATCCGCTGGGAAGCACTTCATTCACGGCTAATATGCCGTAAGCAAAGGCCCCGATGACGAGCATGGTCAGCAAGCGCAATGTGATGATCCGCCCCAGGATGGCTGCGTAACCTGACGTCACTTTCTCAACGCCCCGGTCGAACAGATGCAAAAAGATGCCCAGCGGCCCGCGCTTCTTCTCGCTGCCGTCGCTCCCTGAAAACGATGCGCGAAAGGTTAAGATCGCCAACAGAGAAACCACGCCTGCAATAATCCAAACCCGCGTATCCGTCAGAGCAACCTGCTCGGAGACGATTTCGTGTACGATTTCAACATGGAGTAAATAATAAGCGCCCGCTCCTACTCCAAGACCGAGCAACACGCACAGCATGCCGCGGAGGAGAAAGGCAAATCGCCCTGCGACCTTGGAGAGACCACGGTTCACCACACCTATCAAACCGCGTTGTTCCCCGTAGTTGGAGAGCGGCTTGAGAATCATCGCACAGAGCACCGGTGTGAGTGACAAGGCCACCACGCCGGAGATCACGATGGACATCGCCATTGTCAGGGCGAACTGCCGGTAGAAAACACCGACCGGCCCGGTCATAAAGGTCACCGGAATAAACACGGCCGTCATCACCAAAGTGATCGCGATGATCGCGCCGCTGATTTCATGCACGACCTCTTGGGTTGCCTGATAGGGGCCGAGATGTTTGGTGTGCATTTTCTCATGCACCGCTTCGACCACCACAATGGCATCGTCGACCACAACACCGATCGCCAACACCAATGCGAACAGCGTGATCAGGTTGATTGACATCCCAAACATCAGCATGAAAAAGAAGGTGCCGATCAACGAGACGGGAACCGCCAAAGTCGGGATCAACGTGCTGCGGAGGTCCCCCAGAAACAGATAGACCACCAACGAGACCAGAATGAAAGCCTCAAACAGAGTGTGCAGCACCTTTTCGATCGAGGCATCCAGGAAGTTGGAAACGTCGTAGGTGACGGCATAGTCCATACCGGGAGGAAACGATTCCCGCTTGATCTCTTCAACTTTCTCTTTGACTTTCTCAATCACATCCGCAGCATTGGAGCCAGGCGTTTGTTTCAGCACAATGGCCGCCGAAGGCAAGCCGTCGATGTCCGAGTAAAGGTCGTAGAACGAAGAGCCCAACGTGACATCGGCGACGTCTTCCAACCGCAGGATCTCACCATCGGGGTTGGCCTTGAGGATGATCTTTTTGTATTCCTCCGGTGTTTTGTAACGTCCGACCCAGGTCAAAACGTACTCAAGCGTTTGAGAGGTCCGGCCCGTTGCCTGACCGAGCCGTCCGGGCGAACCGATCATGCTCTGTTCATCGAGCGCTTTCATGACGTCTTCCGCGTCCACCTTGTAGGCACGCATGCGCTCAAGATCCAACTCGACCCGCATCGCATAGGAGCGGTTGCCGAGAATGGTTGCCCTCCCAACGCCGGGAATCCGCTTGATCTCATTCAGTACATTGACGGTGGCATAGTTGTACAGAAAGTTTTGGTCGACGTTCGGGTCCTTGCTGAAGATATTCACATACATCAACATGCTCGTCATGTTCTGCATGACGATGATTCCCTCACGCTCCACGATCGGAGGGAGTTGGTTCTTCACCATGTTGACGCGGTTGTTGACGTTCATCACCGCCACGTTCGGGTCCGTGCCCGGCTCGAACGTGATCTGGATCGTCCCCTCACCGGCGCTGGTCGCGTCACCCATCATGTACCGCATGTTGGGAACACCGTTGATGGCTTGCTCCAAGATCACCATCGTTGAATCGATGAGGATCTTGGCGCTGGCACCCGGATAAGAGACCGAGACCCGCACGCTCGGCGGTGCAACCGAGGGGAACTGCGAAATCGGCAGCGTGTTGATCGCTAACCCACCCATAAACAGGATGAGTAGCGATATCACGATCGCCAATGCCGGCCGATGTAGAAATTTTGCGAACATGGAAGACGGTTCCTACTCTGCGCTGTATTTCAAATTGCCGAGAACCTCGGCCGGGTCACGGAACTCGTATTCCACTTTATCGCCGTCGCGGACTTGTCGGATTCCTTCAAGAATAATCTTGTCGTCATCGTCAAGGCCCTCCTTGATGACGAAGATGTCGTCCATTTCGTTCTGGATCGTGATGTCACGCTGATGGACCACACCATCCTTGTCGACGACGTAAGCGTACCGCTTGGCGAGAATCTCAAAGGTCGCACGCTGCGGGATGACCAGAGCGTCTTCTAAGTCGGTGTGAATCAACACGGTTCCAGTCTGACCGTTGCGCAACAAACCATCCGGGTTCGGAAAATCTGCGCGAAAGGCGATGTTGCCGGTCTCGTTGTTAAAATCAGCTTCGATCGCACCGATGGTCCCCTGTTGCGGAAACGTTTTACCGTTCGCCAACTTCAGTTCGATTCGCAACTCATCGTCGTCGTCATCCAGGCTGGTTTTATATTCGAGGTAGCGGGCTTCTGGCACGTTGAAGTAGACCCACATCACGCTGTTGTCCGACAAAGTCGTCAGCACGTCCCCCTCGTCAATCAAACTCCCTTGTTGGTTGAGCTGGCGATCTACAATTCCGTCGAAAGGCGCTTTGATATCAGTAAAATCCAATTCAGCCCGCGCTAGCTCCACCTTCGCCTGCGCCTTGGCCAGTTTGGCTTGAGTCAGCGCCACCTCCTGGTCCGAGACAATATTATCCTTGAACAACTTCTTGGTATTTTTGAACTCAATTTCTGACAACTGCGCCTCCGCCACATCGGCGTTTAGCTTGGCTTGAAGGAGAACCGGAAGGATCTTAAACATCATCTCGCCTTGCTTCACCGACTGTCCCTCTTTGACTCCGATCTTCTCAAGATACCCCCCCTCCAAGGCGCGGACCTCAATGTGACGGCACGAGTGGATCTGGCAGACGTATTTTTGAGTGCTGACAACATCTTTTTCGACAGGGCTCGTGACTAAGATCTTATGCTGATGACCTGCTTCATGGTGCCCTTCCTCGTGATGGCCTTCTTCGTGGTGGCCGGTCTCGGGCTGCTGTGCGTCCAGCTTTTGGCAAGCGGGAAGGCAAAGGGAACACGATGCCAAGAGAAGGAATTGAATCAGAGAGACTTTCATAATGCCGGTGCCTGTTCACTTTCGTTCGAGCCGAGGACCGAATGACTGCGTGGGAAATAACAGAGTCATCCGAGTTATTGCACTTCCGGTGCATTCCAGAGCAATTCGCGGACCATTCGCAAAGAGCCCCATCAGTTTTCATTCCTCGACTTGCGACACTTTCCTTGCTCGATATTCGTTCCGACGACTGCTACCAAGTACACAATATGGCGGGCTCCACCTCTCAATTCCTTACCAGCAACTTGTGCGCAAAATGAGTACTGCCATCCAGTTCCATCCTTCTGCCGACAATGCCTTGGAAAACCTCTCGGCGTAAATTATCGCGATGTAGGGGTTATGCTGGTTGTGATCGACTTAGCAATCAGAGGAAATTGCCTGACGATTCCGCGCAGTTAAAAATCCCACAAATTACGCAAACCAACGCGAAATAGGTCTAAAACCACTTCAAAACGTGCAACAACCTGCAGATGGGAATGCAGCGGATTGCACGTATTCGTGAGCAGAGGATATGCTTCCCTGCTTGCCCCGATCGACGACTCGCCTGCAAGTGGCGAATTGGCTGAGTCGGACCGATTGACCACCGGCAGTCACTGCCGGAATTCTGGCCGATTTTCTTCGCAACCAGCAATTCGTTGGAGTTCAGGTTTAGCCATTGACGATCGATTGGTAGCGGAATACTATATTCGCATAGGCGAATTTATCAGGACACAGCAAGATGGCCACAAAAACTGCCAGCATCTCACTCACGACAATATTCCGAGCGCTGTCCGATCAGACGCGATTGCGAATTCTGAATCTGCTGCGCGACGGAGAGTTGTGCGTTTGCGATTTGGTCGATGTGCTGGATGTGCCGCAACCAACGGCTTCACGGCATTTGGCCTATCTGCGGAAATCAGGACTGGTGCTTGCTCGCAAAGAAGGTCTGTGGCACTACTATCGATTGACCCCCAGTTCCTCTCCGTTTCACGAAAAGCTCTGGGAGTGTTTGGCGACTTGCGAAGCTGTCGAGTCTGAACTTGCCGGCGACCGCCAACAACTCAAACATTCGCCTTGCCGTGACTGCTGCGACTAGTTTTTTTTAACTAATACATTCGCCTAAGCACATATAACACACCACACCGAAACAACAAGAAATGGGAGATTAGCTCCGATGGCCGATGGAGTCGCCAAGCGTCTGGGTTTTCTAGACCGGTATTTGACATTGTGGATTTTTCTGGCAATGGCGGTGGGAGTCGCCGCCGGCCGCTTACTTCCCGGTTTGGAAGGTTGGATCAATTCGTTTCAGGTGGGCACAACGAACATTCCCATCGCGGCCGGTTTGATTCTGATGATGTATCCGCCGCTGGCCAAAGTCCGCTACGAAGAGATGGGCGAAGTGTTCCGCAATTGGAAACTACTCGCACTGTCGCTGGTGCAAAACTGGGTCATCGGGCCGGTGTTGATGTTTGCCTTGGCGATCTTGTTCCTACAAGACTACCCCGAATACATGGTGGGATTGATCATGATCGGGCTGGCCCGTTGTATCGCAATGGTCATCGTCTGGAATGAGTTGGCCAAGGGAGACAGCGAATACGCTGCCGGGTTGGTCGCCTTCAATAGCATCTTTCAAGTACTGTTTTTCAGCGTGTACGCCTGGGTATTCATCACCCTATTGCCGCCACTCTTTGGATTGGCGGGAAGCACTGTTCAGATTGGCATTGGTGAAATCGCACAAAGTGTCTTCATCTACTTGGGTATCCCCTTCCTGGCCGGCATGGCCACGCGGTTTGTCTTGATCCGGACCAAAGGTCGGCAGTGGTATGAACAAAAATTCATTCCCACCATTAGCCCGCTAACGCTCATCGCACTGCTGTTCACGATTCTGGTGATGTTCGGGCTGAAGGGAAATTTGATTGTACAGATACCCGGTGACGTGGTGCGGATCGCCGTTCCGCTGTTGATTTACTTTGTCGTGATGTTCTTGGTGAGTTTCTGGATGGGGAAAAAGATCGGCGCGGACTATTCAAAAACGACCACGATCGCCTTCACAGCGGCGAGCAACAATTTTGAACTCGCTATCGCCGTAGCCGTCGCCGTCTTCGGCATCAACTCCGGAGCCGCTTTCGCGGCTGTGATCGGACCGTTGGTCGAAGTCCCCGTATTGATCGGATTGGTCAATGTCGCTCTCTATTTCCAAAAACGATATTTCGGCGACGACACCTCAGACGACGACGCCCTGCAATCCGCTGCGTCGGCTGCCTGTCCGACAGTTCGTGGCAGTCACGCTGGAGTCGGGCAGGATTAATCACCAAATAAAACGCGAACATTAGAACAAGGACATTCATCCGATGTCGAAGCGAGTCTTAATTCTCTGCACCGGAAACTCATGTCGTTCTCAGATGGCCGAGGCGCTCTGGGAATCACTAAGCGGCGGCAGTTGGCAGTCCGAATCCGCCGGTTCGAAACCCTCCGGCTACGTGCACCCATTGGCGATCCAAGCGATGCAGGAAATGGATATCGACATTTCCGAACATCAAAGCAAATCTCTCGATCAGTTCCAAAACCAACCGTTCGATCTTGTCGTGACAGTCTGTGACAACGCCAAAGAGTCCTGTCCGGTTTTCCCCGGGGCGAAGACCACATTGCACTGGCCATTCCAAGATCCCGCCGATGCCACAGGCACCGAAGAAGAACAAATGACCGTCTTTCGCCGCATCCGCGACGAAATCAGAGACAAAATTGAAACCTACCTGCAAACCCTTACATCTGAAGGAGAGTCAAAATGACCAACGAATCCGCCGTCGATTTTCCCGGCAATTTCCGTCTGCATGTCGCTTTGACCGTTTCCAACTTGGAAAAGTCCAAGCATTTCTATGAAACCCTGTTTGGCCAACCCGCCTGCAAGGAACGGCCCCGTTATGCAAAATTTGAGCCGCAAGACCCGTCAGTCAATTTGACACTGAACGAGGAAGATGGCAATGTGCAAATCCAAGGCGGATCCGCTCATTTCGGCGTTCAAGTCAAATCCATCGCAGAGGTGCACGCTGCCATCGAGCGTTTCCAAGCAGCCCACATCGAAACCATCACCGAAGAAGGCACCACATGTTGTTACGCGGTGCAGGACAAAGTGTGGGCCATTGATCCTGATGGACATAAATGGGAAGTGTTCGTCGTACTCCAGGCGGATGCCAAAGACGAACGTTATGCAGCTGCCGGCTGCTGTGGTCCGGAGACCGTCCAACTGGACAAGTGAGACATGGGACTTCCCCACGATTCGTGGGGAAGTCCATGTCGCACCGCTGCGATGTTTCCCTCAATGACCGTGATCTTCCTCACCCAGGGCAATCAACTTGGTCGGCTTTCCGCCGACCGGCACTGTGGCAAGCACTCCCAGATCCTTAAGCGACATGATCGAAATCGTACCGTCGCCGGGGTTCGTCCAAAATGCGTATTGGCCGGCGTGATCAAACGTAATCTGGTGGTGCCCATAGTGGCCTTCGACGGCGCTGTGCCCTACAGGAATCGTTTCCAACAGCTGCGCGTCGGAAAAATCGAGATCTTGATTGGGATCAAGTTGGACGATGCTCAAGAATTCGTCCCCTTCGACATCGCCAGGATGGTTGTGAAAGACAAACACCAAGCGCCGCCCATCAGCCGCCTTATCGATTGCCGGAACGGTCGGCCCGCTCCCCGGTTGCATGGGAAGTGGAACGCTCACGAGTTGTGGGGACGTCTCGTTCGCATTCAACAGACCCAAAGTCGCATAGTCCTCCTCTCCGTAAACAAAACAGACGTAGTCGCGGTGCGTTGCAAAAGCCCCCGTGCGCAATGGCTTTTTCGTCTCGGGATTCTCACCAAGCGAGATGTGGTGAATTTCCGCATCCGCGTGTTCCGCCGTAGGCTCAAGATCAGCTGTGACCCAGCAGATCCCATCAGACGGCGCAAAGAAGACCTTGTCCGCCGCAGTCGTGGCACCGTGAATTCCCCCCGTGGGAAGCGTTAGCGAATAAGCGATCTCCTCATTTCCACCGGGCTGGACGCGAGTCACATCCACGCGTCCTTGATTAGGACCGCCGCCGTCGATCCAGGTCCCATAACCGGTTGTGTTCTCCGCCACGGCCAACGTAATGTGATGTCCGCCACCGGCATGAAACCCTTGCGGCATGTTGGCCTCTCCTTCTCCGCCAATGACCGCAGGATCGATCCGGGTGTAACCGTTGTTGCGATCATTGGCCAAATAATAGACGTCTCGATAGACGTACAGATGGGCCGGGTTTCCTTGTTGATCGTCGAGTTTCCGGGCAATGATCCGTGGTTTGTCGTCGAAACTCCAATGCCCATGATCGCCGTGCGCTTCTTCTTCGACACCGGCTGCTAAGAGCACCCACCCGCTCTGAAAGGCGCCGTCCGCGTCGTCCCGCACGCCGACCAGCAACGTACCTTGGCTCACGTCCATCTGCACGAGACTTTGCCGCTCAGCATCGAGCACCGGAAACTCTCGATCTCATGAATCTCTCCCAAACAAGGGGGATTACCCTGTAAGACATCTGTCCAGCGCAGCTTTTGTGTATCGCGGTCTTGCAGAAACAATCGGCAAATAACCGACGGCTCCGGTTCTTCGGCGGCGTGGGCGGTTGCGTCAAATGTGATTAACTCCTGCTGCCGTCCGCAGCCCACCAGAACTAAAGAGACGAGAAGTAGTCCGACATTATTCCAAGTTTTCAGGTTCATGATATTTTCCTGGGCGAGTCGCAAATGTGAGTTCGTAAGATGAATTTCATTCAGCGGCAGATACAAAGGGCGGCCCGGTTCCCGCTTGAGTTTCCTTAAACCGTCCCCGGCGAAATCCGAGGTACACCCAATGGACCTCCGTGTCCGTTTGGGAGAGCCAATAAAACCGTCTGTCGCCCGCTGATGAAAGATAGACCGACGGATCTCCGTGAAGCAGGGGATTCTCTGCCACCGAGGGTTGATGTCGCAGATAGTTGGTCAGCAACCGTTGGTCTCCCTCGGTCATTTCTGATTGCCGCTGCCACATCGTGCCGTCGATATGCAGTTCGTCCGGCGGTGTCGACATGGGCCGAAAGACAGCCGCATTTTCCGCCGAACAGCCTTGCAGGCCCCACAGCATGAGCAAAGCGGCCAACTGCTGCACCGCCGAAGTTACAGTGATCAAGCGCATATCAAATTCCTATCAATACCGGCGCAGGCAACGATCCGTTGCTGCCGGTTAGCGTGCGAGTGAATCTTAAAATTCGCTGACGACCTGACCGTCACTGCGCGAAAACAGTTGTCGCATGGTCGTCAAGTCGATGTTTTCGTTCATGAATTGCACGCTCCCATCACACATCAAGACGTTGGCTCCGCCCGCATGCTGGCTCCGCGGCCCAGAAACCAATTCGCCGTGGTGTGACACATCCGGCTCAGCGGAATTTGGTGGAAAATGGGCGTTTACCAGTACGTGATAGCCTGTGCTGCGAATCCAAGCACCGGCGCGGCGCCCCTCGTAGCGCGTGGCGGGAAATGCCGTCAATGCGTCCGCATTCACTGTGCAGGGGCCACCTCCACTCACCCGTTTCATTTGCCGTTGCGCATCGACCAAAGTGGTTGTGTCGTCACCACGCGAACCGAACAGGGTTTCCGCCATGAACAATGTCGTTGTCGTTCCGTCTGAAATGTCTCTGAAACGAGTTGATGACCCGCGCCAAAACAGGCCATCGTTGAGACCTGTGCAGTAATTCAATTCGCTGCCGCTGCCTCCGTTCACCAGATAATTTCCACCGGCATACAAATCACCATTGCTGTCTTGATACATGACATTTCCGGCATCACTCGGGCAAACAAAGACCGGCACAACATGCGCAGCAGCAGCAGCCAGGAGCGGATTGACCTGCGGAGCCCAAGCCGGCCCCAACAGTAGCGGTTCATTGAAGTCAATCAGGCCATGCAGATTCGACTGCTCGAGATAGGGAAGGACTTGAGCTTGCGGAGAATAGCCGTAGTTCGAGTCCGCAGCCAACAGCGGAAAGACGGTATGCACATCGTAATAATTATGCATGGCAATCCCGAGTTGTTTAAGGTTGTTGCGACACTGCGTGCGCCGCGCCGCTTCGCGCGCTTGTTGCACTGCCGGCAGCAACAGAGCAACAAGAATCGCAATGATGGCGATCACCACCAGCAATTCAATGAGTGTAAAACCAGAACGTTTCATAGGTGAGCTCCCAATCGAAGAAAACGAAATAATGACAAATAGCGGCCAACCAGAATCACGAAACCGGCGCCGACAAGTCAGTCGCAATTATGGTCGCTCAACACATGTTTGTAAATGCAATTCTTTTGCATTTAATGCAGTTTTGTACAAAAGGACCGAATTCGACTGATGACATACTTTCATTCGCACCCACCCGCCAACAATTCATTGCCAACCACCACCACATCAACTCACGTTGCACTCACCACATACAGTCGAGCTTTAGACACGTATTCAAGCGATATACGACACTCTGGGCATGCAACATGATTACCCGAAAGCGACGGTTGCTCAGCGGCCGTCGTCTGTTGGTCGCTCAGTCCAGCCTCTGCCCCAGGAACCGGTGCCGACTAGGATCGCCCCCAAATCATTGCCCCTATCGACTCACGACTCTAGCGCCGCCAGGAGAGTCGCATTTGCATTTCGTTTGCATAAGAAGCCAAAACGCGGGGAGCATTCGACCCGGCAGGCCTTACGACGATATCGCCAACGGAACCCCAAATGGACTTCCCGCCTCGCCAATGAGACGCGCCTCATGCCTGGAATCTGCGATGCAACTGCGCAACTGGCGTTCGCCACACCTGCCCAGCCAAGGCGCGCGACACCTGCCAGGACCGGGAACCGCTATCGCCCTGATCCACCGTGAGAACAACCCTCTAAGCGGGCGGCTGTTCGCCGAGACGATCGGCCGCCTTCTCCGCCGATTCGTCGATCGCACCGATGGCCAGCATGGGAGTTGCGTCGATCTCCTCAGCCTCCATCATGGACACAATCCGCTGCAGCGAAGAAAGCGTCTGGGTTTTTTCCCAATCGGCTAACTTGGCAAATTCGTGAACGAACTGTTCTTGAAGCAACGACGGAGCGCTGTGGACAAGCTTGGTGGCCTGAGGCGTAGCAACGACAAGCATCCGGCGTTTATCGACAGGGCATCGCCGCCGGACGACAAACTCGCGGCGCGCCAGCCGATCCAGAATCCCCGAAACCGTCCCTTGACTTAAGTGGACCTGTTTCGCCAATTCCCCGGCCGGCACCTCACCGATTTCACAAAGCGCCTTGAGCACAGTGAGCTGCGGCCCGGTGAGTCCGTGTTTCTGTAACAACTTACGCGAGCGCAAGTCGACAGCACGAATGATACGACGCAGCGCAATGAGCACTTGCTCACAGAAGAAATCATCAGGTTGCAGCGTCGTCGTCCTTTTAGCGGCCATGTATCACGTCCGAAAAACGGGGATATATTACTGCGTACAGAAAATATCGACAGGCAAGAATCATGTTGCCCCAGGCATCACATTAGATTAAAAATCGCTGAATTTATTGAATATTTGAATTTACAGGGGATCACTGTGGACATTTATATTCAATTGTGTACAAAGTAAATGCTCGGTATTGGCAACTACTGCCAATGATCTGTTTTCGTCACGAAGCAACAGGGTAGTCAAATCTCTTTGAATTTCCGCGAGCCGACTTTAACCGACTCGGCTCGGATTACGCGGCTGGTCCGAAAGTGCCCGCCGTTGGACGTGAATTCGCACTATCTCTCTCTTTTGTTATGCCGTGATTTTCACGCAACCTGCGTCGTCGCGGAACTCGACTCCCAATTGGCTGGGTTCCTGTCAGCATACCGTCCGCCTGAACGGAATGACACTGTTTTCGTTTGGCAGGTGGCCGTTGACCCCCAACAGCGTTCTGCCGGCGTTGCCTCGCGAATGCTCGACGAACTGTTGGCCCGCCCCGCATGCAGCCAAGTCAACTGGCTCGAAGCGACCGTTACGCCCTCTAATGCATCGTCGCAAAAACTATTTCAGTCCCTGGCAGCGCGGCTGGAGACTCAGTGCAACCGAGAAGATGGCTTCTCAGCAGAATTATTCAACGAGGCCGATCCGCATGAACCGGAAGACCTGTACCGCATCGGCCCGTTCACTTTGAATCATTAAGAACCAGAAGGATCTTTGGTCATATGTCTATTTTCGATCGACTTGAATCGAACGTGCGGGGCTATTGCCGCATGTTTCCCACGACTTTTACGACCGCTCAAAACGCAACACTCACAGACGAACGCGGGCAGGATTACATCGATTTTCTTGCCGGAGCCGGGACTCTGAACTACGGTCACAACAATTCAGAAATCAAAGGCCCACTCGTCGAGTATTTGCAGAACGACGGCGTACTGCATGGGCTAGACATGCATACGGACGCCAAGGCGCAATTTCTGAGAGCATTTGAAGAACACATTCTGTGGCCGTTGGAACTCGACTACAAAATTCAGTTCACCGGGCCAACCGGAACAAACGCTGTTGAGGCCGCATTCAAACTCGCCCGCAAAGTGACCGGCCGGACGAATATCGTTTCATTCACCAACGGTTTCCACGGAGTCAGCCTCGGCTCGGTGGCCGCCACAGGAAATAGCCACTTCCGGGATGCGGCGGGAACTCCGCTGAACAACGTGACGTTTATGCCGTTCGATGGCTATCTCGGCGAAGACATCGACACACTGGTCTATTTTGAACAGTTATTGCGCGACGGCAGCAGCGGTCTGGACCTACCGGCGGCTGTCGTTGTCGAGACCGTCCAAGGCGAAGGGGGCGTGAATGTCGCAAGCGTCGAGTGGTTGCAAAAGCTCGAAGAATTGTGCCATGAATTTGAAATACTGTTGATTGTCGACGACATCCAAGTCGGCTGCGGGCGTACGGGAACTTTCTTCAGTTTTGAAGAAGCCGGGATTGTGCCCGATATGGTAACGCTCTCAAAATCGCTCAGCGCCTATGGATTGCCCATGTCGTTGGTCCTGATGAAATCGGAACTCGACGAATGGGAACCGGGCGAACACAACGGTACGTTTCGCGGCAACAATCTGGCCTTCGTATCAGCCAAAGCAGCCATCGACTTGTATTGGCAAGATTATTCCATGACACGGTCAGTAAAACGCAAAGGGGCACTGATCGAAAAACGCCTGCAAGAAATTGCCGAAGACATCAACGATGTCGAATTGGAAGTCCGTGGGCGGGGGATGATCTGGGGGTTGGCTTGTCGGGAGTGCCCGCAACTGATGGATCTGGTCAGTGCTGCCGCGTTCAGCCGCGGATTGATCATCGAAACCAGCGGCACGGACAGCCATGTTCTGAAGTGCTTACCACCGCTGACCATTGACGATGATCAACTGATCAGCGGACTGGAGACGATTGCCGAAAGTTTCGCAGCCGTCCTCAATGATGCAGAGGCCATGAAGTCGCTCGGCCTGGCCCACGCCAACTGATTTGATTTTCTGATACTACTCATCCGGAATTTGCAAGAATGATCGTAAAGAACTTAAACGAGATTATCGGCACCGAACGTGATGTCCACGGCGAGACATGGAACAGCCGCCGACTGTTGCTGGCCGGGGAAAACATGGGTTTCTCGATGCACGACACGGTGATCCATGCCGGCACTGAAACCACGATGTGCTATGAAAATCACCTTGAAGCCGTGTACACCATCGAGGGCGAAGGAGAAATCCAAGTGCTGCCAGACGGGCCGACCTATCCGATTGGTCCCGGCACGCTGTACGCGCTGAACGAAAACGACCGGCATTGCCTCCGCGCGAAAACGCAATTGCGGATGGTGTGTGTTTTCAATCCACCAGTGACCGGCCGCGAAGTCCACAACGCCAATGGAGCCTACCCTGCGGCGACTGTGGCGGAAACATAACACAAGTCGTCGTTGCTCGTCGAAGAACATCCATCAAACTGGCGGCGAAGTCGCGCACCGTCCAACCGTAACCACAGCCAGATTTCAACCGAAGCGAAAAAGGGCTCTGTCGTTCTTTCTGCATTTTTTTCGTGTGTGCCGTCTCTTTCATGGTCCTTATTTTTTCTAAGGAAACCGAAAACTTGAACGTCACGCAAAGCTTTTGAAGGTTAGTAAATACGATTCCCCATGGAGACAACACCCCCACACAGTATCGATGCGCGGGAAGACTGTTATCCGTCAAGGGTTCAACCCGAACCGGAATTCCTGAAACGATGCGACCCGATCGTCTACGACCATGAAGCTCCAGGACCGCTCTCCGCGGCACAACTCAGTCAGTTTGAGCGCGACGGGTTTCTGATTCTGCCTGCGTTTTTTCCGGAAGCGGACATCGCCACATACAAGGAAGAAATTCAAAGGCTCGGCGCGTCTGAAGAAATCCAACAGCGTCCGGAATCGATTCTAGAACCGGACCATTGCGAGTTGCGTTCGCTATTTTCCGTGCATGAATCCGAAATCAGCCCCTGCTTTTCCGCGGTGGCTGCGGACCGACGGATTGCCGGGATGGCGGCCCAAATTCTTGATGACGATGTGTACGTTCATCAATCGCGCGTCAACTTGAAACCGGGATTCGCCGGGAAAGAATTCTACTGGCATTCGGATTTCGAAACGTGGCACGTCGAGGATGGGATGCCGCGCATGCGGGCGGTCAGTTGTTCGCTGCTACTGACCGAGAACTTCGAATTTAACGGTCCACTCATGTTGATCCCCGGCTCGCACCGCCAATTCGTCGCGTGCGTAGGCGAGACCCCCGACAACCACTATCAAAAGTCGTTGCGGCGACAGGAATATGGAGTACCGGATCACGATTCGCTGACAAGGCTGGCAGAAGAGGGCGGGATCGTCAACGTGGTGGGGCCACCCGGCACCATTGTGCTGTTTGATTGCAACACGATGCACGGCTCGAACGGGAACATCACTCCGTTTCCACGATCCAATTTATTTTTTGTCTACAACAGCCTCAAAAATCGTCTCGTCGAACCGTTTTGCAGCAAAAAACCGCGTCCCGAATTTGTCGCCAATCGCACCGCAGTCGTGCCGTTGACCATGCGAGAACTGAACGTCCAATCACATGTTTGATGAGAGAAGGGGCCCCGTGATGCTTGAAGAATTACATACCATCCGTACGGCAGCACAACTGTTATCGGTTCGCGAACCCGAATTGGCAGAATCATTGCTCGGTGCGTGCGCAACGGTTTGGAAACAGATGTACGAACTGAATGACTGGCCAGGCGACTTAGAAGCAAGTGCCCGTCAATTGGCCAAGCAACTCAGTTCTGCCGATGGCGATGTCGAGGGTACCGTAATGGCAATGGACCAATCGAAGGCAACCGCGACGGCGAAGGCAATTTTGGGATTCGCAAATGAGTTTGAAACCAAGAACGGAGCGCTGGTCTAACGATGAGGCAACGTGACGACTTATCCTTTCCGATGCACGAGTATTCTCGGCGCATGCAGGCTCTCCGCGACCGTATGGCGGAACGGGGCCTCGACGCGGTGTTGATCACCACGCCGGAAAATATCTGCTATCTCACCGGCTTTGAAAGCCAAGGTCACTTTTCATTTTGCGCGCTGATCGTGCCGCTCGAAGGGGAACCGATCATGGTCCCCCGTCGACTGGAAGACAGCGGCGTGCAGGCTCGCACCTGGGTTTCGATCAGCTGCCCTTACGAAGAGGTGGAAGATCCGATCCAAAAGGTTCGCGACACGCTGCGTTTGTACGACTTAAACGACAACCGCATCGGCTTTGAAAAGGATTGTTGGTTCTTCACTGCTGTGCAACAAGAGCGGTTGTTCGCCCTGTCGCACGAGACGTCGTTTGTCGACTGCGCGGGGATTGTTGAAGCGGGGCGTTTGATCAAGTCGGATCTGGAAATCGAGATGATCCGCAGTGCAGCCCGTGTTGCCGAAGCGGGTATGCAAGCGGGCATCGAAGCCGTCCAAGAAGGAGCCACGGAAAATGACGTGGCAGCCGACATTCATTTTGCCATGTTCAAAGCCGGAGGAGAATGGCCGGCGATTTCGCCCTTTGTCGCCACGGGTCATCGCGGGTCGATCGGCCACCAAACCTGGGCGGGCGACATCATCAAGAAGAATGAATGCGTGTTTTTAGAAGTCGGCGGCTGCCTGAAGCGGTACCATGCAGCCATGATGCGGACCTGTTTTGTCGGTCAGCCCGATCAGCAGATATTAGATGCGATCAAGACTGTGCAGGAAGCGGTCGACGCCTCGATCGCCATGATCAAACCCGGGATACGGCTGGGAGAAGTCGATGCGGTAAGCCGCAAGATCATCGCCCGCGCAGCACCGAATTTTGGCGGCATGCAGGTCACGCGATCGGCCTATTCGATCGGCATCGCGTTCGCGCCGGATTGGGGTGAAGGGCATATCATGAGCATTCGCCACCGTGATCCGCGGGTCCTGCAGCCAAACATGACGTTCCACAACATTCCCTGGGTACAAATCCCGGGAAAAGGGGGCATCGGCCTGTCGGAAACCATTCGTGTCACCGAGGACGGTTGCGAAATCATTACGCAATTACCGCGTCAGCTATACATCAAGTAACGACCAAAATCGGTTCTCAAGTTGAGCGGAAGCGGTGAGCATTCATGGAGAGACAACCAAGACCGGCCGACCGGGAAAGAGGAACGCGATGGCCTTTTTGACACGGCTGTTCGGCGGCCTTCAACGCATCGAAGAGTTACTCCTCGGCTGGTCGATCATCGCGATTGCCGCGTTGACAATCAGCAATATCTTCTGCCGCGCCGTTTTGCAGTTCAGTCTGCCGTTCACTGGAGAGTTGTCACAATTCTTCATGATCATGGTTACCTTTGTCGGCCTCAGTTATGCGGCCAGTCGCGGTCGGCATATCCGCATGACGGCCCTCTACGACCAATTCAGTCCGCGTGGGCGGAAAGCGCTCATGATCGTCATCAGCGCATCAACAGCCGCGCTGATGCTGGTTCTCGCCTGGTATTCCTTCCAATACATTGGCACCGTGCGGTTTTTAGAAAGCGTCTCGCCCGTTTTGCAGGTGCCGTTGTATGTGGTTTATATGCTGGTCCCGCTGGGATTGATTTCAGCAGCGATTCAATATGCGCTCACAACCGCTCGGAACGTCATGTCGCCCGATGTCTACCTTTCATTCGACGTGAAAGACGAATACGAACAACCCCTCGACGGGGAAATCTAACGCGGCCCGACTGAGGCGGAGAGAATTCGTGGAAGCGTTACTGATCATCGGAATCATGCTCGTGCTGCTGATGCTGGGGTATCCGATGAAGGTCCCCCTGCTGGCGGCGGCGCTGGCCGTCTTGTGGGTCTTTCATCCGGATGTCACCCCAGCGGTGCTCGTGCAACAGATGATCGGCGGCATTAAGCCGGCGGCGCTAATTGCCGTCCCGATGTTCATTTTCGCAGCCGATATCATGACACGGGGGCATTCCGCACAGCGATTGCTCGACATGGTGATGGCGTATTGCGGACATCTCCGGGGCGGCCTGCCCATTGCCAGTGCGGTGAGCTGTACGTTATTTGGCGCCATGTCGGGTTCGACGCAAGCCACCGTCGTCGCCATCGGCGGTCCCTTGCGGCCGCGACTACTCCAAGCCGGCTATTCCGATGCGTTCACCACCGCCCTGATCATCAATGCCAGCGATATCGCGCTGTTGATTCCCCCCAGCATCGGCATGATTGTTTACGGCGTGGTCTCCGGTACGTCGATTGGCGAACTGTTTATCGCCGGCGTGGGTCCCGGTTTGATGATCCTGGGCATGTTCTGCGTCTATTGCTGGATCGCCTCGGTCCGGATGAAGATCCCGCGTCAGCCCAAAGCGGATTCCGCCGCACGCTGGAAATCAGTCCGCGGAGCGATGTTTCCGTTGGGATTCCCCGTCATCGTGATCGGTGGCATTTACTCAGGATTCTTCAGCCCCACCGAAGCGGCTGCGGTCTCGGTGTTGTATGCCGTGATTCTAGAGGTCGCCGTTTTCCGCGAATTGTCGCTGCGCGATCTGCCGAATATCGCCCTCTCGACCGGGGTCGTCACCGCTGTTGTGTTTGTTTTGGTCGGTGCGGGCGCCGCTTTCAGTTGGGTCATCTCCTTCGCGCAGTTGCCCGATGCATTGATCAACGACTGGCTGGGCTTATCAGCAGCGTCGGGATATTGGACGATTATGCTCACAATCGCCGCCGCGTTTTTCATCGGATGCATGTTCGTTGACCCCATCGTCGTGATTTTAATTTTGACACCGATCTTTCATCCGGTTGCCGCAGCAGCGGGGATTGATCCGGTTTTGGTGGGGATCGTGGTCACCTTGCAAGTGGCGATCGGTTCCGCGACGCCACCATTCGGCTGCGATATTTTCACAGCAATCGCCGTGTTTCGCCGCCCGTACTGGGAGGTCATTCGCGGGACGCCGCCGTTTATCGCGATCCTGTTGTTGGCCGCCGTTCTATTGATCGCGTTTCCCGGGATTTCACTGTTTCTTCGCGATCTGGCGTTTGGGTGATGAACATGTCTCATGCAAAAATTAACCGCTTCCGCTGGTTATTGGCAATCTTGCCCTGCGTGGCGATGCTTTGCTCATGCGGGCAGCCTGTTGCGCAGCAATCGCCTAGGCCGATACAGTGGCGATTTGCCATCGAAGAAACGATCGGCAGCGTCCAGCATGAATACGCGCTCAAATTCAAGGAATTGATTGAGTCGCGTTCCCAGGGCGCGATTGAGGTCACAATCTATCCCTATGGCACGCTCGGCACGTCGGACCAGATCACAGAATTGGTCGACATGGGCGTTATTCAATTCGCCATGGCCTCCCCCGGCCATCTCGGAAAACTGATACCCGAGGTGCAGGTGTTCCTATTGCACTTTGTGTTTTCCGATGACGAAGAAATCAACAACCAAGTGCTCAACGACAATCCGGAGTTACGGCGCACATTCGATGAACTCTATGCCCGCAAACGACTGAAGTTGTTGTCGATCTATTCCGAAGGTTGGCAAGTGTGGACCACCAAAAAAGCAATCCGGACGCCGGAGGATTTTCGCGGCGTGAAGATGCGGGTGATGACCTCGCCATTGCTGTTGGCCGCCTACGCCGCTTATGGGGCTAGCCCGACCCCCCTGCCCTATTCGGAAGTCTATTCCGCTTTGCAGTTGAACATGATTGACGGCCAGGAAAATCCGGTGTTTGCGATCCAGGAGATGAGCTTTTACGAAGTGACCGACTGGATGATCTTCGCCAAGCAATCACCATTCATTACAACCTCAGTCACCAACCTGGAGTTTTTCCACGGATTACCCGCAGAGCAACAGGAACTGGTATTGGAAACCGTCGAGGAATTGAACGGTTACATTCTCGAAGTCCAACGCGATTTTAATCGCGACCGGTTGGAATTGATCCGAGAGAACAAGCCCGGTCTCAACATCGTGCTTGACTTAACCCCGGAGCAACGCGAGGCATTCCGCGCCGCCAGCCAGCCAGTACGACAACAGTTTGTCGAGTTAGCCGGTCCCGAAGGTCAGCGACTGCTCGAGGAACTCATCCGGGCCATCAAGTCGGCCGAAGCGAAGCGCACCCCGTAGTTTTCTCTAGTCTGAGAATCACTGGTGTATAAACTTCTACAGCTAGGCTACGGATTAGAATTCTGCGTGGACGTGGCGGACTCGAACTATTCGATGAGCTGTTTTCGACGATTCAGCGTTGCCTGAGAGCAGACCGCAAGGTAAAACACAGTGGCATCTCTCAATCACTTGCATGGCCATCGGAAGACTTTTATGTGTGGCACATCATTCAATAGTTGACCTGATGTCTTGAGGTTCGATCATATTTTGCGTACGTTCGTCGTCAATCTTCAGCGAGGATTGTCGATCGTTTGCCCTCGGCCCCTTCTTAATTAGGTCCGTCAGAGTTCTGGACCGCGAAAATAATGGCCCAATCCGATAAAGCTGTTCCCGAAGATTCCGCTGACTCTCCAAAGGAGAAGACGCCTCAGCCCGCCCGTAAACGCACCGCGTTCATCTTGGCTGTGCTGTTTATCATCGGTCTAGGATTTCTTTCGGGGGTCGGTACGTTCACGTTCGGATACGGCAAGGGAGCCAGTTACTTTAGTAACAATCCCCAATCGTGTGCCAACTGCCACGTGATGCAAGACCATTTTGATTCCTGGCAGAAGAGCAGCCATCATCATGTCGCCGTCTGCAACGATTGCCATCTGCCGCACGAATTTCCCGGCAACTTGATCACAAAAGCAGACAATGGGTTTTTCCATTCGGTGGCATTCACGCTCCACGACTATCACGACCCAATCCAAACCAAGCCCCGCAATCAAAAAGTCACGCAGGATGCTTGCATCAGCTGCCACGGCGATTTCGTACATGCCCTGCAACCACAGGCCGCGGGGGGCGAATCGCTCTCCTGTGTCCACTGCCATGCGGATGTCGGCCACGCATTTCGGCCATATTCAACAGGCAGTCAACGCGATCCAGCTTCCAAAGAATCTCACTAACAGGCCCATGAACTATGGCAATCACTGATCGAATCCGCTTTCGCTGGCTGGTCTTACTCACACTGCTGGTAGCCGTCACTTCATTTGGCGTTGTGGCGCTGCTGGTCAGCATCATCGAACGCAAGCAAGAAGCCCGTACGCCGACGGTAAAAATCGTCGATGTTACGGAGATCAGTACCGACCCCGAACCGTGGGGCTTGAATCACCCGCTCCAATACGAAACGTATCTGCGGACGGCGGATTCTGAGCGAACAGATTACGGCGGCAGCAATGCGTTGCCGCCCAGCAAGTTAGAACAATACCCGTGGTTGAAGCGGTTGTTTGCGGGGTATGCCTTCAGTGTCGATTATCGCGAAGCGCGCGGCCACGCGTTCATGCTGCATGATCAAGAAGTCACGAAACGTGTCACTGACTTTCAGCAGGCCGGCGCCTGTTTGCATTGCCATGCCTCAATCATCCCAACCTATCGCCGCATCGGGTTAGAAGAACAAGGGGTGGAGGCAACCCCGGAGCGTCTGGCCGAGTCGTGTGATCAAGAGGCGGTCAAGGCCGGTTTCAAAGCCGTAAGCCAGATGAATTACGAGGATGTCTTTGCCGAACTGCTCAAAACGCCCGATGGCACAACCACAGCCGACGATAAAGGCGATCCCCACGTGGGGCATGGCCATCCGGTCTCCTGTGTGGATTGTCACGATCCCGACACCATGCAGATTCGCGTCACCCGTCCCGGATTCCTCGAAGGCATTGCCAAACTTGCCGAGAGCGATGACCCGGTGCCGCATCTCCCGAGCATCGCCCAATGGCGAAAGTCGAATTCCAAAACGCCTTACAATCCCAACGTCGATGCCTCGCGACAAGAAATGCGATCGTTTGTCTGCGGCCAATGCCACGTGGAGTATTACTGTGCGAACAAGATGACGTTGACGTTTCCCTGGGCCAACGGCCTGAAAATGGAAGACCTCGAAAAAGAGTGGGATGAGACTGAATTCCCCGAGGGAGGCAAGTTTTTCGACTACGTGCACAAGGAAACCGGCACCAAAGTTTACAAAGCTCAGCACCCGGAATTTGAATTGTGGAGTCAAGGCATCCACGCGCGGGCCGGAGTCAGTTGCAGCGACTGTCACATGCCTTTCGAAAAACAGGGGGCGACCAAATTCAGCAGCCACTGGGTCCGCAGCCCCATGCTCAACATCAATCGCGCCTGCCAGACATGTCACAACGTTCCGGAAAAGGAATTGCTGGCACGCGTCGATGGAATTCAAGCACGCACGATGTCGCAGGTCGACCGTGCAGCCACAGCCATGACCGACATGCTCGATGCCATCATCGCCGCACAGAAAGCGGGGGCCACCGAGGAGCAACTGAAACCGATTCGCGACCTGCAGCGCAAGGCGATGTGGCGGCTGGATTTTGTTGCCAGCGAAAACTCGAAAGGCTTCCATGCGGATCAGGAGGCGATGCGAATCCTCGGCGAATCGATTGATTACAGCCGACAGGCACAGGGCTTGGCATTCAAGTTGGGAACGGCCGAAAAAACGCCATCGCCCTCAGAAGAGTCGAACTAATTCACAGACGGCTCACCCCGAACAACTGGATGGGGGGGGAATTGAGTGGCACCACTGAATGCCAGCAACGGGCTGCGTCATCTCGCCAGTGGTCCCACTCCTCAATTCCAACGATATCCGTGCGCGCCTAGACCAGCCTCCCCTGGAATCTCGACAGTGCCTTTGCCTCAGAGATTCAACAGCTTCGGAATAGGATTCGCACACAGTAGCTTCCAGTCCTTGAGAGCGGCATGCAGTCAAATCCTCCATCGATGCTGCTAGCTTTTCTGGCAAACGGGGCTGTTTTCATGGGCACTCTGCCACGGAACATTCAACCACTATCTGGATACAAAAACATTGCACCGATCTTCATTTCTCCATGATTCTCTGGGAGTCAACGCGGGGTTGGACGAGAACGTCAAAAACTCTCGTCAGGACCGTTTACTCGACTACATCAACCTCCAACTGATCGCGCATGGACTGCCACCCGCCGCAGCGTATCGTGACGACAGTTTCATCCAATTGACGCACGGCCTGTTGGACAAACTCCAATCCCAATCGCAGTTGCTATCAGATTATCGTTGTCCCGCCGATACCCGAATCGAATCGTTTCTTGCTCAATATTTTGACGATTTGAATCTGGAGCAACCGCTTCAACTGCCGGCGAATACTTTCGTCATCGACCGCCACGGCATGGCTCGCGAGTTATCACTTCCCGCTGGGGGCGATGAATTCCAAACCGAAATCGTGCAGTCGTATCGTGTGCGAAACGGTGTGCTTCACAATCCGCGACACGATCGACGTACGACCAAAGGGACCTTTCATGTTGCTGAGGGCGGACTTCCCATACCGTTGGAAAAACGAGCCGTCCCCAAACATGTGGCTGCCGAACTATTAAGACGTGCACTTTTGCCTCCCCAAGACTTAACGCGACTTCCCTATACGTCCAACCAGGAAGAGCAAGCACATTGCTTTGTCTCATTGTTGTTGCGTCCCATCGTCTGCCCGGAAGTTCTGTCGGTCACTCCCATGAAATCGATGGAAGTTCGGTTTTTTGTACCCGGGACACTTGTCAGCAATCTGGATTTTGTGGAATCAATTTTCGGAAATGCCGGTGATCCTCAGGTCCCGCAAAACGATGCCGGTCTCGACGTCGAACATTGGACCGGCCACACGGGAGCCGTAATCCTCGCACCGCACTTGGAGCAATTGACGAAAAAAGAGCTTGGCCTGCCCCCCTACAGTGAAGCTACGGAGCGGCAGCGACGGGATGAAATGTGTTGGAAGGATGAGCAAGAACTTTATAACGGAGGACAGCCATTCAAGCTGACTTGCCGTGATGAAACCGGGGTGATCGTAACTGTGATCTCCGATAACTATTTCGGATACTGCAAGAAAGAAGTCAAAACACAGATCAGTTACGCTGCGAATCTGTCTGGAAACTACGAGGAAGAACACGCGGGTGGCGCAATCGCGTTTGCCAGCTACAATCTTGGCGACGAGTTCCAGTTCAACAGCGTCCGTTATAACGGCAGGACCTTTGCAGACGTTGTCGCCGATTACGGCACATGCATCGAAGTCTTCCCCGAAGGCTACGGGCAAGACCGCGAATATCCGGACCTGATCTATGTGCGCGAGGACGCCCGCGCGGACATCAATAGTCAAAAGATTGTCTGGACTCACGACGAGGTTGAACAGACGATTCCCCTCTTACCGGGAAAAGTCTATATGGGCCCCTCCGGCTATCAATTGCGGATGGAAAAACACCCGATGGCCCCCACGTGGCGATTGGTTGGTACCGTCGGCGAAGGCGTGTTGTGCCACAAACCATGCACCGTCAGCGGCGGCGGGAAGAGTGAAATCAGCAAGTCGATTCGGGACTACATGCATTTTGGGCCATTGTTTGTGGTCGACTATGAGCATGACATGAAGCTGGTCAATGACATTTTTGAGCGTGACTACCAGGATCGATGGAAGGTAGCTCCCGATTATTCTCAATATCCGACGCGACGCGTTCTCAGCCCGCTGAGATCACTGGGTAGTGTCATCAAACTGTTCACGCCGTCTCCCGATTACAACGATGAATACAACGCATGGTTGAATACAATCCCCAGCCATGTCTTTGCGATTGTATTCATGATCAAGCGATTTTATCGTCAAGATTGGGGCAGCAATTGGATTGATCATTTCAACGTCGATGTGATTAACGGCGAACCTGGCCACGAACTCAAATACCGTACTCGACCTCTTGTGGGAACTTACCTCAAAGTGGGGTTCGCTAATGATCACACTTGGAGGACTTTCAAAGTCCGCCAAGATTTCATTGCCTCCGAAAAAATCCAGGTTGAGGATGACATCACCGCTTCGATTGTGGTGCCAGCCAATCAGCTGAATGATCGACCTCGAGGTGTTCCTAAATCTAGCTACAAATTTGTGCAGAACTGCGAGTATCGTTTCTTCCAACGACCTGATGATGCCATTCATCGGGGGCTGGATAAGCAAGCCGAGTATGACTTGTCTCAGAGTGACAACTTTATTTCAAACTTTGAGCCGCTCAGTCATGAGCAGGTCGCTGAAATGGCAAAGTATGTCGTTGATTTTGACGCATTCAGCGCACCGATGCAGAAAATCTTGAACGAAGTGCTGGAGCACCAATCAGGCTATGTCGTCTGTTCGGCCAATCCACGGCAGGTTGACGGGAGACCGACAAAGAATCCACGGTATCTTCAAGTCAGGCCTGATTTGGTCCAACCGATGACGCGCTACGTCTCTGAAATGGGAACGCGTCTGGCCCGCGCCTTGCCTGTTGAAGCCCCGGTTCAGTTGCCGGTCGGTGCGGTCTTGATTGGAAGACGCAACAATCCCCCCGATCCAAGCAATGGGATCCGCGGTCTGGCTGTCTACAATCCCATTCACTATCAAGAAATACCCGAGTTGTTCATGGATTTGATCACCTCGCTCACCGGTCGTAGTCCATCGACAACCGGATTCGGTAGCGAAGGTGCCCTCACCAAAGGACCGTTCAACTCCTTGCGAATGACAGCAGATCTGAATGCGGCTTTGGTCAGTTTCATTTTGACCGAATTGCCCGGATTCTCGACGGCTGCCGGCCATATTGGCCCGAATATCCGGGTGGATCACGACATTAGTTTGCTGATTCCGGAAGTCTGGTCCCGAATGACACCCGACGAACGGGAAACCGACTATCTGCTTGAACACGGTTACATGGAACCGGTTCAAGACTTCGTGCACAATGGAACGACAATTCCTGCCCACAGGCTCGGGTACCGCATTACGGATGGCTTCGTTCGACACTTTTTTGGTCGTGTTTTTGATTCTCCGAACAAGCTGTTCGATGAATTGATCCTTCAACCCGAACGACAAGACATCGACGCATTCGCCGACGGTGTGCTCTACATCGTCGATGCGCAACGCCGAGTCGCTCAGCAATATATCGACGATGGTTCGATCGACGATGCCTGTCCGCCGCTGCGGGCGTTACTACTGATTATGGCCAACGGGGAGTACGAAGGGATGACGGAAAGTCATCCGGATTTCAGAAGCCTGTTCACGCGTGAATCATTGTTACAAAGTTCCTGGTACCAGGACCGGCTCGAGGCTCGTCAACAGCGGGATGTCAAGCTTTGGTCTGGGCATGTGAATTACGTCAATGACTTCATATCAAAACAGCGTGGTGCTGGAGTCGTTAGCGAAATGGAGCTTGCGAAGCGAGCAGAGTTTGCTCAACAGCAACTCGAAACCGTCAGTTCGCCCGAGTACGTCGAATCACTGATCGGCACGATCGGAACGGACCGGTATGATCGGACAGCATCACCCACAACCGGTAACTAGCACGCGGGTTGATACTAGAAGTCGTTTCAAAACCCTCTGACGCCCCTCACTGACACTGACCTGAACGTTTCGAGAACAAGCGCAACCGGGTTTTGAAACGGGTTCTGGTAAAGTTAACCGTTGCTTGCTGGGAACTCGTCAAAAGGATCGAGCCGACAAGTTGCGCGCTATCGTGCTGCGCGATTGTAAGAAGGAGTATCATCTTCCGGTGGGTTTATGACGCGCCCAGAGGAATGAACCACCATGTCTCAACAGGTCTACGCCCACATCGAGCAGCAGTCGCCTGAGAAGCGATGTTGTCCCCGTGGATAGTCCCCCACACCAAATCTCCCTGCGGTAGACATTGCATGAGTCCTCGCTGAAGAGCGGTCCCCAGGCCGCGCCCTTGGGCTTCGGGGATAACAAACTCCTCCATGATCATCCAACCATCAAAGGCACGCTCCGTTTGCCATAGGCAGGCAGCAAGCCCCAGGAATTCGCATCTGGTGGAGTGCCGTGATAAACGGCCAGCTGTTGCTCACGCTCCTGTTGATACGCCGGTTACTGCTTTTTTTCAGGAGAACTGGCTGGCTGGCCGGGTTGGATTCCTTCTGTCAAAAAGTCAGCCAGTTCGTGCTGATAGGTGCGCGCAATCTTGTCATTGTGCGTAGCACCAGGCACTTCATGGAAGATGAACGGGTAGCCTTTCTCTTGAGCGCCGCGGCAAAGTCGCGGCTGTGGTGCGTCGGAACGACTCTGTCTTTGTCACCATGCAGCAGCATCACGGGCACTTTCCGGAATGCTTCGACATTCATCAAGGGAGAGATCTTGGCAAGAGCGTCGTTGCGTGTCTCGGGTGTGATTCCATGAGCCCGTTCGACGGGAACGCGATAATTGGGTTTTTCAACAAGCCATTTCGTAAAATCCGTGATTGGAAACACGGCCACGACCGACTTGATCCGCTCTGGTCGTCGCATGATATAGATCAAGCTAGAACTGGCTCCCATACTCGTGCCGAATAGATGGACTTGCTTCGGGTCTACGTTTTTTTCCGAAACCATTGCGTCGATCACCGCATCGAGCTGTGTGCAGGCCTTCTCGTTCATCCAATGATACCGTCCCAAATCAGCCACAACTAACCAGTAGCCTCGTTCTGCCAATAGCTTTCGACACGTTGCGTACGAATCGCGACCAATGTTGTATTCGTTCTTACGATGGGATCCGCCACTTCCATAAAGATGGACAATCAAGCCCGCTTTGCCTTCCGGAATCGGTTGTGGTTCGTAAACAACACAGGTGACGGCAGCCTGACCATCCGGACCCGGGAGCTGCTCAATCAAAGGTTCTGCGGCATGCACGTGCGCAGTGATCACCACCAAGCAAGCCAATACGAAAAGGCAGCGAGAGCGCACGAACTGTCCGGGAAACATGATCATCTGATTTCGTCCCTATTTACTGAACATTAGTAATATCACTACCCCGATGCATTTGTCGCTGCGCCTCAGACCACGGTTTCGCAGGAGAACCGAATGCTAGTTGATCCAGTCATGGTCTTAAACCCCTCTACAACCAGTTTCAAAACCTCTGTAAAATAGTGAACAGATACGTGAGTCGGGCAAAACTTACGTGACTTGGGCAAAACTCTTGAAGAAGTGCGCATGGTATTCATAGCGCGTGACCAATCGGCGACACGACTGTAGCTAGGCGATCGTCGCGGTAACTGAAGGTCCTCTTCTCGGCAACTACGTTGGTTGCAGCACAGGCTTGAAACCCGAATAACGAAAGGGACGATTCTATGGTCACCCAGCAAACGACAGCGAAGAAAGTGACCACCGAAAAGGCCACCGCCCCAAAGCTCAGCGAGATCAACGCCGCCGCCAAGGTCCTTAGCGGATCCAAAGAGCCGCTAACCGCCAAACAGATGATTGAGCAGATGGCGGCCGAAAAATATTGGACCAGTCTCAGCGGCAAGGCACCGCACGCGATTTTATACGCGGAGATTCTTCGGGAAATCGAAAACCACATCGACAACACAATTCGCCCAAATCAAGATCCGGCAGAACGTATTCGGATTTGACGGAGCGAACTCCACTGGTATTCAATTGACAACCAGCGGGCAGTGGCAAACGGCCATCAGCGAGACCACGATTGTCTTGAATGCTGCCGACACAACCGGCCAAATCTTCGTTTCCCGCGTCCGCGTTCTCTGACCGGCCCGCCGTCGGTTCAACCACCCCGTCACCGAGAAGCTTTGACCGTTGGTAGGTCAACTCGCCTGATTTGTGGTACGGTACATGCAATACACGAGGCGCAAGTCGCCGCCTCCGCCAATTTGCGGCATGAGTGAGTAAAATGCGATGAAACGATGTGGAATTTTCTTGTCCGTTCTGTTGGTAACGCTATTAGCCTCTAAGAGCGTTAAGGCCGATGAAAAGGTTGAGCCCGCCCCCCCAAAAAAAGGCGTGCAACCGGCGCCGCCACTGTCGGTTGATCCGCCGGATGCCTATTCCCAATTGCCGACATTCGGAACCATCAAATGGGAAACCACAAAGCTGCCTTGGGTTGAGGACGGTCCCTACGCGGGCATCAGCGGCGTGGCGATGGACGTCCACAACGGAAAAATTGTCGTTGCCGGAGGTTTTATTCCCGGTGGAGATGAAACGGACGATCGGACTAGCCGCAAGACCTCGCGCTGGTGCTGGATCTACGACCCGGCAACTGATAAGTGGAGCCGATTGGCTGACGCGCCCGATCGTCGCGAATACTGCCGCGGCCTGTGCGCCGGCGACAACTTCTACGTCTTCGGCGGCGGTAAGCAATATCAAAAGCAAGACCCTCCGTATCGTCCACACGGAGAATGCTTTGCTTTGGACCTCGTCCAACAGCCCCCAGTCTGGCGTCAACACAGCCAACTGAATGTTCCCCGGACTCACATGGCGGTCGGTCGTGTCGGCAATTACCTCGTCGTGGCTGGTGGGAATGAATATGACTGGGCGGAGAAGGGTTATAGCCAAAACACCATTCGAAATACGACGGAGGTCTTCGATCTGAACCAACCCAAATTAGGCTGGAAAACGCGCTCCCCGATTCCGGCGGTCGGGCGAGGTTGGTCTGCAGCAGCGGCGTCTCAAGATCACCTCTATGTTTTGGGCGGGGTCACTTGGAACGAATCAGGAGATACGGTGGGTCTGCGCGAGACGTGGCGATACAGTCCGCAGCAAGACGTCTGGGAAAAACGAACACCTCCACCAGTCGCGATCTCCGGATGGGCCGGCGCGCTCTATCAGCAGCGGTACGCCGTGATTCTCGGTGGGGTCATGCGCGATAAAGAGAAACCTGAACGGAAAAGCTTTTGGTCCGATCTGGCCTGGATCTACGACGTGCAAGACGACCAGTGGCAACAAATAAAAGGTGCACTCCCGCCCGGCGCCGTGTTCAACGATTCAGCCGTGGTGATCATCGGCGACACCCTCTATGTCCTTGGCGGCGAGGGACCGAAAGGGAGTCATTACAACTACTTCCTCAAAGGCCGCCTTTGAGACGATCCAGCGAGGAAAATGCGACCGAACCACATGGATCAAAACCGGTTCGACGCAACCACTACGCAGCGCGGCGCAGTTCGCTTTCGACGAGGTTTGGAAACGGAACGATATCCTGAGGAGCCTGCTCTCTCGATTGCCCAGTGACTACCAAGTCGACATAGTCAATAAGTTTGCGTTCAAAATTCTCCACGGAAAATTTTTCGGCCTGTTTTCGCGACAACTGGGGATCGATCCAATGTGAATTGGACTCAAATTCCAACAGGGCGTCGCACAGCGCATCGGCAGTTTGCTCTTCAAAGAACATCCCTGTTCCCACAGACTCTCTCGTGGCGGGAAGGACGGTCTCGACGACTCCGCCGCGTCCATAGGCGATCACCGGCGCGCCGCAGGCCTGCGCTTCTAAAGGAACGATGCCGAAATCCTCCAGCCCCGGAAACAACAGCGCGCGACAGCGTCTTAGATACCAGCGGATTTCCTCGTCCGTCCGCCAACCAAGAATCTCCACATGTTTCAGCGACGCCTGTGAAAGCTTACGCAGGAGTTGTCCGCTGCCGATGACCACTAACTTGCGGCCCATTTTTTGACACGCCTCAATCGCCAAATCAACCCGTTTGTAGGGCGCCAAGGCGGAGACATACAGATAAAAGTCTTGGCGATCAACGGCTTCCGGTGTGTAAAACTCCGTGTCAACGGGCGAATGAATCACTTGGCTTTCGCGACCGTAGCATTGTTGAATCCGTTGCGCGACGTTGTGGCTATTGGCCACGAAGTGCGTAACACGGTCGGAACTGTCGCGGTCCCACTCTTTGATCCGTGAAAGCAAGTGGTCGCGCGTTGCGGCGACGGCGGATCGCGCGCTACCAATCAAGCCTCGTTTTTTAGAATTTTCCGGAAAATAGGCGTCCTTCATATGCCAAGCGTATCGCATCGGTGAAAAGCAATAACAAATATGCGGAACGCCTGCGGGGCTGTGAATCCCCTTAGCCACGCACGAACTAAAACTCATCACAACATCGACGTCATTAGAAACCTGAAGTCGTTCGATGGCTGCGGGCATGATCGGCAACAGATAACGATAGAATCGCGTAATCGCCGGAATTCTCTGCAAGCCACTCGTCTGAATTGCCATCCGCTCGATGGCTGGACTGGTGGAGTTCTTGCGATGCAACAACGTATATAGTTGAGCATCCGGATAGCGACGGCAGGCGACCTCTAGGCACTTTTCCCCACCGCGCATGCCCGTGAGCCAATCGTGAACCAGTGCGACCTTCATGGTTGCCTTTTCTAGCTAGTTATCGGACCTTCCGCCGTTTTTCAGCGGTTAGTTGCGAATGCGATCGCGCGTTGCGCGAGAACGTTGCGTCTGTAACAAAGAACTGTTGGGTACCAAACGATGCGATCGATGCCTGCCAGTTGCTTGACGGATATTCGACAGCGGCAACAGCTGATCAACCTTTGAAATAAGCTCACACGTGCTGGAGCGCCAATCAGGCAAGTCACGCTGCTTCGACTGATGAAAACCTTGCGGTCGCTCACCATTCAACACCGCAACAATGTGTCGGCTTAGGTCCGTGCTATCCCGAGGGTCAAAATAGAAACAATCGTCCCCGCCAGCTTCTCTGTGCGGCGGGATATGACTGGCGATCACCGGTTTTTTTCGCCGCAATGCCTCAACGATGGGCAGCCCCAATCCCTCAGCCAATGACGGCATAATCACGACGGTTGAACAACCATATGCCAAATCAAGTTCGCTATCATTCAGGTCGTGAAACAGATGCAGCTTTTTATCCAACTGTGGGTGCGTGGCCATGCGATGCCTAATGTCATCGCACCGCCATCCAATTTTCCCGACGATGACCAAGCCGAATTCCTGTCCCGATTCCCAAAGCTGTTCGCAGGCGTCCAAGAGTAACTGGTGGTTTTTTCTTGGCTCTAAAGTGCCGACGCACAGGCAACATGGCGTACCGGCAATTGACTCCAGTTGCTTTACAATGTGTGGACGCGGCGACGAATTCCGCTGATTCGGATTGCATCCGAGTCGAAAGGCACCAAGCTTAGGAGTGTGAGGTAGTTGTTGTTCTTTGAAATAGGTGTTGAGATCCGCTTGTGTCGCCTCGCTCACACAGACCATGGCATCCAGATTCCGGCAGGCCCAATTCAACCAATTTGTGAATCGCGATACCAACGACGGTTCAAACGTTTCCGGCACTCGAACCGGCAGAATATCATGCATGACGCTCACAAGACGCGCGCCATTTTTCTGAATGTTTTCCAGTGCCCCCCATGGGATCATGTTGCTCCAATTCGCATCCGGCAGCAGGAGGACATCGTCTCGCTGGAATTTGACAAAGCGAAACTGCAACCAGCTTTTGGGCAACGCGATCAGGCTCAACACAACAAACAGACAACGCGCGATAGCGGAAATAACACCTGCCCCCCTACCCGACCGTTTTGGTCTTGGGGCAATTTCCACCTCTGATTTCGTGGATTGTTCAGTATGGCGTTTGGCAAATTTGACGAACGCAAGCACTGTCCGGCGGAGACATTCACCAAGGACCCGGGCGCGCGGATTGCAGTCCACGCTATGCTCTCCGATTTCAATGAACCCCCATCCCATCCAAACGACGGGTGCGCAGGAAACATTGATTTCCTGGCCAGCACTTGAAGCATGCCGCGCGAGTTCCGTGACGACTCGTTGAATCCCTGTTCCGCCGCCGAAGAAATAAGTCTTCGTGCAATCTACGAAAATCCGCCGACCGATAGTTGCGGCACTCCCGAGAGGATCCACCTCTGTATTGCCCTCTTGAGTCGGAGGAATTTGCATCACCGTGATGGCCTCGGTGTGGATTGCTAGGCTGCGAATTTTTGGTTCACGTTTTCAGGTTCGTTCAAAGCGGTTTCCAGAGCCTCGGGCCGCAATGGCCAAAAGTCCGGCGCTTTGCCGGCATATTCCAAGAAGCGCTGCGAATCTTCGGCAATGCGTTCGAGCACCCAATCCAGCGACTGCTGATTCCAAGTGACCGGCCCCGTAAAGCCTTTACGAAGCCCCAGTTTCATGCCAATCAAATCCTGATATCTTGTCGGGATCAGATTGCAGATGCTGCTGGTAACCGGAGCCTGCCGCAGCCAACGCATTCCGGGTGTATCCTTGAGGGTACAACTTCCGGAATTGTAGACGCGGTCGAGTTCCTCAAATTGGAAATCGTCCGAGACTCCCAGGAATCGGCAACACTTTGCCAATTCACCCGCGGAATCCGCGTTGAAATCCTCTAGAAACAATATATGGATCCGCTCATCGGGAAAATAAGAGCGTAGGCAGATCAAGCGTTGCCAGTACATGGTATCCCGCATCATGTTTGGCAGCGCTTTTAACGTCTCACCAATGCAATCGGATGCCCAAGCTTCCCATTTGTGGCCGATATGGTGCATGTAACGGAAGCTTGATTCCAATCGCCCAATCGGATCGCGGGCAATCAGAATCACTTTCAGGTCTGGAAATCGATCCAGCGCGCGTTGATAGGCACGGTATTCATATTCCGAGGACGAATAACAGGTACTTCCGTCGCCACACAGTTGTCCCGGCTTTGCAGGCTCAAACAAATTTTTGTACCAGTCCCACCCCATATCGTAACGATGGGCGAAATAGTTCGGTTCCTTGATCCGCGGAATATAAATCTGCGGATGTTGCATGAGGAACTTAGACAAAGACGTCGTGCCGCACTTGCTAAAACCCGGGATCAAAAAGTCGAGTTGCATCTCCGAAGGCCTCCTGCCGTCCATTCACAATGACTCAAGTAGCACGAATACGACTGCCGTTTACGCAATCTACTATGCGGCGCGTTTGCCAGTGTATGTCATGATCGCCCCGCCGGGACGTTGGTTATTGCCCTGCAGCACAACGGACTCATATTCTTCGAACACTTCATCCGGATCACCTTGTGCGCGAATTTTACCACTCTCCATCCAAATCAAATGACTGCAAAGATCACGCAAAAAACTACGGTCATGTGTTGCCACGACAACAATCGATGCTGTCGACATCATGTCGCGAATACGAAGTTTCGCTTTCTCGCGAAAGGCAATATCCCCGGCGTTGATCGCTTCGTCGACCAAAAGAATCTCCGGCTCGATGGCAGTGGCGATCGAAAACCCCAACCGCATCTTCATGCCGGCTGAGTAGGTCGAAACAGGCAGGTCCAGATATCTGCCCAACTCGCTGAAGTCAGCGATTGCCTGCATTTTACTGCGCAAACCTTCGCGGCTTTCCCCTTGGAGATAGCCGCGATACTGGATGTTTTCCCAACCGGTCGCAAACTGTTCAAATCCGACAAGCACATTGAACAAGGTACTCACGCGGCCCGTCACCTGACGGGTTCCGCCTGTGATCGGATAGATTCCCGCCATCACTTTCAACAGCGTGCTCTTGCCCGCTCCGTTCAGCCCGATCAGTCCGATACGGTCACCGGGAGCCACATCCAGATCCACACCTTGCAGGGCGTCGATCTGCATAATTTCTTCTCCCCCCGCCAAACCAAAGCGGTGCCTCAACCAATCCCGCATCCGCATGGGGCCTTGTTTCGTCAGTTGGATCTGCAGTGAAACATCATCCAGATGTATCCGAGCCATCGCGATATATACCTAGTTGAGTTGGGCAATGTGCATTTCAGATGCGACGGAGTCGATTCAGACAGCGACGATCGCCATCGCATCAAAGTCAAAAATATGGGTCACCGTACGTTCGATATCAAAGCCGCAAGACGAGTCGATTCTCGCACCAGAACAACAATCCACATGCAGCGGCAAACGAAGCGACGACGAGTAAAGAAGAGAGCCCGTACAACGAGGCAAAATTGTCCGCCGGTAGCCCATTCAACAACGGCCCGCGGACGAGATCCATCATCGCCGCTAGTGGGTTCAACGAGACAACCCATTCGATTTCCTTAAAACGTGCCATGTTCTTCTGCCAGATAATCGGCGTGGCGTAGAACAAAATTCTCAGCACAACCTGTGTGATCTGCGAAACATCAGGCACATAGACGGCGGCAATCCCGAAGAAACATGACAAGGACCACCCGAGAACCAACAGCAAGAGCGCCACGGGAATCAGTGACATCACCCCTGCTAAAGTGGGCAAACCGCTGATGATGACACTTAAGACCGCGACCGGCAGCATGGCCATCACCAGATGGAACACACCCACGAGCATGTAACGCAAAGGATAAACGGCAATCGGGATTCTGTTTTCCAGAATATAGACCGTCGCCCCTTGGATGCTTTGACACCCGCCGCTGACGACGTGCGTGATATAATTCCAAAAGCACAAGCCGGTCAGCACGTATAAAAAGTAATCCACCGCTGCATGTTGGAATGCGCGGTGCAAAATGAATGTGAGCACCAGCGCCAACATGACTGGCTGAATGACAGCCCACAACACGCCCAAAGCCGATCGGCGATATCGCTTTCGTATGTCATGCTGCACCAAGGAGTAGCAAAACAAACGGCTCTGATAAATCCCGCGTAAATATCCAAACATGTTTTTTCAGAATTCTATTTTCGAAGCGTCTTATCCCGGGTTAAAACTCGCTACGCCGCAATTTTTTCGTGCACATCACCATCTGCCGCCGAACCATCCACAGCACTCTCAATAGCTTGGCGAATAACTTGCTCCAAGCGAGGCTGAATGCTTGAGCAACTTGCCCAGGCAGACATGTGTTCCCGCGCTCTCTCGGACATCGCTTGATAATCGGCCCAGTGACTCGTCACTTGGTGATAGCTTTCTTGCAAAGCCGTCACCACTGACGACCAGTCAATGCGAGCCCATGTTGTCTGAATTCCCCCGCGCGGATCATGTGGCCACGCAGCCGGCTCAGGGCTGGATTGGATCACGTGCCCGAACCGTTGATCAAAATAGTCCGACATCGCTGAATGATTGGGTGAAATCCCCGGCCGTCCAGCCGCCAAACTGTCCATCAACGGCAAGCAATTTCCTTCGGCTTTGGTGGTTTGAATATAAAAAGTGGTGGCCCGAATCAAATCTTGCATTTGTTCGTCCGGTAAGAAACCGGTCACCAACACCACGCGGCACTGGTGAGAGATCATTCGTTGCCGGTACCACAACATAAATTGCCCGACGGATACCGGGTCGCTGGTCACCAACTTAATGACGAGCGTCACATCGGGACGATCAGCCATGGCGACCAAAAAACCGGTTAACAGGTCGTGCCAGTTTTTGCGCCCATCATTCGGATTAAATATACTCGTATAAACAATGCCACTGAGTCGCAGCGTTGAAGCCTGCAATTGCTGACCGGAAACGAGCTTTTGTGAGCGCCACGTATGCCGGCCAACGCGAACAGCATCGCGAAGCGATCGCGCAAACCGATTTCCGAGGACGGGCCGCACAGCATAGCGATAGATGCCCCGCGCCATCGGCAGAACCGCACTCCGCAAATTGATCTGGCGACGTTTCGGTGAATCATCAGCAGAGGGCAGCTGAACAGCAGCACGCTCCGGTTCTTGGTGCCGCAGCTCAATATGTCGGCAGTGCATTTCAACGGTTTGCTCGGGGCTCCACGTTGGAATATCAAACAGCGAGTCGGCAACGGGAACCTGCACAATATCGATCGGGACTGTAGTTCCTCGTCGCTGCAGCGCGTCAGCCGTAAACTTTCCGCTCACAACCACGCGCGTACAACGATTCGCAGTTGCCGGCCAATTGTTCTGAGGATTGCCGCCGAATTCGTGATCCGGGACATCCGGGAACTCCCATGCCGGAGCAATCACCGAAGGAAGTGACTGAGGCAGGAACGCATCTTGAAACGGCGTGATACTGAACTGGAGCGGAAACAAACCGTCGCGCCGCGCCGCTTCCGCAAGCGGAATCAATTCGCCACGAGGATCGTCCACCAATACCACTTTGCCGATTTTTTCAAGCAGCGGACGATAGATCTTGGCAACGATGTCATGTGAGTAACCCGCCACACCTAGTTTTTTCCCAACCCCGGCACCGGTGCCGTAGCTGGTCAACAGAATGCAGGGCTCTCTGTTCCCTTGAGTGGGAGCCTCGACGGCATGTTTGACTGGCAAATCCAAGTTCGACAGCTCCGTTTTTAAGAAGTGTTTCGCTGCGAAAGGCTCCCCATTGCATCACGGCAACGCTGCACCTATTACGCCAAGCATCGATTGATCTTCGACGTCGTCTTCCGTGGCAACTGGGGATGTGGAGTTTGGGCGAACTTGTACAGTTGATGCCAATTGCTGTCAATGTTTTTCTAATCAGACAGTGCGGACCGGTCGTTCAGCAGAAACGCAAGCTCCATTTCCTCAAGATGAAGACGCTGGAAATCCTATTGACCTTCCACGTCCACATCATATATGGTCCGCCCCCCTTCACAGCCCTTCGATGTAAATCCACACACGTTCCATCTTTAAGACAGGCACTAAGTGGATCGTACGTCCATTCGTGCATTCTGAGAAAAGAGACTTCTCATGTTGAATCGAGTTCGCAATTTGATGCGACTAGGAAGAAAAGTCGCCAGTAAAGCGGCTGGACGAGTCCCTGGCGCTATTGATCCACAAGTCGTTCGCAGTATGGATGCGGAGCAGTCGGGTTGGTATATCGAAGAAACCGGGCAGTTATGTGACGGGTTTCAAATTAAGCCCGACGACATCGTGGTTGATGTGGGTACCGGGACGGGAGGCATGGCGATGTTCGCTGCCCGCCAAGGTGCCGAAGTACTCGCCACGGATATTGATGAAGAAGCCATCGAACGCGTCAACAATATGGCGAAAGGTCATTTCGAAGGTCGCCTTCGCGCACTCGTTAGCGACTCCAACCCCTTGCCGATCCCAGACGGATTTGCGACCAAAGTCATCTGCTCAGAAGTCTTGGAACATGTTCCCGATCCCGCACAGTTCCTCAATGAACTGGCTCGAATTGGGCAGCCTGGCGCCGAATTTTTGATCACCGTCCCCGATCCGGTGGCGGAAAATATCCAGAAGTCCGTCGCACCACCCGTCTATTGGGCGCCGCCGAATCACGTCCGCATTTTTGAGCGCGAAGATATCCAAGGTCTCGTCAAATCTGTGGGACTGGACATCGAACACCTTGGCCGCAGCAGCTTCTACTGGTCGGTCTGGTGGATCTTGTTTTGGTCTGCAAAACACGACCTCAGCGAGCCGGAAGGTCCGCTACTGAAGAGTTGGTCGAAAACCTGGTACACGCTGATTTCGGACCCCGAGTCTGCTCACGTTCGTGACGCCCTCGACCGATTCATGCCGAAAAGCCAGGTGATCGTCGCTAGAAAAGCGGCATAAACATTACCGACGCATGCGACGCTGCGCATCATCCAGAGTCTGCACAATGCGCGGTTCGCAGGCATACACCAGGACTTCGTGAGTCTTTGACCGAAACTTGCACTGCGCCGCAAATTCTAATGCGGTTGTATGGTTGTCGGAATCAAAAGCTGTAGCAGTCGCAGCGGGCGGCTGCTTTTGCTTTCTTTGAACGATGACCAAGACTCGATGTTTTGCCAGGCCTGCGAGTTCCCTGCCGAAGTCCTCATTCTGCTTAACGCACTTCCCCGAAGTCTCCGCATAGAAGAGCGGATACGGCGTGTTGGTAATCACTTTATCAAACGGCCGTTTATGCTGCCGAATCCATTCCGCAGCGGCTAAGTCGGGACGAAACTGTGCGTGCGAATTACGCAAAGCTTGCGGCAACAGCGTGACAATCATCAGGGCCGAAAAAAAAGCCAACGTCCAGGGACGCCCACGTCGAGCGGTACCAATGTTTCCCAGCCGGGTAACGACAACCGCGATGTCCACCGCAAGACGTAATAGTCCGACCCCCACGGCCGGCATTGAGAGGCCTAAAATCGGCAACAAATGTCGCTCAGAGATATACCCACCAGTAAAAAACAATCCCACCAACAACAGCATGTGTAGAGTAGCAAGCCCCCAAATCACCCGGGACGCACCTCTTGGAAAGCGGAACTTGTTATTGGGCAACAATGACCAACAGGCTGGCAACAAAAGTGCCTGATACGTCTCGAGTATATTCTTAAATAGCTGCGCCAACGCAGCGGCCAGTACACTCGCCACCCCTCGGAAGGTTGTGGGCAATCCCGTTTGATCGATGCGTACCGACGGGGTCACTTTGCCAGACGACTTTGCATTGGCCTGTTTCAAATGCCGGCTGAACTTGACCAGATTTTCCTTGCGACGAACCTTGTCGGTGATCTTACCGGACAACAGCACATAAGGTCCCGAAACAATAGCCGTCGCTGTGATCAACAGAACGAGTCCCCGCCAAGCTTGTTGTCGCGACAACAGGGTGCTGCGGCAGAGCTCAAATCCCAAAAACAGGCAGCCCACCAACGCCACGCTCCAGCCCTCCGGACGAATCCAATAGGCCAATCCGGAACAACAGCCTGCGGCGACATATCGCCACGTTCCACGTCCGTTGACAGCATCGCAAAGAAACCAGGCGCCGAATAGATAAAAGCATAAATGCCCCGAATCACTCAGCGCATCCGCGGCATTCAAACGGGCGATCGGAAGCACGGCAAATATGAGCGCCGCCAGATTTGCCGCAAGATCGCCAACAAGTCCCCGCGTTAGCAGCCAAACAGCGACAATGCAGCCCAACCCAAAAATACCACTCGTCAGTCGCGCCGCCCGCACCCAGGATTCGACAGTTGCGCCATCTTCGAAGACCCCTAAAGCACCTTGTGCCATGCAGATGCATGCGGGATAGCCCGGGTGTTGAGTAAAATACGCGAACGCTTCGCGCGGCCGGTGCAGCTTTTGGGCGATCGCAATAAACCGCATACCATCGCGCGCAATCACCGGTGATCGCCACGCATCGAAGATTTGGATAAATGCTGCGATACTCAACGCCACCGACAGCCAAAGGAATCGGCGCCGGGTATTAGACGAAGTCGCGTTAGCGGTCACAGCTTTCGCCCCGCAGTAACTCCAAAGGTGTCATCAAACAGATATAGACATCCCGTTTGAGTGACCACGCGTTGATATATTCCAGGTCACACTCCAATCGTTTGTGGAGCGAAGTGTCACCGCGCCATCCGCAGACCTGAGCCCAGCCCGTCAAGCCGGGAAGCATTTGATGCCTCAAATGATACTCGGGAATTTCCTGGGAGAATTTATCCACAAAGTGCGGCCGCTCCGGCCGGGGACCGACCAAACTCATCTCACCGCGAAGCACGTTAATAAACTGCGGAAGTTCGTCGAGAGAAAACCGCCGCAAAAAACGTCCCACGCGCGTCGGGCGCAGGTCATTCTTCGCCGCCCACACTGGCCCTGTTTTTTGTTCGGCATCGACCGACATCGACCGAAATTTGTAGAGCTCAAACTCACGTCCGCCACGACCAACGCGCGTCTGCTTGTAGATGATCGGACCGGGTGACGATAGTTTGACCAAGACGGCAATGACCAGCATGGGAATTGCAAACAAGATCAACAATACCAACGACCAAGTGAAATCGCTCACTCGCTTCGCCATCAACGACAGCGCTTTGACGTCGGGAAACGACAACGAATCTAAACGAAATTTGTCAGAAGGAGCCCCTTCGACAACAAGCGTTCCGGAAAAATGATTCGATAAAACTCGCCGTTTGGAATCGCGCACGATTTTAGTCGTGTTGTTTCGCATGGCTGCAAACCTTGTGACATTGTCTGAATGGCAATCGGGGAATTCCGAGATGGGACCGGTAGCGGCGAGCAGAGTTTAGATACCTTGTTTAATCGGCACGTGAAGTTCTGCTTGTCCCGAAAAACTGGTGTATTTAGAACACTTCTAAGGGTAAAAACTTACTTTTGTGACATTTCACTTCAGAAATCGCACATTCTGCCCGCAGGTCGAATGAGCGGAGGTCGCCCTGCCGCAACTTCTCGCACCCGGCAACGGAAATGTACTAAATGAGATGAGCTCTCTTCGTCGAGCCTGCATAAGAGCGCAGTATGATTTGAGGCGATTGCTGGATTTTACCCGACCTACTTTTTGGAACATTCTTCACAACTGTGCAAACCGGTGTTGAATCTTGCAATAAAACACTGACGATGAATGTTAAATCTAAATCAGGGCATTTTCTAAATAACTGACGAACATCATAAGAATCGGCTCCGTCGGGGCACTGACCTTCCGACGCAACTTGCCGGTGTGCTGGCTGGGCATCAATGATTGTCGGGCGACGTTTCCTAAAGCGGTAATCTTCGGCCGCTCCTTGAGAAACCGACACACCTTAAATTTTCCGATTGGGCTCGCCCCATAAAGTATGGCGCGTTCATGAAGTCCGTAGAATTCTTCGGATTCAGAGCCTCGCTCTCTGAGCAGATGGAGTGATGAAATGGGTCTTGCTGTCACCAACCAAGCAAAACGACCGAATCGATTCTATCTGCTCGATCCCATTCGTGGCTTGGCTGCAATCTGGGTATTCCTATTTCACTATCAATTTTCCGAGGCATTCCAGTCGACGCTGCCAACGATTCATGCGTTCTTTAAACTCGGCGATCTAGCGGTCCCTTTGTTCTTCGTCATTTCGGGCTATTGCATCGCTCTCGCGGCAGAAAGAAACAAGGAACGCCTCAAGTCGCCTTGGCAATTCCTTCGTAGTCGAATGCGGAGGATTTACCCAACATTCTGGCTCTCCGTAGGAATCGTGTTCATCCTACGTTGTATTGCAATTGCCTTACACAAAGATGGATTGACCGCAAAAGTGCCGGGCATTCCCTACCCTTATCTACCCACCTATGACGCAGTGGACTGGGTAGGGGTCATGACACTCACGCGCGGAGTCACATCGGATCAAGCCGCTTGGTGGGCCCGTTTTGGCCAAGTCAACGGAGCATACTGGACTCTGGCAATCGAGATGCAGTTCTACATCACCGTCGGCATCTTACTGACACTGCGTCGATTTTATTTGGTCGGCTTAGTCGCAATCAGTGCCCTGAGTTTAGCGACTTGGTTCCACAACCCTTCCTTCGTAATGACTGCCGCCGCCGGGACGTTCCTACCATACTGGAGCTGGTTTTCCTGTGGCTTGCTCTTGTGGTACATCCAGAATCTGGGCTGGACTGCACAATATCTGCTTGGGTCTTGGGACAAAAGAATTTGCCTGGCAATGATTGCAGGCATTAGCTCAACACTGTTGTATTTTAGCCACTTTAGTATCACGCCTGATCAATTGGTGTTCTCACTCCTCTCAGCCCTGTTCCTATGGTGCCTACAACCATTCGATGCGTGGTTTTCAAAACTCCAGTCGCCCTCGAAGCCCTGGTCCCTAAGATTTCTTCCCAGCATGGCAACAGCACTCGGAACGGCCAGCTATTCAATCTATCTGCTTCATAACGAAGCCTCGATGTTTCTCTCCTCTGTCCTTCGCAAGCAACTTCCCGTTCAGGGAATTCTCTTGGATTCCATGATCGTGGCTGGCACAATTTCAGTCTGCTATTTACTGTTTTTGAAAATTGAAAAGCCTTTCATTACGACTCAAACGTCCCCAGTAATACTGCCACTGAAACCCATGCCAGAGGTTTTGACATTTACCCGCGAAAGAGAATCCGCAGCGGCATGACCCCTATTGAGGTTCTCCCAGCATCTTGGTCAATGCGAAATACCAGTAGTTTGGTGATTTACGGTATTCGCAACTCGATTCAGGCCAAGGAACAGTCAGCAACGGACAAAAGAGCAGAGCGCGCTAATCCGTAACCCCTGACCACAACTCTCCCCGGTTACGACTGGCGATTCCGGTCCGTTCTCGGAAAGAATGGCAACAGAGCGACTCGCCCCCTATCATCGACTGTTTCCCGTTACGGCTGGTCGAATCCAATCATGCTCTGAGGAGGGATCGATGATAAAACAATGTGCATTCGCACTGTGGGCAACATGTCAGCTGCTGGCGGCGGCGGTTGCGGTGGAGGCGGGCGGCGGTCAAGCTGAGGCGAAATTCACGGTGCAGAAGGAACTCGTCTTTGCACGCAGGGATCGCGAACTCACGCTCGATTTATACCGACCGCAAAATCCGTCCGGCCCGCTCCCCTGTGTGATCGTCATCCAAGGGGGAGGGTTTCGAGCGCAGGACGGGCAACGGTTTCGCCCCTTTGCCGAGCTGCTGGCGAATAACGGCTTCGCAGCGGCGCTCATTTCCTACCGGGGTCGGCCGGATCATAAGTATCGCGACACCCTAACCGACGTCCGCTCCGCGGTGCGTTTTATTCGCACGCACAGTGAAGAATATGGTATCGACCCCGACCGCATCGGGGCGATGGGACGTTCCGCCGGCGCGACGCTGGCTGTGTTGTTGGCGGTCAGCGAGGGCGTCGAGGGCTTGGAAACGCCGGGCGGAACTGCGAAAGAGTCGAGCCGCATCCAGGCGGCGGCTGGCATCGCCGGAGTCTACGATTTCGTCGCCCGTTTCACCGACGAGGACCAGTTGGCGCTGCAACCCAATGCGGAAAAGAAACGCCGCACCAACGGCGAATGGATCGGAGCGGAATTCTCCCCGACCGATGCAAACTGGCTCCAGGCGTCGGCGATCAACCACCTCGACGAGACTGATCCACCGATATTGCTACTGCACAGCCGGAACGATCGGACGGTTCCCTGGCTACAGTCAAAAGACATGCACGCGCGCCTGAAACAAGCGGGGATCGCAGCGGAAATCGAAATCAGCAACGACGGCGGTCACCGTGGCCCGGCGACGGCGGAGAAACGGATCGTCACCTTTTTCAAAAAGACACTCGCCAAGAAAGCCACCGCACCAGCACGCTGACACAACCGCTCCCGGACGCAATGATACCAGCGGCCCCAGTGGGTCCCAGCTGCAATTGCAAAAGCATTTTCAAAGTATTACAAAACGAAAGTCGGAATGTCGCAGCATAAAGGGAAGAAAAGTCATTCTGCCTCTTTGCTGTCTAAGAGAATTTTTCGCCCTCTGAAATTTTCGTTTGTGCTCCCTTTGCAGATTCAACTTAAGTCCGTCATTGTTTTTTAGACCGCGCGCGACTGACAGACGATGCTCAGGGAGAATCTGTTCTCACCGACAGTTCCTGGCGAATTTGTGCTGCCTCTCGTTGAGAGCTGTTGGCTGCCTCTCGTTGCCCAAGGGTGGACTGTGCTCGTGCTAACTTATTGTACGCCGTGGCCAATCCTTCACGAAGGATCCGATTGGTCGGATCAATCTCCAATGCCTTTTCGATGAACTCCTTCATCTTTTCATACATCGCCAGTGCCTGCTCGGCGTCACCCACCTGCAGCCAATGGTTCCCCATTCGCTCATAGCTCAAGGAGACAGAGTCCAAGGCCAAGGGTGATTTGGGATCGATTTCGTACATCCTGTGCACAGTGTCCCGACTCTTTTGAAAATACTCGAATGCCTTATCATTCATCTGCTGGTCGTGATAGGCATCGCCGGCTTTTTCATAACATCCGCCCAAGTGTCTGAGGACGTCGAGGTTCTCAGGCGCAGCCTTGGTCGCAGCCACAGCGAGTGGAATCGCCTCTTCGAACGCTTCGATGGCTGATCCGAAATTACGGCTCATCGCCAGATAGTCACCCCAGTCCGCGAGGCTAAGCGAGAGTCGAAGTTGGTGTTGCACGTCTTCTGGATGACCTATAGCGATGCGCCGTCGAATCGCAAGGGCCTCCTGCAGTGGCTCCTTCGCTTCACTGACTCGATTTTGATCGAGATAGAAATTGCCGGCCTGTCCTAATGACCATGCGTAGTCTCTCAGCAGGGGCACATCCTCTTCTCCCGGTTGAACTAACTCACGAAAAATGTCGATTGAAGCTCGGTAGTTCGATTCGGCAACGGCGACGGAGTTGAGGCCTTCTTCATCGCCGAACTCGCCGAACAGCAGAGCAAGATCGACAAGAGCTACTGCCGTGTCACGGTCGACTCGCGACTGGGTCTGAAGTTCGCCAGACACTTGTTGCAGGCTCGTCAACGCCTCTTGCAAGAGTTCGCGTCGAACCTCCTGCGCTCCCGGTACGTTCCGCAAGCCATTCTGCACCTTGTCAATCATCGTCTCGAGTGCAGTCAGGGCGACGCGCGTCCCCTCTTGGGCGTGGGTTGCTCGTTGTTGGGCCAAGACGGCAAAATAGAGCGCCACTCCGGTCCCTAACAAAAGACTGGCAACCGCTGCGAAGCTCAAGCCTGCAAGGAGTGGTTGACGTTTGCACCACCGCCAAACTCGCTCTCGTCGCGTCACCGAGCGTGCGAGGATTGGACTGCCTTCCAGGTAACGGCCCAACTCGTCACTCAACTCCTGAGCTTGCTGATACCGTTGGGACGGGTCTTTCTCGAGACACTTCAGGCACACGGTTTCGAGATCCTGATCAACCGACCGGTTCAACAGACGTGGTTCGACGGGGACGTCATCGATCACTTGCCGCAAGGTCTCGATCATGTTGGCCGATTGAAACGGGGGGCGACCCGTCAACAGCATGTAGAGGATCGCTCCCAGCGAATACACATCCGATCGGACATCGACTCGCGCAAGATCACCCGCTGCCTGTTCCGGCGGCATGAAACTGGGAGTACCCATCACTTGACCTGTCGCCGTCAGATCGCTGTCCGACTCGACCTGCTTGGCGAGTCCGAAGTCGGTGACACGCAGGTTGCCGCTCTTGTCCAGCAGCACGTTCGATGGTTTTAAGTCTCTGTGGATCACTCCATTGTCGTGAGCACAAGCGATGGCGCCGGCGATTGTCTGTACAATCCCTGCCGCCTCTTTCGGGGGCAGCGGTCCGTCGCGAAGGACTTCCCCCAAGCTTTTGCCATCGACGTACCCCATCGAGAAGTAGGGTTGCCCGTTGTGCTCGCCCACATCGAACACGGGTACGATGTTCGGGTGATCCAGAATCGCAGCGGCCTCGGCTTCACTCCGAAATCGCTGAACCTCCTCCTGGCTGGCGAGTTGGCCACTCAGTATCATCTTGAGCGCCACAACGCGGTTGGCCTTCTTCTGCAAAGCGCGGTAGACAACCCCCATGCCGCCGCGAGCAATCTCTTCCAGAAGCTCATAGTCGCCAAACTGACCCAATGTGGGCCGGTCGCCCGTCACGCGATATCGTGGACCATCCCCCTTTTTAACATGACTGACAGTTGAGACCAGACCTCCCTCACCTGGGTTGAGCGTTGGCAATTCTGCGAAGAGCCGCTTTATCTCATCCGCTGCCTGTGGGAATCGTAGTTCGTACTCATCCGACGAGACGGGCTCTGCACTTTGATGCCGATATAGCAATTCGACGGCGAGCAACTCTAGTAACAGCGCCTCACGCTCATCGAGCGGAACCGCGTCCAAAGTCGTCTCGATCTGAGGGTGATTCCCGGCCTGCAACTCATCAGCGAATGAGTCGCGCGCTGCATCCATCTGCTGGACGGTGGGGTGAAGCCGATCGCCATGTTCGCTGTTGCTGGCCTCCATAAACCACTCCTCAAGATCAGCCTAGGGCAGAGCAGACCGTATGGCGCACTCAACATCACGACAAGCATTGATTGTTCGTCGACCCCGAAGGATTGTAAACCGACATTTCCCAGATGGATTCTGTTCTGATCGCACTGGCGTTCAGTTCTCTCGATGATACCCTCAGACCGTGTGTCATTCCATGAGGTGGCTTCCCGTTCGCCTGTCTCGATGTCTCTCTGCCAGGCACGAATGCCTTTGCAGGTCCAGCGGAGCGCAGCGTCCCTGCACTCGTATGCAAGAACATCAATCCTGCGACGATACGCAGCATCATCCCTGTGTGAAGAGTGGTCTTTTCATTTTTAGCCGGGCGATTCTTCGCAGAATTTCCCAAAACCACTGGCGGGGATAGCCACCATAGTCATCTGGAATGTCACAGACCGAGCATGATGAGCTTCTCCCACAGGGTCGCCCATGACCAATGCCACACGCTCTACGGTAAAGCCAGCCGTCTGAGGGAAATGGCTAGATTGTCGGCCAATCCAAACAATTGCAGTCACACCTGGTTGGTGATGAAGCGATGACAGGAGAGTCGTGTCCTCATCGACGACACTATCGGCGCTCCTCGCCGCTGAGAGATTGTCGTATCAAGTTGCAAAGCGATCGGCTGTCACTTATTTCAACAGTCAGTACCGGCGAGGACTTATTGATTTACTGTCCTTTGCGGGTTCCACTTACGACCGTCATCGTTTTTTAGGCGGCGTGAGCCGACGGATTCTCTGGCACGATTGGTTTTGAACTTGTTGAAATGACGGCCATCGACATCTTGAGCAAGATGGTCAGCACCATCAAACCTAGAGCCCAGATGCCGGCACTGATCTTCCATTCGGCGAGACTGGGAGTGTATTCAACAATCTCGTGAAGCGTGCTGGGAATAAAGCCGGGGACGATCAATCCCATCCCCTTTTCGATCCATGCTCCAATGAAGGCCAGTACACAAGCTACAATCAAGACTGCCGAGTAACGCTGGACAAGCGGCGATAGAAACAATCCCGCGGACACGACATTAAAAGCGATTGCTGTCCAAATCCACGGCACGAGCGCATTGTGGCCATGCAGACCGAGAAAAAGATATCGTGCAGAAGCAGTGTGACCGCCTCCTGTGTAAAACTCAGTGAAGACTTCCGAGACGACCATCAGCAGATTCACGACCGCGGTGACTCGGATAATGTTGATGAGCAATAGCCGGGGTGCATCATTAATTTTCTCGCCCGTCACGCGTTGGATGATGGCAAACAAGATCAGAATAAAAGCTGGCCCGGCAACGAATGCACTCGCCAGAAATCGTGGTGCGAGTAATGCGGTGTTCCAGAATGGCCGTCCGCCTAGCCCGCAGTACAAAAATGCAGTGACGGTGTGAATCGAGATGGCCCAAAAGACGGAAACCCACACAAACGGGACATACCACCAATTGTTTGGCTGACGGTTAAGGAACCTCATGTAGAGCAAGTAGCCACATATGTGGAGATTCAGTAACAGGTACACATTCAGCACAATGACATCCCAAGTCAGCATCGACATAGGCCAATTAAAGCGCCCGATTCCAGGAATCAGATGCCAGAATCGCTCAGGACGACCAAGGTCAGCCACGACGAATAGTAGGCACATCACGATAGCTGCGATAGCTAGCACCTCGCCAATGATCACAACATCGTGCATCTTCTTGTCGTGATATAAATATGCGGGGATGACCATCATCACGCCGCCCGCGGCGACTCCGACCATGAATGTGAAGTTGGCGATATAGAGTCCCCAACTGACGTGATCAGTCATGTTCGTGACGATCATGCCATCGGCAACCTGAACGGCCCATGCGTTGGCCCCGACGAGAGCAATCGCCGTCAGCACGAACATCCAGAGGTAGAACAGCAGCCCACCATTTGTAGCTTGGCCCAGTCCCCACCAGAGAAACTTAGGGTAACTACGAATCGGGTGAGCGGCGGCGCCGGACAATTTAGGTGCGATGGCAGTGGACATTATCAAGAATCAAAAAAGTAAAAGAAACTGGGTTGTGTTCCGAGATCTTCTTTCAAAACAAATACACGCTTGTTTTTGAGAACCCAATTGATATCTGAATCGGGGTCGTTCAAATCACCGAACATCCGCGCACCCGTCGGACAAGCTTCAAGACACGCAGGCAATCGACCTTCGCGCGTTCGGTGCAGGCAGAAGTGGCATTTTTCCATCGTACCCTGCGGTCGGATTCGGTTTGACAGATACCCCTGATCCGGGTTGATCTCATCAGACGGAATCTCTGGCTCTTCCCAATTGAATCGCCGAGCGTGATAAGGGCAGGCAGCTTCGCAATAACGACAGCCGATACACCAGTTGTAATCGACCACAACGATGCCGTCATCCTCTTTCCAAGTTGCTTCAACGGGACAAACCGTCACACAAGGCGGGTTATCACATTGTTGGCACTGAACCGGCATGTAATACTTGTCATCTTGTGGAACGGTATGGTCGTAAGTCGTGTTGCCTTCTTCCATGTCCATCGAACCTTTGGACATTTCGAGCACACGAATATAGGACTGATCGACGCCCCGGTGGTGATTGTTCTCTTTGCTGCAAGCTTCCATGCACGCCCCATTGCCGTTGCACTTGCTGAGATTGATTGCGTAGCCAAAGCGAACACCGGGAATCGGCTTCGGGTCGGAAATCGTGACGCTCGCGCCGTGCAACTCTTTTGTTTCCGCTTCGAGTCGCTCAAAGACTTTTCTCTTGTCCTCGTCCGTAAGTTCCTTGTAGTGTTGTTGAAGAAACTCATCCGTCGAGACGTTTTCAGGAATACTCCAGAGGGGTGAAATCGCTTTCCCAAACGCGGCCAAACCGAGCGCGGCACCGGCAGCTTTTAATGCGGTACGACGCGTCGGTGGCTGATTCAAAATCGGCAGCAGTGCCTCGTTGAAGTCCCCCGTTTGTGGCTCTGGGGAGGTTTGGTCATCGACACTCAATGTTCTGTCCTCGGTTGATCGAGAAAGCGATCGCGTGGCTTGAAAGTGGGCTGCATCTTGGGAAACTGCGGCGCATGGGGATTGTGGCAATCGATGCAGTTGTTTTTGACTTGCGGTCCACGTGTCAAATCCCAGTGACCGGTCATCCCACCGTGCGCCCCATGCTGGTAGGCAGTCATCTGCGGTCCGTGACATTGGGCACAGAGCGTCATTACATCCGTGAACTCAATTCGACGACCGTCCGCCAATTTCAACGTGTCATAGTCTTGATCATTGTGACACGACAGACAACTGACCGCGCCGTGCGAGAACGCCATCCCGCCATGGAATTCATCTAAATCTTTACTCGTCCTATTCAGAGGATTTGGCGGACGAGTGCTGTGGCATGTAGAGCAGGCCGCCATGACTGGTTCTCCATGCAAATCGATCAAGCCAGTGTCAACACGAGGGGGTCCGGCTGGCTTTCTGATGGAAACGGGAAACTTCGTTTTCGAGCGACCTGCATCATCTCCGCGCGAAGCGGATTTGTGATCAGGTTCAGCAGGATGCTCCGTGGCCGAATCGGATCCCGCCTCTGCGTTGCCAGTGTTGAGAAATGTCGCCGTTACCCCAATCCCTGCAATCAAGATGCACAGAAGACCAACCAGAAAGGCAATTTGCCGCAACAAATATTTACCTTGACCAGCAGTTACTGCGCTTGATTGTCGTGGAGAAAGTCGCACTGTCGTGGACGCTTTCGTGGAATCGGGTCTAAATTTCATGCCTGAGTGAATGCCTCATCGACAAGTCAAATCGCTTCATCCAGAATCCCACACAAAGGACACAACGGTTCAGGTCCAGCGATACCCAGCGGGCACTCGGTATTTCCAGATATTGTGTCGACCGCCAGTAAGACATCAAGCGGTGTCAGTTTCTCTGGGGGCAATCTCGATGAATTACCGCCTCCTGGTTGACGTATCGATTCGTATACAGCACCAATGGAAATTACGGCTCAAAGTGCATACATGGCTGTTGACGAAAACAAGGTAACAAATGTAGACTCTTATGTCTAGAATAGCAGCCTGACCACCGAAAACCGCCTTCTCGTCCGAGACTGTGGACGACTTCCCCGAAATGAAGAAGGCCTATCATGATCGCCGGTATTGTCGCCACGCTCGAAGTATACGATGGACAACTGCCTCATATCATCGCCGGCATCGCCAAAATTCCAAATGTAGAAATCGGCGATTTCGCTAGCGACGCACATCGAATTCCGATGACAATCGATTCACCGTCTCCGCATACACTCGAAGAAACAACGCGACTCCTTCAAGAATGCCCTGGAGTGGCGTTTGTTGATGTCGTTTTTGTCCACTTTGAAGACAAGCAAGAACGTGATGCCGCAGCCACGCCGGAAAGAATGAAGCAACCATGAACAGCGACAGATCACAGGCCAACGAATCTCTCCAACGGCGGCAATTCATTAAGGTATCCGCAATGGCAGCAGCAACTGCCGTTGCCGGAGGCACAAATTACTCTCTGCCTATCCTTGCAGAGGAACCGAAATCAGAAATTCAATGGAATAAAGCTCCGTGCCGATTTTGTGGGACCGGATGCCATGTCCAAGTTGGAGTCCAAGACAGCAAAGTCGTCGCCGTAGCCGGTGATAGAAATGCAGACGTCAACAAAGGGTTACTCTGCGTCAAAGGTTATCATGTCGGTTCTGCACTCTACGGGAAAGATCGCCTGACCAAGCCACTGTTGCGAAATGGCGACCACTTTCAAGAGATTTCCTGGAATGATGCAATCCAGACAATCGCTGATCGCATCGAAGCAGCGCCAGAACGCTTCGCTTTTTATGGTTCTGGACAGTGGACCATTCCAGAAGGCTACGCCGCTCAGAAATTCATGAAAGGCGGACTGTCGAATAATCATATCGACCCCAATGCCCGGCTCTGTATGGCGTCAGCTGTCACCGGGTTTCTAGCCACGTACGGGGTCGACGAACCGGCGGGTTGCTATGACGACCTCGACGTTTGCGATGTCCTGATCATGTGGGGAAACAATCCAGCGGAGATGCACCCAGTACTATTCTCTCGTGTCACTGATCGACGTAGTCGCGGCGAGAAAGTCCTGCTAATCGACATTGGGACACGACGCACGCGCACAACCGAGGCCTGTCAGCATTATTTGGAAATGAAAGGCCATGGCGACCTAGCCATTGCCAATGGCATTGCTCACCTTCTGATCAAGAATGGAACGTACGACCGCAAGTTCGTTGACTCTTTCTGCAACTTCAAAGCACCTGACGACGAGAACCCCAACCTGCACGGCAAGGCAATTTCTTTTGACGACTACAAGTCGTTTCTCGAGCCGTACACCCCTGAGCATGTCGAACAGCTATCTGGTGTCCCCGCTGAAAAAATCCGTATGCTGGGTGATCTGTTCGGGAATCCTGAACTCAAGATCACATCGCTGTGGTGCATGGGGATGAATCAACACACCCGTGGAACCGCTATCAACTCAATGGTGCATGGCGTCCACCTCTTAAGCGGTCACTTTGGCACTCCCGGAAACGCACCCACCAGTCTGACTGGTCAACCATCGGCCTGCGGAACGGTTCGAGAAGTCGGCACACTGTCGCATGCCTTGCCCGGAGGTCGAGTCGTTACCAATGAAGAGCATCGTAAACAGGCCGAGGATTTCTGGAACATTCCGGCTGGCCGCATCCAGTCGACTCCCGGATATCATACCGTCAAAATGTGGGAGAGTTTTTGCACTCCTACCGATCAAGGCGGCGATATTGGCACGATCTGGGTTCAGGTAACCAACCCCGGCCAAACGCTGCCAAATCTCAATAAATTGTTCAACCCCAAGGAAAACAACAAGGCCAACCTAAAAGATAAATTCTTGATTGTCAGCGACGTCTATCCAACCGCGACAACACGGCTGGCGGACTTAATTCTACCGTCCGCGATGTGGGTCGAGAAAAACGGTGTTGTCGGGAACTCCGAACGCCGCACGCAGCAATGGTTCAAAATGGTCGATCCCCCCGGGGATGCTCGCGATGACTGTTGGCAAACGATTGCCGTCGCTCATGAATTATTTGATCGCGGCAACAAAGGTATGCAGGATCGCGATAATCGCTTCCTATTTGAAGTCAAAGATAACGACGACAAACCAGTCCCCATCTGGGATTGGGAGCATTACTATGACGTGAATGTAGACAAACATCTCTTCGACGAATACCGACAGTTCAGTCGACTGAAACACAAGGATCTCGCTCCATACGATGAGTATGTAAAAGCTCACGGTCTCCGCTGGCCGGTGGTTGAACAAAATGACGAATGGCACGAGACACGCTGGCGGTTTTCTGAAGGCTACGATCCCTATGTGGAACCGGGTGAAGAGATTCAATTTTACCACTCCTCGACCCAAGATGACCGCGCCCAGATTTGGTTTCATCCTTGGATCGCCCCCGCCGAGGTACCCGATAATGAATATCCGCTGATGCTGTGTACGGGACGCGTTTTGGAACATTGGCATACCGGTTCGATGACACGTCGCATTCCAGAATTGAGCCGCGCAATGCCGGGAGGATATCTGGAGATCAGTGCGGAAGACGCTGACGCTTACGGGATTCGCAATGGTGATCAAGTGCAAGTCGAGTCGCGTCGCGGCTCGCTAGTGATTCCTGCGTGGATTGACGGGCGCGGGCAACCGCCGCGTGGGACAGTTTTTATCCCCTTCTTCGATGAATCCCTGCTGGTCAATGACCTGACACTCGACGCCATCGACCCGTTTTCAAAACAGCCGGATTACAAAAAGTCTGCCGTGCGGATCAAGAAGGTGTCATGATGAACGCCGAGCCAAAGTCGAACGCGGCCATACTCATTGCTCTTGTAGTAATTTCTTTGGCTGTCGCCGGTTACTTTACCGGACTTCAATCTCCGATGACCGCACCGGAAACCCCACCTCCATTACGTGTGAACGACGGTCACATCGAAGCACTTTCCACGACCGAACCGGGAGTGATTCCCGCAACACATTACGCAGACATGCCGCAAACAACTTTTAAACGGCGAAGCCAGACGCTTCTTACCGGCCTCAAGTCGATAGTTGATCCAGAGGCGAAGGTCATCATCGAACCGGAAGACAAACAAGTTGCGCTATGGCAACGCGATAATAATCGCGCGTTCAATGGTGCACCACCGACGATTCCGCATTCAATAGACCAGATTTCAGATGCTTCCTGTGTGGCCTGCCATAGCGACGGTGCAAAAACGATGTCGCTACGAATCCCCCCCATGTCCCATCAGTTTTTAACCAACTGCACGCAGTGTCATGTCGAAAGTCGTCCTCGACATGCGAATCCGATCCTCTTTCGCGAGAACCACTTTGATGGTGTGAAAGCCCCCCAACGAGGCCCCCGCGCTTTCCCGGGTGCTCCGCCACAAATCCCGCACGCGACCTGGATGCGTTCCAACTGCATGAGTTGTCATGGCTATGCGGGACTGCAGGGAATTCGTACAACACATCCCTGGAGAAACAACTGCCAGCAGTGTCATGCACCATCAGCGGATACAGATCAAACATTTCTGGTCGCGAAGCCACAATTTCTCCAAGGCCCGAATATCGAAGACAAAGGCCCACATGGCAAACGATAATAAAATGTCGCGCCGCGACTGGTTTCGACTGCGCCCATACCGCGCGGCTCCGGAAAAAATTGCCGATCGCAACGAACACTCAATGGGTGACCAATCGCACAACCTGCAGCCCGTCCCGCAGCCGGTCAACCATGACGGAATGGACCTGTCCGAACTACCACCGATGCGCGAAGCTTTCTTGTCTGAAGAACAAGTGCGTCAGCTGTTCAACGACATCGAAATCCTTGCCTCCGATATTCTACTTATGCAGCGCACGCCAGGTTCACAACGTGCTATCGCATCACGGGCAACGATCGCAGCGCAACTTCACCAAGCATTAGAATCGCTCCTTTCAGGGACTATACCTCGCATACAAATCCGATATCACTGGCAGCAAATGAATTGGATCGACACGCTCGAGCACGGCGAAGACAGCGTCCGCCTCATCCGCATCGCCCATCTTCCAACAGCCAGTTGACAGTGCGTACAAGAATCTACTCCACACTTTCGGTCCTGGAGCGTAGGGTTAAAAAACTCTGCCGTGCACGAACCCCAGGGGCGGATTGAGGTTCGAGCATTTCAGCCTACCGATTCTCTTTCAAATCACGATTCGAATTCGTGTCGCTGAAATCGGCTGGATCGAAACCCGAGATTTATTTGAGTATTGCTGGGGCGATTCCCTTGGCTTTCTCCGCCAAACGTTCCCGCCCTCCCCGGGGTAAACCCTCTCCATAAAAATTCTCTTTATACCGATTTCGAGAACCGCTGAATTGGTAACGGGTTCCTACCAAGATGGGACGGGTCCTCCAGCCGCTACTGTTTATGCTCGCACGATGCACCCGCAACGTGCTAAATCCTTAAGTTCATAAGCCGGCAGTCGGACATCCGAATCCTGTCCCCGCCATTTAACGCACGTCGTCGAACTCAAACCGACCCGCGTGTAAACGAATCAAGCCGAGGCCTAGTGCCTCGGCTTTTTGCGTTGGTCGGGGAGTTTTGGCAAGGGGTTACGGCGGTGGTGTCTCTTGCCGGTTTGTCGGCGAGATTGTTGCGCGCGACACCGGTTGGGCCGATTGGATAAATGCTCTGTTGTCTCTGCTGGTGCCGACCCGCTTGTTATGTGGCGGACGTTTGGGTTATGGAGAGCGTTCACCTGGGTGCGATCGTGCCGTTGCCTAATTCGCTCGGGATCTGGATTTGGTGCAAGCGCAACGATACGAGCTTTACCAGCAGTTATTCGCTCGACGGCACCGAATTTGAAATGATTTGCCAACTTTCCTGATAGATGATCGCAAACAGCAGGTTGGAATGGTGTTGGCCGCCTCCAGTGGCAACGAATTTTCCGTTCTTCTCAATGAGGACCTTGTCGATGGTGGAAGATAGGAGTGCAGGCCATCCGCGATTTCCCCCACCGGGATGACGCGGTAAAACTCAGAGTCAGGCACACCGGCGGTGATCGTGTGGAAGAAAACTGAATTCGGCCTCATCTACAACACTTTCTTCAACCACGGCAGGACGCGCTTCGGGCGGAAGACGTGCTTGGGGGCATCGACATTGGCGTATTGGAAGTATTCCTCGAGTGTTAACCCCTCAGGGATCGGTTTGAAATCGAAGGGGCGGTCGGCAGGGTTGCTGTATTTTTTGTAGTAGTAAATCTTCAGTTTGTCCTCAGCACCGTTGAGTCGGTAGGCGGCTTCGATTTTCGCGAGCTGATTGGCTCGGCCTCCTTCGGTGAATAGCAACGGTCTGGGAGCCAGCGAAGCCTCCCAGTCGGTCGCGTCGAACCATTGGTACATGCCCGGAATAACGTGATGATCGGAGACCGGTTCGCCATTCATGACGATTGTTCGTTCAATCCAGTTGCAACAAAAATCGTTGTGGACGATGGCTTTCACCAAGTCAGGATAAAGAACCCCCAAAACATCTGCCGGCTCGGAGCCGAGAGAGTGTCCGCAAACGCCCATCCGGTTTTTATCAACGAATGGCTGTCGACTCGCCCATTCCATGATATGCGCTTTTTGAAAAGCGGAGATGCCCAGATAACAACGTCCCAGCAGGATTGCGTTGATCGAGGTTTGCGCACGCCCCCGAAGCGGGCTGTCGGTATCGTTCGTGGCAGGGTTGGCAACGGCGATGCTCACCATGCCCTGTTGGGCGATGTGTAATGCCATCCGGTTGTCTTGCCATTTCCAGTCAGTACGATTTTTGACGTTGTCTTTTGCCTTTTTTCCAATTTCTGGTTCACCCACCAGGCTTTCTAGACTCCAGGTCGAGCCAGGGAAACACATGACGGTTGCAGCGGGAGTACTTTGCGTGATCCCGTCTGGAATCAGAACCATAAAGGGAACGACACACCCCGGTTCGGGATACGCTTCCCATTTTTGAAGCTGGTATCCTTCCCTGTGGCGGATCCAGAGTCGTTTCGGTTCCGGCTGCTTGGGAACCTCGGGGAATGCGAGCAGGTCCCGCAGTTTGTTGCGAACCGCTTCCTGCCAGGCAGGAAACTCCGCCTTTTTCATCTGGGGATTGAACGCCAACTTCGGCGGGTTGTTTTTCATCTGATTTTGCAGGAACCCGGCAGTGTCCTGAAATCGCCCATCTTCGCGGTTGGTCGTAAAAGTCTTCCTATTTATTGCTTCCGCGGAATCAGCCCGTGATAGAGAAAGGTTTTCACCGAAAGCAGCAGCTGTCATGCCCAAACCCAGAGAGCCTAAAAACGTTCGTCGTTGCATGATTCGATTCCCTTGTCGTGAGTGAAAAACGCTTTGCTCTGTTAGGCACCTGCTGCAAAACAGCCGGTTTGGTGTCGCGAGATTGGTCTTTCAACGAAAGCGGCACTTCGGGCAAATACATGTTGGAAAAGGATTCCAGAAGGGCACCGAAACGCACCTGATGGCATGTTACCGCTTTCCGCGAGAATAGGTCGAGCGGCCTGAGTGATTCGCGTGGGCTGGGACTGAAATACGGTATACAGGCTCACTTGCTTTTAATGGTCGTCTCGCAACTTTGTCGGCATCGCTGTTGAATCTGGAGCACTTAAGGCGATCATTCGTGTTGCAGCCATGCTTGGGGTAATGAGCGGAGAGAATCGACACGTGGGATAAGTTTCTCCAGAAGGGTGTCTCAACGGGATTGGCGTCCAATGCAATCCGAAACACACGACGCGATGTCCGTTCCGAAAGCCCGAATTCTCGTCGGATGCAAGCATTACTCGCGAAACTGAAACGCATACAATTTGCAGTTTTTCAGATGAAATCGGAGTCGAACCGGCTGGTTGGCCAGGCTGCTGAGGTCGTCTCGATCACCCCAGGAAACTTGAGCTCGGACTGAATTCGTGTTGATGGGTGTGGCGTCTTGTTTGGTGAAGCCCGGGAGGGGGCTTCCACTGGGATCTAGGACTTCGACCAAAACCGAACCGCCTCCACTCGCATCGACGTTGAGTTCTAAGCGGTTGCCTTCGAATAATATTGGTGGGGTGGTGATTTGGCCTCCTTTATAGTCCGCATCGGCAGAGACGAATCCATCGAGACGCAAAACGGCTCGGCCGATTCCGGACAAATGTTGGCCATTGGCAGCGGGATCGATATTCCCGTCGTGGTCGCGGTTTGAACCGACATAGTAAATCCACAACTCATCGTCCATTCGAACGGGATGAGGCAATGCCCAGACATAGCGCGAGTCGAATTGGCCCGATGGTCCCATTGCCATAAATGCCTTGCGGTTGCCAATTCGTTGAAACTGTTTCCCGTCCCGGCTGGCCGCGAGATGCACGTCGAAACCAGATGGTCCTAAGCCTTTGAGTGGTTCGCGTGACTGCCAATGCCAATAGGCTTCAGCCAGCATGATCTTGAGACCTTCATACTCAAAAACGTCAGCGCCGTAATAATCAACGGGAGGTTGACCGTTGGGTGTCTCTTGCGAGGCCAGATCGATTTCGTCGGCTTGAAAAGCCACCGTTTCGTTCTCCCAATGTTTGAAATCGGTCGATTCCAATCGTCTGACAGTACGGTAGCTCGTCTGCCGAGGCTCAAGTCGGACCCAGCGGCGTGTGAACAACACGTATCGTGAGATCTCAGAATCCCAAAAGACGATGCTTTGTGTATCCCAGCCACCGGGTCCCGGTTCGAGGCGTTGGAAGAATTTCCAGTTCAATCCGTCGGGCGAGCTGTGCATGTGAAGCTGGCCTGATGGGTAAACCTTGGCCTGGGTTTTATAGCGATGTTCGAGCGGGGCGTTTTCATCAATCCAGACCGAGCAGCCACCAATCACTCCCGGCAGCACGATGTTGTTGGCCTTCGATCCGTCGACTTCATGCAAGTTTTTGAATTGGCTTGACGAAATCAATGCCGTTTTTCGATTCGGCATAGGCAACGCGCCGCTCATGGTCGTAAGGTCCCGGACCGGTCGGGCGGATGATGTCGTACCATAACCGGACTTTGCCGTTGTCCTTCAACACACTGGAATAGACGGCAATCGACGCTCCCTGTTCCCATGGTTGGTCGCACTTGATGAGCACCTGCCCATCGCGGCGAGGCTCGTTCATCGTCAGCGTGACACCTTGGCTTGATGCAATCAATCGATTGTCTACAAAGAGTTGCTTTTGAGTGCCAATGGTTATGGCATCGTCTTCAGTTTCCGCGCCGCACAGCAACTTGCCGCCAAGAACAGCACAGATCAATAGGACACACTGAAGATGTTGTCGACATTTGGTTGTCATGGATGTGGTTTCAATCATGAGGGAGTCAATAAAGCGGTGACCATCGTATGCAAGTCATGGTAACGAACCACATCGGGGATTTCAGCGATCATTGGCAAGTGCGCGAACGGATCTTAAAAATCGCATTTATTAGAGTGTTCCGAATACATTGTTCTGTATCGTGCATAGCGGCCCATAAGCCCCGCTGCCGCCCTCAATCCATCTCCGTCGCAATCGGCCGCTTATCGATTTCGAATCGGCAAATTGGCCTGCGAGTCTGCTGACCACGTCGGCGTATTTGCATGTGGCGGTGGACGACGACGACGCGGTGGGGGGATTTGTTTGGGTATGCTTGATGGAGCTGACAGCGCGTTCTTGCACCTGATGATGCAATATTTTCCCTCAGCCCTTTATATTTACTTCAAAGAGATTCATCATACTTAATAACAACGACAGGATTGCTTACCAATGGAGCGATTCTGACAACGGGCGGTTGAGAGCGACCGAAATCGCTTGGTGGATACGAAGACGGTAAATAAATCCGGCAAGCTGATTGAATCCACTATGAAACTGTGCTGCTCTCGCACCGAATTGAAGCAACGGATATGATACGTATTGTCGAAATCTGTCAGAGTCATAGTCGTATGAGCGTTAGGTAAGAGACTCGTTCTTCGAGGTTGCCGGATGCTAGAGTTTGTTGATCCTTGGGCAGGATTCCACGACCGAGTGTCGCGGCGTGAGGTACTCACGCTGGGGGGAATTGGCGCGCTGACTTTGAACGGCATGGCTGCCAATGCAGCAGCTCAAGAATCCACGTCGCGAGGCACCGCGAAGCGATTGATTTTCCTATCGCTCTTTGGTGGACCTCCGCACCAGGAAACCTACGACATCCAGGAAGACGCTCCGGCGGATTTTCGTGGAGAGTTTCAATCAATCGCCACATCGCAGCCCGGCTTTCGGATTTGTGAATACATGCCCAAGCTGGCTAAGCTGGCGCACATGTATACTGTCATCCGTTCTATGACACATCCAGACAACGGACACGAGTCGGCTTACTATGCGTTGATGACCGGTCGTCCTTATCCGCAGCCCAACACGGCCAACGCAAGACCCGCTCCGACTGATTTCCCCAGCTATGGCTCCGCGATTAGCTACTTGAGGCCAATACAAAAACCGGTTCCCAGTTTTGTGCTCACCGGAGGGTTGATCTCGACACACATCGGCCAAACCGGCGGCTTTCTAGGACAAAGTTGGGCACCTTATGTTCTCAAACAAGACGCCAATGAGCCGAATTTTAATGTGCCCGAATTCAGGCTATTGGACGACATTTCACGGACAAGACTGGATCGCCGCCAGGGACTGCTCGACAGTTTAAGTACGCGCGAAAAGGCCTCGAAACAACGACCTGGTGCGAGCAGCTTCGCGACCTACCAGGAGCGAGCGTTTGACATATTGACGAGCGCCCGCACGCGGGCTGCGTTCAATATCGAGGCGGAGTCACCGGCAACGCGGGCCGCCTATGGGGATCATCCTTTTGGTCAGAATGTTTTGTTATCGCGCCGTTTGGTGGAGGCGGGTGTTCCCGTTGTGCAGGTGAATTATCGCAATCGGGGTGATGGCGGTCTGGATACGCACCACGACAATTTCAACATCTGCAAGGGCCATCTGCTCCCGAAACTGGATGGTTGCATTTCAGCCTTGCTGATCGACCTGGAAGAACGTGGTCTGCTCGACGAGACGTTGGTCGTGGCTTCCGGGGAATTTGGTCGCACCCCAAGAATCAATCAAGATGCCGGCCGCGACCACTGGGGGGGCTGTTGCTCGCTATTAATCGCCGGAGGTGGCATCAAGCGGGGATACCTCTATGGATCGTCGAACCGGACGGGCGCCTATCCAGCAACTGACCCGATCGGCCCTTGGGATCTGTACGCCACGATCATGCATTGTTGTGGGGTCGACCCTGAAACCATGATTCATGATAGCGCGGGCCGCCCGCATCGCCTTTGTGAAGGGGCGGTCATCGAAAACGTTTTACAGAAATCGTAGAGCTGAAATGACACCGCGACTCACACGGTTAAACAGCAAAGATCGCACGACACTGATCCACATTCCCGGTGGTGAATTTATCATGGGAAGTGATGAGTTTTCCGTTGAACGATCGCCACATCGCGTGCGGGTTTCGCCGTTTTGGATGGGACGTACGGAAGTCAGCAACGCGCAGTTTCGACAGTTCTTGAAAGAAACAAACGGGACGCCGTCGGAGTATGACAGCAAAGCACTCTTTGATCAGCCGGACCAACCGGTCGTGGGAGTGACTTGGGAAGAAGCGGCGGCCTATTGTCGTTGGGCCGGCGGACGTCTGCCGCGTGAAGCGGAGTGGGAATTTGCGGCACGTGGCAGCGACGGAAGGCGCTACCCGTGGGGTGATGAAGAGCCCAACCCAGGCCGGGCAGTTTACGGTCGCATCTTCGGCAAGGGAGGGAAACCGGAGGCGGTGGGAGCGACGCCAGGTGATGTCAGTCCCTTCGGGATTCTGGACATGGCGGGAAACGTCATGGAATGGTGCAACGATTGGTACGGTCCTTACCCGACTCATTCCGAATCACCGCTGATCGATCCGATCGGGCCAGCCGCGGGGACCAAACGGATCATGCGGGGCGGTTGCTGGAACTTTCAAGCCACATCCTTACGGGCAACTGGGCGGTGGCCAACTGTACCTTCCCTGCAAAGGGGAACGGAACATATTGGCATTCGTCTGGTCGTTGATGTCGATGATCAGCAGGATGGTTGATGGGTGTCAAAGAGGCATGGAAATGTGCCTTGTTGTGAAATGCAGCGAAGTTATGGCTGGCTTCCCCCTCTTATCTCTTATCCAATAAAGGCTGCCTAGTTTGCCGCCATGTGTTCGATCAATTGCTTGGCGGTCAGGGGCTCATTGGATTCGGCGAGTACTTTAGCGGCGGCGTTGATAGCGCTGAGGACATCCAGTGAATATTGGGCGATAGTACCAGAAAAAAGTGCATCGCATTCACGCTAGCATCATTCGATGCCGCCGGCGGTAGGCGGGCGCGGCAAAAAAGACCGATCCATGCCGCGACTTACGTCTTCCGCTGGGGTTCGACCCGCTCCGACCATGGCCTGAGGCTGATGCAGAGCCCGAGCGACATGAATTGGTACGAGCGAGTTTCTGGCGTTGAGTCCGCTCTCGCGACGGCTACGATTGTGCCAGAGCTTGAGGCGGAAACGGTTTACGTATTTCGCATGGATCAAGAAACGGGGTTTAAGGTCATGCTGCCGTGACTGGATCCATCAGAGGTTACTGTGAATCACGCTGAACAACTTCATGAGGCAGCAGCAATTCGCTGGCTGAACGGGCCAGATAGGGTGGGACGGTCAGCAGCCTGACGGCACCGGCTGCTTGATGCACCTTCCACAGTTTGCCGTCGGTGCCGGCGGCGACTGGGATGCTGTAATAGCCTGCCTTGTGGTCGTCGAACGAAAAAACCTTCTTGCCGGTAGGGTCGAGAATGGTGCCGGGTGATCCGCCGCCATACAGACCGACGACCTTGGTGCCGCGCGGCACATAGAAATAGAGCGACCAACGGCCGCTGGTCTTGATCGGCTCGTCGATGCTCGACTTGTAACTGACCGGCAGATCGGCGGGCCATTCCACACTGGTCAGGTCGCCGCCATCGGAGATGTTGAGCTTGTGCAAGCCGGTTGTCGTGACGGAGAGAGTGACCCGACGGGCCTTGCCGTCGGGCGGTACGCTGCTATCGCTGGCAACCAGTGTTTCGCGTTCGCCAGTCTGGCTTTCACCGCCGATTTTCGATAGTGCGATCCGCACGTTTCCACGATCGCGGTAATGGGCGATCAATCCACCGGTAATCTTCAGCGACAACTTCGCCGGTGCTTTCGCAATGTAAGTGTAAAACGTCCGGCTGCCGCGGCCGCGCGTGGCCACACCGGGAGAGGCTGTCGTCAGCTTCAATGACGTTGCCGGGACAAGGTCTTCGCTGTACGCGATCGGCTCGAAGTCCAAATTGAGCAGTTGATGCTGTTCAATTCCTTCGCGCAGAAATGTATTCAATTCCTCTGCACTGAAAGGTGTACTCGTTTTCCAAGGATTCTTCGATTCAGCCACCGACCACGTGGCATCAATCGGAATCGAGACCTTCTTGTCGCGGGCGACGACGTCGCGATACAGCGCTTTCGCGTGGACGAGCATGGTTTGCCGCATGCGGTATGTGTGGCGAATCATCGCTTCGAACGCCGCCTGCCGTGCTGAGCCCTCGGCATGCTGGTAGCGGTCAAAGAGGTCGACATAGCGGGCATACAGGATCAAGTCGTTCAATCGTGCTTTAATGCGTTCTGATGATTCGTCGGAAGCGGCAGTTTTGTCGCTGGCCAGTAGTTGCATTGCCGAGTCGAGCGCGCGGAACATTCTTCCGAGTTGATCGTCGAACGCCAAATGCGGCTTTGATCCATCGAGCTGCTGATAGAACTCGCGCATCGGTTCTTTCGCGGGGCCGAAGCAGTTGGTGAGGAAGTCTTCGGTCAACTCATCGACTTGTTTGGCTTCATCGACGTCCCACAACATGCGCGATGCAAGATAATAGCCGAGACCATTCGGCCCCCAGTTATCGCTCGATTCGGCCGACATGAACCGTGCACCACTGGCGTGAAAATCAGGGATCGTGCGGCGGAGATAGTCGATTTTGCTGCCTCGAGCGTGTCCAGGTTGATCGCGATCCCAGACATTCACGCTGTAGTATTCACGAATGCCGAGAGTCGCCCCCTGTGCCGACCAGCCGGTGATGATCTCGTCCAGCGACTGCCCCCCTTTGATAAACGCGGTCGCCACGCTGACGACGACATTGGAGTTGACCATCACGCTCGGTGGGGGTGAGTGATAGTTGTAGGCGTATATTCCCACGAGTTTGCCCGGGAATTGATTACTCACAGCAGACGCGACTTCGTTCGCCAATGTCGTCGCCTGATCGCTCACCGAGCCGAGCTGGGCACACTTCTCACATTCGCACCAACCACCACCATCGCTGGGATCCATCGAGATGCTGTCGAGGTTCGGGTCTTTCTCAAGTCGTTGCAGAGCATACTGCACAAACAAGGAGCGTACCGCTGGATTTCCGAGACAAGGTTTTGGGTTCTTGACCGGCTTCCGTTCGCCATCCAGCAATGGCCAGTATTCGGGATGCCGATCAAACTCTTTTCGTGCTTCTTTAACGACGCGGCCATATGCGTGGCCCGTGTTGAGGCGAATCCCTGGAACGCAACGATTCCGCGCGCACCATTGGTTGTATGGCTCAGAGTTGTAATCCCACATACCATAGCCGTACCAGATTCGCCGCGAGAGGTAATCGGGCCGCTCGAAGGTGTCGACTTCGATGTTCAGATTCTGAACCGTGGGCACGACCTCCCAAATCTCCCCGGGAAAGAATTGGCGATGTCCCAAGCGATATAGCAAGTCCCATATCGCATGCTCCACGGCGAGTTCCGTCGCACCGATCAACCAAATTCCATCGGAGTGCGATCGTAATAGGTACTCTTCGCGGCGGTTGATATCAGTCGAATCAAAATCGGACAACAACTTGAGCGAGGGAAAACTTTGCGCAGTGCCGACGGCAATTCCGTGCGTGCCATCGCCCGTGGTCACTTCGAAGTCCGAAAGGCTGATCCGCCCCAGGTAATCAGCAAGTGTCTTCGCCGCCAGTTGGAGACGATCCGAGGCACTTTCCGATACAACGACTGGAAAATGCGACTTGCCGTCGGCGGCCAGTTGGACGGCATCGCTGGCCATCGCAGGCGCGGCTAGCAGAGCGACCACATGAGAGACGAGTACACAGCTGGTTCTGATCATTTTCTTCAACGTCTTCCATTCTTGGAGGCCAATTCACAGATTGATGCCGACTAATCCTCAAGCAGCGACTGTCGATGCCCGCGTTCAGAAAAACGTCAACGGTCGCGTGGTTTACGAAAGATTCGATAAATCGACCCGTCCGGCGGCTTCCCGTGTTAATGGACAGCGTAACAACAGCCGACTGGTTCGGGAATCGTCAGTGTTTCGCAAATCCTTCGAAAGTCGGCGAGTTTCGTTAACCTCGTCGGCAACGTTTTGACAATGCGGTCGTTTTATGATGTGACCGCGTAACGGGGTGAATTGATTCAGTTCCGCGGGTTGAGCGGTGGCCACCTCGGAAACCGCCTAGTAGTCCTTATCCCACCGGACTACGATGGGGGCGAGCGCCGCTGTATGCGAACTGAGTTAGCATCAACAATGTCAAGAACGAGTGAGCCCCGATGATGGATGCTGAGGAATTTTCCAATCGAGACCAGCTTCGAGAAATGCTCGAAGCCAACACGAAGATCCCGGCACGCCTCGTTGAATGCTTGATGTCGAGTGACGATCGAGAAGAGAACGCCGACGCATACTACTGCTTGTCGCAGCGATGGGAACGCATTCAACCGGAGATGGAAGTCTGGTCCACAGCACCTTTCGTCTTCGACTTTCTCTTCCGCAGCATCATTGAACCGAACGATAATACTGATCTCAATTCAAATGCTCTGGGTTCCTATGAAGCAGCCCGTGATCTCCTGGGGATCTTGAGAGGTTGGTTTCATCACCCACAGGGAGAAACAATAATTGCGGACCTAATCAAACGGATCGACCGCACGTTTCTCGACGGCAACGAATCGATTCGACTCTGTATTGAAACTGGGTTTTTGGAACACGCACTGGAGTATCCACAAGCTGCGCCCGCTCTTCGCCCATTGGTCTGATCACCCCGAAATGCGAGACGCACACACCCACGCGCTGGAATGGGGCCTCGCTCACGAGCACACCTAAAAGCGAAGCTGGCGAAACGAACGCTGAATCTGACGGCGACTGTCGCCGTAAGGCCTACACGGGAACTGGCGATATTCCAACTAAATCGCGATTGTCTCTCGACGGGCGCAAGAAAAAAACCCGGGGTCGCGACGTTCGCTGCTCTGGGGTTCGAATGGCGGGGACGAGACGCTCTTCGAACTATATCGAAGAGACAACAAAAAGTTATTTTGTCTCTTTGGGAGGCGGTGGGGTGTCTCTTTGCTTTCAAAGAGACTTTTTCGCCCTCTGACAGCAACACGCCGCTGGAAAACGAGACGATCGTGATCAAGAAGATCATCCGCCACGAACGGCTCGCCTGACTGATCAAGTGGTACCAGCACGCTGCCTAACACTCCGATGATCCGCATTGTCATCGACGACGCTATCGTTGCCCCTCGCCGGTGACAAATTATCGGATGGTGTTATCGAATGCTCATCGGTAGATTATTTTTGCCGTCAGTTTCCCTCTGAATTTTTCGTTTGCACTTCCTTTGCGGGCTCAGCTTACGTCCGTCATTGTTTTTGGATCGCGCGGTCGGTATCGAATTCGGCAGCCAGCCGCGTGTGGCACCCGGCAGCAACTAGCAAATCCTAAAATAGTGATTTCCAAAGACGTTCTTCTAACTCAACTCACTTCGTTAAGCGCTGCCGCCGCTTTAGGTAGGCCACCACGGATAGTAGAATCAAGACGACACCATTCGCAATCAAAATGAGAAAAAGTAAATTCCCAGATTTAGAGGATGGTGCCGAGACATCAACTTTGGCAACCGATGGCATAGCAATTTGTGGCCCGTCATTGGTCATTATTTTCACCTCATTAGCGACGAGATCGTCGACTCGGTGTCCTACCGGCACGCCCATTTCCTTAAATGTAAATACAGACGTGGAAACCGGACGATTCATCGCAACGACCTCGACGTCAGACACTTGCGACCGCTGGCGAACGCGACCAGACCGAGTGCTCTTCTCGGTGTAATTCAGCCGCTTGGGGAAAAAACCAAAGTCAGTGTCCATTTGATGCTCGACGGCCAAAGTTTTGCGACTATCTTTGAATTCTTCTTGAATTGAAGTGATCTCGAAGCCGAGCGCAGGCGAGACCGTCACCACGGTCTCGCCATTCTTCCATCGGTAATGCAGCAAATACAGGAGATCCGCGTCGCTCGCGACCGTTTCGCGTTCTGTAGAGATTACTTGGCGTCGACCTCCCACAAGTGCCGGTAAGTCGTCTCGACCAGTATTCATAAAACTGACAACGTCCAAGCCAAGCAAACGCATGTCAGGCGTAGGGACTGACTGAGGCGCCCGCTTGGCGCGCTGAGCAATGCCGCCAAAAGGACGAACTGACGCAACCAACGTTGCTCCTGCCTCCGGTACCTCATCCGAATACATAAGGAGCTTATCGTCTGTAACGACAGTATGCCTCGTGAACCCAGGGTGTTTATCGCGCTGGATTACTTGTTCATCTATTCGGTATCCGTCTTGAGATGAGTATACCTCGTAAATCAATTCCTTCTGTACGTCATCGTCCACAGTATTGATACGAGCCTTTACGTGCAACGACTCGATCCTCGCCCTATTGGCTAGTATGCGGTCTTCTACGTCCTCAAACGTAAGGTTGTCATTGCCCAAACAAACCGTGGAGATCATCCCAATCAATGCAAGCGCCGCGACGGACCATAAAAATACTTTGAAAACGACGTATGGATAAACGGAGCGCCATCGGCGGGGTGTTGAAAACGGTCTCATCTATTACTCTCCCTCGTTTACTCCACATGCCAGAGAATCTTTCACCCAGTTATAATGCGGATCCCACGATTCATAATCGGTTTCGCACTCTTCCCAACGATCTGACCAATCGCAGTCATACGTGACGTAGCATTCGTTTTTGATAACGGTAGACGTCTGGCAGCTGTGCCTGTTCGGTTTGTAGCCACACTTAAAAAATCCCCTCATCAGAATTTTCTCACCGTCAAAACCGTACTCCCCTACGGCGAGATACTCATACTTCCACCAAAATTGCTAAGAGATCCAACTGGTCGTCGCATAACGACTCCATAATGCCCAACAGATCGTCGCGAGCATCCTCCGCTTCGGGGTCATTGCAAGGGGGCAGTGAGGCGAACTCATCGGTGACATGCTGCTTGATGGCGGAGCGGCTCAGATAGCCTACTTGTGGAAATGCTTTGGGGGAACCAGGCACGGGAAACGGCGGCCTTTCTGCTTGAAACAACGGCCACACCCCGATGTCCTCGAGATAATCGATGGAGCGAAACAGGTTGAACTCCGGAATATCAATCTTTTCTGAAAGCACCTCGCACATCCAACACAGCGTGTTGAGTTCGTCGGCAGTATCTTCGTCTGAGAAACTTTCCGTGCAAATGTTCTTAGCGAATTGCCGGGAATAGACTAGATCCTGCTCCGTCGGATCACCCTCAGCGGATATTCTGGCGACGACTGCTTCGGCAATCGCGTCCGGCTCATGGCGGAGCCGTTCGGCAACTGCGGCGGCATCCATGGCGAAGAAGTGGATCGAGTATCTCATGATTCGTCGTCGCTCCGGCTACGGAGTCGTGTCCAGTCCCAGCGATTTGCAGGTCATCACGGCCGCATTGAGTTTGTCTGACAATTCGGGAAATGACAGCCCGGCGCGCTTGGCGATGAGCCAGATCACCGTTTCGTCCAAGGCTGCGCCCATGTGCTCGGACGGATCGTCTTTGCGCTTGATGAACGACTTGATCGCGGCGGGGAACGCCTTGTCGAACGCCGCTTGATCACTCGCAACCGCTGCGTCCCAGGCGGCCAGCAGATCGCGAAGCCGCTTTTGACGGCATTTCTTCGCGCTCTCCAGCAGCTTCTCAAACCCCGCGTCCCACTGCCCGCTCAGTTTGCCGGCGACGCAAAGGTAGTAATGGAAATATTCGTCAATAATCGTTCCGGCGGAGTACTCGGGGGCGACGTCGGCATCCAGAGCCGAGCAAATGTGCGCGACATCGTCCCACTTTTCGAGCAAGCCGCCGAAAATGATCCCGCTCCGCAGAGGCTCATACCACTGAAACATGCAATCAGGATTGGATCGATCCATGCGTTGTGCATTGTTTTCGATAATGTTTTCTACTGTGCTCCACGGCTTGATACGCAGCAGTTCAGGTGTTTCACGTTCAATGCGACGGATATTCTCTTCCCGCCACCAATCTCCATGGAAGTAATCGATCACCGCCTTGCAGCCATCTTCCAATCGCTGCGGCAAATCTGAAATCTCTATGTAGCCCATCTGTTCCCAGCAAGGATATTCCAATAGTGTCAGAATATAGCTTCTCCGATAGGTCCAGCGAGGACACTCTTCGGCGTCGCGGCGTTCCGCATCAAGCTCCCTTAAGCGGTCTGCGAATTCCTCAGGGTTGTTGGCATCGATGCCCAGCAGTTCGTAATTCTTCATTGGCTATCTTTAGAATTTCATAAGACCTACGGTGTCGAGTCCAGTCCCAGCGATTTGCGAGTCATCACTGCCGCGTTTAGTTTGTCCGACATGTCGGGGAACGACAGCCCGGCGCGTTTGGCGATCAGCCCGATCACCGTTTCATCCATCGCGACGCCAAAATATTCCGACGGGTCGTCTTCGCGTTTGAGGAACGACTTGATCGCCGCGGGGAACGCCTTGTCGAACGCCGCTTGATCACCCGCCACCACTGCTTCCCAGGCAGCCAGCAGATCGCGAAGCCGCTTTTGGCGGCATTTCTTCGCGCTCTCCAGCAGCTTCTCAAACCCCTCGCCCCATTGCCCGCTCAGTTTGCCGGCGGCGCAAAGGTAGTATTGGAAATACTCATCGTTAATTGTCCCGGCCGAGTATTCGGGGGACACGTCGGCATCCAGCGCCGCACAAATGTGCGCGACTTCGTCCCACTTTTCGAGCAACCCGCCGAAGATGATCCCGCTCCGCAACGGCTCGTACCACTGAAACATGCAACTTGGGATCGACCGGTCCATGTGTTGGGCATTATCCATGATAATCGCGTCGACGCTCAACCAAGGTTTTATGGGAAGTAATTCGGGTGATTCAAGTTCGACGTGGCGGATATTCCCTTCGGTCCACCAGTCACCATGAAAGTAATCTAGCACCGCGTTAAAGCCATCCTCCAACCGCTGAGCAACATCCGAAATCTCAACGTATCCCATCTGTTTCCAGCAGGGGTAGTTTAATAGTATCTGGATTAGACGAATCCGATAGGTCCATAGAGGACACCCTTCGACGTCACGCCGTTCGGCATCGAGGTCCCGCAAGCGTTCTTCAAATTCCTCAATGCTGTTTGTATCGACGCCCAGCAGTTCGTAATTCTTCATCGGGTGTCCCTAAAATCCCAAATGTTCTCGTATGCCTTTTCGCTTATTAAACTTTTCCCAAGGCTCCCAGCGCTCCCTGTTACGAGTCCATGCTTGAAAGCCGATGCGTAACTCATCATCGTTTCGAAACTGGTCACTTGGGCGACGACTACGGCTTGCGCGATGGAAGTCCAAACTGACAACCATTGCCAAAAGCGGCTCTTCATTCTTGTAAGCATTGCGGATTTGTGTTTTCGCCCAACGATTTTGCTCGCCAGGTAGATCTTTGCCAATCTCCCGAAACCAATGATCTATCCAACGCCAATTCATTTGACTGCCATATTCAGCCCCCTTGGAGAGTTTACTCGATCCCCCTTTGGCTTCGAACATGCCCCAAACACCAAGTGACATATTTTTCCCGAAATAGTCCGGCCCGTTCTGTGGCCTTTTCCACCGGAGGTTCCAGTCGTCGAAACCTAGCGATGCCGCGACCATGCGAGTTCCTATTTCGCCGATGATCTCCGTGACTTTATTGATCTTCGTTAGCACGCCGGTTGCGGCACGGGCGAATTCGTACATGCCTTTGAGGGCAAGGGCGATGCGGTTGCGGGAACGCGTGCGCATTCGTCGTCGGCGTCCTTCATTATCGTCCCCTTGATCCTCGTCCTCACCTCCAGACATGGACAAGGTCACGTACCTTCTGCCCAACGCCTCTCCTCCGCCCCCTAGGACGTAATCTTTAATATCGCTCAACCCTACCGCTGACATTTGTTCGAGCAACTCCTCCCGCCACTCGAAGTTAAGGTCCAAAAGTCGTCGTGCAGCTTCATCTATATCGAGAAATCTGACCTCTTGGAAAGTTACAAACGCGTCGATTGCGAAGCTAGACCATTCGTAAACTTTCAGACTATATTTGATAGTCACCTGGATTGGTGTTTTGGCACTGGCGTCTTGGCCATCGACAATAGTCCCGATCCCCGCTGAGAGCAGCAAACCGACCAGCCCGTCGAACATTCCTGTCGGATCGGCAAAGCGGATCGGATCGCCCGAGGTGTAAGCATATTTGTTCAGCGATCGCGGATTCCGAACGTCGCCGGCAAATTCGTCCAAACGGTTGAAACGGCCGACCGTCGCATCGTAATAGCGGCGGCGCAAATACTGCTGCTGTAAGGCCGTGTCGAAGTATTCGCCACTGTACAGATGCGACGTGATGGCCTTGGTTTCATCGACGCCGGAGACGGTCGGGGTGAACTCGCCATAGGCCGTGTAATGAAACACTTGTTGATGCCCGTCGGAAGTCACCGTATCTCCGGCCGAATCGCTCAGCAACCGCGTCGATCCATGGGCATCGTTGAGGAATGTGTAGAGCGACCCAGACCCGCCGGTCGTCCCATCAAGCTGCGCTTCGGCTATGATATCATGCCCGAGCGTGAAGACCTTCATTTGGTTTACGCTGGTCCGAGTTCCGTTGGCATCCAAATCCCATTGCGTTTCAACTACGGTTTGTTCGTAGCCGGTAAAGTTCACAAGGTCGAACAGAAATTCGGATTCGGTGTGGCTGGTCGTGACCAATGGTGTCGAGGATTGACTGTCTGTATCCTCGGTCGTTTCACTTACCGTCGAGACTCGCAAACCACTAGTGTCGTAACTATAGTTCGTCAAAACAACCTTAGAGGCGTTCCCGCTGCCATCGAAAGTTGTGGAGATAGCCGTGGACAAGCGCCCTTGCAGATTGTAGGAATAGCTGACCGTAGACAACCGGGCTGAGGTACCTTGCGTGGCACCGTTGTAGACAGTTTTGCTGGCTTGCTGGGTATTGTCGTAGGTGTAGGCCGTATCTTGGTCGGCTATTCCGTCATTGTTCGTATCGGTCGACTCAGCTAGAAGTCGATCGTTGTTGTCATAAGTGTAATTAATTACTTCATCCCAAACGCCGTCAACATTGCTTGCGGCGTCGGCAGCGAGGTCGGTGCTCTTCAGAATCTGGTTACCCGCCGAGTCGCGTACGAATTCAGTGTGGTAGTCCTTTAAATCGGGCAAATCGGATGTAAACGACTCAGCGGTCAGACGTCCAATTGCGTCGTATTCCCATGAGTAGGTGTTCGTGTTCAGCGTGCCTGAAGGATTGGCGTCATCAAGCCAGAATTTCTCGACCGCGCTTGACCGCGTTCCGTCGGCGAGATAGTCATAGTCGAACAATGCCAGTTTGTCATTGTCCGAAAGATCGTTCGGAGTGGCGTCGGGGCGGTAATGGGTGATCACGTCGAGATGCCCGCCCGAATCGTAATCGTACGTCGAAATCACTCCGTTGGAGTAGTCAGTTCGAGCCAATTCACCCAAAAGCGTATAATCGTAGTCGGTGATTTCTCCATTTCCTGAAAGCACAACGTCATTTCGCTCAACTACGGTGACGGTGTCAAGCCTTCCGAGAGCGTCGTAGGTATACAGAGTGTCCTCAATGGCACCGGTACTGTTTGAATCGGAGGCGTCTGGGCGAACGGAGACAAACATACGGGTCCTGCGGCCGTAATTGTCGTATTCGTATTCAATGGTTCCTTGAACTGATGTGACCGCGGTCAGTTGGCCGCGTTCATTGTATGTAAATGTGCGGGTTTCGCTTGTCCCGCCCGTTACCTGGTGGACGACTTCGATCAGTCGGCCGAATGCGTCATAACTGTTTGTGGTTGTTTCGTCCGCAGTCGCCACATTAAACGGTTCGGAATAAACCTTGGTTGTTTCGGTCAGGCCCGTATCTGGGTTATAACTTGTGACCGTCAATACTCCTTCAAAGCTCAAGTGTTTCGCCTGCCGACCAAGACCATCGTATTCGAAGTACTCAGTGTAAGCCGAAACCTCAGAGGGCGAAGACGGGATTGTCGAGGAACCTGTCAGGGGTATAAAGCTGTCAATGCCCAGCGGCAATGTTCGCGTCAACAGTTGGCCAGCGTTGTTGTACGTGAATTTCGTAATCCGCCCTTTCGGATCCTTGATTTGCGTTTGATTGCCGAAAGCGTCATATTTGTACTCATATCGAGGAGACTCGACGATTTGCACATCGTTTCCGTCCAACAGCGGATTTCCTGCGTCATCGAATTTTGGAATGGCCGGCAAAACTACAGCCGTAAGTCGGCCGCGCGCGTCGTACTCGTATGACTTGGTTTGTCCAGTCGGGCCAACTGAGCCGTCGACGTTGGTGTGAGTTTGACCGCTGGAGGGGAGCAATGACGTTTCGGAGATCAGTTGTCCTGACTCGCTATAGATAGCCGTACGAAACGCCCCATCATCCGAGAAAGTGTGTTTGACGACATTCCCGAATTCATCATACTTGTAGACCTCCTCACGCATTTCGGTCGTATCCGTTTGTACCACTTCGTTTGCATCGACATACTGGTAGATATTGGTTCGCTTTTTTTCGACGCGTCCCGAGTCGTCGTAAATCGTTTCGCTGCGTAAGCTCACGAGTGTTCCAGCAGCGGGCGTACCGTCCAAAGTGTCAATCCCCACGGACTCAGCCAGTACAGCATGTCCGACGGTGGCAGTTTGACGTCCATATGTGTCATATTCGAATGTGGTTGTCTGATTGTCCGGTGCGATACGTTGGACAACCTGACCTTTGTCGTTGTAGGAGACTTGTGCGGTCTCCACAACTGTGCCTATATCGACAATCAATACATTCCCATTTGAATCGATGTCGATCACCGCATCCTTCATCCGTTCAGACATCGTCTGACGATCGTTTTCGTCGTAAGTTAGTCGCGTCGCATATACTTCGACTCCATTGGCATACGGATCGGTTGACGTGAACGCATCAGTCACGACAGTTGCTTTCCCATAAGCGTCGTACGCTGTTCTCGTGATCACCCAGACAGTTGAGCCGTTCTCTTCGATTCCAGAATCATACCGCACCTCAATAACCTGATCGTTGGGGTCATAACGGTAGTGAGTTTCCCGGCCGAAGTTGTCAACCTCAACTGCGACACGATACCGCTCGTCGTAAGTTGTAGAGGTCGCCGCAACTATAGTCGGAGCCGGATCAGACGATGAAAGGTGCGCCTCCGGAGATGCTGTGCCAGTTTGAGAAATATCGATCACAATACCTTCCAAACGCTCCGCCCCAGATACACGAGATTGAGAATCGTAGACCTGGCGCGTTCCGGAGACGGCGATATTTGTTCCCAACTCGGATGCTCCAGCCGAGACACGATATGGATCGGTGACGATCGATGTGCGACCATGGTCATCGAAGATCGTGCGCGTGACGATCCACACATCGATCGGATCACCTGATCCGTCTTCTTCCGTGCTCCAAGTGCGCGTCTGTATGACGGCACCACTCTCATTCCTCAAGTACTGCGTGCGCGACACGACCGTTCCACCATCAACAACGACCGACTCACCATTCACTAGATTGACGATTACGTTGTCAAGATTAGTCGTTTCGCGTATTCTTCCTTCCTTGTCGTATGATGTGTGCACTGCACTGACAGCGGTCTGGCTGGGGTTTACTGAAGTGGAACTAAACGAACTCGTCTCCCACTCCCTTCTTCCATACTGGTCATAAACAGTTCGTTGAAACACCCAAATGGTATCACCAGACAAGTCGGTCGTTCCAGAATCTTTGCGAACCTCAATTAGGTCACCAAATCGGTTGCGTGTGAAGAAAGTTGCCAGTTGGAGCTCGTTGGTCCGTCTTGCAAATTGTCCATACGCATCGAAAACATCAGAAGTCTCTCCGATCACGGTCGGATTTGCCGCAGTCGATGAAAGACTTGCTGTTAAAAACGGACTGACTGGCAAATTGTGCGTCTTCGTAGGATCATCTTGAATCTCGATAACGATCCATTTAAGTGCTTCGACCTTTACAACTTCCCCAAAAGAATTGTAAGTTCTTCGGATACCGTCGACGGGCGCGTTTGTAGCTAGCGGATCCTCCGGATTCTGCGGATCTTGAAGCAAAGCATATGAATGAGTGGAGACTGTCGGACGGTTTTGCGTGTCGTAAAGAGTTCGGGACACGTTCCAATACCGAGTTTCCGTGCCATCACCTTCGATTTTAACTGATTCCGAACGCGATTGAATCAGATTTCCCCGAACATCGTATACGAATTCAGTACGACGACCGTAAGAATCTATTGTGGATTCAATTTGCCCCAGCAAGTTGTATTGTGTTTCCACTACGTTTTGGATCGTAGCGGAAGGGTCAGAGTCGAAGTCGTATAATGCAAGGCCAGACGTCACAAAATTGGTCGTTTCGATGTCTCGTGTTCGAATGACCTTCCCTTCAGCATCGAAATCAGTTTGCGTAATGACCTGAACTTGATTACTAGACGCGTCAAACACGAACGTCCACGAAAACCGTTCATTACCATTTTCGTCGTACTCAAAGTAGGCAACTTCACCAGTTGAGGTGGTCGTGCTTGAACGAAGACCTTTTTGGAATCCGCTCTCGTAATATGTAAACTGGAAAACTTCCTCTTCCGGGCGATCCGTATTCGAGGCCGACTCAACCAATCCGTGGATGTTGTAGTCCACGGAATAAGTTGTGCCAAACTGCTCAAACGTGGAAATACTCCCAAATTCGTCGTATGATCGGCTGACGGTATTTCCATAAATATCAATTAAGATTATCTCCGCACCGTATTCATTGAAAACGTGGTATGTGTGATGTCCACGCTTGTCTTCAGTCTCGATTATGTCGCCATGCATGTTGTATACGTACGTAGACTTGAGGTCATCAGTCTCCCCGTTACTAGGGCTATCGACTTGTCCTACAACGACCGTCTCCGACATCAGGTTGTCCAACTCATCATACGTGAATAGTTTTACGACTCCCTTTGTATCCACCTGTCGAACGACGTTACCTCTGGCATCAGTTTCTACTGTGTGAGTACCATTCGGCCCAGTAACAGTCTGAATTCGTGAATTACCATTCCAGGTGAACACAATCTCGTTCCCTGCAGCGTCAAACATTGAGGCAAGCCGGCCACTTTCGTCGTATGTATTGCGAACTTGAGAGCGATTGTACGGATCAAGCATCTCATCAAGGTAGTGCTCCGGATCGTTCGATCCGTCAAGATAAGTGAACCGCGCGGTTGCTTCGATGCGATCGGTGACGGCGATGAGGTTACCATCGTCGTCGTATTCGTAGGTTAAGTAACTACCGAGCGGATCGGTAATCTTGGTGATGCGACCAGCGTAGTCGCGAGTGAACTCAACACCACGACCGTTAGAACTTTCGATACCATCGCCGGTGAAGTAGAGCGCGTTGCCGTAGCGGTCGTGGATGCTGGCCAGTTCACCAGTGGAGGCATTGATCGTTAGTTCCACACCATTCCGCAGTCGCAGGACATAGGCGTTCCCGAATTCTTCCAGGGCGGGGTTGTAGGAGAGGCCGGTGGTGTAATCGATCCATTCGTCGCCGTCCGAAATGAGGTTCACGTCGTTGACGAACAGTTCGCTGTCAACGCCGGTGTCGGCGACGAATCTGGGTTTATAGTACGTCGTGGCAGAGCCGATCCCTCCGCTCGGCTGGGCGTAGAACGTGAAGCCCTCAGTCGTGCCGTCGGGGAGCGTGATGACGACGCGGTCGCCGTTTTTAAAGGAAGCATATTGGCCGTAGCCAGAAAGCCCTGCGTCGGCGTGCTCGACGTTGACGGACGTATTGGCGATATCAAGGCTCCAGCCATAGCCGAAGTCGCCTTGTTCACCGGCGTCCAGCGTGCTGTAGCTGCGGGTGATTGTGATCGGGAAGCCCGGGGCGGGGATTTGCATGTCGAGGAATGAAATCGAGAAGGCGCCCAGTTTCAAATTGCCTTCCACGGTGACCAGTTTGTTGTCGGTCGCGGTGTTGCCACCGGCATCAACGGCAGTCAGAGTCAATCGGTACAGGCCATTGGCAATGGCGGTCGTGTCGAAATTGCCAAGCAGGGCAGGCGTGGTGATTTCATTGCCGCCTGTGGCGAGCGTGAATTCACGACCGGAATCAATTGCCGTGGCAATCAGCGTCCAGTAGACGAGATTGTCGTCTAGATCGTCGATTGTGCCCAGAATGTCGGTCGGCTCGGTCAGTTCCTCACCACCGGTGATCGATGTGATGGCGACCACTGGGGCGGTGACATCACCGGGATCGATGACCGAGAGGTTGTCGACAACGACAGTTTCGTTATCGACAGTGTCGGTGGCGGTGACCGTCACGACCAACGGATCAAGAGACACGACGTCGTACACAGCGTTTCCATTGGCATCGACCGGCACGTCGACGCCGTTGATATCGAGCGTGATTTCGTCGACTCCCACGTCGTCGACGGCTTGGATGTAAATCGATAGCGGCATCCCCAACCGGGCGGGATCGTGCGAGTAAGTAACGTCCACCACTGGCGGTGTATCGTCGGCAGCGACCGTCACATCAAATGTGTCGGTGTTGTACAGTCCGAACTCATCGGTGACGGTGACCGTGATGTTCGTGTGCGTGCCAATATTGCCGATGGCCGTCTGCCATTCAATACGGCCCGTGTCCGCATCAATCGTCATCCCGGTTGGCTCACCGGAGATCGAATACGTCAACGCATCTCCGTCCGCATCAGCGGCCAAGACGTCGTACTGATACCCGTTCCCAGCGGTGACGGTCGCGTCGGGGATCGTGGTGATCGTTGGGGCCGTGTTGTCTCGGATTGAGATTCCCAAGTATTGGGTGTCGGTGTCGTTGCCGTCGGAGACAATCACCTCGAAGGTATTCAAGCCGGTCTGCCCCGAAGTCGGTGTCCAGGAGAGCAGCCCTGTGTCGGGATCGATCGACATGCCGATCGGTGGGGTACCGCCGAGCGAAAACTCCAGCGTGTCATCTTCCGGATCGGTGGCTGTGACTTGATAGCTGTAAGCCGTACCCACCATGCCGGTTAATACGGCTGTGGAGGTGATCTGCGGCGGCAGATTGGCGGCGGGTGCGAAGATTGTCAGGTCGTAATCTTGATGGACCGCGTAGCCCGCGGGATCGGCGACGGTCACGATCACGTCGAACGTCCCCTCGCCGGTGGGGGTCCAGGTAAGGACTCCCGTGTTCGGGTTGATCGTCATGCCCGATGGTCCGTCGCTCAGTGAAAATGTCAGCGTCTCCTCTTCAGGATCAGTGGCTGTCACATTGTACGTGTAGTCCTCGTCTGAATGCCCGGAGGCGGGGGGCGTTGACGTGAACTGCGGTGGCAGATTGTTATCCACTACAGCGACATGGATCTCTTGCAGAGACCAGGCACCATGCGGATCGCTGACAAGAATCGTGGCCGACACAGTGCCGATTTGACTCGCATCGGGCGTCCAGAGCAGTTCGCCGGTCGTCGGGTTGATCTCCATGTTGGCGACATCGGTTTCCAGCGACCACAGTAGTATGTCGCCGTCGGGATCGGTGGCGGTCGCCTGATAGGTGTACTGCTCCCCCACAATCGCCAGACCGCCAGCCGTGGAAGTGATGTGCGGTCCACCATTTTGATTCGAACCGCCACCGCTCGTCGGAGGAGCAATGATTTCGAGGTCGAAGGTTTCGGCAGCCGAGAGACCGTAGGGATCGGTGACGGTGACGGTGATGTCAGTGTACGTGCCGATGTCATCGATGGTTGTGAGCCATTCGATGTAGCCGGTGAACTCATTAATCGTCATCCCGGCAGGTTCGCCAGATAGTTTGTACGTCAATGCATCGCCGTCTGTATCGCTACCATAGACCGTGAATCGATACTTTTCGCCAGCTGCGCGGGTCAGGTCGGGGATCGGCGCAATCGTGGGTTCAGCATTGTCGCGGACGAGCAGGTCAAAGCTCTGGACGTCACCAAGGCTCCCGTCGGAGGCAATTACCTCCAGAGAATGTGTCCCGATCTGTCCCCCATTAGGCGTCCAAGTGAGCAGTCCTGTGTCGGGGTCGATGGACATTCCACTCGGCGGCGTGCCCCCCAGAGAATACTCCAAAGTATCGTCGTCTGGGTCGGTGGCAGTAACTTGATAGGTATATTCGCTGCCGACCAGCGCGATCCAATCCGGCGTGGAAGTGATTTCCGGTCGCCCATAGGTGGCAGCGGCGGTGATCACCAATTGATACGTCTGTTCGGCCGCCAAGCCGGAGGGATCGGTGGCGGTAACGATCACCTCTGACGTCCCCGTTGCTCCTGGTGTCCAGGAGATCACACCGGTGTTGGGATCGATGGTCATCCCGGTCGGCTCATCGAGCAGCGCGTACGTCAGTGGATCGCCGTCGGGATCTATCGCGTTGGCGGCATAACTATAGTCGTCCCCAACACGGCCGGACGTGATCGGATCCGTCGTAAACAGTGGCATCCGATTCGTACCGACGATCGAAATCAAAAATGTCTGCTGCGACGAGGCACCAAACGGATCTCTCGCGCGGACCTTGACCTCGACATCACCGATTTGATCCTCGTCGGGACTCCAGGACACTAAGCCGGTGTCGCGGTCGATCTGCATGTTGCGGACTGAGGAATCCAGCAACCATACCAGCGGGTCGTGGTCGGGGTCGGTGGCGGTCGCTTGGTAGAGGTACAAGTTGTCGACGACCGCCGTGTAACTTGGCGTCGACGTTATGTAAGGATACGAGTTAATGGACGGCCCGCCACCATCACCGCTGTTACCATCTCCACCACCGTCCGCTGCCGGCGGGACAACGTCCAGGTCGAACATGTGCGTATCGTACAGACCAAACGGATCGGTGACGGCAACGGTGATATCCGAATGCAAGTTGATATCATCCAGAGTTGTCTGCCAACGAATGCGGCCTGTGCCAGCGTCGATTGTCATGTTGCTCGGCGCGCCGAGCAGTGAATAGGTCAAAGCGTCGCCATCAGCATCGGTTGCCGAGACGTCGAACTCGTACAACTGCCCGGCGGTCAGCGTTCCATCAGGGATGGCCGTGAGCACCGGTGCAGCGTTGTCGCGGACGGAAATTTCAAAAGTTTGATCGTCAGAATCGGTGCCGTCAGAAACGATGACTTGCACCGAGTGCACGCCGGTCTGTCCTGCAGCGGGAGTCCAGGTGAGCAGTCCCGTGTCGGGGTCAATCGACATACCGATCGGCGGCGTGCCCTCCAGCGAATAGTCCAGTTCGTCTTCATCGGGATCGAAGGCGATGACCTGATAGCTGTACGCGGTGCCCACCATCCCGGTCTGTTCAGGATTCGAATTGATTTGCGGCGGCAGGTTCGAGGCCGGTGCATAGATTGTCAGGTCGTAAGTCTGATAGGCGTACCAACCGGACGGATCAGTGGCGGTGACCGTGACGCTGTGGCTGCCCTCCGACGAGGGCGTCCAGGAGATGACACCTGTGTCGGGATCGATCGACATCCCGGTTGGCGGATTATCCAATGCGTAAACGAGCGTGTCTTCGTCCGGATCGGTCGCTTCGACGTTATAGGTGTAAGCCTCTCCTGAACGGCCGGATTGGGGAGGATCGGATGTGATTTCCGGCGGGTGGTTGGAATCGGACACTGATATCACAAACGACTGCGTCGCCAAACCGCCGAACGGATCGATCACACGGATCGTCACCTCCGTGTTACCGATCTGACTCGCATCGGTCAGCCACAGCAATTCGCCGGTCGCCGGATCGATCTCCATATTCGCCACATCACTGTCGAGTGACCACAGCAATTGGTCACCATCGGGCACGGTGTTGTCGCCTGGTACCGCATAACCGATCCACAATCCACACCTTATCCGGCGTCGACGTGATCTCCGGCGAATGATTGAGCGACGTTCCATCATCGCCGATCAGTGGCGCCACGACGTGCAGGTCGAAGGTCTGCTCGTCATAGAGGCCGCGGGCATCGGTCGCACGGACCGTGTATTGATGTGGTTCGGAGAGGGCATTGACATCCTCTAGTCCCGGCATCCACTGCACCATTCCGGTTGCCGCGTTGATCGTCATCGTGCTCGGGCCATCGATTAACGAATAGGTAATCACTTCCCTT
>CALOFE010000026.1:0-56670 GCA_942492455.1 uncultured Planctomycetaceae bacterium | reverse complement strand
AGGGAACAAGACAAAGTCTCATTCTTCGAGGAAGTCACCTTAATCCATTTGGACCACGCCGTGGATGTCGGCATTGTCGTATCCGGTGATCGACTGCTCATCGCCGATGCCGAACCAGCGTTGAGTGTGCTCAACGGACGGTCCCTGGAAGTGGTCGCTAAAGAGACGCTGCCACAACCGGCTCCGCTGGCTCCCTGGGTGATCGAAGACCGTGTGTATATTCAAAGCGGACGAGAACAACTGATTTGCTTTCAGTTAGGTGACACGCTGAACAAATTGTGGGAAGTTCCGCTTCCGCAAACCTCGCTGGCCGGTACTCCGCTCATGCAGGATGGAGAGCTATTGGCGGCGCTGCAAAACGGTGAAATCTTGCGCATCAATCCTGAAACAGGGGAAGTGCAACACCGATACAACGTGCAGCAGGCGATCGGCGACGGTCCGTATCTATTGGGCGATCAACTGGTCGTGATTTCGCCCGACGGCGGATTTATTGCCGTGAAAACTGAGAAACAAGGGGCGGGTCAATGAGTCTATTTACTGCTGACCAACTGATCGAACAGAGCCGCCGGTCTCGACAGCGAATTCGCGCGATCGTCGTCGTGGTCTTCGCGGTCTGTTTCGTGTCGACACTGGCAATCACTGCGCAACAGACCGCCGCACAAGACTCAGCCGACAAGCCGGTTGCCGACACCGACGCACAAGACACACCGGACGAGCCGGTCGACGAGAATGCGCCGGCAGAAGAGGAGAAAAAAGAAGAACCGCTGCCGACGTTGGAGGAAATGCAACCCCTCTCGGTCGAACAGCTGATGAAGGGTCCCGCTGAAGACTGGATTGTGCTCAATGCCAAAGATCAAGTCCTGGTGGTTCAACCGGTCGACCCACGACCGAATACTTTGGAGTTCTTAGCGGACCGGCTGAAGTATCCCGATAAGTATGAACCAAAGAGTTTTGGCGTGGACGAAGAAGGCAAGCCGCTTGCGGGAGAGGCCCTGGAAAAAGCGAAGCGTGTCTGGCGTAAAACTTTGGTCTACCTCGAAGTGCATATGCCCTTTGACAAAAACGACATTAGCGAAGACGCGGACCGCAAATTTTTTATTCCCTTTCGCGTCATTAAGGAAATCATCTACTTCGAAGACTTGATGCTCAAGCAGATCGATACATTCCTCGACGAAAAGAAAATCAGCGAAGCCTACGAGATGGTTGTCGTGTTGCGAAAGCGCAACTCGAAATGGCCGGGACTGGAGTTTCGCGAAGAAGGCTTGCTGTTTGCTGAATCGGCCCGATTAGTCGACGAACAAAAATTTGAGCTGGCGCTGGTGGATTTGGAACAGCTGCACGAACGCAATCCCAAATACCCCGGACTACCCGATGCTGCTGCAAACGTTGCAGATATGCTGATTAAAGATGCTGAGGCTGCGGGGGACTTCCGCCGTGCACGGCATTTTTTAGAGCGACTCAAAGCGCGATTTCCCCAGCATCGAACTGTGACGCGCTGGACCGACACGCTGACTGCGCGGACGGCGGCGTTGATGCAAGAAGCACAAGCAGCCGAATCGGCCGGCGAAATCGAAAAAGCGTTGGCCTCCGCGGAAACCGCTGCATTGGTGTGGCCCAATACGCCCGGTTTGCGGACTCTTTATGGCCGGTTGGCACGGCGGCATCAACGATTGCGCGTCGGCGTGATTTTACAGCCGCGTGATGTGCCAACTCCCCTCAATCGTACTGTCGCCGATGACCGCCAGCGCGAACTAACGCAGTCGACGCTGTTTGAACCGGACTACTTGGATGAACAGATTGTGCGTTATCGCAGCGGGTTTTTGAATGAATGGGAGCCGACGAACCTCGGACGTCGGATTCGTTTTCAACTACGTCCCTATCGCCAATCGTGGGAGTCGCAACCGGTGACGGTCGCGCTGCCGATGATCCGACAACTGTCAGACAAGATGCAGACCGACAGTCAGAATTTCGATGAGCGACTGTCGGACCGCATTTCCTCGGTGGCGCAAAAATCTCCATTCGTGTTTGACGTCGAATTTGAGAATGTCCCCCTGCGACCCGAGCCGCTGTTCTCCTATGCATTGAACGGCCCCGGCTCGTTTGAGTTGGCGAAACGCGACGAACGGTCGATCACTTATCGCCGCGCCATTCCCGAGCAGCCCGACGACAACCAGTATCACATCTCAGAGGTTGTTGAAGTTCAGTATGACACTCCGGAAAAAGCGATTCAGGGCTTGCTGCGGGGACAAGTGGACATGCTGCCGCAAATTCCGCTGCGGGATGTGGATATTTTGACTGAGCTGTCGTCGTTTTTCGTGCAAAAATATCAGTTGCCGAAAACGCATCTGGTCCAGTTCAACAACCAGAACAAGGCACTGCGCAGCCGAGCGTTGCGACGGGCGATGGCCGCCTGTCTCGACAACCAACGTTTGCTCGAGGAATTCGTCCTCAAATCCCCGCCGAACGGGAAAGGACGTTTGACCTCCGCACCGTTTCCCCAAACCAGTTATGCGTATGACACAGCGGTGCTTCCGCAGGAGTATGACATCGAATTGGCGTTGGCATTGTCGATTGCCGCGCGGAAGGAATTGGGAGGGACGTTGCCCAAACTCTCACTACGGGCCCCGCCCGACCCGGAAAGCCGCATCATTGCCAAACAATTGATCGCTGCCTGGGCCCGCATCGGACTAGAAGTCACACTGGTCGAGGATGATGGCACCGCTGGGGAGGATGACTGGGATTTGGCCTATCGCATCATCTCCATGCGCGAACCAGCCGTCGAATTGTGGCCGCTGCTCACCGGCAAGGAGACAGCCGAGATCGCGGACCTGAAATACTTACCCAACTGGTTGCGGCAAAAGCTTGTCGAACTGGATCGCGTGTCAGATTGGAGCCGTGCGGAGAATTTGTTGCATGGGCTGCATCGTGACATGGCAGCCGAAGCGCAAGTGATCCCGCTGTTTGAAGTCGATGAATACCTCATCGTCCGCAAGACTGTGCGGGGTGTGCCGGAAGCCCCAATTTCCACTTATGACGGAATCGAACAGTGGGTCGTTCAACCTTGGTACCCCAATAAATAGCAATGATTCACCACGAACGAAAATTCGATATGAAACAAGCGCCGATTATCAGTCGTCGACTCATCGCTGCAGCGCTACTGGTTGGCCTTTTCAGCCTCCCTGCATTCGGCGCGACCGACGAGACGGAAGTGGAAGTGGAAATTCCCACGACGTTGCAGCCGTACAACGTGCGCGTGTTCGTGGCCATTGATGACAACGTCGAATTTCAACTCAATTTCCGCAAACGGATCTTGGACGAATTGCGCGACCGCTGCGACGGGTATTGGGGCCGCATGTGCACCGTGTCCGTTGAGGAGTTTCCGCGTTTGTTTCCCGCCACGGCAACGACACTGGACCGATTGGCCATCACGCACGAATCACCGGAGGTCGCAAATTGCGACAAAGCCTTTTTCTTGACCCTGCAGGCCGACGGCGGGGGATATCTCGTCGCTGGAAAGTGCTGGGACGCGACCACGCGCGAAACGAGTGACGTGATTTCCTCGCAGGTCTTCCGCCGCAGCGACATTGCGGACCGGTTGTTCGGCTTGTTGAGCGACCTGTTTGAGCCGATTGTGGAGATCGCTGATTTTGACGAGAAGCAGGTGACGCTCCAAATTCGCGCCGGTGAATTGTTGCCGCCTGATCCCAGCCAAGCCCCGTTGAAAGCAGGCCGCTTGTTGACGCCGTTTTATCGTTTCATAACCCGAGAAGGGGAAGTGCGGAAGATTCAAGAAATCCCTTGGACCTATTTGGTCGTTTCGGATGTGGATCGCGCAACGGCAAATTGTAGTATCGTCAGCGGACTCCGCGTGCCGCTCACGACGCGACGCCGTCGGTTGATTGAAGTGTTGGCGCAGGGCGTTCGCCCGAAATTCGATTCCACACGGTTGAAATTCGTTTCCCAGCAATTCACCGATCACCCGATGTTCGGCGTGACGGTTAGCATCGTTCCGGAGAAAAGCGAAACGACCGCTGAAGAATCCGCTGATGAATCAACCGGCGAGGAACAAGCACAGGGGGATAAACCGGAACCGGTGACAATGATGACTGACCGCGCCGGTACGGTGACCATTTCAGGAGATGGCTCGGACAAGCCAGTGATGTTGGCTGTGCACAGCGGTAAATCGGCGCTGGCGATGGTCCCGCTCGTCCCTGGGTTGGAAGCCGAAGCGGAAATACAACTTCCCGACGATAGTGTACGGCTAAACGTCGAAGGCCAATTGGCCGTGTTGGAAGCGGGAGTCATTGATGCGGTTGCCAAACGCGCTGTGCTCATGGCGCGGGCTCGATCTGCGATTAAGGCAAACGACTGGAAAAGCGTCGACGAATTCTTAGAGCGGATGGATAAAATTTCCGGGCCTTCGCGTTTGCAAACCGAACTGACCATTATTCGGGAACGGGGCGTGAGTGCTGCGATGGCACGAAAAGATGTTTCGGCAAAACGACGGATTGAACGTCTGTGCTCGAAAACCAGCGAATTGATTGAGACCTACCTCAGCCTGGACAAGATCAATCAGTTCCGCGAGGAAACAGCTGAGCTACGCAAAGCATTGGGCGCCAAGTAAATTGGTCGAAAACAGGGGCTTTCCACCTGTTTTCGTTGAGGGGCTTTGACCCAACACCCGCCGGCACCGCTCATCCAATACGCACGTCCGGCAAATCGCCCCAGGTCCAACAAAACCCTCCAGTCTTCCGCGAATTGGCAACAAGCAAATACGTTGCATCGTGAATCGGTCGCAAATGCCGAGCGACCCGTCCACACCATCGCGTTTTCGCATTGAAACAGCCCGCACCGACCCCCTGACCGCTTTCGTCATACGGATTCGCAGGGACGGCATTTGCGGTAAACTCCCCTGTAGATCCCCCGGTGTGGAATGTTCAAATTGGTTCCGACATACCCGGCTCGCAGGTGGTAGAGTTCAAGCAACTCGACTCATGTCGCGCATGACTGCGCTTCATGATGTCTGAATGGAAATGTTTTCGTCGTTTTCGTTTAAAGCGACAGCGCTATGTCAATTTGTTGAAATTCACCTAACTTCCTCACACTCACGTCAAACAACTTTTTCGTGGGGTGCCACTGGCGGCTTGCCCGCCAGTGCGATGAAAGGGCGAGTTATCCATGCGAATCAACGACAAACGATGCGCGCACTGCTGGGCCAGCCAGCAGTGGCACCCTAAACGTAAACGAAGAACGCAATAATCCAGCGCTGGGGTATTAGGTTTTCATTGGCTTGAACACAACACGTAACTGCAACGGGCAGGTCGTCTCATGGCCGGACAAATTCAAATTTCGAAGCGGTGGATTATCACGGCACTGTGGATCATGGTGGCTGCTGGGTGCGCTGCGCCGAGTCGCAATTCGTCCTTAACTACGATCGAGGACCGAACGGCTTACGCTCCGCAATTCCGCGGTTACAACGGCCCGGCAACCAGTGTCGTGCCGCAGCAGACGCCGACCGTGCGCGTCGAAAAGCCGACGATGAGTGAACCGCCACTGACCGAACCGACTTTGGATGGGTCGGAATTTGAGGAATTCGAGGAGACCGAAGAGACCGAGGATGTGATCCTTCCTGAACCGGATCCACGTATTGCCCCTTACCGGGAGTACCCGAATCTGGAGACCGGACCGCTGCTTGCACCGGCGCCGTTGATCACGCCTCCCACCGAGGGGAACGATACTGACAATGCTGCTCAGCCGGTTCGACTGTTGTTGGAGATCGTCCGACCGGAACGTGCGACGCTGGACGGCGACGTACGGTTTGACGTGACCATCAGTAACGAGACGAACCGAGATGCCGAAGACATTGATGTGTATTGCACGTTTGAGCAGGGTCTACAATTTCCCGGCAAGGAGGAAACCGAACTGCGTCGTAACATCGGCAGCATTGCGGCAGGCGAGTCACAGACGATGTCGTTGACGCTTATTGCAAAGCAACTTGGTCGGCATTGCGCACAGTTCACAATCAAATCGGGCGGCAAAGAGGTGGTTTGGAAATCGATTTGCACGGATGTCACCAAGCAAGCGATGTCACTGGATATCATCGGCCCGGACCGCCGCAACGTGGGCAGCCGTGCGGAGCATACCATGACGATTGTCAACGTGAGCGATACTGTGCTCCACGGGGTTCAAGCGGAACTGACGTTTGATGATGTGTTGATTCCCAAGGAAGCGACCGAAGGGGCTGTGGAGGGTGAAGACAGCTTGTCGTGGAATCTGGGTGACCTGCAGCCAGGTGAAGTTCTGCAACTGCAAGTGGAGTTTGAATGCGAACGCGCCGCCGACGTGGCCAAGTTTGATGTCGAATTGACCGCTGCGGGTGGGAGTAAACTGCGACGCGAAGCCGGTCTGCAAATTGTCCCCGGGCGGGGCCTGTTGGATTTGAAAATTAAAGACCAAGCCGAACCGATCGCCGTTGACGAAGAAGTTGTCTATATCGTCACCGTACAAAACCGCGGTTTCCAGGACGTCCGCAACGTTCAAGTCGCACTGACGCCCCCGAGCGGCATCAAAATACTTGATGTAAAAATCAGGCAAAACGACGAACCGATCGAGTTGCCCCACAAAGTGCTGCAGGGAACTTGGGATTTTGAAACCATGCGACAGCTCCCCTCTGACGGCACGGTTCAATTTCACATTCGCGCACAAGGCATTCGCACCGGCAACCACAAATTCATTGCAGCGGTAAAAAGCGACCTCGACACCAAACCGCACACCATCGAAGAGTGGACCACAATCAACGCAAACTAAGCGGCGGCACAGCCGCTTGGTGCGAGCTTCCGCTCGAAGTGGGTTGCGCCGCTCCCGGTGGTCGCTACGACGAACTGCCCGTCCGAAAGAGGGTGCCACTGGCGGCTTGTCCGCCAGTGCAATTCGCGTGACCGACAGCAACACTGCTGGACAAACCAGCAGTGCCACCCAACTCACGAATGTTTTTGGTATTCAACGGGCAACGCGTGACCTGGTGCTTTGTGCAGATCGTTTTTATGTCATGTGAATGACAAACAGAGGGCCAGTCCGGCGAGTCCGAGGGCTGCCCAATCGCGGGCTGTCCAACGTTCGCTGTGCGAGTGAACCCTGAGGAACTTGAGTAGCGCTCCGGTCGGACAACCGTAGCGGCAGTAAGCCATCGGTACGAACAGTGACGCGATCAAGCCGACCACAGCTACGCTGATCGTGGCCCAACCGGCGACGCGGAAGACCCAAGCGTCAAACGGCTCGATGTCGACCAAACTCACCGACAACGATAGCATTCCCACGATCACGCACCACGCCAATAACAATGCCGGTAAAACCAACAACGCCCGGGCCAGCCGTTTGGGAATCCGCAATTGCCACGACAACCGTCGCTTGAGTAAATCCTGTGCGGCGCCGTGCGGGCAGAGATGACTGCAATACAGATTGCGACGCGTGGTCATCGGCAATAACAGCGCTGCTGCGGTCAATAACACCAACCCGGATGCCGACCGCCAGGCGATCCCGTGTTGCGCCCAGCCAACGAGCATGGCCATCGAAACCAAATTGCCGGCGATCAGGCCCAGATAACCGATCAACACACACTGAAAAATGACGCGCAATGTCCGCTGCGATCGCAATCGCGTCATGCCGATCACCACCGCCGCCACAATCACCGCTGCCGTACCGTAGTCGTGCGGCGCAATGTTCCAGGTTGATTGTCGCTGCTGTGCCGCCTCTTGAGCTAACTTTTCTTGCTGGGCCGCTTGCACCAGTCCAGCGGCAACCGCCATGCTGGTCATCGTGGCGCCGGAGACCCCTTCGACGTTCGCCTCTTGCAAATCTAATGTTGCCAACTGATCCAGATTCAAATCGTTAAACAACGACAGGAAGTATTCGTCCTCGCGGACATAAGTCACGTACGGCTCGTTGTCGTAACTGTTTCCTAAGGCGATTCCGATGACGCGCCCCTGGGGATCGAACGCGATTCGTGTTTCAGTGGGGCCTTGATAGCCCACGATATTATCAGCAGCTGGTGAGGTGCGAAGTAAACTCCCCAGCGGCTTTTCGTCGGCAGCTTGCACATGCCAGAGCGACGGAGACGATTCATCTTTCGTGACGGCGGTTGCCGTTGGAAACAACGGTTGTGCATCAGCCAAGGTCAGCGGTTGCGGAAAACGTAAAGACTCGGCGGCTCCACCCAGCCGGTGCATCACCGCTTCGGTAATCGCCAAGCTCGTTAGCGTCGCTCCCGAAACCGCATCAACATGGCTCGTCGCTTCAGCGCGCGGGCGGCCAACGAAGGAATTAAAAAACGCAGCGTCTTCGCGAATCTGACGTACGTGATCACGCGTGTCGCCGCTGGAAAGAATTTCGATACCCAGCAGTTGGTCGTTGGTATCGATCGCGATCAGGACATTCGTCGGTCCGGAAAAACCGATAATGTGGTCGCTAGTCGGTGAGGTCTGAAGTAGCGTGCCCAGTTGTTCGCCTGCGGCATCACGGACGATGTTCTCTGCCGATTCACTTTCGATGGACGCCACAGCCGGGAAAAAATGACGGACTTGTTCCAGGCTGAGTGGTTGTTGAGGGCCGCGCTTGTTGGGCGGAAGTGAACCGCTCATGCTGCCGGTGAATCATCACCACAATGGCGGCGAACAGCGCAACCCGGACCGCGTGGATCAGCCATCGCCGCCAACTGCGCGGTTTGCCTGCGGTACCCATCAATCCTTCCGCACAATTTGAACAGCATCCGCATGCACGCAACCGCCGGCACCCTCGGTGGTGATCTCCACGAAGTTCTTTTCGCCCTTGGTGAAGTCGAACGTGCCGAGTGAAATGAACCCCTCTTTCAGTGGTGGTTTTTGTTTCATATTCACGCGCACCGTCCGGCCTTTGTCGCCTGTCGAAATCGTGACCGGGACCTGATTGCCACGGTTTTCGTGCGGTTGATAGGCAATCCGGACCTCATAGGTTCCGCTCTTGGCAATCGGCAGGTCAAAACGGATGCTGGCGTCCTTGAAGGCGTACAGGTAATTCCAACCCACGTATCCGGGCAGGCCCTCGCCGACGGTCCAACTTCCGGTTTGGTCGGCCTGCTTATCGTCGACGACAATGCCTTCGAGTTTCGAGGGGTCTAAACCGGTCATGGGTCCGAACGGGCCGGCGAGCGATAAAGCATCATCAGGGATGATGATCTCGTCCTTGACCGTCTCGCGGCGTGCTTTGCCGGGCAATTTCAGTAAGTCGACCATGGCTTCCCAGTGCTCTTTGTAGACCTGTCGCGGGGTACAATCATTTAGAACGCACAGGCTGGCGGCGCGGCCGATGACTTCGCCCATCATGCCGCAGGTCTTCATCACCCGTGTCGTCCCCAGTGCTTGATGCGTAACGCTGATGCAGCGGCCCGCCATGAACAGGTTGTCGATGTTGCGCGAATAGAAACAACGGTAGGGCACCGGATAGCCGTATCCACGATCAATCCGCCGGTCATGCACGGCGACAGAAATGAAAGGGTTGTCCGCGAATTTTTCCGCGTATTGTTTCTTGGGATAGTGCAGATCAATCGACCAAGTGCTCGGCACGCAACCGTCTGTGAATTGCCGTTTATCAACGATGTCCTCTTGCGTGAGCACCACGTCTCCCATCAGCCGTCGCGATTCGCGCGGGCCGCCGATGTAGGCGATCCAGGTCAAAAACGCCGTGGTATGTTTGTCGGCGCCGTCGCGGTTTTTCATCGCATTAAACGCGCCGTACACTGCCCGCAAATTCCAATCGCGAATCGCCTCTGCTCCCCCGATTGCATCTTTATCGAACCCGCTTTCCCAAAACCATTGCCCGTGATGATCGCGGGGATAGGGGAAATCCTTCATCGCCAAGTCCAAAGCCCAGGGCGTTTGCGGAAATGCGACGGGTTTCTCTCCTTCGTCCCAAGCCCACATGTTGCTCATCCCCATGCGGCCTTTGGGGGTCATCTCCCAATCCGCCCCGGCCAGATACCCAATCGTGCCATGACCGGTCCCATCGACGTAGAGTCGGCCTCGAAAACGTTTCTGAGCGCCGCTGCGCGTGTCGAACGCATCGACTGCTGTGATCTTTTTGCCTTCGGTCTGCACGTCGTATGCATGGTGGTTGAGAAACAAATCGATATTTGGTTCCGCTCGAATGATGCGTTCTTTTTTCGCATCCTCAAATTCCTCATACGTGCCGGGCGATTTTTTGGCTTTGTCGGCGAACTCCTCCACAATTTCGCCAATCCGCGGATAACGTCCGCGGCGTATCAGTCCCTGCGACCAGACACGGACTTCGCTGGAACCGTTTCCACCCAGCACCGGGCGGTTTTGGATCAGGGCGACCTTGCATCCCATGCGAGCAGCAGAGATCGCGGCTCCCATACCGGAATAGCCGCCGCCGATCACCACCAAGTCATATCCGCTTTTTTCGATCGGGCCTTCAGGAATCCCCAGCAATTGGCAGCGCCACTTCGGCAAGATTTTGGATTCATTGGGCGGCGGTTCGTCCCCTTTTGTAAACAGAATGGCATCGCAACGTCCGTCGAAACCGGTCAAGTCGTGCAGTGCTACCGTGGTCTTTTTGTTTTTGATTTGGACCTTGCCGCCATCCTGCCAGGCCCACTCCGCCCCCTCGGTGCCGAATGTTTGCGCAAGCGACTGGCCGTCGATGAGCAATTGAAACCGTCCCGGTTTTCCTGGTGCTTTCCAGCGGGCGACCCAATCCATGGTCCGTACGAACACGCGATATTCGCCGGTTTCGGGGAACTCAACCTCGGTCACCGCATCGTCGACCGGGCGCCCGAGTCCGTGTGCTAAAAGATACGGGGAGCCCATGTTCTCGATGAATTGCGTATCAAGCTTCCACCCGCCGTGCGACGGAAAGCTTTCCGCTTCGACCAGGACTTGTTGTGCTGCAACGGGTTGAGCTGTCCAAACAAGAATCAACAGGGCCAGGATTCGAGCATTCAAGGGAACTATCTCCACAGATTTGGCCGGCAGGGGCAGATGACGTTAGGTTTCATCATAACCGCTCCCCAACCACGAAAAAACCCGCTGCCCAATTTGCTACGTCGTCATACAGCCACAGCCGTAGGGCAGGCTCCCGCCTGCCGCCCGCGCATTACCCGGCCATATTCTGCAGTCGAGATAAAATCGTCATCATGCGGGCCAACACGCGCTCCCGGTCATCGACCGGACGGCCTTCCATGGCGATCCATTGCACCCAGGTCATTCCGCTGAGCAGCACCCCGCTACGATCAAAGAGCTCCACTGCGGCCCGCTCATCGATCGATAACCGGCAGACCGTCTGGTAGGCGGTCAATGCCGTTTCCCAGCCGCGACGGTCATCGCCGACCAAACTTCCCACCAGCCGCGCGATATCTCCGGCGACCGTTTCGCTGCGACAGGCGCTGGGATCGATGATGCCGGTCACTTCGTCGCCGACGAATAAAATGTGGTCATGCCAAACATCCCGCAGGCAAGGTTGCAAACGAAATCGAAGGCTCGCAGCCATGCGGAGTTCATCAGCAACCCGCGGCGCTATACTTTTAAACTCAGAGATCAATTGGCTGGCCACGTCGCGGAACTCCGACCAGGTATGTCCCTCAACGGACCGGGCAGCCATATCGAGACGTTGTGAGTTCCATTTGAAAACCAGTCGCAACCGCTCGCCAATTCCAGGCGAGGCGGCGGAATCATGTGAGGCAAACCACTGCCGGTGGTTTTCGCTGGGACGAAATGTTGCTGCGGCACGATGCCAACTGGCCAATGCGCGCAGGGCGGCGGACAATTTGGCCTCGGATGGCTGGGTCTGGTAGTCGGCCGCTCCCGGCATCCAGGGTTCCAATTGCCAATAGTGATTGATGGCTTCAACCAATGTCGTCCCGCTTACGGCTGTGACCGGAGGGGCGATCAATGTCATGTGTTGGTCGCGCAAGTGATGGAGCAGTTGATGCAAGCCCCGGAGACGGTCGCTGTGTAGACCCTCTGCGGGCCATTGGCGCACGGCGAACTCTCCCGCAGCCGTGGTCGCCTTCCAAACGCGCGCGCCGCTAAACCCGGCTTGGTGAATCGGCACGTACTGCGTGGGATGATACTGCGACGAATAATTGGCCAGCACCAAGCGGAGCACGCTCTGTTGCTTGTCGTCTTGCATGTCGATTAACTCAATCGGTTCTGAACGACTTTGCTCAATTCCCCGGTGACTTCTCGAATCACGCCGGGCCAATCCCCCCAATCGCGTTGGCGAAAGAGGCGCATTGTGGGATACCACGGAGAGTCGCTCCGCTCCAGTTGCCAACGCCAATCCGGGGTGTGCGATAAGAGCGTCCAGACATCGGCGCCCGAGTGCACCGGCCAAATGGGCGACTGCCGTGTCGACGGTGATCACCAAGTCCAAACGATTGATCAATGCCGCCGTTTGCGAAAAATCGGTCAATCTGCTTCCAGCATCGATGACGCGCTCGCGCCAATCCACAGCGGCCAGTTGTTGCAAACCGGCCGCTCCCACTTGCAGGCTGATGAATCGTATCCCGTCGGTCTGGATCAGTGGAGCCATTTCCGCTAACGGGCAAGACCGGACCAAATCGCGCGGCTGTACCGGATTGCCCTGCCAAACGAGACCCACGTTCAACTGGGTGGGATCGATGATGTCGTCGAATTGTGATTCTACATCGCCGACGCTTAAGTAGGGAACGGCTGTGGGCAATGTGTCGCCGGTGACCCTTAATACTCCTGGAAGACTCAGCAAAGAAATGTGCGCATCGGTCATTGGCACAAAATCGCCTTCGACGATGACCTCCGCCACTCCAGCCGTGCCCCGCAACAAATCGCCGAGACCGCGTTGGCAATGCAGGATGATTCGTGCGCCGCTGGCTGCTTGTGCGGGCGCGAGGAATCTCGCAAACTGCAACGTGTCGCCGAAACCTTCATCGGCATGCACCAGCAATGTTTTTCCGACCAACGATTCCCCACGCCAGCGCGGCTGCAAGAATGTCTGTGGTGGGGCAGGCATGATGGCTTCACGGGCTTCGAATCCTTCCCAACCCGCCGACAAGTCACCCGCCAACATCTGAGTCGTTGCCAGATTGAACCGCGCCATCGGAAAATTGGGTTGTATTTCAAGAGCGCGATCAAACGCTGCGCAGGCCGCTTCCAATTGATGCGAGGAGCGGAGGGCATTTCCTAGATTGTTGTGTCCCTCGGCATAATCGGGACGCAGCACAACGGCCTGTTGAGCCGCAGCGACGGCGTCCTCCAGTCGTCCGAGTCGCTCGTAGACGTAGGACAAATTACTGTGGATTTCAGCGTAATCGGGTTGGAGGCGCACGACCTCTTCAAATGCCAGAGCTGCCTCAGCGGATTTCTCTTGTTGCGTCAGGGCGAAACCGAGTCGCACGCGGGACTCAATATCTTCAGGGGCCAACGCAAGGTGTTTGACGAAGCATTCTTCCGCCAGAGGCCATTGTTGCTGCTCTTCATAAATCTGCCCCAGATTGAAATACGCCTCTGCATAACCCGCATCCTGTTTGAGCGCGCGATTCAGACAAGTGATCGCCTGCTCGAATTGGCCTTGCGCCTTGTAGGCAATCCCCAGATTGTTATGGGCAGCGGCGACTTGGGGTTGAGCGGCGCAGACCTGTGACAGCAATTCCACAGCCGCAGCGAACTCTCCCCGCTGCAATTGCAACGTGCCGAGCAAGTACATCGCATCCAGGTGGTGCGGCACATCCTCCAACACGCGGCGGTAAGCCGGTTCGGCGGCGGAAAGGTCCCCGGCTTGATGCAAGGCGACTGCTGCGGAGAATTGTGTTTGTGGGTCGGGCATGGTGTGTTTCCGGTATGGTCTGCCTGAGATCATAGAGTATGATGGCAGCGAAGCAACAGACGCAAAGATCCACACGACTTGTTCCAGAGCTGCGCGCTGTCGTCATGCCCTAAAAGACAATGATCTCCCCAACCGCAATCGATGCCTCCCATGCTCGCGAAACTTAAGCAGGCAGCGCTGTTCATCAAACGCCGCCCCAAACGCGCGGTTGTGGTTTTGATGATTGTGGGTTTTGTTGTGTTGAATCTGTTGGCATATATCCACGCGCATGCGATGACACATTTTGTCGAGGGGGGACAACGGACCCCGGCGCCGGAGAGTCTGTCCTGGGCACAAAAATTCGCCGTGCTCGCTACGGGAGTCCGCTTGGCACGCCCAGCCAATCACAGTACGCCGAGCGATTTTGAACTACAATTCACGCAGCACTCGTTCGAAACATCCGACGGTATAAGCCTCAGTGGTTGGCACATCGCCGCCGACGATTCTCGCGGTGTGTGCTTGTTTTTCCACGGCTATGGAGCGGCAAAATCCAGTCTCCTTCCCGAAGCGGCACAGTTTCAGCGTTGGGGGTACGATGCGTTTCTCGTCGATTTTCGCGGCAGTGGCGATTCCGAGGGAGATGTGACAACAATCGGATATCTGGAGGCCGACGATGTTGCCTCAGCGGTCGAATATGTACGAGCAAATTATCCCGACCAACCGCTTTGGCTGTATGGACGTTCGATGGGCAGCGCCGCTATTCTGCGCGCGGTAGCCGAATATGACTTAAAACCGGCGGGGGTGATCCTCGAATGTCCCTTCGACCGATTGTTGTCGACAGCACAAAACCGATTCACCGCTATGGGATTACCCGGATTTCCCGCTGCCCAGTTGTTGGTATTCTGGGGTGGCGTGCAACACGGATACTCGGGATTCGAACACAACCCTGTGGACTACGCCGCCAATGTGCATTGTCCGGTGTTGGTACTGGGGGGCGAAGCCGATCCACGCGTCACACAACCGCAATTGCGCGCGGTTTTTGACAAGTTGGCAGGCCCCAAACAGATCCACATTTTCGAGGACGTCGGACACGACGCCTATTTGCCGGCAGCGCCGCACGCGTGGGAGGCAACGGTTCAGCAATTCCTCAAAGCACCGCAATAACCGATAGCAGTTATTTCTGTTTCTTCGGTTTGAAGTACTTGATCGAACCTTTCACCACCGTGGCTCGTGTTGCCAAGCGCACGAGTAACGACAGGATATAGTTCTTCCGACCGGAAACGTAATATTGCCGCCGCTTGTCCAAGCCGGTCAGGCCGGCGCGGACGACCGCTTCGGGAGTTTGCGAGGGGTGCTTTTCCAACCAATGGGGCACACCGGAAACATTGAAAAAGTTTGTATCTGTCGTTCCCGGACACAACGCCATCACAATCACACCCCGTTGGTGCGTCTCGGCCCACAGCGATTCTGAAAAATGCAGCACGTACGCCTTCGAGGCGGAATAGACGCCGTTGTAGGCCACCGGTTGAAAGGCGGCGACGGAGGCGACGTTGATCACACCACCCGCTTTGCGCGACAGCATTTCCGGAAGCACTAGGTAGGTCAGTTCGGTCAGAGCAGCGATATTGACCTGAATCATTTTCATCATCCACGACACATCTGTCTGCTCAATGGCGCCCGCAAAGCCGATGCCGGCGTTGTTGACGAGCAATTCTACCTCGATGCCCCGCTGTTTGATTTCATCATAAATTCGCTGCGGCTCCGCTGGGTTGGCCAAATCGGCCGTGATGACCTCCGTCTTGGTGCCGTGCGCCGTATAGAGTTCCTCGGCCAGTTGTTTTAACTCTTCCTCCCGACGGGCGGTCAGGACCAGATGCATCCCCCGTCCGGCAAGTTGCCGTGCGAACTCCGCGCCAATACCCGATGAGGCTCCGGTAACGACTCCCCAACGCTCCGCATATGTGACCGTCAAAATTACGCTCTCCCTGGCATCCGTATGCTCAGTGTCCGCAGCAAGATTTGGATTTTCGCAGTTCGCGAGATAGTTGTTAAGATAGGACTTCGCTCCGTCCGACAATCTGCCGGCCGGTCCACTGTCATCAAAATCGTAGCAAAACGAAACCATTCTGGCGATGGAGCAATACCCAATGCCGCAAACTCCCATGAGCCGCGATCAGGTCCGGGACGTCGATCGCCGTGCGATTTCCGAATATGGCATGCCGGGAGTCGTGCTGATGGAAAATGCTGGGCGCGGCGCAGCGGAGCTGTTGATGGACCTTGGTATCGCGGGTCGTGTGATCATCTGCGCCGGAAAAGGGAACAACGGCGGCGATGGTTATGTCATCGCGCGTCATCTGCAAAATCGTGGTTTCGAGGCGGAAATCTGGTTGTTTTGCGATCCGACCGAACTTTCCGGAGATGCGGCGATCAACTATCGCATCTTGCAGGCCGCCGGGTGGGCGGGACGTGTGATTGACGACAATGCGGACTTCGCGGCGCTGTTTGCAGAACTGCAACCAGACGATTGGATCGTCGACGCCTTGCTGGGAACCGGGACCCGCGGCGCGTTGCGTCCGCCGTTTCCCGAAATCATCGCAGCGATCAATCAATCCGCCGCCAAGGTGTTTGCCATCGATCTGCCGTCGGGCATGGATTGCGATACCGGCGAGCCGTTGGGGACGTGCGTGCGTGCCGAACAGACCGCCACGTTTGTCGCCCCGAAATTGGGATTTGATCAACCAGGCGCCGCCGCTTGGACCGGAACGGTGCATGTGATCGATATCGGTGTCCCGCGCGATTTGATTCAACCAACGTGATCCAACCGACGTGATCCACCCAAGTCTCACTCGGCACCGCGAATTGGTATCGGCCGCCGTTCGCCGTCGATGAGTTGCACGGCGACATACGTCACATCCGCCTCGGTCAGCATCAAAGCTTCGCCGTCGCGTTCCGATTCGACGGTGACGTGCACGGTGATTGACGTCCGGCCGAAGCGTTCGACGTGTGAGTAAAAACTCACGACGTCACCGACATAGACCGGGTGGTGAAACTCGACACGATTCATCGCCACTGTCACCAGCGCGCAATCGGGGAATCCCTCTTTACGAATCGAATAGCGCGCGCCGATCGCACCCGACTGGTCGATGTGACTCAAAATCACGCCCCCAAAGATCGTCCCGTGCGGATTCGTATCGCGTGGCATCATCGTGATCTTGGTGGCCAAGTAACGGCCCTGTTTGTCGACGGTCATTGGGGGGGACGGCCTTGTTGGTGACGATGAATTGGTTGAACCGCAGAGTCAGCCGGCAAGCGGCCATGCTGGTTATTCTAGCCGACTTTCGCGCGCACGTCGTCCGATTGCCATGGATTGCACCCGGGGAGCCTCAGTTCATTGTTATTGACAAGATTGCCGCGGTACGTAGACTCAGTGAGAGAGGCAGGACGCACGCCGCTGGCGTATCGCGGTCCATTTGAACGAGGGCCTTTTTCGCCGCAGGCACGTGCAACCTTATCCCTGAGACGTTCTTATCACATTGGCGTTTTTGCTGAGGAGAGACGCATGGCCGAGGACAAATGGGAAGTTTATAAAGACAACTCAGGCGAATGGCGCTGGCGACGGGTGGCCCCCAATGGAAATATTGTCGGCGCTTCGACACAGGGCTATGTGAATCGGTCCGACTGCGAAGACAACGCGCGCCGCAACGGCTGGCCCGGGTAGTTGCGTTCGCTGCGCAATCACCCCGCCTGCCGCACGAGAATTTCGCCGCGACCGCCTTCGAGAAAATCGCCGCGATAACGGGCGTAGTGGGACGTGAGGCACTCAGCGGGAACTTGAAAACCGGCCGTTTGTAGATGCCGCAGATAGTGCTGCAAAAACAACGGGTCGTATGTCGAGGACCGTTTGAATGTCGGCAACATTCGTGGAGCCGCATCGGCAGCGAAATATCCGATCGTGCCGCGCCGCATCCCCGCTCCGGGACGAATCCCCGTTTCGCCAAACAGGAAAATGGAGCCGGCGATCATGTTAAAACCGGGCGCATCGCCGGAGCGGCCGCCAATGGCGATTAATCCGCGGCGCATGGTATGACCGATTTCGTTGCCGGCTTTGCCGTCGATGAGTATCTCACCTCCAGTCATGCCCCGCCGCCCGCCGCGATAGACTGCTCCAATCAAATGCCCGGCATCACCGCGAACGTGAATCCGTCCGCCATGCATCTCCGCCCCCACCCAATCGGTGGCGTCTCCTTCACACAGGATTTCGCCGCCGGTCATTTCGGCTCCCAAATGCATCCCCGCGTTCCCGCGAATCGTCATCCGGCCGGTCGTCATGCCGGTGCCGATCAATTTGACCTTGCCGCAATCCCCCTCCCAAATCATCTCGCTGTCGTCGCTGCACGAACCGGACACGTCGAAGAATTCGCCAAGCGTCAATTGCTTGTTGCCGTACTGCACCGGCGTCGCCCGGATTTGATCGACCGACTGTTCCCGAGCGGTCTCGATGCGAACGTGATCAACTTCAACAGGGATAGACGTGCGATTGTGCAGCGAAAGAACCAGGGGCATGGCGATTGGGGCGATGATGTTTGGGGTGGGAAATTCTGACGGAGTGCGATTGAGCGCTGTTCAAAAACGGTGCCCTTCCTGCGGGCCGTGCTCGGTGCGGGTCAGAATTTCTGGGCCTTCCTCAGTCATGAGGATTGTGTGCTCAAATTGTGCCGAAAGTTTGCCGTCTCTGGTGCGAACGGTCCAGCCGTCTGATTTGTCCAACACCGTCTCCACCCGGCCTTGATTGATCATCGGTTCGATGGTGAAGCAGACGCCCGGCCGCAAGATTTGGAATCGCGCTCCCGGGGTCGGATAGTGTGGTACGCCCGGATCCTGATGAAATCCCTGGCCGATGCCGTGCCCTTGATAGTCGCGCACAATCGAATAACCGTGCGGACGCACGGCTTTGGCGATCGCGCGGCCGATTTCAATCACTTTGCTGCCCGGCTGCAGGACATTGATGGCCGCATACAGGCTGTCAAACGTGACCTGCACCAGATTTCGCGTTTCGTCCGAAACGTTGCCAATCAAGATTGTTTCCGATTGGTCGCCGTACCAGCCGTCGACGATGGTTGTCAGATCGACGTTGACGATATCCCCTTCGGTCAACACGGTGTCATCGGGGATGCCGTGACAAATCACTTCGTTGATACTGGTGCAAATCGTCTTGGGAAATCCGTGATACCCCAAGCAGGCCGGCGTGTGCCCATGGTCGCGGGTGTACTCAGCGACCAGCCGGTCAATGGCACCGGTTGTGACTCCCGGCAAGACCTGCGGGCGTATAAAATCCATCAACTGGGCATTGAATCGCGACGCCCGACGCATCGATTCGCGTTGTGCTTCATCAAGTAACGGTATATTCCGCTTTTGCATGTTATTGCCTGTTATTGCTGTTGCTCGAGCGATTTGGGAAACGAAAATCCCACATCTGTTCCCACGCGGCGAACTCCCGCCATCACACGGTCCTGGACGCTGTCGGTAAACGGGCCGGGAAGTGGACCATACAACATCGCACCGCCTGCTTCATAGCCCCCTTCGGCAAGCACCCGCGCTGAGGGGAGATATCCGAAGACATCATTACTATAGCCTGCGACCCACACAAACGGCACCGAGCGAAACGTGGATTTTACCAACCGCGAGTAATCGACGACCACCTCCCCCCCGATGGCCACCATCACCAACGTCTCACCAAACCGAATCGCCTGAATCGGACAGGGATAGGTTAATGCGATCGGCTCCTTGCGGTCCAGTTTTCCGAGTAGATAACGCGCTTTGCGCTGCCGGTAAACATTTTTTGATTCTACGTCAGCTTCCAAGGCTGCACGCGGCGGGAGTGGCTCGAATTCCAATTCGACTTCAGTAAACGCCGAATCGATCGCTGGCGGTAGCGGTTGTTGCGGCTCATGAACCGCCCGTTTCACGGCATCGGCCAATTCCCGGCCATGTTGTCGCGCGAGTTCGATTTTTCCACGGGGATAGGGATTCTGATCGCCGCCGGTCCCTTCCACAAATAATGCGGTCACGCCGGGAAAGTCTTTTTCAATATCGCTCTGCGCAAATCCAGCGTAATCGCCGTTGAATTCCATAATCCCCGTCGAGGTGTTGTGACAGGCATAGCCAAACAGAATCGCCCGCCGCTCACCAGCGGGCGAAAATACTTGCAACACCGGCACGTCGTGATCGGTCGGGCCCTCGTCGTACTGGCGGTTGACGAAACCTTCATCGGTCGGAAACCGGCGGTTCTTTGCGAAGTCGGCGGTTGATTTGGCATAGGAAAGCGTGGCGGGCTGTAAATCGGCTAAGGCAGCGCCGATCAATTCCACCAGCGCCGTTTCTAATTTTTCCGTATAGACGCCGATTTGTTCCGCCTGTTCTTCTGCCATGCCATAAAAGTAATCCCGCTCCGGCCTCAACTCCGGTCCGCAATGCGTGTGCGACGCATTGAATAACAACGATTTACGGGGCAGTTTGTATTTCTCCGCAACCCGCTGCGAAACGTTTACCGCCAAGGTGCGAGGAATCCCGATCAAATCGGTGGTCACAAACACCATCCGATTGTCGCCCGCCTCAAGCACCAGCGCCTTGGCGTACAATTCCGCCAATGTCCCCTCGGCGGGTTTCTTGCGCGAGGCGTATCCCGCCATCCACATCGGCGCGCCAGGCGTAATCGCCACCCGTGCCACCCCCGCCTGCCATTGCTCCTCAGCAAAAGTGAATGAGGTGCCGAGCAGCATCAGTGAAGCGAAAATGAGTGATCGAAACACGAGTGAAACTTTCCTTCAAAAAATATAATCTCACGCCAAGGAGCCGCAAAGTCCGCTAAGAAGATCGTCGTGTGATAACTCTGCTTGCCTTTGCGATCTTTGCGCCTTAGCGGGAGGTTTTCTTTTCAGTCGATATCAGCTGCCAACGAAAGGAGGACAAGCCGACGGGCTCTTATTGTTCCGGCAACACATCCGGCGGTTGGCTGGTCAGTTGGACCAACGCTTCGCGGACGCGGATGATTTGTTCCGGCGTTACCGTCAGGTATCGATGCAATCCATCGGGATCAAACTCGAACTGTGTGAGTTTGCGGTCATCAACGGTGGAGGTTCCTGGATCAGACAGTCCGAAGTACCCATGATCGGGACGGACCGCATACAACACGCTGGTTAAATCCCATGTCGGCCGCTCGTGTGGCTTTTTGTCCCAGGCCAAATAGGATTCGTGGACGGGGTGGTGCTTGACGTAACCGAAGTCTTTTTCAACGCTCTGCCATGGGTACCGTATGTTCAGGCCGATTTCGAAACCGCTGATCACCACCGGCGTCGGCCAATCGGTCAAGAGTTTTTTCGACGACGCCAAGTCCTGGACGACGTTGAATTCCGGTTTGTTTTGGGCCGGTCCAAAGTTGCCCGCCATGATGGAGAGCAGTTTGACTTTTTTCGCCACCAAATCCCGTCCGTTGAGCGGTGAAATCTCGTCCGGCGGTGAGTTCACCAAACGGGCGAGGTTCGTCATGTAGCCGACCTGGGCGATCACCACCGAATGGTCGGGCTGCGCGACGAGCGTTTTTCGCAGCACTTCGGTCGCCTCGGGGGCATCGTTGCCCGAGAGCAATGTGTGAGGATACCGCTGCTTATCGCCATTTTTCGTATTCGTGAGACTGCCGGTGAAGCGGCTTTCTTGCGGCCGCACCCCTTTTTTGACGACTCCCATGGGAATGTCCGGACGGCCGTAGAAGGTGTTGATCGCATTGGCGGCCGGTCCGCTCAACTCGTTGTCTTTGACAATGGTCACCGCCAACAATTCGCATTCCCCGCGCGATTGCAGCGCGTGAATGGTCGCCAGGGCCATCGCATCGTCGATGTCATCGCCCAAGTCGGTATCAAAAATCAACTTCACCGGCTCTTTGGCTGTAGCAGCTTGCGACACAAAAGGCAGGACTAAACAGGGAATCAGAAGCAACAGGGTGCGACGGCAATTCAAGCGGTGCAAACTTCCCAACAACATGGCAAAACGACCTCCGGTTGTATGATCAATTGAGGAACTCAACCGCTGCCTTATACCACGAGCGGTTGCGCATTGCGAATCCGGGGCAGCAGCGGCTGATCATCATGCTACACTGTTGTGCACCACAATCTCAACAACGCAGACGATTCTTAATCGATGATCTGCCGAGGGTACCGCCATGCTACGACAATTGCCGATCTTGGTCACTTTCCTGTTCGCTGCTGCGGGTTGTGATGCCCAGCAACAGTCGCCGTCGCGAGCGGCTTCGATTGCTGTCGCGCCGCACGGAATCACCGCTACGTTTTCGATTGTGGCGGTTGATCCCGAAACCGGAATCTGCGGCGCAGCTGTGGCGAGCAAGTATCCGGCGGTAGGCAAAGTCGTTCCGTATGTCCGTCCCGGTGTGGGAGCGTTTTGCACGCAGCATTGGCACGAACCGGCTTGGGGCGAACGGGCATTGGATTTGTTGGAAGCGGGCCAAGCCCCTGAGGAGGTCTTGGCCACACTCTTGAAAGACGACCCACGGCGAGAACAACGGCAGTTGGCGATCATCGACATCCAAGGCCGCGCCGCCAATCGCAACCCAACAGCCGCCACGAAGCCAAGCCTGTACTGGGGCGGCATGACCGGACGATACTATGCCTGCCAAGGCAACACGCTGGCCGGTCGCGAAGTCGTGGTCGCTATGGCGAAAGCGTATGAAGAGACCGAGGGGAGTTTAACCGACCGTTTGATGGCGGCGCTCGTTGCGGCCGATTGTGCCGGCGGCGACCACCGCGGTCGGTTGGCAGCTGGGATTCGCGTGGCGAAAAAGGACCATGCCGGATATTGGTTCGAGCTATACGTCGACGAAAGTGACGACGCCGTGGCCGAGTTGGCCGAAAAGTATCAAGAGACCACACATGCAGCCAAAGGGACATGGCCCGGCGCCGCCCCCTGCCCCAATCGCTTCAAAAACACCCGCCGCAAATAAAACAAGAATGTAGGGTGCGTCGCGACGCACCTTTATTTGTAGGACGATTGATTCGCCACTTAAAAATATCTCACGCAAAGGCGCCAAGCCTGCAAAGGAAAACAGAAAAGGGAAGCCAATCTGCCTGTACTCTCTTCAAAATTTGGCGCGCGTTCCCGGCGAATCGTTTCCTTCTCGCGACGTTTCTCAGTATGCTCATAGTAGGCGGGTTTGATGTACCGCCCTGGGAAGTTTCGTAATTTGAAAATCGCTCAACTTTTTTCGAAAGCGGAGGTGCATTGTGAGCACGGCGGTTGATCAACAGCAATTGTCCGACTGGACTGACGCGTTCGCCCGAGACGGCCACATTTGCCTGCCGCAATTCCTCGCAGGTGATGCGCTGGAAGAATTACAGGACAATCTCGATCGCTATATCCGCGATGTCGTGCCTGGTTTGCCTGCGACGCATGCCTTTTATGAGAATCGCGAAGATCCGGCGACGCTCAAACAAATGCAATACATGCAGGATGAAGACTCCTTCTTCGCCGAATTGATCCGCCGCGACTGTTTTGTGGACGTCGCGAAATCGTTTCTGGGCGAGAATGTGATCACGCAGGGCGCGGAGTACTTCAACAAACCCGCCGGCCTGGGCAAAGCGACGCCGCCGCACCAGGACGGCTACTATTTCTGCTTGGTTCCCAACAAAGCGGTGACCTTTTGGATTGCCTTGGATGTCGTCGACGAGGAGAACGGTTGTCTGCGTTACGTGACCGGCTCGCACAACGAGCGGCGTCCGTCCGCACGGGGCGTCTCAGATCTTGGGATTTTCGCAAGGCGTTCCAGACTGGGGACCGGCCGACGAAGCCCGCGAGACGAAGTGCATACTGCAACCGGGCGATGTGCTGGTCCATCATTCGCTGACCATACACCGCGCCGATGCCAACACCAGCGACCGCTCGCGCCGCGCCATGGGCTTGGTCTATTTCGCTGAGAGCGCCCAAGTGGATCCGACCTTGCAACAGAATTACAAAGACTCGTTGACAAGCCAACATGCGGGAATGGGGATCGCGACGACATAGCGGTTCAAGAGACGTTACAACTAGCCACGGATGAAACACGGATCGAACACAGATCAAAAAAGATATAGATTCTACCTCGTTCCCAAACTCTGTTTGGGAACGCACTATTGCGAAGCTCTGCTTCGCACGCCAGATAATGAGACCGTTGGCAACCGTAACATCAGAACAATCTATTCGCGAAGCAGAGCTTCGAGAATCGCATTCCCAGACAGAGTTTGGGAACGAGGAAATAATCGGATTTGAAGATCAAAGGATCAGCCATGCCTCTGCCCTCCCCTCGAGTTTCGCGTCGCCAATTTCTTGCCGGTTCGATGGCGGCTGGGGCGGCGGTGATGTGTGGGGGATTATCGGGGGCGGCTGCGCCGGTCGGGCGGGGGATTCCTGCGGAAAAGCGGCGCGAATTGGCGGCGGATGAGAGTAAGGCGTTGATTACGATCACGCTCGATTTGGAAATGAGCCGGCATTATCCCAAGCGGGGGATGATGGAATGGGACTTTCAAAAAGGGAATCTGGATGATGCCACCAAAGCCTATTCCCTCGCTGCTGCCGAAAAGGCGGCAGCCAAAGGGGGCTTTATCCATTTTTTCTGTGTGGGCCGGGTACTGGAACACAAAAGCGTGGATTGGCTCAACACGTTGATCCAAGGCGGACATCCGATCGGCAATCACACCTACGATCATGTCTATGTGTTGGCTTCGACGCCGGAGGAAGCGCAGTTTCGGTTTCGCCGCTCCCCCTGGCTGGCGCAAGGCAAAACCACAGCGGAACTGATTGAAGAAAACATCCGCATCACCACCGTCGCCATGCAGGACCGGTTGAAGATCGATCCGGACGGTTTTCGCACGCCGGGCGGATTTCAGACCGCGCTCGATGGTCGCGCCGATATTCAGCAGATGTTGCTCGACCAAGGTTTTTCGTGGGTCAGTTGCAAGTATCCGGCGCATGACGCCGGCGAGGAACACCAGGAGCCGACAGCGGCGGTTTATGAGAGCATTGTGGCTGCCCAGGCGGCGGCGCAACCTTATGTTTATCCCAGCGGCCTGGTGGAAGTTCCGATGAGTCCCATCAGCGACGTCAACGCGTTTCGCACGAAATTCTGGAAGCTGGAATATTTCAAAAAAGCGATCCGTCTGGGTGTGGAGTGGGCAATCGAGAATCGGGCATGTTATGATTTTCTAGCACATCCCAGTTGTTTAGTCGTCGAAGATCCCCAGGCGGAAACCATTCAAATGATTTGCGACATTGTGAACGACGCGGGTGACAAAGCCGTCATCGTCGATTGCGACACCATTGCCGAGCGCGCGCGGCTGCGGCACAAACCGAGCGCGGAGACCAAATAGATGAACCAACCGATCACGCTGCAAACGCATACCATCGTGGGGACGGAGACCGACGCCGAGGGAGAGACCGTCGAGCGCCCCGGTCCGCATCTGCTGATCACCGGCGGCGTTCATGGTGACGAATACGAACCTATGGTGGCCATCCGCCGTTTGATGGAAGAGTTTGATCCCGCAACGCTCAAAGGGCGCGTGACCTTGGTGCCGCTGGTGAATGAAGCGGCGTTTGCCCGCCGCTCGCGAACGGCAGAGGACGGTCTGGATTTGGCCCGCGTCTGTCCAGGAAATCCGGAAGGCTCTGAAACCGAGCGGATTGCCGTGGCGCTGAGCGAATTGATTCGCAGTGCGGATTTTTATATCGATCTGCATACCGGCGGCGTGCGGTATGAAATTCTGTCCCTTGTCGGCTATGGATTGCATGAGGATGAAACGGTCCTCAATCACCAGCGCGAAATGGCGCGGGCATTTAACATGCCCATCATTTGGGGCACCAGCGCTCGCCATGAAGGCCGCTCGCTTTCGGTGGCCCGTGACGCCGGCATTCCTGCGATCTATACCGAATTCACCGGCGGCGCAAAGTGTTCCGAAGGCGGGGTGCAGATGTTGCGCGACGGTTGTTTGAACGTTGCCCGCTACTTGGGCATGTTGGAACGGACGATTCCCGACTCGCTCGTTGAATACATTGTCGAAGATGACCGCGACGATAGCGGACACCTGCAAACACAAATGCCCGCACCGGCCGATGGATTTTTTGAAGCCCGCGTACGACTGGGCGACTTTGTTGAGCGAAATCAAATCATCGGCAAAGTGTTCGATCCGCTGGGACAACGGGGCATCAACGTGGCTGCTCCCCATGACGGTATGGTGCTGATGCTGCAAACCTTTCCCGCAGCCACCGCCGGCGAATCTCTCGGCGCGATCCTCCCGATCAGCGGTCCGGGCGAGGTCTTTTTCCAGCACGAAGAAGCGTAACCCCGTTTCGTACGACAGCTATACATACAGTATTAGGTCGTCCCCATGGGGGGTGCCACTGGCGGCTTGCCCGCCAGTGCGCACGTAATAGCGACATCCCAAGACGGGGAAAACCCAGCCTGACATGGCACTGGCGGACGAGCCGCCAGTGGCACCCGAGCGATGTTCGTTTTTCGCGCGTTGTCGCCTTATGCGGCGGGGTTCCCTTTCCTCTGCCGCCCAACTGGCCTACGATCGCTCCTGAAACTAGCCGCGATAGATTTGTCGAGAGGAATCGCTCATGGAAGCATTGATTGGTTTGGCATGCATGCTGCCGTTTATCCTGCTGTCGATCGCCGGTACGGTATTTTGGATTTGGATGTTGGTCGATTGTCTGACCAAAGAACCTTCCGAGGGCAATGACAAAATCATCTGGGTCTTGGTGATCATATTTTTACAAATCATCGGCGCCGCTGTGTATTACTTCGTACGCCGCCCGGAGCGAATTCAACAAACGGGGCAATGACGCTCGGGGCCGCGGGCGGCATATGCTAGATAGACTCACCCTGCACTTGAATTGAGGAAGTATTAGAGATGCGTCACGCGCTGCTTGCGATCGGTATGATTGTATTCGCTCACAGCCTCCTGCCGGCCGAAGAACCCGCCGCTGAGCCTAAGACAAAACGGTTGTATCTCGATGAGTTTCGACCCAAAAGCCAACTGAAAGCGCCGCAGCATATTCTGAAGCGGGCGAAATTTCCCTGCGTGAATGTGCATACGCATCCCGGGAAGTTGAGTGAAAAAGAACTCGACGAAATGGTGGCTGCCATGGATGCATCGAACATCGCTGTCAGCGTCAGCTTGGATGGCAAGATGGGTTCGAAACTTTCGGAGCAGTTGGAGCTCTACCGCCGGCGACATCCGGGACGGTTTGTGATCTTTGTGCGGATGGATTATCGCGGTGACGGTGAGGAAGACAAACCGGAAACTTGGGCCGTCAACCAACCGGGATTCGGATTGAAGATGGCTGATGGTTTGTCGGATGCGGTCAAACGAGGCGCATCGGGACTCAAACTGACAAAAATGTTGGGGCTGTATCTGCGTGGACCTGACGGAAAACTGTTGAAGGTCGATGATCCGCGGTTTGATCCTGTTTGGCAACGGGCAGGCGAACTGGGTGTGCCGGTCCTGTGGCACGCGTCGGATCCAATCGCGTTTTTTCAGAAAACCGATGAATACAACGAACGCTGGGAAGAATTGTATCGGCATCCCGAGTGGAGTTTTTACGGCGAGGAGTTCCCCGCCCATCAGGATGTCATCGATGCCCGCAACCGCGTCATTGCGCGGCATCCAAAGACGACCTTCATCTGCGCTCACATGGCCGATATCCCGGAGGACTTGGCCAAACTGGGAACGTATCTGGATCGGTATCCCAACATGATGGTCGAGATCGCCGCCCGCGTCGCTGAATTGGGCCGGCAACCTTATACGGCGCGCAAGTTTTTCCTAAAATACTCCGACCGCATTCTCTTCGGCACCGACGGCGTCCCCCCCGTTTCAGAGTTGATCCCGCATTGGCGGTTTCTAGAAACTTGGGACGAAGACTTTCCCTACGAAGACAATCCGTTTCCCCCGCAAGGCTTTTGGAACATCTACGGCCTGGGCCTGCCGGATGACGTGTTACGCAAGGTGTATTACGAAAACGCCCTGCGGATCATTCCAGGACTGAAGGTGCCGGGGGTGGAGAAGTGATTCACCACGGAGGCACGGAGGACACTGCGGAATAAACAAACTAGCGCGGCTGAATCGCAAATTCAGTGACGATATGATTTAGCCACAGATTGAACACAGATCAAACACAGATTCGCGGGTGTTGGACCGCAACGTCCCAAACCGACGGCTTGCCGTCGTACACAGCGATCCACGCCAATCGACGCACTACGGAACCACATCGAATAGGAATTAGGAATAACCTAAAAACAGAACGGTTCGGGGTTCATAAATCCCCCTCTCTGTGTCCTCCGTGGCTCCGTGGTGAATTAACACCAACAGAAACCATACACAAACACTTCAAACAGAAAGCTAACCATGATTCACGTACTTGCCACCATTGAAGTTACTGACGGAAAACGGGATCAGTTTTTGAAGCACTTCAATGAACTTGTTCCCCAAGTGCTCGCCGAAGAGGGCTGTATTGCCTATGGGCCGGCCGTTGATTTGCAGACGAATCTTCCGGTCCAACCTCCCGTGCGGCCGAATATTGTGACGGTCATCGAACAATGGGACGATTTGCCCGCACTAGGAAGCACACTTGATGGCGCCGCACATGGTTGCCTTTCGCGACGTGGTCAAGGATCTGGTGGTCGAGACGATCGTCGGTGTGCTGGAACCGGCGTAATTGACCACAGCAGATTACCAGAGCGGATCTTGTGGAGCCGAGCGCACGTGGCGAATGTGCGCTTCGGCGGCCGGCATGGCGTCGAGTTCTGAATAAAAGATCGCCGTCGGATCAATGCCCCGCGCATCGAGACGGCCGATCCGCTCCGCCACACGCGGCTGCCGCGCGATCATTGGCAGCACCGCTAACCAGACGATCAGCAACAGCCCGCTGACAAGAATCAGCGCCAGCCAATTGCGTTTCGAGGATGCGTTGGTTGGTGGGGGAGTCACAGGATTTCGTCTGCTTATTCTTAAAGAGAGTGCAGCGGCCCGACCGCAAAATCAATCCGCTTTGACACGGGTCCAGACCGTTAATCCTCGCAGATCCTTCATCGACGTTCTAGGGAACAGGCTAATCCCCAGCGCGACTGTGACGAACACGACGTTCACAATAATCCCCACCCAGTATTCGTGAATGTCCACCTGCAGAAAATCAGGCAATTGACCGGAAATGTTGAGGGCGAGATAGACATTCAGCAGAATGCCGGGAATGAGAGCGGCGACCACGCAGCGATAGTCGACGCGCGTTGTAAAGAAACCCAACATAAATAGTCCCACGAGACAGCCCCCGAAGACGGACGAGACGATCCACGTCAAGGTATTGATGTTCTTAAACGGGATTTCAATCAACGCAATCGCCCCGCCGATCATGACCACTGCGGCAAACAGGGCGATGATCCGCGCCGCCACTAAGTAGTATTTGTCGCTACGGCCCGGGCGCAGGAATGGTTTGAGGATGTCGACCACCGTCACCGTGGCAATGGAGTTGATACTCGAATCGAGCGACGACATCGCAGCTGCTAATACGCCGGCAATCACGAGGCCGCCGAGTCCTGCGGGAATTTGCGTCAATATAAAATGGGGAAACACCGCATCGACTTGCGACTGTTGCAGTTCGACCACTTGAGGATCGGGAAAGGCTTGGTAAAACGCATACAAGCACGTGCCCACAAAGAAGAATAGAATCCATGTGGGAAGGGCCATCGCCGAAAACAGGATCGTCGCCTTGCGGGCTTCACGCATTGATTTTGCCGCGGCGTAGCGCTGCACGACCGTTTGGTCACAGCAGTAGGTGGTCAGCCATTCGAGAATGCCCAGCAGGATCACGATCGTGAGTGTTTTCCGCGACAGGACTTCGGAAATCCGCGCGCGTAAGTTCTGTTGTGAGTCGGTGACAGTATTCGGCTCCGGTGTCGATTCCGGTGCTGGGCCATCGATGCCCATATCGAATTTGTGATCGGCGCGGCCGACGGCGACCACTTCGGCGAATCCGCCGGGAAGTTGCCAGACGACGTAACCAATCGACATCATTCCCGCCAGCAACAACACAATGGTTTGCACCACGTCGGTCCAAATCACTGCTTCGATGCCACCGGCGATGGTGTAAAAGGCGATGAAAATGCCGGTGCAGAGGATCACGCTCCACAGCGGCGCCCCGGTCAGCAGCGCAACGGGCAGCGAGACGAGGAACAGAATCCGCGCGAGGCGAATCAGTTGGATGATCAAAAAACTGGCGACGCCGTATAAGCGAGCGATCGCTCCGAATCGCATTTCCAGATATTGAAATGCCGAGATCATGTCATCGCGGCGGAGCAGTGGGACGAAATAGATGACGGCGAAGACCGCCACGAACGGGAGCGTCAGATTTTGGACCAGATTCCGCCAATCAGCTGAAAAGGCGTCGGCGGGAAAGGCCAGAAACGTGACCGAACTGATCGTGGTGCCAACCATCGACAACCCGATGACCCAGCCACGAAATGAACGGTTGCCCACAAAATATTCCGCGGTCGTGGTGTTGCGGCGGGCGAAATACAGCCCCATGCCGGCCATCGCCAATAGATACGCCAAAATGGCGACCACATCCAACGTCCGCAAAGGTGTTGCAGTCATCGTATCTCGGCTTCCACGGCCACAAGTTGCCATTCCCAGATGAGCATCTATGCGTCATTACGAATTCCCACGCAACGAGATGCCCAGCCGAGTTATGCAACTTGCATTGATTTTGAAACAGCGAGGCCTGCGAAACAGTTCGCCGTTCCGTACAACTGGTTTCAAAACCCTCTGATGCGTCATCCCCAAACCTGTACCACAGATTCACGAACAGGCGCAACCGGGTTTGGAAACGGGTTCTAAGCAGTCAACGTCAAATAGTATGCGGTGCCGCATGCGTGTGACGCAAGCGGGTTTCTCGACTCCCGTCGATTCTCGGAGGCTGGCGTTTGCGAATCGGGACGTGTAGGATGGCGGATTCACGCGCTACAATCCAATTCCTGCACATCCTGACCGCGACTGACGATCACCCGACGGGCCGCTTTTTAGCACCACTGTTCGTCGAGTGTCTCACCCGCGTCACCGGTACTGATTCCTGCAAGAGAACCGACCGATGCCACAACTTTTTCTACCTGTCTTCGCCGAGTTACCCGCCGCTGATATCGCCGTGCTGGTGGTTTACATCATTGGGATCGTGGCGTTTGGATGCGGCTTCATTCGCAAAAGCGGCAACACCAGCGAATTCATGTCGGCCGGCGGATCACTGCCCGGTTGGGCCGTTGGCTTGTCGATTTTCGGAACTTACCTGAGCAGCAACACCTTTTTGGGCGTGCCGGGAAAATCGTACGGTTCAAACTGGAACGGCTGGGTGTTTAGTTTGTCGTTACCGTTCGCCGCAGTGATCGCCGTAAAATATTTCGTACCGTTCTATCGCCGCAGCGGCGAGATTTCGGCTTACCAGCATTTTGAAAAACGCTTTGGCGGTTGGGCGCGGACGTACTGCGTCGTGTTTTATTTGCTCACACAATTCGCCCGTGTGGGATCGGTGATGTTTGGTGTGGCACTGGGGCTACGGGCACTGACCGGTTGGGATATGCAAGCCATTATCATCGGCACAGGATTTCTGGTCACGCTCTACACGCTCTTGGGCGGTATCGAAGCGGTGATTTGGACCGACGTGGCGCAAAGTATCATTCTTTCCATCGGTGCGGTGATTGTGGCGGGCTTGATTCTGTTTGATCTCCCCGAAGGTCCAGGACAGGTCTTTACGATCGGAGCCGAGCATGGGAAATTCAGTTTAGGCAGTTTCGACCTAGACCTGACGACGTCGACGTTTTGGGTGATGATGCTCTACGGTTTGTTCATCAACTTAAACAACTTCGGCATCGATCAAAACTTTGTGCAACGCTATCACACCGCCAAGTCGGAGAAGGAAGCAGCCCGGTCAGTCTGGATGGGGGCCGTTGCCTACGTACCAATTTCGCTGTTGTTTTTCTTCATCGGGTCATCGTTGTTCGCCTACTACGAAACCCAACCGGAGATGAAAGCCGAGGTTCAAAACCAAGTTGCTGCCGCCAAGTTGGAACGCAATCAAATCAATTTGACACCCGAGGAATATGAAGCAGAGAAGGCGGCGCTTCCCGCGACAGCTATGGCGCTTACCTCCGCAGAAATCGGCGACAAGGTCTTTCCGCACTTCATTGTCGAAAAACTTCCCACCGGTATGGCCGGCTTGCTGATTGCAGCCATCTTTGCCGCGGCGATGAGTAGTGTCGACACGAGTTTGAACAGTTCGGCAACGATTATTTTGACCGACGTCTATAAGCGATACTTCAATCCCGATGTCGACGAAGCAGGCCAGATGCGCGTGCTGTATGGTTCGACTTTGTTTGTAGGAGCCGTCGGGACCGGCATCGGCGTGGCACTGATCGGGACTGTCAGTATCCTCGACGCGTGGTGGACACTCTCGGGAATTTTTGCCGGTGGGATGCTGGGGCTGTTTTTGCTAAGTCTGATCGCCCGCAATGCCACCAAACCCGCAGCCGCTTTGGCGGTGATCATCGGTTTATTGGTGATCACGTGGATGACATTCAGCGACGTCAAGTTTCTCCACGAAACGTTGGGTATCGCTTTCGAACTTCCGGAAAAAATCCGCAGCCCATTTCACACGCACATGACCATCGTCGTCGGCACGCTGACGATCTTCTTCGTGGGCCTGATTGCCAGTGGGTTTTCGAGTGGGAACCGGGAAGACCCCGAGCCGATCATCGAAGCTTAAATCGGTCGATGGGCAAGGACTGATCGTTTCATTCCACGCCCAACATCCGCGCTGCATTGTTCCAAAAAATGTCCTCAACGGCGCTGTCGCTGAGCCGTTCGCTCCAACAGGCCCATTTGATCGAACGCAGGTGCTCCAACCCGATGAGCACCGGTTCGATCTTATTGTGCTTTTCGCCCCAGACCGGCGTCTCTTCGTACAGCCAGACAAACGAATCGGCCGCTCCCAGACTCCGGCCGCGCAGGTGGCTGACCGGCACGTCTGAACCGTACATCAGCCGCTCATGCCCCAGGATGCGAATGATCGCTTGATGCGCAATCGGTTCGCAATTTGCGCTGGTGTCGAAATACAAATTGTCCAACCCTTTAAGATGCGGCAGCCCTTCGAGATTGTGCGCCGGCTGAAACCCCCGTGCCGAATGCGCCAGGATCAACCGCATGCCGGGATAGGTCTCGCAGTAGTGGCGAATCCAGTGAATATTCTGCGGGTCCGCCACCGCTCGCGAACGGACCATGTGCAGCGTAATCACCAGTTCCTCTTCGTGGGCAATCTTAACGAGTGGCTCGGGGAGAAAGTCTGGGAATCTGCGCGTCCCACGTTGGCTGCGTGGCAGCGGTGATGTGATAGCACTTCAATCCATGCAGCCCCAACCTTCGAACTTCTTCGCGCACCCATTCGGGATCGTCGTCGGCCGCAATAAAAAACTCGCCGCGACACCGCGGATCGTGCACGACTTCTTGGGCAACCCAGGCGCTGGCGTCGGGAAATCGGTCCCGATGCTGCATACTAAAAATCGGCAGGAACAGCGCCGCTAAATCGGCGCCGGGATGCAGGTCGGACATCAATTGCCGGTACTCGGCATACCCCACCGTATCGTAACCCGCGGGCGTCAACGACGGTGCGAATTCGGATTTGCCGAGATGGCAATGCGCATCGTAAATGCGATCCGGCAAAAACGACGCCAATTCGCGCTCGTAGAATTCCCTGTCGCAAGGCCGCAGTAATGTCGATCCACTGGAGTTTGTCATCGTGTCGCTTCTGCGCTTTCTATGTTGATTGTCTGTAACCTAAACAAATACCCCGAAGGGGTTGAACATCATAGCCCAGGGTAAGCGGCGAAGCCGCACCACCCTGGGTGAGTCGTCAAAAACAAAATCCAAACCCTGAAAGGGTTTCTCAAATGAAACAGGGGCAATACTCCAATTGTCGGAGGATTGAGAAACCCCTTCAGGGTTTGCTCCGGATGCTTGGAGCCTTACCTGGGGTGCGCTCACGTTGTTCGCGACCCCAGGCTACGATGAGTTACGCCTTCGGCGAAAATAAATTTTTGCTTTTTAAACAAACGACTTCGTCCTCTAACATCACTGCATCTTCGCACGAGTCATTTCGTAAACGCGGCGTAAATCGCCCAACCGCCGGAGGCGGTGAAAAACAGCAGGATCAACCACAACAGACCAGTCGTTAGTGGACGGTTACGATGTTCCTTACCGATCAAACGGGCAGATCCGTTGAGTACCAATAACACAACCGCCAGCATGGGCAAGAATGCGGCTCCGACAATGGCGTATAGTTTTTGCATTTCCTTAAAACCGTACCACAAGCCGATCATGGGAATCGTGGCAATCAAGACCAATGCCCATTGATAAACCCGTGCAGTGGTCTCGACCGGTTGGCGTTCGCGTTCCCCATATTTTTCGTGCATCATGCCGGCGTAGTCGGCGAACAGATAAGGTATGCTCTGCCAGACGCCGAGCAGGCTGCTGGTCACGGCTCCCCAGGCTCCGATGAGAAACGCCCAGCGGCCCACCGTTCCCAGCCGACCTTGTAACTGATCGGCCAACGTCACAATCAATCCGGCGCCGCCGCCAGTCACTTCAATCGTGCTTCCGATAATCACCATGCCGATGCCAAAGAGGGCCGTCATCGTATATCCCACAGCAAGATCGATGCGACAGGTCTTTAGATACTCAATTCCCCGGCGATCTTCCTCACGGATCCAGTAGCCGTAACAGAGCACCGTGACGGTTCCCCCCACGCCCCCCATCAAGGCAATCGTCCAGCTCAAACCGCCGTCAAAGAGATGGGGTATCGTTGGCCAAACCAATCCGCGTCCGACGGCCCACCACTCGGTCGTTAACAGGGTGGCTGTCACGAGCACCGTGACAAACATCGTCGCGATACAAACACTCATCACTTTTTCAAACAGTCGATAGCCACCGAGGCGGATCAGAATCACGCCCACCAGGCTATGCAAAATTCCATAAACGATTTTCCCCTTGGCTGCTGCTGTCAAACCGCCGGTCGCCGTGTCAGAGTCGGCGAACAATGGCCAAATTGCGTTGGCGGTCACGCCAGTGGCGCTCATTAAGGCAGCTCCGACCAGAAAACTCCAAATCGCCAGGTAGACGATGAACACGGCTTGAACCGTCCGGCCAAAATGGGTGACGCAGCCTTCGAGCAATGTGGTCTCGGTGGCCAGTTGCCAGCGGGCGAGTCCTTCGTTGAGGATGTATTTTAGCAGCGCGCCGACAATCACCGCCCAGAGGACGGCGACGCCGAGGTGGCTTCCTGTAAAGGCACCGGTCGCCAGATCACCGGCGCCGACTCCCGTGGCGGCGACGAGAATTCCGGGGCCGATCAGCATCAGCCAATGTTTTTTGGGGGCGGGTTGGTTCAAAGCAGATTCCAACGGGGCGGAAAGGGTTCGAGCCTAATCGGAGAGGATCAGCCTGGCAATGCCAACCGGTCGGGTAATACCCCCCGGCGGAGCCGGGGGCTGAGGGACGGTGCATGTCCGGTTTTTCTCCCAGCCCCCGGCTCCACCGGGGGGATCGTTGCGGTCAAGCGCTGTTGCTCAGGGGCTACCGGGCATGTTAGACTCATATCAACATTTGTTGATCCTCACGCCCCACGCATGCGACGCCAGCCGATGATCCCGCCCACACCCTCCTTGCTGAAACATCCCACTGTCAATCGACGAGAGATGTTGCGCGCCGGGGGGATTGGACTGATGGGGCTATCGATGTCGGATGTGACCGCCCTGCGTGCTCAAGCCGCACACACCGGCGCGCCGCAACCGCCGGTCAAATCGGTCATCTATATTTTTCTCTCCGGAGGATTGTCGCAGCACGAAAGCTTCGACATGAAACCCGAGGCAGCCGATTCGATACGGGGAGAGTTTCGCCCGATCGACACGGCCACACCGGGCATTCAAATCAGCGAACACCTGCCGATGCTCGCACAGCGGAGTCGGCATTGGGCGTTGGTCCGTTCGTTAACGCACGGTCACAATGAGCATTCCAACGGGCATCACATCATGCTCACCGGTCGCAGCGAGATGCCGCGGGGGTTCAATCCCTCCAAGCCGATGCCGACCGATGACCCCACATTTGCCTCAATCGTCAGCGCCACCGTCCAAGGGAAAAATCATCTCCCGTCGGCGGCTGTGATTCCTGAAACGTTCATCCATGCCAGCGGCCGCGTCATTCCGGGACAGTTCGCCGGAATCATGGGGCCGCAACGCGATCCTTGGGTTATTGATGCCGCTGCGAAATGTAAAAAGTGCGGCGCTTGTCCGAATTGTTTTGATCACCAACAGCGCGATTGGGAGCACACGGGCGATCCCGTCTTCGAGTCACCCAACCTCCGCCTGCCCGACCAATTGACATCAAAGCGGCTCGGACGCCGGTTGGATTTGATGCAAATTGTCGAGGATGGCCAACGACATCTCGATCGCGCCGCCGATGTCGCCGCCATGGATCGCAATCGCCAAACGGCGATTTCGTTATTGACCTCCGGCAAAGTCCGCAAAGCCTTTGACGTGCATGCGGAACCGGATGAAGTGCAAGAAGCCTATGGCAAAAACCGTTTCGGTTGGTCACTGCTCATGGCCCGCAGCTTGATCGAAGTGGGTGTGGGCATGGTGCAGGTGAATCTGGGTCGCAATGAATCCTGGGATACACACGGCAACATTTTCCCGCACCTTAAGAATCATCTCTTCCCCCCCACCGACCGTGCCGTTTCAGCGTTGATTGATGATTTGGAACAGCGTGGGTTATTGGATTCGACGTTGATTGTGATGGCGGGAGAATTCGGCCGCACCCCAAAAATTTCGCGACTGGCCCGTTTCTACAAATACCCCGGCCGCGACCATTGGGGAGCCGTGCAATCCGTCTTCTTTGCCGGTGGCGGCGTCCGCGGCGGAACGGTCATCGGTTCGACCGATAATATCGGCGGTTACCCGCAGGACCTGCCTCAACGGCCGGAAAACATGGCGGCAACAATTTATGATGCTCTGGGGATTCATCGTGAAGCAGCTTGGTATAGCTCACTCAATCGCCCCCATTTTGTGTATCACGCCGATCCAATCGCCGGTTTGATCGGCTAATGTTACGGCTCAATTCGGCGGCAAGTCGCGTTGGCAATACGAAGTTCGTACCGCGTGTTTAACCAATTGCTGAAAATTGACAGCAATTTACCCACCCCGTCACGGAGTCCACCGCGATGCCCGAAAAGTCGTCACTGTTCCAAGCGGCGGACCTCAACCGACGCGAGATCCTGCAAGTCGGTTTTTCAGGGTTTCTGGGAATGGGCTTACAGAACATTGTTGGCGCACAACGTTCGGCGTCCGCAGCCGACGCGTCTCACTTCGGGAAAGTGAAGTCGGTGATCTTCGTCTTTTTGACCGGTGCGCCGAGTCATCAAGACATGTGGGACCTCAAACCGGAAGCTCCTGCCGGAATCCGTGGTGAGTTTCAGCCGATCGACACCAACGTTCCCGGCGTCCAAATCAGTGAACATCTCCCGAAGTTGTCACAACTGGCCGACAAATATGCGATCATCCGCTCGATGACACATTCGTTGCCGTCGCACGAGCATGGCACACATCGCATGCTGACAGGCATTAACAAAGAGCCGATCGGTTCGACACACATGGCGAGCCGTCGCGACTTTCCCTGCTATGCGTCTGGGCTGCAGTATCTCCATCCGCGCCCCGATGGCCTTCCCACCGGAGTCATGCTGCCGACCTATTTGAACAACGGTTACGGTTTTTGCGGCCAGAACGGGGGCTTTCTCGGAGGGGACTATGACCCTTGGCACGTCACCAAGGATCCCAACGCTAAAGACTTTCGCATCGACGAACTGCAACTCTCACAAGGGGTGACCGTCGAACGTTTGGACAACCGTCAGGAACTGCTACAAAGCATCGATGCACAGCGCCGCGCACTGGACGAGGCGACCAGCGTCCGCGATATGTCGCAGCGGATGAAACAAGCACACAACCTGCTGTCGGGGAACAGCAAATTTCGTGATGCCTTCGATATGGACGGCGAATCGGCCGAGATCCGCGATCATTATGGACGTCACGCTTTTGGCCAATCCTTGCTGCTCTCTCGGCGACTCGTCGAAGCGGGGGTTCCTATCATCCAAGCGAACATGGGTTCGATGAACCATTGGGACACGCATGGGCAGAATTTCAAACGGCTCAAAGAAACACATCTCCCGCCGTTTGATCAAGGCATGACTGCATTGGTGACCGACCTGCAGCAGCGGGGCTTGTTGGAACAGACGTTGATTGTCGCCACCGGCGAATTTGGTCGCACGCCGCAAATCAACGCCGACGCCGGGCGCGATCATTGGTCGCGCGTTTTCTCGGCCGTCTTTTTTGGCGGGGGAATCCGCGGCGGACAAGTCATCGGCGCGAGCGATAGCATGGCCTCCGATCCCGCAACGCGAGGCTGGTACCCGGCCGACTTTGGGGCCACAATATACTCCGCACTGGGAATCGATCCGGAGAGCATCATCATCGATCGCCTCCAGCGGCCGCATCAACTCAATGCGGGTGCGGTGATCGATCCGCTGTATACGTGAGTTGCTACTGCTGTTGGAAATCGAGCGAACCATGAAATCACCTGACGACACCGTCATTTTTAAGATTCGACGTGGGCATGTCGGACGTCTTGCCGTCCTGCTAGGCTGCTTTTTACTTGGGGTGGTGCAAGCATTCGCACTGACCGCTGCCGAAAAGCCACGGCAGAAGCGGTTTATTTATAACTCCGATGCCAACCACATCTACCACTACAAGCCGGCGCCGATGAACGTGGCGGACTTACAAGGGTATGTGGACGAAGTTGTGGGGACGGGGGTAACGACCTTTTTTGCCTCACCCAACTGGGGCATGCCGATGGCCTATCCCAGCGAAGTCACAGAGATCATTGGCGCGCAGCTTGCCCCAGAAAAACTGGCCGAGATGCGGAAGGCCAGCGTGACGAAAGGGAGCTCTGCGGAACGGGCGCTGGCGAATTTTTACGGGTTCATTGATGCCGGCCACGACCCGTTTCGCATAATGATCGACCGCGCCCGTGAAAAGAATCTCGAGGTTTTCATCTCCTACCGGCCGAATGAAATCCACGATGTGCAAAACCCCGACAGTTTTATCGTCACCGATTTCTGGCGCGATCATCCTGAGTGGCGCGTCGGAAAGATCGGGGATGAAATCAGCCCGCTGTTTGCGGAAATCATTGGCGGCAGTAAAGAGCACCGCGTGCATCCGATCGTCGCTTCCTGGTTTCCCGGCGCACTGAATTTCGCCATTCCCGAAGTCCGTGCGCAACGGTTGGCGGAACTCCGTGAGTGTTGTGAACGGTATCCGATCGATGGATTGGATATCGATTTCCAACGGTTCCCGATCTATTTTCCGCAAGACGCTGGTGCAGAAAATGTGGAGACCATGACCGCTTGGATGCGAGAAGTCCGCGCCATGACCCGCGAGGTGGGTGAGAAACGGGGCCGGCCGTTGCTGCTTTCCGCACGTATCATGGCCCGCCCCCAACAAAACTTGGCCATCGGCCTCGACCCGGTTACCTGGGCCAAAGAGGGGCTGATTGACTTTGTCGAAGTCTCACACTATTTGCGAAATGATTTCCCGCTGCCGATCCAGGAATACCGCGAGCTGATGCCTGCGGAGCTGCCCATCTATGCCTCGGTTGAAGTGGAAAAGGACAGCGACCGATATCGCCGCATCGCCCGCCAGTTGTATGACGACGGAGTCGACGGATTGATGATGTTCAACTACTTCACCCGCCGCGAAGCGGGCGTGGAACCTGATTTCACGCTGTTTAACGAACTCAGCGACCCGGCATCGATCAAGCCGGTTGCCCCATAATTGCCCTCATCAACGGCAACCCGACCATCGTGCTTGCCGTTTGCGGACGATCCCGGCAGAATGAGACATTGATGACGATGTTGCGTCTTGTTCAGTCGACCCGGAGCAAACCCCCATGGCAACCAATGCCGTCCTGATATCATTGTGCTCGTTCGCAGTGCTGATTTTGGCCTATTTTACTTACGGCCGATTTTTGGCGCGGCGTATTTTTCGTTTGGATCCCAACCGCCCCACGCCGGCGCATACCAAACAGGATGGTGTCGATTATGTTCCGACGAAAATCCCCGTCTTGTTCGGACACCATTTTGCCTCGATCGCTGGTCTCGGTCCGATTTTGGGACCGGCGATTGCCGTGATTTGGGGATGGGGACCGGCGGTGTTGTGGGTTGTCTGCGGCTGCATCTTCATGGGAGCCGTGCATGACTTGGGTGCACTGACCGTCAGCCTGCGCTATCAAGGGCGCTCCATCGGCGATGTCTGCAGCGACTTGATTGGTCACCGGGCGCGGTTTTTGTTTTTGCTGATCATCTTTTTTCTGATGTCGTTAGCGATGGGGGCGTTCGTCAACGCCATCTCGGCGCTGTTCGTTAAATTCCACCCCGGTGCGATCATACCTTCGTTTGGATTGATGCTGGTGGCAATGTGTATCGGCATTGCCGTGTATCGCTTGCGTGTGGGGCTTGGCCCGGCGACGGTCGTGGGGCTGATTGCTTTTGGCGGATTGATTTATTGGGGCGTGCAACAACCGTTGCCCACGTATGAGTGGTTCGCCTCAGACGCGACGCAGCAGTTGCTCACCGAGAGTCGTAATGCGGGAGCCGATGTCGACCATGGTTCCATTGCTGCGGCTCAAGTCTTGCAAGACAGCGGTCATGAATCCGCCGCCGCTGATCTGACAGCTGCGGCGACGACGGCCAGCCGCACGTGGATTTACGTGTTGCTGGGTTATGGATTCATTGCGTCGGTGTTGCCCGTGTGGTTGTTGCTCCAGCCGCGGGACTACATCAACAGCTTTCAACTTTATCTCGCATTAGCATTATTGGTCGCTGGCCTGACGGTTGCCGCGGCGACCGGGTCGGATTTCAACGTGATTGATGCGGCGATGATTCGGGACGATCCCCAAATGGGTGCTCCGCCGATGGTGCCGTTTTTGTTTGTGACGATTGCCTGCGGCGCGGTGAGCGGGTTTCACAGTTTGGTTTCCAGCGGCACCACGGTACGGCAACTGGATCGTGAAACCGATGCCTTGCCGATTGGTTTTGGCGCCATGCTAACCGAAGGAGCGCTCGCGATATTGGTCATCATGGCCTGCGTTGCCGGATTGGGCAGCCAAGCCTGGGAAGCCGGCGGCGCGTATGCGAGTTGGGGCGGGATTGGCAAAGGAGGATTGGGTGTGCAGTTGGATGCCGTCATTCACGGCGGCGCCAATTTTCTGAGCGAAGTCGGTGTGAGCGAACGATTCGGACAGGCCTTTTTGGCGGTCACCATCGTGGCCTTTGCCATGACAACCTTGGATTCCGCCACGCGACTTTTACGCTTCAACGTCGAAGAGATTTTCCGCTCGATCAAATTAGAACCGCTCGCCAACCGATATTTCGCCTCGTTGGTCGCCGTGGGAGGCATTGCCCTGTTCGCGCAACCGCAAGGTGCGGCTCTGTGGGTGTTGTTTGGAACCACAAATCAACTGCTCGCCGGTTTGACGTTGCTGACGGTGAGCCTGTTTCTCTTCAAACTGCGGCGGCCGATTATTTATACGCTCATTCCGATGGGAATGATGTTGGTGATGACCGCCTGGGCCATGGCGATTCAACTCAAAGGGTTTTACAAAGACAAGCAGTGGCTGCTCTTTGGCGTCTCGGTGGTGGTTGTGTTGATGACGACTTGGCTGGTGATTGAAGCCATTTTGTCGTTCTGCCGGGGTCGGGGTGGGTTGAGTATCGCACATGATGATGAGGACCCACACGACGACCAGTCGGAAGTCGTATCAGCCACTCATCTGGGATGACGTTGGGTCCGGCCAATGAGACGAAGCGCGAGGAACCGGCCATGCCGTCGGAAACAAAAACAGTCCCCCAGGTCTCGATCATCCTCATTCGTGAGACCGCCGAACAGATGTCCGGTAGCGGATGTTGTGGGCGGGTCGCTGGAGATCCAGACTTGACGGGCAGCGGGGATGCGTTCCGGGAAGTCCGCCGTCAGCAAGAAGCATTTGGCATCTTGCATCGGGCCGTGGTGGAGTTTTTCTCAGAGCAACAGCAGCGGGGAGAATTGACGATCGTCACGGTCGATCCCCGCAACCAGCCGTATCTAATACCCAAGTTGGTCAAGGACGTGTGGCGGTATCGTCCCGGGTGGGGCAAAGGCTTGTGTTCCACGCTGCAGTTTTTTTCTCTACCGGCAGTGATCGTCAACGGCCGAATTCTCAGCCGTCGCGGGCGCTTGCTGGATCCGGACGCCTTGTGTCATGCAGTGAATGAAATCCTGACGGCATCAAAGTCACAATCGCTACGTCAGGAATACTCCTAACATGTTGGCAGTCTGATGATTTGCGTGAATGCAAATATTGCTGCGTGATTCCGCCAAGAATCCAGGCAGGCAATCGTCACAGATGGCATCAGCGTAATAGATTAACCGCAGATTTGCGTTAACGTTCGTTTTTGTCAAAGCAGACTCCTCTAGCGAGATAGCGGTGACGATTATTCAAGACGTCTCCTTAAACATTTCATTATGTCAGGGGTGCGCATCCAAAAAGTCGTGGACACTTAGCAGGCCGCTTCTTTCCGGCAAAAAGTTTGTCGGTGCTTGAATCGGTTTTCGGTCGTTGCCGATTGCAACGAATCGCGACAATGCTCATCTGTGCGAAGTGGTATGAGGAAACATTGGCGAAGGACACCCCCGCGGTGCGCGTTCGCCGCAGGAAGTCGCACGATGCCGAAAACGAACGCCCTCAGCGTTCGCCTTCGGCACAGCGCGGCGGCCAAAAATTTGTTGAGGCAGGGTTTCCAATGCCGGCTTCAAAACTCAGCGGCAGTCGTGTTTAACACTTCAAAGCAAGTGTGAACGCCGACTGTCGGCGGGCCTTGAAACCGGCGCGGAATTGTACATTCTACAAAATTTATTGAATTGCCTTGGCTGACGGATTTCTCGACGTATGTTTGCGTGTGGCGTTTTTGCCACGTGTGACGAACTGGGAGTTTGCGGTGAGTTCACCGCCGGTTGATTGTGGTACGTCGGCAACATTTGTCGTCATCAAGTGCCCGGCTGCCGCTGAAGTGAAAATCTATTTCTCGAACAGGATCCGCATAGGGTCTAAGGAGTAAGCCGATGCTTGTTTTGTCGAGACAACGCGACGAGAGCATCATCATCGGTGACAACATTGTGTTGACAGTCGTCGATATTCGCGGCGACAAAGTCCGTTTAGGCATTGATGCCCCCAAGGAAATCCCGGTTCATCGCCAGGAAGTCTACGAGGCCATCCAGCGCGAAAATCGCCGAGCTGCCGAACAGAGTTCCGATGATGGCGAAGCCGCGGCAAAGCCCGCGCCTTCAAAGAAGTAAGTCGAGGCCGTGGCTGCGATCAAAACGAATTCACAATCCTATGAATTCTAAAGTCGCAACCAAAAAAAATTCAAAACACAGTAAGTCTGCTAAACACTGACAACAATGCGATTTGCATCACTGGTAACACGAAAACGCGAATTGGGGATCGTACTGCTTAACGCATTACAAACACCGCAAGCGGAAAACTGTTGCCGAAACTACCTATGTTAACTAAAGCATCAAGGTGATCGCGACGATATTCGATGAATAAGGCGAAGTCTCGCGCAAAAAATACCATTGATGGTCTCACGCGTACTAACGATATGAATTGACAGTCAAAATCGTATGTGTGGGAAAAGTTAAAGCGACGTTTTCAATGTGCGTATTAATCTCGGCCCCCAATTGGCCAGCTTTCCTTCTGACAAAGGAAGCAAACCAGCATTACACGGAGTCGTGGGGTCGTTTGGTGAATCACTACTATTCCGTCAAGGAATGCGGAAACCACCTAGCAAAACTCACGATTCCATCCCACCCGCTGAGAGCTGGTGAGGGATTAAACAAAGAAGGAAAGGCTGTTTGACATGACGAGGATCAACACCAACGTTGCATCATTACGAGGCTTGAGGAGTGTCGAACGTGCCAATTCACTCCTAAACACCTCACTACAAAGACTTTCAACCGGTGTGCAAATCAACTCCGGGAAAGACGACCCGGCCGGTTTGATCGCCAGTGAGACGTTGAAGTCTCAGATCGTTGCGATCGAAACGTCGATCAAAAATAGTAATCGCGCCAATAACGTGATCGCCACCGCCGACTCGGCATTGGGCGAAATCAGCGGGTTGCTCAATCAGATCCGCGGCTTGGTCCAAGAAGGACTGAATACCGGTGCCCTATCGCAAACGGAAATCGACGCGAACCAGTTGCAGATCGATTCCGCGCTTTCGGCCATCAACCGGATTTCCGCCAACGCGACCTTTGGTGGCGATAAGTTGATCGACGGATCAAAATCGTTCACAACGCAAGTCACCACGGCAAACTCCGCCAAAATCAGCGAGTTCCAAATCGACGAAGCCGTGTTCGGCTCCAGCTCGACGATCTTAGTCGATGCGACGATCACGACCGCAGCCGAAAAAGGATCGCTCGTTTATACCGGTGGCGACCTGACCCAAGAAACCACAGTTGAAATTGCAGGCTCCGTCGGCAGCCAAGTGTTGTTCTTCGGTTCCTCCAGTACTTACGAAAACATTCGCGACGCTATCAACGCCGCGACCGACGTTACAGGTGTCCAAGCGACGTTTGTTGACGACGCGGGGACGGCTGCGGCTGCAGCTGGTACGGTGACCCTCGCAGCGACAGGTGCTGCCGCAACTGCTGGGACGGCCACGTTTACTTCTGCTGGAAACGAAAATGACTTGTCGTTTACGGCAGCGACCGCCGGAGCCTTCAGCGGAACGAACGCCGTTTCAGTCGTCTTCGCGCTGAATTCGGATACGAACGACGCGTCCTCGGTTTCTGTGACCGGCAACGTCATCACCATTTCACTGGAAAATGACACGAATAGTGCCTCGGTTGCCGTCGCATCGGACATCGAAGTATTGTTCAATGCCAATACGAACGCGACAGCCCTGGCCAGCATCAGCCTGCCGGATGACACAGGCACAACCGGTTCGGGCGTTGTGTCGGGTACATTGACCAATGCGACGTTGAATAACGGGACCGATAACTTCGATACCAATAACGACATCGTTATCACCAACGATACCGCAGGACTGCTGACCGGTACCAATATCCCGTCAGTCGCTTTCTCGCTGCAAGCGGACAGCAACGACGGCACCTCGGTGAGTGTTTCGGGTTCCGCCATCACGGTTGCCTTGGCTGTTGACGCCACACAAACGGACACTTCCAGTGTCCAGGCTTCGGACGTGATTGCGGCAATTAACGGCAATACATCCGCCGCTGCTCTTGTGACCGCCTCCAATGCCTCGGGCAATGACGGTTCTGGAGTCTTTAACTACACCTCTGCAGCGCAAACGATCAACGGAACGGATGCATCGTCAGGCAGCACTGCAGCGTTGACCCTCACGTCCCAGAACTTTGGGTCGGCTGAGTTTGTTGAAGTCAACGTACTGGCCGGATCGTTCGACACGTACGATTCCACAGGAACATCGGCCGTCCAAATCTCACGGGACTCCGGTGCCGACGTTATTGCCAATATCAACGGTCAGGTTGCTCAAGGAACCGGGTTGAAAGCCTCTGTCTCCAGTGCCAACTTGGTCGCATCCTTGACCTTCAACGCCGTCAACAATGTTGCTGCTGAAACAGCTCAGATTACGATCACCGGCGGCGGCTCGCTGTTCCAGATCGGTCAAGAGGTTTCCGCTGCCGGCCAATTGGGCATGGGAATCGAAGCGATCAACACGGCTCGCCTGGGTGGAATCTCGGGTAAGATTTACGAACTCGGTTCCGGCCGGGGTAAAAGTCTGAACGATGTCGGCCCCAGCGTCACCGGTGCCGATTTGGTGAACATCATCGATGAATCGATTAACCGTGTCTCCAACTTGCGTGGACGGTTGGGTGCGGTGCAAAAGAACGTTATCGAAACGAACATCACCTCGCTGGGTGTGGCTTTGGAAAACATTTCCGCCGCCCGTAGCGAAATCATCGATACCGACTTCGCCGCGGAAACGGCCCAACTGACGAAGAGTCAAATCCTCTCGCAGGCGGCCATCTCCGTTTTGCAGATCGCCAATAACAACCCGCAGCAGGTCTTGACCCTCCTCGGTTAAGCTCTCACGCCGCAAGGCGAAACGCGGAATTAGACAAACGGCGTCATTTCTTCACCGAAATGACGCCGTTTTTTCGTTGGTATTTCCAAGTCAGATCATACGGCAGCGGCGGCCTTGGTCTTGAGATACTCGCTGCCGGGAAAACTCGGCTCATTCCGCACATTGCCCCTAGCCGATAAATTCATTACTGCCGCTCGAAGTCCGTCGCTGCGCCGTCGTTATGACTAAGCGGGAATAAAACAAGACAGGCGTGAATGACGCAATTCACGCACAAAACCAAATTAGATGATCTGTCGGTTACGGGCCTTGCGCGGTCTATCTCGGAACGGATTCCGTCGGAATAAATACGATGTTGACCACCTCAAAACAGGGCACGATGCCGCCGCGAAGTTCGAATCTGGCAGATCTACAAACTGCGGAACGACTCTGCCGTCAGATTCTTCGCATCGAGCCTGCGCAGCGGGATGCGTGGCATTTGCTGGGTATTGTCGCACACAACCAAGGCCGAAATAGCGAAGGCGTCGATGCCATTCGCCATGCCATTGCGCTACCCGCAGCGAATTCTTCCGCCTCAAATGACGAACCGGCTGCCCAACAAACGCTGGATCGAGCCGTCAAATTGTATCGCGGTGCGTTGGAGCAAGATCCGTCGAGTGCAGCCGTCTACTACGAATTGGGCCGTGAGCAATTGCAGGCCGGTCAATGCCAGGAGGCGATTTGCAGCCTCGAACATGCATTGGCAATTCGCGGTGACTGGACCGAAGCTCAGGAGGCGTTGGCTGAAGCCTGTTTTCTGGCTGAGGATTTCGGCCGCGCAATCGATATTTTGCAGCCAATCGTCGCCGCAGCGCCCGAACGGGGAACCGCCAAACGATTATTGGCCGAGGCCTCTCTCAAAACCGGTCAAGTTGAACAGCCGATTGATCGGTTGCAAACCGAGAAGCATCCCGAGTCGCACGACGCAAACCAGCACTATCAACTCGGTCGGACCTATTTCTCGCAACAACGCCTCCAGTTAGCGGATCAATGCTTTGCGGCAGCACTGCAGGTCGATCCAAATCATGAGGCGGCATGGCATGATCGAGGCGCCGTTTTCTTGAACCAAGGAAAAATGGCCGAGGCCCGACGTCACTTCGTCAAGACGCTCGCCCTCAATCCCCAGCACGCCGACGCACTTTGCAATCTGGGACTGATTCATCTCTTGGACAACGAGTTGGAGGGCGCGCTCGATTATTGCCGTCGTTCCGTCAAAATAAATCCTCAGCATGCCAACACGCGTAACATTCTCGGAAACGTGCTCCGCGGACAGGGAAAACTGGGGGAGGCGATCGCGGAATTTCAACGTGCGATCCAATTGAATCCCGCCTTCACCGAAGCGCACAACAATTTGGCCCTCTCGTACCAAACCCAAGGCCGGATCGAAGACGCTGTGGAGCATTATCGCCGGGCGGTAGAAGTCCGCACCGACTGCGCCGCCACGCACAGCAATTTGTTGTTGAGCCTCTTTTACTTGCCGGAGAATGATCGTGCGGCGCACTTTCGCGAACACCAAAAATGGGCCGCGGTGCACGGGCGGTGTACGCGGATTGAGCGTTACGACAATTCTCGTGATCCCGAACGAAAGCTCCGCATCGGATACGTCTCACCCGACTTCCGGGCGCATCCGGTGGGAACATTCATCGAACCGATTCTCAAGCTACACGATTCGGCGGAATTTGAAATCACCTGCTACTCCAACGTCACTGCTCCGGATGCAGCGACAGCGCGATTTGAGTCGCTCGTGGATCGTTGGCGAGTCACCAATTGGCAGAACGACGACGACCTAGCCGCGACGATTGTTGCCGACGAGATCGATATTCTCATCGATTTGGCCGGGCATACCGCCGGGAACCGACTGGGACTCTTTGCCCGCAAACCAGCGCCGGTGCAAATGACGTACTTGGGTTATGGCGGCACGACCGGCTTGGAAACGGTGGACTATCGTTTGACCGACGCTGTCGCTGATCCAACTGGAGAACCGGTCACACATACCGAGCAACTCATCCGCTTACAGCACGGGCTATTGTGTTTTCAACCGCCGGATGCCGCGCCGCCGGTTGCCGAGGCACCGCTACTGCGCAATGGATGGATCACCTTCGGGTCATTCAATAATCCCGCCAAAATCAATGCCAAGACTGTGGAACTGTGGGCTCATGCTTTAAGGGAAGTACCGACCTCGCGTTTTGTGTTGAAATACCCGACGTTTAATGATTCCGACACAGCAGACTACTACCGTGAACTGTTCGCCCGTCACGGGATCGCGCCTAACCGCATCGACATCCGCGGTGGAAAGCTACCTTTCGACCAGCATTTGGCGGTTTATGGCGAGATCGACATCATGTTGGACTCGCTGCCGTATACCGGTTCCACCACGACCTGTGAATCATTGTGGATGGGCGTGCCGGTGCTCACGCTCTGTGGCGAAAGTTTTGTTGAGCGGATATCGGCCAGCATTCTCACGCAATTGAACATGCCGGAATTAATCACAGCCACAGCGGCGGAATTTGTCAGTCGCGCCACACAACTCGCCGCTGCTGCGGAAGATCTGTCTCGTATTCGCAAAGCGATCCGCGAAGAAATGCGCGCCTCGCCGTTGTGCGATGCGGACGGTTATACGCGTGAATTGGAAACCGTTTATCGCCGGGCTTGGCAGCGGTGGTGTCACCACGATCAACAATCTCCTCAATGAATACTCGCACCCCAACGACATTCATGAACGAGAACCGTGACCTCTTTAAGGTCGCGTTCGAAAAACATCAAGCAGGGCGGCTCGGTGAAGCCGAAGACCTGTATCGTAACGTGCTGCGCGCTGATCCCGCACATACGGATGCCCTGCATTTGCTGGGAGTCGTCGCTCACCAATCAGGCCGGCATCACTTGGCGGTGGAAATGATTCAGCGCGCGATCGCAATCAACGAAAACAATCATCTCTATCACAGCAACCTGGGTGCCAGCCAACTGGCCATGGGGCAGCTGAGCGATGCGATTGCCAGTTGCCGGCGGGCGGTGGAATTGGCTCCCAACTACGCGGCCGCACAGTTCAATTTGGCCCGTGCCTACCAAGCTGCCGGCGAGACCGCAGCTGCGGAAGCGGGTTATCGCCGCACATTGCAGGTGGATCCACGGCATGCAGAATCGCGGCTGAATCTAGGGAACCTGTTGTTCGACCGGGGCGAGATTCAAGCCGCGATTGAGGAGTTTCGCGCGTCCGTTCAATGCAATCCCAACTTTGCGTATGCACATTACAATCTTGGGAATGCCTTACTTGAAATCGGACAGACCGACGAAGCGATTGCCTGTTTGCAAACAACGATCAAACTCAAACCTGACTACGCTGAGGCCTACAACAATCTTGGCAATGCCTACCGCAGACGCGATCAACTTGATGAAGCCCTGACATTTTTCACCACAGCCTGCCGCCTCAACCCCCAGCACGCGATCGCGCACAATAATCGCGGCTCGGTACTACAATCTCAAGGCTGTTTAGCCGAAGCGTTTGCGGCCTATACACGGTCACAACAAATCACGCCGACCGATGCAGCCACGCATAGTAACGCGCTGGTCGCAGCGAATTATCTTGAAGAGCAATCGCCTCACGAACTGTTTCAACGACATTGCGATTGGGCTTCGCAACATGCGGTGGACTATCCGCCAAGACAATTTCGCAATGTGGCCGATCCGGAGCGTCGATTGCGGATCGGTTATTCGTCGCCCGATTTCCGCACGCATCCAGTGGGCTATTTCTTTTTGCCATTGCTGCAGCAACACGACCGCGCAGCTGTCGAAGTGACCTGCTACAGCAACGTCCCTCACCCGGATCGTATGACCGCCCAGCTCAAAGCAGGCGCGGATCGTTGGCGGGACGTTCGCCGTTGGAGCGATGAGCAGATGGTGCAAGCTATTGTCGCTGACGAGATCGACATCCTGGTCGATTTGGCTGGGCATACGGCCCACAATCGATTGCAGGTCTTCGCCCAAAAGCCGGCGCCGGTGCAAGTTAGTTTTTTGGGATATCCCAACACGACTGGTTTGCCGGCAATCGACTATCGGATCACCGACGGGATCGCCGACCCTGCGGACGAAGCACGGACGCACAGTGAAACATTGATCCGGCTGCCCGGACCATTTTGTTGTTATGCGTTGCCAAAATTGAACGTCGATGTTCGCCCATTGCCCGCGGACCATAAGGGCTATGTTACGTTTGGATCACTCCACAACTTGGCGAAACTCAATCCGCATGTCGTCGAAACCTGGAGTGCCGTGTTGCGCAGCGTGCCGCAATCGCGGTTGTTGATCGCCCGGTCGACGCTGTCGCGGTCCTCTGCCGAACGTTTATCTGCTGAGTTTGTCGAACATGGAATCGCGGCGGGACGGATTCATTTCCGCCAACTTTCCACAGCAGAAGGCGGCTATTTGCGTGTCTATGATGAGATCGATGTCATCCTGGATGCGTTTCCTTGGAGCGGCCACACGACCACTTGCGAAGCCCTCTGGATGGGGGTGCCGGTGCTCACGATCCGCGGCAATCGACACGCCGGTCGCATGGGGGCTAGTTTGTTAACGCACATGGGACTTCACGATTGGATCGCTGAGTCGCGGGCTGACTATGTGTCTCAAGCAGCGACACTGGCAGCGGATACGCCAGCTTTGCGTTGCCTGCGAGGTTCCCTGCGTGACCGATTGCTGAGGTCGCCCCTCTGCGATGCGCGGCGCTACGCCGCCAACATGGAAGACGCCTACCGCACCATGTGGCGGCAATGGTGCCCGGTGGAAACGTCGTTTGTTATTGATACCTACGAGCAAATCTTACGATGACCGAAGTTGTTGCTGAATTGCGTGAAGCATTTGACAGGCACCAGGCTGGTGACTTGCCGCAAGCGGAACGTCTGTACCGGGCAGTCCTGCAGGACGATCCCACACACGGCGAGGCGCTGCATTTGTTGGGTGTGCTCGCGCACCAAAGCGGCAATCCCACAGCTGCGATGGAATTGATCGGCCGCGCGGTGCAACACGTCGATCCGCCGCGGGCGATGATGTACAGCAACCTCGGCGCCGCGCATCAGGCAACCGGCGATCTCGACACGGCGATCACACACTATCGCCGCGCCGTGCAATTGCAGCCTGACTTTGCCGATGCCCAGCACAACCTCGCAACCGCATTTGCGGCGCAGGGCAATCACGATCACGCCGTCGATGCCTACCAACAATTGCTCGCGACGCATCCCCAGCATCGCGCCGGTTGGACGAATCTCGGCAAATCGTTACAAAACCTAAAGCGGTACGAAGAAGCCGCGCAGTGTCATCGATCGGTGCTCGACAATCATCCCGACGATTGTGAAGCGTGGCTGAATCTGGGGGCAACACAGGCCATGTTGGGGCGACTGGACGCCGCAGCGGACTGTTTCACCCAACTGTTGAACCGCGCACCGCAACATGCGCTGGCACACTTTAACCTGGGGCGGATCCGCCAGGACCAAGGCCGACTCGAGGAGGCGGTGTCGCACTATCGTCAAGCAGTCCAATGCGAAGCGGCTTACGTCGATGCGTGGAACAACCTCGGCGTGTCGCTGAAATCACTAAAGCAGTTTGCCGAAGCCGAAACATGCTTCCGGAAAATCGTGGCACTGTCGCCAAGCTCTGCAACGGCCCACTTCAATCTAGGCAACGTGCTCCGCTCGCAGGACCGTTTCCAGGAAGCGGCCGCCAGTTATCGCCAAGGATTGCAGTTTGATCCGCAGCATGTCGAGTCCTATATCAATCTGGGAACGGCTTTAACATCGTCGGGAGATTTCAGCGCTGCGGAGGATTCCTACCGCACAGCGCTGCAGGTTTGTCCGCAATCGATCGAAGTGCATCTAAATTTAGCGTCCGTCCTGCAACTGCAGGGACGTATGGACGAAGCCGCGGCGGTCTATGAACGGGCGGAGGAAATTGATCCGACCTGTGAGGCCGTAAAGAGCAGTGCTCTTATGCTGCCGTTGTATCAACCAGATATCTCGCAAACAGAGATTCTTCGCCGACATTGTGAATGGGGTGCGCGGCTGTCGAATTTGGCCGCAGCGGATTCATCATTCAGTCATGACCGCAATCCGCAGCGTCGTTTGCGGATCGGTTATGTTTCGCCCGATTTTCGTATGCACCCGGTCGGGTTTTTCATGGAATCGATCCTGCGAAACCACGACCGCAAGCGTTTTGATGTGACCTGCTATGCCGAACATCGCGATGACGATCACGTGACGGACCGTCTACGACCCTTGTCTCAAGGTTGGCGATCAACGTGCGGGCGGGCGGATGACGATGTGGCGCGGATGATTCGCGACGATCAAATCGATATCCTCATTGACCTAGCCGGTCATACGTCGGGCAACCGGCTAGCGGTCTTCGCCCGTCGTCCCGCGCCGGTGCAAATGACCTACTTGGGTTACGGGACCACCACCGGATTAGCAGCAGTCGATTACCGGATCACCGACGCCATCGCCGACCCGCCCGAGGAAGCCCACGGACACTCTGAAGAACTTCTGCGAGTTCCCGGCGGAATCCTCTGTTACTCACCACCGCCGAATGCACCCGAAGTTGTCTCGCTACCGGCGCTACAGAGCGGGCAAGTCACATTCGGTTCGTTCAACAAACTGAGCAAACTGAGCCAACCGACCCTCGACGTCTGGGCAGCCGTCCTGCAGGCGGTACCCGCGTCTCGACTGATCCTCAAAAACCGTTCATTCGCCAACGACACCGTCTGCGCACGTTATCTGGCGGAATTCGCAGCACGGAACATCGACGTCGATCGCATCGAACTGATTGGCCCCACGGCATCGATCACGGAACATTTGGAGCTCTATGGCCGCGTTGATGTGGCATTGGATCCGTTTCCATACAACGGAGCGACGACAACGTGTGAAGCATTATGGATGGGAGTCCCCGTGATTTCTCTCCGTGGCAAAGCCTTTGTCGAGCGGATGACGGCGTCGTTACTGACGACTGTCGGCTTGACGGAGTTCATTGTCGAATCGCCGGAAGAATACATCGCTGCCGCATGTCGCTGGGCAGCGTCGATACAACAATTAGCTGAGCTGCGGCAACGACTGCGCACCATGGCGAGCGATTCCCCACTGTGCGATGAACCGGCCTACGTGCGCGGCCTGGAAGAACAGTATCAAGCAGCGTGGCAACGGTGGTGCGCGACACCGGTTGTCTGATCGCCGTATTTGGTTAGGAGAGTTCCATGGATGGACAACCCGTCACAATTCAAGCGGCTGTCGCACTGCATCAAGCGGGCGCGTGGGACCGCGCCGCGGAGGCGTACGCACAAATCCTCGCCACCGATCCGCAAAACGCTGATGCGCTGCATCTCACCGGTGTCATTGCTCATCAACGGGGTGAGTACGAGTCAGCGATTCAGTGGATTCAACGCGCGCTGGAACTGCGTCCACAGAACGCAATCTTTCACAACAATCTGGGAAACGCACTCCAAGCCGTCCGCCGTTATGACGCCGCCGAACAACACTTTCAAACAGCTTTGGAAATTAGCCCGCAATCTGTTGATGCCCGTTTCAACCTCGGCGCGCTCCGTCAGGAACAAGGCCATTGGAATGCCGCCTTGGCTGATTTTGCTGCAGTCGTTCGCCAGCAACCCGGTATGGCGAAGGCGTATCATCGGCTCGGTATGATCTTCAAACGTCAGGGGCAACTCACCGAAGCTGTGCGGTACCTCAGCGAAGCATTGGTGCACAACCCCGATTTCGACGAAGCGGCTTTGCTACTCGCTAAAACGCATCGCGCGGCAGGCCGTACAGATGAGGCACTCGAACAGTTCCAACAGTTATGTGCGAAATCCCCCCAGCAAATTGACGCCCATTTTGAGTTGGCTGCGACGCTCCTGGATTGCGGGCAGTACGACGAAGCGATTGTGCAATTGAGCAATGTGATCCAGCGCGCGCCGGAGCATGCTCGCGCTCATCATCATTTAGGGGTCGCCCATCTGCGGCGCCTGCATTTGACCGAGGCCGAAGCATGCTTTCGAGAAGCGGTCCGCCTGCGACCCGATTTTGCGATGGCTCACAATAGTCTGGGCAGTCTGTTGCGCGAACGGGGTGAATTGTCAGCGGCGGCTGACTGTTTTTCAGAATCGATCCGCTTACTCCCGCAAGCTGCCGAGCCCCGCGCCAACTTGGCAGGCATACTCCAATTGCAAGGCCGACCCAGCGAGGCAATCGCCGCCTATCGCAGCGCACTTCAAATCGACGACAGCTCCGCGCGGATTCATAGCAATCTGTTGATGACTCTACACTACGATCCGGAACTGTCCGCCGAAGAGATTTTTGAGGAGCATCAACGTTGGTCACGACGACACGTAGTTCCGACAGCGGCAGCGCCGCGACTGAAGAACAATCCTCTGCAGTCACGTCCGCTGCGGATTGGATATCTCTCCGCCGATTTTCGCGCACATTCCGTCGCCTCTTTCATTGAACCCTTGTTGAAGGCTCACGACCGCCGCGCGGTTCACGTGAGTTGTTATTCCGACGTGACGGCACCCGACGATGTGACCGTCCGGTTGAAAGCCCATGCCGATCGCTTGGCAGGATGTGCAAGGAAAAACCGACCATGAAGTTCTCAAGATGATCGTCGAAGATGAGATCGACATCCTCGTCGATCTGGCCGGGCACACCGGCGGAAATCGGCTGCAGGTCCTCGCGCAAAGGGCTGCACCGGTGCAAATCACGCATCTCGGTTATGGCGGCACAACGGGGATCCCGGCGATCGACTATCGCTTGTCCGACGTCGTCGCCGATCCGCCCGGTGAATCGCGGCGGCATGTCGAGGAGTTGGCCTATCTTCGCAGCGGAATCTTTTGTTATGCCCCCCCACCGAATGCCCCGCCGGTAGCGCCCGCGCCCTGCCTCGAAAACGGTTACGTCACGTTCGGCTCATTTAATAACCTCGCCAAGATCAACAGCGGCGTGGTGAAATTGTGGGCGGCCATTCTTCGCGACATGCCGACCAGTCGACTGGTCATGAAAAGCCACTCATTCATCGATGCCGCTACCCGTGAGGACTTTCTCCAAATGTTCTCACAACACGGAATCAATCCCGCACGGCTCGACCTGCTGGGACAGGTTGCGACATTGCGGGAACATTTGGAGCTGTACAGCCGCATCGACATCGCATTGGACTCGTTTCCCTATACCGGCGCCACCACAACCTGCGAGTCGCTGTGGATGGGTGTTCCCGTGGTGACGTTGCGCGGAAATCAATATGTCGGCCGGTTGTCCGCCAGTCTACTGACGCAAATCGGTTGTCCGGAATTGATCGCAGAGACACCGCAAGCCTATCAAGAGATCACACGTACGTTGGCCGAAAACATGCCGCGATTAGGAAATGTTCGCACCCAGTTGCGAGAACAAATGGCACAATCACCCGTCTGCGATGCAGCGAACGCAGCCCGGGAGATGGAGACTTTGTATCGCGACAGATGGCAACGTTGGTGTCGGGGCAATCGCAAAGCAGGTTAGAGGGTTCTTGAAGTCGAGACAGCAAACAGATATCGGAAAAGCGGACCGGAGAATTCGGTATGGCGTTGAACTATAAACTACATGCTCCTGCAGCAAACGCGGCTGCTGATTTGTCGGGACACTTTCTGCGCGGCAATGAATCGTTGGCTGCCGGTGACTATCGACAAGCGGAGGAATGTTACCTTCAGGTGCTGGCAGCATCGCCCGATTTGGCCGAGGCGCACAACAATTTGGGTGTTGCCCTCAAACGTCAACAGCAATTTGATAACGCTGGCATTGCGTTTCAGCGCGCCGTCGCTGCGCGCCCCGATTTTGTGGATGCCTACGTCAATCTCGGCGATACATTGCGGCAGTTGAACCGCCTGGATGAGGCTCGCATTTGCCTGCAAGCGGCCCTCGACATCGATCCCACCTGCTCAGCCGCTTACAACAATTTAGGCATCGTGCATCGGCGGTTGGGGGATAACGAAGCGGCGATCCAGTGTTTTCAACGGGCACTCCATCTGCAACCCAATCACGCCAGCGCAGCCGACAACTTAGGGAATGTGCTAGCGCAAACAAACCGCCTGGAGGAAGCTGAAGTCCAATTCGCTCAAGCAGCCTGCACCGACGCGCAAGCACTCAGTGCACACAATCACATGGGACTATTGCGGCAACGACAAGGCCGTTTGCGCGAGGCGGAACAGGAATTTCAAACAGCGATTCAACTCGATGCAAGTTATGCGACGGCGCACCTCAACTTGGGGGTACTCTATCTCTATGAAGGCCGCGTGAAGGAGGCACAACACTGTTTTCGGCAAACGCTGCAACTCCAACCGCAATTCGTCAAAGCGCATAGCAATCTGTTGATTTCGCTCGGATACGATCCCAGCGTCGATCTGGATGAGCTATTTGATGAACATCTCCGTTGGCAACAGCAACATGCCGTCAATATTCCCCACGTCACAACGCATGCGAA
>CALOFE010000025.1:0-67490 GCA_942492455.1 uncultured Planctomycetaceae bacterium | reverse complement strand
CGGCGGCGGTCATTGCGGCGGCCAATTCGCCCATCGCTGCGGGGCTCTTCTCGGCGGCGCGGACGATGGCTGAGCCGACGATCACGCCATCCGCCAGTTTGCGGAGCGGTTCGACCTGTTCCGGGCGGCTGACGCCGAAGCCGACTGCCAGCGGGACATCGGTTTGCGTTTTCAGCCATTCGAGTTGTTCGTACAACTCCGGCGGCAGGTCGTCGCGGACACCTGTCGTGCCGGCAATGCTGATGCAGTACAGAAACCCTGAGGCGAGTTCCAGAATTTTGGCCGTCCGTTCGCGGGTGGTTGTCGGCGCGATCAATTGAATCAAATCCAACCCGGCTCCGCGGACAATCTGCGCCATCTCATCCGCCTCATCGGCGGGCAAGTCGGGAATGATGAATCCCACAAACCCGGCCGCTTTGGCCTTGGCGACGAAGTTCTCTGGGCCGACGCGTAGCACGATGGCATAGGCGACCATCGCGACCAAATCGGGGAGTTTTCCTGTAGCGGACTCGGTGACCGATTGGACGCAGGCGAAAATATCGTCGACATGGAGTTTTCGATCAAGTGCCCGCGTGTAGGAGGCCTGAATCACCGGGCCGTCGGCGATGGGATCGCTGTAGGGAAATCCGATTTCAATCAAATCGACATCCTGCGCCGCCAACTCGCGAATTAAGGCGGCGGTGGTTTCGATATCGGGATCACCGGCGGTAATAAACGGCATGAATGCCATCTGTCCGTTGGCTTTGAGTTGGGCAAAGGTTTTGCTAATCGGTGTGGTCAATGTCTTATCCTTGTGCGGCGGGCCGAGGGGTCTGGCTGCGCCGGTCGTCTCGTGGTTGCCTATGTCTTGCGTGTGTCTCAATCAATTAAATGCGACAACTCTTGCACCTTTTGTGAGTGTCGCATCAAATCGTCATGCAAATCGGCGACATCCTCATAATCCAGTCGGCGGGCCAAGGTCTCGAATTCCTCGCTGTCGGTCGGAGGAACGGTGAGATCGCGGGCATCGCCGCGGACCATCCGCAAAGCGTCAATCAGCCGTCGGAAAAAGACATACGCCTTACGCAATTCCTTGCGTGTCAGTTCCGTCAGGATACCGGCATTGCGCAATGCTTTCAAAGCCGCCCGGGTATTCGTGGCCCGCAATTCCGGATCGGTGTGGCCGTTGGTGATCTGAATCCCCTGAACCAGGTATTCCACATCGACCAACCCCCCGGGAGAAAGCTTGGCGTTGAATGTTCCCGGTTTGACCAACTCCCGCAGTTGGCGTTCGCGCATGCCCCGCATGGCGGTCACGTCAAACGGTTCGCCGGTGTAAATACATCGATCCCGCAAGCTGACGACCTGCTTGCCGAATTCCTCATCGCCACCAATCGGTCGCAATTTGACCAGCGCCTGCCGCTCATAGGGCCACGCCGGGCTGCCCGGCATGAAATACTGTTCAAATGCCTCCCAAGAGACGGCCAACGCCCCCGCCTTGCCATAGGGCCGCAGCCGCAGATCGATTTCAAAAATTCCCTTGCGACGGGCCGAAATTGTGCGGGGAATCCGCTCCACCAGTTTGCGATAAAACTCGGTGTTCGTAATCTGCTCAGGGCCGGTCGTCCGCCCCGCTCCGGCGTAGACAAACATCAATTCGACGTCCGAAGCGTAACCCATTTCGCGACCGCCGCATTTTCCCAGCGCACAGACAGCCATCGGGCAGGGAGAACCATCTTTTAGCTTGGGCTCGCCGTAACGATGCAACAAACGCGTCATGACCAGTTGATAGGCCGCATCGACGACAACTTCGGCAATGTCGGTTAACTCCGAGGCAAACTGACCGAATTCCGTGACATGCCCTAAAATGTGCCGCATATCCGCGCGGAACATTTCGCGATCTTTGAATTTGTTCAGCCGCTCAATCTTTTCTTCACGATCCTCTGCCGATTTGAGCAGCTCCAGCAATTCCTCCCGCATTTGATTTTTGGTCTTGGCTGACTCCAAACCGTCGACATCGCTGACCACGGGAAAGAGGTTCTCGTGCTGCATCCGCAAAAAGTCGGCCCACAGAAAATCGCTCACGCCCAATAAGCGGGCCAGGGCTTCTAGGACTTTGGAATTGGAGAGCGTAGCGATTTCATCAAGCCAATCATCGCGGCTGAACATCTGTTCGACGAACTCCCGAAAATGCAGGAGCGCAGATTCCGGGTTGGGAGCATTGGGCAATAACTGTGTAAACCATTTGGTAAGGACCGTCGCTGCGCGGAGTTCCCGCTGTTGCGCAGGGTCGGTGATTTTGTGACCTTGATCGTCGGTGATATACAACGTGTCGTACACACGATCCCCGGACGATTGGACCACCACGCGGGCTAAGTAGATGTTATTCAGCGCAAGTGAGTTGGTCAGCTCATACAAAAAGCCAATCGTATCGGCCGCGTCGATGTACAACACCGTAAAATCGGCGGACACGTCGTTGTCGATTTTGATATTCATCGGATACAGCGTCGTCGAAACGCCGCTCAATTGTCCCAATGCCAATCCCACTCGACGCGCCAATCCGCCTTGCGCTTCGAACGGATCACCGGAGTGCACTTTGGCGGTCAGCTCCAACAACTCCTCGGCGTATCGGGTCCACAGCTCCTCACTAATCACCCCGTATCAGGCCGAACCGTCAATACGGCAACCATTCGCTGCAGGTTGCCATGACCGGCTGAACTGTCCGTATAGGAGCGGCTGACGACGTTACCCGCGTCGATGTGAAAGCCGTGCACAAATAACAAACCGCAGATCAACGATAACTGCCCCGTATGATCCACGCAGACAATGGTCACCTGCCAGCGTCCATCCTCATCAGCGGTGGCGGCCACTTCGACAAGATGGTCGTTCGACAATCGCGCCGCCATCCGTTCGTGCTGCGCAGTTTCTTCCGGCGCAAATAGGTCCGCAGCATCGGCGTCTTGCGGCCGCGCCGGAGAAGCCGCGGATTTGGGGACTTCAACAACCAGATTTTTCTGCGGGTCTCGGTCCGACTCGAAATGTTGTTGATAGACGTTGCGAATTTCCTCGGAGTGTTTGCGATAGTGCGTGAGGAAATGAGCTGAGTCTTGAAAGTCCAACCGCCGCGCCAAGTAATTGAGTTCCTCTTCACTCTTGGGCAACGTATGCGCTTGCTTGTAGTGCATTAGCTGCAGGGAGTGTTCGACTTTTCTGAGGAAGACATAGCCATCAGTGAGAATGCGGTATTCCTGCGCATTGAGCAGTCCAAAATCGGCCAAGCGGACCAGTGCATCGAGCGTGTTGAAGGTGCGGATTTGTTCGTGTTTGCCGCCGTAGGCCAATTGCAGATATTGGGCTACAAATTCGACATCGCGGATCGACCCGGCCCCCAGTTTCACTTCGCCGAACTTGCGCCCCTTTTGCTTCAAATCGGCTTCGATTTGCTGCTTCATGCGATGCACACCGGTGCGGACCTCGTCGGGGGTCGTCACATAGATTTCCCGACGGGCTTCGGCGAGAAACTCATTCCCCAGTTCCATTTCGCCGGCGATGATCCGCCCTTTGAGTAACGCTTGTTTCTCCCACAGCATGGCGTTGGATTTGAGGTAATCCAAATACCCGGAAACCTTGGTCACCAGTTCGCCCGACCGCCCCCACGGGCGTAGCCGCATATCCACGCGATACAAAAACCCTTCTTGGGTGGATTGATTGATCCCCCGAATCAGGTTTTGACCCAACCGCCGGTAACTCCCCGCATCACCGTTGGTCAGAAAAATCAGATCGATGTCGCTGCTGTAGTTCAGCTCTTCGCCGCCCAGTTTTCCCATGGCGATCACGGCAAAATTGTCCGGCGAAACATTCGCTTGCCGTGCAGCGATGATCAGACAGGATTGCACCAGCGCATCGGCCAACAAAGACAATTGAACCGTAACGGATTTTAAGTCGGCCAAACCGAACAGGTCACAGGCTCCGATTCGCAGCAATTCCCACCGCTGATAGCGGCGCAGTGCGTCAAGCTGGGCGGCATCGTTGGCCATGCCGGCCATTGATTCTTGAGCCGCAGCGAAAAACTCCTGACGACTTTTCAATTCCGCCAGATGCTGGTGCTGGGCCAACGGCGCGAGATAAGCGGGGTTTTTGCGAAGAATCTCGGAGAGAAACTCGCTGCTCATATAAAGTCCGACGAGCATCTCCACCGCACGGGGTGAATCCCCCATGAAGCGGAACATTTCCAGCTTGTCCGGCACGTTCTGCAAAAAATGGTCAAACTTAATCAACACGCCGTCCGGGTCGGCGATGTCAGCCATGGTGATCAGCAATGTCGGCAGACAGCGGCAAAACTCAGAGCGATGCGGCCCCGCATCGGCGATTTGCGTCAGTCGTTCGTACGCGGCCGCCGGATCGGTGAAACCGACGGTCGCTAAAAATTCTCGCGCGCCGGAATCGTCCAGTTCACCACGTTCAAAAAGTTTGCTGAAGCTTTGGTACATTGCGGCCTGTTATTCGTGCGTGTTCGGGTGAATTTCGGTATCCCCTGCACAGACAGGTATCAACTCGTTCGCCACATCCATTCAGAGAATTTCCAACGATGGCATCTGCGAGCTGACTTGCGCGTTCTTGGCGATTTCAATCGCAACCCGTTCACAGATTTTCAAGAGATGCGGCTTGGCCGTGCTGTCGTCGTCGAAAAGTTTTTGCAGTTGGCCCGCGTCGGCGTCGATGCGGATACGAGAATCGATGGGCAATTCACCCAAAAACGGAACGTTGTGTTTTTGCGAAGCCTGTTGCGCTCCCCCACGGCCAAAGATGTCGCCCGACATATTTTCGACGATGCCCAAAACGGGAATCTTGACCTTCTCGAACATCTTCAGCGCTTTGATCGCATCAAGCAACGCGACTTGCTGCGGAGTGCAGACGACAACCGCACCGGCTAAGCCCAACAACTGCGACAATGTCAACGTGACATCTCCGGTTCCCGGCGGCAGGTCAATGAACAGGTAATCCAGTTCTCCCCAATCGGTGTCTTTGAGAAACTGCGTAATCGCACCATGGAGCATCGGTCCCCGCCAGATCACGGCTTCTTCGGGGGGAACGAGATAGCCCATCGACATGGTTTTAAGCCCGTCAATCTCGACCGGTTGGATGCGGCGCACGGTTTTTCCATCTTCGCCTTGTTTTTCGACCATCGCCGGTTGGCCGCTGGCGCCCAGCATGTGCGGAATACTGGGACCGTAAACATCGGCATCCATCAAGCCCACGCGGGCGCCGAGCGTGTGCAAGCCGTATGCCAGCGACGCCGCGACGGTACTCTTACCCACGCCTCCTTTGCCGCTGCCGACGGCAATCACGTTTTTGCAGCGCAATCCAATCGAGCCACCCGAGTCTTTGCCGCAGACTTTCCAGGAGTAGTCGACAGAGACTGGTCCCGCTGCGGGGAATTTTTCCTTGATGGCGGCTGCAATCGCGTCGGTGATGCGTTCCCGTTCTGGATAGGCGGGCGTCGGCAATTCAACCTGGACGTGAATGTCGCCGGCGGATTCGACCGTCGCACCTGTGAGCATGTGGGCATCCGCAAACGAACGCCCCAATTCGGGATCGGTCACACGACCAGCGCAATCGATGATAGCTGCTTCTGAAATCGGAGTATCTGCCATAACTTTGTTTTTCGCCGATGGCTGCCGTCCGCCCGGCGAAAGTGTTCCTTTGTGAAATGTATTGCGTGTGAAATAGCGGTCGATTGATCGGGCCTCGCCCACCTGCTTAGTGGGCCTCACCCGATGGCGGAGTTGGAACTTGAAAAACGTTAAATCATGCAGCGCGGACGAAGGACAGTATTCGGTTGCGCCTTCTCACCAGCCATGAAACCTAGAGTTATATTGCCGACACCGATCGGCCGTTGCTGGAGGAAGCGGCCGTGCGGCACTGCTCAAGATAAAGTTGGCATAGGTGAGCCAATCCGCTGCCGCCAATCTTCTCCTCGACAAAATGATCGGCTCCCAGTTCTCGGGCCACCCATTCCAGTTCGCGGGTTTGCGCCGAACCGATGAGCAATGTACGTACGCACAATCTGGTTTGTTGTGCCTGAGCAACAAACCGCAGACAATCGCCCGCCCCAGCCTGCAAATCCATCACCAACAAGCATTCCCGGCCCGCCGTCAACAATCGGCCGATCTCCGAAATGGAGCGTGCGGCGCGAGAAATCACTCCGCTGCCGAGGAAATGCCGTTTCAGTTCCGGCCCCCAACGAGGAGTCTTTTCATAAATCAGTAGATGCGGGGCAAACATACGACTCACATTTGTCCGGAAAACAAGGCGATATCTCGCAATTTAACGATTATCTTGCGGTTTATTGTAGGGAGGACTCGCAATAGAGACAACAATGCGGCTCCAGGGACTACAATGAGACCGACTCATGAAATAATTCCTTGGAGTGGGACGTCCATGGTGGCGATTCGGCTTGTGATATTCATACAATCTTAACGAATTCTTCATAGTTTGGCCGCATTGCGCATTTATACAACCACTATATTCGCTCCCGATTCGAATCCGGGAATCACCCGCAACGACGGATTACGTGAGACATGCCTTTCGACGTTCTCTTTGCTGCTGCCGGCGAAACTGCCGGAACCAAGCTAACATCCATTGATCTCGCGACCTTGTCTCAGTTGATTTTCGGGGCGGTGGGTGGCTTGGGCTTGTTTTTATTGGGCATGAAAAACATGTCCGAGGGCATGCAGGCAGTTGCCGGGAGCGGCTTGCGGCGCATGATCAGTGCCGTCACCGACAATCGCTATTTAGCCACTATTGTCGGCGTCGTCGTCACCTGTTTTGTGCAATCCAGCTCGGTGACGACCGTGATGGTCGTCGGTTTCGTCAACGGCAGTTTGATGACACTGAGCCAAGCCATCGGCGTGATTATGGGGGCCAACATTGGCACGACGATCACTGGCTGGATTCTCGTTTTGAAAATCGGCAAATATGGCCTGCCGATGCTAGGGTTTGCCGCATTCGTTTACCTGTTCAGCAAAAATGACCGCTTACGATATCTCGCCATGACATTCATGGGCGTCGGCATGGTCTTTTTCGGACTGGAGTTGATGAAAGACTCCTGTGCGTTGATCAAGGATTTGCCCGCCTTCGAGGCGGCCATTCACCGCTTCTCAGCAGACAGCGCAATGGGGGTCGTCCAGTGCCTGTTGGTCGGTTGCATACTGACCGTTCTTGTACAGTCCTCATCAGCCACTTTAGGAATCACGATTGCGGCAGCGACGCAAGGGTTGATCAATTACGAAACCGCAGCAGCACTCGTTTTGGGCGAAAACATCGGCACAACGATCACGGCGCTGCTGGCCTCGATCGGTGCGACAACCAATGCCCGACGGGCCGCCTATTTTCACGTGCTGTTCAACATGGTGGGCGTCTTGTGGATTTCGATCATCTTTTTTCAATACGTGCGTTTTATCCCGTGGCTGACATTTGATCTCCTCCCTCGAACGGGTGCATTTTTAACAGGCAGTCAATTCGTTCCGCCGGAGAAAGCCATTCCGAACGTGGCGCTGGCAATTGCTGCTACGCATACGGTCTTCAATATCGCCAATACCTTGGTCTTTCTTCCGTTTGGTGGGCGGTTTGCCAAAATCATGAAATGGCTCGTCCCTGATACGGGTATTAAAGAAACGCCGCACCTGACGAATCTTGATGTTCGCATGTTGGAAACACCCGTGATTGGAATTGAGCAATCACGTGGCGAAATCCTTCATATGGGTGAAGGTTGCGAAAAAATGATGGCTTGGCTGAAAGAGCTCACCCATCAGGACACACCAGATGAGCAACTCAAACACAAGCTGTTTCACCGTGAAGAGGTCCTCGACTCGATTCAGGACGAGGTCGTGGTTTTCATGACCAACTTGCTGTCGGCCAACGTTCCGCACGAGATCATCGAGGAAGGCCGTCAGCAGTTACGCATGGCGGACGAATTGGAATCGATCAGTGATTACATTCGCAGTATCCTGAAATTCGATCTCAAGTTGCGGCAGCAAGGACACCGCTTTGACGAAAAACATCGCGCCGATCTCGATCGTTTGCACGACGAAGCGGAAGCGTTTCTCAAGTTCATCGTTGGGTCGTTCAAGTCGCGTCGAGGGGATGTGATGTCCGAAGCGCAACGGCGAGCGGCGGACATCAAGCGCCTTGCCAAAAAGTTGCGGAAGCAACACGTCGAATGGCTGTCGCATGAAAAAGTCGAACCGTTTGTCAGCGTCGCCTTTACATCGACGTTGAATTCGTACGTCCGTGTGCGCGACCATGCGTTGAACGTCGCCGAGGCCCTTTCCGGCGAAAAGTAGCCTACGCGCTGCTGTTCGATCCGCCCAGGTTTTCCCACTCCCCTGCGCTGACGATCTGCACACGGTCATACCGCGCGCATCGTCCTCGACCGGTTTTCGTGTCAATCAACGGTTCGAGTACGGTGGCTCCGACTACGACCGCCAATTTTATCAACGGCCCTATGGGGTCATACGCTCGTAGATACTCCAGGCAGCGCAACCGGATCGAAACCACCCGCTGCGCTACCTTGCGGTCAACACATCCACCCCATTTCATGCCTCCCATTTCCGTCTGGTTTTGGGAGAGTCATGCTCGATGCAGCAAGTCCCTGAAGTGGGGATTGTGCAGAAAACGTTGCGCCCTAGCTATCTCAAGCAAGCGAAAGGCGATTCTACCTACTCCGACCGGCCATTCGCGGTAGAATACTCCGGTGCCGCGATGCTTCGGGCTGACGATTTGTTGTGAATTGTCGCTCCCGTTTCTCGTATAAAGAGTATGGGTTTCATCGCGCCGCACGATTCCATTCCAACACAACCGTTACAATGTGTCGAAACCGCAGTGGAGTATCGTTATGCCGCAGGCCGTTGTTGATCCGGGTGAACTGAGACAATTTGCACAGACGTTGAAGAAATTCAATGTCGAACTGGTCGATCGCGCTTCTGGAATTTCGGGGCAACTCGACGCCCTCGGCGCCAGTTGGCGGGACCAGGAAAACATCAAATTCACCGAAGAGTTCAAACAGCACCTCACATTTTTGCTCCGCTTTGTCGAAGCCAACGAACAACACATCCCCTACCTGATGCGGAAAGCGGAACGGATCGAGGAATACTTACAACAACGTTAACGACCCGCCTGAAAAAGGGTGCCACTGGCGGCTTGTCCGCCAGTGCAAACGGTGTGACCTGAAAGCACTGCTGGACAAGCCAGCAGTGGCACCCGACTCTCGTATGTTTTGGGTTTTTCAACGGGCTTTAAATGACAGAGCTACCACGATCCATTTCCTTTAAACACCGAAATTTTAATTGCCGTTATGACAACACCAGCGCACGTTACATCGATTGAAGCACTGCACGCCTTCCGCGGAGCGCTGATTCGTTTCGCGGACGAGGCCACCTCAGCGGTCGATTCATTGCGGCAAGAGGTCTTGCGGACGATGGAATGGATTGAACATGACCGACCGGGGTATTGGAAACAGCAGGTGAAGCGAAATTTCGACGGCGTGGCCCAAGCCCGCACGCAGTTGGAAATCGCCCAAATGCGCACGTATGAAGGCCAAGGCCCCGCTTGTATCGAAGAACGAAAACGGCTGGCCAACGCCAAGGCACGCCTGCAATTCGCGCAGGATCAAATTCAGGTCGTACGGCACTGGACGATCAAACTGCAACGCGAATCGGATGATTTCCGCGGGCGGAACGGCCACCTGGAAGGCATCCTGAAACGAGAATTGCCGATGGCGATCGGCAAGTTGCAAAGGATGGTCGAATCGCTCGATCGATATGCTGAACGTCTACCGCGACAAGATGCGACGGAGAGTTCCGCAACAGAGCCTAACAAAGAAACAAAACCGGCAGCGCCCGGGCCGGCAACAACAGAATGACGGGGAGAGAGAATTATGCGTGCAGGTGATGTCAGTAGCGGAGCGGCACAGTTGGCCAAAGCGGCCGAACGGTTGGAAGCAGCGTGGCTAGAGACGCGCGAACATTGGAGTGACGCGAACAGCCTCGCCTTTGAGCAAACTGAATTAATGCCGCTGATGCACGCCGTGAAGTTGACGATTGAATCGACGCAGCTTTACGGATCGGTGGTGCGGAAAGCTCAAAATGCCTGTAATGCCGACGCCCGCGATTGATTCTGCGGGTGTCACCCTCGGGGCGAGATCATCGCTCCGCAATGAATTTTCGGTCACCTAGTACGTTTGCGTTGCTCGCCTGGAAAAAGGAAGTTTTTTATGTCGAACGAGGATCCGACAACTGTTGAGCGACGGTTGGTTACTGAATTGCGTGATCAACTCAATTCGAGAAATCGCCGTTGGCGAAGCGCGGCAGAACAACACAGCAGCGCGTTGCAAGCAGCCGAAGAACTCTATGCCGATGGCCTCACCGCGCTCAACGAAGAGTTGTCCGCCGCACAGGGCGTGATCGAAAATGAACATACCGTTGCAGCTGCAGACGTGGAGGCGCAATACAACACCGAAGCAGGCGCAGCCCGCCAACACCACAGCGCGCGAACCGCCGAATTCAACCGGACATATGAACGAGCTGTCGCCGCCTCAAAAAAGACGCACGACGACACGGCTTGGATGGTCTCGTCGGTGCTGGATGAGGATTCCGGCGATAGCCCCAAACGCAAACTCGAAGAGTTGACGCACACGCTGCAAAACAGCCGCGAACACTTGATCGAAAACGTCGAAGCTCTCGCCGACGACATTGAGACGGCCAAGGAGATTTTGCAACAACGACGGCAACGTCATGAAAGTCTGTTTCCCGAAGTGGACCCTGTCCCCACCGAACCGGACGCGGCCTACGAATGCTGTGAAAAGGCGATCAAGCGGGGCCGAGGGCAATTAGTGAAATTGCGGCGCGATGTGCCGTCGCAATTATTAACCGGATGGCGCCCGACTGTTTTGTTCGTATTGAGTAGCGCTGCGTGCTTTCTACTCGCATTCTTGCTGTTACCACCAACATTAATCGGCGCGGGGGTTCAACAATCCAGCATCGCATGGATTGCCACAACCGCGGGCAGCGCCGCAGGGCTAACCGTCGTCGCAATGGTGATTCTGTATGCCGTTGCCGCCAGTCGCTGCGAAACAGCGATCCAGGAAATGGAAGATGCCTTTGCCACGGCGGAATTGTCGCTGCACAACTGGCGGTCGTGGTCGGACCAAGAACTGCGCAAGAAACAACGGCGGTTTCAACAATGGCATGACTCGCGGATCGAACAGCGCGACCGCACCGTCGCACAGGCGACGGAAAAACATGAAGCCAACGTGGCCCATGCCGCGCGACAACGGCAAGCGGACCAGGAACGACTCGATGGCGAATTTGCCGCACAAATTGAGGGAATGGAACAACAACGTAATTCCCAAATGGAACGGATCAATTCCCGGCGGCAAGCAGCACTGGCAAGCTTAGCCCGTCGAACACAACAGGATCCTGAGACGATCCGGTCGGTGTACGAAACGTCTCGACAACAGGCCGAACAAACGTACACAACCGAGACGGCCGACATCGTCGCCAGCTGGAACCAGTTTTGGACCGATTGCGTTTCCACGCAACAGGACCTCGCACAACGCGCCGCCGCCTGCGCATTGTCCGAGGAGGCCCTACAAAGCGATACCTGGCAACTGCCGGAGCAAGTTCCGGAGGGAATTCGGTTTGGGAACTTTGATGTCGACATCTGTGCCGATGCGGCGGTGGTGGACGATGAGCGGGTTGCCCCGGCTGCTCCCTTGCAGTTCCCCGTCCTGCTTCCCTTTGCCAGCGGTCCGTCGTTGTTTTTACAGGCCGACGGCGCCGGTCGCCGCGCAGCCAATGACACGCTACGGGCTGTGATGCTGCGGATTTTGACGTCACTCCCGGCCGGCAAAGTGCGGTTCACCATCATCGATCCGGTGGGATTGGGCGAGCAGTTTTCATCGTTCATGCATCTGGCCGATTACGACGAGTTGCTGATCAATAGCCGGATTTGGACCGAAGGAACGCACATCGAGCAACGGCTGGCCGATTTGACCGAACATATGGAAAACGTTTTCCAAACCTACCTGCGAAATGAATACAAATCAATTGAGGAATACAACGAGTTCGCCGGCGAAGTCGCTGAACCGTATCACTTTCTTGTCGTCGCCGACTTTCCCGCCAACATCGGCGACGTCGCCGCGCGACGGCTCATCAGTATCGTCAACAGCGGTGCCCGGTGCGGCGTGAATACCTTGATGAGTTACGACCCCTCACGCCCGCTGCCACACGGGACCGAACTCGAAGATTTTGTTGGCGGCGCAACCCATCTAGTTTGGCACGATGATCACTTTGAATTTGTGGGAGAAGAACTGGCCGGCAACGCCTTAAAGCTCGACGCTCCTCCCGAATCGGCCCAGATTCACCCAAATCGTTCGCCGGGCAGGAGATCTCTCCAAAAACGCCCGTCGTGTCGAAGTCCCCTTCGACCGGATCGCTCCGGCCGAGGCCGACATGTGGCAACACGATAGCCGCACCGGGATCGACGTTCCGTTGGGACGCGCGGGTGCGACGAGCTTGCAACATTTGCGGCTCGGGCGCGGCACGTCGCAACACGTGTTGGTCGCAGGAAAAACCGGTTCAGGAAAATCGACCTTCCTCCACGCACTGATCACCAATACAGCGCTGCACTACGGCCCCGATGAAGTCGAATTCTACTTGGTCGACTTCAAAAAGGGGGTCGAATTCAAAGCGTACGCTACCGGCCATCTGCCACACGCCCGCGTGATTGCGATCGAAAGTGATCGTGAATTTGGTGTCAGCGTCTTGCAACGCCTCGATGCCGTACTCACCGAACGCGGCGAATTGTTCCGCGCCCACGGGGTGCAGGATGTCGAGATGTTCCGCAATGCCTTGCCCGATGAACGTATGCCCCGCATCATGCTGCTGGTCGACGAATTCCAAGAGTTCTTCACCGAAGACGACAAGCTGTCGCAAAACGCGGCGTTGTTGCTGGACCGACTGGTGCGGCAAGGGCGGGCGTTTGGGATTCACGTTTTACTCGGCTCACAGTCATTGGGCGGCGCGTATTCCTTGGCACGCAGCACCCTGGGCCAAGTCGCCGTGCGGATCGCGCTGCAATGTAGCGAAGCGGATGCGCATTTGATCCTCAGTGAAGACAACACGGCCGCGCGGGTTGCTCACGCGTCCGGGCGAAGCGATCTATAACGACGCCAACGGATTACTGGACGGCAATCATCCCTTCCAGATCGCTTGGCTGAATGACGAGCAACGATCGGAAAAACTGCGGCGGATGTACAATGCGACCCTACGCAGCGGTCAGACACAGCAACCGCCCGTGGTGTTTGAAGGCAACGTCCCCTCGGATCCACAGAATAACTCTGAGATCAACGAACTCATCAGCGCCTTTCCGCCATCAACACCTCCGACGCGCGGCCGCGTGTGGTTGGGCGAACCGGTGGAACTCAAGGCGGCCTCAGCGGTCGAGTTTCCACAACAGGCGGGAAGCAACTTGCTGATCACCGGGCAGAGCATCGATTCTGCGCTGGGTATCTTGACCTCGTGCCTGAGCAGTCTGGGCTATCAATACCCGCCACCGGACGAAGCGGACCAGTCCGCTGTGCAATTCCACGTTCTCGATGCGCTCTCCAGCGAACATGGATCGCTGGACATGTGGAAGCAGGCGGTCGGCCCGACCCGGCACGAAGTCAACGTCGGTGGACCAGATGCGGTGGAGCGAATGGTCGATGAACTGGCGACCGTGGTCGATCGCCGCCTGGAATCGCCGCACGAACCGGCGCCGCCAATTTATTTCTTCGCGGTCAATCTCTCCGGCTTCCGCGAATTGCGTAAGGACGACGACGATTTCGGCTCGTGGGGTGGTAGTGACGACAAACCCCCGTCGGCCAGCAAGCAATTTGCCAAAATCCTCACCGACGGGCCGACCGTCGGCGTACACGTTTTGATGTGGTGCGATTCCTACAACAACGTCAGCCGCTGGCTGGGAAACAAACTGCTCAAGGAAATCGAAATCCGTGTCTGTTTCCGCATGAACGCCAACGACTCCAGTCAAATCATCGACACGCCCGCCGCCGGCCGTTTGGGCCCCAATCGCGCATTGCTCTACCACGATTCGACGGGCGAAACCGAAAAGTTCCGGCCATACGGTGTGCTCTTGGAGCCGGCGCCATTACCGACGACAACGGTTCCACAAAAAGGGAAGGACAAAGCGGGGGGCAACTGGAATAGCCTGGAAATGTTTTCAGTGAATTGATCACCAGCATCCCATCCACAACGGTCAGCGACCGCGACAGGCATTCCACATCTCAAGAATCCGTGGCAACACGGGATCCAGCGCCGCATCCCAATCCGGCGGCACGTCGAGCATCGCACCGGCAAAACGTTCGGGCAATTGATCGGCCCGTTCGACAGCTGCGAGGAGTCCGGCCACGATATCCTCAACGCGTGGCTCAACCGGCAGCAGGTTGGTAGAGATGGCACGCAACCGCGCCGCCGTTTTCACGGCAAACGTATTCGTCACCACTGTTGCCCCGCAAGCGGCCATCTCCAACGGCGGATAGCTGGTGTGCGGAGAGAGCATGAGCGACAACCCCACGTCGGCCGATTGCAACAAACGGGCATACGATTCGTAGTCGCGCCAAGGATGCGATTTGATCAGCACGCCCCCTCCCAAATCGGCCGTGGGCATCTCATCGCCGCCGATGAACCCCAGTTCCCACTCCGCTGCAGGAAACGCGCCACGCGCCGCCGCTTGCTTGAGTGCGACCAGCCCCATCTCGAACAAATTCCGCGGCGCTTGGGGTCGCGCATAAAACAACAATTGTTTTTTTCGGCGGGCCAACCTATCAAAACGGGGAGCAAATCGGTGGGGGTCCACGGCTGGTTCAAACGTGGCGCAGCTGTCGAGAAATCCGGGTTCACTGAATCGTCCCACCCGTTCGCTGGCCAGAAAGTCAGCCAGTAACCGGCCGCAAATGATTCCCTGAAAGTCGAGGCCGTAGGTCTCCAGAGCCAGCGCCTGCTTCGTCGACCAAGCGTACATCGCCGGTTCGAAATCTTGAATCAAGTACAAAAACCGCTGCGACCGCAACCGGGGTTGGATCTCTTTGATCATCTGCGCCGTCCACCAGGCTGTCCCGCAGAGGACGTCATCGGCGCCCAGCACCAGCGAGCAGCCGCGATTGCGCCCGCTGATAAATTGGACGTCGTCAATTGCATCTTCGATTCCACTGACCGCGCGCAGATGTGCGTGGAGGAATGATTCGTCGCTATCCAGTTCTTGATCGGTGGCAATGTAGCGCACCGGCACGCCACGAGCCGCCAGACGGTACGTCAGGTTCAAGGCCGTATTGGGGCCGCCGGTGAGGTCCTGTTTGCGGAGACTGGGAAGCAGGACGTTCAGCGTGGGAGCTAGCCCGGTGCGAATCTCGACGTTGAGCGGCCAAACATCCTGCAAACGCTCCTCGACAGCCACGCGCCCGCTCGTCGAAGTTGCCCACTGCTGCGGCTGATGCTTGCTTCGCGCGAAGTAACGTTCGACATCAGCGAACAGCGCCGTTGGTGAACGCCAAACGTGCCGTAGCACATCGCGTCCCGTGCGGATCAATCGCTTTGCGCGGGAATGCGTGGTCGGTGGTTGTACGGATTCGCTCGGGGCATCAGTGGTGAGGTCCGCGATGCCTGGACGAGGCACAGCGGCCAATTCGTTGCCGCGGAGTGCATACAACTCGGCCAATTCGCGACGCGACTCGGCAATCCGCGCCTCGATCTCAGCAGCCCGCTGATTCCGATCAGGGGCGGGGCGATTCGGCACTCCGACAGACATTCGCAGGCTCCCTCCTGGATACGAACGATAAAATTACGGCGTTGGGTGCCACTGGCGGCTTGCCCGCCAGTGCCGTGTCAGACTGGGTTGTTCCTGTCCAGTGGCGTTGGTTCCAGTGGCGTTGGTCCTTGATCACACTGGCGGACTAGCCGCCAGTGGCACCCCAAATCGGGATGACCGAATTTTTTTTAATAGCGCTGTAGTTCTATGCCATCACCGCGGCTTATCTAACGTCACTTCCAATGTCTTTTTGTCTTTTCCACGAAGCACCGTCACGGCGATCGTATCACCCGCTTTGTATTTTCGCAGCGCCAAGTCGAAATCGCTGAGGTTGCCGATCTTTTTCTTGTCGATTGCGACAATCACATCTCCTGACTTCAGCCCCGCCTTATCCGCTGGACTATCGGGGCTGACCCCCATCAGCGGGTAGCCGGGTGTCTCTTGCCCGAAATCGGGAATACTGCCGAAATAGGGTCGATTGCCGCCGCGATTGCCAGTCGTTGAGGATTTGACCGCCACGTATTTGGGGCGATCCACCGTCTTGGCTGTGTCCATAATCGTGCGTTCCATCATATCCACCACGCGACGCATGCCGACGGAATTGATCTTTTCCCAATCATCGCCCGGGCGGTGGTAGTCGCTGTGTGTACCGGTGAAGAAGTGCAACACGGGAATTTTCTTGCCATAGAACGAGGATTGATCGCTCGGCCCAAACCCGTCCGGTTTTTTAGTGACGGTGAATCCGTATTCTTTACCCAACTCGTCCAGGAGTCCGTTCCAGCGCGGTGCCGTGCCGGTGCCGAAAATGGTCAGCTTGTCATCTTTCAGCCGTCCCACCATGTCCATGTTGATCATGGCGACCGTATTGTCGAGCGGAAAAATGGGTTCTTTGACATAGTGTGCCGATCCCAACAGCCCCAACTCTTCGGCGGTAAAGGCGATAAAGACCAGTCGCCGTGGTGGTTTCTCGTCGCGGGCGGCAAATCGCCGCGCGAGTTCAATCAACGCCACCGTGCCGGAGGCATTGTCATCGGCTCCGTTGTGAATCTCGTTCGATCCCGGGGAGAGCGAACCTTCTCCGCCGCGGCCCACGTGGTCGTAGTGTGCCCCGATGACCACGGTTTCGTTGGCCAACGGCCCTTCTCCCTCCAGCACGCCAATGATGTTTTTGACTTCCGCTTTCACGCGCTCGATCGACACTTCGCCGGAAGCCCGCCAACCATCCAAGACTTGGCTGCGGGGTTTGAGGTCTTTGTCGATTTCTTTTTCCAAAGTGGCTAAATCGGTTCCGCTGGTCTTCAAAATCTGATCGCACACAGCCCGGGTGATTTGCATCAAGGGAATGGCATGCTGTTCGGTGTTTCCGCCGTAACCATATTCCATCAAATCATCAGGCATCCCGGCGACGACGTCTGCTTTTCGTTCCGCCAGTGTTTTCACAGCGGTTGAAAGATTCTGCCGAGCCGTCGCCAAGGCTTCGGCCTGCTGGAGATCGACCTCTTCAAACGCAATGGCCGCCTTGATGAGTTTCTCTTTGGCTTTGGCGACGCGTTTCTTGGCACTGTCCAAATCGACTTGGCCACTGTAGGGATCGTTAACGAACAGCACGGCCGTTGCGCCGGCGCCGTAGGCGTTTGCCGCTTTGGTCCGCAGCGCCGCATGCCGCGAAACACCGCCGTGGGGGCCGTCGGCAAATTTCCCGTGCGGATTCCCTTGCTGCGGGTTGCGACGCATGATGATCACAACTTTGCCTTGCACATCGATGTCGGTGAATTCGTTGTACCCCTTGTCGTCAGCTTCGATGCCATACCCCACAAACGCCAATTCGCCGGAGAACTTGCCGCTCCCGCCGAACGACAGAGGCGTAAAGTCTTTGGGGATCTCTAACGTCAGCGTCGCATCATACGGGCCGTTAAACACCAGCGTGTTTGGCGAACTCAGTTTCGAGCCGATCGTCATCTCAAATGTTTGATACGCGCCGCCATCGACGGCATGCACGTCGAGGCCTGCTTGTTCGAATTGCTCTCGAATGAACTCCGCCGCCTTGTCTAACCCGTCCGTTCCGACGCCACGTCCCTCAAGATCATCCGAAGCAAGATATTTCACGCCGTCCAAGAGACGACTCTCTAAAGCCGTGGCCGGTTCATCGGCTTGCAGCGGCACTACGACGGCGATGACAAGCAGTGTCATCCAGATCAGTCCACACGTTAGAGCACATTGACGTCGCATCGTTGCCGTTCTCCGAAATGGTACAAATCGCTCACAATAAGATAAGTGTCGCCAGAACTCGCTACCAAAACCCAGTTCCGCTTGTTCTGGAAACTTGCAGATCAGTGTCAGTGGGACGCGTCAGAGGGTTTTGAAGCTACTGGAAGTATATCGAATCGGTCAAGCCGGTCCTATTGAACGGTGGCTGCGGGAGGCGAACAAGCCGATTTATCTTGTTACTCGGAAAAGCTCAAACTGATTTTGACACGTTTTCGGGTTCTCGTTATGCTCCCGCCCCACATTGATTTTCACACCCCCCGCTTGGCAATCCTGCCTCCTCCTGCCGCGTATTTCTCTCCCCTCCCCCAAGGAATATCACCGTGAATGACGGGCAACATGTCCTCGTCGTGGACGAACTTACGGAGACACAGGAAGTCCTGCAGGCGATTCTGTCGCCGCGAGGCCTCACCGTCGACCATATCCAGCGTGCTGCCCCGGCCCCCTTCAATCGCATTGAGGAAGCTCCCGACGTCGTGGTCATCGATGCCGATTCACTGCCATCACAACAGGCCGCTTCTGTCCGTTGGCAGGGAATCCCGCAGGTGATTATTGGGTCGGCGACGATCTCAGTGGATCCACGGCCCGCAGCGACGCAGCGGCATCTCTCGAAACCGTTCCAGTTTCCTGAATTGATTCAGGCGGTCGAACAGCTTCTCTCAGCCTCCCGCCCGGATTGAAAATTCAGGGATGCGCTGCATTTTTTGCGACCGACTCCCCAGGCACCGCTTCGCCTTGGTATGATGTGGCCACGGATTTTGTGGTGGCCGTTGAAGGCCGCCGTTCAAGGTGGCTGAATCGTCATCCCCCCAGAACTGCGGAAGCGGAATCGTGGAAAATGCAAAGTTGCTGGTCATCCAAGGCATTGACCAAGGTACTCGTTATGACATCGGCGATGAGCCGGTCGGCCTCGGCCGCGACGTCGTTAATACCATCAGCCTGCACGATACGGAAATCTCCCGCTGTCACGCCCAGGTCAAATCCGAACAAGGCAAATACGTCCTCACGGACCTGAATAGTTCCAACGGCACCTACGTCAACGGCGAATCGATTCGCAGCCGGGAATTGAAAAACGGCGATCAAATTCAGGTCGGCCGGACCGTTTTGCTCTTTTCGCAAACACTGGACCGCGCAGCCGAATCCAACGCCGCGCAGAAAATCGCCTTCGTCCCCGAACGGGATGCCGAAGACCTCTCCAGCATCGTCAGTAGTATTGGGCACGAAGCAGGGCACGATCTTGTTTCCCATGTTCATGATTTAAAACCCGACTCTGTCGCCCAGTCGTTGGCGAACTTGCAGGTGCTGTATCGTATTTCCGAAGAAGCGGTGCGGAACTCCACCTCGATTGAACAAGTCTTGGAGCGGATTCTCGACTTGACGATCGACGTCGTCGGCGCGGATCGAGGATGCGTGCTGTTACGGGACGTTGATACGGGGCAAGTGACGCCACAAGCCATCCGTTACCGTCGGGGCGTCGACCAGTCCGCTCCCATGCCGATTTCGCACACGATCGTCAACAGCGTGGTCGCCAATCGCCAAGGGGTGCTCACCTCCGACGCACAATCCGACAGCCGCTTTACCGCCGGGCAAAGCATCTTCCAAGCCGGCATCCGCGAAGCGATCTGTGTTCCAATGCAGGGACGCTATGAGTTGATGGGCGTGCTCTACGTTGATATCACCACCTCACCGCAACGGGTCCTGCTCGATGGTGGACATGCGGCAAAGTTCAACGATGACCTACTGCGGCTGATGGTGGCCATCGGCCGGCAATCGGCACTGGCTCTGGAAGACAATCGCTATCAACAAGCGCTCGTCCAGGCGGAACGACTTGCCGCAATCGGACAAACCATCGCCACGCTCAGCCACCACATCAAGAACATTCTGCAAGGCGTCCGCGGCGGCAGTTACTTGATCGAGATGGGCCTCAAGGATTTCAACGAGGAGATCGTCCGCAAGGGTTGGAACATTGTCGATAAAAACCAAACCAAAATCTATAACCTGGTGATGGACATGCTGACCGTCAGCAAGGAACGCCAGCCGGCCATGGTCGAGGCGGACTTAAACGAAACAGTGGCTGATGTCTGCGAATTGATGCAAGCGCGGGCGGCGGAATTGGGTGTCAAATTCGAGCGACGGTTGGCCGACGATCTACCCGCCAGCCAATTCGATCCCGACGGTATCCACCGCGCAGTGCTGAACATCGTCACCAATGCCATCGACGCCGTCGAAGGTCAAGAGGGCGGCCGTGTGATCATCAGCACCGAATACGACTCCCTCGCCCGCGCCCTCAACGTGCTGGTCTCGGACAACGGACCGGGCATTCCGCAAGAACTGCTGGGCAAGATCTTCCAGGTCTTCGAATCGACCAAAGGCGCCCGCGGAACCGGCTTGGGTCTAGCAGTCAGCCGTCAGATCATCCGCGAACATGGCGGCGACATCCTCGTCGAATCCCACCCCGGCCAAGGCAGCCTGTTCATGCTCAAATGGCAACTGATCCAAGAATCGGCCCCCATGGACCGCACAGCACCGGGTTGAGATCGTGGCTTTCCCCTGAAAACCAAACTCCACCCCCATCCTTGTTCCCAAACTCTGTTTGGGAACCCACTTTCACGAAGCTCCGCTTCGCGTGTAGAGCTTGTAAATCAACGTTCAGGCGACAACTCTAATCGCTTCCGCAACTCACCCGGCGACAACGAATCCTCCAGAAACTCGACCCTGCCGTTTTTCAACAGCGCCCGCATTCGCACCGTCAGCGTGCGGGCTGCCGATTCCGTGGCCAGAATCATCGTTAATGTGCAGCGGCAGCGTGGCGAGATCCAAGTCGCGCGGTTCGGCCCAATGAATCTTCTCGCCATGCTGTTCCACAACAAACAAAACGCCGTCCGGCAACTCGCCAAGCTCATCTTTCGACACCGCCTCCGCCCCACGCCATGGACCGTGCTCGCTCAGCACGGCGACGTAGTTCGTTGTTGCCGGGCCGTGTTCGTTATCGGGGCACTTGAATATTGTTAGGTCAGCCTGCAAATATTGCATATTGTGCGGGCTGTCCCAAGGTTCATCGAGGTGGATAAGATCATAAATCGGTCGCTGGTCGAGAAACGGCAATATCAGCACACGCCAGCTGTACAGTCGCTTACCGTTTTCGTCAGCAACCCAAGCGGGTGGAAAAGAGCCGTACTTGTCGTGGTAGTTTTCCAGGGCCAGCGAGATGTCTCGCAAACGGTGACGGCAAACAGAGCGCGGTGCGATGGGCCCGTTGCCCAAGTTAGGGGAAAACGACATCCAGAGACACGACGCCACAATGACGCAGAAAATTATCGCCATAATGTTGAATAGCCAGATGCTTCGACGCATTAATCCCTCCCCGGAACGCAAGGCGGTGCGCTGTGGAGGCAATTCAACATAGCCCTCCCACAAAATCGCTGGTTTCAGTATGCAGCGAATTTCCGGAGCGAACAACCGCAGTTTGTGGCGACTACTCAAGAGCGCGCAAAAAAACCGCCGACACTCGCGTGCCGACGGTTTTTGAAATTCTAATACGACTCTTACGCAACTTGACGTTTCCGTCGCCAGCCGTAGCCAACCAAGGCCAAGCCGCCAATGCCCAACAGGGCGAACGTGGAAGGCTCGGGGACGAGGGGCGGGGCGACTTCGGGACCGGGATCCAACAGGACCAGTTGGTCCTGAGCGTTGACCAATTGTCCGTTCGAGTACCGCATCAAGTTCAGGACGCGGACATCGCCGATCGAGGTCCAGCCGGCTGCCAAAGCCAAGTCGACATATTTGTTGTGTACGCCGAGTGACTCTTCTTCCAGGTACCAGATCGCCTTTTGCAGATGGGTCGCGTTGGCCGCATGGTTGTCGTTGTAGTTTCCATTTTCGGCCGTCCCGCTAGAGTTCAAGCCGACGAGTGAACCGTTGGAGAACTGGGTGTACAACCAAGCGGTTGCAAACGAAATCGGGTCCCCATTGTTGGTGTTCGTTCCACCCGACATCGCCGTGTCCGAAATGTTGTTCACTTTCAACAACTGGTTGTAATAAAAGTGTTCGTCGACTTCGAGACAAAACGTGGACCACGTTGTTGCTGTGGGAACGTAGTTCGTTCCATCAAATTCCTGGAGCACGGCATCATACTCACCGCCGGTGCCGTTGCCCGTGCCGTTATAAAGTTTCAAATGATCGCCGATGGAGACATCGACGTATCCCGCCTCGGCGCTAGACAGCATACCGAGACCTATTAAACCTGCTAGTAAAAAGTGTTTCATCGGAAAATTCTCTAAGTAAGTACATCATGGAGTAGGAACGCTAACTTTGTGATTGAATTGGCCGCAATCACCTGCCAACACCGCTTCGCTTTATGATTCCTTTTTTCAACAGGTCGTTAAAACGACTAATCGTCTCGCCGTTGAATAATGAATCTCTCTCTATTGACAATATGCGCGCTACCAGACCAAGGTCAACTGGGAATACCCCACGAAACCTAACTTCTCCAGTTATTCAGCGTTTCCAAAATTAGTCTTAGCGAGTTGTTGCATTTAGACAACATTTTTCAGTGATCATTTGGTGACTAACGCCAGGTTTTTACAGCAAGATTTTTTTGCAAACTTGGCAACGGATTTCCCCTGTTCTCCCAATCCAGATTCAAAGTAAGCTCCGGCGGGGCTCTCAAGAAGCGCTCATCTTGTCCGCAGACTTCCCTTAATACCGTCGGCCCGCTTGAGCGTGGGGATAGGGAACCTTGACCCGCGTCTGAGGAATGAATTTTGGAGCGCGCGAGCGACGTGCGGTGTAGGTCAGGTCGTCGAGATAGAACTCGACCGAATGTCCTCCGGAACGGATGTTGGCCAGTCCAAAGCGATTCAACTTAGCGCCGGCTTTGCGCATCTGCGGCGTTAAATCGAATGTCTGCTGAACGCCGTCCAAACTGACGGTCATGCGGCCGATGCCCTCATTGGCATGGGGGTCATAGTCGAACGTGAACCGGTGCTGCTTCCGATCCGGGATAAACACACCGCAATCCGCTTCGGCCCTTTGTCCATCGGTGGTCGAAACGACCGGTTTGAGGTTATACCCCACCGAGGAGCGGTCAGCGATATAAAAACCCAGCCGGTTAGTTCGCAGCTTGTCGGCTTGAGGGTCATCCCGCTCGAATTCCGTCATGTGGTCGTTGCGATTGAAATAGCCAAAATACGCAGCGGCATCCGACATACCGTCAGTGAAACAGATCTTACCTGAAAACGAAATCGGATCATCCAACGTTAATTCTCCGACATCGTCGGCGTAATACGAAAACAGTGGATCGTGTGGTTCCGTCCGCCAAAACAGCCCGCCGATCTCGCCCGGTTTTTTGCCCGCCCAATTGGTCTGACTCCAGCCATAGCTATGCATGCCGTGAAAATTCGGTTCCACATATTTCGACTCGTTGTTGTGCCCTTCCCAATGCGGGTCTTGCGAGAGTTCGATCTTCTCGCCGTTGATTGTCAGATCACCGAGATACAATTCCATGTGCTGGCCAAATCGGGCAATATTAAACAGGCCAAAACGATCAAAGCTGACCGGCGCTTGGCGGATTGCCTCGTCAAACCAAATGACATACGGGGTCTCTTCATCAAACGTCAATGTGATGCGGCCATGCCCCTGCCCCGCTTCGGGCCGCTTCCACCAACGGTGTTGATTGTGGCGATGAAAATATTCCACGAGCCCTTGATCGCGAAGTTTCAACAACCGTTCCCGCAATTGCTTGGCGGTGACGTCGGGCTCCAAGGCCTTGAGCCGCGCGAGCAGATGCTCCTCCCCTTGCAATTCATACGGACGACCGTTGCCCGTTTCGGACGTGATGAGTTTTTTCAACGATTCATCGCGCCAAACCGGATCGTCTTTGGCATCGGGATTGTATTCGAAACTCCAAGTATGCACTTTGCCATCGGAAGCAAGCAAAATGGCCGTTTCCGCCCCCCGCGCCTGCCAGTCGCTGGACATCCAATCAAACATGATTTGGCCCAGGTTGTCCTCTTCCCAGATCCGAAACGCCAGTGAAGACCAAACTCGCCAGGTGTGTCGCTGCGAATTAAAAAATCCGATATAGCCCACACCGCGCAGTCCGATGTGCTTGATTGCCAATTTGCCCGACGCGGAAAGGTGATCATCAAAGCTCAGCGGCTTGCCGAGTGGAATCGCGTAATAGGCCTGCCGCCGGGAATTCTCAACCCGTCCTCCAATTTCTCCCGGACCGGTCCCGGTAAAATTTGTCTCCCGCCAGCCAAAGTCCTGAACGACGAGGGGCATTTCGGTGCCGACAATCCGATTCTGGAAATGATCCCACCCTGGATCGCGGGAAAAATCCTGCTTCTGCTGCACGAGCTGGGCGGACAGTGGAGTCGCGGTGACCAACACAACAACGAGACAAAGCGACACTGTGTGAGCGATTCGCATGGGGAGGCTCCTAGGACGAAGTTTGAGGCGGGGCGCGTCACTAGTGGGAGACTAAATTTATCAAACACTGATGCGAAACGCACGTATGACAGAAACGAGCCTCGAACAGGTGCTAGGGAAGCATGCGGTCCAGCGAGGGGGGCGACTATCGTCCTACAGAGCCTTTGCAGAGAACCCTACCCGCAGCAACTGTTGGCCAGATACCATTGTTCATCGCTTAGATCCGTGTCATAATTCATAAATTCTCGAAAATCTGACTCTAGGGAGTAACGTATAGATGAATGGTCGATGTTGCTGGCTGCTTGCCGTGTTATTGCTGATTGGCTGTGGTGGGGGAGACGAATCGAAAGATACGCCACCAGCACCGGACCCAGCCGCAGAGCAGGCTCAAGCCTTGAAAAATGAAGCTGTCGCTAAATTCACAGAGGCCGGAGGACATTACAACGGTCACCATAGGCAGCTTCGCTTAGAGGACCTGAAAATTACGGATACCGATCTGGAAGACTTGAAGTCGCTCCCCGAATTGGAACGTCTTCTGCTCAATGGCACTCAAGTGACAGACTCCGGATTGAAGCACCTCATTGGACTTCAGGCCCTCGCAAAACTGGATCTCTCCAATACAGCAGTCACAGATATTGGTTTGGATCAGCTAAAGGAGATCACGTCCCTACGTCATCTCCTACTTGCCAAAACACAAGTTTCCGATTCGGGCTTGGAAGGAATCGGCGTTTTCCCTCGCTTATCTTTTCTTGACCTTTCCGAAACAAAAATCACAAACGAGGGGCTGAAAAAACTTGTCGACCTGCGCCGACTCAAAGGACTCGACCTTTCCGGGACACAGATTACCAATGAGGGGCTGGACACCCTGAAGGATATCAAAACCCTCAAACAAGTGGTTGTTACCGGCACGCAAGTTACAGAAACTGCAGCTTTAGAATTTCAATCCGCCATCCCTGGGTGTTACGTCAAACAAGACTAATATCGCGGCAACCAGCGGACTGAGTCCATGAATGCTCCCACGCACCTGCTGGTTTCAGAAAACGAATCGTGCGGTCCGCCCATTCTCCGCACCATTGGCTGGTTGCTGGTTCTTGCCGGATTCGCGAATGGAATCATCGCCGCACTGTACGAATTGTCGCGAATTGTTTTCTGGCAATCGTGGTTTCTCATTGCGGCGGTGGTGCTATTTTTTGTATTTCGCACCGATCCGCTGAGAACCCTAGGTCGTCTGACCGGTTCGGCCATTTTTGCAATCTGGGCCTTCTTCGAATTGCGGTGGTGGGGACCATCTATATTAGACGTCGCATTCGCGCATCCCGAGGAGCATTGCCTGGGGCTGATGTTAACGACGCTCGGTCTGTTACTGGTGGTCACCAATGACCCTCACCGGAAGCTGCACCGAATTTTCAGACGCGCGCGGGTGCTGGCCAAGCGCCGGCAAAAAACGGCGCTGCTCCTCTGTGTGGCCGCACTGTGGTTCGCGAATCCAAACCATTCGCATGCGACCTGCCTCACCGCATCGTTGGTTAGCGAAAAATGTGGAGCGTACGATTCTGCAATTTTCTTCGCCAAACGCGCCGAAGATACGTTTCGCCCCATATCATTCTGTGGGACCTGCTACGGCAGCCTGCTCGGCGATGTGTACCAGCGGATTGACGAGTTGGAAGCAAAAAAGGCCGGCGTTACGGCGACAGTTCACATCGACCCGCCGACAGTCTACAAAGGTCCGGCATTTATTCCCGCCCAAAGTCGGGATCCCTGAGGAGCGCGAATGGCTTAGAGAATCTCATGGACCGAAAACGTCAGCGAACGGACTACATGCGGTCTGGTCCTGGTGCGCAACGTCTGTCTGGAGATTAGTCCGCGATTACCAAACATTGTCGAGACTCGGCCCGCCATCCCAGCGCAGACGAACGTCGTCTGCTTTCGCGATACTGGCATCATCAAGATCAACCATAAAGGACAGGGTCAATAATCGAGGCTTTTCGCGGTCAGGAACAGTCAGGCCCGCGTACCACAATGTGACCGTTTCTATTGAGCCCTGACGACTGTTTGCTGCCATCCGTAGAATCGGCCCGTAGCCCCACAGCATGGTTTCATCAGAAACATGCCCCGCACGCACCAGCCAAGCTGCTGGACCGAAGGAAAGCACATACAATAACGGCAACGCAAGCAATATCCCCAAAAACCAAACGGCCGACAATTTGGATTTCTTTTTTACCATCGGATTCGCCCAACTCCACGGGTTCCCAAATGGAAATCGGGAAATTAGAGTTTCCATCGGCCCGCGCGAAACAGAACTTCGCGAAAAGCCGTCCCCAAGCCGGAGCTTGGGAACGAGTTTGCGACAAAATTAATGCGCCGGTGGCGGGCTGTTTTGGAAGGCTCGGGCACGGAACAGGAATTCGATGATGTTCCCTTCGTGCGGTTGCAGCCAGTTCAGGGCGATCGTCTTCACTTCGCCGATGTTCAGCCGGTCGATGAACGTGGCATCCAGCAGTTGCTGTTGCAGTTTTTCGTTTTCGGTGATCGCCGAACAGACCAGCGTCTGGCCCATCCGTTTGAGCATTTGGTCTTCCGGACAATCGACGACCGTTACAAACGGGAACATGTATTCCGCTTTGGAAATCTCGGTCTCCGAATTCGTGCAATGCAGCACCGTCGGTCGCAGATAATCGCAACGTTCGTTCTTCACCAACCGTTCGCCATCGCGATACTTGGCAGTGACTTCGGTGACGCTGGGATCTTTGATGCCTTGGTCGATCTGATTCGAGATCGCTTCGGCCATGCCGGGGACCGTGAAGGCGGCCAACGGGGATTCCGGGTGTGTCGCCGGCAGCGGGGCAACCGGGCCGAGACGCTGAGCGAGGGCATCGGCGATTTCCTTGCCGTGTCGCGACACCCAAATGCCCGAACAACTGATGCAGCTACGTCCACTGTTCACCAGCACGCTGTCGACCATCAAGTCGAGGTACTTTTCCCAGTCGTCGACTTTGTCGTCGCCCAGGATAATTTTACTAAAGCCGGGACCATGCGGTTGCACGCGGGGGTCGCCGTGATAGCGTTCGACCGTCGGCAGTCCACCAAAGATCATCGCCCGCTCACAACTGGCCAACACAGCCGCCCCGCAATCGGCGCCGCCGGGATAGATGGAGATCACTTCGCGAGGAATACCGGCAGCGAAAAACGCCTCGGCCATGCGATAGGGCGTCCACGGTTCTTGCGGTCCTGGTTTGAGGACCAGTCCCATTTGCAGCGGAATGACGGGCATCCACAACGTATGCACACCGGGCGAGTTGGACGGCAGTACCAGACCGAGCACCGGAGCGTTGGCCTGATAGCTGACCATCACGCCGCGATCCTCCATGCCATAGCCTTTGGCCAGGATGTCGAGCGGCAAGCCACGCGTGAGGGCGTCGAGGATTTCCCGCATGTTCTTGAGGACGAATTGGTTTTTCTTCATATTGCCGGCGCACATGTGCTCCGGCAGGCCGGTGGTCGCCGATTGCATTTTGCAAAAATCAGCCGGCGTTTGTTGGCCGTCGCCGATAGGCAAGGTGCCTTCGGCATACAAATCGGCCGCTTTGCCGACTTTATCAATCAGATCTTCGATCGAGAATTCACGAAGGATATCGCGCGCCCGTTGGGCTTTACGCATATCCATCTGAATCATCCCCCCGTTAGCCTGATGCACCTGCGCGAGCGTTTCGCCCGTTTCAAAGTGCACAACTTCGTCCTTCTCGAGGCTCTCGTAAGGCTTGCCCCAGCGCAAAACGGGAATTTCAACCATCAGTAGTTCCTTCGTGGGATATCTGTATTTTGTAGGTCATGCTGAGCATGACATGAATCTTCATCAGGCAATGACGTCGCGCGAAACGCGATCGACGACAGGGTCTAATACACGCCGACGGTCGTTGTGGTGGCGAATTCGTGGTAGGGGCGGACGCCGCTTACGCCGTCCCAGGGGTAGGCTTCGCACGGTTTTTCGCGTTCGCCCTCATCCCGTTCCATGAATCCAGGGACGAATAGCTCCTTGGTGAGCGTTGTCAGTTTCACGCGGCCCGTTTCGCCGTAACCGACGAGTTTGTTGTAGTCATCGAAATCGACGACTTCGATCACCGCTCGCGGTTGGGGTGCGTGGTAACTGATTTTGTATTCATCGGCCGGGTCAAACGGCTTGCTGCAAGCCAGTCCCATCAGCGTGTTGCCATAGGTGGGGGTCATGTAGACCCCTTCGATCAATTCTTCCATGGCAAAGCGATACCATTGCGGCGTAAATTCGGTGCCACCGGAAAAGATTCCGGTGATCCCCTGCTCTTTGATGCTGGTGCCATCCTCCATCAATCGCATGGCCAACGCTTCGAGCAATTTGGGCGTGGTGAACATGCATTTGATGTCGTGCCCGGCAGAGAGGACCGTCACCGCTTGATCGATCACGTGATCGCGATACGCTTCCATCTCGGCCATGTTGCCACGTTTGATCAATTTGACCACCCAACGCGGGTCGAGGTCGACGCAGAAGCAGATGCCGCCGCGGTGTTGGCAAAGGTGTTCCACAGCCAGTCGCAGTCGGCGAGGGCCGGAGGGGCCGAGCATCAGCCAGTTGCCCCCTTTGGGAAAATGTTCGTCCGGGAGCGTGTCGCTGAAGTTTTCGTAATCGATCCAATGGTCGTTGACGACAGCCCGCGATTTGGGGATTCCGGTCGTCCCACCGGTTTCGAAAACGTAGACCTTTTCGTTTTCATAGGCCTTGGGAACCCAGCGACGAATCGGGCCGCCACGGAGCCATTCGTCCTCGAAGTGTTCAAACTTCTTCAGGTCGTCGAAGCACTTGACGTCTTTGCGAGGATCGAAGTTGAAAGATTGGGCCTTTTCGAGCCAAAACGGGCTGCCCGTTTCGGGATTGAAGTGCCACTCGATGATTTCGCAAACATGCGCGTCAAGTTGTTCACGGGCTTCGGCTTCAGTCATCTCAGCAGTTGCTCCTGGATATTCGGCAAACGTGGGATCGGCATCTGTGTACCCAATCGGCTACAGGCCAATGACGGCATGGTCCCCGGAAGCGAACGCGAAACGGGTTCGCCCTCTCCCTCAAGGAGAGGGCCGGGGTAAGGGCAAACGACGGATCTCCTCCGTCGACAATCTTCATGCGACTCGCCCCCATGGTAGACAATTGGCAGCCAATTGAAAACGCTGCAGACGCAAACAGCGGACTGCGGGAAATGGTGGTTTTTGCTCGTAACATTCTGCCGATGTGGACGGCGGCCCCTGAATAAAGCGGACTTGTGGCGATTATGCCGGCAGGATTTGTTCCCCTGCTCGAATCGTCAATACCGGCTCCCAGCAGCCGCCGGGACGGGGGACACTTTGTGTATCGGTCAGAGGAGCAGCATCGGCGTTGAATTGGATAACGCTCAGATCTGCGCAGGCACCGGGCGTCAGCTGTCCGATTTCGTCGCCGAGACGCAAAATATTCGCGGGGCTCGACGTAACAGCTGCAAAGGCATCGGGTTCGGGCATCCCAGCAGCGATCAGTTTCGACATCGTCCGCAGCAAATCGTGCTGCGGCTTTGAACCGATGTGCCGCGCGTATTGGTCCGACGATATCGTATCCGGTGGAAATCCGGCAGCTAGGGCCGTTTCAGCAACTGAAAAATCAAACGACGCCATCCCATGCCCCACATCGAACAAGACACCCCGCTCACGAGCCGCACGAATACAACCGGGAATCGCTCCGTTTTGCACGATCCCATTGGGTTCCGCACGAAAACAATAGGTCACAACGTCCCCCGAGCGAAGCTGTGCGAGTTGGTCATCTAATGGCCAATCGTGCGGTTCCCGCATGCCGTACAAAATCGGCCGCCCCGTTTGTGCAGCAACCTGCAAAGCCCGATCCATGACCGCGCGGGGGTCGGTTTTCCCGCAGGCAATCCGGCTGACATTCACAGCGATCCCCCAGATTTCATCGTCACTCGATTCAATTGCAGCGACGCATTGGTCCACATCGGCCCAGGCTAACTCCTCGAAGCAGCCTCCGGGCATCGATTCGCCCAGAGCGGACAGATTGAGTGCCATGCGAATCCGTGTGCGCGTGGGGAGTAGCGTTGTTCGGCGGTACTCTTCCCAGTTGTTGCTACCTGCGTCCCCTTGCGAGAGAACGGTCGTCACCCCTCGGTTGAGTAGTTCGGTATCGGGATTGATGCCGTACTTCGACCCGGAGATCGCGGGGTGCGCGTGCAAATCCACCAATCCCGGCAGCAGCACCGCGTCGGGAAAATTGAGCACCCTGTCAGCAACAATTTCGGAGAGATGCGGACCAACGGCGGTGATCCGTCCCTCAGAAACGGCAACCGCTGCGGGCGCGTCGAAATGGTTCTGCGCGCAATAGACTCGCCCGGCGCGAATGAGTAATTCGTGCGTATTTCCGGACATTTTGGACGCTCCGCCATGAAATTGGTGTTTTGGTGCTCTGAACGTTTCGTGAAATGTGAATTGTGATCCACAAAATCCGTTGAAAACCAGGAGCAAGATGGATTTGCAATCAAACCCCTGAGAACGAATAGGCGCTTGATTCTCTCACAGTCTGCTGTCAAAATGCATGGCTACGGTTGAATGCGCCATCTGCATTCACGTTTTTTACGTCGCCACTCCGCATTGTCAGGGCCTTCGCATATCAGAAACACGTTTTGCAAATACAAAAACTCTCTTAAGGCACGATCATGAAGTTACTCGACGGTCAAACAGTAGGCATCGATCTGGGAACGACATTCTCGACAATGTCCCAATTGGACGCAGACGGCAACCCGGTCTCTTTGAAAAACTCCGACGGTAAGACAATCACACCGTCGGTGATTTTGCTCGGCGACCAAGGGCACATTCTCGTCGGCCCGTCGTTTGAACGGATCTCCGTTTCTGATCCGGCTCATATTGTCGAAGCGGTCAAACGCCAAATGGGCAACAAAAATTACTTCAAGGTCTACGAAGGGAAAAAACTGACGCCGGAGTTTCTGTCGGCTCTGATCGTCAAAAAACTCAAGCAGGACGCCGAACAACAAATCGGTCCCATCGCCAATGCGGTCGTCACCGTTCCTTATTACTTCAACGATGTCCGCCGCAAAGCGACGCAAGACGCCGGACAAATTGCCGGTCTGAATATCATTGACATTATCAATGAACCGACCGCTGCCACATTGGCCTATGCCTGGATGAAGGGCGAACTGGGCCGTACCGACTTGGGGGATATCGAACGCACGATTCTTGTCTACGATCTCGGGGGCGGAACGTTCGACGTGACCGTCGTACGTTATACACCGACTCACTTCCGCGTGTTGGCGACCGATGGCGACGTCTATCTGGGGGGACTCGACTGGAGTGCTCGCATCGTCGACCACGTGTCGGAACAGTTCAAGCAAAAGTTCGGCATGGATCCCCGTGAAGATCCTGAAACTGCGCTGCAAATGTCGCAAGAATGCGAAGCGGCAAAATTGGCGCTCAGCTCCAAAGCTCAAGTGCCGGTCAATGTCTACTACAAAGGCAAGACACTCACCGTCGCGCTCACACGAGGCGATTTCGAGCGGATGACGGCCGACTTGCTGCAACGGACGCGTGACACGACAGAATTGGTCATGCAACAAGCCAACGTCGATCCCGAAACCTTGGACGAAATGATCTTGGTTGGTGGTTCGACTCACATGCCCTCGGTTGAATCGATGCTTTTGGATGTCTGTAAGCGATCACCGTCTCGGGAACTGAACGCCGAAGTGGCGGTTGCGCAAGGGGCGGCGATTCATGCAGCCATCTTGGAAGCCAAGGTCACGGGTGGCGATAGCCGCATGGCTAAAGCGGTGATGAATCGCCTACAGTCAGTCTCGTCTGAGGACGTCAACTCGCACTCGCTGGGAATCAAAATCACCGATCCGGACGAGCGGACGCGGAAGATCAATCACATCATGATTCCCCGCAATACGACCATTCCCTTCTCGCGGACCGAACGCTTTACGACCAACTCCGCCAACCAGCAATCGGTCCACGTTTACTTGTTGGAAGGGGAAGTGAAAGATGTCGACGCCTGTTCGCAAATTGGCGATTTTCGCGTCGTCGGCCTCCCCCCCGACTTGCCGGCCGGATCTCCGGTCGAAGTGACCTATAGTTACGACGCCAACGGACGGATTCATGCCACCGCTCGCGATCTGACGGGAAATAAAGAAGCCTCGGCGGAAATTGTGCGGGCTTCGGGATTGGACTCCGCCGGTTTGAACAGCTTTGAAACGCTGGCCAGCGAATATAAAGTCGAATAAACCCGTCGCAGGCAATAGGAAATTCAGGCGGGCCTCTTCACCGACGAAGAGGCTCGTTTCCTATTTCCCGTGTTGGAAACGGCAATTTTCGTCTCGCCAAATCCGGCGATTCACGATTCTTGTCGACGGCACAACCGACGACCTAAATCCAACTTGATCCAGAACCTTGACGAACTGGCTTGTCCGGTGTCGACGGACGCAACAAAGCACCTCGTCAATAGATCTGAGGAGTGAACCAGAGTGGCGATCGATGTCTATAAGGAATGGTTGGGGATCCCGGAAGATCAACGTCCGCCCGACCATTATCAATTGCTGCGTCTTGTGCAATTTGAAGACAATGCGGAAAAGGTGCAAACCAACTACCGCAAACTCAATGCCCATGTCCGTAAATATGCGACTGGGCAATACATGGACGAATCGCAGGCGCTGCTCAACGAGTTGGCCAAGGCCATGCTCTGCCTGACCGATGCGGAACGCAAACGCGATTACGACGAGCAACTCGGTCGTGAATTTGATGATGACGATGAACCAGGCGCCCTGCCCCCCATCGAGAAGATTCTGTTGGACCAGGACGTAATCAGCACCGCCCAGGTCCAAGAAGCGCGTCAGATGTGCGATAACCTGGGCATCGAAATGCGGGATGCGTTGGTCCAACTCAAGGCGGTCAAAGCAGATGCCGCCGCCCGCGCTCTCGCCACTTCCTTGGGGCGCCCTTTCGTCGATCTCGCCGACATGATTCCCGACGACGGCGTTCTGGATCGCGTCCCCCGTTCGATGGTCAAGAAACATTCGATCCTGCCGTTGTTCGTCGATGAAGATGACGACGTGCTACTTGTTGCCGGCGTGAATCCAATCACAGCCGACGTCGAAGATGATCTGCGGCTGCGGTTCGGCATGCCGGTCCGCGACGTGATCGCGGCGCCCATGGCTATCAATCAAGCCATCGCCAAATACTATGCCCCCGGCGTCCGTGAGGAAGCCGAAGAAGAGGTGGAATCCCCCAAGGCGGGAGAAGGCGGAAAAAAAGGGAAGGCGAAAAAAGCCGAGAAAAAGAAAGCGGCAAAGAAAAAAGAACCTGCGAAAGGCGATCAGGCGCGCGAACAAAAACAATTGTGCATCATTGCTTTTTGCTTCAGCTTCGTCATTGCCAATCTGCTCGACGGATTCGTCATCGACTCGTCCACCTACCTCGACGGCCTATCATTGGTGGGTTATTTCTTGATCCCCGCTTTGACAGCCGCAATTTGTTATGTCGCCTTCTGGCCGCGGTCATAAGATCCGCGTAGAAACGGACAGGCCCGGTCCTGCTTCGCAAGACTATTGAGATAAACCGCGGTGAACGAATTTCAAGAGAGCTCGGCCAGCCAACAATTGCCGGACGATGACCGGAATACGGCCGATCCTGCGGAGAGGTCGCAAAGCGCTCTTGCAGCGACGACCGGAAACGAGTATTTAACCCGCTCCTCTCAATCACTTATCAAAACACCCCTCTCCAGCGGACATCCTATCGGCACCGGCATTCGTGTTTTGCTGGTTCTGTGGAGCCTGTTTCTGTGTGCGGGGTTTGCCCTGGCTGCCAGCATGCGTCCCGATCCGCGAGGTTTCGGCACGCATCAAAGCCTCGGTTTTCCACCTTGTACGTTTCAAGTCCTGTTCGACATCCCTTGTCCTAGTTGCGGAATGACCACGAGTTTCTCCCATTTTACACGCGGGCAAATTGCCGCTGCGGCTCGGGCGAATATCGCTGGATTGTTACTGGCAATGACCTGTTTGATACAAATCCCCTGGTGCTGGATCAGCGCTCTCAAAGGGCGACTGTGGCGGGTTCACCAACCCACAAATTTCGCACTGATTGTGGTCGGCGGCATTTCCTTAGTCGCCGTCGTCAATTGGTGTCGGCAAATTTTTTAAGAAACCTCAATTCACCACCATTGGTCAACGGATTGACCGATCAATCAACGCTGTCGAAGAATCCCTAGAGATTTGCGATGCGTATCTCGGCAACCCGGCAATTGGCCGTCGGCGGTGAACAGAGAATAAAACGGCAGCTGCGATGGAGCGCGAAATGTCGAACACAAATCTTTCACTCAAGCGACGCCCCCATCCGTTGGGTTGGCTCACCTTGCTTCTACTCTGCGGCAGCGTCTCGACAATGGTCGGTTGTTCGCTGATGGTCGAAACGGGTGTGATGCTCATGGGACGGCCGAAAATTCCGGCCGCATTCGAGGAATTCTCGAAAAAGTCGCTGGGAGAAAAGGGCGTCAAAGCGGTTGTGATTTGCGAAGCCCCCATGGGGAGTGACAGCGAAGCTGCAGCGCTCGACCAAGAATTGCAGGCAGAAGTCAGCCGGCGATTTAAGCAACACGACATCCAAGTCATCGACAGTCATAAAGTTGCAACCTGGATCGACGACAACGGCGGTGATTGGGGCAGCCCCGAGGAACTGTTTGAAAAATTCACAGACGCGGATTTTTTAGTTCTCGTAGACGTTCACGAATTTAGCTATCTGGAGAAAGACAGTCCGGGCTTGTATCGCGGACGTTCGCAGATCGAAGTTTCGGTCTACGAAAACAACGAATTCGATTCACGGATTTTCAGCAACACCATCGATTCCGTCTATCCGCGACAATATCCTGAGATGGCCGATCGAATCAGCAAACATGCATTTCGCAAACGATACGTCGATCAACTGAGCACACAGATCGCACGGCTGTTTTACGAACACCGTCCGGAAGAGACGTTTGACTAAACCTGCCGAGGGGGCAACCAACAAACCTCAGGCCCCTTTCAGAGAAATCTATAGCAACCTTTGATGGACATCTAAATTTCGAGCCGCAATGGCTCACCCCCTGTTTTGCCAGCCGCCTGAAAAGTTGGTCTTGCACCGGTAAAGCTCGTGACACACAATCCCCGAATCAAGCCGTGACCATACACGCGATTCGGTTTAGGAACAGACCACTGCCAAGTTTTTGTTCGACTGTTCGATAACAATCCAGGATTGCAGAATGTCGAACCTTGTCTTGGCTGTTGAAACATAGGCCATTAAGAATTCTAGGCCCATAAAAACGAAGCATTGAGCAGTAGGGGCTCTCCGTTTGATTAAATGGGAGACCAAGGTGCGACTGGAAAAAGCACCGACCGTTCGTATCGTCTTAAAAAAACTACCGGCGAGGGATCGCAGATATGAGAATTAATAAGAACCACACGATGCAGGATCAGCCCCGTCGACAGATGCTGAAGCTGTTGCTTTGCTCGATGCTTTTGGCATCCACGTGCACCGGCTGTAAGGCGGTCGTACTTCTGGGCTATCTCATCGGCGGTCCCCCTTCCATTGAACCACCGTTTGACATTCAAACCAAAACGTCGCTCAAAAAGGACGACAAACGAATCGCCGTCGTCTGCTATGCTCCCAAGGAACTCAAATTCGACACCGAGGACGTTGACAACGAGTTAGCCCAACATGTTGCCATGCGGCTCAACAGCCACGGCATGAAGGTCATCGCCCCGGCCGCCGTACAAAACTGGTTGGACCAAAACGACGACTGGGATTCCCCCGCGGAAGTCGGCCATGCTCTCGAGGCGGATTGGGTCGTCTACATCGATATGCAGGAATACAGCCTGTGGGAAGAAGGTTCGATGGAACTGTATCGCGGACGGACGACAGCGATGGTCAAAGTCTTCGACATGAATGACGGCAATGGCGAGGAGATCTTCACCAAGGAAATCGTCTCCGTCTATCCCATCCGTGCTCCCAAACCTGCGCATGAAATCAAACGCGACCGGTTCAAAGCCTTGTACTTGTCCCGACTCAGCGACGAAATCGGCCAATTGTTCTATGAACATTACGCCGGTGACGAAATCGCACACGGCGTCGTCGACTAATGTCAGATCAGACGCACAAAGAATAATAAAACGGCGGGAAGCACTTCTGCAGATGCTTCCCGCCGTTACTATTGGACATCACTGATTTTGACCACAAAAATCATTCGATGTCGAGGACTTTCTTGAAGTCGATTTCCTCTTCGTCGCTCAGCGGAAACGGAACCGGCGCCAACTCCGTGGAGTCCGTCTCGACAGACTCGGTGGAAGTCGATTCGCTGATCACCGTGTCCGACTTCATCCCGATCCGAGCATTGCGTTTCTCCAAGACCACGCGGGCCGCGTCGCGGAGTTCGGCGTTGCCCAATCGGCGGAGGTTCCCCAGTTCGGCCAACGGTTGCAGTGCCCGTGTCAGGCGGCCGATGCTGGTTTCCATCATCATCATTTCGGTCAGTCCCTGCCGCATGGATCCCAAGCTGGCGACGCGTCCTTCGAATTCTTCTTGGAAGTCGACCAGAATTTCCAGAGTCTGCACGGCGTCGGCCAAGGTTTCATTCTGGCTGTTGAGCGAATCTTTCATGGTCAACAGCGTATCGAGGTTGGTCCGGGCGGCGACCACGTCTCGTTCACCGGCGGACAGATAATCCCGCAAGGCAAACAGCTCATCGACGATGGTTGTGGCATTGGCGGTATCGCCGGCCTGTGACTCGATTTTCCCCTTGAGTTCGATCACGCCGTCGGCGGCGGCTTGGGCTTGCGCCAAGTCCGAAGCATCTTCACGAATCCGATCTTTGAGGTTGATCAGTTGCGTCAAGTTGCTGTGTGCTTTGGGCAGGTCATCCGACTGGGCAACGAGTTGCGTTTTGACGTTGACCATGGCGTCCATCGACTTCTCGGCTTCTTGCATATTGACTGCTTGATCCTGTGCCATTTGGCTCAGCGTGATCAATTCTTGCAGCGTTTCTTGCGCGGTCGGAGTCGAGATATATTCTTCGACGAGTTGGTTTTGAATTTCGGCCATGCCGGTCAGGGCACGACGCGCCGACTCGGTCATTTCCTGATTGTCCAACAACATTGCTTGCAAGTCGTTGATTTCCCGCAATTGGGTCAAGGAGATATTCGCTTGACGGGCTTCCGCGGCGACTTCGGCCCGCAATTGGCGAACTTTCACCAACGCGCTTTGTGCATCGGCAAGCTGTTGCCGCTGCGCCTGCAGTCCGCTGAGCAACGTATTGGTATTTTTGACACTGCTACGCATATCGACCAAGTCTTCCATTTGGCGATGCACCTGATCGATTTCTCCCTGCATCATCGCGAGTTGGCGCTCGAGCGGCTTCGAAACCAGATAATGCAATCCGATCATTGCCACGGCGAGCCCGGCAAACATCATAACCCAATACGGCTTGCTAAGTTCAAACATTGAAGATTCGGAATGATTTTTCACGTCAAGATTCCTGATATCAGAGTTGTCCAAGGTTCGCTCCCTCAGATACGGATTTATGTCTGGATTGTGGATTCAAGTTGAATTTGTGCTCGCCCAAGTCCACGTTGGCTATTGCAACCGGTCCACTCCACAGTCGCCTGGCCCAACAGAAGTTGTTGAGCTGGGTTTTTGCGGTCTGTTGCCGGCCCCCCCATGACTGGATCCGGGGATAACACCGATCCAGCGATTTCGCAGCAGCCATCCGGCCGTCATTAGGCGATTCCCCTCCTACGACGAGGGAAATCATGAATTCGAGCATGTCAAACGGAAAGAACTAGGTGAGCGGTAAATTCTTCTTGTAATTCCCATATGCCCTAGTATCGCCATTTGTGAGATATGTTCTGACATGGAATCCCACCAAGTCCCCCTGATTTCTCAAAATTGAATCCGCCACCACCCCACGAGGCGGAGTGTGCCGCAATACCGGTAAAATCCCCTTCCTACTCAAGTCGCATAGACGATCTTCGATGCGTAGCAGCCCTCAGCTGGCGATTGCGCAGCCGAAATGCTCCCCCAGCCTCGATTTGGGCCCCGATTTGCGTTCTACTGACGCGTCATGACCGAGACACCCAAACGCGAATCAAACCGGACACGCACGATGACTCCGATACATATCCGAAAAGGCGTACTCGAGGATTGGCCCGTGATTGCCGCCGCCAATTCCGCCCTAGCCGCCGAGACGGAAGGAAAACACTTGCCACCAGAAACGCTGGAACCGGGTGTTCGGGCAGCGTTGTTGGATGAGCACAAAGCGCAGTACTTTGTTGCCGTGATCGATGACCGCGTCGTGGGGCAGGTGATGCACACACGGGAGTGGAGCGATTGGCGCAACGGCGAAATCTGGTGGCTACAAAGCGTTTATGTAGTCCCTGCGCACCGCGGCTGCGGTGTATTCCGCGCGCTGTATGAGCATGTTTACAACTTAGCTGCGGCCGACAAAGAAGTCGTGGGCCTGCGGCTCTATGTTGAGCGGGAAAATGACCGGGCGCAACAGACGTATCACAAACTCGGCATGACCATGCCGGGTTATCATGTGATGGAAGCGCTCTTCGAGGCAGACAAATCGGTGCCGCAATAGGTCGGTCGGGACCCGTTCACCCGGTCGAATTCCACAGTCGACTACCGCTGTGGTTTGTCCCCGGCAATCAATTCTTCTTCCCATTCGTCCAACAATGGCCAATCGATGGCGCACGTGCCGAAATCGGACAGGTGTTGATAGGCATCCAAGCGGTCAATCGCCTGTTGCAGCGTAGCGTCATCCTTGCGAAACGCCGGCCCGTGACTGGGGAGTAACCACTTCGCGTCCGAGTCCTTGATACGCGTCAGCGATTTGATAAACGCCGGAATATCGGACCCGTGATGCGCGTCGATGGCGCCGACACCGCCGTCGCGAAAGATGTTGTCACCGGAAAACAGCAGATCGTTCCAACGGAACGCCAACTGGCTATCGGTATGTCCCGGCGTGTGCCAGACATCGATTTTGATATCCCCCACTTCCAGAACATCCCCCTCATCGACTTGTCGATCGACTTGAATCGGCTGGATATCGAGTGAGATTCCCTGAGCGGAGATTTCGGCAAACGTGCGAATTCGGTCCGCATCGGCTAACGGTTTCACCGCTCCTGGATGCGCGACAATTTCGGTGTCGCCCACCAGTTCGCAGAATTTGCGGGCGCCCTGAGCATGGTCGACATCGGGGTGGGTCAGCACCAGATATTTGCAATTGGCCAACGGAAAATCCATTTGGCGAATCAACTCGACGATTTCGGGGACGGTGTCTTCGTAGCCGATATCGATCAACATCCACTCAGACTGATCAAAAATTAAATAAACACAGCACCCCAACCGCTGGCGGGCCTGGTAGTTCATTTCGATGACGTTGGGAAAATATTCGCGTCGCTGCAGCATGCGGGCCTCGGGTTACGACTGAAGTGATCGTCAGATAGGGAATTCCGCGTTGCATTCTAAGGCTGGTCCACCGATGTGGCAAGTTGTTAGACCAGGATGCTGAATTCCCCGGTCCAATCGTTCACAAAAACTCCCCCGCCACCTGATCGGCGAAAAACAAGCCTTCATACGTCAGCCGAATCGTGCCGCTGTCACGCTCTAGCCAACCTTGGGCGGTGAGACTGTCAACAGCGTCACCAGCCAAATCGAGTAGATCGTAACCGGTGCGTCCGCGAAACTCCGCCAAATCAAGCCCCGCGCGGCGGCGTAGGCTCAGCGCGATGGCCTCCCGTGCCCGGTCTTCGGGAGAGAGCATTTCCGTCTCCCCGATCGGGGATTCGCCGGCCAATGTCCGCTTTAACCAGGTGGTGACGCTGCGGTGATTGATCGAGCGCCGGCCGTCGAGATAGCGGGCTGCTCCCGGTCCAAAGGCATTGTAGGACTGTCCGGTCCAATAGACTTCGTTGTGCCGGCAGCGAAAACCGGGCTGAGCGAAATTGGAGATCTCATAGTGCTCGTAACCGGCGGCGGGGAGTTTTTCGAGGGCTAGGGCGTACATCTCCCGTTCCAGCTCAGACGTTGCCGGCGTGAGTTGCGATTTTTCACGGCGGGTCCAGAAGGCGGTCCCTTTTTCAAACGTCAGTCCATACGTCGAAAGATGCTGCGGGTGATGGGCGATAGCCGTTTCGAGGGTCGACTCCCAGAGTGCGAGCGATTGCCCGGGGACGGCGAAGATCAAATCCAGGGCGATGTTGTCGATCCGACGGCGAAGCCACTGCAGCGCTTGGTCGATTTCCTCCTGGCGGTGATCCCGTTCCAGGACCGAAAGGATTTCCGCATCAAACGATTGAATTCCCAGACTGACGCGATTCACACCCGCGTCGGCCAGGATGGCGATTTTCTCCTCGCTCAGACCAGCCGGATTGGCTTCGACGCTGAATTCGCAGCCGGCAGCCAAGCGATATTTACTCAGCACGATCTCCAGCAGCCGCTTTAAATCTGCGGGGGGCAGGTGCGTCGGTGTGCCGCCGCCGAAAAATAGCGTGCTGATCTCGGGAGAATCCTCGACCCGGGACAACTCCATTTCCAGCGCGCGGAGATAGTTGTCGATCAGGTGGTCCTTGCCGGCGACGAGCGTGAAATCGCAATATCCACAGCGATGCGCGCAAAACGGCACGTGGATATAAATCGCTTGCGGCGGGGCAAAAACCGGGTTCATGGGAAAATACCAATGGCAAAGGGCTGGACCAGCAGCGTTAAAATAGACGGCGTCGGTAAGTTCGGCAATCGCGGTGGACCGCAATTGACCAAAAGTGCGGTTTTCTGGTAGTTTCCGCCGCGCCGCAGCTCGCACGGCGGAGTTTTTTTCAGACGGGCGACCAATCCCAAGACGGTCGATGCTCTACGCAGCCAAGGCATCGTACCGTCCGGTTACGAACGGAGCGCGAAGCATGTGTGGAATCGTGGGGTATGTGGGTGGAAAACCGGCGACGGCATTACTGGTCGAAGGACTGCATCGGCTGGAATACCGCGGTTATGACAGCGCGGGAATCGCCGTTCGCAATGGCGAAGGCATCAACATCCGCAAACGCGCCGGCCGCGTCGGCGAACTGGTCAAATTGCTCGACGAGGAACCCATCCAGGGCAGCCTGGGCATCGGCCATACCCGCTGGGCGACACACGGCGAAACGACCGACATCAACTCGCATCCGCATGTCGGCGGCAACGGCGAGGTGGTGTTGGTGCACAACGGCGTGATCGAGAACTATGCGTCGCTGCGGGAATCGTTGCAAGTTCGCGGATATGTGTTCAAAACCACGACCGATAGCGAAGTGGTCGCCCATCTCATCGCCCATCATCTGGATGAATGCATTCGCATGGGGGATGATCCGCAGGATCGCGCGACAATTCAACGCACCCTTGAAATGTCATTGAAACAACTCAAAGGGACCTACGGACTAGCGATCATTTTTCGCGATCACCCAGAATTATTAGTGGCAATCCGAGCCGGTAGTCCACTGGTGATCGGCATTGGGCACAACGAATACTTCCTGGCCAGCGATTCCAGTCCGCTGGTCGGACATACCGATGAAGTCGTCTATCTGGACGATCACGAATGGGCGTTCCTCAGCCCCGAGGGGATGGAAATTATCCATCGTGATTCCGGACAACGGGCACCCTCGATTCAAACCCTGGATCATGTCGCCGGGAATATCGACTTGGGGGATTTCGATACCTACATGCTCAAGGAGATCTTTGAGCAACCGCAATCGCTGGAAAACTGTTTGCGGGGACGCATCGACGATGATGCTGCGAGTGCGAAGTTCGGCGGACTGAACGTCGACGTACAGGATTTGCGGCACGTCGATCGAATTGTCTTAACGGCCTGTGGAACGAGTTGGCATGCGGCGTTGGTTGGAGAGTACCTGATTGAGGAATTCGCCCGTATCCCGGTGGAAGTCGAATATGCCAGCGAGTTTCGTTATCGCAACCCTCCCATGACCGACCGCACGATGACGTTTGCCATTACACAAAGCGGCGAGACGGCCGACACGTTGGCGGCGCTGCGGGAAAGCCGCCGCAAAGGGCATGCGACGATGGCGATTTGTAACGTCGTCGGCTCGACGATTGCCCGCGAAGCGGACGGTGGAATTTATCTGCATGCGGGACCGGAAATCGGCGTCGCCTCGACCAAGGCGTTTACCTCGCAGGTGACATCGCTGATGTTGTTGGCCCTCTATCTGGGACGCATGCGGCATCTGTCGTTTCCCGCCGGGCAACGCTTGATCAAACAGATGCGACAATTGCCGCAGCTGGTCGAAAAAACACTCGCCTGCAACGAGGCTGTCGCGAAAATCGCCACGAAGTATTTTGACCGCAACAATTTCCTCTACCTGGGCCGGCTGTACAATTTCCCGGTCGCCCTGGAAGGCGCGCTGAAATTGAAGGAAATCAGCTACATCCATGCCGAAGGCTATCCAGCAGCCGAAATGAAGCACGGGCCGATCGCCTTAGTTGACGAAGTCACACCCAGCGTGTTTGTGGTTCCCCATGGGACAATGTACCCCAAGGTGATGAGCAACCTCGAAGAGGTCAAAGCCCGTAAAGGACCGGTGATTGCCATTGCCTGCGAGGGGGACAAAGAAATCACCGCAGCGGCCGACGACGTGATCTTCGTGCCGGACGTTGAAGAGTATCTGCAACCGATTGTCACCTCGATTCCGCTACAATTACTGGCCTATCACATTGCGATTTTGCGAGGCTGTAATGTTGACCGCCCACGCAATCTGGCGAAAAGCGTGACCGTGGAATAACGCGGGTTTCTTGCCCCAATCCCTCTCGCCACTTCCCCAATCGCGCATCGCTGAGTTATCATGGTTGTTGGCATGTTATGACATGCGATGTGCTGCGGTTCTCACCATCCCGCAGTACTGGGGCTGAGGCATGGACATTCTATATACGTAGAGATTGTGGGCGGAGAATCGATGAAAATCTTGCTGGCTAACCCGCGCGGGTTTTGTGCGGGCGTCAATATGGCGATTGAGTGTCTGGACGAGGCGATCCGTATCTGCGGGCCCGATATATACGTCTACCACGAAATCGTGCACAACAAATACGTCGTCGAAAATTTCACCGCACAGGGAGTGACCTTCGTCAACGATTTGGACGAAGTCCCGCACGGGGCGTTTTTGTTGTATAGCGCGCACGGCGTCTCGCCGGAGTTGCGTGAACACGCAGCCAGCCGCAATCTGCGGACGATCGATGCCACCTGCCCGCTGGTGACCAAAGTGCACCTCGAAGCTGTCCGTTTCGCCAAACAACACTACAACATTGTGCTGATCGGCCACGAAGGGCACGACGAAGTGATCGGCACGATGGGAGAAGCTCCCGAATCGATTACACTGGTGGAAACCGCTGAAGATGTCGACCGGCTGGAATTCCCACCCGGAAGCAAAATCGCCTATCTCACGCAAACGACCCTCAGTGTGTCGGAGGCGAATACGGTGATCGAACGCTTGCGAGAACGCTTTCCGCACATCGAGTCGCCCCCCAAAGAAGATATTTGTTACGCGACAACCAACCGGCAGGAGGCGGTCGCCACACTGGCTCCGCAAACCGATGTCGTGTTGGTGCTGGGAAGTCAAAACAGTTCCAACAGCAAACGACTGGCAGAGATCGCCGCTGGAATGGGCAAGCCGTCGCATTTGATCGACGGCGCCGACGAAATCGACCCGTCCTGGTTCACCGGCAGCGAGACAGTACTGATCACCGCCGGCGCCAGTGCTCCGGAAGTCGTCGTCGAACAATGCATCGACCGCTTGGTGGCGGATTACGACGCAACAGTCGAAGTGATGACGATCCGTGAAGAAAACGTGCAGTTCCAATTGCCGAAGGAACTGCGGGTGTTGCAAGCGGCGGAACGGTGAGCCAGGCAGGGCGACTCTTAGACCGTAGGGTGCGTCATGACGCACCTTTCTACGTAGGACCAGCGATTCGCCCCACGCAAATCGCAATGCAAACGTTTTCTCCTGTAGCGATCAATCCAGCACGCTGACTCATGCGAGAATTGTTGTTGAGCTGGTGCCTCAAACGCCCTATGCGAGAAAGGTGCGTCGCGACGCACCCTACATTTGCTGCGGGTGCTGCAAGCGGCGGAACGGTTAGCCTCATCCAAATGGGTGGCACGGATTGCCGTCGGCAGTCCGTGTGCCGCAGGCACAAGACGCCGCAGTTTTTGCAGTCCGTGCCAGTTTGGCTTCACTAACTAACCATCGCGTCAACTGTGGATTCATGCGGGCTTTGCCCGCCCCGATTGCTACCCGATATCAAGAATGCCCTCTTTCCTCGTCCCTATAGCGACCTGATTCGCATGAACATCAATTCTTCTCGACGCGAACGATGTTTAATGTGCAATAGTACCCAGTCGCTCGATCTGCCTGCATTAGCGGCACTCCATGCCGATCAAACACAGCATCTGGAATTCCTTCAAACGTAATAGATTCGTACACAAGTAGTGTTTGGATTAGCCCATTTTTCTCATGCACCTCTTTAGCAATTGTAAATTTGGAGATATCAACATGCCGAAAAATTATATCAGCCGACAGTTTTTCACCATTAACAGTATCAACTACGAAGTCCGCTCCTGTAGATATTTTAGCTCTTACAGTTGAGTCGATCTTCCACTTTCCTGAGATGACTGCAACATCAAAAATCAATAGTACGGATTGATCGGTCTCGCGGCTTGAACTCATTGTACCAATCGAGAAAATCGCCCAGGTCATTCCAACCGATGTCGGAAGGATCGTCCAAATCGATGAATTTCAATTCCAAACAATCCAGCGCTTGCCAGCCGTATTGACGGCACATGGCGACGGTCGTGGAAAACACATCGTTATCTCCGTACGCGCGAATGAAGATGACGTCAACATCCAGAGACTCATCAAACACGAACCGAACCGTCAAGTCGTCGCGCAGCGAACCGCCTAACTCAAGATTCGCCCATCGAAGGTCGGGGAAATACGCGGCGAGCCACCCACGTACCCGCTCGGCATCGCCTAGCGGAATTGTCTGGCCCCCGTCATGAAACTGCTGAGGGTCGGTGACCCCATCTGTCCGCATGATAACGACGTCCCAGCTCATATTTTGTCCGACTCGCGTGGTGTAAATGGAAGCGGTTTTCCACGACGGGGTGGCACGGATTGCCAGCGGCAATCCGTGTGCCGCAGGCACAAGACGCTGCAATTTCAGCGGTCCGTGCCATTGCAGCCTCTCTTACCAACCAGCGCGGAGACTGCGGCTTCCTACCGGGTGGACTCCCTTGAAAGAATCTTTTCGGTGCCCCCTGAGGATTCCGTTTACATCCGCCATTTTTATTGGACCGTTTGATACGGTCTATTCTCGCCAAAAAATGGGCTCGAAGATGTGATCATCATGCTCGGATAATGGCCCCATCTTTTCTATTCGAAAGCCAATGGCCTGTCCTGTTGCTTTATTGACTTTGATCCACACACCATCGGTGTTCCAGAATTCCAATGTCCCATCTCGCCGAAGACGCCCCTGGCCGAACATGTTCGGTTTATCTGGTAGAATGTCTTCAATACGCCAAAGGAGCATTCCGTCTTCGTTATGACACAGTACATTGTCGGTAATCGTTCCCGGTGGATCACTGTCAAAAACAATGTAGTGTAGTCCACCGTCAACGACCACGTCCAAGACGGGCGCAGGTAATTCTACGGTACTCCCATTGGGAAATTCATATGTAAACTTTTCATTGCTCAAGTGGTATCCTCGCCATTCTGCTCTGTACCGTGACTTCACAACCCAAATGGGTGGCACAGGACACCACAGTGTCAGCCGTCCGTGCCATTGTTACTTCTTTTGCCAACCAGCGTGGAAACTGCGGCTTCTTGCGGGCTTTGCCCGCCCCGATAGCACAGCTATCGCGGCTACCCTTCGTATGAACGTTTCCCAGTAGTGTTGCGTTTCAAACTGGAGTCCGCCCCTCTTTACCCCGCGCTGAAATAAAAAACCGCAGACAAATCAACGACGGTATACAATAGCAAAAGTACCACCACTAGAACTCGCCACTTCCGCTTTCTGAGACAGTAGCTCGCAGTAAATGCAAGCAGCGAGCTCGCAAGTAACAAAAGGCCGCTTGTTGGCAACTGAGCCAGAAGCAATCTGACAGACATGTACAACAACCAACCACCGTAGGCTACTAATGCAAAGGTGAAGAACTTATTCATTTCGAAAGGCCAATTTGTCTACTCCACCTTAGGCATAATCCGCGGCGCCCCAGTGATATTGTCATCCTCCGTATCAATTCCGCGTAATAAACTCGTGCAAATTGAACACCGTGCGTGTGACGGCGGTCCAGGCGGCGAGTTCTGGGGCGGGGATGTCTTTGGGGGGTTGGGACTGGCCGGTGTGGATTAGTTTTTCAGCGGCGGCTGGGTTTGCGGTGTATGCGGCGCGCTGTGCCTGTAACAAATCGGTTAGCACGGTGATCTCCTGTTCGTCGGCGTTGCGTGACAGGGCGTGCTGCATCATCCAGTGGAGCCGGTCGGTTGTTTCCGTTCCGCCCTGCCTGATCACTTGAGCGGCGAACGCGCGGGCAGCTTCGACGTAGGAGGGATCGTTGAGCAGCACCAGTGCGCCCAGCGGGGTGTTGGAGCGGGGTCGCTGTGCGGTACATTCTTCGCGCGCCGGAGCATCGAAGGCCTTCATCGCCGGATGCAAAAATTGCCGCTGCCAATGCGTATAGACGCCGCGGCGGTATTGGTTTTCGCCGCTGTCTTCTTGGTAGGTCCGCGCGGGAAAATTCAAGTGCCGGTATAACCCTTCGGGCTGATACGGCATCACGCTGCGCCCGCCCAGTTTGTGAACCAACAGACCACTGACGGCCAAGGCGTTGTCCCGAATGATTTCCGCATCGAGCCGAAAACGGGACTGCCGCGCCAACAAACGGTTGTAGGGATCGACCTCCGCCAAGCCGTCGCGCATGAGCGACGATTGTCGGTACGTGTTGGATAGGACGATCAACTTGATGATGTGCTTGATATCCCAGCCACTCTGGACAAACTCAAGGGCCAAGTTGTCCAGCAATTCGGGATGCACCGGCGGTTCGCCTTGTGCGCCGAGATCGTCCGAGATTTTGGAAATGCCCGTGCCAAAATAGCGTTGCCATAAGCGATTGACGAAGACCCGCGCTGTGAGCGGGTTGTCATGAGCGGTGAGCCAATTCGCCAAATCAATGCGTGTTGCGCGCTCCTTAGAATCGATTTGCGGAAGGAAGTTTGGGACGCCCGGCTGGACGACTTCGCCGGAATCGTCCATCCAATTTCCACGGGACAGCACGCGCATTTCTCGCGGCGTGACCGAGACCGTCACCAATGTGGTACGCGTGTTGGCAGCAACGGTTTCCTCACGTTGTTTTTTGAGAGCGGCAATTTTCTCGCGCGTCTCCGCCAAGGCGGGAGCGATCGAGCGGTAGTAGGCGGCAAGTTGTTGGGCTTGCTCCGCAGTGCGCTGTTCAGCGGCGACCGCTAAGATGGTGCGGATTTCTTTGGGTAGCGGATCGAGTTCGCCCGCTTTGAGTGGTTGCGGAGCGGTGGTGGCGGCGATGCGGAATCGGCCCAGCGTATGCCCGCCAGAGGCATAGTTTTGATCCAGGACGAAGGTGAAGGTCGCATCGCCCTCATTGGCAATCACCGCTGCCGTTTCGGCGACCATGTGGTTTTCCTGGCCGACATTCGGCAAGATCGCCCAACCCCAGCCGGGGCCTTGTGCGTCGCCATCGACGGCATGCGCGGCCGACCATTTTTTGTCCGGCAGTTTGCCGGCTCCGATGGTCTGTTCGAACGTGGCGGAGGCATTTTTCAATTCGATCGGCATCGCCGCTGCCTCATTCTCAGTGGCGTGGGAGACGCGAAATTCGGTCAGGACAAAGTTGCCATTCCCCGCGCGTCCCGGACCATTTTTAGGGAGCGATTTGTCAGGCAAAACCTCGATGCGAAATCCGGAGATGTTTTTCAGTGGGATCTTGGCGGTGATCGTATAGCTGTTGTTGGCCGAATCCGGCCCCGAGGCCAGTAGCGAGTGATCCTCAAGCACAGCGAGTTTGGTCTCGTGCAGCGCCGCAGCGGATGCGGGGGTGACGATCTGCCATGCCGGAGCAGTGGCGAGTTGTTGTTCCCAAGCGATTTGCGCCGCTGCCAGTTCTTCAGTGGGTGTCTCAATGATGCGTTGTAGTTCAGCGAGTTGCTGATCGATCGGTTTCAGCAAACCCGGCAAGCGGTCATTGGGCACGTCGACCTGCGGTCCCCAGCGCTCTGTTTTGGCCCCGCCGGAGTACAGCCCTTTTTCTTTGATGTCGGCGAAGAACGAAGCGAAGCGGTAGAAGTCTTTGGAGGTGAACGGGTCGTATTTGTGGTCGTGGCATTCCGCGCAACCCAGCGTCGAGCCCAGCCAGACCGATGCCGCGGTCCGCACGCGATCGGCGGCATATTTGGCCAGGTACTCCTTGGGCTGCACGCCCCCTTCGGCCGACATCATTCCGAGCCGGTTATACCCCGAGGCGATCAATTGCTCCTGCGTGGGATTGGGCAACAGGTCCCCGGCCAATTGTTCGCGCGTAAAGCGGTCAAAGGGCATGTTGGCGTTGAAGGCCTCGATGACATAGTCGCGATACGGGGAGACGCTCACCGGTTGATCACCGTGGTAGCCGACAGAATCGGCATAGCGAACCAGATCCAACCAATACATGGCCATCCGTTCGCCGTAGTGCGGCGAGGCTAACAGGCGATCGACACATTTTTCGTAAGCGTCGGCAGAGTCGTCCGCCAAAAATGCCTGCATCTCTTCAACCGTGGGAGGCAATCCGGTCAGATCAAAACTGAGCCGCCTCAGCAGCGTCCGTTTGTCAGCCGTCGGCGAGGGTTTGACCGATGCACTTTGCAATCGGGCGAGAATGAAGTTGTCGATGAAATTATATGGGGCAGCGGCGGAGACTTCGGGGACTGGATGCGAAACGGGTGGGGTGTAGGCCCAATGATTTTTCCACTCGGCGCCTTGGCGAATCCACTCGATCAGGATTTTCTTTTCCCCGTCGGTGAGTTGTTTGGGATGATCGACCGGCGGCATCACCAGACCTTCATCTTTGGTGGTGATCCGGCTGACCAACTCGCTCGATTCTGGTTGACCGGGATCGATGGCGACGTAGCCTCCCAAATCGACAAAGGCTCCCTTTTTTGTATCAAAACGGAGTCCGCCCGTGTCGGGATCGCCCCCTTGGCGTTCTTCCGCATCGGGACCATGGCAGGCGTAACATTTGTCTGACAGAATCGGTTGCACGTCGCGGCTGAAATCAATTTCCGCAGCCGACGTAACATTGCCGCAGCACAACACGACCAAACCGATCAGACCGGCGAATCTCTGCATCATCCTGGTTTCCCTCTCTCGGAATCAATCATCCGCAAACCACGGCCCACATCTTGGCGATGCATTCACTTTACAACGTTTTCGCGGCCTTGTGAACGTCGACGCGATCATGGACCGCTGCAAACGGGCCGCTTTCTCGCGAATCGCAGCGGTGTCATTTGCCGCTGTAGAAAAAGGGGGAAACCGGTTACCGATTTTGTACTGAATTGTCGCGTTATCCGCTGAAGGACCGCTTAGCCGAGCGAATGAAATCACCAACATCCGGTCGCGTTGCCGTTGAAAGGCCCCACGAATGAAAACATTTCACCCGCTGTCGTTGGAAATGGTCATCGCCATCGATGATGAATTGGCCCCTTTTCCGTTGTTGGATCGGGAGGTCGCCGTCGCGGAAATCGTATTGGCGCTGTTGCCGCAACAGATCAATCGCTATGCAAAGATCCATGCGGCACGCATCACAGCTGGACTTATAGACCAGGATGCAGCGGTGGCAAATTGAGCCGTTAGTCGTCTTAAAAACCAACAACACGCGGGTGCCACTGGCGGCTTGCCCGCCAGTGCCGTGTCAGGCTGAGTTTTCCTTGCCTAGGGACGTCGGCCCACGTTCGCACTGGCGGACGAACCGCCAGTGGCACCCCAATTGTGGACGACTTAATACTTAATGTTGCGCTCTAGTAAATATCAGCATCAATCCACTGGGACACCCAACCGCGCAAGCGCGCCGTCGCAGACGCGGACGACATATTTGAACTTGTCTTGTCGCGCATTCTGCATCGCGGGTATCGCCGGTCGTGCAGTTTCGCCGAGTTCATCCAACGCGAGTGCGGCAGACAGACGTGTTGTGTCTTGGGGATGCTCGAGCATCTTGGTCAAGACCGCTAAAGCGGCATCGGGATCTGACTCGGCGATGGCCTGCGCTGCTGCAATACAAACCACTGGTGACGGGTCATCCAAATACGGGCGAATTTTGTTCGTGATGCCTTCGTCAATCGCATCGGCATAATAGAGTTCCGTAATCGCCCAATAGCGCATGGCTGCCTGTTCGCTAGCGAGTGCCGAACAGTACTTAGCGACGGACTCCGGTTGCGCGCTGTCAATCGCCTTGAGTTCAGCCAACTGCTCCAGCAGGTCGGACTTGTCGAGGGCATCGCGCCAATGCACAGAGTCCGGCGTCTTGCTCTCGGCCGGTGGATCGGCGGCAGCGCCCGGTCGGAACGTGATGGCCTGGCTGTCGCGAAAGCCAATGCGGCAGGCAACGGCTGCGAGCTTTTGTCCCGGCTTGACCGTGACCGGCTCGGTGTAGAGTTGATAAGGTCCCTTGCCGAAGCGGTAGGCAATTGAACTGCCGGCAGTCGGTGAGGCGATTGCCACTTGATACGACCGTTGTGCGTCGTTGACATCGGTGATCGTAAAAATGGGGTCGGCGGTCACAGCATATTTGCCGCCGGGGCGTTTCATCTCGTCGAAGATCGGTTCGGGAATCAGCCCCATGTCGCCGATGTCTTCACGCCACTGCCGAGTTTGTGAGCGGAGTTCGGCCAACTTGTCGGCATACTTTAGGTCGTTGGCTAGATTGTTTAGCTCTTCGGGATCGGCATCGGTGTCGTAGAGTTCCTCCACCGGTTTGACCTGGCGGAAGTACAATTTTTGCGGCCCCACCAATTCGCCTGCGGCATCAAGACGCCGCATCTCTTGCATCGTCGGCATCTCGTTCATGTAGGAGATGTTTTGCGAGTAGGGGATAAACGGCATGTCGTTGCGGATATATTTGAACTGCTTGTCGCGCGTAGCGCGGATCAAGTCGTAACGTTCGTCCATGCGATCGCGGGCGGCGAAGATATATTTGCGCGGCGCAGCTTTTTGAGGACCGAGGAAGGCTTGGCCTTGAATGTGCTCTGGGATATCGATTCCAGCCAGCGAAAGCATCGTGGGTGCAAAATCGACGAAGGCCACCAAATCGTCGTTCACAGTTCCGGCAGCCAATTGCTCCGGATGTTCGGGCAGCGCGCGCTGCTTCCATTTGTCGGGGACGCGAATGATCAGCGGGAATTGTAGACCGGAGTCATAGATCCAGCGTTTTCCGCGCGGCAAACCGCGGCCGTGATCGCCCCAGAACCAAACGATCGTATCCTCAGCAAGGCCATCGTCTTCGAGTTGCTGAAGTATCTCGGCCACCTGTTTGTCCATCGCCGTGATGTTGTCGTGATAATTCGCCCAGTCGCGGCGGACCAAGGGCGTGTCGGGATAGTAACTGGGCAACGGCGCCTGCGCCGGATCGTGCCGCTCGGCGGGGCTGAGTTGGGAAACCAGTTTTTTGGTTTCCGGTCGAGGATTGCGAATTTGACTTTCGTGGGAAATCGTCAGATTGATGATCGCGAAGAAAGGTTGCCCTTCGCTGCGATTTCGCCAATGCGCCTTTCCGCTACTCTCATCCCAGGCGGTGAGTGGCGATTCGAATTGGTAGTCGGTTTTTTTGTTGTTGGTGCAGTAATATCCAGCGGCGCGCAGATACTGACTAAAACAACGCACTTCGGCCGGCGGCACGCCACGGCAGCGCATGTGGGGAGTGCCGATACTGGTGGGGTACATGCCGGTAATAATCCCCGACCGGGTCGGCGCACACACACCGGAGTGAGAAAAGGCTCGCGAATACAGCACCCCTTCGGCCGCCAACTGGTCAATGTGGGGGCTGACCGCATAGTCATCGCCGTAACACCGCAAATCAGGACTGATATCCTCACAACTGATCCACAGGATATTCGGTTGCTCGGCTGCTTGTGCGGTGTCGTGGCCCAATGCAATGACAAGCAGTGCAGCGATCGATAGGCTGAACCAGCGGTTCATTTCGGTGTCTCCTGAATATGCTGGGCAAGGGTGCCTAGGGAAGTTAGGATGGAACCAATAGGTTTTATACCGTAATTCAATGGCCGGGGGATACCGTGCGTTCGATTGCCCCCCGACAAAGCCGGTGGCTGATGGATAATTCGGCTTCTCATCCGGCGACGCCCTTCCAGCCCCCGGCTTTGCCGGGGGGCCATGAAACGGACCACCTCTGATGCCAATTATTTTGCGCTGTCTGCTGATTGTCCCTTGTTTGTTCATCGCGATGAGCGGTTTCTGCACTGCAGCGGAATCGAAACCGATCGCTTATCGCGGTGCGCGGATTTTAACGGCCGCCGACAAGGTGTTTGATCCAGGAACGCTGCTCGTCGAAGGTGGCAAGATCATTGCTGTGGGACCGATGGAGGACGTTGCGATTCCCGACGGCGCCGAAGTGCATGATGTTGCGGGAAAGGTGATCATCCCAGGTCTGGTTGATACGCATTCGCATTTGGGCGTCTATTCCCGACCGGCCGTCTCGGCGAATAGCGACGGCAACGAAATGACCGGTCCGGTGCAAAGCGTGGTCCGCGCGCTCGATTCGCTCAATCCGTTTGATCCGGGCATCCGCATGGCCAATGCCGGCGGCGTGACAACGGCCAACATCATGCCGGGCAGCGGTAACGTGATCGGCGGGCAGACCATCTACGTCAAACTGCGGGGTCATACGCCGGAACAAATGTGGATTGCCTCACCCGACGTATTGGGGGGCTTAAAAATGGCCAACGGCGAAAACCCCAAACGGAGTTACGGCAGCAAGGGCAAAGCACCCGGCACGCGCATGAAAATCGCCGCTCTGCAGCGGGCTGAGTTTCTCAAAGCGATCGATTACCGCCGAGAATGGGATGGATACCGCAAGAAACTCGCCGCCGGTGAAGAGGTCTCGCCGCCGGATGTGGACCTTGGCCTGGAAGCCCTCGTCGAAGTGCTGCAAAAGAAACGGACCGTGCACTTCCATTCGCACCGCGCCGACGACTTGTTGACAACCATGCGTCTGAAAGAAGAGTTCGACTTTGACCTGGTGATTCAACATGGCACCGAGTCGTATAAAATCATCGACGAGATCGCCCGACAAGGCGTGCCGGTGTCGATGACCATCCTCGACAGCCCGGGCGGCAAAGCTGAAGTCGTGCAGTTTCTCGAAGAGTGCGGCGCGGAACTGGCGGCTGCGGGCGTCAAAGTTTTGGTCAATACGGACGACCCGGTGACCGAAAGTCGTTTTATGTTGCGGACGGCGGCAATCGCCGTGCGGGGCGGCTTGCCGGAAGACATTGCCCTGAAGGCAGTCACTCTGCACGGGGCTGAGGTGATGCATCTCGACGATCGCCTCGGTTCACTCGAAGCGGGTAAGGATGCCGATTTTGTGGTCTTGAGCGGACCGCCGTTCAGCATTTATGCACGGGTGCTAGAAACCTACATCGACGGCAAACGCGTGTTTGATCTGGCGGATGAATCGGAGCGGCTATTTCAAACCGGCGGATTTGCGGTGCGTGATAGAACGCAAATTCCACCTGCGAAACCGCTCGTCGCACCGCTGCAAGTTGTGGAAGCCCCCACGCCACCCTCCGGCGCAGCGGAGCCAGATTTGCAGAGCACAGAATTCGTGATCCTCGCCGGACGTTTGCATACAGTTGCCGGCGAAAGCATCGACGATGGTGCCGTGCATGTGCGCGATGGGAAAATAGTATTCGCCGGGCCGCGAGCAGAATTGAAGATTGCCGCCGGCATTCCGGTCGTCGCAGCAGCGGAAGTTTCGCCCGGACTGATCGACGCGCACAGCGTGGTGCCGTTGGAAGGGGAGTACAACATCCGTCGCGGATCAGGACTCGAACGAGGAGAGCGACCCCAACCAGGCCGATGTGCGCGTGTTGGATGGTTTCAATCCGTCTGAACCGTTGTTGCAATTTTTGCTGCAACAAGGGATCACCACAGTGCATGCCTGTCCGGGACGGGCAAACGTGATTGCCGGTCTGTCGGGCGTGTTCCACACACATGGACGGACGCCGGAGAGCATGACGATTCGTTTCCCACAGGCGATGTTGTTCAACTTGGGGGAATGGCCCAAAGAAACCTACGACGGTCGCAAACCGCGCACGCGGATGGGGACGGCTTCATTGATTCGTGAGGCGTTGACGGGTGCGTCGAATTTCTCACGCAAAAAGAAACCGGACCAAGATGCCGACGAAGTTCCCAATCGTGATCTGAAACAGGAAGCACTCACCAGCGTCCTGGAGAAGAAAGTTCCCGCCTTGTTCTGTGCCCAGCGGGGCGACGATATTTTGACCGCACTGCGTTTGACCAAGGAATTCAAACTCGAGGCGATGATTGCATTGGCCGCTGACGGCTATTTAGTCGCGGACCAAATCAAGACCGCCAAAGTGCCGGTCATCGTGCATCCGACGATGCAGCGTGTGGGAGGGATGGAAACGTATCGTTCGTTCTTGGGGAATGCGTCGGCACTGGCCGATCACGACATTCCGATTGCGATCGGCAGCGGCGTGGAGACGTACGTTCCCAAGACTCGGGTCATTCGCCACGAAGCAGCCATGGCTATGGTTTACGGTCTGGGTCGCGCGCGGGCACTGGCGGCTGTCACACTCGATGCGGCTAAGATTCTCAAAATCGACGACCGCTACGGCAGTCTGGAACCGGGTAAGGTGGCCGACATCGTGCTGTACGATGGCGACCCGTTTGAGCACAAGACGCAGGTGACACACGTCATCGTCGACGGCCGTCTCGTCTATCGCCGGGCCGACCAGCCCCGTATCCCGCTCGCTCAACGCCAGTTCTATTTCAGCCCCAACATACCCTGCTGCCTGGACTGAATCGACTCCGGTTTCACCGCATCCCGGAAGGTGTGGCTCGCAGAATGTCGAATTTATCGGATCGCGTTAACCGGCAATTTCGGCTCAGCAGGAGCTTCGCCCTCCCTTCCCGGCAGTCACCCCGAAGTTTGGGTGTATTATTTGAAACGGCGAAAAAGTGCCGTGAAACCGGTCATTCACGGTTTGTGACTTAGTACATTACCTAAATACCAGCCGGTGGACGCGTTAGCCGCTTGATTCGAGTCACCTGGACACCGTATTATTAAGAGGACGAGGCTGGTGACGATCGTCCCTTCCTGCCTCGTTTCCGATGCGCTCTGCATATTTTCTCGGATTCTTTGACCCACAATTGACGAAGACTAAAATAGATTTGCGTCAATTTTCGCCGAACTTGCTTCGAAAGCCATCTCTATGTTGACCTATGATTTTGAGCAGAGTTTGGGGTATTGGGTCTGCTCGACATCTCATGCGATTCGTAAATCGCTCGATGCCAAACTCGTACAGGACGGAATTACATTTCGTCAGTGGGAAGTCCTGGCCATGATTTCCATGCATGGGGAACAAACACAACGACAGTTGGGCGATCGCATGGGAATCGAAGCGCCGACCTTGGCCGGAATTTTGGATCGCATGGAACGCGATGGCATTCTGGAACGAGTCCCGTGTTCCGAGGATCGTCGTTGTAAACGGATCCGCGCAACCGACAAAGCGGAACTGCTTTGGGAGCGGGGCGTACAATGTGCCCGTGAAACCCGCGCACAGGCAGCTGTGGGACTGACTGAAGAGGAGCTAGCACTCTTCAAGGAATTGTGCGGTAAAATCCGTCACAATCTCAACGGCGACAAAGAGGCCCTGGTCGCGACCGCCAGTTGTAGCGAGACAACAAGTTCTTGATCCGAGACAACAGTCAGGGCGACTCCATGCCGGTTATTGCACACCTCCTCGTTGTCAATACTATCGTGCTGTTGGCTGCGACCGCCAATGCCGCCGAACCAGCCGCGCGGATTTCGCCCGGACAAGTCGACCAACTGATTGTCAATTCGTTATCCGACACGGACGCGCAAGCTGTTGTCGATGATGAGCAGTTTTTGCGGCGCCTGAGTCTGGACCTCATCGGCCGCCAACCGACACCCGAGGAGTCAACCCGTTTCGCCGCCGACGAAAACCCCGATCGACGTGCAGCGGCCATTGACCAATTGCTGGACAGCGAAGAATTCGGAACGCACTGGGCGCATTACTGGCGCGACACGATCAGTGCCCGCGTGCCGCCGCCCGAATTGACGTTTTTGAATTACGATTTGTTTCATCAATGGCTCGCAGCGGAACTGAACGCCAATCACTCCTGGGCGGAAATCACGCGTGCGATTTTAACCGGCACCGGACCGATCAAAGAAAACCCCGCCGCCACGTTTGTCGGATACCATCAAGGGAACGCCGTCAAATTAGGAGCGGAGACCGCTCGTGTGTTTTTGGGACTGCAACTGCAGTGCGCCGAATGCCACGATCATCCCTTTGACGATTGGCAGCGCGAAGAGTTCCACCAAATGGCCGCTTTCTTCGCGCGAGCTGCAGGCGAACTCGGCAAGGTGCAGGATGGGACCGGGACGATTGTTTCGGATCGCGGCAAAGGGGAATACCGCATGCCCAATGCCCTTGATGTCAAAAAACCAGGAACGGCCATGCTGCCGACATTAATGACGGGCGAAGGTTTGCCGCTGGGAAAACCAGACATGGCCCGCCGGCAACGCTTGGCGAATTTGATCACGCTGCCCGATAACCCGTGGTTCGCGCAGGCGTATGTGAATCGTATCTGGGCCAAACTGATGGGCCGCGGATTCTACGAACCGGTTGACGACATGGGACCGTATAAGGATCACTTGCTGCCCGAAGTCCATGAGGCGCTCACCGCGCATTTCTTGGCGACTGGCTACGACATCAAGGATCTGTTTCGCATTATCCTGGCGACCGATGCCTATCAACGACGTTTGCCGAATGCGCAAAGCGACGACAATCTACTCGCTGCCGGAACCACAGCGGAGCGGTTGCGAGGGGATGTGCTTTATGATGCGTTGTTCATGGCGACGGGACTGCCCAACGTAAAAGGTGAACAGGCCCCCGCGACCAAAGCCTTTCGTTTTCCGCCACCGCCGAAAAGCACACGGGAATTAGTCGTCGAAGCCTTTGCCGCCGACCCCTCGCTGCCCGAAGAAGAACAACCCCGCACCATGGGGCAAGCGATGTTCCTGATGAACAACACACAACTGCAGGCACAAATCAACGCTGCCCCGGAGAGCGGCACGCAATTGAGCCAGCTATTAATCGCCTATCCCAAAAACCGGGCTGCTATTGAACAACTGTTTCTGCAAGTCTTAGCTCGCCAACCCACAGAACGAGAAACCACCATCGCCGCAAAGCACATCCAGAAAGTCGGCAATCGTAACGCCGCCTTTGAGGACTTACTGTGGGGATTGGTGAATACGGTGGAGTTTACGACACGATAGAAAGTCAGGCTTGAGGCTGTAGGCCTGAGGCTGTAGGGTTGGTTGTTGAATGCCCATGAGCATTGTTGCCTTTTTTCTAAAGCCTACGGACTATCGCCTAAAGCCTTTCTCCCCACTGCCAAATAATAATCCTGCACCCCAAACCATTCGGAGCCACCATCGCCATGCACGCACCAATGATCGACGTCGGGATGTCGCGGGACGGTGTGGTGAGTCGCCGTGGGTTGATGAAGCAGCTCGCCATTGGCGGCGGGGCGGCCGGGGCTTTGACGCTGGGTTGGCGGGATCTGGTTTCGCTCAAAGCTGACGAACTGCGCAAACGCGGCAAGTCGATGATTCTGTTGTGGATGGATGGCGGGCCGAGCCAATTTGAATCGTTCAATCCCAAAGTCGGCTCAAAGTTTCAAGGACCGGCAACGGCGATCTCGACCACCCTGCCCGGCATCGAATTCGCCGAATTCTGGCCGCGCACCGCACAGTCCTTAGATAAAATCGCACTGATCCGCTCGATGCACAGCAACATCGCCGTGCATGACCGCGCGATTGCGCTGGTGCGGACCGGCTATCCCCCCTCGGTATCGGTCCGCTATCCGACATTCGGTTCGGTGGTGGCGCGGGATCGTTTTGATCCCGATTTGGATTTGCCCAGTTTTGTGCGGATCGGCAAACCACGGATCGCCACCCGTGATGTCGACGCCGGCGTACTGGGCGCGAAATATGCCTCGTTCAATGTTCCCTCACCCGGCGCATTGCCGGCCAATGTCGAACCGGTGGTCGACGAGGCGACGCTACGGCGGCGGCTGAGTTTGGCGGCGCAATTCGACACCGAGTATCATTCCTCAGCGACCGACATGCTGATCCAGGAAAAACGCGACATCTATGCCCGCACCGAAAAATTCGTACTCAGCCCACGTCTTGGGGTGTTCGATTTAGAGAACGAGCCAGCCAAAATCCGTGACGAATATGGGCATACCGAATTCGGCCAAGGCTGCTTGCTCGCTCGCCGGTTGGTGGAACAAGGCGTTAGTTTTATCGAAGTCATCAGCACCGGTGGACGCAACGATGCCGGCTGGGACACGCACAACGACGGCTTCCGCGACAATCCACTGTTGTGCCGCGAAACCGATCAAGCCTACCCCGCCCTGCTCCACGACCTGGAACGCCGAGGTATGTTGGACAATACACTCGTCGTCTGGATGGGAGAATTCGGCCGGACGCCGAAAATCAAACCCGACGGCGGTCGCGACCATTACTCCAAAGGCTGGTTGACGGCCTTCTCGGGCGGCGGAGTGCAAGGCGGCCAAGTCATCGGCGCCACCGACAAAGACGGCAAGGACGTCACCGAGCGTCCCGTGGCAGTGCAAGATTTATTCGTCACCTTCTGCCACATCCTGGGCCTGGATCCGCACGACGAATACATGGCGACCAACGAACGGCCGATTAAGTTGGTTGAAGGTGGGGAATTAATTGGCGAGTTGTTTGCGTAATTGTCATGTGACGAAAAATCTCGCGCAGAGACGCCGAGGCGCAGAGAGTTTTTTGCGGGGGTTCGCCTGGTTCAGGGACCGGTGTTTGGTTGATCGGCCGTTTTCTCCGCGCTACTCTGTGGTCTATTCATTTTTGCCGAAACGTGTGGAACGTTTTGTTTCGCGAGGAGAATCAGCCGTACTACATCGAAAGGTGCGTCGCGACGCACCCTACGGTTCTGGCGATGCGTTGGTGAAGGCTTTGCGGATGGACTCTACGCGTTGGCGATTCACGCCCAAGTCCGAGCGGCCTACGCGTGAGGCGGAGCGAATGTGGATGACTTGCTGCTCGGCATCGATGTAGATTTCGACGTCATCCACGAAGCGAAACAGCGCGGATCGGGATTCCGCGTGAATGTAATCGCCGTTATCAATCACGATCTGTGTCCGGGGTTGCTGCAAAAGTGCGCTGCGAATTTTCTTACCCGCTTCATCCGCCGGTCCCTGGAAAGGGAATCGGCAGGATTGCATGTTCCGAATCAGTGGATTGGGAGTTCACACAATTCGGCGTGTCCGGACAAGCTTTGAGCCGCCCGTCGGTGACTCCCAAGTCATCGGGCCGCTTGCCGAAGAAGCTGAGCGTCATGAGTAATCCGATCCCTAAAACCAAGATGGCAAGCACGAAGTAGAGTACGCCGCGCAAAAGTTTGCGTTTCAACGGATTATTCCTGTTGGGTTCTTTTTTGTCGCAACAACCATTTGTAAAACTCGGGGTTGGCATACGTTGCGGCCCATGAATTGTGTCCTGCTTCGGGGTAAATCGTCAGCTGCGGATTGCCCCCTTTTTCGATCAGAGCATCGACCATCGACAGCGTACGTTCCACCGGCACGCCGGGATCTTTGCCGCCATGGAATGCCCAAACAGGCAGATGCGGATACCGCTTGGCCCAATGTTTTTCCCCACCGCCGCAAATGGGTGCAATTGCCGCCAAACGATCTGGGGCATAAGCAGCCAACCGCCAACTGCCAAAGCCGCCCATGCTCAGTCCGGTCACGTAGATGCGATCGGGATCCACGTTGTATTGACGACTCACATCATCGAGCAGCGCCAGCAGTTCGATCGGTTCCCATTCCTTGTCTTTGGGGCATTGCGGCGAAACCACGATGAAAGGGAACTGTTGACCGGCGGCGATTAGCTTGGGCGGCCCGTGCATTTTTACCATTTCCAGATCGTCTCCACGCTCCCCAGCACCATGCAGGAACAGCATCAGCGGCCAACTGGGTTGCGAATCGTAATCCTGCGGCAAATACAACAGGTAGTTCATTTGCACCTGGACTTGCGTATCCAACCGGCCCGCGCGTTGGCCGGTGGCGGGTTCGTCACAGAATCCGAAGTTGCCCATTGAGCACAATACAATCCAAGTCAATAAAAACGTCCCGCGCGGTGTCATCGATGTCTCTCCTAGTGGTGGAAGGTTTGGTCGGCGAACTTTGAGTTTATCGTGAATGCCGCTGCCCGAATAGGTTCATGACTCAAGCCCAACGAGCAGGCATTCGCTTTCATCAACTTCGGGTGCTCATAGTTGGCAAGCCCGTTGCTGTGGGATAACCTGACGGTTGCGACGTTCGATACTGTAGGCATTCACCAGAGGACAAACATGGCCATCGACCCGATCTGTCACATGCAAGTGGATGAATCTACGGATCTCAAGACGACCCGCGATGGCGAGACGTTTTACTTTTGCAGTGAACATTGCCGGAAAAAGTTCTTAGAGCAAGGCGCAGAATCGCCGCCGGACATGGTGCAGTTGGGCGGATGTTGTCATCAAGAACAACCGACCGACGCTACTCCGCGCAAGACGACCAAGAAGTATTTCTGCCCGATGTGCGAGGGAGTCGAATCGGATGAACCGGGGGACTGTCCGAAATGTGGAATGGCGCTGGAGTCGGCACAAGTCACCTCAAGCCAAAAAACGATCTACACCTGCCCCATGCATCCGGAGATCGAACAGGACCATCCGGGGAGTTGTCCGAAGTGCGGAATGGATTTGGAGCCGAAGTACGTCGAAGCGGACGCACCGGAAGATGATGCGGAATTGCGGAGTATGCTGCTGCGATTTTGGGTGGCTTTGGCACTTAGCATTCCCGTGTTTCTCTTAGCCATGCTGCCGATGGTGGGGGTGCCGGTTGATCAGTGGTTGGGGCATACGCTGCATACGTGGTTGCAAGTCGTGTTGAGCACGCCGGTCGTGTTGTGGGCGGGCTGGCCGTTTTTTGTGCGGGGGTGGCGGTCGATTCTGACTTGGAACCTCAACATGTTCACCCTGATCGCCATCGGCACCGGGACGGCGTATTTGTTCAGTCTGTTGGTCGTGCTGTTTCCGGGACTGGTTCCCGACGACCTGAAAACCGACGGGCATGTGGAGGTCTATTTCGAAGCGGCGGCGGTGATTATCACATTGGTACTACTTGGGCAGGTGTTGGAGCTTCGCGCGCGACGGCGGACCGGGCATGCGATTCGGGAATTGATGTCGTTGGCGCCGCCGACCGCGCGCATCGTTCGCGACGGCCAAGAGCAAGAGGTTCCACTGGATGACGTCCAGCAGGGGGATGTGCTGCGTGTCCGTCCAGGCGAGAAAATCCCTGTCGATGGCAAATTGACGGAGGGGAAAAGCTCCGTCGATGAGTCGATGATTACCGGCGAACCGGCGGCGGTGCAAAAACAAACCGGCGACGAAGTGATCGGTGGAACGGTCAACCAGACCGGTGCGTTTTTGATGGAAGCAGAAAAAGTGGGCGGCGACACGGTGTTGGCGCAGATTGTCAATATGGTCTCGGACGCCCAGCGGAGTCGCGCGCCGATTCAAAAAGTCGCCGATGTCGTCGCTGGTTATTTCGTGCCGGCGGTGGTGCTGTGTGCGGTGCTGACGTTTATTGCTTGGGCAGTCCTCCAGCCAAAGCAACCCGCCTTGGCTTGGGCGCTCGTCAATGCGGTCGCCGTGTTGATCATCGCCTGCCCCTGTGCATTGGGGTTGGCCACGCCGATGTCGATCATGGTGGGCGTCGGACGCGGGGCGAAGGCAGGCGTGCTGATTAAGGATGCCGAAGTTTTGGAGACCTTGGAAAAAATTGACACACTCGTCGTCGACAAAACCGGCACGCTGACCGAAGGCCGCCCGAAATTGACGGAGTGCATTCCGACTCAGGACTTTCCCGAAGAGGACCTATTACGCTTGGCGGCGAGCATCGAACAAAACAGCGAGCATCCGTTGGCGCATGCCATCGTTCAAGGAGCCAAAGATCGGGAGCTTAGTTTATCGAGCGCCGCTGATTTCGATTCGGTCACCGGTGGGGGGGTGCATGGAACCGTTGACGGCAAGGCCGTGCTAATCGGCAAACGTTCGTTGTTGGAAGAACGGCAGGTGCAGGATTTCGCGGTCCTAGATGACAAGGTCGATGAATTGCAGCGGCAGGGACGGACGGTGATGTATGTCGCTGTGGACCAACGTTTCGCCGGAATCATCGCTGTTTCCGATCCGATCAAAGCCTCGACGGCCGAAGCCGTTACGGCGCTGCACAAACTGGGGCTGCGGATCATCATGTTAACCGGCGACAATGAGAAAACAGCGCAGACGGTCGCCGAGCAATTAGGAATCGATGAGTTCGAAGCAGGCGTGCGCCCCGAGGATAAACAGGCGCGGATCAAAGCACTCAAAGAAGAAGGCCGTAAGGTGGCGATGGCGGGCGACGGCATCAACGATGCACCGGCGCTGGCGCTGGCCGATGTTGGAATCGCTATGGGAACGGGAACCGATGTGGCGATCGAATCGGCGGGGGTCACCCTGGTGAAAGGGGATCTGCGAGGCATCATCAAAGCGGTTAATCTCAGTCGCCACACGATGCGCAACATTCGCCAAAACCTGTTCTTCGCATTCATCTACAACGCGCTCGGCGTGCCGATTGCCGCCGGAGTTCTGTATCCAGTGATGGGGCTGTTACTCAATCCCATGATCGCCGCCGCTGCCATGAGTTTCAGTTCCGTTTCTGTGATCGCCAACGCGCTGCGACTGCGAACGACCAATTTGGATTGAGCAGCGGTACTGGTAGTGTCCTAATTTGAAGAATCGGCGGATGGACCCGAGTCACCTCTTGTATTGGATGGGTAATTTGCCTGAAAGCCCGATTATTTCAAACTAGATCACTACCCAGAGGTAACCCATGATGACGGACAAGCCAAAAAGGTGGCAGAGTTGGGTTGTGTACACGATCGTGCTTTCGATCACTCTTGCGGTCGTCTATTTTCTTAGCATCGGACCCGTGTACTGGATCTATTGGAAAGGCTATATTTCCGGTACGACATTTAGGATGCTGCTGGATACTGTCTATGCACCACATACCTGGTGTCATGCAAATCTCCCATTGTTCGGCGGCTTCATCGACAAGTATATCCAGTTGTGGCGACCATTTTGAATTCGATCCACGCCTGCTTATCTACGTAATCCGATTTTACGCCCGAATAATTCGAATTAGGACACGACCTTGGTCCTAGTCTCGGTACTGCGGAATTGTGTTGGTATAGCCCAATCGGTACGATGCCGCTTTATTCCAGCCACCTTTGACCGGAAAGAATATGTCCGAAATATTTGGTGCGGAAGCCTACACTCCTAAGGAAGTCGCCGCACGCATCGAGACGGTCGGCGTCACGAAAGCCAATCTGCCGTTGATTCCTCTGGCGGCATTGGGGGTGCTTGCGGGCGGTTTCATCGGACTGGGCGCGCTGTTCTACACGCTCGTGGTCAGCGACAGTTCTCTGAGTTTTGCCGTTCAACGCGTGTTGGGAGGCACGGTATTTTCGCTCGGTTTGATTCTCGTCGTCGTGGCCGGCGCCGAGTTGTTCACGGGCAATAACCTGATGGTCATGGCCTGGGTTGATCGGCAAATTTCTACCAAACTGATCGTGCGCAACCTGGGGCTGGTGTACATCACAAATTTCTTCGGCGCAGCCGGCCTCGCCCTCTTGGTGGCTTTGGCGGGACAAGCGAAAATGAACGGCGGGGCGGTCGGGGCGACAGCCATTGCCATTGCAACCGGCAAGTGCTCATTGGGATTTGGCGAAGCTTTTTTCAGAGGCGTCTTGTGCAACGTGCTGGTCTGTTTGGCCGTTTGGTTGGCGATGGCCGGCAAGAGTGTCACCGATCGAATTGTAGCGGTGATCTTCCCCATCACCGCATTTGTCGCCGCTGGATTTGAGCACTGCGTCGCCAACATGTACTTCGTACCACTCGGCCTGATCCTCGCCGAAGGCAATGGGCCTGCGGAGCTAAGCTGGAGCGCATTTGCCATCCACAATCTACTGCCCGTCACCTTGGGAAATCTCGTGGGCGGTGCTGGAATGGTGGGAATGGTGTATTGGGTGATTTACTGCCGCGGAAAATCGGGTTGAAGCTGCCGGAAATTTCTGGGCATCAAACGTGGGCAACCTCAGAGTCACCGCGCCGCAAGAACCACTTGTACAATTCGCCGATCACGAGGACCGGCAGCGCCAACGCGACGATCAAGCCCCAATCCTGCAGTCCAAGTGGAACGGTATGCAGCGCCGTTTGTAAAAACGGGATGTAAACCGCAGCAACTTGCAGTCCGATCATGCCCGTACAAGCAATCAGGATCCAAGGATTGGAAAAGAAATTAAGCCGAAACAGTGACGTGCGCAGTGTGCGGAAATTGAAGACGTTAATTTTCTCCGCAATAATAATTCCACAAAAGGCCATCGTCTGTGCGATTGCTTTATCATGCGGATCATCGCTGCCCCAATAGTCATACATTAACCACAACGTCACAGCCGCCAGGTAGGAACCAAGCAGGCCGATCATGACCATCCCACGACGGTCAAGCAGCGGCTGGTTGGAATCGCGCGGCGGGCGGTGCATGTTACCGGCTTCGATCGGTTCCAACCCCAACGCGACGGCGGTCACACCATCGGTGATCAAATTCATCCACAGAATCTGCACGGGCAACAGAATCAACGGCCCGCCCAACAGAATATTACAAAAGATCGCCAAGACTTCGCCCGTATTGGAGGAGAGCAAATACAGGACGAATTTTTGGATGTTGTCATACTGGCGGCGGCCCTCTTCGACGGCATTGATGATGGAGCTGAAGTTATCGTCCGTCAGCACCATGTCGGCGGCCCCCTTGGCGACATCCGTGCCCCGCAGCCCCATGGCGATGCCGATTTCCGCCTTCTTCAATGCGGGCGCATCGTTCACGCCGTCACCCGTCATGGCCACGACATGCCCATCGCCTTGCAGCAACGTGACAATTCGCAATTTCTGTTCAGGGGTTGCGCGAGCAATCACGATTTTTTGCATCAAGCGTTCTAGCAATGTTGCATCATCCAGCTGCTCCAATTCGCTGCCGGTGAGCGCCCGTTCGGCGCTCAGACCAATTCGCTTGGCGATGGCCAATGCAGTAGGCGCAGCATCGCCGGTAATCATGATGACATGGATACCCGCCTGAGCGGCGGTCTCAATCGCTGCTGAGACTTCTGGACGGGGTGGATCGATGATGCCGGCCAATCCCAACAATGTCAGGTCCTGTTCGACGGCGTCTTCATCCAACTCAAAATCAAGCGGCAAAGTGCGGCGAGCAATTGCCAAGACGCGCAAGCCTTGATTGGCCATTTCTGTATAGGCCTGCTGGATGCGCTGACGGTCGTCCTCGGTCAATGGTTGTTCGTCGTTGTCCTTCAAAATGCGATGACAGCGGCCGAGAATCACCTCCGGGGCGCCTTTGACATGCGCCAGCGCACCTTCGGATTTCCGCTCAACGACAGTCATCCGTTTCCGCGTTGAATTGAACGAGAATTCCGTGGAGTCTTCGCCGACTTCCACCGACGGAATCCAGGCTTTATAGGCAGCCGCAACCAGTGCGGCTTCGGTTGGTTCGCCCGACTGCTGCCAACCCTCGTCGGTCTTTTGCAGCGTGGAGTGATTACACCGCAAACCGGTTTCTAAAAATGCCAGCAAATCGGGCCGTGATTGATAATCAAGCCGTTCCCCATCGACTTCAAAATGACCAGCGGGATCGTAACCAGTACCGGTCACGTCGATATGGCCGGACGGCAGCCAGATTTGCTGAACGGTCATTTCATTTTTGGTCAAGGTGCCGGTTTTATCCGTGCACACGACCGATGCCGCTCCCAAAGCCTCAGCGGCGGTCAATCGACGCAGCAGCGCCTGTTTTTTTGCCATGGCCCGCACGCCGAGCGCTAATGTGATTGTGATGACCGCCGGGAGTCCTTCGGGAACGACTGCAACGGCCAACGAGACGCCCGTCAGAAACATATCGAGCTTCGGTTTTCCGGCGAACCAACCACCAACGGCGATCAGTGCTGAAACCACAATCGCAATCAAACCCAACTGCTTACCCAAAACAGCCGTGCGGCGTTGCAGGGGAGTTGTTTCAGGTCCGATGGCTTGTGTCAGTTGAGCGACGCGTCCAAACTCGGTCACTTCTCCAGTCGCGACGACGATGCCCGACGCGTGGCCGTTGGTGACCGCCGTCCCCATCCAGACCATCGAGGATTTCTCGGCCAAAGGTGTCGATTCATCAACTGGTTCCATCCCTTTAGAGACCGAGTCGGATTCACCGGTGAGTGCCGACTCATCGACCTTCAAGTTGACGGCCGCCGTCAGCCGCAAATCGGCGGGCACGCGATTCCCGACGCGCAGCAATACCAAATCGCCCGGCACGATCTGTGACGCCTGGATTTGAACTTCGTGTCCATCCCAGATGAC
>CALOFE010000024.1:0-131777 GCA_942492455.1 uncultured Planctomycetaceae bacterium | reverse complement strand
ATACAGCGGAGCGATCATTGCTCCAGCTGTGGCGCCGAATGCTTTGACGAATTGACGCCGACTGGTCCGCCGTTGAACAGACATCGCGATTGCCTTTCCCTAAAATGGCCAATTGCGGAAAACACGCTGCTGGCAGAACCGGGCAAACTTTTGATTCGCTGACCCGACGATTCTGTTCGACCAATGTGTGCACGATGACCTCAGCAACGAAACGACTGCGGAATGACGTTTAGCGGTTTAAAGCTTTATCATTCCATTCACATTCTTACCTACCGGGCAGTTAGAATTTGAAATCCAAATCGTCCGCGCCGCTTTCGGGGACGGTGACTTCCAGAGTCGATGTCTTCTCTGTCGCAAATTCGGCCGGAAGGATCTCGGTGGCTACCTTATAGTAGCTGGGCTCTTCTTCCGTATGGTGCTTGGTTTTTTTGGACGTATTCACTTCTACGGACAGTTACGACATGTTTGCTGGCAACGCCGTCGTTGTCTTCATAGGTCGTGACATAATACCGCCCATCCTCATCCGTCATGCCTTGAGCGGAGATGTTCTTCGTCGCTGAGTGGAAAATCACGGTGGCCCCTTCAACCGGCTGGCCGTTGAGTGTGACAACTCCTGAAGCGGGGTAGACCTTTTCACGGGCTTCGACCCATTCATCCGTTCCACTACCGCAACCAGCTAAGAAGAGTAGTGCACCGGCGACAATCAATTGGAATTTTTGAATTCGTTTCATCATGATTCCTCAAACAAAAAGGGTGCCGTGTCGCGAAGCAATACGGCACCCACAATTATAAACAAACCCATCCATTTTCGTTTAGAATTCTTGTGTCACCTCTCCGCCTTGCATCGTTCCCAATGCACCCCAGACGCCATACGGGCTGAGCCCCGAGGTGACTTCGAGGGCACCTTGGTCGCCGGTGTCGATGTTTTCGTTGATGAATCGCACCGAGCCATCGGCCAAACACGTGAAGACACCGCCGATATGGCGACTTGACGGTGGAAACATTCCACCCGCCCAGTGGCTATCGGCTTCCTGGCAGGAAGGACCGTTCGGTGGCAGCATCGTGTTAAACCGCGTAAAGATCGAAGCTCCATCATTCCAACGCGCGCCCCGGTAACCATCGTCGGTGTTGATCGGGACAGCCGGTAGAAATTCGCCATCGACAAATTGCGCCCGACAGTTGGCGGGCGTGTCCGTGGGGGCACCACCGATGTCCGCCACACGTCCCAAATCCCGGTCACCGAGAGGTGTCGCATGCTCGGACATCATCAGCGTGTTCGACGTGCCGTCGACGACGTCGCGAATTTGATTGAAGGATTGCTTGGAGAAGATTCCCCGCGCATTCGTGCAGTCACGACCATCCGACAGTTCATCAAATGAACACATCAGTTCGGATCCGTCTCCCGAGCAGAAGTTGTAATTGGTCATCGCTTCGCCGCCCGATCCACCATTGAGCCGGTTTCCGTCCGAAGGACACTTCAAGGCGGCAATCTGGTTCGCCCAATATGTGGCGCCGCTCCAAGGTGCGGACGGTGCCGCGGTGTAGGCGTTGTGCAGGTTGGCTTGATCATAGTAAGGCATCAAGTCCACAAAGGCACTAATGCGGTGCCGTCCGGTCGTTGCGGTCGGGCAATCGCTCGATGACCGACAACCCGATCCTGTAGTCCCCCCTGGGAATCGTCTGTAAACGTCGTGATAGTTGTGGATCGCTAGTCCAAACTGCTTGAGGTTATTTCGGCACGTCGTTCGGCGCGCTGCTTCCCGCGCCTGTTGGACCGCCGGGAGCAATAAGGCAATCAAAATGGCAATGATGGCTATGACCACCAAGAGCTCGATCAAAGTAAATCCACGTTTCCGATTGCGCACGCTTACCATTGGGAACCTCCAGATTTCTTGAAAAGAAAATCGGATACAGAAAATGAGTCGCGTCTCGAAAGCTTGACCGACAAGTTGTCTACAATTAGCGGATCGGGGAGCGGCTCCGAACTTGCAACCTATTCGGTCTCTGGCCAAATATCAACAAGAAACTCATTTATTCTGCAGTATTAACAGATCATTAACCAAGCAATTGGCGAGCTTCATGCTGGTTAGGCAAGGCAAGGGCGTCGGTCGTGCTTGTGCATGATGAGATTACGCGGGACGGCTATTGGCACATGCGCCATGGTGGCTGCCTGATTTACGTTGCTAACGCCCTTGCTCATTCGAACCCAACACGCCGGGATAAACTTCTTCCCAGGCCATGTAGTTCCGGCTGTGCCCGGTGATAACAACCGGCCTACGGGACTGATGCGAACCGCAACCAAGTACCGTCACCACTAACAGAATACTCGCGATGCAGCAGGGGATTTGTTTGAACATTCTATTTCTTATCTCCATCCGAATGACGGGGACTCATTGGTCAGGTTTATCAGTGGGGCGCTGATATTCGCCCGACTCAAGCATTTGTTTTAGACCGTAATAGAGAGGAGTAAAGAAATCAGTTTCACCAGAATCGATTCGCTTTTCGATGCTGTCGAACGGAAATGCCATGACCTCGACGCCTTTTGCTCGGATCGCAAATGAGGTGCCAAATGTGTTCGTCACGCGGACCCATTCCATATCAAAATCCTGAACACATTTCTCACCGAACAAAGCGCCAAGGATTTCCACAATCTGGGTGCGGGAATGCCGTTTTTCTCCCCGCTTCATCCATTCGGCAAAGGCTACGTCAATATCCTTGACATCCGAGTCGGATGCCTCGCTCAAATAGGCGGAAATCAACTCCGGCCCCTGCCCGGCGAGGATCTTGAATTTCTTCCGCCCGTCATCGGTGACCAAACGCACCTCTTGGGGGGCGGCTTCGAGTTCCGTCTTATGTGCGGTGGCGGGACCAGCTGGTGTTTGAATTGTGACCGGTTCGGGTTCACCAACATTCTCAGAACATCCAGTCCCATGCTGAAGCAATAGCATTAATGGCTCACAATCTTCCCCTTCCCCTAAATCTCCCCATGAGGTGTGTCCTCCATGCGAAATGCTCGCACCGTAGTTTGAATCTCCGAAATGCGGCTTCCTGTTATTCCTGTCCTGTTCTGACGGCCTTTGCGTATTCGAACCCAGTGCCATCGAGTCAAGCAGATTCCCCAAGTCAAGCGAATTCCCTGATAACGAAGGAAGCGGAGCAATCGAACAAACGGTTTGTCCCTCATCTCAACGATTTCACACTCGGAATCAGCGCCGCAATCTGATACCGTAGGAGCCAACGTCTTGTGGTGCACGTTTTCCCATTAGTAATTATTCGTTCAGGAACACCGCCTACCATGGCTGATTCGCATGCCGATGAAGTCGCTGCTATTCGCGCTCGGATTCGTGGAACTGGGTTGCGGAGCACTTCTGCGCGGATTGCCGTGTTGCAACATCTGCAAGCCGCCTCCGCACCGTTGACGCACGCAGAAATTGCCACGGAACTTGTTCCACAAGGCTTCGATAAAGCGACAGTCTATCGCAACCTCATCGACCTGACCGATGCGGGGATTGTATCGCGGTCCGAATTGGGCGATCACGTTTGGCGATTCGAAGTCCGCGGCGAAGGAGCCGGGCACGACGGCGAACATCCGCACTTCGTCTGCGTCTCGTGCGGGTCAGTCACCTGCCTGGGCGATGTGAAAATCACGCCCACCAAGAAAAAAGAGTGGGCCGATATCGCCGACATTAGCGAAGTGTTGCTCAAAGGGCATTGCGTGAATTGCGCCTAAAAGGCGGGTATTCGAAAAACGTTTTGCAATTGCTTTTTCGCGTCCCGGGAGGGGCGAAGCTCCTGCTGAGCCGCATGGGGACGTTTCGTGAGGGGGGACGTGGGGATCGAGGCGAGAGATACGGTTTATCGCGGCTCGGCAGGAGCCTCGCCCTCCCATTTTAATACTACGCTCTAAGGGCAGGGGGTGTTATTCGCCTGCGGCTAATTGGAGTTTGCCTTCGACAAAATCCAGTTCCACCAGTTTGCGCACAAAATCGCGAGCTAACGGCCCAGCAGCATGGCCGCCCGATCCGGCGTGTTGTAGCACCACCACAAATGCAACTTGTGGTTGCTCAGCTGGTGCGTATCCAGCAAACCACGCATGGTCCGCTCGATTGGCACCGACCTCGGCTGTCCCCGTTTTTCCGGCAATCGCTACGCCCGGCAAGCGGACCGTTTTATATCCCGTTCCGTACGCTTCCTCGACGACACGCACCAGACCGGCGTGGATTTGTTCCAATGTTTCACCCGACAACCCGGCTACGCGTTGCGGATTTCTGACCGTCCAATCGTACTCGGGTTCAGAGTCGTTGCCCGCCGCATGAATCGACCCGGCATGGCTGACCAGATGCGGCGTGACCAGATATCCGCCGTTGGCCACGACAGCCATCAAGCGGGCAATTTGCAGCGGCGTCACCGTTAACGAGGATTGACCGATGGCCAGTCCCAAGGTGTCGGCAATTTGCCAACGTCCATTCCGTCCACTGCCTGATTTCAATGTGGGAAGATGGCCTCCCCGTTCGCCCGGCAAATCAATCCCCGTCGGTTGCCCGAATCCTAAACGAGCGGCCCAATCCACAATCGGCTGCGGTCCGCTCCGCCGCGCAGCGGAATAGAAATAAACGTTACACGATTGCTCAAGCGCCGCTTGCAAATCGATGTGACCCTGTCCCACGCCGTAATGCCGAAAGATATAGCAACGATGATGTTCCGGATCATCGAGATACCCCTGGCAAAAGAAATCCTGATGCACACCGATCGCACCACTTTCTAGCACCGCCGCGGCTGTCAATGTTTTGAAGACAGAGCCGGGGGGCAGCGTCATACGCGTCACCCGCGGTAAAAAGGGGCTGCGTTGATCCTTCCGGGCGGCTTCAAACACCTCTTGATCCCCTTGAGCCAACAGGTCGAGATCAAACCGAGGCGCCGATGCCGCTGCCAGGATCGCTCCGGAATGTACATCCAACGCCACGATCGCGCCACCGGCTGGAATCGGCAACTCATCCTTTTCTTCTTCGTCCGTTTGCGTGGGGCGACGATTCAAAGCCGCGTCCAGCAGTTGTTCCGCATGACGTTGCAACCGCGTATCCAACGTCAAGTTGATGTCCGGACGAACCATCGGTTTGCGTTCAATTTCGGTGCGAATGATTTCCCCACGGTGGCTCAGATACCTCCGCCGCTGCCCCCGTAAGCCATGCAACTGCCGTTCATAGACTCGCTCAATTCCGGTTTTGCCAATTCGGTCCCCCGTCCGATAGTCCAACGGATCCGCTGAGCCGAAACGTGCTTGCCGCTGTGCCAATGCCTCGTCGCTGATCGGTTGGCGATAGCCGATGACGTGTGCCGCCAATTCCCCGTGCGGATAACGTCGCCGCGTCGATTCGACCAGCTTCAAGCCGGGGAACCGTTCCGGATGCGCTTCGATGTGCATTCCACGTTTGAGATCGATTTCAAACAGGATTGTGTGATAGTCCTGTTGTTCCCGCACAATAATCGGATCGAGCCGTCCTCGATCCGGAGCGGTGGTCAATGCCTTCACAAAGGCGTCCCAGCCGCGTTGCCAAGCGGATTGGCCTGCTTGCTCCGACGACGAAGCGGTCTCCGACGTCTGTTCCTCCTCAAATCGTTCCGCACGCCGTTTTTCAACCAACTCAACAATCCGTTCCACGCGTCGTTGGATATCGCCTCTGCGCTCGGTGAGCACTGTTTCATCCATCCCGCTCAACGCAGCCAGTTCCGTCCACATGCGTTTTTGCTGCGCAAGGACTTCCTGCTCGGCGGCTTCCACAAGTTGCGTGTCGCGCCGCTGTCCACGCGTGAGCCGTTCGCGGGCCTTCATTCGCAACCATTTAGGCTCGGGAGGAGATTCCAGCCAGCGATAGTACGCCGCCACTTGAAAATAGCCGACATCCTGGGCCAAAACTTGTCCATCCGCGCTAACAATCCGCGCATCGCGACTGGGCATCGATTCAACCGTTTCGCGGATCGTGGCGAAGTCTTGTTGATAACCATCCGCCAAGTGGACCTGCAAATAGGCCACGCGGGCGATCACGATCGACAACAACACGAACACACCGGCGAACAAGCCCCACAATCTCCCGCGGGGATTTTCGTCAGCTGTCCAGGCGGAACTCGCCGAGGATCTCGTCGTATCAAAACTTGTGACACGATTCCGCATGATTGGTGTCTTCGAATTCGACATGATTACCAGGGGATCGCCGGTCGGCTCCACTGCCGGTCCTGCGCCTCATGCCCAGTGAGGTGCCGCGTGCCGCGAAGCAGAATGTTGTGCGCTAATATGCAGACTGTCGCAATGGCGAAGGTGTAGAGGGCATTTCCGGCCCACAAAACACCCAACTGTTGAGAGTGCTCGACCAGCCTCTGCAACGGCCAATTGGCGGCGATCTCGATCCCACTGAGCAATACCACTGCCCCCGCCGCCGTGAGAAGAATTCGCATGGACGAAATCGTTTTCCGTGGCTCCGAACGTTGGAGTAGCAATGCGACTAAGGTAAAACCAATGAGGTTGATCCCCACTGGTCCCGTCCCCATTGCATCGACAGATAGTCCCCAAACCGCGGCGCCGCAGACCGCCCATTGCGATCGCCGTCGATAAAAACAGGGCACGCACAGTGCGATGAGTAGATTGGGTGTGAACGGACCGAGAGCGAGCGACGGGCTGAGCGTCGTTTGCAAAACCAGTAGGACATACGTCCCGATCACCCAAAACAGCATCTGCACGCGAATCCCTTTTCAAATTGCAAACGTAACAATTGCTGCCATCATCCGCAGCGCGGCATTGAGACTTTGACGCAAACTGTGTTTTATCTGTGTTCAATCTGTGGCTAATAACATCGTCATTTGCGAATCGGCTCCGCCGCTGGGTGGTTGCTCCTTCATCATCCGCAGCGGGTTGAGACTTTGACGCAACACATGCACGCGCCCCGCGTCAAGATTGCCCGCCGGTTCGATGCGGATGTCCCATTCCACCGCACTCGGATGGCAATTCTGCTTCAATCACTAGTCCATAAAACATGGGGTGGGGCAGGGTACCGTCTCCTTGGACGGAAAAGACCAAATCGCCGACGCTGACCAATTGCGTGGCCTCGATGGACCGCAGCCGACAATGCGCCGCTCCGTCGCCTTCCAAACGCCCCGCAGCTCCCCAAAGCATGCCGCGATCTGATTTGCGCGCCAGCCGCGCTAATGCCTGATATTCCGGATCGGTGATCAAACGAATGGAACTGGTCCAACGCCCGACCGTGTCAACTCGGCCAATCACGTTCCGCGCGCTATAGACATCCTGTCCAGGCTCGATCCCGGTCGTCGCACCCCCTGGTCCAACAACGGTTGTTCGCCGTCTAAAACGTATGCCAACGGATCCACGGCATCGCGTTTTCCGACATCGATAGCTACCGCTTGCCGTAGGTGATCGGCCGTTTATTTGCTCAACACATTCGCACTTAACAAATTGGGGACAACCAACGGCAGACTGCCTCGCTTGGCGATGGGAATTCGCATCTCCGCCTGCAATGTGTCGCGTTCTTGTTGGAGCGTTGCATTCTCGGCTAGCAGTTTTCTTTCGCGCAATTCCGCGCTAGCGAGATCTTGCCGTACCTGTTCCAACTCGGCGTATTCCTCGGCTTGGAATTGTGGAGCGGATTGCCATTCACGCACGCGCTGTTGCACGTCCACCAAGATGCGTTGTCCCGGTCTGAGCAGATCACGAAACGGACTGCGCAGCGCTGCTGTCGTCGACGCTGGTGATGCCGCCAGTACCAACCCGCCCAGGCAGAGCAGACCAGCCGGCCAAATCGCGATTTGTGAACGTTTTTGTCGCACGCCTAGAGACCACTCCCTTTGCTCCCGGACTACTCGTCACCGGCGTCCAGGCTTTCGCGCCATTTTGCCAGATGCTCGACACAAATAGCCGTCCCGCGAGCGACGGTTGTTAGCGGGTCATCAATCACCCGTACGGGGATTCCCAATTGTTCGTTCATCAACGAATCAATACCCCGCAAGCTGCGCGCCTCCGCCGGTGAGGACCAATCCATTATCCACCAGATCCGAAACCAATTCCGGATCGCATTGTTCAATCACGTTTTTCACACCGGCGATGATTTTTTCCAACGGATCGAGCAACGCTTGCCGAATTTCTTCACTGGTCACCATCGCCTTACGCGGGACGCCGCTGATTGTGTCCAGCCCACGCACATCGTGTGCTAATTCTTGTTCGAGCGGATAAGCGTTCCCCAGGCCAATTCCTCTTTGAGTTTCTCTGCGGTCTGCATCCCGATTTTGAGGGAAAAGTGCCGTTTCATGTAGTCGACGATCGCCGCATCCATTTCGTCGCCGGCCACTTTAAGCGACGTTCCCGCCACGATGTCGGACAGGCTCATCACGGCGACTTCGGTTGTTCCGCCGCCAATGTCACAAATCATGCTGGCCATCGGTTCCGCGATGGGCAGTCCTGCACCGATACAAGCGGCAGTCGGTTCTGGAATCACATACACGCGCCCCGCACCGGCGCGTTCGGCACTGTTGAAAACCGCGCGGCGTTCGACCGGAGTAATCCCCGCGGGAACCGCAATCACCACGCGGGGACGCAACCCACGGCGTTGTCGACTCGCCTTACGCATGAAATACCGCATCATCGCTTCGCAGAGTTCGAAATCGGTGATCACACCATCTTGCAATGGACGGGCGGCAACGATCGAATCGGGGGTGCGTCCCAACATCTGTCGCGCGAGTTTCCCAACAGCCGTACCTTGCCCCAGAACGCGGCGTGTTCCCTTTTGCAGGGCAACAACAGACGGTTCGTTGACGACGATCCCTTCACCGGGCACTGCCACCAATGTATTGACCGTGCCGAGATCAATGGCCAGGTCTGGGCAAGCCCATCTGCGAAATCTATCGAGCATCCGTACTCTTAGGCGGGGTAAGGGGCGGCGTGACTTGCGGGCAGAGAGGGGGATTCCCGCGAGTCGCCACATTGAATTTCGGAAGGCTACGAAACAACGTCGTCCGCAACCTGTGCACTTTGTGCTGTCCAATCTGTAAATCAAAGCCGTCACGTGACTTGCAAGTCCGCAATTTGTACCGCTTGTCTCGAATTCTCGCAAGATGCACTTTGAACAGCACCGGTATCTCAAAACTCGTAAATGGTCATAGGCAAACGGACATTGCCCTAAAACGGCGGCGCAGGTCTAATTGTTATAAGAAACTGCGGCCGATTCGTTTCGAGATAAGGCCGCCTTCCCGGCAATAAACTGTGATCACGATGAATCGACCGACACAACAACTTAATTTTCCGCCCTCTACGCTCACCTTCGCTTTGTTGTTGTCGGCCCTGGTTCTGTGGGCTCCGCTGTGCGCTCGCGGAGACGAGGAGTCGCTCACGGCCCGCTATTTTGATGGACTGCGCAGCCGTCAACTTTACGAAGTTGCCGAATTGTATGGCCGGGATCAACTGCTTCGAGACGATTTGCTTCCCGAAGAACGCCTGGAATTCACCATCGAATTGTCGCGGACTTTGGCCGATCATGCGATGCACGCCGGTGGCGCGCGGCAACAGGCGAAATTATGGACCGAGGCACGCGAAATCCTCAACGCGTTGATTCAGAAAACTCCGCAGCAGCAATTGTCGTTGGAGTTTCAAATGGCCCAGTTGGACGCCCTCCGCGGTCAATCCTTACGTTACCAGTCCCAAATTGCTCCCTATGATCACGTTCTCCGCGACGAGGCGGCGAAAATTCTCGCTCAGGCGATCGAGCAATTTCGCGCCGTGAAAAGTTCCGCAGACGCGATATTGAAAGGGTTGGGCCAAACGACCAATTCCGCATCACCCTACACCGAGTCGGAACTTGCCGGATTGGTGGCGCAGGTCAGGCAGTCAGAAGCAACAGCGCTGCTTGATTTAGCAATGGTATTGCCCAGCGACTCACCCGACCGCGCGGTTGCACTGATCGACGCGGCGAAACGGTTAAAAGAGTTGCCCAAAAGCAGCAGTGGTCCGGGGGGAATCCGCGCAGCTGAAGTTCAGATGCTGTACGCGCGCTGCTTGCGGCTGCAGCGTCACTATCAACAGTCGTTGGATTTGCTCAACCAGTTTTCAAAAGCCGGAGCGAATTCGGGGATTGGCGATCGCGCTACCGGCGAGCGGATTCGCGCGTTACTGGCCATGAAACGGACGGATGAAGCAGCCAAACTGATCGACGATTTCACAATCTCCGGCCGGGAACTTCCCGCAGAGTTGGAGTTTCTCAACGTGCTCATCTTATCCACGCAATGGCAACAACAAGTCGATGAGGGAAATTCGGCTGCTGCAGCCGGGTTGTTGGAATTGATTCATCAACAAGCGGAAAAGGTGCAAAAGCAAACCGGCGGGTATTGGGGAGCGCGGGCCTGGGCCTTGTGGGAGTCCAATCAAGAATCGAGTCAATACGGTGCAGAAGTCGCGTTGGCGATTCGCGAAGCCCGCGCCCTATATAGTCATGGAAAGGTACTCGACGCGATCGAACGGTACGGCCGAGCGGCTTCGAAGGCATTCAGTACCGGACAGCGCGACTTGGCATTCGATTTAGCATTCACCCGGGCCTCGTTACAGCTTCGCACCAAACAATACGAAGTCGCTGCCCGCGCGTTTGGCGAGTTATATGAAAAATTTCCGCAAAACGCCCGCGCCGCCGATGCCTCATTGCTCCGCGCGTTCGCCTTGGGACAGGTCTATAACGCGCGGCGTACGCAGAACAAGCGGCAAGAATATACAGAGGCGTTGAAGCTACATCGCGAAAAATTCGCCGAGCATCAAACATCCGCCGCCGCCACATGGATGTTGGCGGAATTGGAAGAGCAGCGGTTACAAACTACCGTCGCGCTCCAGTTGTATCAGTCGATCCCAGCCGACCATGCTCGCGGTCCCGCCTCACGCGTCGCCATTGCCCGTTGCTATGAAAAAATTCTCAGCCGGCTGCAATCGCTGGGGCGACCGACGGACAGTTGGCAGGAGATTGCCACCTCCGAGATACTGGGTTTCCTGCCCCGACCCGCCAATCCCAGTTTCCCGCTCACAGAGTCGCAGTGTGAGATTGCGACCTACTTGGCCAAGATTTATTTGCATGCGACACCCCCCAATTTTGCCTCTGCGGATGCCGTGTTGGCGCGGGTATTCGACGGACGGTCCGCTGGGGATGCAACAAACAATTCGCCGCATTTACAGAAAACCTTGGCAGCGGCAATGCAGCTCCGCGTGGTTTCCCTCGCTGGACAAAACCGGCTCGCCGATGCGGGGAAATTGCTCAATCAACTGTCGGAAACCAGTCCGGTGGAAATGTTAGGCATCCTGGGTGGCTTGTCCAAGCTGGTAGAAGACGCCGGTGACGAAACAGGCCGCGATGTCGGGGCGCTCCAGTTACAAGCGGTCGAAAAACTCGACACGCGACGCGAACAACTGACCCCCGCCCAGGCAAAACGCTTAGACCAATGCCGAGCACAAGCCTACGAAGCCCTGGGGCGGATTGATGAAGCGATCGAGATCTATGAAGAGTTGCAGGAAACGTTTCCCAAAGATCGCGAGTTACAAAGAAATCTGGGAGAGGCGCTGATTCATTGCGGAACGCAACGATGTCTGAATCAAGCAACGCAGTTGTGGGCGCGTCTAGAAACGGCAAATAAGTCGGGTACCCCGCAATGGCTGAACGCGCGCTACTATCGTGCTTTGACAGCCTTCAAGCTTGAGGATTACGACCTCTGTCACAAATTGACGGGAATCGCCGCGCAGCTCTACCCCGAATTGGGTGGGGCGGAGCTGAAGGCGCGCTACGAAGAGTTGTCCAAACAATGTGACGCCCAGCGCGCAAAAAAATGAGACGCAATCGCTCTAAGCAGCGATTGCGTCCCCTTTGAAAGTTCAATGGAACCTCTAAAGCACAGACGCGTGGCTTACCACGGTGTCCGCATGTAGTAGGCACCTTGTTGCATCGTATCGGTCGGCCAGTAGACCATGGCGGGAGAGTTTTGTCCCTGCACCATCTGAGGGCGGGTCATTTGCCAGCCGAACGGAACATGTGTCAATCGCGACGAGGGCAAGCCCCAGCCGTAATTGTATTGCTTGCAGACAACCGGCGCCAGCGGCACCGTGACCGGCACACCGTACCCCTGTTGGGAATTGATGTATTGATCGCGGCAGTCATTGCGGCTGAACGGCTCGTACCGGCAGTAGCGCCGGCGGTAGTCGGGAAGGTATCGCCGACGGTGGCCATTGCCGCCGTAGCCGTAGCCATTGCATTCGGCTCCGACGTATCCCTCGGAGACTACTGTCGATGAGGTCGTTTCAGGGCTGCTGGAGGTCACAGGACCGCCGGTCGGTTCGGGAACCGGCTCCTGTGCTTGCCCGCTATTCAGGCTGAGTGCTGAAACCATCAGGCAGGCCATCCCGCCTGTGGCAAGCACTTGAAAAAATCTGATTTGCATAGGTCAAATCCTAGGTCACGAGACGGGGGATTATTGGGAATGAGGCGGTCCGCATCACACGCGATTCCGCCCAGCGGCCGGTAGGCCGACAATCGCGGGGCTCAGTGCGGTGGCAGGAACAACGTTTTGAAGATCGAACGTTTCCGCTTGTACTTCACGATGATTTCTGTGCCCTTCAATTTGCAGTTGCCTTTGCAACCACTCATGCCGCACCGGGGACAGACATCTTCGCCACATTCGTCGTTGCAGCGATTTCGCAGATGTTTGCCGGGCAGACCGAATGGACCGGTCTTGTGCTTGTAGTAAAATGGGGGCGCCAGATAGTGATGCTCGTGAGCATACAGGTATTCGTGGGGATAGAACGCAGGGTTGGTGATGTAGGTTCCACCCATCCGCGCTGGGACGGTCTGGACCGGCATCGGATACAGACCGGCATTCATCACAGGCGCGGTCATACCCGGCCCGCCGTTGTAGCCTTTGTCCGAGTAGAAAATATCGCCAGCCTGCGCGGCTTGCGAAACGATCATTGTTAAGGCGACCCCTGCCAGGGCCGCGCACATCATCCGTCGGGTCATCGGTTTCCCTCCTTGGGATCAGTCTGCCATTTTTGGATTCGCGCCGGGTGCGCGGTTCCGGAATGTGTTTTCGGCAACCTCACCTCCGGCGAGGCCGTTTTGTATCTTGGGTCGGTGCTCAACCGCACGAATCCATTCGTGGTCCGGCTGAAAAAAATCTCATCAATCGGCGCATCGCCTTGAGGCGGAACGGAGCCAATCAGTACAGAAATTCGGCTCATAATGACTACCGCAATTAGTCATTCCTTCCGCTCAGTTCGTATTCCGACCATTTTTCCGAATTCGCATGCTGGTAAGGCCTTACGACTGCCGTCGCTTGTGGAAATACCGTCATGAGGAGTACAATCCGAGCAATCGCGTGGAGTGAAAAAGTCGCTAAAATCGATACAGTCACGTTCGTGAAAAAGTAACGATTATTACGGTTGCATCAATCGCCGGAGTTGCCACAATTGGCGCCGCGGCATCGGCCCCGCATTCCGGAAGTAGTGCAAACACATCGCACGGAGGCCTCCGTCATCTCGCCGCAGTATCCGGCAGCATGGACGCGGTTGCCTTCGCTAACTTTGACAGACAACTCGACAACTGACAGTGGCAACACTGTGTCATACGGAGAAGACATTGGCCCCGAAACGTAACCCGAAACGTAAGCAGAGCAAAAAGGCCGTCGCCGCGAAAAGCAAAGGTAGCAATTCCAACGGCAGCAATGGAAGTAACGGTGCAGATCGAATTGAGTACGTTTCCATCAGCCAGGAAACCCGTCGACGGTACCTCAACTATGCCATGTCGGTCATCACCGCCCGCGCTCTGCCCGACATCCGTGACGGCCTCAAACCGGTCCAGCGACGCATCTTGTATGTCATGTTCGACGGATTGCGGCTGACATTCGATGCCAAGCACCGTAAGTGTTCCAAAATCTGTGGCGACACCACGGGAAACTTCCATCCCCACGGCGATGCGGCCGTTTACGAAGCGCTGTGCCGTATGGCCCAGGACTTTTCCTTGCGTAAACCGCTCATCGATGGCCAGGGCAACTTTGGCTCGATGATGGGACTTCCCGCCGCTGCCTCACGGTACACCGAAGCGCGACTGACCACGATTGCCGCCGAGTTGATGAGCGAATTGCGGTACCAGACGGTCGACATGCGGCCGACTTATGATGCGGTCACGCAGGAACCAGTTGTGCTCCCCGCGCGGTATCCGAATCTGCTCGTCAATGGCGCACACGGGATTGCCGTGGGCATGATGACCAATATTCCGCCGCACAACCTGGGCGAGGTCGTGGCCGCGTGTATTTACATGATCGACCACTCCAACGTCACGGTTGCCCAACTACTGAGATACATCAAAGGCCCCGATTTCCCGTTGGGAGGACGGCTGATCACCGATCGCCGAGCGATGCGCAAGGTGTATGAAGAAGGCCGAGGATCGCTCAAAGTCCGTGGGGAATGGAAGCAGGACCGCCAAGGCCGCAAAACCCTTTCCAACCAGTTAGTGATTTATTCCATGCCTTACAGCGTGGATTCGGGCAACCTCGTCAACGAGATCGGCTCGGTCGTGCAAAACCGCAAACTGCCGCAACTGCTGGATGTGGTCGACGAAACCAGCGACGACAACGGTTTGCGGATCGTGCTGGAAATCAAACCGGGCGCCGATCCTGAAGCGGTGATGGCCTATCTCTACAAACACACGTCGCTGGAACAAAATTTCAATTTCAATTCCACCTCACTCATCCCCGACGGGCATGGCCTGACAGTGCCGGCGCGGTTGAATCTTGTTGAGATGTTGCAGCACTTTCTCGACTTTCGTTTCATCACCGTCCGTCGCCGTTTTGAATACCTGCTCGAGCAACTCCGCAAACGGATTCACATTCTCGAAGGTTTTGAAATCGTCTTCAATGGCCTCGACAAAGCCCTGAAGATCATTCGCAACAGCCAGGGCAAACAGGATGCCGCTCAAAAATTGATGCGGGCATTCCCGTTGGATGAAATCCAAACCGACGCAATCCTGGTCATGCAGTTGTACAAAATCTCCACACTGGAGATCGACAACATCCTCGAAGAACTCGCCGAAAAACGCGCCGAGGCGAGCCGCATCGAGCGGATTCTCAAATCCGACAAACGACTGTGGGGCGTCATCAAAACCGAATTGAAGGAACTAGCCGACGCATACTCCGACAAGCGACGGACCAGCATCGGATCGACCGACGAAATCGCCGAGTTTGATCCGGAAGCCTACATCGTTCGCGAAAACGCTAACGTTGTCGTCACGCAAGATGGCTGGATCAAACGGGTCGGCCGTATGGCGAAAGTCGAAAGCACGCGCGTGCGTGAAGGGGACGCAGTGCTAAACGTGGTTCCCGGCAGCACGTTGGATCAGATGATTTTCTTTTCGAGCGAAGGGGTCGCCTATACGATGCGAATCGATGGCATCCCCGCTTCGGCCGGTTACGGCGATCCGCTGGGCAAACACTTTCGCATGGGGGACGGCGCCAAGATCGTCGCCGCTATGTCCACCGATGTGCGATTTGTCCCCGAAGACAAAAAGAAACGCGGCCAAGCCACGCCAGCGCCGTATCTGCTTGTCGCCACGGCGCGGGGCCAAGTGATGCGGATTTCGCTCAGCACCTTTCGCGCAATTTCCACCAAAGCTGGTCGCAAGTTCTGCCGCCTTAGCAAAGGGGATCGAGTCGTCTTCGTCGAGTTGGCGACCGAGGCGGAAACCATGTTTCTCGCAACGAAGTCCGCCCGCATTCTGCATTTCCCGATCGAGGAAGTCCCGATCCTCGGCGGCCCGGGCAAAGGGGTCCGCGGTATCAAACTCCAAGACGACGACGAGGTGCTCGGCGGCGTGCAACTGATCGCAGCCCGGGATTGCCTGCGGGTGAAAAATGAACATGACAAGCTGTTAACGTTTGGCCAAATGAAATACAACGTCACCTCGCGCGGGGGCAAAGGGGTTAAAACCAGCCACCGCACCGATTTTGTCGAAATCGTCCGTCCTCATATCGAACTCGTCGATTGGACGGCTATGGAAGAATCCGAATAACAATTTGGTAGGTCATGCTGTGCATGACGAAACTCAAGGTTTGCATCCAACGACATTCCCGTCATGCACAGCATGACCTACTTTAGACTCTCTTCATAATAAACTATGGCGACCGCGACATCGAAATCGAAATACACAGCCAAGAACATTGAAGTCCTGGAAGGACTCGAAGCGGTTCGCCGCCGTCCCTCGATGTACATCGGCGGCGTCGACAATCGCGGCCTGCATCACCTGTTGTGGGAAATCGTCGACAATGCGGTCGACGAATACCTCGCCGGCGAAGCGGATCGTTGCACCGTCACCCTGCACAAAGATGGCGAGTCGCTCACCGTTCAGGACAATGGCCGCGGGATTCCGGTCGATAAACATCCCAAAACCAAAAAACCGGCGCTGGAATTGATCCTCACCACGCTGCACTCCGGCGGAAAGTTTTCCGACAAAAACTACGCGCGCAGCGGCGGTCTGCATGGCGTTGGCTCCTCGGTCGTCAATGCTCTGGCCAGCGAAATGGTCGCCACGATTCATCGCGACGGGCACGAATGGGTGCAACGCTATAAACGAGGCAAACCGACAACCCCGGTCAAAAAAACCAAGCGGTTTCGCGGTCACGGCACGACGATTTATTTCCGCCCGGATGAAGAAATCTTTAAGCGCGTGCACTTCAATTCCACGGAAATCTTCCAACATCTGGAAGACATCTCCTATCTGCACGCTGGATTGAAGATCGTTTTTCATGACGAGACCAAGGGTGAAAAACACGAATTCTCTCATCCCGATGGCATCGGGGCCTATGTCGACAAATTGATCGTCGACGGCGAAAAGAAATCGATTCACGAAGCGAAGTTTCAAGCGGAAAAAGACGACAAGAAATGCCGCATCGAGGTCGCCCTCAAATGGACGCAGAGCACCGATGAGCAGATCCGCAGTTACGTCAACGGCATCCGCACCCATGGCGGCGGGACCCACGAAAGCGGCTTCCGCAGCGGCATCGTCAAAGCGGTCCGCAATTACATGGACGTGCACAAAATCAAACCCAAGGGGATCTCGCTGACCGCCGACGACATTCGTGAAGGTTGCGTCGGCATCCTGTCGGTGTTCCATCCCGATCCCATGTTTCAGGGGCAGACCAAGGAAAGACTCAACAACCCCGAAATGACCGCCCAGGCCGAAGGACTCGTCCGCCCGGCACTGGAAAGTTGGCTCAACAGCAATCCCACCGTCGCCGAAGAAGTCGTCGCCCGCATGGTCCTGTCCGCCCGCGCGCGGATGGCCAGTCGCGACGCCGCTTCCGATGTCCGCCGCAAATCCCCCGCCAACAAACGCGCCAACCTGCCCGGCAAACTCTTCGATTGTCGCACCAACAAACCGAGCGACGCCGAATTGTTCATCGTCGAAGGTGATTCGGCCGGCGGCAGCGCTGCCATGGGCCGTAACAGCAAAACGCAAGCGGTCCTTCCGCTGCGGGGCAAGGTGCTCAATACCGAATCGATATCCTCAGCCAAGGCCATGAACAGCCAAGCCATCAATGATCTCGTCGAAACGCTCGGCACCGGCATTGGCGATAAATTCGACCTACACAAACTCCGCTACAACCGCGTGATTCTGTTAATGGATGCCGACAGCGACGGCCACCACATCAGCACGCTGCTGTTGGCGTTCTTCTTCCGGCACATGCGAGATTTAATCCGCAGCGAACACCTCTTCATCGCGCAGCCGCCGCTATACAGAATCGAATCGGGCAAACAGACGTTCTACGCCGCCGACGATCCGCACAAAGAAGAGATCCTCGCTTCGCTCCCGGAAAATCGCAACCCGGTCATCAGCCGCTTCAAAGGTCTGGGCGAAATGACCGCCAAGCAACTGCAGGAGACTACGCTCGATCCCAAAACCCGCACGCTCTTGCGGGTCGATATCGAAGCCCCCTTGGAAGCCGACAAAACCTTCCAACAACTCCTCGGCAAAGACCCCGCCCCCCGCTACGAAGCCATCATGCAAGACGCCAGCCTGGTGGATGAACTGGACGTGTAACCAAAACGAATCAGCTAGCGCGCATTTTGGCACTAAATCGACTATGCTGTACGTCATTGGCATCGCAGTTAAAAAAATTGCGCGCAGAGACGCAAAGACGCTAAGAAAAGTTCCAGGTCATAGCTTTCTTCTTTTCTTTGCGCCTCCGCGTCTCTGCGCGAGATCTTTTTTGTTTTATAAACACCCCCCAGCAGGTGATCATCCCATGCCCCCACGCATCACCGCCGTTTTTGCATTGGTCATTCTCTTCTGCGCGGCAACCAATCTCCCTGCCGCTGATCCACCAACGAAACCAAATATCGTGTTCATCATGGCCGATGACCTCGGCTACGGCGACTTGGGGTGTTACGGGCAAAAGCGAATCCAGACGCCGCACTTGGATGGCATGGCGCGCGAAGGGACGCGGTTTTTGCAGGCCTATGCCGGGTCGACGGTTTGCGCACCGTCGCGGTGTTGTTTGATGACCGGCGTGCACAACGGACATGCGCGGATTCGCGACAACATTCCGCACGGCACATTTTTGCACGACGACGATATCACGCTGGCCGAAGTCCTCAAACCGGCTGGGTATCGTACCGGGGCGATCGGTAAGTGGAGCCTCGGTGTGCACGGGTCCGAAGGAAAACCCAACGATCAAGGGTTCGACGATTGGTTCGGACACCTCGATCAGGATCAAGCGCATTTTTATTATCCGCATTACCTGTGGGATAACGACCGCATCAAATTACTGACCGGCAACCGCGCCGAAAAGCGGGGTGAGTATACGCACGATCTATTCACCGAGCGGGCACTGCAGTTCATTGAGCAATCCGGCGACGAACCATTTTTTCTGTATTTGGCCTACACCATCCCGCACTGGTCCGACTTTCCCGGCAACACGCCCGAATCGCTCATCGTCCCCAGCGACGCGCCCTACACCAATCGCTCCTGGCCGCAGGTTGAAAAGAACTACGCCGCCATGATCACACGCATGGATCGCGACGTGGGTGCCATTTTAGCGTTGCTCAAAAAGCAGGGCCTCGACGACAACACGATCGTATTCTTCACCAGCGACAACGGACCCTGTGCGACAGCCAGCCAATCGCATCGCCCGAAGTACTTCAACAGCCGCGGCCCCTTTCAGGGACAAAAACGGGATCTCTACGAAGCGGGCATCCGTGTGCCGATGATCGTCCGCTGGCCGGGACACGTCCCTGCTGGACGCGAAAGCGATCAAGTCTGGGCCTTCTGGGACGTGATGCCGACCCTAGCAGAATTGGCAGGCGTCCCCGCTCCGGAATCCACCGACGGCATCTCCATGGCACCGGCAATCTTAGGAAAGCCGCAAACACAACAACACGATTTTCTGTATTGGGATTACGGACACTCACGCGGCAATTTCATGCAGGCAGTCCGCATGGGAGATTGGAAAGGCATCCGCAACGGCATTGATGCGGACATCGAGCTGTATGACTTAGCTGTGGATCCCGGTGAAAAGCAAAACCTCGCCACGGAGCACGCGGAGATCGTCCAAAAAATCGACCGGGCGATGCAAGATTCCTTCGTCGAAACCCCCGCCTACCCAATCGTCCATCCCGATGACCGGAAAGGTCGTTGATGAGGATTCTTTGTACATCTGCCCCGTTCGTCGGTGACTGAGCCGTACTTCAAGTCGCAGGATGTATTTGATCCTGCGAAGCATTCATTTACCCTGCATGCATCCAGGTCATGTTCAGCCGCCTGAGTTCAACGAGGAATGGGTCAAAGCAGAGCAGGGCGGGTGACGACCTCCCTCCAACCCCCCCGGCTTTATCGAAGCCCAAACCGCACTGCCTGACCCTACAATCGCAATATCCCCAGAAACGCCTGAGCCATTGAGGGCTGTTCATCATGGCCTATTTCGATCAAGAGCCTTTCAACGTACGATGTGAATGGGGCATGGCCGGGGTGCGGCAGATTTCTGAATCCGATGTGGTTGTGATCGTCGACGTGATGTCGTTCTCAACAACCGTCAACATTGCGGTCAGCCGTGGTGCGACGGTATTTCCGTATCGCTACAAGGACAAGGCTGCTGTGCGCTATGCGTGTGAGCGAGAAGCCACTTTGGCTGGCCCGCGCGAGGTTGACAGTCAAACAGTTTCGCTCTCACCTGCCTCAATCTTACAAGCACCGGAGAATTTGCGGTTGGTGCTCCCGTCACCTAACGGCGCCGAACTGTCGTTTGCAGCAATCGGCAGAAACGCCGTGGTTCTGGCCGGGTGCCTGCGAAATGCGACCGCCGTCGCCGCTCGCGCGCAAGCCTGTGGCAAACGAATTACGGTCGTCCCTGCGGGCGAGCGCTGGCCCGACGGCACATTGCGGCCCGCGTTAGAGGATTTTCTCGGCGCCGGCGCAATCATCAGACAGCTTGCCGGACGGCTCTCACCCGAGTCCGCCGCTGCCGCAGCAGCATTCGACAACGCTTTTCACGAATTACAGAACCGTGTGTCGGATTGTTCATCGGGCCGAGAACTCATCGAACGCGGCTTTGGGCAGGATGTGGAATTGGCTGCCGAGTTTGACGTTACAGACATCGTGCCCGTTTTAGTTGGTGAGGCCTATGTCCGTTCAGAGGATTCGAAATCTGATTGTGGCAATCCATAGATCATGCACACTGGGACCATATGATGTGATGCTGGACAACGGCTTAACCACAGACATGGGGTCGCAAAAAAAAGTAGTGTCACCCTGGTTAAAAAAAGACTCGCGCAGAGCCGCAAAGCCGCAGAGAAAAAGAAAAGCATGCGCAGGCACGTCTTTGCGAACTTGGCGGCTTTGCGTGAGGTTTATTTCTGTTACCAAAACATTTGCACTGAAACACAGGTCAGAACTCACGCGGCCCGATGCCTTGCATGATTTCGTCATTTAGCGAAAACAGCGCCGGGGTCCCGCCGGTATGCACGAACACCACGTTTTGATCCGCCGTGAATCGGCCTTGGCGGATGTGGTCGATCAGGCCGGACATCGCTTTGCTGCTATAAATCGGGTCGAGCAAAATGGCTTCCTCGCGGGCCATGAGCGAAATCGCTTCCAAACCGGCCGGTGAAGAGGTCCCGTAACCCGTCGGGCCGATGTACTCTTCGGACAGATCAATGTCACTCGATTCCACATCGATCGAAACGCCGATCAGTTCGCCCGCTTCACGAGCAATCCGCGCCATGTCGGCCCGCGTGTCCCAGGGCCATACGATCGGGGCGCAATGCGTGATGGGTAAATTCAGCCCCAAAGCTTTGCTCCCCGCCACCAAGCCGGCGCCGGTCGATCCGGCAGAACACAGATAGACCGCATCAGGCGTAAATGACTGCGCGGCGGCCTGTTCGGCGATTTCGATCATGGCGGTCACATAACCAATCGCCGCCAATGGCTTGACGACTTTGCGGTCCCAGGAATAAACCGTGCGTCCCGCCTCTGCATATTCGCGGCTGCGGTGCATGATATGTTCGTCGACATCGGGACCGATCGCGCCCTCAATAATTTCGACTTTCGCGCCGACCAGATAATCGAGCAACAAATTACCTTGAATCGGATCAGGCCCGTTCGCCGGACGACCGCGACCGAGCACCAGATGAATATCAATGCCCGCCTTCGCGCAGGCGGCAGCGGTTTGACGACAGTTATTGCTGTGGATGCCCGCTCCCCAGACAAAGATGTCCGCCTGCTTTTGAATTGCATCGCCCAGAATCAATTCATTGTGCCGCGTCTTATTCCCACCAAACGTCAAGCCGGTGCAGTCGTCTCGCTTGATATAAATCTGCGGCCCGCCCAACAGCTTGGAAAGTTTCGGCAGATGCTCCAACGGCGTGGGAGTATGGGCCAACGGAAAATGCGGCAATTTCGCAACAGCAGCACGGAGTTCATCGGTGGTCAGTCGAGGCATGGCAGTTCTGTTTTCGCAGTTTTCATTATTAAGCGGGAATCACACGGAATCATTCGAGCCGTACTATTACCATGCGCAGGCCAGTTTTTCGACCGGTAACAGAAATTTCAGTCATCCCAAAACCGTCGATAAACAGAATTCCGTGCAAAAACACCAATACCCCGAAGGGGTGAGACATCCTAGCCCAGGGTAAGCGGCAAAGCCGCGCCACCCTGGGAACGCGTGTAACCGTGGAACGAACCCTGAAGGGGTTCCACTTTGGATGTGAGGAGAATTAACCCGCGACCCAATCCCCGGCGCACATCGTGGCGGTGATTTCGGTTTCCGGAGCAAACAATTCACCCGCCGCCCCATTCAAAGCCACGACCGCCATGTCGGCGGATTTCCCAGGCCCCAACGTGCCGATTTCGCCATCCAGTCCTAAGGCCCGCGCCCCGTTGATGGTCCCCAGCGCTAACAACTCCACTGGATCGACATCAGGAAACATCCGTCGCAAAAATTGCAGTTCCCGCCACAAATTCAAATCCGGATTCGACCCGCGGCTGTCGGTGCCGATCGCCACGGAAACACCCGCCTGCAACATACGCTGCCAGGGATGTGGTTCGTGACCGAAATAAGCGTGCGTGCGGGGACAGTAGACGACCGTAATATTGGGATGCGCCGCCAAGAATGCGATTTCCTCGTCATCCAGATAATTACCGTGAATCGCCAACGCATGCTCGACATTCGCCAGCGGGCGGAGGTAATCCAACGGTCGCGACCCAGCTGGGATTGCCGTCGGATCCCAGACGCCGAACTCGCGGAGCATCTCCACAAACTCACCGCTGCCGGAACTGAGCAATTCCAACTCCGCCCGCGTTTCCGCAAGGTGCACCGCCAAGGGGCATTGATGTTCCACGGCGAGTTGAACGAGCGCTGCGTACAACGCCGGACGCACGCTGTAGGGCGCATGGGGACTGAGACCGTAAATCAGTCGGTCCTGTTGCGGCTGCTGCAAATGTTCACGAGCGAGCGTCAATTGCGGATTGTGTTGCGTAGCGGCCAGTCCCAGGATTTCTTGAAACACCACGACGCGGGCAGCAGGCGGGAAAAACTCGGCGGCATCCCAACCGGGCGAGGCGATTTCACCGAGCAGGGTCGTGCCGGTTCGTTCCGCTTCACGCTTGCCTGTGGCAACGGCACTTGTCGACGCATCGCGGCTGCGCCGATTGGCGACCAACGCGCGAATCCAATCTGTGAAGGGCAACGCCGGCGCAATCGGCTGTGATAGATCGCTAAACTCCAAATGCGTATGGGCATTGACCAAACCGGGTACAATTGCCACATCACCCAAGTCATGCGCCGCGCTGTCGGCGCGGTCATGCACAGCGGTAATTCGCCCCGCCTCGATTTCAATCACCCCACGCTCCAGCGGCGGCCCGTCCCCGGGAAACACCCACCGCGCGCGATATGTCTGTCGCTGATTCATGTACCAAATGTAATCCAATCCGAGGCAGGATACCAAGCACCTCCCTCAAGCCTGTCCCCTCAAGCCTCAAGCCGAACTCCTGCCCTGTCTTGGACAGCCGCGGCTTTTACGTCATAATCAACCTGATGTCCGGCGGCGGTTGTCGTCAACGGTCCGCGTTCTTCAATGCCAACCACAAGGCCCAAAAATCATGTCGCAACCCAATCGACGAACCTTTCTCCATCAAACCGCTCGTACCGGGTTGGCTCTGGCGGCCGGGGCGACCGTTTTGGGGCAGTCCCGTTCAGCCGAAGCAGCGGAGGTGAAGACCGGAAATCCACTAGCCGTATTCAGCAAAAGTTTCCAGGACCGACCAATTCCCGAAGTCTGCCGCATTTTTAAAGAGATCGGCGCCGATGGCCTGGACCTAACCGTCCGCCCCGGTGGGCATATCGCTCCGGAAAACGTCGCCGAAGAATTGCCCGCAGCGGTCCAAGCGGCCCAGGATGCCGGATTGAAGGTTTATTTTCTAACAACCGCCATCACCGAGCCAAACGCGACTTCGGAAAAGCTATTAGCAACCGCTAGTGATTTGGGAATCGACCGCATCAAATTGGGCTACTACAAATACAAAAAGTTTGGCGCCATGGCTCAGGAGATGGATGCGGTCAAAAAACAACTGGCCGCTGTGATCAAATTGGCCAAACCGTACGGCGTGCTTCCCTGCGTGCATATTCACTCAGGCAAATCAATCCCCTCGCACGGCACGCATCTGTACGAATTGATCAAGGACTTCGCCCCCGAGGACATCGGCGCCTATGTCGACCCACAACACATGACCAAAGAAGGGGGCATCGACGGTTGGCGACAAGGCTTGGATTTGCTCGGCCCCTGGATCGCCCTGTCGTCGATGAAGAACTTCGCTTGGCAAAAAACCGACCGGGACAAATACGGCCAACAACATTGGCAAACAATCAACGTCCCCGTCGCCGACGGCGTCTGTCCGGTTCCGAAATTCATTGAAGCCCTGCATACACTGGGATACAACGGCGTGATCTCGATGCACAGCGAATACAAAGGCCGGCACAGTTTCCAAAACCTGGACACCGACGGCTGCATCGCCCAGACGGCCAAAGACATTCAATTCGTACGTCAATTTGTCTAAAGCGTCCAAGTCCCAAACCGACGGCTCTACCGTCGCAATCGACTACCGCTTGGCAATTCAATGGAGCAAATTCATGAAGCGGTCTCTGTACACCGTGTTGACACTACTCTCGCTATCCACGTTCGTTGGGGCCGATGAACCGCTCGGCCCGGCGGAGGAGGCGCAGGCGAATGATGCGCGCGACGTCATCCACACCATCTTCCAGGGCCAGTCTCCCGACAAACTTGTCTGCGACACAACGCTCCGCGCGATGCCGGACGGGTCGTGGGTCATGGTGATGCTCGGTGGAGGGGACAAGGAACCGTCGCCGCGAAACCGGATCTTTCTCTCCCGGAGTCTGGACCAGGGGCGAACCTGGTCGGAGATGCAGCCGATTGATTTTGGTGTCAAAAAGACCGATCCCAACCGCGCCTTAGTTCCCACAGAATTGATGGTGCACGGCGAACGTTGCACGCTGTATTTTACAACGCATGACGGCCGTTTCGGCGAGGCGCGGACATGGCAGGCACACAGTGACGACTCTTGTCGCACTTGGTCGCCGATGACAGCGGTGCCCGATCCGTTGCACAAGGCTAGTTTCATACGGAATCACATCGTGACCCACGACGGACGCATCATGCTGCCGTTTCAGTTTTATGTCGGAGAACGATTCCCGCACAATCCGCGCAACGGCGTGATGATCAGCGAGGACGATGGCAAAACATGGTCCGTCCACGGCTGGATCCGGCTGACCGACGACGACAAATACCGTGGCTGGGCCGAAAACAACATCGTGGAGCTGGCCGACGGCAGAATTTCGATGCTGATTCGCGCCGACAATTTGGGGGGCGTCTTGTATCGCGCCGACTCGCACGACGGGGGCAAGACCTGGCCCGATTTCGCCACAAAGACCGACATCCCCAATCCCGGTTCTAAAGCCACCTTGTATCCTCTCGGCGGCGACCGCGTGGCGATCTTGCACAATCCCCACCCCAAGCAGCGCAATCCCCTGTCATTGTGGATCAGCGACGACGGTATGAAAACCTGGCCGTATCGCCGCGTCCTGGTCGACTCACCCGGCCGGTTGAATTATCCCGACGGATTCGTCAGCCCCGACAAAGGGTATTTGCATTTCGCATTTGACGACAACCGGCACCGCGCGGTGTATGTCGGCGCCAAGCTACCGGTTGCGGAGTAACGGCATCAAAACTTGAGGCATCTATGAAGGCACCCATATATTGCACGCCACTTGTGATGCTGTTGGTTGCAGCGGCCTCTGCCGACGACCGTCTCGGCCCGGCCCAAGAAACCATCGACATCCAATCCGGCGACCTCACTGTCCAATTCCGCGACAATTCCGCCTCGCCCAAGATCCTCAGCGGCGTGCAATCGCTGTTCAATCAGCGCGACGCACCGGGATTTGATGCCTATGATCCCGACGGACGCGGCGCCTCGGCGGGGCTGAATTTTGAGCACATCATTTCCGGACACCAAACGCCCCACAACAAATTCACGCCGCGTCATGGGCGCTACACACTGCACCGGCTGCCGGATCAGAATTCCGTGCAACTCGTGCGCCGCGCCGAGGACAGCCCCTGGAAGGTAAGCAGCTCCTTGACCTATACGGTCACCGCTCCGCATTACATCGACTTCGAGTTTCGCTGCCGGGTCCATGATGCGCGATTGTTCGGAGAGCGGGGATGGGCGTTGTTTTTCTTTGCGAATTACATGAACGACGTCGCTCAGGTCCCGCTGAATTTTCGCGGCATCAAGAAGCCCGGGGACGAGGAAACCTGGATCGACGGCGACGCACCGGACGGTCCGGCCGATTGGAACAGCGGGGGCACCTATCGACACGTCGACGCCGACCCGCTGAAGTATGACGACGACGTGAAGTTTCGGCTCAATAGCTGGAGCTACGATGCACCGCGGTTCACCAAACCGTTTTATTACGGGCGGGCCGCACGCGACATGACGTTGATCCTGATGTTTGACAAGGCGCACACGCCGGTCGATGAGATGCGGTTGAGTCTGTTCAAATTCAAACTCCCCCAGCATCCTCGCCCCGCCTGGGATTTTCAGTACGTCGTGCACCGCGTGGAAGAAAACCGCGAATACGGCTTTCGTGGGCGATTGGTCTGGAAAAAGTTCGTCAGTCCCGCCGATTGCCTTGAGGAATACCAAACCTGGGCCAAGAACTTGCCAGCCGCCCCTGCCAATGGCGAGCCGTCCAGTTGATTCTTCACGGTTTGAAGATTAAAAACACCACATGCCAACTTTAAAGAAAGCGGTCACCGCCGCCTGTTTGAATCTCCCCGTCCGGGAAACCTTGATCGCCGCCTCCGAAATCGGGGCTGAGGGGGTGCAGTTCGATGTACGGACCGAATTGCGTCCGTCCGATCTGTCGCACACCGGCCGCCGGCAGTTTTTGAAATTTCTGTCCGAAATGAATCTGGAGGTGCCCTCGCTCCGCTTCTCCAGTCGCCGCGCATTTTACAATGCCAACGACCTGGAACGCCGCATCGCGGCCACTAAAGCAGCGATGGACTTCACCTATCAACTCGGCGCCAAGATCCTCACGCTCCGTATCGGACGCATCCCGACCGATGCCGAATCACCCGACTATTTGATTCTGCGGGAGGTGCTCAACGGCATCGCCCGCTATGGGAATCATGTCGGTGTTGCTGCCGCAATCACCCCCAGCGGCGATAATCCGGCCGATTTGGCGCGGTTGTTGGGGGACATCACCGAAGGTCCGTTGGGACTCGATTTCGATCCGGCCGGGTTTCTGATGTCCGGACACGACCCGGTGCCCATGCTGCGCGAATTGCATCAATGGATCTTCCATGTCCAAGCCCGCGACGGACTACAAGACGCCTCCGGCAGCGGATTGGAAGTGGCCTTGGGCCGTGGCGAGATCGATTGGCTGGAATTCGTCGCCACGCTCGATGAAATCGCCTATCGCGGCTGGCTGATCGTCACCCGCACACAAGGCGAAGACCGCGCCGGCGACGCCGAACGAGCCCTAAAATACCTCCGCAACATCGACGCCCCACAATAAGACCGGGTGCGTCCCAATAGAATTCGGTTCAATTCCCATTTTGTGCGGCCCCATACGGTCACGTTTTTTTTAATCCGTGTTTCATCCGTGTTAATCCGTGGCTAAATAACTTGCCCTATGATTGCAGCCCCCGACGTGCTCGGCTATTTTGGGCGGCGTTCTTCTACCCAATCTTGTTGTGGAACGCGTTCCGGATGCGCTTCCGCCCATTCCGGTTTGGGGAACCAACGCAGCTTGCTGTAGCGGCGATAGGTTTCCCAGATGTCGCCGCCATCACTTGCCGTGACCCGCGCGTCGCCGGTCTGTTTGAGGTAATCCATCAATTGCGCCGAGAGCTGTCGCTGCACGTTGGCAAATTTTGGATCACCAGCCAGATTGTTCAGGCAACCGGGATCGGTGCGGATGTCGAACAGTTCTTCCGCCGGCCGTTTGTCGACTGCCAGGTGAAAGAAACGCGAGATCTTCGGATCGTCGCGGTGCTCGATCAGAAAATCGAGGGCGGGGCAGGCATCGATGTCGTGGTATCCGCCGTGTTCCGGACCCAGATCGTCGTTCGTCACAGCGGCCGCTTTGGCGTACTGCCCTTTACCAAACTTCCGCGGCGCGCCAGCCGGCCATCGCTCGGGGCGGAAGTTGCGAATGTACAGATAATCGGCCGTGCGGATGCAACGTTGCGGATAGCCCAACGAGTTGTAACGTGACGACGAATGCCGTTCGCGGCCTGAAAAAACAGCGTCCCGATCAGGATCAATGATGCCGCTTGCATCCGATTCCAATAGCCCCAACAAACTCTTTCCGGCCAGTGGATATTCCTCCGGCGGTTTGACGTCCGTGGCAGCATAAATCGTGGCGGTGACGTCGATCAAATTGACCAGATCATTCACCACCCGGTCACCGGGAATTTTTTCCGGCCAAGCGATCGCCAACGGCATGTGAATGCCGTATTCGTAGGCGTTCGCCTTGGCAGCGGGGAAAGGCCATCCCATTGTCGCTGGTGACGATCACCAACGTATTCTCCAATTCGCCCGCCTCTTTCAGCATGTCCAGCATGCGTCCCAGGTGCTGATCGAACCATTGGATTTCGTAACAATAGTCCAACAGGTCGTCGCGAATTTCCGGCGTGTCGGGCAGAAAGGGTGGAACGACGACCTTGTCTGGATCCAGCCCATGGCGGCGGCCGATTCCCTTCTCAAAAACCCGATGCGGCTCCGAGCCCCCATACCAAAAACTAAACGGCTGATCTTTCGGACGCTCCGCCAGGAAATCAGCGAAGTTGGCTGCGTAGTCGGTGCCGCGGATACCGGGTGGAGTCTTCGCGGTCCGCTTGGAATACTCCGGACCAGCGGGATTGCGCGTCCGCCCATCAGCCTGCCAATTGCCCGGTCCCCAGCCCTTGCCGGTAAACCCCACAAAGTATCCCGACTGCTCCAATCGGTCCTGAAAGCCGACATATTTCGCCGGAAAGGAACTGGCGTGCGTCCCGGCATGTTCCAACTGCCAGATATTTCGGCCGGTCAGAAAGGCTGCCCGCATTGGACTGCAACCCGGCGCCGGCGAAAAGGCATTGTGAAATAACACCCCCGCCCGCGCGACACGGTCGAAATTGGGGGTTTGAATTGCCTGGTATCCATACGCCGACGCGTGCGGATAGGACTGATCGTCCGAAACAGCAATCAACACATTCGGCCGCTGCTCGGCAGCGGGAAGGCTTGCCGTAAATGTGGTCGCTAATAGCAGACATCCGACAACGCGAAAAAAAACGACCATGGTCAACTCACGAGGGGCACGAGAATGGAAAGTGTAGGGCAGTGCGACACGCGCGGACTATTCAAAACTTGAAAAGTCGGGCGGACGACGTTCGAAAAATGCGGTCATGGCTTCTCGGGCTTCGGGAGATTTCAGCCGCTGAGCAAATGCTGCCATTTCTGCCTGCATTGTTGTCGCGACCGTCGGAGTTGCGAACTGCTTCATCAGACGCTTCGTCTCCCGCAGCGCCGAAGGGGGCAGGGCTGCCAACTCTTGGCAGCATTCGACGGCAGCACCGAGCACTTCGTCGTCAGGCAAGACGCGATTCACTAGGCCGTACGAACACGCCGTTTCCGCTGAGAACGGTTTGCCAAGCAACAGCAACTCCGCCGCCCGCTGATGACCGATCAATTGCGGCAGCAGATAACTGGAACCCGCTTCGGGACAGAGTCCCAGATTGACAAATGGCAATTGCAACGTCGCACCCGACCCGGCAAACACCATGTCACAATGCAATAACATTGTGGTGCCAATTCCAATCGCCGGTCCCGTTACAGCTGCGACCAACGGTTTGGTGGCGGTACTGATCGCCTGCAGGAATTGCGCAACAGGACTATCTGCCTCAGCGGGGGGCGAGCCTAAAAAGTCCTTGAGGTCGTTGCCAGCGGTAAAGCAGTCTGCGGTACCGTGGATGAGTATCGCCCGCACCTTTGGATCCGCTTCGGCTTGTGCGATGCCCGCAGCGAGTAATCCATACATCTCGACGGTGATCGCGTTTTTCTTTTCCGCGCGATTCAGGCCGAGTCGCACGACGCCATCGTTGTTACTGACGATGATTGGTGAGTGTTGATTCACGGTCCGTATCCCTCATTCCCGGTTGAAAAGCTTCTGCAAACAAGTATGCACATTGCTTGACGGCGTGGGAAGTGACTCACGGAATCTGCCGCGACTCAAATGTGGTTGTACAACTGTTGTCGCGCAAAAAAAGAACGCCATTCGCTAAGGAACGGCGTTCTTTAAGTTTCTCGACGTCAGCCGGTTACGGCGATGTGAATCCGTAGGCATCCAATTCGACCCACAAGAATCCAATCCCGGTCATTAAGGCGGCGACAGATACGAACAACAAGGCGACGTAAATGTCCGCTTCGGGCGGGGGGCCTTGAGGCTTTTTCTTCGTGCGGCGACTGCTAGAGCTTCGTGGTGACATTGTCCCCCTCCTGAATCAGTCCGATTTTGGCGGTCGACAGCACTTCTGCGACAGCCATATCAGTCGATGTTTCTACAATTCTTAGTTCACCGAGGTATTTGCCGCCTCGATAGACGGTTAAAGTGTGTCCCTTGATCAAACCATCGTCGGAGCCGATGTTCACTTCCACCAGGTCAACAGTGCCGCGACGATTTTTCTTCACGCGTTTCACACGACCATCAACATCCTGTGGGGGAGCTTGTGCAATCGGTCCGGGTGTGTCCGACAGGCCGGCCCGGCGTAAGGCCGATTTGAGTTGGGCGATGTCACGCAATTGATCTTTGAGAGTTTCATTCAGCAGGGCCGTTTTTTCCTGCTCAGCCTTGAGCGCGACTTCCAGACGCAACCGTTCCTTCAGTTCTTCATGCCGCGAATCGGTGATCTGCTTGTTTTCTTTTCGCAGCGTGACCGCTTCGTTGGTCCGGTTTTCGGCGTGCTTCAGTGCGATCCGCGTCTGCTCCTGCGCCACATTGGCGTGATTTTCATGGTCGTTTTGACGCGATTTGTATTGATTGTTTTCATTCGTCAAATTTTGGACTTCGGCGACAAGCGTGTCCCGCTCTTTTTCCAATTCCGCCGTCAGTTTTTCAGTTTCGGCATCTAACTGCTCAAAACGGTTCTGCAGCGTATTCATTTGACTCGTCTTAGAGTCCAATTTGGCTTGGGTAGCTGCGTTTTCCTGTTTCCAGTTCGTATGCGTCGCAAAGACCGCACCGGCGAACGCCATGAAACAGACGCTCAACACGACCTGCAACACGACTAACAGTTTTCCAACGAACGACATGGAGGTGGCTCCCTCGAAAGTTGCGCTGACTAAAATTGCATGAAATATCGGGTGAAGTGATTGGGATGGCCCCTTGGATCGTCAGCTCGTGACGAGGCCCCCGTTGTACTAAACGTTTTCTTCACCTGGGGATTGCCGACAATGTTCGGCAAAGTCTGTATTTAAGTTTGTCTTTTAAGTCGGTCTCTTCTGGATTGTCGCCCCGCAGGACGTCACCGTGCGGCTAATTGTTTTTTAATCTCTCGTTTCGCCGTTGGGTGGATTTCAATAACTCTTTGGCTTGGATGACTCGGTCTGCAAGTCGTCGGTCTTCCTCACGGGCGATTTCAATTTGTGATCGAAGTTCCTTCAACTGGTTTTGCATGCGGACCACTTCTTCGTGTCGGTCGCTCGTTTGATTTTTAATGTCGAGCACCTTGTTGCCTGTGACCGTTGCTTCTTTGGTCGCCGCAATGACTTTTGCATTCAACTCTTCAACTGCTGCGACCAGTGCCGCTTCGCGTGCGAGGATCGCGGCGGTGTCTGCCTCACGTGTCGCTTTGGCATCGTTCAACGCGGCTTCGGCAGCTTGGAACTCTTCCCGCAGCTGTCGCAATTCATCTTCCTGGGCTTTGACCTTCTCCGCATAGGTCATCGTGCCGCGGTCGACTCGTTTTTCAGAAAGAAACGTCTTCCAATTCGTACTGCCCAATGACGTCACGGCGGCAAAGCCCATGAATGCCACACTGGCAAACGCCAGAAAGACGACCAGGCTTTTCCCCAATTTTGTCATCAAAACGAACCTTTCCGTGCCAATTACCGTTTGTCGCCGACACACACCCTCGAAAAGGGGGGCGCCAGTCTTTTCAGGTCAAAAAAATAGCTGCGCTGGTGAAACGGCTGATTTCAACTGTTGAGACTTTCATTCGCACGCTCTGCCGCAATGTGAGAGACGTTTTACGGCCATGCGATTCAGTCTTTAGTATACGGATCAAAAAAAACGGATGTCAATCAGAAAAGCATATCTTACCGGATTCCCCCAAACGTCCCTGTACCTGTCTCCGCCATCCCGTGTGGCCGCCATAACCGACGCAATCGGACCGACTTCGCCGTTCCTTTACGATTCCAACTGCGACCTCACCATGCATTTGTGGCGGAATTTGTAGCGAAGTCGCGGGAAAACCATAATATTGCTTGGATATTTTGTGCCAACTCGTGCAAAATAGCGGGAAACACTTTAATCCAGAGACTCAACAATTCGCTGTTACGTGGGTGGGCTCGTCTGTCTGCCTCGTATTTTGCTCACAGGACACGTAATCACTATCGGCACCGTTCAATCACAGGCTGCACTTAGCTGACGAATGAAGGGGAAGTTGTTATCCTGAACGGCCACAGGAACGCGTGGCTCGCGGAAATGGCACGATTGTCATTATCGACGAGTCTTCACACATCGATAAAGTCTGCGTTCGCTACGGGTTTGATTTGATTAGGCACTGCCACGGACTTCCGGGCCAGTCCAGGGCTGTCTTTTAGACCACTTCTTGAACAACCTCGGAGAGATCCACGTGTCGACCAGCGATGCCCCTTATACTCTCGAAAAAACGCGAGGGTACGTTGTCCTGTGCCTCTTGCCCAAGCTGAACGAAGTCCAATGGGGCGACGTTCAACAGGTTGGGAACGAAATTATTCCCGATTTGGATGCCCTGCGGTCCCCCGCACTCTTGGTCGACCTCTCGGCATTGGACTACATGGGTAGTTCAATGGTCGCGTTGCTCGTCAGGCTCTGGAAAGCCGTTCAAAAGAAAAACGGCAGAATGGTCGTCCAAAGCGAACAGAAAATGGTCACGGAGGTGTTGAGCATCGCTGGACTCAATTCGCTGTGGGATGTCGTTCCCACGCGCGATGAGGCCATCAGTGCCATGAAGCAATCTCCTTTGGCTGCACAGAATGGAACCGCACAAGCCTCGTGGACCGGACCAATCATCGCTCTGATTGCTGCGGCAGCTGCCGGCTGGGTCTGGTGGACCACTCGCTCCGGCGACCCGCTTTTCGACGACTCCAAGCAATCGGTGTACGTGTTATTCGCCCTGGCAGCCGTTGCCGTTGTTATCAGCGGCTTGACGTTATTCCGCAATGCCGGAGCCGCACGGATTGTCGGCGGGCTAATTCTCCTCGCCGGTCTTGCCATCGGCGTGGGCGGGTTCCAACAACTATCTGCCGCAAACGTGGCTCCCCCCATCGTCGATTCCGATGCTGCAGCCGCTGTGGAAGCGACGGAACAGGCACCCAAGCCAGTGTTAAGAATTGACCGACTCGACCGCGATAAAAAAGACAAATGATCGTCGACTCAGCACGTCCCTAGAGATAGGTCCAACGGTCAAGCCGGGGTGCTATCTGTCATAAATCACGCAGCCAATACGATGCGTTGTCTGGAACAAAGACGAGGATTTGCCCATTCCCGGCACTCTACCAGCAGCTAAACAGAACGACCGGGGCACTGCCGAAATCATCTTTGTCAGCAGCGTGCGTTAGTTCGCGGCGAAACTTCCCCAAATGTTCCGCCGTTTGATTTCAGCATCAATCGAAACATCCAGCAAACACAATCATTCACGGTACTAGGGAGTTGCAACCATGGATCCTAAAAGTAAAGAACGCGATATTCGCCAAAAAGCTTTGCAACAAGAATTGGGCGAGTTGGTGGATGTTGTCGGCCCCGGTCCATTGGTCGATTTGCTGCTCGAACGCGCCTTTCAACTCAACGCCACCGATGTCCACTTCGATCCCGACGAAGGGGGAATCCGCATCCGGCTCCGCGTCGATGGCCTGTTGCACGCCATTTTGCACGTCCCTGCAGCCCAGGCAGCGCACATGGTCTCACGCATCAAGTTGATGGGCGGCATGGATATCACCGAGAAACGCCTGCCGCAGGACGGCCATATTTCCAATCTGGTCATGGGCACCCAACGCGATATCCGCGTCGCCTGCGGACCTACGAATTACGGCGAACGCGTCGTGCTGCGTTTGATGCCCGGCGAACAGGCATTCCACCGCTTAGACGATCTCGGCTTCGATGACGCGCAGCTCCCCATGCTCAAACGGTTCCTGAATATTCCCTACGGTATGATTCTCACCGTCGGTCCCGTCGGAGCGGGCAAGAGTACCACCATGTACGGTTGCCTCGACGAACTGAACGACCCCAGCAAGTCGATCTGCACAATCGAAGACCCGGTGGAACGCCGGATGGATGGTATCAATCAGACGCAGATCAATACGCAAATCGATTTCACCTTCGCCCGCGCTCTGCGGATGCTGTTGCGGCAAGATCCCGATGTGCTCATGATCGGCGAAATCCGCGACCCGGAAACCGCGCAAATCGGTTCCCGCGCTGGATTGGCGGGAACATTGGTCCTCAGCACGCTCCACGCCAACGACACCACTTCTACGTTCGACGTGCTTCGCGGCTTCAACGTCCCGCCGATGGTGATCGCCGATTCTGTGTATTGCGTCGTCACGCAACGCCTGTTGCGTAAAATCTGCCAAAACTGCAAGGTCGCCTACCAGCCCGACGAACCCCAATGCGAAATCCTCGGCCTTGACCCAGCAGCCGCCGGTACGGTGGAAATCTTCAAAGGCACCGGTTGCGACACCTGTTTCGGCACCGGTTACCTCGGACGGACGGCCGTCTTCGAAGTCCTGGGCATGGATGCCGACCTCCGCCGCGCCGTCCTGCATCACAAACCGCGATTGGATATCCTGCAAATCGCCAAAGAAAAGGGGATGGAAACCCTGGAAATGGCTGCTTCCCGCAAAGTCATCGCCGGACAAACCAGCTACGAAGAAATGAACCGCGTCCTCTCCGCCTTCCCCGGCGAATAATCGAGGCGGCATCGCCCGCGTGGTGCGAGCTTCCGCTTGATATGTGCATATCAATCCGCTCAAACATGGGCTCGTCGAACGGGGCAGGGCCGGCTCTTCATCGTTTGTGCAAGGGTTCGCCAATTTGGGCATTGCTGGGGAGTTGTATGGGAAGTGCACTCGGACGTCCGACGTTACGCGAAAAGTGCGTCGCGACGCACCCTACTTTTTAACTCGGCTCGCCAATACTTGATCCGCTCCGCCACCGGTTCTTTGCCGCCGGAACCGTAACTTTGGAAGGCGGCGATGGCGTTGGCTGTGCCGAGGACTCCATAGACATCGTCGCTGATTTTGTCGCAGGCGTTTTGTAATTCTGTCAGCGAGAGGTCGGCGAGTTTGCAGGATTTCGATTCGCACAGTGCGACCAGTTTGCCGACCGTTTCGTGGCCGGTGCGCATGGGGACGCCTTGTTTGATCAGGTACTCCATCAAGGTTGTCGCGTCCAAGAAGCCCTCTTCGATGCGGGCGTTGATCGTGTCGCGCTGCAGTTCGGCTCCCTCGACGACAGCGGCCGCCAATTCCAAACAAGCCGAAACGGTGTCGTGGGCGTCGAAGGCGGCCAGTTTGTCTTCTTGCAAGTCGCGGTTGTAGGCCATCGGCAGGCCTTTGATCAGTACCAGCAATTGCCCAACAGCGGCGATGGGGCGGGCCGATTTGCCGCGGATCAGTTCCAACACGTCGGGATTGCGTTTTTGCGGCATGATCGACGAGCCAGTTGTGTACGCATCGGGCAGTTTGAGGAAACCGAATTCGGTCGTGAACCAAATGATCCACTCCTCAGCCCAGGTACTCAGGTGCGCAGCGATCAACGACAGGCAGAATGTGAACTCCACCAGAAAATCGCGGTCGCTGGAAACATCCAGGCTGTTGCCGGCTACAGCGGTAAAGCCCAGCAGATCGGCCGTCATTTGGCGATCGATGGGCAGCGACGTCCCCGCCAGCGCCGCTGCTCCAAGCGAGCAGATGTTCACGCGCTTGAGACAATCCTGCAAACGCGCGCGATCGCGGCCGAATTTTTCGCAATAAGCCAACCAATAATGCGCAGCTAAGACCGGCTGTGCGCGTTGTAGATGCGTGTAGGCGGGCAGCACCACGTCGGCATCACGCTCACAACGAGCGACAAAGGCGGACTGCAAATCGCGGAGCAGCCCGTCGATTTGGCCAATGGCATCGCGGACATACAGCCTCAGATCGGTGGAGACCTGATCGTTGCGGCTGCGGCCGGTGTGGAGTCGGCGTCCAATGTCCCCCAGTTTTTCGGTGAGCGCCGACTCAACATGCATGTGGATGTCTTCCAATTCCGTACGGAATGGAAGTTGTCCAGCGGCGATTTGGCGGCCGATCTCGTCGAGCGTCGCGACGATTTGGTCCCGCTCGTCGTCGCTGATCAGACCAACGTGCGCCAGCATGGTCGCATGCGCTTGTGACCCCTGAATATCGTAGGGGGCCAATCTGGCATCGAAACTGATCGACTCAGTGAATTTTTCCACGCGCGGGTCGGTTGCTTGAGCAAACCGACCACCCCAGGCTTTTGCAGCCACAGAACTGACTCCTGTTGTCGTAACGATTAAACAATCGCGGATTCAAAAACCGCCTGACGCACTTTAGAGGCGAAGGAAACAGGAATCAACCACATTGCCGGTCAGGCCGTGATCGTGGGGGCAAATAACCAACGTTCTGCGTTTCCCCTCCGGATGAGACGCATTTGACGCGGGTAGGTTCAGATTGTGTCACGCTGAATGTGCGGTCCGACCTGTGCGGGCTCTACCGGTCATAACGCGTCGCGAAATCGGACGTAGTCTCGCAAAAGCCATCTGCCGCAGTGGCCGTAAGCTATGCTATTAACTGCCTACTGAGGGCATCATCAAACTCAAGAAAGTGGGTGCCACTGGCTCTGCCAGTGTTTCGCAAGTATCGCACACACCTGAAGTTGCACTGTCAAAGCCAACGGCACCCCATCCAAATTAGAAATCGTGACAAAGCACTAGGCCAGAAATCCGCTCCCTCGCAGCAGGCTCAATTCCCTCATGACTGATGCTTCGGACAAAAAAGCTCCCGAACGACGCACAAATTACCGGCAGCTGTTCTCCTTTGCCGTTTGTTGCGGAATGATCTGTTGGATCATTGAGTACCCCATTCAGCCGGTTTTTGCCGCTGCCAATCAAAACACGTTGCTGATTGGCAAGCAGGCACTCTCCCAGGACTCCTATACGATTCCCATCGCCCCAGCGAGTCCGTTTGGCGGAATGACCGTTGAGGAAATCCTGCGGTTGCGCGTTAAAGCGGTCTGGCAACAACCGTTGCTGATCGGCATCAACTATCGGCCCTCCGAAGCGGTGTTCTGCCGCCTGCGCAGCCGGTCCGCCTGGCGAGAATTGCCCGGCGATTTCCAGTCCGTGAGCGACGGTGAGCCGGGATTGTCAGCCGGGTCGGAGTATGTGTTGAATCCCTATTTACTGGTGGCAGCGACGATCGCCGCGCCGCCGATCGAGCCAAACACCGAGGCTTCGGTTGGGCAACTGTTTCCCAGCTCGTTGTATTGGGAATCCAGCCAAGCTCGTGCGACAGCGGTTTATGAAGTCAGTCGTTACCTGCAGAAGACCGGTCGCATTGAGGCGGAGCCCGTTTCGCTGGAGGATATTTCATTACAGCTAGTGGGCATGAACGCGCGGGACATGAATCTCAATTATGCGTCAGTCTTACCCAGCGAAGCGGATAGCATATCACTGCCTCCTGAACTATCTGGGGCGGTACTGATTGAACAATACTTGCGGCACGATCCGCACTGTGGCGCGCCGGGCGGCTGCAATGAAGTCAGTCCTCCGCAAAAAGAATTCACCGGGCTGCGGCTTACGGACCTGCCGGCGCGGATGACGATTCGCCTGTGGAGCGATCGACCTGACTCTGTCGATGCGATACCCGATATGCGGTTCGTGCTTGAGTTCCGATAATCGACTACCGTGCGAGGAACCACCACCATGCGGTTGCGGCAGCGGCTCCGAGTGCGAGGCTGGCTGCGATGGCTGGCCAAGTAATCCGGGCCGATTGAGGCTGTTGGGCGGTGGTCAGAAAGCGGAACCGCTGCAACTTGCCGAACGTAAGTTCATCGCCTGATTGAATTGCGTGGGACTCGACTGATTGTCCGTTGATTTGGATGCCGTTTTTACTGCCCAGGTCGGTGACCGTCCACTGCTGTCCATCACAGCGAAATTCACAATGCCGGCCGGAAACACCTGTCCCGTCGATTGTGATGTCGCAACCTTCATCACGGCCAACCACCAGATACGGTTGATAGAGTTTGATGGGGCGGCCGCCGGCTTGGGAAGTCAAATAAGCCGGAGCAAATGTGGCTGATGTGGTCGACTGCGGCTGGGACGTGGGAAACGGTTGCGTGCCCTGCTGCGGCCTGGACTTGGCTTTCATGTCACTCGACGGAATTTTTGAGGCGGTATACGAGTCCAGCGGGTTGACGAGTGATACGGCAGAGCGTCGTGGTCGCGTTTCGCCGGGAACCCCGGTGTCGACCCCCGCTTGCAGGTGCTGGCTTGAGGAATCCAACATCATCCGTCGTGCCATTGAGCTCGAGGAACTCGCTTCGGCGATTTTTCTGCGCCGCTGCTTCAGTGCAGAGACCCGGCGTTGCGCGTCCTTGCAACGCTCGACAAGCATGGCCGGAAAATCGAACGGGATCAGTTTGCGTTCGGCAAATGGCTCGAGCGCGGCTTTGACCTCAGCGGCGGTTTGAAACCGTTCGGCGGGATCTTTGGCCATCATCTTTTCAACGGCGGCGATGACCGGTTCGGGGAGTGTCGGTACGAGTTCGCCAATCGGTTGCGGTGTTTTGCTTAAGTGCGCACGTAGTTTTTCCGGCGTGGTCTTGAGCGGAAACGGCACTCGTCCGCTGAGCAGAAAATACAGCGTGCACCCCAGGCTGTAGAGGTCGGCGCGGGAATCGACCGCATAACTTTCGCGGGCTTGTTCCGGGGGGATGAAATCGTCGGTCCCCAAGCAATCATGGCCGAAAATCATGGCCAACGAGAATTCGTCTTCATCGTTACGGGTCAGCGCCAAACCAAAGTCTAAAATCTTCACCGTGCCGGACTTGTCAACGATTAGGTTCGACGGCTTGATATCGCGGTGAACCAGTCCGTTGCTATGAGCATGTTGCAAACCGGCTGCGGCCTGGCAAATAAAATCGCACGCCTGCGGAAACGGGGTGGGACCGGCTAGGTCTGACCATTCCTGCAGATTGATCCCCTCGACATATTCGGTGACGAGGAAGTCGACATCGCCGGTGTGTTCGGCCTTGTAGGCGTGGACGATGTTGGGGTGGTCGAGTTTTTGGCCGGCACGGACTTCCAGCTTCATGCGAGCCTGCATATCAACAATATGCTGGTGATGTTCCGAAAGGACTTTGAGTGCGACGATGCGGCCCGATTGCAGGTCTTCGGCTGTATAGACCCAGCCCATACCACCGACACCGAGAATTTCCAGGACCTTGAAGTTGCCGATGAAAAAGCCACGATAGCGGCCTTGCATCAAGCGGTCCGCTTGAAACCGCGAGAGTACCCCATTGAGCACCAAAGTCTTAGCAGCTTCAAACCCTGACGGCATTTCTTGAAGCTTGAACTTGCGCACCGCCGCATTGAATTGTGCAGGTGGCAGCAATTCGCTCTTTTCGAGCAACTCCAAAAATGAGTTTGTTAGAAGCTGCGACGCCATTCTTCCCTCGCAAAAAACAGCTGGGTTGAGCACATAGTACCGCTATCAGGATGCCGATTGCGAGTACAAATTCGCAATTGAATAACGATCTCAGGGTAGATCATTAGATTTCGGCACATCCCTGAAGAACCGTCCGGAATCCGGCTCCAGCAAGGAATGCAAACCTGGGGTTTACCACTAGCAGCATGGTCGTCGTTTTTTTCTCCGCCCACATTTTGAAAAAAACACACGAAACGCCGCGGAATTCTGCTCGTGACTGACCGAGCAACGCCCCGCTTAAGTAGTGGGACCTACATCGGTAGTATTATACACCAATTTCACTCGGTGTGTACGCCAGAGGCACTCTCTATCCGTGTCTTTCAAGAGCCATCAGTTCAGACGAAACAGTTGGGCGAATTGGGAAACTGTGCCACAACCTGCTTGGAACACCTACCTTGGGGCGATTCTAGTCGCGGGTTGGATACTCTTGGTTATGGCTGGAATGGCTTAGGTGGTCAGCGTTTGTTACAATGAAACATGGCCTTTTGTGGACGGTTCACCCCGTTCCCCTCAGGCTGACCGGTCTCAGATCCCCTCAATGGTCATGCGTCATGGCGTTTCGGACGTCGGCCTTCCTTTCAGGTGGAGATAAACCGATGACGCAAAAACCAGCGACCTTGACGGATCCGCGTCCCCCTGCTGAGCGTCCGGCATTGACCGAGTTGGTCAACGCTCTAACACCGCTCCGCGAAGAGGTGCTGGCCAATCTGGCGATGTTGGCCCAGATCCCCGCTTCTACTGGGGCAGAATCACAGCGGTCCCGTTATCTGCTCGATCGTCTTGTCGCCGCTGGGCTCCCTGAGGCGGATTCGGATGCCGCAGGCAACGCGATCGGATTTTTACCGGGAACAACGGGCCTCCGCACAGTGATGCTGGTCGCGCACCTCGGCACCCCGATCTGCCATTCAACGGAGCATCACGTCGTTGTCGACGCGGATCGCATCGTTGGCCACGGTGTGGCTGACAACTCACTCGGAGCCGCGGTAATGTCCATGGTCCCTTGCTGTCTTAAGGAATTGGGCATCGTCCTGGACTCGAACCTGCAACTCGTCGGCTCGGTCCGATCGCTAAAACGGGGGCATGACGAGGGATTGCGATTTGTACTCGATCACGCTGAACGCCCCAGTGATTTTGGACTACTTTTGGAAGGCATCAAACTGGGACGGCTCAATACGTTCACGACCGGCACGGTTCGCGCGGACATTGTCTGCAACGTTACTGGCGAGGGCGGGAACGCGTTGATTGCCTTGAATCGGATCATCGACCGTCTGCTGACGATCGCAATGCCGACGCGACCGTACACCAAGATTCGCTTGGGACAGATCAAGGCGGGCGATTTGTATCACGTGGAACCGGACTACGGTGAGTTGGGACTCGAAGTCCTCAGCGATTCCAGCGAAGAGTTGGACCGCATTGTTGGCGAGATCGAGGAGATCGTTACAGAATCCTCAGCCAGCACCGGTATCGAGACCCGGCTGGATTGCTTTTTCCGACGCGAACCGGGCGGAGTCCCATTCGCGCATCCGCTCGTGAAATCGGTGGTTGATGTGATGTCACAACTCAACATTCAACCCACGCAGGATGATCGTCCGTCGGAGTTGTCGGAATTTATTGCTGCGGGGATCCCGGCGGTGACCTTGGGCATTACCAACGGCGAAACGCGTTTGCGCCAGCCCGATTTTGTGATGATCGAGCCCATTCTCACCGGCGTCGCCCAGATCATCGGCGTGCTATTGGAAATCGATCGTGGAGCGTGCGACGAACATTAAAGCATGTTACGTCGCTCGGTTCATCACGGCGTCCACTGCCGTTCGCGTTTCACCCTGCTTGCACCCGCGACCGTGATGGCCTGGGTGCAACGCCTTAGAAGTTGTATTGAGGATTGCGGCGATCGAAATCGGCGTCGCGAAGTCCGACGTTGGTCCTGATGTCGGAGTAGGTGAATTCCTCGACGATTGGCGGTTGTTGTCCGGCGCGGCTGGGCCATCCGTACTGTTCGACGCGGACGAGCAGTTTGGATTTTTTATCGATATAGACGCGGGTCATATGATACGTGAACTGCCGGCGGGGCGTGGGATGGCTGCATTCGATTGCCATGCAGTCGACGTTGCCTAGTTTGGCGCTGTTGTAGTACTTAACGGTCGATTCGCGAACTTTGGATTCGCCTTCCCACTGCGTGATGATTTTGTCCGCCATATTTTTTAGACCAACCTTGGTGATTGGATAGCGGTTTTCTTTCATGACCTCACTGGCAGTCGGAGCAAAGGTGAGCGTGCCGACGAGCGAGGCGATGCCACTGCCTTCATGGACGACCAATTGGTTGTTGTTGCGGCCATCGACGTAAATCACTTCGCGTCCGGCGGCATCTTTGTTTTGGAAGAAAAAGTAGACGCTGAATGGTTCTTCGCGAAATTTCATCCGCATGGTTTGCGACAACAGTTGGCGGCCGCCACGTCCCAGGCGTTCTTTTTTCGAAAAGGTCGCGGTGTAGTCCTTAACGCCATCGAGTGCTTTGCGGCTTTGGCGGACAATTTTCAGCGGCTTGACCAGGGGGTGTTCCTGGGCGGCTTCCTGACCGTTTGCTTCACATACGGCCATCCCCAAAATGCCAGCGGTGATCGCAACGGCAATTGTGGTCCGAGACGTAAAGAGTTGTACTAAGAAACCAGTGACCCGCAACTGCCGTAACTGTCCCATGAACACACCTCGATCAAAATGATCATTCAAGCCGATGGAGTGGTTTGAGCTGCCGAGAACATCAAATTCCCCGGCCGCACTCCACAAAAAAGGATCCAAACCGCAACTTCAATTACCCCTGTCGCCAAATTGACAGGAATTTTTTAGCGCCAAGCAAAAGACGGTGTATTGATTTTGAGACAAACGCGTCCCTACAACTCATCCGGTTTTTCTGCTTCGCGGCAAAAAAAGACTTACTCGTTTTCGGCAAATTTCGGCCAACTGTTCAACTGGAGCATAACCGCGCTGCAAAGTGACCCTAATTCTAAAGGTTGACGATAGTCGTGCCAACCGAATGTCAGGTATGTCACACTGGGCGGTTAATCTCAGAAGTGAGGCGGAAGATAGTCGATTCACGCCGGGTCCTGCCAGCCCAATTTCTCAGAAACCGCTATTTGCGCAAACGGTGACCGAGCCAATCTCATCGTGTGGTTGCCCATGCGGTAAAAAACAGTGACAGGCAGCTCCATCAGAGCGTGGCGGAAGCGAAAGTCTCTCGCGGTAGCGGCGGCGTGACAGAAGCAGGGTAGCGATTAATTATTCGCTTCGGTATTGCTTGCAGTCGCACTCGAGAGGGTCCCGGGAGCGCGGGACTGGTCGTCGCTGATGATTTCCTTGAAGGAATCGTGCACTTTACGGCTGGGCGGCGTATTCGCCTCTAACCATTGCGAAATGGCATCCTGATCCTTGGGTTCAATCGGTTTTTCCACAAGGATCGAAAGGACCAACGGCAGAACTTGACCGTAGGCAGCATTGACCGTTTGTTTGATCGCCCCGTTCAGGCCATCTTTGTTACTCAGGCCATGTCCGCGCTCGATATTTTCCCGCTTGTCCCCTTTGAACGCCGTGTAAAGGTTGAAGAACGGTTTCTTCCAGGCGACGTAGTTGGGTTTCTGTTCGTTTTTCTGGGCTTCGAGTGCCTCTTTTTCGAAAGTGGTGGCCATTTCTTGTGCGAGCGCGGCGATTTCGAACGCTATCAGCCGTACGTTGATCGTGTTGTCTAACGAGAGCCGCCCCAGGGCAGCGGCGGCTTCACTGCGAGACCGATAGCCTCGTTTTTTGTCCGCCAAGGCTTTTGTGAGAGCATTGACGACGACCGGTGTGCGGTCACTGCCATTGACGATTCCCAATCTGCCGAGTTCTTCGGCAATCGTGGTGGCGAGTACGTCGTTTTTCGGATCGCCGTTTTGCAGCTCATTGACAAAAGCTGTGATAATATCGTCACGTAATTTTTCGGGTGGCTGACCATCCCGGATCACGCGTGCAAGGCCCCGCACAGCGGGAACACGCACGACATCGAGTTGGTTTTCCTGTCCCAGAAAATCCAACAGCGGTTCGGAGACTGCTTTATACGGGACAGCAGGCTTGTTGCTTTCAGCCGGAGTTTCGTTCAATTCGGCCAACAACCATGCGCCATTTAGTCGAGCTACGAAATGGTATTTAAACAACTTAGGGGTTTCCCGCACGATAGTGTCGAGATACGCCTGGAAGACGGTCGGGCCGGCTTTGCGGGCGCGTTCGACGTCCCGAAGCCATTTTGAGCGCATGGTCCCGATTTGTTGTTGATCGGCGTTGGCAGTCAAATATTTTCGCAACGTAAATTGCGATAGACGCCATTGAATGTATTTGTCGAAGTTTTCGCGGTCTTCGGCGGACTCGAAATTTCCTCGGTTGAACACGGAGAGGAAGTCCCGTCGTGCATTGTCCGTATCGCGTTTGCCCCCGTCTCCAAACTGCACAATCCATTCTTCATCGCTCGATGCGCCCGGCGGGATGACCGATGGGGGCGTATACCCAAAAGGTAACTGCGATTCGGGTTTTTCCTGCTCTGCAGTTGCGGGGCTTTCAGCCGGAACGGAATCCGCCGGCGTTCCGTCGGCGGCCATCAGCTGAGCCGGTCCAAACGCGGTTGCGATGGACAGTACCACTGCCATGGCACCAACCGGTAAAATCGGAGCCAGCAGGAGGGATCGGCGACGGAGTTGTAAACACATAGTCGGTTGATCGTCCGTGTTGACCATGCGGTTGCTAATTCCGGTCTCTTCGTTGAGTACTCGATTCATGTGTCGATTCAGTCGGGGCACGTTTAGAGAACCTAAGTAGTGGCTGAGTCTTCGAATTCTTTCTCAGGCACAATTCATGCAACACGTCGGTATCGCTGACATATTACCGCAAACACGCACAACATCCGACTGTTACGAAGGACGCTGCAGTTCGGCCGATAACCGGTCAGAACTGACGTTCTGATATTATGCCGGAGATCAATGGCCAAGAGTAGCAAATTTGCAGTCTCGGAGTCTTTTTTCGCAGGAATGATCGATTCGCAAAGATTTCATGAAGACCATTAGGCCGCGATAAATCGACCAATTCCACCTTACCCAATGAAAAGTGACCGAAAAATAACTCGGTTCCGAGGACAGAGCCCTCTTAAGTCGGATGGCGCAAAAAATGCGAAACAAGGAATGACGTGGCCCTCGCCTTGACGGCGACCCGCAATGAAATGACTGAAAACAATAAAGAATAACAACAGTAACGAAAATCTACGTTATCACCGCAGAGTCGGAAGTGTCAAGTTGATTCCCTAAGAGAGCCACTAAAACTTTGGGACAAGTTTGCTGAAGTTCTGATTCTCAGGACGCAGCAGGCTGTCTGTCGGCCTTGTCCCTCGGTAACCTCCCAGTTCCATCCCAGCCCATAAAATGAGTCATTTTGAGTGCTGGAGCCTAATCGTTTTTTCCAGTTATCGTGGCTGGATCGATTGTCCTGCCAGGCAAAATTCCGGATACTCTTATACGTCTAAGCAATAATTGAGCATACGTCATACAACTGTAGGCGTCGGCTCTGAGTTGAACCGATTTTCAGATCGAACTCCCTTGCCATGCCTTTACTCTACACCGATCCTCTGTTTCTCGAACACAAAACCGGCCACCATCCGGAGTGCCCGGAGCGATTGTCGCGAGTTTTGGCTAGCATCGACGAATCAGAACTCAACAAACGTTTTACGCGGCCGCGGTTTGAAGAAGCGACTGGCGAGCAAATTGCCCGTGTTCATAATTCAAACTACGTCCAGTTGGTTTCAAAATTCGCTGAAAAAGGGGGCGGCCGTATCGAGGCGGATACTGTGGTCAGTCCCCGGTCTTACGACGCCACGCGCTTAGCATGCGGCGCGGGAGTTGCCGCCGTGAATGCGGTACTGACCGGCGATGAAATCCGCGCGGCTTGTTTGGTGCGTCCCCCGGGACATCACGCCTTACGGCACCAGGCGATGGGATTTTGTCTGTTCAACAACATTGCCGTTGCCGCCAAGCATGCTGTGGAACATCACAAGCTGTCACGTGTGTTGATCGTGGATTGGGATGTGCATCACGGCAACGGCACGCAAGCGACGTTTTATCGTTCAGAAAATGTGTACTTTCTCTCCATCCATCGGCACCCGTTCTATCCAGGCACGGGGACTGAAGACGAAACCGGTGAGGGCCCCGGTCTGGGAACGACGATGAATTTGCCGATCGAATTCGGCACGTCGCGCGATGATTATTTTTCCCGCTTTCAAATCATGATCAAGGACATCGCCGCCCAATGCCGGCCGGAACTGGTGTTGCTCAGCGCGGGGTTCGACGCGCATCGGCTCGATCCGGTCGGTTCGCTGGGATTGGAGACCCACGACTATATCATGCTAACGCAACTGGTCGCCGACATTGCCAATGAATACTCCGGTCGGCGGATGATCAGTTTCCTCGAAGGGGGCTACAACCTGGAAATCCTCCCCGATTGTGTGCGCGTGCACCTTGAGACATTGGCCGGCGATGCGGAAGGGATTTAAGGCCAACGGCCTGGACCACAGGGAGAGCCTATGCGGGGTGAATACTCCCCAACGTCTCTCCTTCGACAATCGACGCGCCTTCGCGTACATCAATAGCGGCCAAGGTCCCATTGCAGGTGGCTGAGATATCAAATGTCATGCCGGGCAGCATGACTTCCACCAAGCGATCTCCGGCGAGCACTTCCTGACCGACATCCACAAACCAGAGGCTCACCTGCAGCGGTTGACCTTCGAGACCGAGTGGGGGGACAACGATCGCAACGGCCATTTGTCCTGCCCTTTGCAAGTTCTAAGAATGGTCGATCATCGCAGGAAAACTGCTCCGCCTGTCGACCGATTGCGTTAATAGCGGGTCAGCGCGGTGTCGATTTCCATGGCCCATTGGTCAATGCCGCCGGCCATGCTTTTGACGTTGGCAAAACCTTGTCCCTGCAGCCAGGTGGCCACCTGCAAACTGCGGCCGCCGTGATGACAGTGAATGATGACCTCGCCATTCTGGTGCGGTTGTAACTCTGTAATGCGGTCTTGAATCTCACTCATCGGCACCAGCGCTGCTTCGGTGATATTCACGAGTTGATGTTCGTCCGCTTCGCGGCAGTCGAGAAAGAAAAACTCATCGCCACTATCGAGTTTGGCCTTCACGCTGGTGCAACTGATTTCTAACGGATGCAATTCCGGTTGTGACATAACAGACGACTCTCGTAGGATTTTTCTGCGGTATAAAATTTCAACACGGGGCGATCCCCCCAACGGTTGCGATCTTAGGCCGGTCCGATACAAATGACAACGCCGGACGCATCCCACCGTACCCCCAGTCCTCCACATTGGAATCGCCGATGGACAGACAACAGCTGCCGTTAACGCCTCCGGTCCAAGTTGCCTTGATCGGCTGCGGTCAGATTGGACGCCTGCATGCCCAACGGTTGGCCCGCGATTCCCGCGTTGTGTTGGCCGCGTTCTGCGACCCGCTCCGCGACAACGCGGTGCAACTGGCGGCGGAGTACGCGACCAAGGGAGAAGTCTTTGACGACTTTACAGCCCTGTTGGAGTCGTCGATCCCAGTAGACGCAGCCGTCATCTGTACGCCAACACAGTTGCATTTCGAACAGACGACCGCCTGTCGTGCGCGAGGGTGGCATGTGCTGTGTGAAAAGCCGTTGGCGGAATCGCGGGAGCGGATTGTCAAGATGATCGACGCAGCCGATGCGGGGGGTCCGTTGCTGACGGTTGCCTATCAACGCCGTCACTGGGCGATTTATCAAACGCTGCGCCGCGAATTGCAATCGGGCCGCTGGGGACCGATTCACACGGTGACATTCGACTTGGCCGAACGTTGGCAACAAACCATCGGCGGCACATGGCGCGACAGTCATGAACACAATCCGGGCGGCTTTCTAGGCGATGCGGGCAGCCACAAGGTGGACCTGTTGTTTTTTCTCACCGGACTGCAACCGGAGGAGGTGTATGCTGTCAGTCATCGCCATGGCAGTCAGGTCGAAATCGTCACGGCCATCGCCGGGAAACTCACAGACGACGTGACATTGAGCATGACGCTGACCGGCAATGCCGAACATTACCACGAAGACATCGTGATTTATTGCCGAGACGCTGATTTCATCGTCAAACAGAATCGGTTGTGGCGTGCGGAGAACAATGACCTGCAGGAAATCCCCATCGATGAGACCTGCTCAGATCCGGATCGCGGATTCGTAGACTGTTTGGTTGCGGGGGCGGCGAATCCGGCGCCGGCGGATTGCGCACTACCGGTGTTTGACTTCACCGCAGCCGTCTTGAGTTCGGCCGCAACCGGCCGGATGGTCCGTTGTGAATAGAGTCCGTTTCAAAGCTCAGTTGCTTTAGTTCCAGAAATTTACCGACCACTGCCAGCGGCAGCGCGGCAGAGCTCTGTCTATTTGTTGAAATTCACGGAATCTCTTCTCGCACACAACTCGCACACAACTGTTACGTGGGGTGCCACTGGCGGCTTGTCCGCCAGTGCGGTGGACGGGCCAGTATTCCATGCGAATCGACGACAAGCGACCCGCGCACTGCTGGGCAAGCCAGCAGCGGCACCCTAAACGTGAACGGAGAGCGCATTCACCTAGCGATTTAATCGTCGGGAATGCCAAAAACCGGTTGTCAATTTGTCGCTGTTCGGGATAACATCCAACTCAGTGATCCGTCGACGCGCGGCGGCCAACGTCATGACTAAACCGATCTAGGAGTGAATTGCATGTCCGACTCCGACGCAGAAATTGTCGAACGCGTAAAACAAGGGGACACCGATGCGTTGGGGGAATTCATCGAATTGCGCCGCATGCAGTTGCTGGCATTCATCAACCGCAACGTGAGTTCCGCATTGGCCAGCAAAGTCGAACCGAACGACCTGCTGCAGGAGGTGACGATTCATGCCCTGCGCGGATTGCCGGACATGGAGTTCAAGGACCGCGATCCGTTCAATTGGTTGTGCCAAATTGCCGAACGGCGAATCATCGACGCGCACCGGAAATACATCGGCGCACAAAAACGTTCGGCCAACAAAGAAGTCTCGGGCAATTCGCCGGTGGGCGGCACAAGTTCCACGACGGGACAAGGGGGACTGATCGACATGTTGGTCGTGACCATGACAACGCCCAGTCAGGCCTTCTCCCGCGATCAACGTGAATTCAAATTGCAAGAAGTCCTCGCTACGCTCCCGGCAGAGAGCCAAGAGGCACTGCGTTTGCGGTATGTTGAGGGTTTGCCGACCAAGGAAATCGCGCAAAAAATCGGCAAAACCGACGGCTCGGTCCGCGTGCTGCTTAGCCGCTCGTTGAACAAACTACAAGATCTACTCGGCCCGGATGCCAACCCTATGGGGCGGTGATTGCCCCACTTGTAGGTATCAAAGTTTACTATTCGCAGGGACGATACATTCATTCGCAAGGACGGACGTTTCATTGTCGCGACACCTCACACGAGATCTGGAAACACTGCACCGCAACATGCTGCTGATGTGTGGTATGGCCGAAGAGTTGGTGCATAAGTCGCTGGCAGCGCTGCAGGAACCGGATTCGGCAGTTTGCCATGATCTGGTGACACAGGACGATGCCATTGACGATTTGGACGTCCGGCTGGAAGAGGACTGCCTTAAAATCCTCGCGCTGTATCAACCGGTCGCGCACGATCTGCGGCGAATTACCACGGTGTTAAAAATCACCGGTGAGTTGGAACGCGTGGCCGATTTGGGGGTGAATATCGCCGAGCGGGCCGCCAGCCTCGCCTCGGGTCCGGTGGTCACGATTCCCGATACGCTGGAGCGGATGGCCGCCGAAGCGTTGTCGATGCTGCACGATAGCATCGATGCGCTGGTCCAACTCGACAGCAACTCGGCGCGCCGCGTTTGCTCACGGGATGAGACCGTCGACGCGTACAATCGCAACATCATCCAGGAACTGACCGAAACGATGAAACGCTCGCCGGATCTGATCGAACCGATGATGCATCTGTTTTCGGTCTCGCGCCACGTCGAACGCGTTGCCGATCATGCGACGAACATCGCCGAGGACGTGATCTATCTGGTGGAAGGAGAAATCGTCCGCCACCGGCCGGAAATCGGTGAGTCGCCCGCCAGCGACGATGCTTAATCCACGTCTGCCGACTGCTCATCCCTGAGGTTTCACCGTCAGGTCTCGCCTTAAAAGGTGGAAACCGTTAAAATTTCGGCGGAAATCCCCAGGAGCTTGTCCCTCGAATTGAGACGTGGCAGTGGTCTTAAGCGGGGAATTCTTGAATCAATTGAAGTTTTGGCGAAGGCGGAGACAACAAGGTTGGCTGCTACGGATCTGCAAACAATGAACATCGCGAAGTCGATCGCCGATGTACGGGCAGCGGTTGCTGCTGCACGGGGTGCGGGGAAAAAAATCGGTCTCGTGCCGACGATGGGGGCGCTGCACGAAGGGCATCTCAGTTTGATGCGTGCCGCGCGGGAGGAGTGCGATTTTGTGGTTGTCTCAATTTTCGTCAATCCCACCCAGTTTAGCCCGCACGAGGATCTGGATCGCTATCCGCGGCCGATTGAAGAGGACCTGCGGGGCTGCAGCGACGAAGGTGTCGACCTCGTTTTTCATCCCGATGTCGCGACGATTTACCCAGCCGGCGATCAGACGATTGTCGAAGCGGTCGAGCTTTCGACCATTGTGGAAGGGGCGCATCGGCCGGGACATTTTCGCGGCGTCACGACGGTGGTCTTGAAGCTGCTGAACATCGTCACGCCCGACGTCGCCTATTTCGGTCGCAAGGACTATCAACAGCAATTGATCATTCGCCAGATGTGTCGCGACTTGGCGCTACCGGTGGAAATTGCCACCTGCCCCACCATTCGCGAGCCAGACGGATTGGCGCTGAGCAGTCGTAACCGCTACCTCAGTGAATCGGAGCGAGAAACGGCGCTCTCCCTCAGCCAGTGCTTGCAGTTCGCTTGCGATCGCATCGCAGCGGGGGAAACGGATTTGACGGCCCTCCGCCAGGAGATGTCGCAGCGGATGCAACAAACTCCCGGCGTCGAACTGGATTATGCGACCATCGTGGATGCGGAGACGCTCAAAGAGGACGCACAGCCAACGGCACGTCTGGTGGCGCTCATCGCCGCGCGGGTGGGGACGACGCGGTTGATTGATAATATGGTCATTGAGCGAACGAATTCGCCGTAATCGAAAACCAGATTCATAAGACTCTCGGACAAGGATACACGCAGGATGCGGCAAACACTGTTCGTTATTCGATTTGATAGTGAGATTCCGCTGGGGTCGCTGGGTAACCTGCCAGTCTTCGGTCTGGGGTTGCTGCTCGCGGTCTGGGCTGTGATCGGCGCGAGCCTACTCTATTTCCGTTATCGCGAAACTAAATCTCTCGTGCCTTCGTTATACGGCGCTGGGTTGTGGTCAGCGGTTGCGTTAGCCATTTTTTACGCCCCGCACCAGCAGCGCTTGGTCGGGATCCCGATTTTTGGCTATGGGTTCATGTTGTTTCTCGGTTTCGTATTTGCGACGACCATCGCTTCGTACCGTGCGAATCGGCAGGGATTCCCTGAGAGTGCTGTCTGGGATTTGACCTTTTGGGTCTTTTTGTGTGGGATCGGCGGCGCGCGGTTGTGGTATGTGATTCAATACAGCGAGCGGTATTTCGGACCGGGTAAGAATCTGGCCAATCTGATCAATCTTCCGGACGGTGGATTGGTTTTTTATGGTGGGTTGCTGGGCGGGGTTTCGGCGACGGTGATCTATTGTCGCGTCAAAGATATTCCGCTGTTGAAGCTGGGAGACATCGCCATCACCTCAGTGTTTGTGGGGATGATGTTCGGCCGCATGGGTTGTTTTCTCAACGGCTGTTGTTGGGGGGATGCCTGTGCACTTCCCTGGGCGGTGACCTTTCCGCCGGAGAGCGTGCCCTTCATGGCTGAAGTGCAACGCGGGATCATCTTCCCCGACGCGGCCGGCAGTCGGCCGCTGCATCCAACGCAAATCTACAGTGCGATCAATGCGCTCGTTTTGGCGGTGCTGACGTTCTGTTATTACCCCTATCGCCACAAGGATGGTGCGGTCTTGGCCGTTGGCTGGTTGGCCTATCCGATTTCGCGGTTTACGATCGAGTTTTTACGAAACGACGAAGGGGGCAAATGGGGGACGCCGTTTACGCCGGCGCAGCTCTTCAGTTTCGGGTTATTGGCGACCGCATTAGCGTTTTTATGGTACGTCGCCCGCCAACCGGAACGGTCGTTTCAGCAACCGCAGCCGACCCCACTCAACTCAAAACCGCAAGTGAAATCAACCGCCAGCCCAGCGTGAACAAGATGTGAGCCAATTGCGGTCTCCTCGGCAAAACCGGTCGCTGAAAACGGAGTCGGCAACCGCCGTGGAGTACTGGCAATTGGACCGGCCGCGAAAAACCGGCCAACTTATCTACTGATCGGGCCTGCGGTTGTGTAAAATCGGCGGTTTACGCGTATAACCATCAGACCAAGGTGTCACAATTTCTTCACAAAACTGTGAATTTAGGGAACTTTCCGCCGCCCAAGGGCGTCACATTGAACGGTAGACCGTGAAACAGGACGACCGAGAACTGATTGCCGATTGTCTCAGTGGCCAAACGCAGGCGTTTGGTGCGCTGGTGGAGCGCTATCAGGATCGGCTTTACAATAGTCTTGTTTCTGTGGTTGGATCCACGGATGAAGCGCTCGATGTTGCGCAGGATGCCTTTGTTCAGGCCTTTGAAAAATTGGATTCATTCCGAGGCGATTCGGCTTTTTATTCTTGGTTGTTTCGCATCGCTCTCAACGCGGCTGTTTCCCGCCATCGCAAGAAACGACGTGCGACCGTCTCAATAGACGCCGCACGCGACAACACGGGACAGGAACCGGCCGATACACACCCGCAAGCATTCCCCGGATTTGCACTCGAACAAACAGAACGACAACTTGCCGTCCGGACCGCTCTCGCCGAACTCCCAGAAGATTTTCGCACAGTTTTGGTCCTCAAGGAAATTGAGGGCATGAAATACGAACAGATTGCTGAAACGCTCGAATGTCCGGTGGGAACGGTTCGCAGCCGCATCCACCGGGGGCGCATCGAATTACGAGCAAAACTTCAGCGCATACTCAAGGACGACGATATTTGACAGAAAGCGTCCTACGGAAAACGACCTATTTTTTTTGAAGGGGTGAGCAGCGGTTTTACAGTTGGGACGGGGCAATGATCCTCCTTCCGGCAGATGTGGCCGCGAATGTCTCACAGAAAATCGACGTGCCTTAGGCACATGTGATCGGTGCGGTATGAACGACAAAATATCCGAAGAATTGCTATCCGCGTATCTGGACGGGGAACTGTCGCAGAGTGAGCGCGCGGATGTGGCGCAGCTGTTGGAGTCCTCTCCCGCTGCGCAGCAACAACTGGCGGATTTCCAAAAGCTTTCGCAGTGGATGCAGGAGCTGCCCCCCGCGCAGCCTCCACAAGGATTCGCGAAAGAAGTCCTCCTCCAGGCGGAACGGCGTTCATTGCTGCGCGAACCGACCCCTGCGGCCCCTGTGACCGCGACCCGGCGTGCTTGGCTGAAACCGACATTGGGAATCGCCGCTGCCGCTGCAGCCGTGGTGTTTCTGGTCCGCGTGGTGCCCGCCCCGCAACCACCTGCGCAACAGCCGGTGGCAGAAGCGATCGTCATGGAGGACATGGCCTTTCATAAAATGCAGGCCGAGACCGCTCCGGCTGAAGGTTTGGCGACTGAAGCCCAATCGGATCTACAAACCGTTTCACGGAGTGCAGCTCCCGTTGCATTGCCAGCGATCAATAACGGCCAAACCGCTGACGCTGATAAATTCAATGAGACGGATGAGGCTGACAATTTGCTGCGGCAAAGTAAGAAGCCCACGATTAAAAAAGACAAATTGGTGAAATTACCCTCCGGCCAAAAATGGAACCGTAGCCGAATCGGCGAAGTGATTCACTTGACGGAACTGGACGAGTCGCAAGAGCAAGTGGCGGTTTTCAAGGCGGTTGTCGTCAATATCGATCAATGGATCGGTGGCACGCAGGTGGAAGTCATCGGCCTGGAAGGCTCGCCCGATACGATTGCCATTCATTTAGAGGCCTCGCCGGAGGAATTGGCGGATCTTGTTGCCAAAATCAATGACGACGGCGGTCAATTGCTCGACCTGGAGGCTGGACAACCAATTCTCGTTGCTCAACTCTCTCAGAGAGAGCAAGAATACTTCAATAGCGCTGACGGTGAGCAACTCGATGATCGTGCAGACGATGCGCTGCCGGTTCCTCCACAGTTTGGCAGCCGAACATCTCCGCAGTCGCACATTCCCAAGGACGTTCCTCCCCCCGCATTAGGTGCGAAGAAACGATCGAGCACACCCAAAAATGAGACCGCGAAGGAAAGCAGTGGCGAGGGGCAAAGCACGGAGGAGCAAAAACCGACGGCACCGAAATCGGATCGCAGAAGAAATGAAAGCCGTGCAATCGCCCGGCAAAAATCTCGATTTCAGATCACGACCGTTCCCGAGGCTTTGCAATCACAGATTCCAGCAGACAGGGTCGATCTGGAAAAAATACCCAGCAAACCTGCAGTCCCCTCTCCGAGTGAAGAATTAGCGGACAAACCTGCCATTAAACTGGCCGAAAAGGAAGCCAGCAGCGAGGATAACGCTGAAATCAAAAAGCGAAACGCTGACGCGCCGCGGCGAATACGCATGATTTTGCTCGTGCGGCAGCAATCGCCGGCGGCAAAAAATGTCCCCACTCCGCCCGTGGAAAAAGCGGGAGACGGCGGCGGCGCTGCTTGATTTTTTACTGCTCGCCTATTCTGTCAAGAGGCGGCGGTTGGCTTGGGCTGCCGCGCTGCGTATGATGCGGGGGGTCGCGCGCATGGCCGGGAATGGGACATGCATCGCTAGGATCAGTTTGTCCTGCCCGCTCATCATACCTCCGGGAGTTTCTCGATGCCCTGCCGAATATCCGCCGCGCCAACGACTTGGATGTCTTTCTGCTTTGCCGTCCTGTTGTCCCTGTTCTCCATCCGCTCCAGTTCCGCCGACGACTGGCCCCAATGGGGTGGGCCGCAGCGGGATTGTGTTTGGCGTGAAGACGGGATCGTTGAATCCCTCCCGCCGGGACCATTGCCGCGAGTTTGGTCAACTCCCTTGGGAGAAGGCTACAGCGGCCCGGCTGTCGCGGACGGGCGGGTGTTCATTACTGATTACCAACCGGCGGACCGCCAAGAACGTGTGCTTTGCTTGAATGCCGAAACGGGCAAGGTTCTGTGGCAGCATGCTTACGACGTGCGTTACACGGTGAGCTATGCCCATGGCCCGCGGGCGACACCGGTGGTCGATGGCAATCGTGTCTATACCGTCGGCACACAGGGAGACATGTTTTGCTTCGACGTTGAACAGGGAGAAATCCTCTGGAAAAAGAACTTCGTCGAGGAGTATGGAACCGCACTGCCGAACTGGGGTATGGCGGCCTCGCCGCTGGTCGATGGCAAACAGTTGATCACACTCGTCGGCGGCAGCGACGGCGCGTGTCTGGTCAGCTTTGACAAAATGACCGGCCAAGAACTGTGGCGGGCGATTGATGATCCGGCCGTGGGATATGCGCCGCCGGTGATCTATGAGTTCGATGGAGTGCGGCAACTGATTGCTTGGCACCCCACGGCGATCACGTCTCTCAATCCGCAAACCGGCGAAAAATACTGGGAGTTCCCGTTCGATGTCCGCGTGGGGCTAACGGTGCCGACGCCGCAACAGCAAGGCAATCGGCTGTTCGTCACTTCGTTTTATAACGGACCACGGATGCTCGAAGTTTCCTCCGATCCTCCATCGGCGAAACTGCTCTGGCAGGGAAATAGCGACAGTGAAAAGCAGACCGACGGCCTGCATTCGATCATGCCGACGCCGATCTTCACAGAATCGCACATTTACGGAGTCTGTAGTTTCGGACAATTGCGCTGTCTGGACGCCGAACAAGGAGATCGCGTTTGGGAGACCTTCGAGGCGACGGGTAACGACCGTTGGTGGAACGCATTTTTGATCCCCCACAAGGACCGCGTGTTCATCTGCAACGAACAAGGCGAATTGATCATCGCCCGTTTGACGCCGGAAGGCTACGAAGAACTGAGCCGCGCAGAATTGCTCGAACCGACGCGCAAAGTCCGCCGCCGGCTAACAATCTGGTCGCACCCGGCATTTGCGATGCAGAGCGTTTTTGCGCGGAATGATAAGGAAATTGTGCGGGTGAATTTGGCGGCTGAGTGAGAATTGAGCCACGGATTAACACGGATGGGACACGGATGGTCGGGTGTCGAAACGTAAGTCCCCAAACCGACGGCTTGCCGTCGTGCACGGCGATCCTCGTCCAGCACGGTAGCCAAATGATTTCCGACGTAAAATAACCTGTAGGATCGTTCAGCATCGATTTTTCAAATAGCCGCTATGCACCTGAACATCAATAAGCCTCGTCGCCAAAACGTTGCACAGGAAGCAATTTTTGAATATGTGAGTGGTACGGATAAAATCCAGCACAGTGAGGCTGCAACTAAAATAAAAAAACAAATAGCCACAGAGCTCACAGAGGACACAGAGACAAACTGAATGAAGCGGTCATCACGGTTTAAAGAAATTCTCTGTGAACTCTGTGGCCTCTGTGGCTAGTCTTTACTTCTGCTGTCATTTCTGAAATCGCTTTCGTGTGTTTCGTTGCTTTCGTGGTTCCTTACTAAGGGTGAGAATTTGAGCAACGGACGAAACTTTGATTTGTTAACCGCACGAGTGAAACACGGATAAAAAGTGACAATAAGGCCTTCCTGATTGGTAACCGGGGGCGGTCCGGAGAATTCCATGACACCACGTTCCGAGACGAAAACGCGGAGATCTCGTCTGCCTGCGGCAGTCTCGCGAGCAATGCAGGACTTCGGGCGGTGCGCTGTTGATTTTCTTTATCCTCGCCACTGCGCCGTTTGCCAGACAGCACTCCCGGAATCGTTGACGTGTCGTGCGGAGATTTGTGACGGTTGCCGGCGCGACTTGTTGAGCAATGCTGATGCGGCTTGTGATCGTTGCGGGGCGCCGATTGGACCGTATGTGGATCCTGCGGGTGGCTGCAATTTTTGTGTTCGCCAAAAGTTTGCCTTTGAACGGGTGATTCGGTTGGGGATTTATGAGGACCAATTGCGGCAAGCCTGTCTGGGTGCCAAAGGGGGGCGGCAACAGGCATTGGCGGCGGCGTTGGCGGAACTGCAATGGGAGCGCCGCGAAGAGGCGTTTCGAGATACGCCGATTGACGTCGTCGTCCCGGTGCCGCACTTCTGGTTGCAACGCTTGTCCCGTCTGCACAATCCAGCGGAAACGCTTGCCGGTGTCTGGGCACACAACTTGAAGGTCCGTAAGAGTGACCATATACTTGTGAAGGCCAAATGGACCAAGCCGCAGCGTTCGTTACCGGCCGACCGGCGTCGCGAAAACGTGCGAAAGGCCTTCAAAGTCGGTCGTCCGGAAGAAATTCAAGGGGCGACGGTCTTGTTGGTCGATGATATTATGACGACCGGCGCTACAGCGCACGAAGCGGCGCGGGTTCTCAAACAAGTGGGGGCCGGTCGCGTGATTACGGCGGTCGTTGCCCGCGCCATGCGGAATTGATCGGCGACCGCGTGGCGCTTAGGAACAGAGAAAAATCAATCAGCGAGGCGGTTGCGCATGACCGACGATGGAGCACGGATTAAAAAGAAATTGCCCAAAGGGGCCGCAACGCGCGTCTTCTTGCGCGGGCTGTCGATCAGTCTGCCGCCGATTTTGACGTTGGTGATCTTGCTGTGGGTCGGCCAGGGGCTCAATACGTACATCATCCAACCGATCGGCGATGGTGTGCGATGGACCATTGCCAGCACAGTCAACGAGATTCGCCAAGAGCGGGAGTTGCTCCCCAGCGAAGAGTTGCCACCGCTGCCGAATATCGGCAACCGCTACCGCATTACGCCGGGCCTACAAAAGCGGATTCCCGAAATCGATAAGCTGATTGCAGAGAAACGTGCTGCTTCTCCGGCAGGCAAGCGGGTTGATCAGCGTCATCTTTGGGAAACCATCATCCGCGAAGATACCGCTCAAAAGGACTTTGCCTACAACAGCAATGCGCTCTCCAAGAATATCTATATCCCCATGGGGGGTGGTTATATTCCGCTGCATGTCTATGCGACGGTGGAGCGACAGGTCGGTCCGTTGGCCATGCCGCCGACGGCGATCGGGGCGTATATGGATTACGTCACGACGCAATACTTCTACAGCTTTTGGCACCTGAGCGCGCTGGCGATTTTGCTCACCGTGGTGGGGGTCTATTTCGTTGGTCGGTTGATGACGGCCCAGTTGGGCTCTTGGGTCGTGCACAAAATTGAAACGAAAATCCTGGCTCGCTTGCCGTTGATCCGCAATGTCTATTCGTCGGTGAAGCAAGTCACCGATTTTCTGCTGACCGAAACCGAGGTCGAATACAGCCGTGTCGTGGCTATCGAATATCCCCGCCGGGGAATCTGGTCGCTGGGGCTCGTGACAGGCGAAAGTATGCTGGACATTGCCACAGCTGCGGGAGAACCGATGATCAGCGTGCTCATTCCCAGTTCACCGATGCCGGTGACGGGCTATACGATGAACGTGCCCCGCAGTGAAGTGATCGACCTGGACATCTCCGTCGACGAGGCCTTCCAATTCTGCATCTCGTGCGGCGTGCTGGTTCCCGGTCATCAACAAGTCACCCCTGAGGTGCTCAAAAAAGCGTTCGGCAAACAACTCCCCGCGGCGCTGCCGGCAATCAGCGACAGCGGCACGATTTTGACCGGTCCGCCCAAAGCCGAGTAACGCGAATCCGTTTGTTGTGAATCGTTTGCGCGGTCGGTTGCTCCACAGCGCTGCATCGACGACACTGGCGGGACATCGTCAGTGTTAATATTGCATAGCCCCGCTTCATTTTTTGCGAAGCCCGTTTTCGTTTATTTGCGAAGCAATGTAGATCGAGACCCGACCTCGTGAGTGAGACACCGCCTATTCGGATTGCCACCCGTTCCAGTCGTTTGGCGTTGTGGCAAGCCCATCATGTGCAGCAACTGCTCAGTGCCGCTGCGCCCAGTACGCCCATCGAAATTGTGCACGTGTCGACCATTGGCGACCGCGACAAATCGGAGCCGCTCTCCAGCCTGGGCGAATTCGGGGTCTTCACCCGTGAAGTCCAGAAAGTCGTGCTGGACGGCGATGCGGATATCGCCGTGCATAGCCTCAAGGATCTGCCGACAGAAACGGTCGCCGGGCTGACATTGGGGGCGATTCCCCCGCGCGGAGCAGTGCATGACGTATTACTGCTCCCCGCATCGCGCCGTGGTGGCAATCTAGACGACCTGCCCGACGGCGCTGTCGTGGGAACTGGGAGTATGCGACGGCGGGCACAATTGTTGCACCAGCGTCCCGATTTGAAATTTGCTGAAGCACGGGGCAACGTCGAAACCCGTTTGCGCAAACTCGATGAGGGCGAATTCGACGCCTTGATTCTGGCGGCAGCCGGTTTGCTGCGGCTGGAACTGGCCGAGCGGATCGATTGTGAGCTACAGCCACCGGTGATGTTGCCAGCGATCGGCCAAGGGGCGTTGGGCATCGAATGCCGCAGCGACGACGTTGTTGCGCAGGAATTACTGGCAAAGATCAACGACTCGGCAACCCAGAAGGCGACAACAGCGGAGCGGTCACTGTTACACGAACTACGCGGGGGCTGCCATGCCCCGATTGCCGCCGCAACGAGTTTGCAGAATGACCTGTTGGAATTAACAGCCGTGGTGCTCAGCTCCGACGGCCAACAACGGCTGCAGCGACCGCAACGGGTGAAGATGCCGTTGCTCTGGGAATCGCCGTGGCCGGCGACTTGCGCACGCAAGGGGCGGATGCGTTGATTACGGCTGCGGAGTTTTGAGCGGCAACGGCAGGCGGGAGCCTGCCCTACGGTTCTTTGGGGGATTGACGGCATGCGCGACCGACCGCTTGAGATTGATTGGCGTGTACTCGACCTGGGAGCCCAAATTCAGCACCTGGAGGTGGAAGGCTTTTTGGTGCTGCCGGATCTGCTGGATGCGGAACACATTGCGCGGCTCAAACGTGAAACGCGCGAGCTGGACACCTTTGCGGTTGATTACAGCGTGCATCAACAGGTCTATCCGAATGTGCAATTCGCCGGCCCGGCCATCACCGAGTTGATTGCGCATCGGCCGACGCTCGAGTTCCTCGCGGCCTTGTTCGGTGATGAGATCGTGATGATGGATTACGGTTACGCCCGCTCCGCTCCCGGGCATCCGGGGATCAGTCTGCATTGCGATGGGCAGCCATGGGGTTCGGAGATTTTTGGCTTTGAGCACAGTTGCCCGCGACTGATTCGCGTACTGTATTATCTCGATGACCTCACGCCGGAAGTCTCGCCGTTTCGCGTGGTGCCGCGCTCGCATTTGTCGCTACACGCCGATGCGAATCCCTATTTGCGTTACGAAGGACATCCCGAACAGGTGATGGTGACCTGCGACGCCGGGTCGGCGGTATTGTTACAGCAGAACGTCTTTCACGGCAATTATCCGAACACCGGCGATTACGCCCGCGAAATGTTGGCGATCGCCTATCGCCCCGCGTGGGCCGGACCGGCGGGGGATGTGCGGGAGTGGGACGCAAGCGAACTGGCAAACGTGCCGCCAGACGTCCGGACTCTGATGACCGGCCGGAATCGCCGCGTCTGGTTCCCCGAGGGAGGCAACAAACCGGCAGGCATGCAGGACACGGCAACGGGAATCAATCCCAGCCGCTGGGGACGGGCGGAGGAGTAGTTTAATCCTCCGGTTTGCCAACGTCGACTTGCGACCAGTCGACTTCGGAGTCCGAGTCGGACAAGTCCGCTTGAATCTGGGCGTACGCCTGCTGTGCCTTTTCGAGTTGTTCTTGCCGCACAATGATGTCAACGCGACCAGGCGCTTCGGGGCGAAGACCGACGGTGATGCCGCCGGTCGTCGAGGCTTCGACACCGTGATCGGCCAAAGCGGCAACGATCATCGCCGCTTCGGTTTCAGCGTACAAGCTAGCGAGGACTTGCGGTGCGTGGGGATCGGTGGTCATGCGGCTGAATCCTTATTGAATCATTGAGCGAATCGGCTAGCCGACCAGCTTCCCGGTTACTCCTCGGGTTTGCCAACGTCGACTTGTGACCAGTCGATGTGTGATTTTTCTTCTTGGATTTCAGCGTACGCCTTTTTGGCAGCTTCGAGATGATCCTGGCGGACGACAATGTCGACGTGCGTCACGCCTTCAACCGGAATCCCAGCCGGGTCACCGCCGCCGCAAGAGGCTTCAATGCCCCGTTCGGCCAAATCAGCCACAATCATCGTCGCTTCAACTTGGGAACGGACCGTTGCGAGGATTTCAGGTTCCAGGGGGTCGGTAGTCATGCGAGAATTTCCCTATTCATAATCATATTTGGTGATTTCATGTCGTCGCCAATGGCGGCATACCTATTGTATGTCTCCAGCAGTCTATGTGGCAACATTGCAACCGTCACCTTCGTCCCGATGTGGATATAGGGTGAAACGAAAGGACGCCCCAACAGCCCCTATCCGCCGCAGCGTCTCATTTGTCAGCCCCTGATTGAACCCCCATGGTTCTTCACCGCAATCGTAGCCGGGATTGAATTCGCGAGTGATGCATTGATCCCAAATTGCCCGAGCAGCGTCGGGCAGCGATTCGATTGCGTCGAGCATATGCACGATATTCGTGTCAGACTCGTCGAATTGACTTTCGGTCTCGCAGGTCGAATACCAAAGGCCGTTGTCGCCGAGAGTCACGTGCAACGAAATAAGCCGCCCATCGCTTTCCAGCACCTCGATCAAAGGCGAAAGTTCGACAGCGGCAACAAGGTCCAAGTCGGTATTGAGATAGTGAAACCTGGGAGCCTCCTTCGTCACGTCAACGGCCTCCTGCTTTGGACACTCAGTTCAGAAAAACCACATTACGTGAAACGGATGACACACGAACGGCTCCCGGGTTCACTGGCAGATGACGCATCTAAAAGGAACCACGTACTGAATATCACTCGGACTTGATTTGCGGCCCAAATTGCAGCGAATTGCAAGCTATGCCGGCCCCGATTTGGAATCAGTCTCGGGCACCCTCGCCTTCGAGGAATTGCTTCAATGCGATGAGCCGTTGGCGTGTTTCGCGATCAAAGATAAAACGGACAACAGGTTCCAGGAGCGGCGCAAGCCAGCGGGGCTGTAACTCGAACTTGTAGCGATACGTGACGCGCGTTGTGTTGTCGTCGACATGGTCCTGGCGGATGGAGGCGGCGAATGTGCGGAAGATGATAGGACCACGGGTCATTTTCACAGCGGCGACACCCGGACGTGCGAATGAGACATAGACAGTCTCCATCGCCATCCCCCCTGCTGACCGCCGCGCGACGCAGCAAGAGGTTACGCCCACGCCGGCAACTTGAGCACCGTTTAACAGCTGGGCATCGCGAAGAAAAGGATCCCATTCCAGCCGGCGCCGGTAGTCATGCAGTAGGTCGAACACGGTGGGCGGCGTGGTTGATATTTCGATGGAAGCGAATCCGCTCGGCATTGGAGAACCTCCTTACCGAAGAAACCGCACCACCGCAGCAGATTTAACATTCCCACAGGGGAGAAATCCAAAACAATGACTTGCTTCCGTTCAGCTCACCCTTCAGGGGGTTCGAGGGTCCAATTGGGGTTGGGGATTGCCTGCATTCGGGCGATGAGTAGGGTGATGCCCGAGACGATCACGAGAATCGGCACTTCAACATCCAGCGCCAGGCGGCCCGCTTGTCGCAACACCGAGAGGCAACTGGCGGAAATGAAAAACGTGCCGATGACGAATGTCACTTTATCGAATCCCCCGACGATGAAGGCGAGAAAACCGACGATGGCCAGTCCCAAGGACCAAACCCAATTGATCCCCGGTGCAATACCGAGCGTGGTCAGCAACCAACCGGCACCGACAGAGATCAGAAGCAGTGGAATGATGAGCGTTTTTTTATCAGGCATGATTGATTCCTTTGGTTGCCAATGAAGAGGGATGGCCGCCGGCGGTAAACTCGGCGGTCGTTGTTTCTTCTTTGGAGGGGCGGCAACGGGAATCGAATATAACGCGCGTTTTGCTAGGGAGATTTGAGACAGGTTTCCCAAACTGTGCCTTGGGGGCAATGGTGGGCCGGACCTTGTCCTTGGGTACGGAGTGGTTTTATGCCGCCGCAACTACAGCGTCGTGCGGGTGCGTTCGAGAGACTGATTCATTTCGGGGACAACTCTGCACTGGCGAAGGTCGGCTTCTTTTCCGCGAAACGCAATCTCGTCAAATAGAGCAAATGCAAGACCATCAAACCGGCGCCCCATGCTGGAAACATCGCAGCGAACATGAGGCCAGGGTGGACGTCACCAAAGCCCTTCGAGATGAGGACGATGAACAGCAGAGCCGCTGCGGAAATGACGCTTGCCACCAAGTAAGCGCGGCGACGCCAGTCAGCCGATTCGGCGAGTTGTGGCGCGTCGTGGTTGCGAGAAAACTCGGCGATCCCACCGAGCAATTGCCAAACCATCAGCAGCTGCATTAACGTAACGGGAACCGCCAGCAAGACCGACGATTCCTTGAACATCACAGTACCTGCGACGCTCAGTACCGCAAAAAACAGACACAATCGTTGAACCTGGGAAAACTTCGCCGAATGTTGCACAAGATCGCGGCACGCGAGAGCGACGGCGATGTATCCAAACGCTGCCAGCAAGCCGCCCATTCCCTCAAGCGAACCGCCGAACGCGACGAGCAGCATCCCGCAAAACAGTCGATCGAATTGTTGGAACATGTTTCAGGTCCCGTGGTGCGTTGAGCAGTTCAGTTAAGAGATGATCCCATGGTAACCTGCTCGGAACACGTTTTCGATACCAATCACAAACTGACGCGCATGGGGATGACTGATCAGGAGTTACGCACAGCTAGGAGCCCATCCGTGCAATTACGATTTCCAGTTCACCGCCCCCGTTCTTGAATGTATTGCGAGTAGAATTGTTGCGGCTTATCCACACGGAACTCAATGTGGCCGCATTCGCCGCAAACGTAAGCCGTCACAAGGGCTTTGATTGGATCTTTAAAAATCATCGCGTGCGGATTTCTATAAACAACAGCTTTGTGGATTCCCATGGAATAGTGACTTTGGTCGACAATGTGCGCATTAGAAATGATCTTTTCCGATTCGCAGATTTGACAGCAGGTTGGCTTTATCATGGTGGGGATCACGGTCCTTTGGAGTATGACCAATTTCCGAGTGCAGTCATTCGGCCGTTTCAGCCCCGCCGTCCATACTGGTCCTGCCCTTTGGACAAAATGGCAAGTGCGGCGATGATATTGACCATCGGGATGAATCCTAGAATAAACCACAGGCAACCGTCCTCCCCGTGCCGTTGCGCCCACATCGCAAAGACCACCCCGAACAGGTACAGCGTAAGGAACACGGAGCCGTCATTGTTGTTATTGGCTTCTCGTTCCAGGCGATCGACCTTTGTTTCCAGTTCTCGTAGGCGTTGAGAAACCATGGCGTCACCTTGCGCGTTGGCAACGATCGGCAGACTGGCTATCAGGAGGAAAACAACAGCAAGCACTATCGGAAGTGGATCAATCCATGGATTTTTCAAAGCTGGGAGCGCTCCTTACAAAGTCCACCACGCCAACCTGTCAGCTTTCTGCTAAGAGGCGTGATGCGATCGTTGAATGAGCCAGCATCATCACACATAAACTGTTGCGAAGCAATTCGTCTTGGTTGAGAGCATCTGTTTTAGCAATTGACCATCAAACCCCGCCCACGTGCGGCTGCCAGCCACGTTTTAGTTGCGAGCCGCGTCTGCGTGAGAAGAAACTGCGGCCGTGGATTGGCCGCAGTGTGCGGTAGGTGCAGTAGGCCAGTCCGCCCAGCCACTGCGTGGCGACGATGACGGCCAGCCAGAACATGCGGCCGCGGCTGGTTGGTTCGTGCTCGTTGATGCCCAGCAGCATCCAAATCCCGAACCCTTCCATCAGCATCACGACAGCGATGACGAATAGTGCGATCAAGATTTTCATAAGATTCCCTCCAAAGCTCCTCCCCGCGGGCGCCGGGGGAGGAGCGGTTTAGAAACTCCTGGTGGTTTATTGCTGTTTCTCTCGAATTGGCCGCTGTCTGCTAGCTTCTGTTTCAAAACCCGGTTGCGCTTGTTCCAGAAACTTACACTTTAGTGTCAGCGAGATGCGTCAGAGGGTTTTGAGACTACATGTTGACAGAACGGGGGTGGCCTGGGTTCGGTTCAAAAAATCGCCCCGGTTTCTCCAAAAAATAACGACTCGATTAAAACCAGCAGCACAAACAGTACGGACAGGGCTACGGCGTGGGATTCGTTGACTCTGCCACGGGCAGTTCCCCAGCCAAAATGTGGTCCCAGCCCATGCCATAGCCAAAAACCCGGAACGATTGTGATGATGCCGAACAGGATTAACTGCCAGGCCGGTGCACCCTGTTTAAGCAGGTCGCCGGCGTCGCCCACGCGGTCGAACGAGCCGATTCCCAAGTAGCAGCCATTGGCGATCAGGCAAAATCCGGCAAAAAAGGCAGCCAGATATGTCCATGATACGCGCCGCCAGCGGGCGAGGCTCCAGAGGATGAGGGGAATCAAACACCCGCCGATCGGGCCGCCCCAGATTTCCCACAGCGGGTGCGGATTGGGATCTACGTCGGTTCGCGAAATGAGCAACGGGCCTAGGACGACCTTCGTGACCGTTCCTCCGCTGAGCCAGGCCATCAAAACGTGCCCAGCTTCATGCACGACCATCATGCCGAGCCAGGATGTCCCCAGTGTGGCGCAGATCAGCAAGGTTTGGTGTAGGCGCGACATGAGTGTAGCACTCGATTCTTGCACGCGATGAGGAAGCGCGCGATGTAAGCTACGTGCGCGGTGCGACCGGGCGGTGCAGGCCAACGAAACCATACATCACCAATACCGCCGCAAAGGCCAGCATGCAGTCAGTATAGGATTGGTTGTCGGTCAGGAATTCCAGCAGCGGTGTGTACCAAGCCAGGGTATTGCCCGGCGGCGTAGGAATCGGGGCGGCGGCGATGGCGTTGAGCGTGAGGCCGTTGCCGACCGGGATGCGTTGTTCGGCCGGATTGACCGCGTCGAATTCGATGCGGGCCAGCTCCGCTTGAAAACCGGGATCGCTTTGCAGCGCGTCCTGCACGATTTTCAAATGCTCGCAATGCTCGCTGAGTGTAACGAGTTGCGCCTGATTGTCGTCATGTCGGCTGCTGAGCCGCGCATGCGCGAGCAGTTTGGGGGCCAAAAATGGAATCGCAAACAACGCAGCAGCCACGAACAAGCAGAGCCAGAATGCCATTGAGGGCACCCAGCTCTGCTCCATGTTCGTCCGCTGTTCGGATGCGACTTTCATTGGGGGGGAGGCCTTAGGCTGTCGGCTTGAGACAGTAGGGTTTGTAGAGGAGTACCAAACTTGGTGCGCGTCAGGCGGGAGCCTGACCTACACCTTTCTGGCCACTGGCCACTAACCACCGGCCACTCTCTTCTGCCTACTGTCTACTAGCGACTGCCTTCTTAAAAATTACCGTCCCCAGATTTGGCCGCCGTAACGGGCGTCGTCTCCGAGGAGTTCTTCGATGCGTAACAATTGGTTGTATTTGCAGATCCGGTCGGTACGACTGGCCGAGCCGGTCTTGATTTGACCTGTCGCCAATCCGACCGCCAAATCGGCAATCGTTGTGTCTTCGGTTTCGCCGCTACGATGGCTCATTACAGCCGTGAAGCCGTTGCGGGCCGCCAATTCGCAAGCGTCGATCGTTTCGCTCAAGGTGCCGATCTGATTGACCTTCACCAGGATGCTGTTGGCGATCCCTTCGTCGATCCCGCGTTGCAGGCGTTTGACATTCGTCACGAACAGGTCGTCGCCCACCAGTTGCACTTTGTCTCCCAGGGCGGTCGTCATGGCTTTCCAGCCGTCCCAATCGTCTTCGGCACAGCCGTCTTCGATCGAGCAGATGGGGTATTTTTCGACCCACGAGGAGAGCAGGGCGATCATGTCGTCAGAGCTGTGCGGCTTGCCTTCCAGCGTGTACTTGCCGGTCTTTTCGTCGTAGAACTCTGTCGAGGCGACATCCAAAGCGATTTGGATTTGCTCGCCCGGTTTGTAGCCCGCTTTTTCGATGGCGGTCATGATCACGTCGAGCGCCATTTGGTTGCTATCAAGTTCCGGAGCAAAGCCCCCTTCGTCGCCGACCGCCGTATTCAGGCCTTTGTCGTGCAATACTTTTTTGAGTTGATGGAACGTCTCGGTTCCGGCGCGCAGTGCGTCGCTGAAATTATCAAACCCCAGCGGCATCACCATGAATTCTTGCACGTCGACGTTGTTGTCGGCATGCTCGCCTCCGTTGATGATGTTCATCATCGGGGCCGGCAAGTATTTGGCGCCGGCTCCGCCCAGGTAGCGGAACAAGGGCAGGAAACTGGATTTGGCCGCTGCGTGAGCACAGGCCAGTGAGCAACCCAGGATGGCGTTGGCGCCCAGACGGGATTTGTTTTCCGTTCCGTCCAGGGCGATCATCAACCGGTCGATCGTCAGTTGATCGGTAACGTCCAGGCCCAACAATTCCGGGCCGATGGTTTCGTTGACTGCTTCGACCGCCTTGGTGACCCCTTTGCCCAGGTAGATCCCTTTGTCACCGTCGCGCAGTTCGTGGGCTTCGTGCACACCGGTGCTCGCTCCACTGGGAACGGCGGCGCGGCCGATGTTTCCGTCTTCCAATTCAACATCGACTTCCACAGTCGGGTTGCCCCGGCTGTCCAAAATTTGCCGTCCGTGGACGGCGACAATCGGCATACTCATCTTTACGCTTTCCCTGAAATAAAAAAAACCAAATGGTCTGAAGTTTCGTGGTGTATTGTCCAGCGGTCCACAGTGGAATCGGTGGCTGCGGGCCAATCAAACCCGATCCCTACCGGACGCTGCAAACAATATTCCCACAGTAGCGAAGATGAGTCAGCGGTCCAGGTCCACGGTGGCAATTTTCGTGGATTCTTAACGAAATCGCACGCTGGGATTCCCGACCACCAAAGACCGTTCCGACAGTCCAATTATCGACGCAAGTTCAATCCTAGCTTGAGGGTGCGAGCGTTCCCGCCACTCGATTCCCCCCGGATATGACGGTTGTGATTGCCTCAGTTTCCGAAAATAGGGAGAGCAACGGTTACATTGTCGCGATTATTGCGTCGTGTAGCTAAGATGAACCGTTCGCGGCCGTGCAGAAATTCACCACGGAGGCAAAGAAAATAGGCTGTAGGCCATAGACTGTAGGCTTTAGGAGGGGACTGCCAATGCATTCCTACGGACTACAGTCTAAAGCCTATAGTCTCTTTCTGCCTCCGTGGTGAATTTCAACCGACCGCCAACCGCCAACTACAGACAACGAGCGTACTGCAAAGAAAGTCCTCAGACGATGCCCGATTTCGTGGCTGAAGAAACGCAACGTACGGAACTGCAAACCTTGGATCCGCAGGTGACCACCATTCAACCGGGGGGAGGGATCTGTATGCAGATCGAACTTGCCTGGGGTGCACTGCGGCGGGCGTATTTGAAGACATTTCGCCGCGGCTACGTGCGCAAGATGGCTGAGTTGCGGCAGGGGACCCAGAACGTTTGTCCACACGAAGTGCTCGATCCGCGCGACGTGAAATTTTATCAGAATCAAGGAGGGTACTATTGGCGACCCGAGGATGATCCCTTCACCTGGCGCGACCGGTTGCCCTTTGCCCGGGCGGGCTTGGCGGAATTGATCATTCTGTCGGTGGTTTGTTTTGGGGCGACCGCTGTGTTGGCGTATTACTATTGGCCCGCCGCGATTGTGCCGGCCGTGTTCGGTCTGTTCTTTGTTTCGTTTTTTCGCAATCCCAACCGCACGGTTCCAGCCGGCGCGGGGGTTGTGGTCTCGCCGGCGGACGGAAAAGTCACCACGATTGAGGAAATCGAGCATGACGAATTCATCGGCGGTCCGGCGGTGTTGATTGGGATTTTTCTCTCGATTTTCAACGTCCACGTCAATCGTGTTCCGGTACCGGCGCGGGTGATTGGCATCGTCTATCGCAAGGGCAAATTCCTGAATGCCATGCGTGCGGAATCGGCACGGGAAAACGAACAACTGGCGGTCCGCATCGAAGAAAACCGCGCACCGTACCGTCGTATGACTGTGCGGCAAATTACAGGCGCCATCGCGCGGCGGATTGTCTGTTGGGTCAAGCCGGGGGATGAGTTGGCCGCCGGCGAATTATTCGGCATGATCAAACTCGGTTCGCGAACCGAACTGGTACTGCCCCGCGAAGAGGGGCTGGAGATTGTCGTGAAAATGGGACAAACCGTGAAGGCGGGCTCGACCATCTTTGCACGGTATCCCGCTGCGGAAGCTGAGGAGCCAGCGTCATGAATGAACACTTCGAAGAATCGCTGGCCGTTCCGGCCAAGAAGCAGCGCACGCGCCGGCAAAAAATGTTTGCTGTGGTGCCGACGCTGCTGACGTTGGGCAACGTGGCGTGTGGATTCGGCAGCATCACCTTTGCCGCGAAATTGAACGGCACCGAGACCGATCCGCACAACCTGTTTGTGGCAGGTTTGTTGATCTTCATCGCCATGGTGTTCGACATGCTGGACGGCAGCGCCGCGCGATTGGCCAAAAACACCAGCGATTTTGGTGCGGAGCTGGATAGTCTGTGCGATGCGGTCAGTTTTGGCGTTGCGCCGGCGTTTATCCTCGTCAAGTTTTCGACGCCATTTCACGGACGGATGTTGTGGGCGATTGCCGTGCTTTATGTGATGTGCGCGGTGTTGCGACTGGCACGATTTAATGTGGAGACAGGTGAAGAGGATACGCACGAATCGTTCAGCGGGCTGCCCTCACCGGCAGCCGCCGGAACGGTGGCGGCCTTCGCCGTGGCTTACCCCGAGTTTTTAGAGCGGATTGCAGAATGGCAGTCCAGCGCTTTGGAATCAGTGCGGCCCGACCTGGATACGGTTGCTCGCATGGGGCTCCCGTTCATCACGCTGGCAGTCGGTTGCTTGATGGTATCCCGCATCCGCTATCCGCATGTGTTTAATCAGCTCTTTCGCGGCCGGCAAAACTATCACCACATGTTGCAACTGATTTTTACGATCGCTGCCGTCTACGTCGTGCGCGAGATGGCTGTGCCTTTGATCTTTTGCGCATTCGCCTTTGGGGCACCGCTCCGAGCACTGTGGGTCCAAATCGCCAATCGTGGTTGGCGAAACTCCAGAACCTCGGCCGGTGGTTGACAGGAGTGGATGATGCCCTGAACGGCATCAATCGGGCATATTGCCGATCATTTCATTGATCGCCGATGAACTGCCGAACGCGAACAGACAATCGCCCGACTCGATCCGAGCGGTTCCCGGCGGCGGCATCAGGCGTTCGCCGTTGTTGCGACGAATGCCGATGATCATCACGCCCATCGCGCGCAAATTGGTTTCAGTCAGTTGTTTTCCGACGTAGGGGCTATCGTCGGCGACTTGGATATCGACCAGTTCCAACTCCTGTCCCCGTTTGCCGGCGATTTCTAAAAAGTCTTCGACGTTGGGACTGACCATAAATCGTGCCATCTTCAGCGCGCCTTGGCGATAGGGACTGACGACGCGATTGGCTCCCGCCTGTCGCATTTTAGCGGCCGCCTTGTCGTCACTCGCGCGAACGACTATCTGCAAATCCGGGACGATCAGCCGTGCGGTCAGACAGACGTAAACATTGTCCGCGTCGGTCGGCAGTACTGCCGCTAACGATTTGGCCCGATCGATCGCCGCCAATTGCAAAATTCCGTCGTCGGTAGCGTCACCCACCACATGCGGCCAATCTTTCGATTGGCAGAGCGAAATGACCCGTTCCTCGTCCGTATCGATCACCACAAAGGACTGCCCTTGTTCCTCCAGGTTGTCGCAGATCGTGCGTCCCATGCGGCCCATACCGCAGACGATGTAGTGCCCGTCCAGTTGATCAATTTTTTTCTGCATGCGACGCAATTCCCAAAATGAGCGCATTTCTGCGCTGACAACCCATTGCCCCAACTGAAACGCACTGTACGTGAAAATACCCAGACACGTGATTAAATAAAATGTGACGAACAACTTGCCTTCGTCACTGAGCGGGTGGATTTCATAGCCAACTGTCGTCACGGTCACGACCGTGTAGTACATGCAGTCGATCCAAGACCAGCCCTCGATCAACCGGAAACCGATGATTCCCACGGTCGTCAGCACGAGCAACAACAGTATGATGATCAGGATCCGTCGCATACGATATTGATGCCAAGCCAATCCGTGTTAGTGACGCAACCACTGGGGTGGTCGCGGTGACATGCACTCAGGTCCCTGCCCATTCGATCTGTTTCGCAGACGGCAAGATAACATGTTCGACCTGCCGCGCCACTACAAATTGAAGAGAAATTTGGAGAGCAAACTTGCCGGCAGTTCGTCGCGAACCAGACGCGTCGGCTTCCCGCTGTCGGCCAGTATCTGTTCCGCCGCCAAATATCCACTGCGCACCGCACCTTCCATCGTGCTGGGCCAACCGGTTGCGGTCCAGTCTCCGGCGAAGTACAAACCTTCGATCGACGTCGCCGGTCTTGGACGCAGCGCATCGACACCCGGCACCATCGAGAGCACTGCTTTGTGTTCCGTCACCAATCGCCCATGCTGCAATGTAGCGTCTTTCGCTTGAGGACTCAGGCTCGTTAATTCTTGAACGATTTGTTCGATCACTTCCGCCTGCGGACGTCCCGACAGTTCGTGCGAAGCGCTGATCACCACTTGATAATAATGCCAGCTCGCGTCGCTCCCTACTTCGCCGGGAATTGGGACTTCTCCGCGATAAAACACCCATTGGCTAAGCCGTCCTACAAGCACCGCATGCGGTAAATCCATGACGGTACGGTCGAACCACAGATGCACACTCGAGATCGGAGCGGTTTCCAAAGCCGCGGTCGCTTGAAACTCAGCCCGACCCTGAATCGCTGCTGGAAACAGCGACGTGACACGATCCTGCGGAACGGCCAGCACAATTCGATCCGCCTCGATCAATGTCTCGTCCCGCAATCGTGCTCCCACCGCCCGCTCTCCCTGCAACTCAATGGCCGCCACACCGGTCTTCAGGCGGACCGTTACGCCGAGTCGCGTAAACCACTCGGTCAGTTCATCGCCGTACAACCGATCGAGCGGGACTGCGGGAATTCGCACTTCCCAGCCGCTACGATTGCCCACAAATCCATCGGCAAACACTTTGCGGGCTGAGGCAATGCCGATGCGGTCCAGCGATTCACTCAAAGCACTCACAAGCACCACTTGCCAAAAATGATCGATGAGTTCGGCCGTCTGTCCGTGCGCCGGCAACCATTCGGCCATCGATTGCTCATCCTGCGCCGCAGCAGGCGACTTGATGAGCGCCGAAAGGCCGCGCAACAGCTTTAGTTTCTGCCCGAATGAGAAATGCCGTAATCGCAGTAGTGCGGGAAATAGATGTAGCGGAGCCGGCAGCGGGGCAGCGGCAAAGCGGCTGCGTTCTCCTTGGGGGCCGATGAACCACAATTCTCGTTGCGTGTGGATCAGGTGGGCGATGCGCAGCGTCTCGCAGAAGTGATCGAAATTCGTACAACACCCCATCGAGACATGTTGGCAATTGTCGATCCGGCTTTCGGTGGTTGCGTCTACAAACGAACTTGCCCGCCCGCCCAGCCGTGGTCGGGATTCCAGCAGCGTGACGGAGTATCCCGCTTGCCCCAAGGCAGAGGCCGCCGCCAAACCGGCCAACCCGCCGCCCACAACTAACACCGTTGTTTCAGATGTCATGAATCCGCAAATTCCCCTTGGTTTCGCTACGAAACTGTCCCGAGGACGTTAACACAACCCACCGCGGGTATGAAGCGCCGTAAAGCACAATTTCCGCCGTTTTATCGAATGATAAGTGCAGGGGAATGATCGTATGTCCTTTTCAGGGATAGTGTTATGGGGTATTCAGGGTATCGTCGGTCCTTGTGACCCTCTCTGCGTTCAAAGATCTCTCAGAGGCGAATCTCGCTACAAATTGTTGCGCAAGGCAAACATTCAGGCGAATCTTTGCCGGTCCGGTTGATTCGCGGTGAAGGCGTTTGTATAACACTTCTTTAGCATCGGGTTGACTGTCCGCGCACGGCTTCTGCGCGCGACGTCCCAGACGCGTGTCTTACACGCGGATCGAAATACTGAAATACGGCAATTTCGGTGGCTGCGCCCCGACCAGCCTCGCGCCACAACTGACATGAAGTAAAACTGACATGAAAAAGGTACGTTGAGTATGGGTCACTACACTGGACCGAAGGGACGCATTAACCGCCGTCTGGGTGGAATCATCTTTGAGGACGCCGGAGCGCGCAAGGCTTATGAAAATCGGGATTTCCCGCCCGGTATGCACCAACGCCGCCGGAAAGTGACCGACTACGGACTCGCGCTGACCGAAAAGCAAAAAATTAAATACTATTATGGCCTGCGGGACAAAAAACTGCGGAGCTACTTCGACAAGGCGAAGCACATCAAAGGGAACACGGGTGAAAACCTGATGGTCCTTTGTGAACGCCGCTTGGACAATGTCGTCCGTCGTGCCGGTTTCTGTGCGACACGGCCCCAGGCCCGCCAGGGAATCGTACACGGGCATTTTTGCGTGAACGGCAAAAAGCTCGATCGTCCCTCCTACCTGGTTCGTCCCGGCGACACGATCACGATTCGCAATCGGCCGAACCTGAAAAAGCTGTACGCCGAATTGGCCGAAGCACCTCGCCAAGAGGGAACTGGTTGGCTCAGTTTTGATGTGAGCGGACTGGAAGCCCAAGTCGCGGCCCTGCCCACACCGGATGACGTGAGCTTGCCCATCGATCTCAACGTGGTCGTCGCGTTCCTGTCGCGGTAACCCACAATGCTACCAACGAAAAAACCGCGGACCGATTTATTTCGGTCCGCGGTTTTCTTTTTGCCACAGGGACAGTTGGTTATTTGGCCGAATCGGGGGCCGGCGACTTTTTGACAAACTCCAGTGATTTGTCGATCAAGATTTCGCCGGTCTGTTCGCCCAAGGATGTCTCCGAAACATATTTGTAGCGATCAAAACTGCCGTAATCGACTTCGGTCAGAATATAACCAAAGGCGTCGTTGGTCAGACCGAACAGCAGGTTGTGTTTGCCCCGCATCTTGCGTTTCAGGAAAAAGCCGATGTTAGGCAGTGCTTCTCCGGGGATTGTGAGAATCTGTGCGTCACCGATGTTCACCAGATTGATGCGAGAGGTGATGCTCTGATCCTTGTTGTGTGGGTATTTCAGCGGTGAGCCGGTAATGACCGCCCACATCAACTTGGAATCGACGGGAAACCGCACGTCAATCGCGTCGCAAAATAGTTGCGGGTTCTTTTGGAGCGGGGCATCCTGAACAATCCGCTGCGCTTCATCCGCCATCAGGTGCCCGATGCGGAGACATTCCTCCCAGGTCCGTGAATCGTACCAATAACCGGTCAGTGGATCCTTGGGTTTGTTGAGATCGCGATTGTCGGCGGTGATCATTCCGCCTTGCGCGCCATTCATAAATAGCGCCATCCCTCCGGTATCCTTCTCCAACTTGTCGCACAACGGCCCCACTAAATCGGGGCTGAGTACGCCTTCGCTATTGCCCAGTACCTCGGGGTGTATGGCGTAATTGACCAATGTGGCGATCGTTTTGCCTTCAGGGGAGACTGCCTGAATCACGCTCATCCGCCGGTCATAAAGATTGGGAGCATAATAGTTGTAGGCAATTTTCCCTTTGGCTTCGCCGGTATTGATTTTCAAATACGCCGGCTGCAGATTGTCGAGCGCACTGTTGATCGCCTGAGCAGTCTTGTTGCAAACGTCGTCCATGAACTTCAGATTGCCGGTATGTCCGCCGGTCGGCAGCGGAAAGGCATAGCAATCCGGGCCGCTGTGCGTGTGTGTTGAGCCGATCATAATATTCCGTGCATCGATGCGCGGAACTTGTTTGCGGACACGATCAGCCAGCACCGAAGGGAACCCCAGCAGGTCTAAGCCTACCACCGCAACGGTCGTCTCCCCTTTACGAAACACGATGGCCCGCGCCGTCAATTCACCTTGTTTTCCCGTTGCCGGTTTAGGAATGCCCACGCCGCCGGAAATTGGGAGGAGCGGATCAGGGGTAATGACCTGCATCCCGGTGCCCACTTCGAAGTCTGCAAATGTGGCAGGTGTTCCCAAAACGATCGAAGACAGTGCGCACATACAAATCAAGAGTCGATTCATCAGAGGCTCCGTAAGGGGGGACCCGTTTTTTTAGAACTGGTGAAAATGGCGGTGAGAACCTCATGGGGCACCAGCGGGCAATTTAAGACCGGCCGGTTGCGCACGATTACGCTGCCACGGGCGGCAGCTCCGTCCGTGGCAGCTCTCAATCCTGGTTATGCGCGGCTTTAGCTAATACGACAGCGTCGTGCAATTGCGATCTTCGTTCACGTATTGGGTGCCACTGCTGGCTTGTCCAGCAGTGCGGCTCGTCGTTGCGTCACAGGGAACGCTCGTCCTTCAACCGCACTGTCGGACAAGCCGCCAGTGGCACACCACGCAATCGTTATTTGACGTGAAGAGGTTGAGTGAACGTCAATTGCTACGATTACTCTTCCCGTAACCAAGCCCACGCCTTGTCGATGTCGGCGGCATCGAAGTATTCGATTTTAGCCATCGTGAACGGCTTGCAGACCATCGCCATCCATTTTTCCCAGGACTTGTCGCCCACCAATGCGATCCGTTCGATGGCCGTGCAGTGTTTCGTGGCAAATTTGATGTCATCCCACAGAGCGTGCGTATCCCAACCATGGAAGTCGTGGAATTGAGACAGCAAGCGAATCTTGCCGTGAGCTTCCACCGCTCGTTCTACGATCGGAACAAAGACCTTGTAGTCCTCGTCGTGCAGTTTTCCGCTGAGTTGGAACGCTAAAATATTACTGTCGCTGGATTCAATTTCTGTAATCATGACTTTCTCCGTTTGATTCGTCACTTGATGAAAAACACAGCCTTGTTCCTTTGAGAAATATTACGCTGTCGAGCGCCAAAACTCCACCGGAATTGAATGGTCTCGGTCTGCTTGCTATGAATGGAGGCGCCCCTTCTTATTCCTTGAGACCTGAGACGATGTCCAACCGAATACGTGTCGCCGCTGTTGCTGAAATTCCCCCGGGAACTGCTAAGGAAGTTCTCGCCGGCGAGCGGATTTTGGCAGTGTATCATGTTGACGGCGAATTTTATGCGCTGGACGGCATCTGCCCCCATGCCGGCGGTCCGTTGGGAGAAGGTACGCTGCAGGGGAACATCGTCACCTGCCCGTGGCATGGTTGGCAATTCGATGTCACCTCCGGCCAGCATTGCCTGAACGATCACTTGAAGCATCCTTGTTTTCCGGTGACTGTTGACGGAGGCGAAGTGTTCGTCGAATTGGGATGACCGCGCGCCCGCAAAGTTTGCGCAGCTTCCCCCCGTTTTTCGCTAATTTCCGACAATTCGCTAAAACCGGTTTTCTCGTTATCACCCTGCGGACCGCTAGCCGATATCACCAAAGCAGGTCACTGTACCAGGCTGGATTGAGATCGACCTGTCGGGCCTTTCCGGTCACGGCGTGCTTCGCCATGCCCTTCAAACCAATGAAAATCGGGGTTTCCGGGAATTATGGATATGAGAATTCAAAAATTACGTTCTGTTTTCACTTTGGTGTTTCTGGCTGGCCTGACAAGCATGGCCTCCGCCGGTGACGATTACTACGGATGCTCTAGCAATGAATGCTTCCATCCGGGTGGTGCACGCCAAAAATACAAATTCGGAAAAAACTGGCCTCCCTACGCCCGTCCGGTGGGATGTAAAGAGCCATACATGCACAAATACCATCGCGCCCACTATTGGCCGTACCCGTATATGTGCGACGATCGTTCGGTGATCCGTCAAGTCGTCCAACAGCAATCCGATAACGGCTGGATGAATTACACCACGCTGTACGACTACCACTTTGATGCATCCACGCAGGAGTTGAATCAAGCGGGACGTCTGAAATTGCAGTGGATCGCTCTCTACTCCCCGGAACGATATCGCACGGCTTATGTCGCTGCTTCACTCGATCCGCGGGACAGCGAAATCCGCTTGGCGAACACGACCTCCTTGATTGCGACGATCTGCGGCTCAGAAGATGCGGCACCGCCGGTCATGCTGCGTCGTGCACAATCCATCGGGACGCCTGCCGAAGAGGTCTACTTGATTCGTGGTGCTTACCTGTTGAGCACACCGGCACCGCGATTGCCTTACCAAGCCTACGGAGCTGATGCCCCCGCGGCGGAATAACGTCGACGGACAGCGGTAGCAAGAAGTCATAATAGACCGGGGCCGCGCGCGGCCCCGGTTTTTTTGACGTTTCAGGCACATCCCGGCGGCAGTCGCGCGATTTTGCGTGTTACAGTTCAGTGAAGGCTCAAATTGCGCAGTTACGGCTTGCATTCCGGCGGTGAGTGGGGTGTAAGCCGCAAAATCGGCACAGTTCGACTCCCTTCGCCACAGTCACTGCAGTCCATCCACGACATGAGAGCGTCGCGGGCCAATCAGTCAACTTCAATAAGTGTCACCATAGTCCGAGCCGGTCGTGCGCCGGACAGAACATGCGGTCACCGGGTGAGTTGACGATTTACACACATTGCCGCTCCAGGGGGGAGCCATGATCGATCACCGCAGGAATCAACCGGAATCACCCAGCACCGAGTCCGATGTCACGCCGACGCGTGCTGCCGGCAGTGCGATCAATGATTTGTACGGCGACCTCTTCGAGAAAAAATGGTCGATGCCCAAAGAGGTGACTGCGATTCCTCGCTCTGAGGCGCCCAGCGCAGCTGCCTTGCCGCCGGGAGCAGGTATCCCGTCGATTCAACATTGCGAGGCCCCCTCCGCGCCCCAATCCTTAGAAGCAACCGGATTGGCGTTAATGCAGGTTTGCGACTTGATTCTCAAGCAGCTCTATTTGCAAGGGGGGCTGTTGGGTCTGGATTTGGCCAAAGAGGCTCGGTTGCCATTCAACGTCGTCGACGAAGCCTTGCGGTTTCTCAAAGACGAAAAATGCATTGAAGTCGCGACAGGGGAATTGATCGGTCGCGTTTCCTATAAGTTTCATTTGACCGATTTGGGCCGCAATCGCGCCCGCGACGCATTCGAACAGTGTCGCTATATGGGGCCCGCGCCGGTCTCGCTGGAAGATTATGTTCGTCAATGCCACCGGCAATCTGTTGTGGGAATGACCTGCAACGCCACCGCGTTGATGGCTGCTTTTGAGAATATGATCATCCGTCCCAATCTGATGCAGGAACTGGGGCCGGCGGTCTGCAGCGGTCGCTCGATTTTCATCTACGGCCCTCCGGGCAACGGCAAAACGATGATCGCCAAGGGGTTGGGGAATTTTCTCAATTCCGGCGGCGGCGAAATCTATGTGCCCTATGCGATTCAAACAGAAAATAGCGTCATCACCGTGTTTGATCCGACGCTCCACGACGTGACTGATAATGACGATGATTTGAGCGTAGAAGATTCGGACGAATCGATGCGCTTGCTCAATGAAAACACCGTCGACCGTCGCTGGCGCCGCGTGCGGCGACCTGTGGTGATCACCGGTGGTGAATTGACGCTCGAAATGCTTGATCTGAGATACAATTCGACCGCCAACTTTTATCAGGCACCGCTGCACATCAAAGCCAATGGCGGCGTGTTTTTGATCGACGACTTTGGCCGCCAAATCGTCAGTCCTCGCGACTTGCTCAATCGCTGGATTTTGCCGTTGGAAGAACGAGAAGATTATTTAACGCTGACGACCGGCAAGAAATTCTCTGTGCCGTTTGAGCAGTTGATCATCTTTTCCACTAACTTGGATCCTCGGGAATTAGTTGACGAAGCGTTCTTGCGGCGGATTCGTCACAAGATCCAAATCGGCCCTCCTTCGCGGGAACTGTACACGGAGATTTTTGAGCTATCTTGCAAGCAGCGAGGTATCCCATTTGCCCAGCCCGCCGTGGATTACCTTTATCGCACGTTTTACGATGCCGGAAAGCCGCCCCGGTCGAGTGATCCGCGGGATTTGTTGGAGATTTGCCAGTCGATCTGCCGATTCGAAGAGCAGGACGTTGTGCTTTCCGAGGATTTAATCTCCGAGGCTGCGCAGCGGTTCTTCTGTCAGATCTAAACGTTGGGGAATTCCGTCGGCAATTCAATAGCCGAACCCCACGACAGAGAACACTCCTCTCCCTTCAATATCATTTCCGCGGACTTATCTTTTTATGATGCAGCATCGTTGCGCGCTGATGCGTTGCGCGAATGTAGCACATGGAGGTGCCCCGATGTCTCGTCCTTCTCAATTCCAAATTTGGTTGATGCTTGCTGCCGGATTGACGCTTTTCGTTCCAGGCTGCGCTAGTACTTCCAATACGGATGTGTCGATGAGCGACGCCGGCTGGATGTCCTCGCTGAAAAAGAAGTTTACGCCCAAAACGGAATACGCAAAGATCATTCAGCCGACGCATACCGGCGAACCAAGTTCGCAGTTGTTCGTCGCCTACGGGAAACTTGAAGAGAGCCGCAAAAATGTGAACAAGGCTCACGATGCCTACTCCACTGCGCTGGCCAAAGATCCCCAGTCCTATGAGGCGATTCTCGGTTTGGCTCGGTTGGAACAATTGGCCGGTCGGCCCGAAACCGCGGAACAAGGGTTCCTCAAAGCCCAAGCGATTGCTCCCGGATCGCCGGATGTGATGACCGCGCTGGGGCAATTTTACGCCGATCAAAACCGTTGGGATGAAGCAATCGCCCTGCATCGCCAAGCGTTTCAGGCCGAACCCACCAATACCCAGCTTCGATATGGTTTGGCACGTGTGCTAACACAAGCCGGTCGTGTTGACGAAGGCTTGGCCCAGTTCGAAGAGTCGCTGCACGATAACGTCGCAAACAGCACCGCAGCCGCGGAATACAACGTCGGCGTCATTCTGCACGAACAGGGCCGATTTGTCGAAGCCGAGCAACATCTCCTCAAGGCCACCATTCACGATCCCAGCATGGAGCAGGCACAGGAGTGGCTTGATGTGGTGCGACGCGATAAGTCGCGACAACAAGCCATTGCTGCCGCCAATGCCAATGCGGGACACATTCAGCAAGCTTCTGCTCAGCAGCATATGCAACAGCCCGCAGCCTCCGGAGTCTCACCGGCAAGTCACAGCGAATATTCCCAACCGCGGCCGACCGCCAACATTCAAGGCGTGCAACCGATCCAAGGCGGCAATTTGTCACGATAGACGGGCTCGGCTCTGTCTGAGGGATTCGCACAAAAGACAATCGACTACGACGCGTCTAACGCGGCCTGCGGTATGACTCCCATCAATACGACAGAACTGTTAAGGCAGGTGTGCGGCACACAACCGCCACCGACTCCCGAACCGGGGCTGCAGTTGTGTCTGGAGTTGGCCGCCGACGAGACCACTTCGCCCCGTTTCCTGGCCGACTCTCTCTCTGAGATACCGTCGCTGAGTCGGCGCTTCCTTGTCTTGGCCAACAGCTTGTTACCCGCATCGGCTGCCGCGCACAATGTTCAAGCGGCCTGTGCGACGATCGAACCTGCACTCATGGCCGACGTCTTGTGGGTCTTGGCGCTGAGCGATGCCATGCAACAAACGGCAACGCGCAGCGGCCTTCGTTTGTGGAAACACTCCCTGTTGACCGCTGCCATGGTGCGTCACATTCAGCAACATCTGGTCAAGCCCCCCAGCGGGTCCGCTTGGGTGGCGGGAATGGCGCACGACATCGGACATCTTTTCATAGACGGTCCGGCAATGGGTCAGGGCATCGACTGGCATGTCGAACATGATCGACTTCTGGATCAAAATCCAGGACCGCTGCCCCAGCGCAATCATTGCCTCATCGGTGCCGGTCTATTGCGTCTGTGGAACGCACCGCCAGCGATCATCAACGCAGCCCAATATCACCATCATCCAGCCGACGCGGATGCGCATGTCCGTTCCCTGGTCGCGCTGGTTCGCGTGGCGGATCTCATCGCCGAACATGTCGATGCCGAACATCTCCGCGAGGAGTTAAATCTCGAACAATCCGCCGCTTGGCAAATTGTCGACGACATGTGTGGGATGAAATCGCAAAGCGTCGAACAACTCCTCGCCGACGTGCTCATCCCCGCCTCCCTGCAAGCGGACCGACTGGCTGGATTGCTGGCCAAATAACCCGGCGGGTGTTGCAATCGCTCCTCAGGATCGCTATTTCTGCGGACTGTCGCATTCTCGTGACTTACTGGTATATGCAGGGTGCCACTGGCGGCTCTCCGCCAGTGCCGATTCTAAGCATCGTGAATGCAAACGACACGTCTGGTCATGCACTGGCAGACCATGTACCTGACCATCGGCAACTATCGTGCCATCACAAAAGTAACCGCATCTGTATCAAATCTCATGTCCACGCCGTCCGACATCACGCATGCCGCTCAACTTCTCCGCGATGGAGGGCTGGTGGCGATCCCCACTGAAACCGTTTACGGCTTGGCCGCTCATGCGCTCGATCCATTGGCCGTAGCGCGGGTCTTTGCGGCCAAGGGGCGCCCTAAATTCGATCCCTTGATCGTACACGTCCCCGAGCGTGAGGCCTTGGCCGATTTGGTCAGCGAGTTTCCCGCAACGGCTGTGAAACTGGCCGATCAGTTTTGGCCCGGCCCGCTGACAATGGTGTTGCCCAAACGGGATGTCGTCCCCGACATCGTCACCGCCGGGCTGTCATCCGTCGCCATCCGTATCCCCGACCACCCCGTCGCCCAAGCATTGCTCAAAGAAGCCGGCATCCCCTTAGCCGCTCCCAGCGCCAATCCATTCGGACGGCTCAGCCCCACTACGGCTGCGCATGTCCGCGAACAATTAGGAGACGCGGTCGATTTTATTCTCGACGGCGGACCGTGTCGCGTGGGAGTGGAATCCACCGTCGTGCAGATCACCGGCGATCAAGTGCAACTCCTACGTCCCGGCGGCGTGACGTTGGAGGAATTAGAAGCAGTCGTCGGCAGCATCGTCATCCCAGCCCCCGACGCACACCCATCATCCGCCGCCCAACCCTCGCCCGGCACGCTGCCGCAACACTATGCTCCCGGCACGCCGTTGATCTTGGCAACGGGCGATGATCAAGCTCCGGCATCCGGCAAACGCACCGGTTTGCTCTGCCTGACCGCACCGGCCAATGCGAACGCCTATACGGCCGTCGAAGAGCTATCAAACACCGGCAACCTCACCGAAGCCGCCGCCAACTTCTTCGCCGCACTGCGCCGCTTAGACGCCGCCGGATTAGACGTCATCGTCGCCCAACCGTTCCCCAACACGGGCCTAGGCCGCGCCCTCAACGACCGCCTCACCCGCGCCGCAACAAAGTAATCCCGCACTGATTCGCAAGTAGCCGTTCATCAAAATTCCCCCCTCTCCCCCTGGGAGAGGGGCCGGGGTGAGGGCCGCACAACCATAGACACCCCCACACCTACTCATCCCCGCCAAAGAAACCAAAGTACATCCCACCGCCAGCCACCAGAAAAACCAGCCCGATCAACGTCAGAGGAATCATCAAAACCGCTGAGGGAAAGCTGTGGTCGATAGAGAATGCCAACGCGCCGTCCAGATTGACGCCCGGGTAGGGGATCGCGAATTGTTCCCGTTGGTTTTTCCCCAAGCCTTGCATGCCGTTCGTGACCACGCCGGTGAGCGCTTGGCGTTGCAAGATGGTTGCCAATTCCATTTCGTTCGCGGCGGCATCGGTGTAGGCAATGACCGGACGCGTCGGCCAAGCATTTTCAGGTGTCATCAACGGAATCCAGACCCGCTTCCACTGTCCGTTCTCCGATGATTCGATCACAAACTGTTCGCCGACGGTGAATTCACTGATCGAGAGATGGGTATTGTTGGTACCGTCGGGAGCCCCCAATGCGCTGAGCGTAACCGGTTCCGGCTCACTAGTACCGCGAAGAGACAAATAGGAATTGAATCCCCCAAAAATTGTAGCTCCGAGTCCTATCAAGAGCAGAATTCTACCGACAAACCTCATGCGTCATCCCTTTTGTTGTGAGTGGAACTGGAAAGAAGTGCGAGCGTCACATTGGCCCCTCAACACGTTATCCAAGATGCCCGTCGGCAAATCAAGAAGTTTTTTCTGCAATTGCGCTATTCGAGGAACATCGGATCAATACACAAGAACAGCAAAAAACATCCCCACCCAACGCTCTCCCTCTCCCTCTGGGAGAGGGCCGGGGTGAGGGGCGCGCTAAATTGGATTGACCCAGCAGCAGAGAACGACACCGGCATGCTCACACGCGCCGCTGGCAAAGTGTGCAGATGAACGCACAGTGCGACGGCGAAGCCGTCGGTTTGGGAGGGTGTTGCGTCGCGCAAATTTCTCGTGCAACACTACAACGGGTGGCAGCGATTGCCAACGGCAATCGGTGTGCCGTAGGCACAAGACGCCGCAGTTTCAGCGGTCCCTAACAACGAGATTCTGCTTGTTTCAGAACGCGGTAATTGCGGCTTCTTGCGGGCTGCGCCCGCCCCGATAGCGGAGCTATCGCGGCCACCCTGAGGTTTGAGAGCTTTTCGCCAATTAACGACGGCGAAGCCGCCGGATTGGGAGTGGCGCTCACGTCACATATGCAGCGCGCGACCATCGACCGCCAATGACGCTTCTTTCACCGCTTCGGCCAACGTCGGGTGGGCGTGGCAGCAGCGGGCGAGGTCTTCGCTGCTGGCGCCGAATTCCATGGCCACTGCGGCTTCGGCGATCAAATCTCCCGCGTGCGGACCGATGATGTGTGCGCCTAAAATGCGATCGGTTTTTTTATCAGCCAGAATCTTCACGCGGCCGTCGGTGTGTCCGATTGCCCGCGCGCGGCCGTTGGCGATGAAGGGGAATTCCCCCTTGCGATAAGCGATGCCCGCTTCTTTGAGTTCATCCTCTGTCTGGCCGACCGAGGCGATTTCCGGGGCGGTGTAGACGATGGCTGGAATCGTGTTGTAATTCACGTGCCCGTAACCGTTGACGATCCCCTCGACGCAGGCGACGCCTTCCTCTTCGGCTTTGTGTGCCAACATTGCGCCGCCGATCACATCGCCGACGGCATAAATCCCCTGAGCCGAGGTGGCGAGATGTTCGTCGACAGGCACAAACCCGCGTTTGTCGGTCTCAATGCCGACCGACTCTAAGCCCAACTCCGCCGTGTTCGGCTTGCGGCCCACGGCAACCAGTACGCGGTCGCAGTGGATCGAATCGGCCCCGTCGATGTCGACCGTGCAACCTTTGCCGTCGGTCGTCACGCCGGTCACCTTGCAGCCGAGTTGGAAATTCAGTCCTTGCTTTTTGAAGATCTTCAGGGCTTCGGTGGCGATGGCGGAATCCATGCCGGGGAGAATGCGATCCAGATATTCCAGAATCGTCACGCTGGCTCCCAGTCGTCGCCAGACGGTCGCCATTTCTAAACCGATTGCACCCGCGCCGATCACCACCAGATGCCCCGGGACTTCGCCATAGGCCAGTGCTTCGGTGCTGGTGCCGATGCGGTCGCCGTCCAGTTCAATGCCCGGCAACGTCGCCGGTACGCTGCCGGTGGCGATGATGATTTTGTCGGCCGTGAGTTCCGTCTCCCCCTCACTGCCCGACACAGTCACCTTGCCGGGGGCGGTGATACGGCCGTGCCCGAGGTAACGGGTGATTTTGTTTTTCTTAAACAGCGAATCGATCCCGCCGGTCAGCGCGCGGACGACGCGATCCTTATTCTTGAGCATGGCACCCAGATCCAAATGCACGCCGTCGACCACGATCCCGTGCGACGACAGGTCCCCTTTGATCTCGGAAAATTGTTCGCTCGATTCCAACAGCGCCTTGCTGGGAATGCAGCCCACCCGCAGGCAGGTGCCGCCCAGAGCTTTATCGAGTTCAATGCAGGCGACGTCCAAGCCGAGTTGGGCAGCACGAATCGCCGCCACATATCCACCCGGCCCGCCGCCGATGATGATGAGGTTGTGTTTGGTCATTTGTTCTTCAGTAGGCAGTTGGTAGTAGGCAGTAGACAGAGGGCAGTAGGCAGTAAAAAAGTGGCCGGTGGCCGGTGGTCAGTGGCCAGTGGTGGGTGCATGATCGTCGAACGGCATCGGGGCGCCAACCCTACGGCCTCAGGTCATTGTGGGGTATGTATTCTAATTTCGCTGGAGCGATGCGAGACTTTCTTGGTGATTGCTAATGCAATGATTCCTCCTGCTGCCGCGCCGATGGCAGCTCCGATATAGATTGGAATTCGTGAAGGAAAGAGCCAATGGCCATCAATGAAGACAGGGATTTTCGTTGATATGAAAAACGTATCTGCGATCGCACAACCCAATATCGCCCCGACCCCCGTCGCAATGCCATTTATCCAATGCCGCCCGTTATTGTTAGCCATCCGCATCTCCCTGGACGGTCGTTTCTCAATTTTCGTGGCTTAGCCATCAAATCATTAGAATTACGTCAAATCTCGCGCACCATAACAGAATTCGAACGAGGAAACCTGCAACCTGAGATCCCAATCCTCAAGCCTGTCCCCTCAAGCCTCACGCCTCCGTCAAACCAGTTGGCGGATTGGTTGTGGGGCGGTGATGATTTGTTCGACGTCTTTGGGGACGTTGGTGAGCAGGCGGACTTCGGCGATGTCGAATAACGTGTGCATGACGGTCGCTAACACGTTTTTGCTGCTGATCGGATCAGAGGCGGGTGAGCCGGCGGTGCTGTCCGAACGGCCGACGACTTGGCCCATATTTAAGCCGCCACCAGCAAACGCCAGCGTGCAGAGATTGCCCCAATGGTCGCGGCCGCCATGTTTGTTGATCCGCGGCGTGCGGCCGAATTCGCCCGTGATGACCAGCAGAATCTTTTCACTCAGGCCCCGCTGCGCGACATCTTCAATAAACGCCGAAGCGGCTTTGTCGACCGCTGGTGTGAGCGAACTCAACCCGTCGGCCATCGTGAATTCCTTGCCCCCGCCATGCATGTCCCATCCGCCGCAGGTCACAGTAACGAAACCACATCCCGCTTCACACAACCGCCGGGCTAACAGCATTTGTTTGCCCAAGGCGACCGGTGAAAACTGTGTGGCATAGCTGTTCCGCTTTTTAACTGCATCGGTGGGCTCGAATTTGCTGGTGTCGTAGCGAGCAACGGTTTGCGGGTTTTCCTTCGACAAATCAAACGCATCCGCCACGCCGCGGGTTAGTACATCGAACGCCTGTTGTTGAAATTGATTCGCCGATTCCACCACGCTCCCGGCATCAAAACGCCGCCGCAGTAGATCGAGTTCATTCAGCAACATCCGCCGATCATCGAGCCGGTCGCCTTTGAGGCTCAGCCGCATGTTGTCGATGATCTCGCCACCGGCACTGGGGTCGAACGGTTTATACACCGACGACAAACTGCCCGTTTGCGAAACACGACCGATGTTGTGGTACAGCTTTTTGTATTGGTCCCCGACCGCGCTGGGCGTGACCAGCGCATTTTCCGGCATGCCGGTTTTCGGATTGGTCAATCCGGCGACGCGGGCATACAGCGCCCCCATCATCGCCCCAGTTGAATTTCCTCCCGCCATCACGTGCATGGCCGCCGGGCCGTGGCTGGAGATGCCGTGCCGATACGACCGCACCACCGCCATTTTATCCGCCAGCGCCGCCAACTGTGGAAGCGACCCGCCGAACGTCACGCCGGGCAGCGAGGTTTGGACTTCACCCGTGATGCTGCGGATTTCCTGCGGAGCGGTCATCTTGGGATCGAACGTCTCAAACTGACTCGGTCCCCCTTGCAGGTTCAGCACCACGACCGATTTGTCCCGCACCGCCTGCCCGTTTGCCGCCGCCTGGGCCTTGAGCGACAACAGCGACGCCATCGTCAACCCACCGACAGCGGAGGTGCCGATTTGCAAAAACGAGCGCCGCGATCCTCCACGGCTGCGCGAACCACCAGAAATTGTGAGCATACCTCGACTCCCGAGGGGTTTTGAACGTTGGGGCGTAGGGATCCTAACAAATCGACGTTTGTTTATGTTACACGATCCAGCGGCATTTGTCGCTATGGAATTGATAGAAAGGGGTGGCCAACTGCTCAGCGATTGGGCGCCGTTCTTCACAAGACGCCTTCTCTCAGTTTACGGGGGTTTGCCACGGTGTTAATAAGGGAAAAGGCAGTGCGACAGAATGCCCCACTTTGCAATTGTTGAATCCACGGACGCTCCCTATGACGTCATTCACCGACGATGAAGTCCTTCAAATATTTGAGGATCTACCAAACCATCTGGGCTGTTTGCCTGCAGAACTTGATGATGCCGAACAGGCATTCGGCGCCGTCTTTCCCCCAATTTATCGTCGACTCATGTTGCTCGATGAACGCCGCATGCTTTCCATAGGCTGGATACTTCCTGTTGGCAAACTCGCTGCGTGGAAACGCGATGCGGAACATCTTCTAAAAAATGATGAGCACACTTATCGGCTGGAACCCCATCATGTCGTTTTTGCTTGGTATGACATCCACTCATTCTATTTTTTTACGGCCGATGGGAAAGACGACGTCCCGGTATATCGCTTCAACTACTATTCTGACGACGACGATTGGCTCCCAGCAATCGAGTCCACTTCTGTGCGTGAATTTCTCATCAAGCGAATTCGGTCGTATTTGAAACTCAACTTTGCCGACATCTAAAAAATGCCACAATAACAGGACCGCCTTCCGGTAGGCTGCCACAAACGCCGCGTCATGTGCATTATTTCCTGGGCAGGTGCACATTTCCCCCGCATCTAGTTGCTCCACGCTTCGGTGTATCCAAAGCGGTCCACTAGGAGCGTTCACCGTATTGGCCAAAGGCCAATATCCACCCTAGCCTGGGGCAACGCCCCAGGAATCGGTAGGCACCAATACCATTGTTGGCCAACGGCCAACATCACCGGCTCGATGATTCATCCCGTGTTGTATTTGGCCTTCAGCCAAAACCTCGTTTTCGCACCATTCCCCTGGGGTGAATGCGCTTTCAGTGTGATTAACACAAGTCGCCGTGCCGTGTACGTTTTATTCGAGAGCGCCAAAGACTTCCACGTTGTGTCGCCATGCGCCTCATCCAATCCTACCTGGGCTACTCGCCCCGCTTCTCTACAGCTCATGTAATCGGAATACAAGCCGGTGCGCCTGCTCTAGCAAATTCTTATCTGCCCGAAAGTGGATATTACAGCCGTCAAAGGCTGCTTCTTCACTCCACACAACGGACGCGATTCGAGTTGGGTGCATAAGCACGCGACCTTCCTGATCATACAATTCGAGCGATGCTTCAACATTCACCGGAGTGTCTTGCGTTAGTTTAGGGTAGTACCACAATGTCACGTCGTTATTGCCAATCCTTACACTTGCAGGCACGAACGGTATGCCGGGATGATCGGATTTTTCGAAATTCAAACGGTCGCGTTTTTCAAAAGGGCCGTCAAATGAATAGCTGACTTCGTCCTGATGAGCACGACGCCATAGAAACAGCCAAAAGGAGAGATTCGCTAGCACAATCAGGCTACCGATCAACATCGAGCGCCTTGTCAGAAGGGTTTCGCGCTCTGTGTGTGGCAGTTCTTTTGAAGTCTCCATAAAAACTCCTTCTCAAGAATTTTCCCTGAGTTGGGGAGCATCGCCCTAGATGTCGGAAGCACCAATACCAACGTTGGCTAACGGCCAACATCACCGGCTCGATTAGACCTAGCCATTTGTCGCGCTGTGTATTTGGCCTACAGCCAAATCCACCTTCTTGCACCTCTCCCCTGGGGCGAATGCCCCAGGCTAAGGTGTCGTAAGGCCTTCGGCCATACGTTTAATGCGTGTTTGAGCATGAAGAAACGCGTCCACCCACCAACCCTCAAGCCTGTTCCCTCAAGCCTCACGTCTCAATCTATGGGGCAATTGTGACAAAAGATTTATCATCACCTGACGGGACCTTAAATTGGCGCTTAAACGATGCATGCGAAGTTGGCCTGCCGGGGACGGATTGGTTGTTGATGCAAAATGATTGCACGACGAATCGCTTATGCGCTTGCCGATCGTAAGCTTGAGAACCCTCGAGTGTAACATCAGTTGAACATGCCAGGATTGATTCCAGCGACTCTATTTGGGCAAGATGCTTTAAACCATTGTCCGTTACTCGTGTCGCCGTCAAATTCAGCCATTTCAAATTGGAACAATCGGAGAGGTTCGCCAACGTATCATCGCCGATAGTGGTGCCTGAGAGGTCGATCGTATCCACGTCGCTCAAATCCAAGTGGGCGAGAATCTGTGCCAACTCTGTATCCCAACTGCTTGGAGATTTGATCCGTATTTCGACGATCGAATTGAATCTGCCGAGGTGGCGATCATCGATCAAATTCCGCAAGATCTTTGGAGCGCTACTGCACAGTGTTACCTGTCCTCCGGCAGCGGTGATTTTTTCGATTGCGGAACGTTGCAGCCAGGATTCCAGCACGAAGAAACCCAGACATATCAATAGCGTGGCAAACAACAACCTATAGCAAACCGACGAGTAGCGTTTTCGGTTAGTCATCGGGGTGTCCCTTCGAGGCATCTCTCCGCAGTGGCAGGGTGAAGACAATAAACGTATCAATTGCATCCAGTGATAGCATGATTCACCGTATTGGCCAACGGCCAACATCACCGGCTTGATTATCCATCCCGTTTTGTATTTAGCCTTCAGCCAAATCCACGTTCTTGCGCTTCTTCCCTGGGGCGTTGCCCCAGGCTAAGGTGTCGTAAGGCCTTCGGCCATACGTTTGATGCGTGTTTGAATTTGAAGGAACGCGTCCATCCGCCAACCCTCAAGCCTGTCCCCTCAAGCCTCTAACACCAACTGTGGCTGGTCGACTACCGATTCCTTAATCGGGTTGGGGACGGGAAATCAGCAAAATTGCCAATATCATCCCCAGGATTACGCCAGCGATCACGAAACGAACTTCATCGCCTGGTCGACCCGGCGGAACTGGCCTAATACTCATAAAGAAGAAAAGAAAGCCACCAATGAATACACAAATCAAGCAAGTCATACTGCCCCGCACAATTCGACGTATGTCTTTCCTTCGGGCCAGCAGAATAATGACAGCCAAAGTCAGCCCGAAAATCGCCGTGCTGATTTGACCAATCAGATACTTTGGATCGAACAGCCGGTACACGTCCGTGGCGACAGCCGCAGCGACTAAGACTCGCAGGAAAATATAGACATAGCGCATGGCTAGACACCCTCGCCGAATCACGTCACCTCATGGCCACATCCTTTACAACGAGATTCGAGTCGGTTTGTCCACACACGAAATGTGCCGCAGCGCCCACAACGACGATCCGGAGCCCAATGGGCCTGGCAATGAGCACACTCCCGCACATACCGCGTCCGTTTCGCATTTTTGGCCAAACGCCCCAAGCAGATGGGGCAAGAGCCACTAAGTTTTCGAGCTGTGTGTTTGGAAGCACCCGTGTTGCGCGATGGTCGCACGGGGTGGATATCTAGATCGGCCCGACGTCGGAGCCTGCGCGTCGCCAGCCGTTTCTCAAACCCGCTCGGCTTGTCTGGGCTGATCTGTTTGTGCTTATTGGTGATGAGGTTGGCCATGTTTCGAATCCTTCAAAACTGGAATGGCCCAACTGCGTAGCGATAGGTGGCCAAGGTATCCAAAGGCCAATATCCACCACAGCCTGGGGCAACGCCCCAGGAATCGAGAGCCGCAAATCCATTGTTGGCCAACGGCCAACACCACCGGCCCGATTATCCATCCCGTTTTGTATTTGGCCTTCAGCCAAAACCTCGTTTTCGTGCCTTCCCCTGGGGCGTTGCCCCAGGCTATGGTGTTGTAAGGCCTTCGGCCATACGTTTGTTGCGTGTTTGAGCGTGTATGGACACGTCCCTCCGACAACCCTACGGTCTGTCAGCCTAAAGCCTCACGGCTAACGGCCGCGTCAAACCTCTAGCACCAACCGTGCCGGGTCCTCAATCACCTCTTTAATCCGCTTTAAAAAGCTGACTGCTTCGCGGCCATCGACGATGCGGTGGTCGTAGGTTAGGGCGACGTACATCATGGGGCGGATGACGACTTCGCCGTTGACGGCGATTGGGCGATCGATGATGCCGTGCATGCCGAGCACACCGCTTTGTGGCGGATTGACGATGGGCGTCGAGAGCAGTGAACCGTAGACGCCGCCGTTGGTGATTGTGAACGTGCCCCCTTGCAGTTCCTCGATGCCGATTTTATTTTCTTGCGCGCGGCGACCGAAATCGTTGATGGTTTTTTCAACTTCAGCAAAGCTCAGCCGCTCGGCATTGCGGAGCACCGGCACGATGAGACCCTTGCCGCCACCCACGGCGATGCCGATGTCGTAGTAGTTGTAGTACACCATCTCTTTGCCGCGGACCTGCGCATTGACCTGCGGGAATTCGTTCAAGGCGGCGACGGCTGCTTTGACGAAGAAGGACATGAAGCCCAGTTTGACGTCGTGCTTTTTGATAAACGCGTCTTTGTACCGTGCTCGCGCATCTTTGACGGCCGACATGTCGATCTCGTTGAACGTCGTCAGCAGAGCGGCGTTTTGTTGGGCTTCGACAAGCCGTTCGGCAATGCGGCGGCGGATGGGGCTCATCGGCACCGTTTTTTCCATCCGTCCGTTTTCTGAGGTGGCCGTCGATGGTGTTTGCGGTGACGATTGGGATGTGTCAGCAGCGCGCTGCACGTCCTCTTTGAGCAGTCGTCCACCCGGTCCGGTCGCTGTGACGTCGCTAGCAGCGATCCCCGTTTCGGCCATCATCCGTGCAGCAGCCGGCATGACAATCTGCTCTCCGGTTGAGGCTGTTTTGGATTCGGTTTTTGTTGCTGCGGCTTCGGTCTCCGTCGATTTCGTGGCTGCCGGTTCGCTGCCGCCGGGATTCTCCCCCGGCTCCAATTGCCCGATGATTTCGCCGACCGCCGCCTCCTCACCCGCTCCTTTTGTGATTTTGGTAATAATGCCGCTCTCTGGTGCGGGAACGTCAAACGTAGCTTTGTCCGTTTCGAGTCCAACAAGAGGTTGGTCCATTTCGATCCAGTCTCCTTCGGCGACATGCCATTCGCCAATGAAGACCTCGTTGATCGATTCCCCCACCGTGGGGACCTTAATATCAATAGACATCAGTATACGTGCCTTTTTGGTGTGTAGGTGTCAGTCCGCGCCGCTCAATGCGCATTGTTGATGGATTGCTTGGCTTTGTCAAAGCTTGGCACGCTTGTCGCGCCGAATTCACGGTCATATCATAAACTGGATCAAACCCGCTTGTGGCAGTTTCGGCGGGTAGATTCAAGGGGCTTGGCGACGAACCATGAAACTTTTCCGGAAACAGGGGCCGATGCAAATTTTTAATAGTCGCTGGGCCGTGATTCTCTGTGTTGCCGCCGTCATGATGGTGGCGGCTAGCAAATACGAGCCCTCACCGGCCTTCGCAGCGGATGCCACGCCCCCGGCCGAAGTTCTAAAACCGGCCGACGCACCTGTTCCTCCCTCACCAACGGTTGAGTCGAACAATCAGGTGTTCAAAATCACGCTGGCGGCCGTGTGCGGCGTCGGCGTCGCCTTGGCGGTCGGTTCCTGGATCTTGTTTCGCAAACGATAACACAGCCGTAGGTCAGGCAGCCGCCTGACCTACGCGTTTTCGAGCCGTTGCCAACCGCTGCCAGCGTGGCCGAAATCGAACGTGTCTGGATGCAAAATCTCGGCAAAAATCTCCGCTGATTCCACCAAACGGGGACCGGGACGATTGAAGTATTGATTGCCGTCGGTCACATAAACGCGGCCGTTTTGCACAGCTTGAAGTTGTAGCCACTGCGGCTTATCTGTGAGTACAGACATTTCCTCCCAGGCGCGGGGGATGTCGAAACCACAGGGCAGAATGGCGATCACCTCAGGATCGGCCTGGAAAAGCTCCTCCCACGTCATCCAGGGTGAATGCTCACCGGCTGTGCCGAACAGATTCGTGCCACCGGCGATCCTCACCAACTCCGGCACCCAGTTTCCCGCCGCCATCAACGGGTCGATCCATTCGATGCAGGCGATGGTTGGTTTGTGTGGCAACGATCTCGTGCGGTTTTCCAAATCCGCCAAACGCTGCTGTGCCGTGGCGATTAATTCCTCACCCTGCTGCGGTACATCAATCGCCGTCGCCACGGCGCGAATGTCGCTCCAAACATCCTTGAGCCAGTTTGGTTCCAAGGCGACGATATTTGGCTGCGACGAGACCATCTCGCAGACGGCCGCCTCAACATCCTTGAGGCTAACGGCGCAGACTTCGCATTGTGTCTGCGTGATGACAACGCTCGGTTGCAGTTCCTCCAGCATCTCGGGAAACACGCGATACACCGAAACCGCATCCCGCAGAATCGCCTTTACACGGTCGTCAATCTGCCGACTCGTGCCGTTGACATCCAGTTTGGCTTCGCTGCAAGCGGGGAGCTGTTCCACCGCAGGCGGATAATCGCATTCGTGCGAACGCCCGACCAATCGGTCCTCGCAACCCAGCGCCGCCACAATCTCCGTAGCACTAGCGATCAGTGAAATGATGCGATGTTCAGTCATGACCCGTAGGGTGCGTCGCGACGCACCTTTCTAGATAGTATAAACGATGATCCCAACCAAGGTGGCGTCGCATACGTCATCCGCTCGACGACCAAAGTGGTACGGTTTAGCTTTCCGAAAGATTCCGCATCGTCGCCGATTGTGTCAAGGCAACACGAACCACCGCGAACGCCCCGAAAAACAGCGTGGTATAAAACGCATCGCCGATGACCGTCGGACGCAAAAACGGTAAACCGGCGACATAGCATTGGATCAATCCGGCCAAAGTATGCGGGTACGTCGTGTACATCATCCACATGCCGAAATTTGTAATCAGATAAAATAACAACGATCCGCCCAGCGTTGCTATGCACAGGGGAAACCCACGGCCCGCCGCACGTTTCCAAGTTTGTTGCGGTTCGGATTCCGCATGCTCCCAATGGGCACGGACTCTTTTCCCCAACAAAACGTACAGCACATAAGACCCGTAGACGAACGGGATGACGCTGTGAAACGTGTAGGTCATCACATCACCCCGCATCAGTCCCCAGGTGATGTCACTGAGCAGCATGGCGGCGAGCGGAATGACAATCGCCCAGCGCGACCGGCTGAAATAAACCCCGGTAAATAACGCGATTCCCCCCACCGGCGTGAGGTTCCACGGTTGGCCCAACCACCGTAGCAGAGCGGGGAAAACAACGACCGCCGCCAGCAGCCAATAGTTGATTTTGGCAGGGGTGTCGGAGGGTTCCATGTGCGGATGACTATTTTGATTTGTGTTCATTGTGGGTTCAATTCACAAAATAGAAAGTTGTCGCGGTCGATGACTTCGCCGCGTGAAAAGGAAACGGGTTCGCGAAATAACGGTCCGTCGAATACGAATGAATGGAATTCCCCATTCTCTCCGCAAGGGTCAACGCCCTCGGGTAGATCATTCAGAAACTCGTCGTCGATAATTCGGCCCGCAAAGGAGGCATCGAGTTTTCGTGGATCAACACACGTGGTCATGGCGCGGTAACCCAAATCAATAAATGTGCGGACAAGTTCGGTCGTCGATCGCTGCCACAAGGGAAACAGACATTTGAGCGAACGCGCCGCTAGCTGACGCTCACGATACTCCTTGAGGTCTTGCAGAAAAATATCGCCGAAGGCAATGGTGTCGATCCCGTTTTGGACGGCTTCGTCCCAGGCCTGACTCATGGCGGATTCGTATTCGTCGTTGTCGGCCTGCGGCGAAATGGCCACTTCCAACAGTGGGATTTGCAGCGCAGCCGCTTGGCGGTGCAGCAACTCGCGGCGGACGCCATGCATGCTGATGCGGTCGTATCCGGCGGTGATGGTCGTGATCAGTTTCACAACTTCCCATTCCCCGGCGGACTTCAGTTCGTGCAGCATCATCAGGCTATCCTTGCCGCCACTGTAACAGACGTAAATCGATGCGGACATGAATTCAGTTTTCGTCGTGATCTTTCATGGCGTTACTCCGGCAGGGGGCCTTGTTCCTGCATTGCCAGCTTGTGCTTTGGACAGAGATAACCCGCAACCGGTCCGTTGTGTACATTCGGTGGCGGCACGACATGCCATTGCTGGCATTGTGAGCAATACAGCGCCCGTTGCAGCGTCGCGCGGCCGGTGTCCGGATTGACAGCCGGGACCGGTTGTGGTGGTGCGGAAACATACTCGCCGGTTTCAGAGCAACGATAGACAACATCGACCAGTTCGTCGGTGCGCGGTCCGTCGGAACAACCCGGTGCGAATAGCATGGTTAGCGTGAACAGTGGCAACATGGCAGCCACGGATTTTAAGTGTGACATATCGACCTCCTGTCAGAGAAAAAGGGGAGCAGGGAATAGCGAAGGACAAACCGCGGCGCCGAGGCGGCGCGCGGTTCTCCTTTTTCAACGTTGGTCCGCTGCGCTATTCGCGGTCGTACAACTCGTCATCGGGACCAATGAAACCAAGTTCATGATCTTGATTGGCCTGAACATCGGCGGGCGAAAACCACACCGGCAATTTAATGAAGTCGGGCGTCTTCATGTCCACATGCCCGTCCATGAACGCCACGACAGCTGCGCCGCTATGCCGAAAGTGCACCGAGGGCTGCGTCTTGCTTGGCGGTTCCAGTAACCAGTTTTCTAGAAACGTACCGCTGGGATAGGTCCACGTGTTGTAAATCGCGCTGTCAGCGAACGCGATTGTTTGAGTCATTTGACGGACAGTATTAAACCGGTAGGTCATCGGCTCGGAACTGACTGTGATCGTCGGCCAACTTCCATAATCGTAGTCCGTCCCTTTGCCCAAATAGTGTCCGTTATAGGCATACCCGCTGGCCATTTTTCCGAAACGGACCACGTCGACATGGGACTCATCCAGGTTGGGACATTGAAACACCGAGCGATTGGTTTCCATATAGGGAGCCAATGTCGCGGTCTGGAATTCAAATTGTGTCTTGGGGTCTGGGTTTGCGAAATCAACCGTCCCAAACCAAAATTTCGTCGTACCCCGCACACTGGCTGCGCCGGTTTGGTAAGCGATTTCCTGCGCATCATCGATGCGATAGGGCGGCATCATTTCGCCATACACATCCGCATAATTATGCACCGCCAGCACAAGTTGTTTGAGCCGACTGCGACATTGCGTCCGCCGCGCCGCTTCGCGGGCTTGTTGCACAGCGGGCAACAGCAAGGCCACCAAAACGGCGATAATGGCAATCACCACCAGCAATTCAATCAGGGTAAAACCACGCCGACGGCTACTGGAACGCGGTAAAGTCTCAGCAGGGTACCACTGGCGACTTGTCCGCCAGTGCGTCGGACCGTTGTGGCAAGGTCTCCCGAGCTTGCCACGTTCCCGACCGCAGGTCTCCACAGTGCGGGGTCGGGAGACCCGCACAACCAACCTGGGAGACCGGCACACAACCAACCTGGGAGATCGGCGCACTACTAAGCGGGGAGAACGGTGTACAACTCTTGTTCAAACTCATGACAATACCTCGTTGTCAAACATCGCCGCGCACAGCGCGCAGCTTCATCGCGAACGACATGAAAATCGAGGCAACACAGCGGCGCGATCAGCCGAGACCTGGAGCGCGGAATAAATCCCTCAGGGGGGGACGCGCAGCAGAATATCGTGCGTGGTCGTGGCGCAACGTCTTTTTCCTCGAAAGAGCCGTTCGCAAAAAAAATGACGTCTGGGCAGGTCTTCTGGCTCTCGGATCGCACTACTGACTGCACCTTCCCGCGGCATCCTGTGCCAACAGTGGTTTGTTGCAGTGTTCGTCCCCGATTACAGCGGCGGGACCGCAACGGATTTGCACCGTTTTCCCTATTCTTCTCCCGAACACCAAGTTACGAGAGACACCCAGGTCCATGTGGCACGTCCGGGAAACAGCGTCCCCCAACGTGCGGAGTCCATCCTACCAATGCCGATTCGGTTGTCAATGCCGCGCCAAAACCGGATCAACCGAGTGGCAGGGGACATCGCACCAGCGATGCACGTAGGTCCTGTAAGACCTTTACGCAAAGAAACTGGGGACGAAGCGAAAGCTCCGTCCCCAGTCACCAAAGATGTAGAAATACCCGCGCGTACTCAATGACCGGTCGAGATGGACGCTGCATGCGACAGCATCGGCGGTCGCGGCGTTCCGCGTGAATTGCGCCACAAAAACAATCCGCAGACCGCAAAGGGCAACAGCGGAAACACAATCCGTCCCAGCAGATGCCGGTTCGTCGCAAACGAAATCGTATCCGTCTCAGTTCCGCCGCTACGCATTTGCCTGCCAGGGTGGAAAACCAAATCCGGCAGAGAGTTGTCCGTTGCCCGGCTGCGTGGGCAGCGCCATTTGCGATTGATATGCGGCGGCGACCAATGTCACGATCAAACCGGCGGCCAACATCCACTTGGGACCCCGCGCCGTCCGTTGTGCCATCCAGCAGAGTAAACAGGTTGTCAGCACAAACGGCGCCGCCGCCCAGATATAAAATGCGGTTTCCATTAGTGACAATGTTGTTGCAGAGACCATCGATTTAGTGATTCCCGTCGGACCCGACCTAAGGAATTCGGCCAATTTGCCGACACCCACAAACACCAACATGCAAAGAATCCAACTCAATACCAACATCGGCAACGGTGCGATGAGAAACGTCAAAATCGGATGACGTCCCAGCCACGTCCGCCGGCGATACTCATCGCCCGCTGCTTGGGCTAACTGTTCCGGTTTCCCGATCCGCTCCACCGGGGCATCGGGTATTTTGGTCGCTTTCGTTTTTGTCGCGTCCATGACGTTCGTCTCCTCCTTGAGACATAGCGCGTGATCGAGCAACTCATCCATAAGCCGCTCGGTATAAAGCCGCGGCAAGCCTTGCCGGGCGAGTTCTCGTTGTAGTTGGTTATGCCAATTCCGGTCGACCATGCGTCGCGCCCTCCAACACACCGCCGATGGCTGCCACAATCCGCCGCCAATGTGCCTCAGAAGCCGCCATGCGTTTTTTGCCCGCAGCCGAGGTGCGATACGTCACCCGTTTGCGGCCTCCCACGACGCTCTTTTCGCAGGTCAGCAGCTTTTGCGCTTCCAGCTTATGCAGCAGTGGATAGATACAACCCTCGCCGAATTCCAAAACTTGGTCGGTCGACTGTTTGATTTCCTGCACGATCTCATAACCGTACATACTCCGCCGCGACAGCAGTCGCAAAATGAGTAGTTCCGGCACACCGTTGAGAAAGTCAGGATTGGTTCGTTTGCGTGTCATGGCGGGGGTGATACCTTTTAGTTCGAGGTATGTCAACCCGAAGCTTTCTCAAGAAATGTCAACGTTGTCCGAATAACTTCTCAGCCGACCACCGGTGGTCATACGCCGGGTGCCACTGGCGGCTTGCCCGCCAGTGCTGAATCACAGCCACGAAAGAACCCCCGTTTCACCCGTCGCCCAGAAGATTTCCCAAGCCCATTCACGCACCCCGTTCATCGGATGTTACAATACCCGGCATGCACACCGAACACCCCAGTCCACCACCGGTCCCACAGCGTGCCGCGTTTGCTACAACGCGATGGAGTCTCGTCTTGGCCGCTGGGCAACGTTCCTCACCCGCCGCCGACGATGCGCTGGCGACGTTGTGCCAAACCTATTGGTATCCCTTGTATGCATTTGCGCGGCGCCGCGGTTGCGCCCCGGAAGATGCGGCGGATTTGACGCAAGGCTTCTTCGTCAGTTTGATTGACAAAGGTTTTCTGCGGACCGCCGACCAACAGCGCGGTCGGTTTCGTTCCTTTTTGCTGACGGTTTTCAAACGGTTCTTGTCACACGAACATGAGCGGCAACAGACGCAGAAACGAGGTGGCGGCCGGACACTGTTTTCAATCGATGTCGCCGTGGGAGAACAGCGGTACCAATACGAACCCACCGATGATTGGACGCCCGAAAAGATCTACGAACGTCGCTGGGCATTGACCCTGCTCGACGACGTGATGCTACGCCTGGAAGCGGAATATCAAGAGAGGGGCAGGGCGGATTTGTTCGCGCAGTGCAAAATCTATCTCACCGCCGGCACACGCGCCCCCGCGCACGCAGAGGTCGCCGACAAATTATCCATGACCCCCGCCGCCATACGCGTCGCCGTGCATCGCCTGCGACAACGTTATAAGGAACTACTCCAAGAAGCGGTCGCCCAAACCATCGGCCCAGAAGAATCCATCACCGAAGAAATCACCCGCCTACGCATAGCTGTGCGTGGCGGTGGAGCGAAATAAATGTCTACGCCGAAGGCGTTTGACATCATAGCCCAGGGTCGCGAACAAAGTGAGCGCACCCTGGGTGGAAACAAGCGGGACAGGCAACCCTGAAGGGGTTGTTCAATTGATCATTCTTTCTGAATTCGCGCATAACAGGTCGGGAACCCCTTCAGGGTTCGGCCAACCCAATTCGACCGGTTCCCAGGGCGGCGCGGCTTTGCCGCTTCCCCTGGGCTATGTTGTTGAACCCCTTCGGGGTGATTGTCAATCGACGTTCTATTCCGGTGAACGAGTTCAGAGCGAGAAAAATTCAAAATTTTCCTGTAACATTATTTGGGGAAACCGCAAGTAAGGGGTGTCCAACTCGTGCGTAGTACCGATGTTTGAGGCGAAAATATCATGGCGACTCTTCCCCAATGCCCGACTTGCGGCTGTGAAATGGCCTTTGACTTTCCGTCGGGACTCTGCCCCGATTGCCTATTCGCAGCCGGGTTGAATGGTGACGATGAGAGTGACCACGACAATGCCAGTTCCGCCGAAGCAGGGCCGTTGGTTGCGAAAACCCCACCAGCGGGCGGCTTCGTCCCGCCGCTGCCGACCTTGTTGGCCAAGCATTTTCCACAATTGGAAATCTTTACGCTGCTAGGGCAGGGGGGAATGGGAGCGGTTTATACGGCGCGGCAGAAAAAATTGGACCGGCTCGTCGCCCTGAAAATCATTCGCCCCGAATCGGCCAACGATCCCGCCTTTGCCGAACGCTTCAATCGCGAAGCCCGCACGCTGGCTCGCCTCAGTCATCCCGGCATCGTCGCTGTTCACGACTTTGGTGAAGTTGTGCTGTCACATTCAGATCTCGGCGACGAAACGCCCCGCGCGTTGTATTACTTCGTGATGGAATACGTCGACGGTGCCAACCTGCGGCAATTGATTGCCGGCGGGGATCTTTCCCCTGTGCAATCCATGGCCATCATTCCGCAGATCTGCGATGCCCTTCAATTCGCGCATGAAGCCGGAGTCGTGCATCGCGACATCAAACCGGAAAACATTCTTCTGGACCGCAGTGGCCGGGTGAAGATCGCCGACTTTGGTTTGGCCAAGCTCGCCTCCGGTTCGGAATTAGACTTCACGCTGACCGGGACGCACCAAGTAATGGGAACCCCGCTGTACATGGCCCCAGAACAGATGGAAGGGTCCAATACCGTCGATCATCGCGCCGATATCTATTCGCTCGGTGTGGTGTTCTACGAAATGCTCACCGGCCATCTGCCGATGGGGCAGTTCGATCCTCCTTCACAGCAAATTGAAGTCGACGCGCGGTTGGATGACGTCGTGTTGCGCGCATTGGCACGTGACCCCGATCGCCGTTATCAACACGCCGGTGAAATCAGCAATCAGGTCAACCTCATTCGCGGCATCTATAGCAGCGAAGCGATTCAGAGCATTCAAGAGTTGGGCGGCGTCTGGCCCGGGGTCTCGACGATTTTTGAAGGCGCCGTTGGAAAAGTTGCCGGCGGCATGCGGCCGGGAGCGATTCGCCGTTGCTTCACCGCCCCCGCGGCCCCTGGAATTGTAACGGGGATATTGAGTGTTTTGGGGGCACTTTCAATTTTTATTGTGTGGGGTTATGTCGAAAGACAGGATAGAACCCAGCAGCCAATTTACGGCTATGACGAAGTTGCTGGAAGCTTCATCGGAATTCTGTTTCTCGCCAATGCGGTTTTAATGTTCATTACCACCACCTCCGACAAACGGCCGGCGTGGAGACCTTGGACGAACTTCATGGCCGCCTTGGGCGTTTTTTTTCTGGCCTTTGTTTATGCGAGTGATGCTTTTCGAGCAGCGCTAAGTCACTCCTCGGAGGTCTTCTTTTTACCAATCGCAATAGGCATCGCCCTGATGCTTGTTGGTGCTTGGGACCTGCGGTGTTGGCTGCACCGTCGTCCCGCTGTCAATCGATCGAATTCGTTACCGCAAGCCATCAGTGTCGTGGGCCGTGCGGCGCCTTACTCATCATCGCTTTCGCCAGCCGCAATATCGCGCAACACCGGCCGCGACTGGGTGACGTTGACGCGGCAACAGGTCGAAACGGAATTGCTGCCCGACGTCTGTATGGTCTGCGGCGTACCGGCGTTTGAACGCGTCAACCATACGTTCACTGATTATGGGTATAGCAAGTCGTTCACGGGTCATGGATTTATGGGGGCTGTACGCATGCGTATCCCTTGCTCGGTCTGCCCGCGGCATTACCATCATTGGCGGCGATTGATCAAAACGGCCATCAGTGGCTTTGTGATCGCCGCACTGTTTTGCATGGGGATTTTTATGATCCTGCTTGAGAGCTATTGGAATGATCCAGACGTAGTCATCGGAGGGACGCTCACAGTGAGCATTCTGGCTGCCGTTCTCTGGATCACTGCCATCGTCTATATCGCCAGTACGCGTGTCAGCGCCGAATCCATCACTGACCAGCATATCAAACTCCAACGCGTCTCCCCCGAGTTCGTGGCGGCGGTTTTGCAGAAATGGCCGGAGAACGCCTCCGCGTCTTCCACCGGTTGACGTCGACGGTCGCGAAACGTTTCAATGGCTGCCGTCATCCTTTCCCATCCCTAGACGAGCAGCCTCATGTCCAAACTGGCCTTCGACCTCGAAATCTATTCCTACCAAATCGATTTCGCGCAGCACGTCAGCAACATCGTCTATATCGAATGGATGGAAATCGGACGGCTGCAATTGCTCAAGGCGATGGGCATGCCGCTCGACAAAATCGCCGAGCAAGGCTTTCATCCGATCCTGGTCGAGACGCAAATCAGCTACAAAAAGCCTTTCTTTCTGGGCGAAGCCGTCCGCGGCCACGTGTGGGTCACCGAGCTTGCGAAAGTCTCGGTCTGGCTGGAGTTCAGCTTCGCCGACGAGCAAGGCGAAACCCGTGCCACAGGTCGCCAACGCGGCCTATTCGTCGATTCAACCACCAGCCGCCCGAAACGTTTGACCGCCGAGCAGATGGCGGTGTTTGAGACGTTCCGCGATGGGTGATTTTGGTATTGATCGTTAGCGGGCTGCAGCGAGAATTCTGTGGAATCCGAGCGCAGTATCGCTTACGATCACCATCGAAAGGGGATTCAAGTCATGACACATGCAGGTCGCTCATTAGCTTTGGTGTTGGCGCTCTCGCTAAACATTGGCTCGGTCCTGCCGCTAACGGCAGCTGACGAAAAAGAAACTCAACCCTCACAACCCCCCAAGACCGATGCACTCGGTGACCCGCTGCCCGACGCGGCGCTGCTGAGAATGGGGACAGTCCGTTTTCAACATGCCGAGAGCATCATCGATATGGCGCTTTCTCCCGATGGGAAAACCGTAGTCAGTATAGACGAAGAATTTATCGTCTGGGACGCGGTCACCGGCAAGGAGCGGTGGCGGGGGAATACGCAAGAATTCGGATATCGTCTGCCACATGCCTCTTACGGCGTTCGTGGAATTGTTTTTGCAGCGGACAGTCAGAAGTTCTATACGCCGGGCCGCTGGAACGAGCTCGTCGTCTGGGATGTTGCAACTGGTGACCACGACGTGATTGTTCTGAAAGACGAGCAGCCGCAGCCGCGCGGTCAGTTAGGACATTACAGCGCCCTTTCGCTAGACATGACACGCGATGGGCAAATGTTTGCCTACGGCAATAAGTCCAGACTGGCGGTGTGCGACAACACCGGAAAGGTCCTCTATGAAATCACCAATCAACCCCAAACATCCATCGAATTAGTCGAACGCGACCGGATGGTCTTCGGCGGCGAGTTCAGCTACGGCCGGTTTTCGCCCGACGGCAAGTTGCTGGCTGTCGTGAACAGCGAGTCCCCCAAAGAAATCCGACTGCACGAGGCAAAAACCGGTAAAGAACTGCGGCGAATTCCGGTCACCGAGCGGCTCGTCCGTTTAGCGTTTTCACCAGACAGCAATCAAATTGTCGCCACCGAACGAGACAGCGCCGTTCGTTTGTATGAAGTCGCCACCGGCAAAAAACTGTGGGACTACAAAATCGAACTCAAAAACAATGCGGAAAGCTACACCTGCGCCGTCGCCTTCAGCCCAGACGCCAAAACAATCGCCGTCTGCGCGCCGATCGGTTCCGATTTCGACATTCACCTGCTGCACGCCGCCGATGGAAAACGTTTCGGCAAACCACTTGTGCATCAATGGAAACCATGGGCGGTTGCCTTCACGGCTGATAGCAAGACGCTGTTCTCCTCCGGCTGGGATGGCATGATTCGCCGTTGGGATGTCGCCACGCAAAAACAATTGACTCTGCCCGGCGCTCTCCGCGCTACAGGGGCCTGTGCGGCGTCACCTGATGGGCAATCAGTTGCGTTTTGTGATGAGACAGGCACGGTGCATCTCCACAATGTCGCCGATGGGAGCGAAGTCCGGCAACTGAAGGTACCAGGATCGACTTTTTCGCAATTGGTTTTCTCGCCCGACAGTCGGCAATTGGCGGGTGCGGGAGTTGCGGGCGATCAGTTGCAAACCACCGTCTGGGATTTGGAGGACGGTGCGGTGGTCCACCGCTGGGATTGGCCCGTAGGCCGCGATCCCCATTCCAATTTTACCGACCTGTGCTATTCGCCCGACGGGCAATTATTGGCAGCAGCCGTCTTCCGTCAGGACGCGGGTTATTTTTGGAATCTGTCGACTGGCAAACAGGTGGCCAAGCTCCCGCATCAAGAAATATTCGGACTCTCATTCAGCCCCGACAATCGCACATTGGCGACGGCTGGCTGGGATAAACTGGTCCGTTTTTGGAGTACGGAAACGGGTGAAAACTCCACGAATTCAACGTTGAAAAAATAAAAAAACCTAAGGGGGATCACGATATGCGAATGCATTCCGTTCGCTATTCACCGCAAGGGAATTTTCTGGCAACGTTGCATTTGGACAGCATTGTACGGATTTGGGACGCCGAAGAGTTGACGTTGGTTTCAGTCATAGACAACGGCGCCTGGTTTAGTCAGGGCGGTTCTGGCTTTTCACCCGATGGACAATGGTATGCCACCGGCGATGGCGCAGGACAAGTGAGACTGTACGACCCACTCACCGGGCAAATGGTCTGGGACCGTGGGCGGCATCCAGACGGCACCAAAGCCCGGGGATTCGGCGGCAATGGGGAAACGCTGATCAGCAGTGGCGACGGCGTTTGCTACCTGTGGGACCTGGAGCCGGCCGACCTTCCGCTCGACAAGACCCTTGATCAGTTGTGGGACGATCTAGCCGGCCAGGATAGCCCGGCGGCGTATCGCGCCATCTGGGCCATGTCAAAACAACCGCAAGCCACGGTGGAACTGTTGGGCAAAAAACTGCTGGCCGTCGAGGAGGTCGTCGATATGAGTCGCGTCGGCCTGGACCTGTCCGATGAGGAAGCAAACCGCCGCAAACGCTTAAAGCGGCTCATGGTCACCAAAAAACCGGGAATGGAGACCTTGCCCACCGTTCAACGCGCCATCTCCTTGCTGGTGCAAATCGGCACGCCCGAAGCGGTCGCGTTGATCGAGAAACTCACCATCGCCAACAACAAAGCCGTCAACCAATCCGCCAAACACGCGCTATCACGGATCAATAAATGATAAATGCTCGCGGGTGCCACTGCTGGCTTGTCCAGCAGTGTTTTGTTGGCCACTTGTTTTACACTACCGGATAAGCCGCCAGCGGCACTCTTTGGGGGAGAGTTGTAACACTAGCCGTGTTATTCCCCCGCTGGAAATGCCTTCGACGCATGCACGACCGGTTGGCCTTCTTCGAGCGTCACAACGAGCGCCGATGTCCCGCACGTTTTCTCAATCAATGCCAACCCGCGCTCGACACCCAACACGCTCACCGCTGAGGCCAAGGCATCGGATGTGATGCCATCGGCGGCGATCACCGTCACGCTGCTCCGCTCGGTGAGGCCGTAACCGGTTTGACGGTCGATGATATGCGAGTAACGTTGGCCGTTGATCTCTACAAATTGCCACGCATCACCCGACGTGGCGATGCCTGCGTTTTTGAGCGTCACATACCGACTGGGCGGCCCGTCTCGTTTTTGCAGCGGTGCCATGCCGATCCGCCAGCCATCTTTGTCCGGCGGTGGATCTCCGACGACAATATCGCCGCCGGCGTCGATCAATGCGCGGGACACGCCATGCTTCTTCAGTTCAAGGAGCGCTTGATCAGCGGCATATCCTTTAGCGATCCCCCCCAGGTCAAGCCGCATATTCGGTTTAATCAGTCTTACTTTCGAATGCTGGGCATCGAGAACGACAGATTCGTATCCAACTGCCGCGCGAGCCTCAGTAAGTGCTTCCGCTGTGGGGAGTTGCTTTTTGCGGCGTGCTTTGCGCCACAGTTTGACCAGCGGCCCCACGGTCACGTCGAAAGCGCCGTCGGTTTCGCGAGAAACGCGTAAGGAATGTTCCAGTACGACCTTGAGGTCCTTGGAAACCGGAATGTCGCGGTCACTTCCCGCTTGTGCGCAAAGTTGCATTAACTCGCTGTCGGGGTCGTAATCGCTTAGAATGCGGTCCAGTTGCTTCATCCGCGCAAAAGCGGCTTGGGCGGCATGTTTTGCGGTATCATCGTCGGTCGCATATAATGAAATCTTGACCGGGATGCCCATGCGGATACGCTGAAATTCGTACCGATGCCAAGTTTCCGGTGCGGTGGGATTCGCTGACAACAGAACTGCACACAACAACGTCACCAAAATCTCACCTCGCGTCTGTCTGTTTTACGAAATTAGCCATCACTGTTGGAAACCGAATGAACCTACCTACCACACTATGCCGACTTGCCGGTCCACGGCAAGTCCACTGCTGCTCTCGCAATGTGAGCACGATTCGTCGTCGCCTGATGAATGGGCAATTCCCATCGGCTTGCTCCTTCCTGATCGCTGCTGTTTTGGCCTTCAACGTTTTGACTGTCGCGGACGCCGCTGATAAAGAACCGGCCGCTGCGGATGCCAAAACCGAAAAGGAAATGAAACCTTACAAGCAAACGATCACCGGGACTGACGTCTCCTTCGAAATGCTGCCGATTCCCGGTGGAACCTTCACCATGGGAAGTCCGGAGGATGAAGCCGACCGGTATACGGACGAGTCTCCACAGCGCGAAGTGAAAATCGAACCGTTTTGGATGGGCAAATGCGAAGTCACCTGGGACGAATACGACATTTGGTCGTTCAGCCTGGATCAAAAAATTCGCAAGCTCCGTGGTGTCGAGCCGACGGAACAGGACAAAAAAGCCGATGCGGTGACGCGTCCCACACCCCCATATACGGACATGACATTCAGCATGGGCCACGATGGTTTCCCCGCGATCTGCATGACACAATTGGCGGCGAAGACCTATTGCAAATGGCTCAGCGAAAAGACCGGCCATTATTACCGTCTGCCGACCGAAGCGGAGTGGGAATACGCCTGCCGCGCCGGGACGACCACAGCGTTTTCCTTCGGCGATGATCCGGAAAATATCGGCGACTACGCTTGGTATGGTGATAACAGTGACGATCAGTATCAAAAGGTCGGCAAGAAAAAACCAAATCCATGGGGCCTGCACGATATGCACGGCAACGTCAACGAATGGGTACTCGACCAATACCAGGAAACCTATCCGGCTCCCGACAAATCCGTTCAAGGACCGTTGCCTAGTCCCCTGGTTGTTGCCACGAAACTATACCCTCGCGTAGTTCGCGGTGGTTCCTGGGAAGATGATCCGGCCGACCTCCGCTCTGCGACACGGCGCGGTTCTGAAGAAGAATGGAAGTATCAGGATCCACAAATCCCGCAAAGCGTCTGGTATCACACCGATGCGCTGTTTGTCGGATTTCGCATCGTGCGACCGCTCCGCGTGCCCAGCGATAAAGAACGTGCGGAATTAAAACTCGATGCAAAAAAGGTCGTCAACCAACGTTGATGTTGCGGCTTGTCGGTGATTACCTGATAATATAGGGTTATTGCTTAGGCTGTTTTAGCGGATGATTCACCCCACAGTTCACCGCTCGCCAACGTAGAACACAACTGTCCATCCCTATTTCTTTGATGCCAAATGGAAGGCCGATTATGTCCGAAAAGTCCAACGAATCCTCAACAAGGCGTGATTTTCTGAAGGCTTCGTCGGTCGTTGCCGCCGGCGCAGGCGTATTGGGTAACCTCAGCTTCGCCTCACAGGCATTTGCCGCCGGTGACGACACCATTCGCGTGGGACTGATCGGTGCCGGTGGACGAGGACGCGGTGCCGCCACACAGGCGCTTTCCACCGAAGGCAATATCAAATTGGTGGCAGTTGCCGATGCTTTCTCCGACCGACTGGAAGATGGTCTGGCGTACATCAATGGGCAAATGCAAAAGAACAAGACGCCCGAACGTGTGGATGTCGCCGAAGAGAACAAGTTCGTCGGTTTCGATGCCTACCAAAAGGTGCTCGACAGTGACGTCGATGTGGTGATTCTGGCGACCCCGCCGGGATTTCGTCCGATTCATTTCGAAGCGGCCGTCAATGCCAACAAGCATGTGTTTATGGAAAAACCGGTCGCCACCGACGCACCGGGTGTTCGCAAAGTCTTGGCAGCCGCCCAAGTCGCCAAGCAAAAAAACCTAGCCGTCGGTGTCGGATTGCAACGGCATCACCAAAAGCCGTATTTGGAATTGGTCGATCGCGTGCATAACGGCGCGATCGGCGACATCGTGGCCATGCGGGTCTACTGGAATGGCGGCGGCGTTTGGGATCCGCGTCGGACGCGCGAAGAATGCTCCGGCGAAATGGAGTACCAAATGCGGAACTGGTACTACTACACCTGGCTGTGCGGCGACCACATCGTCGAACAGCACATCCACAACCTCGACGTCGGCAACTGGCTGATGAAAGCCAACCCCGCCACAGGAGAAGGTTATCCTGTCTCCGCATCAGGCATGGGCGGCCGGCAAGTCCGCACCGACAAAAAGTACGGCGAAATCTTCGACCATCACGCGGTCGAATATGTGTACGACAACGGCACACGGATGTACAGCCAATGCCGGCACATGCCGGGTTGTCCTGGCAATGTCACCGAGCACGCGCACGGAACCAAAGGGGTTGTTCACCTGGGTGGCCGCGATTACTCCATCGAAGGTGAAAACAACACCAAATTCAAAGGCAAGTATCGCGATCCTTACCAAGTCGAACACGACCAATTATTCGCCGCCATCCGTTCCGGCACGCCTTACAGCGAAGCCGAACGCGGAGCCTATTCCACGTTGACGGCCATCATCGGCCGCTTGGCGACTTATTCCGGGAAAGAGATCAAATGGAACCAAGCCCTCAATTCTGAGATCAGCTTGATGCCCGAGACTTATGCCTGGGATGCCGCCCCGCCGACGTTGCCCAACGAGCATGGCGAATACCAGATCGCGCATCCCGGTTTAACGAAAGTCGTCTAAGCCACTGCAGCAATCGAATGATCCATCCCCCCGACATCCCAAGATGCCGGGGGGATTTTTTTTACGGCAACTCAAACGTCACGTTGCCCCGCGCTTCGGCCGATAATGTCAAACCGGCCGTTCCCCCAAGTTGATCGAGCTTGAGCAGCAGCAGGTTCTTCCCCTGTTTCAACTGCACGTCAACCTGATCTTCACCCGGTTTGAGGCCGCGCGGTTCGGGGAACTCGTGAATCTTCTTTCCCTCTAGCCAGACCTGAATCCCGTCGTTGGAACCGATATTCAACCGCGCCGGCTGCGCAACCGCCGAATTCAGCACGACGGCGAAATAGTAGATGATGTTATCGTGCCGGACTTTGGCCCGCTCCGACAGTCGTGTCAGGTCAACCGCCGGGGCGCCGCCGTTGTAGGCACGAGTATTCGCATCGATCCACTGCACTTGCTTCCCATCCAGCCCTTTGTATTTAGCGGCGCCATCAAACCGCCCCGGCTCTTTTTCGGGACCGTAAACCGTGGTGCGGTGCTCCGGTTTATCGTTCGCAAATGGACCCACTGCGCGGAATTGCGTCGCATAAACCTCCGCATCCCGTAGGCTCACCAAATAGGCCAACAGATCGGCCGCATCTTGAGCGGTGACATTCTTCAGCACCAACTCCGGCATCAGTGACGTTTTTTGTTCCACGTCTTCTTCGATGTCGTCGTTGTTGATCCGCAACAAGTTCCCTTCGATGGTTTTGAGCACCACCGCATCGTCCGACCGCTGTTGCACAAACCCGGCGAACACCTTGCCCCGTTTCGTTTCCACAACGTGCGGCACATATTCCGGTGCGATGCCCGCGCTGGGGTTCATGATGGTTTCCAACAACGCCTTGCGTTCATATTTGCGGCCAATCAGGCTCAAGTCGGGACCAATATCGGCTCCCTGGTCGCGGACGCGATGGCAGCGGTTACACGAGGCGGCGCCGCTTCGCAAAAACACGCTCTTGCCCCGCTCTGCATCGCCGGTCAGCTTCAAAATGTCGTCGGACGTAAAGGATTGCCCCAGCGTCTTGGGCCGCTCCGACTCCGGGACAAACTTTTCATACAGCAACCGCACGTTCACATCCGCATGCTGCACAGCCCCATCGATTGTCTGCTGCGCAAGTTCTGGCGACAGCCGTTGCTTTTCCACCAACGGCAACAACATCACCGCTCCGCTCGAAGATTGCAGCAGCAAGTCGACCGCCTCGGTCTTTAATCCATTGGCCACCGACGCATCGGCCAAGAAATCATCCAGTGAATCGGTCACCTGCAGCGCCACCAAGGCCCGCAAGGCGGCGTTTTGAATTTGTGCGTCATCCGATTTCAAATACTTCACAATCGCCGGGGCAGCATCATCCAGCATCAGATTGGCCGCCACGGACATCGCCTTGATTTGAACCTGTTTGTCGGACGAATCAATCAGAGACACCACGTCGCCGCTGAAATCTTTCAAACCCGCTGCGGCAATCACCATCAGCGCGTCGTTTTGCAATTGAGGATCGCCCAGCGATGCCCGTAACCCGTCGGTGACTTCGGGCGACTTCTTAATTTCACTCCACGGCCCGGAGAGCTTCCGCATCAAGGCTTCCAGCGCCAACCGTTTGACATCCGGCGAGGCCCCCTTTGCAGTGAGCACGCTAGCCACCGACTTGCCGGCCGCAGGGGTCGTCACGGTTTCCAGCGCCGACAACAAGGCCGCACGCGCCGCGGGAGTCACATCGGTCGTTTCCAATTTCGCCGCCAAATACTCCGTCGCATCCTCAGGACGCAAGATCCGCACCAGATTCACCAACCGCGGGTCCACCCCCGCACCGGGCAGATCAACGACGCGGCGAAACATCTCCTCCTCACGTCCTCGGGAAGCGATGTGCAACGTCTCCAACAAATACCGGTCGCCGCCAACATAACGATCAAAGAGATCGACCAGCGTCTCAGTCGCTCGCTGCGACTTCAAATTCGGCAATGCCAACGCGATTTCGCGGATGACTTCCGGATTATCGTCATCAGCGACATCCAGAATTTCATTTTCATATTCAGCACCATGTCGACGCAAAATTCGCACTGCCAACGCGCGAAACTTAGGATTGTCCGATGCGAGTTGCTTGGTGACGTACTCCCGCCCACTGCCGCCGATGCGGTCCAAAACCCACAGTGCACGGGCCTTAAGCCGCGCATCTTTCCCGCCGACCAATTCTGCCAATTTCGGCACCGCCGCTTCACCGCTCTCCAAGAGTCGCTGCCGCGCCAGGAACGTCGTTGCATGATTCGGGCTGCCCAATGCAACGATGGCATCCGCATCGTTGTCATACGGCCCCGGTTTTTCGCGGCGGACCAGTTTCTTGCCCTTCGGGGTGATGCGATAAATCCGGCCGCGGTTCGGGTCGTTATACGCATGTCCCCCCACGCCGCCGTCATACCAATCGGAAACAAACAGTGCCCCATCGGGAGCAACGCAAACATCATCAGGCCGGAAATAATTGTCCGTGCTGGTGATCACGTTCTCCGCGGTGACACCATAGCCGATTCCCGTTTTCTTTTGAGGTTTATAGCTGCGGACTTCACGCGGTCCGGCGTCGCAATGAAAAATCGCGCCGTCATATTGCGGACCGAATGCCGCGCCTTCATAAAACGTCATCCCGCACGGCGAACCGAAACCGGTGATCAACGCATACGGCACAAAGCCCGGTTTGTCCGCCCGCCAGTGGTGAATCGGATCGAAGCTGCCGTCGGGATTGCGGATGTTCTCCGGTCGGCCGAACCAACCGTAATTGCCCCCTTCCAGAATCCAACAAATCCGCGTGCTCTTTAGCCCGTCGTTGTCGTTGTCGCTGCACCACACATTGCCGAACGAATCGACCGCCAATTCAAACGGATTGCGAAAATTGACGGCAAAATCTTCCAACTGCGTGCCGTCCCCTTCGCAACGAATCATCGCCCCCCATTGAAACTTGATCTGTTTCCCATCCGGCCCCGTCACGTCAAACCCGGTGTCGCCTTGCGTCATATACAGCTTATGATCCGGTCCAAACACCAAACTGTGCACGCCATGATCGTGATTCTGTCCGCCAAAACCGGTGAGAAACAGCTTGCGCGGCCCATCCGGCTTGAGGTCGCCATCGGCATCTTCGTAGACGTAAATGTTGGGTGATTCGGGCACATAAATCTTGTCCCCCGCAACACAAACCCCCATGGCGCAATTCAGATCGGCTGTGAAGACGGTCATCTTATCCGCGCGGCCATCGCCGTCGGTGTCTTCCAGAACCTTGATGGTGTCGATCGGGGGATTCTTTTGAGCGCGGCGATAGTTCACCCCTTCGGTCACCCACACCCGCCCCTGCGTATCAACGTCGATCGTGATCGGGTTGGAGATCATCGGTTCCGTGGCAAACAACGTCGCCTCGAACCCATCCGCCACCGTAAACGACTTAACAGTCTCCTCAGCCGGTTGCTGCGCCGCGACCGGTCGTGTGGCCAAACCCAGGGCGAAGCAAACCGCTGCAACGGTGACCGCGCAACGCGTGGCGTTTTGACAAAAAGAAGTGACAGCGTGTGTCCTGGACGAGCACATCTCGGAAGCTCCTTGTTGAATCTCTGATGACGATAACAAGGTTCCGATTCTCGGCGAAAAAATGCCGAATTGCAATCGCCGACACGCCGCCAGTTCTGCCCTCAGTCCGGTCTCCGTCACGAACATCGTGGGTCTTCATCCGACTTGGTTGCTGTTCTCCGAGATCTCCCCTCCCCCCGGTCTGGTCACGAGTCTTTGGCGAAGTCCCCCCCCCCCCCCCCCCCCCCCCCCCCCCCCCCCCCCTTTTGTCTCTCCTTCGCGCCTTCGTACAACATCTTAACGGCAAGCCCAACCCCCCCCCCCCAATTTCACCTCGCCCCCCCCCTCTTCCCATTGTTCTGCGCTAGCGGAGGTGTGGGGTTGGCTTTCAAGAATCCGGGGTGCTTCTTCAGGAATTCTTTCCGGTTGGGGTTGTTCTTAAATCCTTCGATCGATTTCTGACGCATCTCTTCCTGATACATTCGATCAGATCGATACTTACCCAAGACCGCTCGCCTCGCTGCATGCTTCGCCTGGTACCCAAGCATCTCATCCTGTTGAGTGACCAGGGAAATCACCAAGAATCCAGCAATCACAAACCCTGCGACCAAACGAGGATTGATGGATTGTTGCATAAGATCACCATGCAGACCCGAAGAGGAATCGAGAACGGTCCAATGGGACCGCAACCGCCCAGGCTTTCATTCAGCGAAGCGCCTTGGACTGCCACAGCTAACAATGCGCGAGGCGGAGCGGCAGGAACAGACTTGAATAGATACAGTGCTCTATTTTAACTCTAGCACACATTCTGGGCTTGTGCGTTGTTTACCGCGGTCATGATTCAGCGATGTGTTCGCCGGGTGCCACTGCTGGCTTGTCCAGCAGTGCTTCGGGGGGGCTAGGCCGTTGGAAGGGCCAGCTGTTGTTGAATCGCACTGAACACGTCACTCTTCTTCAACAGGCGGAATGTTTAAGATTTTTAATTGGCTCTCTAGAGCATGATCGATGATTTCGATCGCTTTTTGAGGATCATCGGTCGATTCCCATCTTCCGTATCGAACGTTCCGTCCTTTCTCTCGATGCACGCCCCATTGATCACCCGGATTTTGCGGCAAGCTAATACTAAATTCTCCTGTCAAATGAAAACAACAATAAACGCCGAGTCCACTGCGATTAGCCTCAAATCCGTACTTTGAAGTCGGTTCCTCCCGACCTAAAAACAACATCAGATTTAATAGCGACCAACTCGCAACAACGATGTCCGCATATCGTTTTCCTGCCAGGCTGTCGACAACTTGTTTTGCCGGGCGCAACCTTGGATCATTTGCCAAATCAGGATCATTTGCGCAATCTTTTAACCAACAAGCCATCACATACTCCCGACTTTCGGCCCCGTAAAGCTGCCGCTTTGCCGCAGCAGTGGGAACGTAGGTTGACCTTCAAGTGATCAAAAAACGTTCCCTAGCTCACACCACTCCCCACAACATGTTTGCAGTGGTGTTTCATTTTCCCGACCTCCCCGCCGGATCTTGCTGGTAATAATCACTCAACAACCCATACAACTCCGGTTGCCGTTTTCGCATCGCCTTCGAGCGTTCGAAGAAACACTCTGTTGCCACGGCGAAAAATTCCTGAGCATTTGTCGCAGCATACGGATCCAACAGCGTCGGTCGGCCGTGGCGTAGGTCGTGGTGTAATTCTGCTTGGGCTTGTCTGGTGATCTGCTGCCACCGCTGTTGTTGGGCTTTGCCGGCCAGTGGCGGCATGCCGTCGACGATGCCGTCTAGCATATCCAACTGGTGCGCAAATTCGTGAAACACCACGTTGCGCCCATCCCGTGCGTTTTGTCCCCCTTCCAGAGCATTAGTCCATGAAAGAATCACCGGACCCCGCAACCACGCTTCTCCATGCCGCGCCGAGGGGCCTTCACGGACCACGCCGTCGGGGCCGACGGAACGATCGGGCACCACGTAATCGCCGGGGTAGACCAATATCGTCCGCACCCGGTCGAACATCCCCTCAGGCAACTCCAGCGCCAACAAGCAGGCATTGGCGGCGATTGTGACTTGGACCTCGTCGGTGATCTCTAGGCCGTTGCAGCCTTCCCAATCCTTCTCGGCAATGAACACCCGCAAGTCGTCGCGCAGCTTCGCTTGTTGCTGCGGCGTGAGTTTTGAGAAAAACGCGGCATTGCGATGCAGATGTTCTTCCCACACATCCGGGAATGGCTCCGCACATAGTTTGCGGCGACGCCGATTTCGCCACCAAGATCCAATGAGTAGCATAGTTTTAAGATAAGACCTGTTTTGAGAGGGACAGAACCATTTCGCGATATGCCATCTTACGCCGTTGTCCGATCCGGACAAGGCGTGAGGCGTGAGGCGTGAGGCGTGAGGCGTGAGGCGTGAGGCGTGAGGCGTGAGGCGTGAGGCGTGAGGCGTGAGGCGTGAGGCGTGAGGCGTGAGTTTCATCGCCGTGAGTGCCATGTGTTCGTCGTCAGTTTCATCGCGATGATGGGGCTGTACATCGTGATCGATGCTTTCAACAACATCGATAACTTCTTCAACGAAGGGGACTCAGGAACGCTGGGCGTGATGGGAACCATGGCTCGGTTTTATCTCTTTCGTTCCAGTATGTTTTTCGACACCATCGGGGGAATCGTTTCGGTGACAGCCGTCACCGTGGTTCTGTCTTTGATCTTGCGGCATGGTGAATTGAATCCCGTGCTTTCGGCGGGGATACCCACCTATCGCCTGTTATTCCCCTTGTTGTGGGGCATGGTGATGGTGTCAGCGATTATGGTCATCAATAAGGAACTGATCATTCCACGCATCGCCGATGAGTTACAGATCGAAGCTGGGAAGTCGGGTGACGAAGACGAACCGGTAGAACCGGTGTGGGACTTTGCCACGATGGTCCAAATCTCGGGAGATCGGCTTTACCCGGCACGGAATGCGATGACGAAGCCGGACTTTGTGTTGCCAACGCCGGAGTTCGTTGATGACCCGACCGCTCTGTCCGGCACTGAAGCGATCTTCCTGCCCGCTGACGAAAACCGCCCACGCTCCGGTTGGATGATTCGCGAGGCCGAACCGTCGTTCGACAAATTAAAATTGAAGTTGAAGAAGGCCGGCCGCGCGACCATTACACGCGGATCCGCGGTCGATGAAATCTTTATCGCCACAGAGATTGATTTTGACCGCCTCTATCGCCCGAATAAAACCGTTGACTTCATCTCCACACCGGAATTGATTCGCAGAATCAAAAGTCCGGCCTACGACGTGCTTTCGGTCCGTGAAAATAGCCTGTATCTGCATCAACGTTTTACGCAGCCGATCCTCAACGTCTTATTGCTGTTCCTGATCTTGCCGCTCATTGTTCGCCGCGAAGCCCGTGGACTGGTGGTGAGCATGTGCCTGTCGGGGTTGATGCAAGGCGTCGTTTTCGGAACCGCCCAGGCCTGTTTGTGGTTGGCCGGCATCGAGGTCATTGGACCGGATCTGGCTGCCTGGGGCCCCGTTATCGTCACCGGCGGTCTCGCCACTTGGTGCTGGCCGATGCTCCGCACCTAGAGGCGGGCTATTTTTCCGAAGCAGGGTGACGTTTGCTTCTCTATGCGGATTCCACATCGGCTGCAACGGGGATCGGGAACCGTTCGTCGACGTTTGGGGCAATTGCATCGCCCCACAGCTCAGTTGACCACCTCCTGGCATTCCAGTAGCATTTCAGGCAGACTTTGTTCTGCCCGCACTTCAATACGGTAAAATGTCCCGCGCTGCTGCCTCTCTGGTAGGGACTTTCCGTGGCCGCGACGAGCCAATCATCCGAATCAACACTTATGACAACAGACAAACCATCCGGTCGCGCTCCCTCCCTCAAAAATGTTGCTTACAGCCAACTGAAACAGTTGATCCTGGAAGGAGGCGTTGAGCCCGGCACGGTCTTGTCGGTCCGGCAGTTGGCCGACAAGTTATCTATGAGCAAGACGCCTGTTCAAGCCGCCTTGGAACGGATGGAAGCGGAGGATCTTGTCACGTTCGCCCCGCAGCAGGGCGTGCTTGTTCGTCATGTGTCGATTGAGGACATCGCCAACCACTTTGAAATCCGTACGGCACTGGAATCGTTCATCGTGGGAAATCTGGCCGGTCGTCTCACAGACGAGCAAATCCAGCGCTTGAAGGCCAATCTGACCGCACAGCATGAATTGGCTAAATCGGGTGACGTGTTAGGCTGCGTCAAAAACGATGCGGATTTTCATTTGCTGCTGTGTGAATTCCATGGGAATCAAGAATTCGTCAAAGTGATGCATCGGCTCCGCGACCGCGTCTTTCAGGTGGTCTTTCGCATCGTCAAGCAGTTTCCCAACCGCATTACGGAAACGTATGAGGAACACCACGAGATTGCGCAGGCCATCTTCGATGGCGATAGCGAACGCGCCGCTCAGAAGTCGGTCATCCATTTGCGCAATGGATTGAAGCAGTTTATCCCGGCCTGATCTTTCAGCCACAGACAACTGTAGCCGCTGCAAGATCAAAAAACGCTCGAGGAAAGCTTTACGGTTTCTTCGGTGCGGCATCGTCCGACGGGCGGTAAATCCATTCTGGATGGCCGTCTGGTTTGATCTCACCCTCGACTTGGTCCAGTTCATCGCCGGGTCGGGTATATTCTTGAATGATAGTGCGGCGGTCTATGCGGTCATCGCCCACTTTGATGTAGCCGTTGGAAAACCCAGACATGAAAATTTTGAAGAAGTCAGTCTTAGGGTCCACACCTCGCCAGATGGCAACGCCATAGGTCGATTGTTCCAATTTTGCATCCGCGTCAGTCAATTCCGGAATCGCGCCGACGATCTCAACGGAATTCTTGTACTTGTTGCTGCCGGTCCGATCCTCACGGCGATTGATGGCAGCTTGTGCTGCAGGAATGATTTCGTCGAAGTAGACCTGCTGCACGCCGTTGTCTTCAGTGATCAATTCGAATTCCGGGACGAACTTGGGACGTTTCCCGTCTGGTCCAACCGGCGGCAGGCTGCCTTTGATTTGCCGATTGACCACGCGATAGGGCAAGTACCAAATCAGTTCCCGCTGAGTCTCGCCGGTCTTCGGGTCCGGAATATCGACCCAAATCATCCGCACCGATTTGTAGTAGACTTCCATCGCCCAGATATCGGGTTGTCGCGATCGTTCTTCGCCGGTCACCGTGGGCCGCACTCTGGTTTCCACACCTGGCGGAGCAGCCGGGGCCGATTCCGCATGGGCGATCATCAAGATTGCCGCACAGGCTGCTGGCAGTACTCGACCTATAGCAATGCGTGACATCCACGTAGCTCCAAAGCGATTTTTGTAGAACAACCCAATCATCGGCCGAGACCACAAGGTCCCGGGAAAACGCGACCGATTATCGCGGAAAAACTCCTTCTCCACGGAAACTCCACTATATCACCCCGGAAAAGCACAGGTCAAGACGCGCGTTTTGCAAAGTCTGTGCAAGGGGCTCCCTCACCGTGATCCTGGCCGATTGTCGGGAATAGAACGGCTGACCGGTCGCCCACAAGGGAGCGGAGAGGGTCCCACAGCAAACAAATCGGCTCACCCTGCCAAAATCAGCTCTCACAACCGTCTTGATTCCAGTTTGTGACATCAACAACATTGGCGGTGGTGGGCATTATTGTATAGTGTCCACACTTCCGCTGCCTGCAGTCAATTTCTATCTTCGCGGATCGCGCTGTCTTTATGATTTTTCAACGTTACCGAACCTGGATCCGGATCGTATTGATCGTTTATTGGTCGGCCCTGTTTCTCGGGACGCATGTCCCGACTGTTCCCGCAGGGGTTGCAAAAGTTTCCGATAAACTGCTGCATTACCTTGCCTATGGCGGCCTCGCTTTTTTGTTGGCGATGGACCAAAACGCGCGCGGTCCACTCACGGGGCGACGTCGATGTCAGATTTTTGTCATCGTGGCCGTATATGCCGCACTGGATGAGTTATTGCAAATCCCGGTGGGACGGACGGCGGATGTCCGCGATTGGGTGGCCGACATTCTCGGTGCCGTCTGCGGACTGGGCGGGCATTTGTTGTTTTGCTGGGGAATTTGCCGTATTTTTGGCGATGCGGCGACTCAAGATCGTTGAATCATTGCGGCGATGCAACTGCCGATTATTCCAGCCCGTAGTCGGTGATTTTTTTGTGCAGGGTATTGCGATTGATCCCCAACCGCGTGGCGGCCTTGGTTTGTACTCCCCGACACGAGTGCAGGACCTGTTTGATCAATTCCCGTTCGACGAGCGAAACAATCTGTTCGTGCATGTCCGTCGCTTCGTCGCTTGCGCGTTGCATGCCCAGTTCAACCAACTCCGTGCAGAGCATGCTGGGGTCCTTGACCGCTTGACGATGCAATCGTGCCGGTGCCAAGCCGCGCACGTGCCGCGGGAACAATTCGGGCATCAGCTTGTCACCTTCGCACAACACAATCGCCCGCTCCATGTAGTTTTGCAGCTCGCGAACATTGCCGGGCCAGGCATACTCCATCAGGAGTTTTAATGCTTCAGGGGACATCGTCGGTGGAGTGCGACCGTCCGCTTCAGAATAGCGGCCGATGAAATAGTCCGCCAACAACGGCACATCTTCTACCCGCTCCCGCAGTGGAGGCAGATCGATCGGCAGCACGTTGAGACGATAGTACAAGTCCTCGCGAAATCGGCCCGCTTCGATTTCATCGAGCAGATCCCGGTTTGTGGCGGCAACAACGCGGCAATCGACACGAATCGTTCGCGAATCGCCTACGCGTTCAAACTCTTGTTCCTGTAGGACACGGAGCAATTTGACTTGCAGTTTGTAGCTGACGGAATTGACTTCGTCGAGAAAAACGGTGCCGCCATGAGCCGCCTCGAAGCGGCCGGTACGATTTTCATGTGCGCTGGTAAAGGCCCCTTTGACGTGACCGAACAGTTCGCTTTCCAGCAGGCTTTCGCTCAGAGCCCCGCAATTCACACGAACAAACGGACCAGTGGCCCGACCGCTCAACTCATGCAAAGCTCGGGCAATCAACTCTTTGCCAGTGCCGGTTTCACCGGTGAGCAATACGGTGGCTGAACTCGGCGCAACCTGACGGGTCATGCGATAGACCGCTTGCATGACATCGCTGGCGCCGACACAACCCTCGAACATCGAAGGTTGGCCGTCCGTTTGGGCCGAGTCTGTCGGTGAAGCTACCATTTTTCAGTTGGCGACCTTCAAGGGGATGCCGTGCGAAATCGTTAGTGTGAACCGAATGGGTGCGGTTGTGCACTAATTATTAGCACGGTGCCGGTCCGAAGTGAAGGCGAATGCAGCCATTGCCCGGTTTTTTCTCGAAAGTTGCTCTGCTGGTTCACGGAAACTTAACATGTGCCTGTTTATTGTGCATTCTTGCTGCGGGTTAGCTTGGTATGCGCGCATTTTGAGCGATTTGAGATGGGTCGAGATGGCTGCCTAACGCGCAACCGTTCGCTAGAAAAATGAGCATCGCGCGAAATGAGTTGGACAGTTCCCTCAATTTCAGCGGATAGCCGTCGGGCTGCTGCCAGCAAGGGGGGCCTCACTGCGCAACGGGAGCGCACTGGGAGGGAAGGGAATCGCATCTGCCTATCTCTGTTGCAGAGGGGCGGGGCGATTAGGGTTGGATCAATTCCAAAGCGGGTTGCTCTTGGAATTCTTGCAACCGCTCACCCACGAGACGGGAATTAGGCCGCAGCGAACCAATCACAGCACCGACAGCAGTATGCAGCGCCGGGTCGCCCGGGGTTTCCCACATTTCGTGAATCTGAGCAATCTGTTCGTTGCTGACAACGAGCCCGTGACGTTGGATGTGGAAGGCCAGCTGGATGGCTGCTGTGGCTCGTAGACGCGTCTCAACGCCCTCATCGAGCAATAGCTCAGCCATCTTCTGTTGAGCTTCCCGCGAGGCAATCGTCCCCAGAGCCAGCAAGCAGTTCTCGGTGAGCGGAACATTGTGAGCCGCCACCAAAAGCGAGGGGACCGCCGGTTGCAGGTCATAGATTTTTGTCCGCTGCCCTTCAGCAATGTGGGCCAGCCAATACGAAGCCACTTCGGCTTGGGTAGCACGCTGCTCTTCGTTGAGCGGCGGGGCCGTCAAGTTTTTCAAAAATGGAGTCAATTGCGCCTGCAGCCCTTGGGTTGTTCCGGTGAGACCGAAGTAGGTGACCAGTGGGTTGTCTTCTACATAGCGACGCATACGTCCTGCGAAGTCTTCGGGCCCATACAGCACGATGGGAATGGAAGCGGTCCGCGAATCCGCGCGGAAATTTGTTAGTGTTGAGCTCAGGGGCCATTTAACAGTCGCGGGGTGAATGAAGACGAGCTCCACATCTGCGTTTTCAGAAGCGAAACGAAAACCGTCGCGGCCCGTGGTTCGCAAATGGGGAACGTATCCCAATTCGTTGAGAAATCCGGACATTTGTGAGGCACGATCTGGATTGGGGTCAATCACCAAGGCAACCGGTTTGCCCTGTCCGGTCAATGCCCGTGACAAGATGCCGATCACACGATCCACTCCCGGGAATTTAGCCTGTGGGTCCAGTTGCATCACCGTTCCCGCCGCGGCAAATTGCACGCGTGTGTCGGGGTAGTTCAACGCAGCTAAGACTGGCGAACGACCGGCGTCGGCCGAACGGACCATTCGCAAGGTTCCAATTTGTCCAAGAACCCGCAAGGCGGCGACGGCATTGGCGATTTGGCCCCCTTTGAGAGCTTCCGACAAGACGTCGGCGACGACATCTTCGCCGGCGACCAATGACAAGTCGTGTGCCGTACCGGGGCCGGTTGGCAGCGGCTTGTCCCAGCCGGCCAACATCCCGTCAGCGGCGAGTGTCATGCTTAAAAATAAGACCTGAATGTCCCGCCGTTCGGGGGACAAGGAAAGGGCTTGGCGGGCAAATTTGCTTCCGACGATGTTCGAGGCGACGCGGGGCGGAACTTTCACCAAGACGACCGATTCCGCTTCCCGTTTCCAGACCCACAGCGAGACGTTTCCGTCATCGTCGACAAGCCAGTCATACTTGTGGTGGTAATGCAAACGGGCCAGGCGATTCAATTCGGTGACGACGCTTTCCACAGGGGATTCCGCCAAACGACCGGCGTCCATCTTGACGATGCGGGCAATCGCATCGCGTGCGGCAGCTTTCACGCCTGCGGGGACCTTCGGGGAATTGGCGAAATACCACAAATGGTTCAAGGTCTCGCGGCTACCGACATGGCCCAGGACCGAGATCAATCCAGCGCGGATATCGTCGTCCGGCATATCCAAGGCGGCGACCAATGGGGCCTCGGCACGGTGCCCCAACAGCACCAAGATATGCAGAATGTTGCGTTCCTCTTCGGGCGTCGGGCTGTGTTGCAACATGTTGAGCAGCGGCACGATGATGGCTTGTCCACCGTTTTTCAATTCATGCTCTGCCAGCAGTCGCTGTTCGTTGGAGCCGCCCAAGTCAGCGACCAATTTTTGGATTCGCACAGGATCACTGGCACGATCCGCCATCAACCGGTTCACTTCCTCCAGTAAATCGCTGGAGACCGGTTGTAATTCCTTGATGTTGGCCATCTTCATGAATTCGGCCGGACCGTACTTCAATCGCAGATCCAACAGCGTCTGAGCATCGGGCTTGAGCTCCATCAATTGGTCCAGATACAGCCGGGCCAGTTGGGGGCGGGCCAGATCGACCATCAGCACGGCCGCTTCGAACAAGTCCGGAGCGGTCTCGGGCTGTAGCGGAAGTGGCGAGGTTTTGAGCAAATCTTCTCGCCGTTTCGCTTCGGCTGCTGCCGCTGCGTCCGCATCCACTGGAGATGCATCCTGAGCGATCAGGCTTCCCAGAAGAAGGCCGAACGAAAGCATCAGCAAGACGAGGGTGCCGACAAACCGGCGTGACACGTTGGCCATCAACTCAACTCCGACAATCTTCTGCGTGGACGGTCAAACTGCAAGGCGTGAACTCAATTCACGAAACACGGGGACCGCCATTCGGCCGCTCCGCGAAACGTTGCCTCATCCAACCGAAGAAATCATTTCGGTAACATCAGGGGGGCAGTGTGTGCTCTAATCCGACTGCCTACGCTCCCATGGGGAGAAGAGGCGATCGGAAATCAATCATCATATTTTGAGATACCATTGCTATGGTAAAGTGTTTTAAGAGTAGATAACAATCATTTTTTCCCTATTACAGGAAAATCGAACGACTTGGCCTGTTACTCAAGCCTCGAATTCGCACTTTGACTACTTGTTGCGTTTTCGCATCATCCCAAAAGTGATTGGGACACTGCATCCGGTTGTGTCGAAAGTGGCGGCACGACCGCTGGCGACGAATGGTCTCAATTTACCGGATATTTACAGCCATTTGGCCGTAAGTCCTCTGAAATCCAGTATTTGATTTCAATTCGACAGTCAGCATTACGATTCAATAATTTCGTTCGCCACCAGGTCCTCATACGTCTCACGACGACGAATAATGCGGTGTGTTCCGCCGTTGACCATCACTTCAGCCCCTCGGGGCCGGGAGTTGTAATTGCTGCTCATCGTTGTGCCATAGGCCCCGGCACTGAACGTGCAAATCAAGTCGCCACGCGACGTTTCCGGCAGCCAGCGTGCTTTGGCCAGGACGTCTCCTGACTCGCAAACAGGCCCCACTACGTCAACCGGTTCACAACCGGGAATCTCGGCTTCAAAGTCGTCCGGAGCCGCCACAGCCGGCTTGACGGGCCAAATCCGGTGAAATGCATCGTACATGGCCGGACGGACCAAATCGTTCATCGCCGCGTCTTGGATCACGAACAGCTTGCCCCCTTCGCGTTTCGTGAACGTCACGCTGCTGATCAGCACACCGGCGTTGCCACAGATGAATCGGCCCGGTTCCAGTGCCAAACGGCATCCTGCGGCGCGAATTGCCGGAACGATCACATCGGCGAATGCCTGCGCAGGCGGGGCCTCGTTCTGCTTGTAGTTGATGCCAAACCCGCCGCCGAGGTTGATCCAATTCGTGTCATGGCCGGCCGCCCGAAATTCGTTGACGATTTCGACACCCTTTTTCACGGCTAGGGCATAAGGCTCGGTGGTCAAAATCGGCGAACCCAGGTGCATGTGGATCCCAACCAACGACAAGCGCCCGTCGGCCAACACCTTAGCTGCCAACTCGCCGGCCCGTTCGATATCGATACCGAACTTGTTCCCCTTCTTGCCGGTGGTTGTTTTAGCGTGTGTCTTTGCGTCGATATTTGGATTCAAACGCAGTGCCACCGGAGCCACAACGCCCATGTCGCCCGCCACGGCTGCGATGGCGTCGAGTTCGGCTTCGCTTTCGACATTGAACATCAAGATGTTCGATTCCAGGCCGAAACGAATCTCTGCATCGGTTTTGCCCACCCCGGCAAAGGCGACGCGCGTCGTGTCGCCGCCCGCCTGTTGGACGCGATACAGTTCCCCGCCGGAAACAACGTCAAAACTGCTTCCCGCCTCGTTCATGAGCTTGAGGATGCTCAGATTGGAATTCGCCTTCACCGAATAGCAAATCACCGGTTCGGCTTCGGCAAATGCGATTTGGATTTCCCGCAGGTTCGACAGCAACGCATCCTGGGAATAGACCCACAGCGGCGTCCCAAACTCAGCCGCTAAATCGGCGATCCGCACCTCTTCACAAAACAGTTCGCCGTCGCGATATTCAAAATGGTCCATGATGTCCCGCTAGAAAAAAATGATGTCCCGCTCGCAAGAACTCGCAAACGGGTCTGAAAACCAGCCAAAAACAGGCGACGTTATTTCGTGCCTGCTTGGGAAAACCGGTGGGTGGCGAGCAATTCGGCGATCTGAATCGCATTTGTGGCGGCCCCTTTGCGGAGGTTGTCGCTCACGCACCAAAAGCTGAGCCCGTTCTCATGCGAAATATCGCGGCGGATGCGCCCCACAAAGACCTCGTCCTGGTCGGTGCAGTTCGAGGGGAGCGGATAGTGTCCGGAGGCGAGATCGTCGTTCACAACGATTCCCGGGAATTTTGCGAACAACTCCCGCGCTTCGGTGGGAGAAATTGGCCGCTCGGTTTCGACCGTAATCGATTCGCTGTGGCAGTTGGCGACCGGAATCCGCACGCAGGTCGGATTGATTTGGATCGACTCGTCCCCCAGGATTTTGCGGGTTTCGTAGACCATTTTCAGCTCTTCGCTGGTATAACCATCCGACTTTTCGCTGCCAATTTGCGGAATGGCATTGAAGGCAATTGGATGGGCGAAGGCCTGGTAGGCGTAGTCGTCGCCTTCGAGGTGCGCCTTGGAACCGGCTACCAAATCGAGGCTTCCCTGCGTCCCGGCACCGCTGACCGCTTGATACGTGCTGACAATCACGCGTCGGATAGGAGAGGCATCGTGCAGGGCTTTGAGGGCGACGACCATTTGTGTCGTGGAGCAATTCGGGCTGGCAATAATCCCCGTCGCATCGAGCGCCGCTTGCGGATTGACTTCGGGAATCACCAGCGCCACATCGGGATCCATCCGCCAATAACCCGACTCGTCAATCACAGTCGCGCCCGCTTTGACCGCCGAGGGCAGGTATTCGGCCGCGATGTCGTCCGGCGTGCTGGCAATCACGAGGTCGCAACCGTCGAAACAATCATGCGTGAGTTCTTCGATCGTGTGCTGGCCGCCATTGAACGTCAACGTTTTACCCGCGCTCCGCGCCGAGGCGAGGAACTTATAACTTTTCGCGGGAAATTCACGTTCTTCCAACAGACGCAGCATAATCCGGCCTACAGCACCGGTCACACCGATTAAGGCCACCTTTTCAAACACGATTGAATACTCCTGAAAAATTGTGCGGCAGCGGATCAGTGTCCATTGCCTCAGACTCAACGAAAGAAACGTCCTAACAATCCCACTCGATGTGCGCACGACTTCCACGATTGCCACAGGAGTCGCCGGGGAATTGCGTGCAAGTCAGCACAAACGTGCGGGATTCGATACTATATCCCGATTCGGGTGGTGGATTCAATCATCGGCGGGTGTACGGTCGCTGTCGGCCGCAATTGATAATTATCCGCGCCGGTGAATTCAGTCCCTTCACCTGGATTGCTATACTGCCGGTTACGACAATGGTTCTGAGTTTCGAGTTCGCGTTATCAGCGGAAGATCATTTGCAATGAAAGTCTTAGTCGTCGGCCAAGGAGGACGGGAACATGCCCTGGCATGGAAGTTGTCCCAGTCCCCTTCGGTCTCCAAAGTTTACTGTGCGCCGGGCAATGCCGGGACAGCCGCCGATGCGGTCAATATCGATATTTCCTCCGACGACATTCCGCGTTTGGTGCAATTCGCGCAAGCCGAGCAGATTGGTCTGACCGTTGTCGGCCCCGAAGCGCCGTTGACTGCGGGGATTGTCGATGCGTTTCGCGCAGCGGGATTGACGGTGTTTGGCCCCTCGAAAGCGGCAGCTCAGTTGGAGGGGAGTAAATCCTTCTCTAAGGAGTTGATGAAACGCGCCACCGTGCCGACCGCCCAATTCGCCGTCTTCAATTCGGCCGACGAAGCGGAAAGCTACATCAATGACCGCGAAGAAACCCCATTGGTCGTCAAAGCGGACGGACTGGCTGCCGGCAAAGGGGTGGTGGTCTGTGCGAAAAAAGAAGAGGCCATCGACGCACTCAACCGCATCATGCGGGAAACCGAATTCGGCGATGCCGGTCGCCGCGTGGTCATTGAAGAACGTCTCGACGGGCTGGAAGTGAGTATTCTGGCAATCGTCGACGGCAACACGATCATTCCGCTAGAGACTTCGCAAGACCACAAACCGGCCTACGACGATGATAAAGGCCCGAATACGGGGGGCATGGGTGCTTATAGCCCCACGCCGCTGGTTTCGCCGGAGTTGATGGATCAAATCATCACGCAAATCCTCGTGCCCACCGTCGACACGATGAAGAAATCCGGTTGCGCGTTTAGCGGCATTCTGTATGCCGGTTTGATGATCACCAATCAAGGCCCCAAGGTGCTGGAGTACAACGTCCGTTTCGGCGACCCCGAAGCCCAACCGGTGCTGATGCGGTTAAAAACGGATTTGGCCGAGATCCTCTTGGCCGGGGCGCAGGGGCAGTTGAGCAAACTTCCCCCTCTGGAATGGGATGACCGTCCGGCCGTCTGTGTGGTGATGGCGTCCGAAGGCTACCCGGGCGACTATGAAAAGGGACGAGTGATTCGCGGTCTGGACGCAGCCGCCGAGCTGGCTGACACCAAGGTTTTTCATGCAGGAACATCCTTGCGGGGCGAAGAGGTCGTCACCAATGGCGGCCGTGTGCTGGGCGTGACCGCCCTAGGCAACACCGTGGCCGATGCCAAGTTGAAGGCCTACCAAGCAGTCAAACGCATCCGCTGGGACGGCGCCTGGTGCCGACACGACATCTCGGACAAAGCGCGGTGATGCGTCAAGATTTTCCTGTGCTCGACGAAGGACATGACGTGAGGTCCCTATGAGCTACTTCAGTCCGAGTCCCGAAGTCATATACTACACCTGGGCGGTGTTGTTGATACTCGCCTCAATTGGTGCGTGGTTATTGACGCTCTTTACGATGCCCGGCAACTGGCTAATCGTAGCCTTGGCGGCTGCGTTTGCCTGGTTTTACCACTCGCCCGCTGCGCACGGGTTGTCATGGTGGGTTGTCATTGGGCTGGTCGCTTTGGCCGGGCTGGGGGAATTCGTCGAATTCATAGCCGGTGCCGCCGGTGCTGCGAAAGAGGGGGGCAGCCGACGAGGGATGATTCTCGCCATCGCGGGTGCGGCGGTCGGCAGTATTGCCGGCGCCATTGTCGGCGTGCCGATTCCCATTGTGGGTTCGATAGTCGCCGCCCTGGGCGGAGGTGCTGCGGGCGCATTCTGCGGGGCCTATCTTGGGGAATCGTGGAAAGGTGAAAAAAACCATTCCGAAACGCTGGCCGTCAGCAAAGCGGCCCTGATTGGGCGGATTTTGGGAACGGTTGGGAAATTGATCGTGGGGGCAGCAATGGTTGCCGTTGTTTCGATCGATGCCTTGTTTTAGTCACCAACTAAAGCGGACGCTTGTGTCCGTATATGGCCGGAGTTTGCACGGATACCATTGGCGCAGCTGCAATTTCTTGTATCCTGATGTGTATCGAAAATCAAAAGTCTTTGCGTGCGGGTGCTGATTCATTGAGCCTGCAGATCAAACTTTCGACCCATTTGCTGGCGATATTCTCGCCAATCGAAGTGAGCTTCCCTATGCGGGTTTATTTAACTCGCGAAACATACCTACCAACCGGTAGGTAGAGGTGTTGCGTCCAACAGTCATTTCAACGGTACACACTTCTCACCATTTTCTTCGGAGAGTCAAAAGATGAAACTCAGTCATTGGAGTGTTGCGCTATCGCTTTGCAGTTGCCTAGCTCTGATCGGGTGTGGACAACCGCAGCCAACTGCTTCGAGCACGGGTGCGGCTGCCTCGGATAGCAGCGATATGCAAGCGGACGAAACCAGCGTGGCCGCCGTTGACGATTCGACTGCCCCGGCGGCCGATGACACCGAAGCACCGGAAGCAACCGATGATGCGACGGAGACCGAAGCAGAAGTGGTCGTGATCGAGCCGGGTCCCGACGCTCAAAAGGCTGCTCAAGAAGCGTTGATCTACGCCGAAGAGGGAGACGTGATTGAATTCGCCGCAGGGGAATTCAATCTGACCAAGACGCTTTCGCTGGATGGCAAAAAGCATGTGACGATCCGCGGGCAGGGGATGGACAAGACGACCTTGAACTTTGCCGACCAACAAAAAGGAACCGGCGGCGAAGGGATTTTAATCAAAAACGCAGACGACTTTACGATTGAAGATATCACGCTGCAGGACACGCCGGGCGATGCGATCAAAGTCGATGGTGCTCACGGTCTCACCATGCGTCGCGTCAAAACCTGGTGGTCCAATGGTCCGCACGCGGAAAATGGCGCCTACGGCCTGTATCCGGTGTTGAGCGAAAACATCTTGATCGAGGATTGCGTCGCGGAATGTGCCTCGGATGCGGGGATTTATGTGGGGCAGTCGAAGAACATCATCGTCCGTCGCTGCCGCGCAGAAAAAAATGTGGCCGGCATCGAAATCGAAAACTGCATCGGTGCCGATGTTTATGAAAACGTTGCCACCAACAATACGGGCGGGCTATTGGTTTTTTCTCTGCCCGGTCTAAAACTGAAAAACGGCAGTAAATGCCGCGTCTACAACAACAAACTCTACGACAACAACCACGACAACTTCGCCGCTCCCGGCAACATGGTCGCTACGGTGCCTCCGGGAACCGGGTTGTCGGTGATGGCGAATGATCAAGTCGAAATTTTCGGCAATGAGATTAAGAATCACAAAAGCACCAACTGCTATATCATCAGTTTCTTCACCACACAGCGGAAATTTGAAGACGCAGGGTACGACCCGTATCCCGAAGCGATTTCGGTTTACGACAACAAATTCGAAAAGGGTGGTTACGATCCGCAAAAGGCGTGGGCCGACGTAGTGGCCTTTTTCCCAGATGGCAAATTGCCGGACATTGTTTATGACGGGATGGTCGACGAGAAGAAAACCGTCGATGGAAAACTCCCCGAAGGAAAACAGATCTTCATTGGTGATAACGGCGACTTTACATTTGCCAATATCGATTATCCCAAACTGATGTCAGGCCAACCACCGGAATTGGATTTCAAACTGGAAGCGTACTCAACCGAGCTGCCCAAGCTGCCGCCGGTTACGATCCCAGGAGTCAAGTAAATGATGTCGTCTCGACCAAATTCCGCCAGCGCCGCCGGGCGTTGGCGGTTATGGCTCGTAGCGGGATGTCTGATCGCATGGATCGGTGGATGCGGGCCTAACGACACGCCTCCGCCGCCCGGCGGTCAGGTCCCAAAGCCTGCGCAGGTCGAGAAAGTCGCTGCAAAACCGGCGGCCGTAGTGGCCGAAGTTAAGACGCCGACGAAGAAGAAAAAACGCAAACGCAGAGAACGGCCCAAGCCCTATTTGTCCGAATATGGCCTGTTCGAAGGCCCCATGGCGGAAATGAAACCGGCTGCGGGGGTGATGCCTTATGATCTCAACTCGGCGCTATTCTCCGACTACGCTTGGAAGTCCCGCGTGATCAAACTGCCCGAGGGGGAGAAGATCGAGTACCGCGAGGGAACCGCTTTTAAATTTCCCGTGGGCACGGTCATCGCCAAGACGTTTTACTTCCCCATTGATTTTAACGATCCCACGCAAGGGCGGCGGTTGATTGAAACGCGGATTTTGTTGTTGCGCGAATCGGGCTGGATCGGTGTGCCCTATCTATGGAACGACGAACAGACCGATGCAGTCTCCGAAGTTGCCGGCGAGACGGTGAATGTCTCTTGGAAACACTATGACGGCCAGCAGCGATCAAACCCCTACATCGTTCCCAATGCCAACGACTGCAAACGCTGCCACACAACGGGTGAATTCTTCGAGCCGATCGGGCCGCGCGCGCGGTATTTGAACAAGGATTATAACTATCCTGAGGGCCAGGAAAACCAGTTGGTGCATTGGACGCAGGTTGGCATTCTAACCGGTGCTCCGGACGACCCGGCGCAGGCACCCAAGTCGGCTGCCTGGAAGGATGAACAATCCGGAACGGTCGATGAACGGGCGCGCGCTTGGCTGGAGATCAATTGTGCTCACTGCCACAGCTCAACCGGACCGGCGCGGAACTCCGGACTGCACCTGTTGGCCAGCGTGACCGATCCGTACAAGTTGGGCGTTTATAAAACCCCTGTTGCTGCCGGTCGCGGTTCGGGCGGACACAAATATGATATTGTCCCAGTCAATCCGGACGAATCGATCATGTTGTTTCGTTTGATGGCGACTCACCCCGGCATGGCGATGCCGGAATTTGGGCGGTCGTTAGTCGAAGACGAATCGGTCGCGCTCATTCATCGCTGGATCGAAGAGATGCAAGTTCCCGAAGGATTCGACGTCAGCAACGGCATCGGCGAATTTGAAACGCTGACCGATGAACAACTGGAAGAATTTGCGCAAGAAGTCGCAGAGCAGGGGGATGCGGCGCGGGGAGAAGAGATCTTCCATCGCCAACGCGTCAATTGCTTCAAATGCCACGCCGTCGGCGGCGTCGGAGAACGTTTCGGCCCCGACTTGTTCCAACCCTTGGGTGACGATAAGTCACTGGCCTATCTCATCGAATCACGTACTGCTGCCGAACAAAGTCGGTGCCTAAGGGCTTTGAGACAGTCAACGTTGCCACTGACAGCGGCGACTAGCGTATTCAGGAATTGTGCTGGCCGAGGAAAACGACAGCGGAACTGGTGCTCCGCGATTTGACCCGGCCGGAGATTCGCATTCCCCAAAGCCGAAATTGCGCACCGCGTCGCCGGGGAAATCTCATTGATGCTAGACAATGCCGTCGCGACGTTGCCGCGACAGGATGTGGTGGTCGATCTGCTCCGCTTTCTGCAACGGAGTTGGGGCACGACGGCGGATTCGAGGTCACATTTCCGACGAACCGGTGATCCGCAGTTGGCAGGTGCTCGATCCACTGCTCGAGCAACATCGCCCACGTGGATCCCAATCAATTCATCGCTAACTTACCCCAGCGACGCGATCTGGCGTGGGAAGCCGCCTATAGCCGCACGATTCGGGGCTTTGGCGCTGGAATCGGCAATGACCGTTCCCCAATCAAGCCTGAGAATCGTGCGCTGCAATTTCGACGTGACCAAAGCGGGCAACATCGCTGTCAAGCTCAACACGACCGACGGCCTACGGGTCTGGTTAGATGGCGTCGCTGTCGATCCAGAGCAACTAGATTCGATGAACGTTGAGTCGGGCACGCGGGTGCTCACGTTCATGGTCGATCTGGATCAGCGTGACGACAAAACGCTACGGTGCGAAATCCTCCCCGCCGCCAAAAGCCCCGCAGCGGTTCGACCTTAGGGCACATCGCGACGCAGCTTTCGATGTAGTACGATAGATCGTCCACGCGGACCAATACGCTGCACACGCGTATTGACAAAAGGGTTTAG
>CALOFE010000023.1:0-155488 GCA_942492455.1 uncultured Planctomycetaceae bacterium | reverse complement strand
ACGTCATCCGGTGGCGTCGTTCATTGAACCGATATTGAAATTGCGTAACCCTTCCCAGGTCGAGGTCGTTTGCTATAGCGACGTCCCCGCACCGGATGCGGTGACTGAACGTTTAGAAAAATTAGCGGATGAGTGGCACAACGTTGCCGGCATGGCGGATGCGGAACTCATCGAGCGGATTCAACAAGACGGCATCGATGTGCTCGTCGATTTGGCGGGACATACCGCTGGAAACCGACTGATGGTCTTCGCCCAGAAACCGGCGCCGGTGCAGTTTTCAATGCTGGGTTACGGAAACACGACCGGGCTAACCACCATCGATTGCCGCATCACCGATGCCATCTGCGACCCGCCGGAGGAACCTTGTCGACATACCGAAACGCTGGTCCGCATTCCTGCTGGGAGCTTTACCTTTGCTCCGCCACAATCCGCACCCGACGTGCAGCCGCCGCCAGCGCTTAAGAATCGGTATGTCACATTTGGTTCGTTCAACAACCTCGCGAAAATCGGGCCGGATGTGATCGCCGTGTGGGCAGAAATTCTGGCGGCGATTCCCAACAGTCGTCTACGCTTAAAAAATGGAGCGTTCGGGGACGAGAAGGTACGCCAACGATATCACGACCTGTTCCGGCAACATCACATTCCGGCAGAGCGGATTCTCTTTCAAGGATTCGTCGAATCGGAGGAGGAACATCTAGCGGCGTATCACGATGTCGATGTCGCGCTCGACCCCTTTCCCTACACCGGTGCGACGACCACTTGCGAAGCACTTTGGATGGGCGTGCCGGTGGTCACTCTGCGCGGCGCGAATTACGTCGGCCGCATGTCCGCCGGCATTTTGAACCAAACCGGCTACGGATATTTAACCGCTGCCTCGAAACCGCAATACGTTTCGACAGCCATCGGGATTGCCAGCGACGTCGCCCAGCTCAGCGAAATCCGCAACGATTTACGTCAGCAATTGCAATCCTCGTCGCTCTGCCAACCGGAAACGATCGTCGCAGAAATCGAATCCGCATATCGCACCGCCTGGCAACACTGGTGCCAAACACAAGTAGACGCCTAAGACATGCAGTGCACGGCGGCCTTGTCCTCATACGAAAGTGCTAAGAGGAGCAACTGCCCCCTCTTTCACCTCTGTGCCCTCCGTGCCTCCGTGGTGAACCCCCTACCCCATCAAATCGTCAACTGCCGATCGCGGGCAACGATGTCCCAGTGGTCGGTCACTTTGCCGCCTGAGACGACCACAATTTCTTTGTGCATGGCCGAGGTGGGGCAGATGTGGGTGGGGATGGCCAGCAATTCGTCGCCCGGTTGAAAATCGCCGGCGCGATCGGTTTCGAGCACGAGGTGTTCTTCGTTTTGCAGCACGGCAACGGCATCGGGCAAGTCGGGAAAAGTACACCGCTTGCCGGCTGGGGGGTCGGAGGCGACCGCCTTATAACCCAAATCGAGAGTGATACGATTGTCCGTGGGGCGGCTGATGACGCGGGTCAGTACGCCCGTCGCAGGTGGAAACTTGAGATCGGGAAAGGCGGCGGAGTAGCCCGCATCGTTGTAGACACAGGTCCCGGGACTCAGCTCGATGGTTGGGTCGTCCTTGGCTGCATAAACCGGAAACGAACCGGTGCCGCCGGCGACGATGCGGGGGACGGGCAATCCGGCAGCGACCAATTTGTCGCGCAGCTCGATCACCTTGGCCCACTCAACATCAATGGCGGCTTTTCGCTCTTCGTGCGACTGCTGATGTTGATGTCCGTCGTAGACATGAAATCCGCCGGGGATCAGACCGTCCGTCTCGGCAATCAATTGGTACAGCCGTTCCGCTCGTTCGCAGCAAGTGATGCCGGTGCGGTGTTGTCCGGTATCGACGTCGAGCAAGACTTCGATGGTCGTCCCCGCTTCGGTCATCGCATGGCCGAGAGCGGCGATGGGGATCTCATGATCAGCGGTGACGGAGAAAGTGACATCGGGATATTTCTGCCGAAACGCCACCGCCCGGGCGATGTTGGGACCGACGAGGTTGTAAGCCAAACAGACATCACGGCACCCAGCCTCGGCGACCATCTCAGCTTCGGCAAACGTGGCGCATTTTTGTTTCGTGATCCCTAGTGCCGCTTGCAGCCGGACGACCTCAGCCGTCTTGTGTGTCTTACAATGCGGCCGCAACCGCGATGCATCGCCGGCAATTTCGATCATGTGGCGAATGTTGTTATCCAGCAATTCGCGAAAGACGACCAGCGCGGGTGTAATGATGCCGCTCGTGTCGTCGATCTGGTATTTGGCATCCATGGGAGTGGCTCGTTCATTTGGCGTGAGATTCGGGTACCCTGTTACGCCAAGATAATGGGCGAGCAGCAGGTTTGCCACAGAAGTGACAGGCTTTCGGCTCTAGACCGTAGACCGTCGAAAAAGCTTCGGCACCAAGCCCCGAAAGCCCAAGGTCTAAAGCCTATAGTCTTTGCCCATTCCCCCGTGCCTTCCGTGTCTCCATGGTGAAAAAGCACACATAAGATGCCCTGGTCACCAACCTGATGGCAAAAACAGCGTGGCGCAGGCTTTTCGCGGGGCCCGATTCCTGTTATTCTGCCTGTTTCCTGACCAAAACCATTAGGTCGCCTCGCGACCGGTACGTACGATCGATAAGAGCGGAGAAGGTAGTCATGGCACATAAGAAGGGCCAAGGGTCCAGTCGGAACGGTCGCGATTCGAATGCGCAGCGGCGCGGCGTTAAAAAATATGGTGGCGAAAGCGTTTCGCCCGGCAATATTTTGATTCGTCAATGCGGCACCAAATGGCGTCCGGGTCGCAATGTCGGCATGGGGAAAGATTACACAATCTTTGCCTTGGTCGATGGCACGGTTGTCTTCGACCAAAAAGGTCGTCGCATCAACGTCGAAATGGCCGAAGCCAACTAGCAATCGCAACCGGGAGAGCGAGGCTCCTGCCGAGCCGCGCGCGACCAAACTGCGAACAAAAACAACTCACAACGGCGGCCCACGTTTCTGGTCCGCCGTTGTTTTATGCGCGAGCGCCAAGTCAAAGATAACAATCCAGGGTGCCACTGGCGGCTTGCCCGCCAGTGCTTAAAGCCAAGCAAGACAGCACCCCAAAAAATTGTGAGTTTAACAGTGCACCAGTGCTGAGTGACCGCCAACAGTTCGGGTGCCACTGGCTCTGCCAGTGCTTTGTAAGTATCACACTCATTTGTTAGTCGCACTGGCAAAGCCAGTGGCACCCAACCGTAACATTAAGCCGTCACAGAGCGCTAGTCACCCAGTATGGGTAGGGCTGATGACTGAATTTGTCCACCAACGCTACAAGCCGCTCAGCCCGCTCGATCAACCTCGCGAACTGATCGTCGCTTGCCCGCCGCTACGGAGCAACGTGAACCTCTCGCGCATCATCCGCGCCGCCGGCTGTTGCGGCGTGACGCGCGTGCTCTGCACGGGCACCGCCAAGGTGATCCGCAAAATCGCCCGCGACGGCGCCGATGCCGTCGAAGTCGAAGTGCACCGCACACTCGAACCGCAACTCGAAAAACTCCGCAGCGAAGGCTACGCACTGGTCGGCCTAGAACAAACCAGCGGCTCACAATCCCTGTTCGACTACCCCTTCGCCCGCAAGACAGTCCTCGTCCTGGGCAACGAACGCACCGGCATCACCGAAGAGATCCTCGCACTCCTCGATGCAACAGTCGAGATCCCGACCTACGGCATGCCCTACAGCCACAACGTGGCGACAGCGGCAGCGATGGGGGTTTATGAGTATTGCCGTCGGTATCCGCGCGGGTGATGGTGTGTGTTGGGCGAAATTTGACTGCTTGGGGATGGCGGTTTATGCTGCGCGTCCCAGGGTGGCCTTAGAAAGATTTTTTTGGGGCGGCGCAGCCGTGGGAGAATGTATGTGTCGTTTCGGCAAATACCCAAAAGGCTTTATGCGGATCAGTGTAATAAAATTATCGCGATGAAAGATATTTCATAATGGACGATGGCAAGGAGTCGGAAGCAGCCGGATGGGATGCAATCGACCAAGCACTCAGCAGTGTCTATGGCAATGAAGAGCCCAAACATTGGGGCACGCTCATTCCGTCCATGCTGGGTGGAAATGATCCGCTTACTGGGCTCAGTGCGTTTCAGGACTCCGACGACAGCACTATATGGCACTTCATCACCTATGGATTTTCAGAACTCTATGAGAAGGAGTGGGATGATCCAGAGGTCAGTGGATTTGGTTTTGAGCTGACATTTCGCTTAATGACAAATGACGTTGAAGAGGAAGCTCCTTGGGTTTTCAGCTTTTTACAGAACCTTGCTCGGTACGTCTTCGAAACTGGACGGGCATTTGGTCAGGGTCATACGATGCCAATCAATGGTCCAATTCGTGCTGACAGCGATACAAAACTCGTTGGCATCACGTTTATCCGCGACTCTCAACTTGGAAAAATATCGACACCAAATGGCTCAGTCGAATTCCTACAGATCGTTTCACTCACCGAAGATGAACTTAATGCGATCCAGTACTGGAATCCTAGTTCATTCTTAGAACTTGCCGCCGAGACGAATCCAAAACTGGTTACCAACCTCGAACGGGATTCGCTTCTTAGTGATCCCGAATTTGCAAGGCAGGTCACCGCGAAGTCGGCTGAAGAAGGAGCATCATGTGGCGAGTCCTACGGCGACAACTTTGATTTCAAGATTTCACGCTGGACCCGAGTGTGTAGGTTGAAAATCGGAGCATTTCTGGTTGAAGATTTGATTCGCCGCATTTGTGGACGCATTCCATTTGGTCGTGATTTCATCCTCTTGCGAGAGCAAGCAGCCGTCGAATTTATTGCTAGTAACAAGAATCATTGGTCAATTGAAGACGACACGCTCAGATTGGAGATGACCACAGATACAGCTTTCGCTTTGCGAGACATATTGCGCCCGGTAGCAGGCACATACAAACTTCCAAGCATCGGTCGACTCGTCATTGAAGTCGAAAAGACAGAGATCAAAGACAACAACGGAAACATTGTGAAAGTCGTCGGTTAGTTGAAATGGAGCTCCGTAGTTCAACCTCCCCGCCTAACACGAATCTTATTGGTCGATCCGCCCACACCCCACCGCCATTCACCGCCCCGCATCAATCCAAGCAAAACTCGTCACCGGCGGATCCCCACCGTGCGTCGTACCCGCAACATCAAACCCCAACCGCTCTAACTTCTGTCCCAGATCAATGGGTGGGATGTTGCGTGAGCGGCTTCCGTACATGCCGAGGATTAAGCGGCCGTTTGGTTCGACGACTTGAGTAAGCAGCCGCTTGCAGTACGCTGCGAGAAATGTATCGGGGACGCAATCCCATAGCGTGTAGACGTACCGGTATCTTCGGGGTGGGTTCCAGTCCCAGGCATTGGCGAGGTGGAAGTTTTGTGCAGCGTTTGGAATCCGCTGTTGGGCCATTTCGATTAAGCGAGGGCCACAATCCACTCCGTGCGGCACGATTGTGATTCCGCGTTCTTGGGCCCAACCGACGAGACACTGGAGTAGGTAGCCATTGGCGCAGCCGACGTCGAGTAGGTCGCCGTCGGAATCAACAGCAGTGAGAAGCGGTGAGCGTTCGTCGCGCCAGCGTTGCGGCCCGCCGCTGAACCCGGACTGGCGAATGGGATCGTCGTGCTGACAGTAGGCGTCTTCAAGCATGCGCAGATGATCAAGAAAATCGGCCGGCAGCGAGTTCGGTGTTTGTTGGTCGTGATGATTCACTGATCGAGCACCTTGTTCGTGGATCGGCAATGTTTCTCTGTGGAATGCCACCCTGCGGGAGAGTGTTCGTGCCTGCGAGTCTGAACCTTCTGCAGAACATTCTACTAACTTCGTCGGTCCAAATAGAATATAACTGGCCAATCAGGGCGGCTTCCAGGTGTTCCACGAATCCCTCAAAAACAAGTCCGACACCTCGCGCAACATGGCAAAATCAGGCATCAAAATTATCGCCGAGACACTTGGGACAGGGCCGGTGTTGAAGAAGGGCGACCGTGTGAGGCTTCAATACGACATTCAACTCAACCGTGGCGACTTTGTTGCCAAAGACCAAGACGCGGTATTCACAGTCGGTGCCCGGCATCTGATCGCCGGTTTCCGCTACGGCCTGGAGGGGATGCGCGTCGGAGGCATGCGTCAATTCCGGGCGAGTCCGCATTTGTGTTACCGTGACGAAGAGCTTCAGGGCATCCCGAAGAATGCCGTACTTGTTCTCAACATCAAGTCTGTGAAGCTCATGGGCTAACGAAGCATCGCGTGCCTTCAAACTAAACGGCATCGCGCGCAAAACGAACAATTCTTGCAGCTACTGTCCGCGCGTTGCGAATTCCGCGCTCTCTTGGTCCAAAAAATTATGCAACTTGCATAACTTTTCGAGGCTCAGCGTGCTTGTAGGAATGTGTTCTAAGAATCTCGGTAATTTCCCTATTTTTTTGTTTACATTTCTTAACAAATGCGTAGACTCATTAGCTTAGTAACCTTTGAGGTCAAACGTCGCTTGATGGCGTTTGAAGTCAAGCAGGCATTTTGAGCCTGCTTCAGGAGATACAAACTCTCGCAGTTCTTCCGAAGTTTGAAGGCGATGAAAAAGGCAGTGTGCGTTACGACGTCGCGGTTTTTTTAAACGGCTGGACAACTTGAATAGCAACGATTTCTCTCCCTCTCATTGAATTTCGAGGCTCAGCTCATGGCTCTCGCATTTCTCGCAGCTCCTCTTCGATCACAATTGACGCTTCAATTGTTCCGCTCTCTGGCAGTCTTGATCGCAATGCTGTTGTTCTCGTCGACTTTGACCGGCTGCGGCGATACTTCGCACGGCGACCGTGTTCCACTGACTGGTACCGTCAAAAAAGGAGGCGAATTGCTGCAGATCAAAGCAACGATTTACTTCGATCCTTTGCCGGATCAAGGTGGAAACGGCTCCAGTGGCGAGGTTGCCGAAGGTCGGTTTACGATCCCCGCAGAAAGCGGTCCGACACCGGGCAAAAAGTACAATGTTTCAGTGATCACGTCTCCTGGTATTCCTGCCGATGACACGCCGCGGGACCAGATCAAGCTTCCGGAACGCATGGAAACGACGGTCGAAATCCCGTCTCGCGACAGTGAGGACAGTCCGGAACTTGAGATCGTATTTGATTGACGACATCGCCAATCGTTCGTTCAATTGACACCGATGTGTTGTTTAACCCTTTTCAGCGGGAGGACTTATGTTGCAAACACGAAAACGTTCCTCGGGATTCACACTGATTGAGCTGCTGGTGGTGATTGCCATCATTGCCATTTTGATCGCCCTGTTGTTGCCAGCGGTCCAGCAGGCACGCGAGGCAGCTCGTCGCACCCAGTGCCGCAACAATCTGAAGCAAATCGGTCTGGCGCTTCACAACTACCACGATGTCCATGGGACATTCCCCATCGGCAACCTCTATGCCGGGACATCCACCTCCAATGGCTGGTCATGGATTGCCTACATTCTTCCGTACATGGATCTTGGAAACGACTACCAACAGTTGGACTTTGCTTATGCCGACCCCGCTTCCACAGGTCGCTGTTCAGAGTTCATGGGCCAGCAAGAGACCAACTTTCCGACTGAAAACTGGACGTGGACACAGACCAAACCGGTTTTGGTTTGCCCAACCGATCCGCATGCAGGGGGAATCTTCTCCGGGCCCACGGGATCTGGAGCCTACGCGATCTCGAACGGATCAATGGCCGTCGCTAGCTACTTGGGCGTAGCCGGGAAAACACTGAACTGGGAATGCGGCATGGGGTCGCTGTGGTCGATCACATCACCCGACGGAATTCCTTGCCAGGATGCGTCAGGTTATGAAGGGATGCTCTACAGCAACAGTCGGACCCGGATCCGCGACGTCATTGACGGTACGTCGAACACTTGCATGGTCGGCGAACGTGGTCAGCATGAGTCGTTGACCTATGGATGGCCGCTGTGTGGTCGCGGGTATCCCCCGCTCTATTCCGGCCGCAAAGATCACATTCTCGAGATGTTCACCTTCTCCCAAGGCGTTACGGACGACGATCCTGACTCCGGCCCCTCGACGCAAAAGTTTTGGAGTCATCACACAGGCGGAGCGTTTTTCGTTTTGGCTGATGGATCCGTACACTTCCTGAACTACTCGATAGATACCAACCTCTATCAAGGCTTAGGAACACGGGCCGACGGCGAAATCTTGAGCGAATTCTAAAGCCCTCTGGGACGGATTCAAACTCTTCGTCTCGTCTTCACAAATGGCTCTGCCGACTCTCCTCCGGGAGTCGGCAGGGCTACTTTCTTCGAATGTACGACTGGGCTAAGCGAACGCTTCCCGGCAACTGCTAAGTTGTTGCCTTTTAAGCGTGCAAATTGGTCTGAAAGAAGCGGACGTCAGGAAGCTCGATGATGATTTCGGGGCCGTTTGCGGTCCCACGTTACTTAAGCACAGTGACGACGGACTGAGCAATCACGTTCGATGTGAGCTTGCGTTTCAGCGTCGACACATCGTGTATTATTCAGGGCGGCTGCAACTCCTTGACTTCCTCTGAGGAGGAGGTCCGCGACTCGTTCTGGGAGTTTGCTGATACCGTGACCCGCATTCTCTCTCGACGTGAGGATCCATTCGTGACGCATGCTGCCGACTCCGTTTTGCTGACCGATCCAGGAACGGTAACGAACGCCAGCACTGATATCGCTCGACCGCGACTGGATAATGTCGATATGCTCCGGGGCTTGGCAATCGTCTTGATGAGCCTCGACCATGTCCGCGAGTTTCTCTCCGAGGCTCAGTACAGTCCCACCGACGTCGCGAAAACGACTGCTGCGCTGTTCTTCACACGCTGGGTCACGGACTTTTGCGCACCGGTGTTTGTGTTTCTGGCCGGAACTGGAGCTTACCTGTATGGTCGCCGCGTCCACTCGACAGCTCACGCTTCGCGGTTCTTACTCACACGCGGGTTATGGCTCGTCGTTTTAGAATTGACGGTGATCCGGCTGGCCTGGTTTTTTAACTTCGATTATGCCTCCGGCAGCGTGGGACAGGTGATCTGGACGATCGGTTGGTCGATGGTTGTGATGTCGGGTTTGGTGTTCCTGCCCATCTCGGCCATTACTACGATTGGAATCTTGTTGATCGCTTTTCACAATGTGTTTGATCCCGTCTCGGCCGACAGTTTTGGCGAAAACTGGGCCTGGTTGTGGCGGTTTCTCCACGCGGGGGGAGGGATTACTCCGTTTTCCGGCGTTCCCATACATGTGGCTTATCCGCTGATTCCATGGGTCGGTGTCATGGCAGCTGGGTATGGTTTCGGTCCCATGTTGAAACTGCCGCGCGAAAAACGCCGCGTAGAGACACTAGCATTGGGCATCGTCCTAACGCTGACATTTTTCGGTCTCCGTGCGACGAACATGTACGGCGACCCAGAGCAATGGAGTTCGCATCCCGAGTTCGTACGAACGCTGCTCTCTTTCTTAGCCCTACAAAAGTATCCACCGTCGCTGCTGTTTCTGTTAATGACCCTGGGTCCGGCACTGATCGTGTTAGCAGCCGCCGATCGACCGCTCGGAAAGTTTGGCCATTTCTTGGTGATTTATGGCCGCGTGCCGCTGTTTTATTACATCTTGCATCTTTTCGTGATTCACGCCCTGACGATTGGGATCGTCTATCTGCAGTGCCAAGAGACACCCGACTGGCTGTTTTCATTTCCTCCCGGCCATGCCGGCCTGGATAGTGCGGGCAATAACTGCGGAGTAGATCTGCCGGTGCTCTACGGCATCTGGCTCGGAGTTGTTATCGCACTCTATCCGCTTTGCCGTTGGTTTGCCGGAGTCAAACGCCGCCGACGCGATGCGTGGTTGAGTTACCTGTAACGCGCCGGCGAACGTGGACTTGCCAGCGGCCTTATCTGCGGTCCCATTTCCCTTCTCCCAGATCTTGCCAGCCATCGATTCCCGCACCTGTCGTGATCGCTTTGTTGTTATAGATTCGGACCCAGCGTTGCTGATCCCCGTCATAAATTGCCAGGAATTCGTCGGTCCGTTCTCGTTCTTCGAACCGACCTGAGATTTGGCCGGACGGGTCGAGTGCGAGCCATTTTCCATTTCCCTGGTCGATATACATGCCCCCCCTGGACGACTTCCAAAATCCCGTGGTCTGCACAGAGGGACGAATTACCCAGCTGGATGTCGACTCTCTTGGGACGGTGAATTCTGCAACCTTATTGCCTTGCAGATCCTTGGCAAACCAGAGGTGCCCCACAAAGGTCGGCTGTTCGTATTTGCCGTCCGCTTTGAGCTGATTGTACGGTAGTTCTTTATTTGTTTTCGTGTCGTAATAGCTGATCTTAATACGTTGGCCAGAGTTGTTGATGACATTCAGCAGGACTTCATCGTTCGGTCCGATGGTGTCCGGTCCAGGTTTTATTTTTTGGACTCCCACAATTCGCATGCGGGTTTCATAAAAACGGACCGCACCGCCGCCCATGACATCGCCCTTGAATAAAACTCCTTTATCGCTTCGCGGCCACCGCAGTGCGAGCTTGTGCCGCCGATTATAATAGCCCACGTAACGCGGCGAATCGTACTCTTCAAATCGCTGATAAACGAATCGTTCCCCCGCGAGTGTCAGTGTCAGCACCCGGCCGGATAAGCGGGCAATGCTGAACACATTGGTGCCTGGAATCGTGAGTTCGAAATTGACCACAGGGCTCGGTGCAGGAAGATTATTGGGGGAATTGAGGAGGACAACCAAAGTGTCCGGCGACAATAATTCTAGCCAACGTGATTTGATAGATTCTGACGCAACGACAACGGCGGTGGGGCGGGTAATCCGTCCATAAACTTCTCGATAACTAACATCTTGACCGAGGACGGTGCGGAACTGTGTATCGGTGGAGGGCAGTTCGATTCTGGTTGGAACTTCAACTTGAAACTCCTGTTCGATTTCCTCTTGGATGGTCACGATGCGGCCATCGGCGGTTGTGATCTCTCTAGGGACCGTCACCAAGCGTGTCCGCGTTTCGGTATGCATTTCGATTAAGTTCAGCATGCGGCCTTGTCCACGATCCAATTTTGCGAACGTTGGTGTGGCGGCCGTAGCAACCTGTCCTAGTCCGGTTGCCAAGATTAAAACCACCCATGCGAACGTCTTTGTGATGTTTGTCATGTTTTCGTCAAACCTTTTTCACATTCATTGAGACACTATTGAAGGGGAAATTAGCGATCTATTGTTAGATGCCCAACGGTCCCCACCACGAGCCACAATTTTGAGAGAAAAATGAGAAAAAGCCGATAATCCTTGTAACACGCAATATCCCAACCGCCGACAACATGACTTAAGTGACTTGCCGTAAACAAGATACGACTCTTGCCCCCAACAGGATCGCCCCAAAAGTTTTTGGGGAGGAACTCTTCAGAGAAGTCAATTGAGCAGCGAGGGAAAACTGTTCAGGCGCAAAAGCCCTGACTGCTACCGGACTCGAGGAGCTTTCGACGATCCAATGGAAAACGCTACCAGCGAACCCATTTTTCCGTAGCGGGGAGTTGGAGGCGACAACAGTTGATGGATTGAACGACTACAAGGTGTTCAGCCGACATTACAATGTGTAAAGCCAGTGATTGACATCCTGAACATCCCAGTCAGCGCGAGTCGACCCCTCTTGCCGGGATAATCCCAATATTCCCTCCGACGATTTCACTGATGTTGCACTGACAATGCAAATAGTGATGGATTGGCACGATTTTCCCTGATGACCTAATAGGTCGGTCACCGGTTATACGTTTTGTGCGACGTAGTACACGACGCCATGCGCGAAATCCGGTTGTCCACCCCCCACGGACGATGATCTCCGAGTGAACACTGCGGAGTGGTCGGTTAGCTCACCGCACCAGGGAAGAATCATCATTTTTAATTGGGCCAAGCAAGTTTGAGACGAATCTCGATGTTTAGATTTTTAGTGCTCGTTACGGTCGTGTTGGCCGTTTGCGGGGTCGATGCCCGCGCAGGATTTATTGACTTTGATAGCGGCTATGTCGACCTGGAAACGATCGACAGCCCCATCGACACGGGGGACAACCTCGTCACGATTTCCACCTTCGGACCCGCGGCCAATCCCAGTGGCCTGCCGTACATTGCCGCCGTTGGTTTGCCGCGCAGTGCATTTACGACCTCATTCAATCCTGATCTGACCAATGATGATGTGATCAACGGCCGAGGTGGATCGTTCTTTATGACCGATGAACACGTCACCGACACTGGGATTTATGCTTCGAACTACCTGTTTGAATTTGCGAATGGCATTACCGAACTGAGCCTCGATATTTTTGACTTCCGCATCGACGGCGGAGCACAAGGAACCTCGAACGCACCTCGCAATTCGGCGACCGCAACGCTGACGTTATTCGCCGATCAGGCGATGACAAATATCGTTGGTATGTCGTCGTTAACGGTGAACATGCAAACTCAACCCATCGACGGCAACTGGGAATACCTTCAAGTCATTGCCGCCGGAGTCGCCGTCAAAGCTGTGTTGGATTTGGGCAATCTAGACCGCGGCGTGGGGGTCGACAACATCGGGTTTGTCACCGAGCCGCCCCCGGTAAATCCAGTCCCCGAACCATCCGCCATTGTGCTACTGGGCATCGGCGGCATCAGCTTGGCACTGTTCAACTGTCTCAGACGCAGACGCCTGATGCGAAGCACATAGGACAACAAGGGCAAGAAGTCAAACTGGCGGACGTTCTTGAATCGCTGGAAAACCGCCCGTTGAGGGACTTGGAAGCAGCGATCCAAGCCGGCGACCGCGAAAAATTCAACACCGCCTACCGCTTCACCCTCGAAGCCTGCCACAAAGCCGCCGACAAACCGTACCTGACCCTGCAAGTCCCCGATCATCCGGCGGAGTCGATGATTGATTTTGAACCGGCGGTGAAGTGAGGGTGCTGCGACTTAATCAGATTTTCGTTTTAACCCTCACAACTGAAACAACGCCCCGCCGGTCTTGCGTTGCTTGTTGATCCGATTATGGCAGTGCAGTCCTTCTAGGATGAATTCGGCGGTGCTGAGGTGGAGTTCGTCGGCGGCGGGGCCGGTGGCCAGGTCGGGGGCGAGTTGGGTTGCTAGGCTTTCGATTTGGTTTTGGAAATCGCGGATGCCGTACATACTCTTGAGGCTGTCGGACGTGTTCACTCCGTCGCTGACTTCCAGCGCGTTTCCGGCGTCGAAATATTCCACAACGTTGCGGAACTGACTCGGTTTGCAGTGCAGGTCGAAGATGTTTTTGACCCCCTCCTCCACCAGACGATAAATCAACCGGTCTTCCTCGCCGGATTCCTCGGTCATGTTCAATTCCAATTTTCCGCGGGAACTGGCCGCCAGGTGTGCCAGATCGCTGATGCGGGGGACGACGACGTTTGCGCCGAGGGCCACCCCGCGGCGTTCGGCATTGGAGAGCATGCATTCGTAATTGGCGATCGACATGCGGACGCTCACGCCGGAGGCTTGATTGACGTGGCCGCTGCTCCGCGCCAGGCGGGATGTCTCCTCGATGATCTCCTTCATGAACCCCGGCACGCGGACGTCGACCTCACCATCACGATCGCGCCAAGCGTTGGCTTCGGTAATTTCGATCCCCAATTCCCGCGTCAGTGGATAATGCGTCTGCACCACCGAACCGATGCGGTCTTTGAGCGGCGTAACAATGCGTCCCCGGTTGGTGTAGTCCTCCGGATTGGCGCTGAACACCATTTGTAGATCTAGGTTCAATCGAATCGGAAAACCGCGAATCTGCACGTCGCGCTCTTCGAGCACATTGAACAGTCCCACCTGGATTTTCGGGCTGAGGTCGGGCAGTTCGTTCATGCAGAAAATGCCGCGATTGCTGCGGGGAATCAGACCGTAGTGCATCACATCTTCGTTGGAAAGATGTTTGCCTTCGGCATGTTTGATCAAATCGACTTCACCGATCAAATCGGCAATCGTCACGTCGGGCGTGGCCAGTTTTTCGTGATACCGGGCTTCGCGACCGACCCATTCAATGGGGCAGTCGTCGCCGCGACTGAGGACGTGGTCGCGGGCGTATTTGGAGATCGGATGAAACGGATCGTCGTTGATTTCCGAACCGGCGACGATGGGCATGGCCTCGTCCAAAAACTGCGACAACATCCGCAACATACGGGTCTTGCCCTGGCCGCGCAGGCCGAGGAACAACATGTCGTGCCGCGACAAAATCGCGTTTTGAATTTGCGGGATGACCGTCTCTTCATAGCCCAGAATGCCGGGAAACAGCGGTTCTCCGCTGCGGAGTTTCGCCAGCAAATTTCGCCGCATTTCCGCTTTGACGCTCTGCGATTTGTAACCGCTTTCGCGGAGTTGTCCGAGTGTTCGAGGTCGCTCGCTCATAGTAGGCCGTTGCTGAGAGGGAGAAAGGATTCATCGTGGCTGTTCGGCGTGATTATAGACCCGCAAAGGGGCAAGTCAACGTGATGCCTGTACATGCGCATCGCTTATTGGCTTGGGCCTGTTGTTTCTACCCGGCGAAAAATCGAATGCGGTGCTGACTATCCGATGCCTCGCAAAAGGACGCCGACGACATACGCTACTGTTGCCGCGGCGCCACCTAGTAATAACGTCTCCGCACCGCTGCGGAACCAGTTTTCGACGCCGAACCGCGACTTGAGCGCACCGACGGCAAAGAAAGCGAGACCGGTGAGGACCGAGCTGGCGGCAAAGAGTTGGGCCGAGCTGATATCTTTCCCCAGAGAAAACGTAAACGGCAGCAGAGGAATAAAGCCGACAGCGACAAAGGCGCAGAACGTGACAGCGGCGGCTTTCCGCGCGTTGGGGCCGACCAGCGACAATCCCCATTCATCCTGCAACATGGTTTCGACCCACAGGCGACGGTCGGAGGTAATGACTTTGACCACACGTTCCAATAGCTCTCCGTCGAAGCCTTTTTGACGGAAGATTTCACGGATCTCTTCGACTTCGCCTTCCGGGATGATGTCGATGTGATTTTCCTCCGTGCGGCGGGCGCGACGTAGCAATTGTTCCTCCGCGCGGGTTCCCAAATAATTGCTGACCGCCATGCTGAAGCCGTCGGCAAACAGGTTGGCAAAACCCAGAATCACGACGACATTCACAGGGAGATCCGCACCAATCACGCCGGAGACCACGGCGAATGTCGTCACGCATCCATCAATAGAACCGTAAACGAAATCGCGGAGATAGTTTTGCAACGGCTCGCCGGCAATTCGCTTGGCAACCGCCTCGGGGCGGTGCTCCTTGCGGAGTTGTTCATCTGGTTGCTCAATCATGATATTGCATCACCCAGCGCATCATATTGATGGAATTTGAAAACAATGGCGTGTGCCAAAAGACAACATCGCGCTCAGCCCATTGTCACAATTTGTGAACGTGTTTACTAGTTGCCTCATGCCATAGGGAAGATAACCATTCCTGCGCAGTTTCATTTGACTCTCGCGAAAACCGTACTAGGGTTGAAGTAGGAGCTAACCACACAAACACCATTCCCCCCTCAGTCGATTCGTCGACGGTGTCAGTCCCTTCTGAAGTCGTGGTTCACCCAAATATTGTTACTGGGTTGTCGGTACTAGAGCGCATTTAGACCGACATGGCGTTCCTCGATCGCTTTGTCCGTGCTCACGAAGTCGACATCCCAATATACAACCACGGAGCGAGTGCGTATTTCGTGCTCGACAATATTCGTTCCGTCAGTTTCTTGGGAGAAGGGGAAAACTCATGTTACGGCTCAAGTCCACAATTCGGGCGTTGTCAGCCCAAGCCAGAGAACGAAAAGGCTCCGTGTTGGTGCTGGCTGCGTTCTGTATGGTGATGCTGTTCGGATTTACGGCGTTCGTTGTGGACGTCGGTTACATCGCTTATTCGAAGGCGCAATTGCAAAACGTCACCGATGCCGCCGTCCTGTCCGCCGCGTTGGAATTGGACATGATGAGCGACCAGGGTGATGTGGAAACCGCTGCCACCGCAGCCGCCATGGAAGTCGCTTCAACAAATCCGGGCGGACAAATCATCGTCGAAGGGGGATCCGAAGAGGAGCCGTTCCAGACCGTCCAGCCGATCGACATCGAATTCGGGCGTCAGGAATTCAACTCTAATTCGGGTCGTTACGAACTCTCCTTTGGCGGCGGTGGCGATTCCCCCTACAACGTGATCAAAGTCACGGGCAAACGCACGTTTCGCCCAGGAATCGCACCTGGTGGTGGAGACATCGACGCCGGCTTCCCTTATTCTTCGCGCCGGTCATCGGACACGATTTTGCTGAGATTGAAGTCACATCAATCGCGACGTTCCAACCCCGCGACGTGATACTGGTCGTTGACCTTTCGGGATCAATGAACGACGACAGCGAATTGAAGTCGATTAATAATTTGGGGCACGACGCGATCGTAGACAACATGGAGCAAATCTGGGACGAAATGACGGACGCCGGGGCCATGGCCGCCGAAATCGGTGAGCACCTGCCATTCGCGCCGGATTATGTGACCTTCGAAGGTCAACCGGCCTCGGGACCGATTCCGCATATTAAGGTCACCTTGAAAAGCAAGAGAAAGATCTTCGTGGAATCAACGAAAGACCTATCGAATGTGGTCGTCGAGTACACCAACGGCAACAAATACAAATACGACAATCTCAACGTCGGCCAATCACAAACGTTTAACTGCTCCAGTAACTTGAAACGCTGCTGGGTCAAGTCGGGCAGCAATGAAAGCGGCGAAGGGCCGGGTTATGGTGAACGTTTCGACTTCGACGACGACGCCATTCGAGAGGCGCTCGGTGTGGACAATGTGGACTATCCCTTCGGTTCAGGCAGCTGGAGTAGCTACTTCGATTACGTGCAAGGCAACTCGGCTCTGAACCAGGGTGGCTACGATTACCGGTACAAGTACGGCGGACTGTCGATGGTCAACTATTGGTTGGGCAGCAAACCTGCACACAATCAGACCGAAGACCTGTGGAAGGCCAGTGCCCAACCGGTGACCGCTTTGAAAAATGCCGTGTCGCTATTCGTCAACTACTTAGAATCGGTGAAAGCCGAGGACAACGTTGGCTTGTCGCTGTACAACAACGCGAATGAGGATGCCTTGTTGGAGCATGGACTGTCGCAGAACTTTGCCGCCATCACCGACACGACCACGCATCGTCAGGCGGGTCACTACAACAGCTATACCAACATCGGTGCCGGTATGCGTGTGGGCCGGTTAGAGATGATCGCCAACGCGCGGCCCAAGGCCATGCGGATGATGATTCTGATCACCGACGGTATTGCCAACCGGTCTTCGACAGGTGCATCGCCGGCACAATCGGCACTCGACGAGGCGTATTACGCCAAGGCGGCCAAGATCAAGATCATGACCGTGAGTCTTGGTGCGGGTGCGGACACCGATTTGATGCAGCAAATTGCCGACATCACCGGTGGTGAACACTTTAACGTTCCCGGCGGCCAAACAGTCGCGCAATATGCCGATCAACTTCAAGCACACTTCAATACGATCGCAGCCGACCGGCCATTGAAGCTGATTGATGAGGAATATAACAACTAATCTACCAACACAATTGCCCTCGCCTGAACGGGACGCGACTTCGGTTGGTCCGCTCAGGCAGGGCATCGGTTGGGTGAGTCGTTTTAAGAAACAATAACAGAGATGAAATTCTCCTACTTATTATTTTGAAGCATTTCAAACAACGACTTTCACTCGCATGGAAAAAGCTCGCACAGGGGTAACATGATGAAATCAATTTTTGCTCGAAAAGGCTTTTCCGAACGACGGGGAGTCGCCGCTGTAGAAATGGCGCTGGTGGCGCCGCTGTTCATGTTGCTCGTCCTGGGTATCATCGAATTTGGACGGTATTTGATGGTCGGTCAGTTGGTCGTCAATGCCGCTCGCGAAGGGACGCGCATGGCGATCAGCGGCTACTTCACTGAAGAAGAGGTCCGGACCGACGTCGAGAACTTTGTGACCGAAGCGATCGGTCTTGACCCGGAAGATGTAACGATTGAAATCGAAACGGCAAGCGGCGAAACCATTTTTGATGCTGAGGCGAAGGATTTGATCACGATCCGTGTCGCTGTACGATTTGTCGATGTGACCTACCTGCCAATTCTTGGCGAAGGCGGGGGCGGCGAGGACGACCCATTCGTCGGCCTACGCGAAAATCACGACGATACCAAATGGATCTCCGGCATCAGTTCAATGCGAAAAGAATGACGCCCCGCTCGGGGCACATTCCGCGATCGCTCTTTTTTCAACAGTTTGCGCTCACGCTCACCTGGTCGCTCGCCAGAACTGCGCTCAAACTCTCGCTTTTGACGAATGCTTTCGTCTTTAAAAAATCTTCGCAAAACAATTTGACCTTTTCATCCCATGACCTAGGTTTGAGTTGGCGGTTCTAATCTGGAACTGTGCGGAATCCTCTCGCCGGCGACGAAACGTTCAATAGTTCGTCAATCGGTCCGTCAACCCGGTCCTGCGCCGGTTAGATGAAGTCCAGACTTGCGCGGTCCGGAAATTCAACCATCGACAGTCAGTCGTTCGGATTTCGAAACCGTTTTGTCATAGGGAGAGAGTCATGTTGATTCGCACGTTGTCTGGGAAATGTCGTGGGTTGCTGCGACATCGCACTATCGCTGCCTTGGCAGCCGTTGCATTCATGGTTGCTGGAACATCCGTCTATTCATACGACGCGACGCCCGACGTTTTGCGGGTCGAAGAAGATTGGGAGCTCATTCTCGATGAGCCGACCAACTCGATAGCCGTGCCGCAATTGATGACCGTGATGAGTCCCAAAGAGGACCTCAGTGACCTGTACGGAATGGTCACCTGGAATTACCGCGAAATTCCCAGCTTTTACTCCGGTGGACTGCAGTTGCAATCGTGGTCCGACGATCTGTTTCTGTATTCCAAGAACTTCCGCGAAGGCGAATTTAGCACCAAGGGTGAAACAATCACTTGGACGCAATCGCTGAAAGTCGCCAGCAATATTTTGACGCTACAAATCAAGAACGGCCAATCGGACACTTGGGGATCGTTCGGCGGAACCCAGATGCAGTTAAGCGAGTTGATTTTGGTCAACAACCTGAACGATTACTCGCCTGAAACATCGGTGGAAAACTCAGCCGTCACTTTCGGTGGGTATCGCGTCGTCAAACTACGGATCAAAGAAGTCCGTTATTACGATGCGTTCAACAATCTGGTTTCGACCGACAACACCTCACGTGTCGTGCACCAACGTCCGAGCAACAACTAATTCACCGATCCCCGCCCGCGGACACGTCCGCGGGTTCTCGGGGCGGCCTGTTTCAGTCAATTGATGAAGGTAGGCACCATGAAAATTCAACACCATCTGCGACAGGCCGCGGAACAGACCCGAAGCCGTCACGGAAATATTCTGGTTCTAGCTGCGTTCTTTATGATCGCCATGATGGGCTTCACTGCGTTTGTGGTCGATGTGGGATACATCACCTTGACCAAAGCCCAACTACAAAATGCCGCCGACTCCGGCGCGCTGGGAGCAGCTCTGGAGTTGCCCGATGGAATCGGAGGGGGCGCTCTAAAGACCGCTTCCGAAGTGGATACTGCATCGCGCGACGTGGCTGTCAATATGGCCGGTTCGCATGCAGGCGGTGGATTGGCGGCGATCAGTGCTGACGCGCAACAAGACGTACGCGTCGGCCATGTCGAATGGGACGCCGACTCCGGTTCGTGGGTCAAGACCTGGGGAACTGCTCCTTACAATCTGGTGGAAGTCGCCCTGCATCGTGATGGCGATAATGCCGATGGTCCGTTGGACTTATTTTTCGCCCCGGTCATCGGACACAACAACGCCAACGTCGACGTCGTCGCCGCGGTCGCCATAATGAATGGCAATGGATTTCGCGTGGAAGCGGGTAGCACTGAGTCCACCGGGATATTGCCAATTGCCGTCGATTGGGATACCTGGGTGGCCTTCATCAACGCCACAACGCCGGGCGGATTATTCACTGACGACTACTATTACCACGAAGATTCTGGGGCAGTTTCCGCAGGGTCCGACGGTATTTTGGAAATGAATATGTATCCCAACGGTACCGTTGATTTGCCGCCGGGTAATCGAGGAACCGTCGACCTGGGAAGCCCCAATAACAGCACCAGCGACATTTCCCGGCAAATTCTTCATGGTCTGAACGACTTCGATTTCTCGTTCTTCCCCAACAATGAAATCAAGGCAAGTTGGGCCAATCCATTGATCTTGAACGGCGATACGGGCTTAAGTGCAGGCATTAAAGATGAATTGGCCGCAATTATCGGTCAACCTCGGGCAATACCGATTTTCTCTGAAGTCGGCGGCGGCAACGGTAACAATGCCGACTACACCATTGTCAAGTTCGTCGGTATCCGGATCGTCAATGTCAAATTGACGGGAAATCCTAACCAAAAACGCGTGATGATCCAACAGGCGCCTTATACGGGGCCGCACATCACACGGAGTTACGAGTCGTTTCAAACCGACGAGATTATGGCAGCACCGTTTCTGATTGAATAACCCCTGTTCCCACTACACCAGGTACGTTTGTCGCTCTCAATGAAGCTCCCACCGAGATTCAACGCGACATTTGGAGGAGTGCAAAGATGAAGATGTTTCGGATCCAACGCGAATCGTCAGAACGACGCGGTGTTGCCGCAGTTGAAATGGCATTTGTATTCCCCGTTTTTATGCTGCTGGTCTTGGGCGTTATCGAGTTCGGCCGCTATATGATGGTCGGCCAACTCGTCACCAACGCAGCACGCGAAGGCTCGCGCTTGGCGATCCGCGGCACTTTCACTGAAGAGGAAGTGAAGCAAGATATCCTAGCATTCATCACTGACGCCGTCGGTGTGACAGCGGGACAGGTTGTTATTGACGTTTCCACAGAAAGCGGCGATTCAATCCAATCCGCTGAGTCAAAGGATCCGATCACCGTCAGCGTGGCGATTCGCTTTAAGGATGTGACCTATCTGCCGTTTCTGGACGAAGGGGGCAGCGGTGACGATGACCCCTTCTCCGGACTCCGTGCTCAACACGACGCGGACGATTGGATCACCGGTGTGAGCGTGATGCGCAAGGAATAGCGGGCTATTCAGAACGCAGCGCGACGGAATTGCCGGGCACATTACCCGGCAATTTTTAGAAACGCCGTAAACACACCTGCGATCGTCAAACCGATGCAGGAAATAATCAACAACACGTCCCACAGCCGGCCCGGACAGAGCCGGCTGTCGGTCATTCGGTAGCGGAAAAAGAGCGCCGCAAACGCCAACATCGGCAGCATGACCGCCTGCGTCAGCCCGCCGAACATCACCAGGGCCACGGGATTGGCATTGGGAATCCAATACACACCCGCGCAAATCATGGGCAGCACCATACCGAAAATCATGATCGAGCGATCATGCGTCTTTTCGTTGTGCGGATCCATCACACCGAGCACCTTCAAGAAATCGGTATACAGCCGCGCGAAGCCGGCATTGGCCACCAGGAATGTGGAATACAGCACCGCGATCGCGCCGATCAAAAACAGCCAGCGGGCATGTTCGCCAAAGACCGGCACATATTGCTCGATCAGCGTGCTCACCATCCGCATGCCTTCGGGAACCAGCCCTTGCTGATACAGCGCGGCTGCTCCCATCACAAAAAAGGCCAACGTGGCGATCGTATAGACCACCATCGACGCAAACGCATCGTAGTGCATGACCATCATCCAGCCCCGCGCCCGTTTGGCCCAACTCTCGTCGGGGCTGCGCGGTCCGGCATATTTGGCATAGCCTTTTTCCAAACACCAATAGGGATAAGCAACCAATTCACTCGCCCCCACACCGATAATCCCAAACGTAAACATGGCCGCCTTCAACCCCGCAATGCCTTCGGGGATGTGAAACGATAATCCGTACAAATAATCGTCCACCTTGAGTGCAAACTCCTCATGCGTTTGCAACGATATCACATTGCCGATCGTGATGAACGTAAACGACACGACCAACGTCATCGACAAGTTTTGGATCAACTTGTACCGCCCGCGGCACAACAGCCCCACGGTGATCAATGCGATGATCGTGCCCCAGATCCGATCATCAAACGTGAACGGACTGGTCATCTCCTGCAAACGGCTTTTGATATCGCTGACAGTCTGTTCCCGCTTCGCCAGTTCGATTTGAGCAGCTGAGGCGGGCTCGCCATCAGTCGGTGCGGGAGTCGTTTCGGCCATTTCCGCGAGTTGTGTTTGTGCGTGAATCAGCTCTCGCGTAGTGGCGATCAATTTTGCGCCGCGTTCCCCCAGTCGCTCCATCCGCCCGGCGATAAATTCGTTACCTCGTTGAATACGGGCTGCTTCCTCCGGAAGCTCATCGGTATTCGTCACCTGATCATGGTCGATGAAATCAACGTACCGCCGCAAATCAGCTTCGTTCGGCACTTGGACCGCCCGTGCATAGTCGCCCGTAATCGGGACCGCGATCGCCAACGATTGACCCACACCGCCGACAATGCCCCCTGCTTGACCCAAGATGGAGATCATCATCACCAACCAATACCACAGCAGCCAATTCACGCGCAGTCGCGGTCCGGGGACGCGGTTCAGTGCTGCCAACGGGGTCTCGCCGTGGCTGACTGTGTAACGGCCGATTTCGATTTGTACGAACACCTTGATCACACAACCGATAATGATCAGCCACAGCAGGGTGATTCCCGCCTCGGCTCCGGTCTTGGTCGTGGCGATCAATTCTCCCGAGCCGACAATGCTGCCGGCGATGATCATCCCCGGCCCCAGCCGCTTGAGAATGCCTATAATATCACGTGGCGGGTCCTCTGTGCCGCCCCCCACCGCGGGATCCATGGAAGGGGGCAACGTGTCGTGTTCGTCGAAATTCGGCTCGGTCATGGGGGTAATAGGGCCTTCGGACAAGAGACGCGGACAATTCGTAGCTCCCACCCTACCCTGCCCCGATTTTGTTCGCAAGAAGTCATTGCTAATATGTCGCGCGTCATCACGCACAAAATTTTGACTTTTCCCACCCCGATTCGTTATCCTCAAGAAACCGGTGCGCGGCATGCCCGCGCTGGTCGGCGACGTTCCTCATCATAACGATTCACGTTTTCAAGGAGCCGAAGCGGATGATCATGATTAATTGGCTGGCATTTTTAGGCCAAACCGGACAGGCTACGGGACAAGGAAGTTGTCAATGTCGCACGAAGCGAAAAGCCGGGTGGGCTGTGTGTCCCGCGGTTTGTAAGACCCCTTGGCAAGCCGCCGCTATCCCCGTCCAGCCACACTATCACGCATCCCGCCACCACGCCGAACGAACCGCCGCCTGGAACCGCCGCCAACGACTCGGATAATCCGTTCAGGGTAGCCGCGATGGCGCAGACATCGGGGCGGGCGCAGCCCGCATGAAGCCGCAATTCCTGCGCTCTGAAACGAGCAGAGTCCCCTCGGCAAGGACAACTGAAACTGCTGCTTCTTTTTTCCTGCGGCACGCCGATTGCCGTTGGCCATCGCTGCCACCCGAGGCTTGTTTCCCCACGGCGAAATGCCATTTGTACCTTTTGCAGCGAAACCGGGGTGGTGGTCAATCGATGCCAGGCAAGCTAGGATGCGGATCGTATCCGTCAGAACTGCGCTACCGAACGACCCATTGAATAGGCCCCGAAAAAATGTCACTTGGAATCCGAAACCTAGCGATCACAATCTGCGCCGTTGCGGCGATTGTTCATACAAACATTGCGGCCCGCGCCGACGAAACTCCCAAGGTCAAAGTCCTCTCCGTCCGCCGCGGATTTGACAACGGCGAGCATAACGCCTTCACCGACTTGTGCCGCTTCGGTGACAAATACTACCTCGCTTTCCGCACCTGCCCGGACGGGCACATGGTCCACCCCACCTCATCGATCATCATTCAATCCAGCGACGACACCAAAACTTGGAAAACCGTGCACCAATTCAGCGTCCCCAAACGGGACGTTCGTGATCCCCACTTTTTAGTCTTTAAGGACAAGCTGTTTGTTTATACCGGCGCTTGGTATTGCGGAGACACGTCGCCCAAGAATTATAAAATGGACGATCACCTCGGCTACGCGGCCTGGAGCGACGACGGCGAAAACTGGCACAGCCCGGTGATGCTGGAAGGGACCTACGGACATTACATTTGGCGAGCCGCGACGCACGGCGACAAGGCCTATCTGTGCGGCCGCCGCAAACGAGAATTTGCGAAAACCACAACCCGCGCCGAGCGCGATCCACTCATCGAGTCGGCCATGCTGGAGAGCGATGACGGGTTGATCTTCCGCAAAAAGGCGTTGTTCCAAACCACCAACGGCGACGAAACAGCCTTCTTGTTCGAAGACGACGGATCAGTGCTCGCCGTCGCTCGTAGCGGCAGCAAACTCAACGCACAGTTGTGTCGCTCCCAGCCCCCTTATGAGAAATGGGACCGTACGAATTTCGATCGCTACATCGGCGGCCCCCTGGTGGCCAAATGGGGGGATCGCTATTTGGTTGCCGGACGCAAAACAATCGGGCCGGCGGTAACGTCGTTATACTGGCTGGTCGATGGCCAGTTGCACGAATTCGCTGAACTTCCCAGCGGCGGCGACAACTCCTATCCCGGTTTCATCGCACTCAGCGACACCCGCGGCTTCGTCTCGTATTATTCCAGCCACGAAAAAGATGCCGACGGCAAAACGATCACGGCCATCTATTTTGCAGATTTGGAAATTGAAGAATAGTCGGGTGCGCAGTCGGCGTGGTTTCCCACACAGCAACATTTTGAATTCCTAGCAAGCGGGCGCCTGCCCTCAGATCGCCCGCTTGCTGAATTGGAGGATTATTCGCGGACCACCTTCACAGCAAACAAAGCCTCTCCGCGCCGCAGCAACACAAGCTGCTCGCTCCACAGGGCGCTATAAAGCACGCTGGCGGAGAATCGGTCCGTTTTCTCCCCGGCGACCGGTTCGGCATCCTCGGGGAGAGCTTCCCATGTCGAGAGCTCTTGATCATCGCCGCTGTTCGCCAGCAGGTTGATTTTTCCATCCCGGCCGCAAATCATCACCAGGTCGCCGATCCCGATGGGAGTCGCCCAGACGCCTCCACCAAGCCGTTTGTTGAATTTCTCCTGACCGGTTTCCAGGTCCAAGCCAAAAACCACTCCGGTTTTGTTGATGAAATAGGCTGTGCCGTTGTGTGCCATTGGCGAACTGAACGAACTGGTAGCCCGTTTCGCTCGCCAGACATAGTCAGCTTCCCATGCTCCGTCGGCATTCTTTGCGATTTGAATGACACCGTTCGATTTAGCGGATTTCCCCGCATCAGAGTTCCCGCGACCCACCGTTGCACCAATCAGAAACCGCCCCTCACCCAGCGGAACGGGAGTGGGTGTCGTGTTGCCGGAAATACCCTCGACGGCCCACAGTCGCTCTCCCGATTCCGGATCCAAGCCGACCAAATGTCCCGACGCGCTCAAGACCAAATGGTGTCCCTCAGCCACCGGAACAAGTCGCGGACTCGACCAACTCGTCGCGCCCAAGCCGGCGACCTTCCAGTTGTTCTCTCCCGTTTTTTTGTCCACCGACAGGACATACGGTTCTTCGCTCCGCTCGACCCAAATGAATGCTGATTGCTCGTCTTGCGCGACCGAGGCAGCCAAGCCGTGCCGCGAGCTGATTTCCCCATACTCGGCAGCCAAATTCCGTTCCCAACGCACGTCGCCACCGTGCGTGAAGGCCAACAGGTTGCCTCCCTCGAAGAAACAAATGACCCCCTCCGCATCAGCTGCGGGAGTCGGGGCTGCGCGACTCACGTAATTGCTGCTTTCTTGCGGCGTCGCGTTTTTGACTTTGTGTTGCCAAACCTGCTTCCCATCGGCCAGCGCATAGGCCGAGACCAGATAGGTCTCTTTTTCGGGCCCCTCCACCGATGTGACATAAACATGCTCGCCCCACACGACCGGAGAAGATTGCCCATAACCGGTCAGGTCCGCTGTCCAGGCAAGGTCGGTAGCGAGTTTCCATTCACCGACCGCTGCCGAACTGGGCAGCGATACCTGCCCGCCGTTTTGAAAAGAAGCCCAATCATTTCCCGCGGACAACACCCCGCTGCCAAAAATAAATAGAATTGCGGCAAGCAAGCATCGATTCACCCAAATATCGGCGAGCGGTCTCATCGTCAATCATCCTCGTCTCGGTTTGCCCCAAGATCAGGCCGTCCGAATGCGACCGTTTCTCCTCGGGATTTTCAAAAGCCGCCAAAGATACGCGTTGCCGCCCCTTGTCAGACAAAGGGCGGCAACAAACGCATCACCAAAGTCGAAATCCTGGCTGCTTCACCGTCGGCACACACTACGTTAGTACGACCGACAAGGCGGGCGCTAGTCCAACTGCAGGATTTCCACGTCTTCAAACTTGCCGATGCCCATATTCGCCCCGCCGACAATCAGCAGGCTATTGTTGGGATACGGCAACATGCGATGAAAGAAGCGGGCGGTCGGCAATTGTCCCACGCGCTCCCAATGTTGTTGATCCGGGGAGAGTCGGAGCAGACTCCCATCGAAAGTGCTGACAAACAACCGGCCGCCCGCAGCAAATGCCGAACATCCAAATCCAGCCATCTTTTCGCCCGGCAAGTCTTCCAGTGAGGACCACTGCTGTGTTTTTGGGTCAAATACATTGGCCTCGCGCGACGGTCCTCCTTTTTGAGCCATTCCGCCGAGGGCAAAGATTTTTCCGTCATGGGCGGCGACAGCCAACGCGCGACGCTGAAACGGCGGCGCGGGAATGGATTCCCACTGCGGTTTCGCTGCCGACAAGTCGAGTTTCCAAGCGGTCTTATGCCACACGGAATCCTTGTCACCCTGCATTTGCCATCCGCCGATCACATAGATCGTATCGCCCAATACAGCTGCATCGAACGACGACCGCGGTTCGGGCAATGCAGGCAAATCGGTCCATTTTTTCGTGGCCGGATCGAAACCAGCAGTCGAGTCCTGCGACCACAGATCCCGGTCTTCGCCCGATGCGTTTTTGGCGGTGAAGCCTCCCAGACGATAGACTTTGTCGCCATGCGGAACTAAAGCCAGACCCTGCAGATGCGGACCATCGATAACATCTTCCCAGGCACCGGGTTTGCGGAGATTGAGCCGCTGTAGCGTATGCGCTTGTTCTTCGTGCGAATAGGAATGCGCTTCGCCGGTATGCCCGCCGTAAATGTATAAGTAATCACCGGCAACAGCGCCCCCGAAACTGGTTACGCATTCGGGAATTTCCGGCAACGTGTCGGCATCGGTCACGACTTTCGCTTCCGGTTGCTCCGCTTCAAAGGTCACTGTCGAATAGTGGCGAATGTCGTCGTATTTTTTACCGTCCAATTCGCCGGCGGTGGCTTCGACGTGCTTCGCGCGGAAACCATACTCACCCGGTTTCACGACCGCGACAACAACGGCACCATCTTTGTCGGTAGCCGCTTCGAATTCATCCAACTCCGGCCCGTAGCCTTTGACTTCGGCGCCCACTACCGGTTTTCCTTGAAAGCTGACAACAAGTTTCAGCTTGCCGTCTTCCATTTTATGCGGAACGATGTCCAAATCGAGTTGTTCGGCCGTTTTGACTTTCGTCCAGGCGGCATCGGTCAAAGCGGGGCCGGTCTTGGCGTAATAGCGGAGTAAGAACGGTTTCTCGCCGCGGGTGATCACACCGTAATCGTGTCGCCCTGCGAACAGCGAAGCGGCTACTTGTGCAACATCTGTTTCGGCTTGGAGTGCTTCCTCTGTTTTCTTCAGCGACAATTTGATCGGTTTGCCTTTAGCCGACAAACGCCAGACGGTCATGCCTTGCAGGCGTTCCAGCAATTCGGGGTCGTCCGGCTGGGCGGCTTCGGAAAAATAAACATCGACCTTTTGTACATCCTTTTCCACAGTCGGCAGCAGCCAAATAAAATGCGCGTTCGCCGTTTGTAGAATCGCGCATTGCATGAACAATGCAGCGGCGGAGAAAACTAAAATTCGTCTCATCAAATGTGTCCTCAATGAGCAAAGGGGTTTAGCAAACGGGAGCAAACCCCGTTGCGATTTGTTTTTTAACTAAACATGGAATGCCTTAACCGAAGCCGTTTAGCGCCGGCGACGCCTGCTGGTAGTGAGTGGGAATTCAAATTCGTTAGTCCCCTCCTCGCTGACAGTCTCGGTCAGGCGGCTATTCGCATTGAAAGCTGCCGGAACTCGTACAACATCAATACGACGGGTTCGTGATTCCTTCAAACGATCAATCGCTGTCTCATCATCCCGAGCGTAACCACCGTCATCGGTCGATTTGATTTCGATACGGTGCTTACCGACCACCGGGCCGGTAGACTCATCAGCCGAAAATTTCCCGTCCGCAATGGGGACCGACGTCTTCGGCCCGGGCGTTCCCTCAAGAGGAACAAACAGGATCACTCCTTTCGACAACGGTTGACCATCCAAGGTCACCACTCCCCGCACATCGGCGCGGGGAGGTCCTTCGGCTGCGCCGGAACCGCAGCCGACGATTAGGCCGCAAAACAACATCGCAGCCAACACCAGATGGTTGGATGCTCTAGTTGTCACTGATGATCTCCCCACCATTTCGAGTCGCCAAGGCATCCAAGACCCCCGCGTCGATACTCTCAGCCACAAAATGTACCGATCCGTCAGCACGGACAAAAAAGACGCCGCCCACATGGTCGCTACGGAAGGAACGCACCCAGCCGGAATCGTATTCGCCGTCATCAAGTTTGTCGTGAGGATTGAAGGCGTATTCGGTTGTGCAAGCAGTGGAACCGGGATACGGATTCGACCAATAGGTGAACGAATAACGCGGTTCGTCCATGCAGCTTCCGGAACTGAATTTGTAGTCCGGCAGATTATAGGCCGTTTCACCAATCATCAACGTGTTACTCGAACCATCGATGAAATGCTTCAGCGATGTCTTGCCATCAGCTGAGTCGGTATAGACGATCGCTCCGTCCAACGAGGGAGCCGGCTCACCATAATACGACCAGTACTGATTGAAATCCTTCGAACCAATGTTCACGGCATAGTTTCCCGGTGCACGCCCCGCGTCGGAGTCGCATCCTGGAACCAGACGAGGTTCCGTGGCCGAGGGGCACAAGAAGACCGGAATCCGCTGACCCGATACGGCAACGTTCACCGGATCGGAGTTCGACAAGTTGAAATCCCACAAATTGTATCCATTCGCCTGGTCGATCAACGGCAAGATCGAAACAAACAAGCTGCCGCCGCTGAGCGAATTGTTGGCGTTGGCATTGGGGAATTGGCCATAAATGTCGTGATAGTTGTGCGTCGCAATCCCAAACTGCTTGAGATTGTTTCGGCACTGCGTGCGGCGGGCAGCTTCGCGAGCCTGTTGTACGGCCGGCAAGAGCAGTGAAATGAGAATGGCAATGATCGCGATGACCACTAGCAATTCGATGAGCGTGAACCCGCGGCGAGCAGGTCGTGTGGAAACGGACATGGAAAAGATCTCCTTTGCAGAAGCCAAGTTAAGAGGAAATTTGCGGCACAGACGCTGGTGCGTTGTGATCCGCGGTCTCTTAATGTGTGGCTGGCTGCGCGGAGTTCCGCGTCGAAGCTTGCTGCAGCATTCTAGAGTTGACACTGAGTCTCAATGTCAACATAATGCCGACTTGTGCCATTGTTGTCAATCGCTAAAGCACCCGACTGAAGATTTCCATCTGAATTTTCTTTTGTCGTGATCGCAGGCAACAAATTGCTCACTACGACCTCGCCCAAAGAATCCACGGCACCGCCACCATGAATAAGCATGACCCCAGTGAGACTCCGCGAAATCCCGCAGATAAAAACAGCGGCACCGGCGATTCCGATCCCCCGAAATCGATCACCTTCGAAGCACTCGCTGAGGGACACACCGAAGTGCTCATCGAATTTCACGGTCAGGTCTATCGCCTGCGCTCGACGCGGAACAAGAAGTTGATCTTGAACAAGTAGACGCGGCGCGCACGCTGAGCGCGATGTCTCGACCACTGGTATCGGCCGCGCCAACTGCTGCGATCACTCCACGATCAATTCGCCGTTCATCACCATCCAGTGCCCCGGAAATGTGCACAGGTAGGGATACCGCCCCGGTGTTTTCGGCGCGCGAAAGTAGATCGTGAACTGCGATTTGGGTGGAACGACATCCGTATAAAACAACACGTCGTCGGTTTGCGGAATGTAATGCCGCGCCACCGCTTCGGGGTCCGCCACCAACCGGTTGGCCATCTCCCCCACGCTCTTGAGCGTTCCCGCTTTGACCAATGCCCAGTTGTGCGGCACCACGTCGGGGTTCACCAAGTTCAAACGAATCGCTTCACCCGGTTTGGCCCGTAACTCACGGGTTGCAAACGTCAGGTTCTTGCCCGTCTCCAACGTGATCGGCCGCGCCTCGGGAATCGCTTTCATAAAGGGATTGCGAATGCGAATCGTCGCCAAAGCCAAGTCAGAAAGAATCGGATGGGGATGCACCATCTTCGCCACCGGGCGATAACCGGGGTAGTCGCTAAAGGGCCGATCCAAACGATGCACGGTCAAAAACATATCGCGCGGTTCCCCCGCATCCACCTGCAATTGCAAATGCAGTTGGCTCACCGGTTGCAGGTCGGGGATTTCCAAAAACAGCGACCGGCCATCGGGCAAAACATGCGCCGACGTGATCGGCAAATGATCGTGCCCCCGCATGCCGTGGTGTCGCGTGGAAAACTCCGGCGAGCCATACGCCCCGCTGTACCGATAATTCCAACACTGGGCAAATTGATTTTCGATCTGAGAGGCAACAGCAGGATCAATCGGCTCGGTGAATTTTACCGTCACCCCGTTTTGATAGACATGAAACCCAATCGGCAATTGCACGCGGTCTCCCGTGAAACGGACGCGCTGGAAACAACCATCATCAGGCGTATAAGAACCCCAGCCCGCCATGCCCGAGACATACAATTGCCCGTCCTGCGGATTGAAACGTCCGCGATGCGCGCCCGAACGAAACTCGCCGGGAAGCGGCACAATCGCCCCCTGCAACTGCCCACCGACTTCGTCGCGTAGCAACAGAAAACTTCGCCCGCCGCCAAACGACAAATGGACCAACGCCCCCTGCAGCGGTCCCCAGCGGTCACTGTCGATATAGGCCTGCCCCCCGCTGGAATTATCCAATCCCCGCGGTAAATAAACCAATGGCAGTTCCGGCGCTTTCCCGTCGCGCGGAGCTTGATAACCAAAGTACGGCGGAGTGCCATCTTCACCCTCTGCAGGCGGGCGAACGGCGCACACCATCGAGGCGGGTGTCCAGTCCCCTTCCGAAGCGGGTACTGTCAATGTCCCATCGGGCAAGATTCCCAACCCGTCAGGATTTCTCAGTCCGGTCGCCATGACCTCCACGTTTTTTCCATCGGGAGAAATCCGCACGATCCCTTGATTGCCCGAGACGGTGTAAAAATTGCCGGCGTCGTCGCACTGCAAACCGCAAATGAAATCGTGCCCCGCCGAGGAGGTCTCAAAGGCGTTGCTAAAACACTCATAATAATCGGCTTCGCCATCTTGGTTCAGATCATGCAACCGGACCAATTGGTCGCGGCATTGCACAAAGATTCCCGCATCGGTCACGACCAGCCCCAAAGCATGGTGCAGTCCCGAAGCAAAACGTTGCCACTGCGCCTGCTGACCGCCATCGGTGAATCCGCTCACATGCCACACGTCCCCCTGCATCGTGCAGACCAGCGCGCTGCCGTCGGGAAGAAAGTCATGTCCACCGCAAAACAGCAACGCCTTCCAAGGATTGTCGAACGGCAATTCAATCGTATCGACCGCATACGGCCGCCCGGTTCCCGGTTTGACCGCTGTCGTGATCACCTCCGGCCATTGCCGTTCGCCCGGTTGGATCAATTCTCGCAGCGGATGTTCGTCGGCCGGAGCAACAACGCGGGTGAATTTGCCATCCTCGACCCACGGCGCATCGAGATATTCGACATCGCCAATGCGGTAAGCAAACACCACGCGCCGGCCATGTCGATAGAAACCGTGATACACGAATGGCTGGTCCGGCTTGGCTGATTTCTCGTGCTCCACCGGTTGGCCGTCCATGATCAAGCCGTGCATGAATCCATGACGGACTGATGAAAACTTGACAAAGCCCCCACTCCAGACGGCGTCATAACTGAGCGTCTCGGGATTGAAACAAGCGGAGAGTTCGTTGTCGTCTCCCAATTGCATACAAACCGCGCGCGGGACCGTCACGCCCCCACCGTGAAACACCCCGCTTTGCACGCTGCCCAACCGTGTCTCATTCCAACGGCCATCGGACCACGTCGTCTCGGATTGATTTCCCCAGTGACCCAGTTCCCCCCCGTCCAGTCCCGGAAAATCGGGCAGCAGCGGCGGAGTCGGTTTCTGTTTGCGAAAATGCGCCGCTTGCTTGGCATAAAAATCATAGATGCGGTCGCGATTGACCGGCTGCTGCCACGACGGCCAATCCTGCGGATTCAGCGGCGCGCGGTCGTACTCAAACGGGGCCGGCGTATGCATGTGCGCATGTCCCAACAGCATGTGCAAAGCTTCGGGCTTCGCTGCATCGGAGCGGCCTAAGTCCGTCAAAAAGCGAATCAGGTCCACTTGTTGCTGTCGCGTCATCGCAGCGGTCAACCCGTCGGGCATCAGTGAACCGGCAGGGACAATTTCATCAATTTCCTCGTGAGGAATCGTGCTTTCCACCCCGGTTTGCGGGTCGCGGAGCACGATCGATTTTTTATCCTCACGCAGTTTATGGCCACGGATCGCTTTTCCATCGTTGGTGATGACCGTGAACGAGACGAACTCCGGTTCCACCGTCCGCTGCGGCCAAAAGACCGATTCGATAATCTGTTCCGGCTTGCGCTGTTTGCCGATCATCGTCAGATCAGGACCGACGGTCCCCCCCTGCATGCCGATTTTGTGACACGACAAACAAGCGGTTTTCGCATCGGCGAACAATGCCGCCCCGCGCATGAAATCCCCGTTCTCTTTGGCGGCAGCGACGGTCTCGTTGACAAATCCGGCGTTGAACTCCGAAGCCGTGGTGGGTGGCTGCTGCACCGCAACGGTTTTAGGAAACGTCCACAATTGGATCGTCGACGCATCTTTTTTCACGGCGTGTTGCGGTTCGTGCGGGATGTCTCGCGCGCCGGACGAAATCCGAACCCATTCGATGTCGCCGTTGCACGCCAAGCCCCCTTCGACCAGCCGTCCAATCGCCAATCCACCGGGAATCGCAGCGCCTCCTTTGGCAGAGATCTTTTGACTGGCGACCTGCTTGCCATCAACATACAACCGCACCCGCGTGGCTTCATAAACCATCGCCACCGTGTGCGGCTTGTTGTCGCAAATCGCCGCTTTCGAACGCACGTGATCAGGCGACATCCCCGGTAAATAGACGGTCAATAATCCCTGACGCGGCATGGTGAAGATTTCCCAATGCGCGGGAGATTTCTTTTCATCGCAGGCGACGAGGATGTTGTAATCATTCTTGCGATCCAGGCGAACGCGACATTCCACTGTGATGGGCTGTTGGCGGAATTCGTCGCGACCTTCATAGACTTGTCCCCCGTCCAGCGCCGCCGCTGCGGTGGGTTGCCAACTGCGATAAGCCGGGCGGGCACTGGGGGGATGTCCGCTGAACGTTCCCACCAGCCACGACAATCCATCCAGGTTGTCCTGCAGCCGCGCTTCGGCATCTTCTTGCGTGTGATTCAAAATCCCAATCGGCCCGGTATAGCCGCTGTCGCGAATCGTTTTTAACAGCGAGGCATCCAGGTCCCCTGCCCCGAGCGGAAGGATCTTCGAACCCCGCTGATCACCGCCGCGAACCATACCGTTGAGGTTCACCGCATACAAATACGGCAGCATCTTCTTGAGCAGTTGCGGCATCCGGTCAATATGCGCATGGCCGTGATGCAGGTTGTAAACGATCCCCACGTTCGGCAAATCCAGCGCACGGATGATGGCGATTTGATTCTCCGGTTCGCCGAACCAACCACCGTGATTGTACAGTCCCACACTGCAGCCGATTTTGGCAGCCGCTTCGGCAATGGGACGAATCCGTGCCGCTTCCTGTTGGACCCACGCCTGCTGATCCCCGGGAGTTTTCGGTCCGCCGCTGCCGGTGACCCATAACTGCGTTTTGATATCGTGCCGTTTGAGCACCTCTAAAATGTGCCGCGCATCGTCGTTGAGCACGGTCGGAAACCACCAAGCGGTCAATTCGATGCCATGCGCTTTGAGCGCCTCCATCTCGGCATCGAAGGTCGGGACATGCTCGGCGCGATAATCGTAGGCCAGCTTGCTGATCCCCAACCGCTCCAACATCGCGGCCCGCTGCTCGGGACTGCGCTTTTGATTGTCAAACGGAACGATGCACCATGCGACGAGATTGTCTTTGGCGTAGATGTCACTTCGTTTCGACGGCGCGTCCTCGGCCCGCGCAACCAAATCGCTTAGACAGAATACTATCGTGCACACCACCACTAACCACGATCGACACATCATAAGTCCTAATCATCCTAGTGCTTCGTTGCTGCTTAAATTGGAATCTGTGTGCCACTGGCTTTGCCAGTGTTTATCAATGATCCCCATGCCGGGTTATTGCACTGGCAGAGCCAGTGGCACCCTAATTCTTGGGTGTTATAAAGCGTCAGAGCTGTGATCTGATGCGGGGCGATAAGCAGGTTGAGCGCGCCGCCGGTTACGAAAACAGCGCTGCGATCGGTCGGCCGTTATCGGTGATTGGCACGGGGCGATCGCCGGGAGTATACAACTCCTCGTGCGGATCGATTCCCATGGCATTGTGGATTGTGGCATGCAGATCGGGTAGCGAAACCGGGTCTGAAACGATCTTCATCCCCAGCTCATCGGTCACGCCGATCGTCTTGCCGTTGTTCATCCCGCCGCCGGCCAAGACGACGCTGAACGCCTTGGAATAGTGCCCGCGTCCGCCGCCACCGTCAAACTGCGCCGGGCGGCCGAACTCCGAGGCAACGACGATCAACGTCTTGTCCAGCATCTTGTGTTGTTCCAAATCGAGCACCAACGCCGATAGTGCATCATCGAGTTCTTGAATCAAAATGTGCTGTTTCAGTTGGCCGTCGTTGTGCGTATCCCAGCCGGTTCCGTTGACGAAATTCAAATTGTGTGAGACTTCGATAAACCGCACACCGGACTGCAACAATCGCCGCGACAACAAACAACGTTGACCGAATTCCCCACCGTACGATTCACGCAGCGACGCCGGTTCGGAATCCAACTCAAACACGCCCGCGAACTTGGGGCCGGAGAGCCGTAAGGCTTCGCTGATTGTCGTGTCGTAGTCGGTCACGACCGATCCGGCAGGGAGTTGTTTGCGATATTCGTCGCGGACACGGCGCAACAAATCCTCGCGTCGCGTTTGCCGGGCGGCTGTGATATGCGGAGCCCGCGAAAAACCGGCGGGGCCCGATTTGGTATCGGTCAGATAAATATAACCCGCCTTCGCTCCCAAAAATCCGGGACCACGCGTTACGTTGGGATAGCCGATCAACACGTACCCCGGTGCATGATCGCTGGCCGGACCGCGCTTGTGCGCCACAATGGAACCGACCGACGGATAAACAACCGTGCCGCTGGTCGGACGACCGGTGTGTACTTGATTGGTGGCAGCAGCATGTTCGTCGATCACATCGTGATGCACGGTCCGCACGATGTTAAACCGGTCCAAGATCTTGGCGCATTTGGGCAGATGTTCACAGACCTGCGTGTCCGGCACAGCGGTCTCGATGGACGGATAGTACGAACCCGCCTTTTTCGTTTTGGCATCGCCCATTCGTTTGGGATCCCACGTATCGATATGACTCGATCCGCCGCCCAACCAAATCATGATGCAATGCTCCGCCTTGCCCCGTGGCACGGCCGGAGCAGGAGACGCCTCGTTGGCCAATCCGCGCAACGGTTGCCTCAGCGACAACGCCGCAAGTCCACCGCCAGCGACAGCACTTTGCGCCAAAAACCGCCGTCGTTGCTCATCCATTTCTGTGATTCCAAACATCAATACTGCTCACCTTTCAACAATTCCGCCAGTCGTCGCGCTCTTCTCGTTCCCAATCTCCACAAACGGGTGCCACTGGCGGCTTGTCCGCCAGTGCAGGGTTAGAGTGCGATTTCCATGCTCGTGTACGCCAACGCGCGCACTGGCGGACGAGCCGCCAGTGGCACCCAACCCCGACCATCGGTCAATCGATCGAGTGTGATTTCTTTTATTGATTTCCCTCTTACGGCAAATAGACGAACTCCGGTGAGTTCATCAAGGCCCACAACATATCCTCCATCCGTTCCCGCCAATCCATGTTCAGTCGCGATGTGGGTATGTCGCCCCGCTCGACGGCGCGCTGTAATTCGATTTTAATCGCATTGGCCCGCTCACTCAGGTGGTTCGACCAGGAGACCATTCCCAACGGCAACCGCTCCGGTTTCTCGGCGACTTGCGGAAGATCCTCCAATCGTTCGACGTAACCGGGTGATAATAATTCCACGAACAGCGCTTGCTCTTGGGCCGTCGGTTTCCGCGTCAAGACACGCAGGTAGACCCGTTCCACCAACCGCTCGACGGTTTGTTCTTCCTGAGCCAATCGCGTGAATGCACTGTCGTCCGAGAGGCGTGTCATGCGACGGCCCAACACGCCGTTGGCCAGCACCGCCGGTTGCCGGACAGTCGGATCGTCATCTCGCTCGGTGATCGGATTTTGCCGGGCACTGCGCCAACCGAATGTCTCTAAGAACGTCACAAACGGTTGAGCAAACGGTAACGCCAAACTGGGACGATCGCGCTCGTTCGATAACGAGGCAAACTCCCACGCCCGCAGCGGCTCACCGAGGTTTGTCGCCGTATCCAACTTCATCGCCCCATCAGGATCCAAGCACAACTGCCCGGCCCGCAGCGGCTTGCCGGCGACGGCGAACATCGAATCGACCAACTGCTCGGCCGACATCCGCCGCGGCACTTGGCCGGCGAATAGCTGAGTTTGTTCGTCCGACAATTCGCCCGTTTCGCTTTGGTAGGTCCGCGAATTCAAGATCAACCGCGCGATGTGCTTCAAGTCGTAATCATGCAGAACCAACTCGCGCGCCAAGTATTGCAACAACTCGGGATGCGACGGCTCAACACTGTGCCAGTCATCAACCGGTTCGACCAACCCACGGCCGAAATACCGTTTCCACATGCGATTAACAATCACCTCGGCAAACCGCGCATTGTGCGGCGACGTGATCAAGGCGGCCAACCGTTCCCGGGAGTCATCCGTCGCCGCGACCGCTTCAGAGAACGATTGGTCATCAATCAATTCCGAAAAGGTCCATGCCGGCGCCACCTGCGATCCCGGTTTGAGCGTGACCTCGACAATCATCGAGGCGAGTGACTCTTCATCACCCGGGACGCTACTTGTTTTGGGCACACGCAGCGGCTTGCGGTCGAGCATGGCCGCCAAGGCAAACAAATCCTGTTGTTTGTGATCATGAAACGGCGCATCGTGACAACGGGCGCAGGTCATGTTTAGCCCCAAGAATGCCCGTCCGATGATCTGCGCCTTGGCTGCCATCGGCACGTCGTTTTGCGTTGCCATCGCAAAGCCGGCCGGGCCACCGAAACGACGACTACCATCCATGCGAATCAACTCGGTGACAAAACGATCGAACGGTTTGTTGTCCGCCAACGATTCATGCAGCCAAAACCGAAACGGTCCGCTGTTGTTCAATTTGGGTTTGACCAACGAAGGATTCTCGGCCAGCACATCTTGCCAATACCCCATCCAATTGTCCGCCCAGCCCGGTTCGGCCAACAACCGGTCAATCGCCCTGCTCCGCCGTTCCGGGTCTTGATCCGCTTGAAATTCCGCGATGTGTGCTTCGCTGGGAATCGTCCCCGTCACATCCAATGCCGCCCGTCGCAAAAACGAATAATCGTCCGCCAACGCGGCCGGCGCGACTTCGGCTTGTTCCAATCGGGCCAGAATGAAACGATCGATGTCGTTATAAACCTCCGCCGTTTCCGCAACCTCCGGTACCACTGGTTTATCTTGCCCGGCAATCACGTCACGCGCTGCTGCGTGCCGCTGTGCCCATTTTTCGGCTTCTGCGGCGCCCGCCACTTGGCGACTTTCGGCGCTCAACTGCGCAATTCGCTGCCGCTCACCTCGTTTGAATTCCGTCCAACCTTCATCGGTCAGCAAAAAGGTGCCCCCGCTGCCCACCAACCGGAAATCCTCACCCGGAGCAGCGATGCTGACCGAGGTTTCACCAAACTCCGGACGATGCCCCTGCCCTCCCACGATCATTTCAAACCGCAAATGGTGCCGCTTTCCGTCTCCTTCAATGACGGCGACCGTTTCGGTATCGCCGCGGCGCAAGGGGCGGATGTTGGGGGCCAAACTGGTATCCACATCAAAAACGCGACCATGCGCGCTGCTGGAGATGCTGTGAAATTTCGTTTCAGCAATCAGTCGTCCATCGAGATACAGTCGTGCCGCATTGCGCGACCGCAACAAAATTTGCTGCGTCCCGGCCGGAATTTCAAACGTTCCCGCCGCACGCAACAAAAACGGATTCGAGCGGTCCTGTTGCAGTCCCCGCGCATCATATTTCTTGGGAACCGCTACAAACGCCAACGTCGAAGCGGTGAAGCTTTCGACATATTTGGGCGGGCGGAATTCCCAAGAACGGCGATTGGGCAGTCCTTCAAAAATATCGACCCACAACGTGCCGTCGGGAATCTCTTCCCAAACAATCGGCCGCAGTTCGGGAGCCACATAGCGATAACGCGCAGCGATCCGTTCGGGCGCCAATGCTTGGCGGTACAGTGCAACTTCGTCCAAGGCTCCGCCAAAGGCGCCGCCATGGAATGTCGACCCGATGCGGACCTCGTCGTCGTCGACCACCGGCGCGCGATCGGTCGCTCCGCCGGAATCCCAGACGCCCTTCACCGGCCGACCATCGATGTAACCAACCAGACTTTTTTCTTCGCCGAACGTATACGTCACCGCCACATGATGCCAACCGCTATCGCCGCCTAAACCCTCTTTCGAAGTCCAGCGATGCCATTCGCCTTTCTCGCCGCGACTGCGAAACAAAAAGCTAAGCGTGCCGGTCGGGGATTGCAGCCGCAAGGCCCAGTTCTGATTGTCACGTGCAAAATCAGGATGGTTCGTTCGCCCCTTGCCGATGATGTAGTGATAATCGCGACCGTTGGTCAATTTGGGATTCACCCAAGCCTCGATCGTGATTGCATCCCCCGCATCAAAATCCAAAGGACTGTCCGCCCCCGGATCAGCGATACGAACGTAAGAGCCCTTGGCCGGCAAACGAACGGACAAATTGTCGCTGCCGAACAACGGAAAATCGGGCGATTGCGGACCGGGCGCTCCTGGTGAGACTTTTCCCACCACAGTTCCGTCCAACGGCGATTCCGCGTCCGGGGCGGCTAGGACATTGCGGACCGTATCGCTCTGATCGTTCTGAAAACGCCAGTAGGCAATCGGTTCGTCTGCCTTGACGATATCGGCATATCGATCAGGCGGGGTTTCGGTTACTACTTCGGCAGCGAAGTTCGGCGTTGTCACTGTGCAGCCCAAAATAGCAGCACAAACCAGCGCGGTTCTCCTGTCCAACAGCATGGGCGAGTCCTTACGGCAGATCTAGTAACTTGGTAGTGGCCTTACCCTGCATTATACTGGTTTCCGCCCACGAAAAACCATTGTAAGTGATGATCCAATCGTTCATTTGTTCCGTTACCATGATTGCGAAGATTTGTGGCCGTATTGACCGGCTACACTCCGCGTCCCTCGGTTTTCGCCTTTCAGGAAGGCTTCTGAATGCTCGCCGATGCGCCGCAAACTGCGGATGAACAACTCGAAATCTCCTGCCAGTCGTGCGGCGCGACAGTGCTGGTGGCAGCAAATATGCGGACTGTGCAATGTCCGTATTGCGCTTCCACGTCGATCGTCGAACGCCCCCCCACAGCCGATCGCCCCGATCCGACCTTTGTTTTGGGCTTTGTCATCGATCGCGACCGAGCCAAAAAATCGGTTCGCCGTTGGCTACGCAATAGCGGTGTGTTTGCCCGTTCCGACTTCAAAGAAGCAGCACCGGAAGTCTTGCAAGGGGTCTACGTGCCCGCCTATCTCTACGGCGCTGTCGCCCACACCAACTACACAGCCGATATCGGTGAAAACTACACCGAGACCGAAACCTACACCACCACCGATGCCAAAGGAAACACCGTCGTCCGCACGCGGACCGTCACCCGTACCGAATGGCGACCACTGCAGGGTAACCATGCCTGCTACGTCCTCGACGTCGTCGTCACCGCTTCCAACGGCGTGAGCAACGATAAACTCGAAGCGATAGAGCCCTACGATCTACGGGCACTCAACCGCTATTCCCACGCCGCCATCGCTGGGTGGATGGCCGAAGATCCGTCACGAACCCAAGAAGAATGTTTCCAACTCGCGCATAGAGAGAGCGTGCAAAAAGTGGGCCGGATGCTCGACGAATTCATGCCCGGCGACAGCCACCGCGACCTGCGCTACCACACCGATTTAAGCAACGAAGTCATCGACCTCGTGCTCCTACCGCTCTGGACATTCGCCGTCAAATACAACGAAACCAAACCCCCGGTGCGAATTTTACTCAACGGCCAAACCGGAAAAATCACCGGCGACGTTCCGATCTCAGCAAAGAAAGTCACCACAGCAATCTTAGTCGGCTTAGGCATCATCCTAGCAATCATCCTATTCGTCGCCGCCTTTCAATGATCGTTGTTGTCGATTGGAAGGTTTTCAGCAGCCACAGATGAAACACGGATCAAACACAGATAAAAAGTTGCGTGGAGACATTTCCCAAACCGACCGCTTGCGGTCGTAAGCAGCGCGACTTCTTAGTTTTCGACTTTGCGCCAGCATGAACTGAGGCCGGGCCCGCGATGATTACCTCGCAATTGCGGAGAGAGCCTCTTCCGCCACCGTGCGCAACTCATCATTTCCGTCGAACAGAAAAGGTTGTATCGCCGGAATCGCAGCCTCTGCTTTCGGCCCAAACTGTGATAGCAACTGTATCGCAAAGTAACTCAGTTGCGGATCGCTCTGCTCCAGCAAGTCCTTTAAGAGTGGAACAGCCACATCGGCGGTCCAATATTCTCCCTCCGGGTCGAAGTGACGACCATCTCGCAGCCAAAGCGCAAGGGCGTGGGCCAATGCGTTCGGATTGCGGCAGGCTCGAAAGTAGGGATGCGGCCAGCCGGCATACGGCGACGGTGTTTCGTCTTCCTCGAACAGCGCCTCATCGTCAGTCTCTTCTCGAATCCGAAGACCACGCATGTATTCATCAAAACTCTCAGCAATGAGTTCGAGAGGCTCAAACTCACCCTTGGCCTCATCCCAGTTGGTCCAATTTGTACAACGTGTATAAAGGCATCCCTGGTCAGCTCCGTACAATGAGATGGCGATCTCGTCGTCGTCGGTTTTCCTTCCAATAATTAAGCAATGCAAGGGAATGCCTTCGGTTTGCACCGGCCACTCGCTCCATAAGCGCTTAGAACTGTTCTTTCGCAGTCCATAAAAATGTTTCGGTCCAGCGCCATCAGATGAAGTGATGTCGGAATTGAAAATCGCATCGCCGTATTGCTGCAAAAACTCTCGATAATCGGGCGGGAGACGGTGGCCCAGATGATTCTCGAATTCGACAAGATGCGATTCTTCGACAGGATTTGCCGAATCTTTACGCACGTTGTCCGATCGTTTTCTTCGAGGATGTGCCTTGAAAAGATAGGAGAACGAAAACTGTGACATCACCTCGTCGTATTTGTTTGGCATAACATCTTATTGCACTAAAGATATAAAGAATGTCACCGGCAACATTATTCCACATCCCATTCGCAGTTGACAGTCCGGGACCGATTGGGGGACAATCGATTCTGCACGCCCCATGACTCCGTTATTTCCCTCCCCATGCCACGGTTTTCTTAAACTATCAAAGGCCCTCACCATGACGGCTCCCACCACTGCCTGTCGCGGACCGGTTAGTCGTCGTAGTTTTTTAGAAGCGGGGTCGCTGGCGCTGGGCGGACTGGGGCTGAGTGATTTGCTGCGGGGGCGCGCTGCTGCCAAAGAGGCAACCGGACTGGCCGATGATACGTCGGTGATTCTCATCTGGCTGCAAGGTGGGCCGAGTCATCTGGAGACCTATGACCTCAAGCCCGAAGCACCAATCGACTATCGTGGCGAGTGCAATCCGATCGCGACCGCTGCTCCCGGAATGGACATCTGCGAGCACCTGCCAAGACACGCCCAGGTGGCGGACAAAATCAACGTGATCCGCTCCATCTCGCACGGCTTCGCCAACCATGCCGCCGGAGCGGGACGATTTTTGTCCGGTTACAATCCATTCAAACTGCTCGATCCTCTCGGGCAGTTTCCCTGCCTGGGACCGGTCGTGTCGAAGATGTTGGAAGGCCGCCGCAATCCCGCCATGCCCCGCTACGTCGCCGACTCGTCGAACGTTTACGGCGGCGGCAGCGCCAGTCTCGGCCCGGCCTATTTGCCGTTCGTTGTCGGTGGGGACCCCAACGCCCCTAACTTTGAAGTCAAAAACCTGTCGCTCTCCCCGGCGATCAAAGATCGCTTAGATGACCGCAGCCTGCTCCGCAAAGCGTTCGACGGACTCAACCGCGAAATCGATCAGTCGCGCGTGATGGATTCAATGGACAAATACGATCGCGAAGCGGTCAGCCTGCTGACCAGCAACAAAGCGCAGAACGCATTTGATTTGTCGCAAGAAAACCCCAAGGTGCGCGATAAATATGGCCGTCACAAATGGGGCCAACGGGCGTTGTTAGCGCGGCGACTCGTTGAAGCGGGCACCAGCTTTGTGACCATGCAAATGCAAAATCCCAGCATCCCGGGGGCAATCGGCAACTGGGATATCCATGCGGTCAATGGACACCTATTCGATGATGCCCGCGCACGTTTGCCGGTCTTTGACCAAGCGGTCGCCGCCCTGGTCGAGGACCTCTACCAGCGCGGTCTGGACAAAAAGGTGATGCTGATCGTCTCAGGAGAATTCGGACGCACGCCGCGCATCAATCCGCAAAAAGGGACCGCCTCGAAGGTGCTCCAACCGGGCCGCGATCACTATCCCGGCGCCATGTCCGTACTCGTTTCCGGCGGCGGCATGCAAACCGGACAGGTCATCGGCTCCACGACCGCCAAGGGAGAACGCCCCAAGGATCGCAAGCTGGACCCCAACGACCTGTTGGCCACCATCTACCGTTTTCTGGGCATTGATTACGCAGAAATGGTCCCCGACAACAACGGCCGCCCGGTCCCGCTGATTCCCTTTGGGACACCGATCCGCGAGTTGCTGTAAGCGCGTCACCCATGCATGCTGGTCAGTAAATTTCCGCGACAGACGGTTCAATCAAACGGAATTGGCGGGAGCATCTCGACCGATGGCGGCGTGGGCTCCTCCTCTTTTTCGAACAGTTTCTCCACCGGATCCATATTCTGCGGTTTGATGGGTGAGCCCAAGTCGCGATACAGGTCCCAGGTGACGTTTTTTGACAGCCCTTCAAAATTCTGAAACAGCTTCGACGCCGGTCCATCGGCATGAAAAATCCCCGGAGCTTTTTCCCGCGCCGAACTGGCGATGCGATCCTTATCGCACGGATGCGTATCAAAGATGCCGGTCTTTTCCTCATTGCCCGACTGCTTGATTTGACGCAGCGCTTTGGGCGTCAAATCACCGCCCAATTTCAGCATCACTTTGGAAAGGTCATCCGGATACAAACCTTGATTCAGCAACCCCACGACGGCTTGCTGTGTTTGTCCGTAGGCCACGCCCAATTGCCGAATTCGATGTGATGTCTCGGCGAATGTCTCCGACCCGGCAACGCGCGTCTCATAGCGGTCCGCATCGTATTCCATTTGTCGCAACATAAAACCGCTGACCGCATGTCCTACGAGCATGAGGAACCAGAGCACGCCGCGAGTGATCGCCACACACAATTGGCTGAGCAATAAAATCCAGCCAATTCGAAAGTCGACCTCCGAAGCGGTCTCCGCCAACCATTCATCCCACTCGTCCCGTTCGTAAACAACGCGGGCAAACCAGCCATTGACGTTTCGTACAATATACGTCAACCGCATCCCCACGCCTTGGCTAAAATGGCCGAACTCATGGGCCAGCACGCCGGTGAGCTGCCGAGCGGAAAGTCCGGCTGCTAACGGAATGCCGATGGTCAAAACCAAATCCGATCCAAAAAAACTCAGCCAACCACGGCGAAACCGCGCGGATGCGTTTAACTCGTAATCAATGTCAATACGTCGAGGTTGAGGCGCCCCGACAACCGCACAAATGCGTTCGACAAGCGCGAAGATCAATGGTTCACCAGCATTGGTCAGCGAGCGGCGGCGGACATGCTTGGCCGGTCGCGCAAATAACGGTTTGATCATAAACAGCACGAGAATCCCGCCGATAACCAACGGCGCGAGATAGACCAGGAACACCATAATCATACCGCGACCGCGGGCGGCTCCCAGCATGCCGGTGTGGTTTACCGCATGGTAGTAGACCGCATATCCGGTCAGGCCAATGAGAGCCACGTACAACAACGGAAGCACGACCATGACAAGGGTCACCAACAAAATACCGAATCGATATACGATCGATCTTCTGACCGGTTTGATGTCACCCCGAAATGCGCGGTCTAGCCATCGCGCAGGGTCGGTGGTCGCCGACGTTTTCTTTTTGCCATTCGCGCGTCGCTGAGCTGTAGCCGCGGGATCCGACCGCGATTGGGTGGTTTGCGCCTTGTTATTCTTTGGTGAATCGCGAGGAGTGGGCACGGTGAATACAGCACTGCACTTGGGGCATTTCCGTTTTTTGCCCGCAAGCTCAGGAGCGACTTTCAAAACTGCCGCACACTGTGGGCATTTCGCCTGGAAGGACATCGCGCTTTTCCAATTCTTGATTTGATGTACGACATTGCATGCGCGAACCGGTCATGAATGCGAAATTCATTTCATCGATCAAAAATTTTGAAATCGCGCAGTTTCAGCATACGGAGGGGGCACCAGGCAAGCAAGAAAAAATTGGCCCCAGATCTCATCCTTCAACAACACACATTCCACTTGCTCAACTTGCGGATGTCGGGTGCCACGACTGGCTTGAAGACCCAAAAGAGTCGCGCCAATTATTGTGGAAAAACTGCCATAATTTTCTTGATTCGACGGGCCAGTTGCGCATACTAGCTCTTACGTCGAGTCGCTTCTGCGAATCCATCTCTTCGACGTTACAGAATGATGCAGTCAAGACTTCGAACCGGCCTTCGGTTTCGAAGTTTGGCCCATTTCGTATTTCCGAAGAGAGACACCATGCTCGCTCCCACGCATCGCCGTTCGCATCCCCTGCTCTGCTATGACAATTTCCATTGTCACTGCAGCTACGGATCCGAACTTAGCCATCCGTTTTCGTGGCACTAAAAGTTTGCGCGCATTTGCCGTCATGTCGTCAAGCCGTAGCTGTCATTTCGATACGGACATGTCGCGGGAAAAGCTGGTTTCCATCTTTGGTCGTCGGTTCATCAGTTTCTCTACTTCTTTTGAAAGACGATTCACATGAGTTCGTACACATCTCCCTTGGAATCACTGCGACAAGATCATGAGGTCATGGAAAATCTCCGCGATCTCTTTGGCAGCCGTCGAAAAGTCGATGAGTTGGAATTGGCCCAAGAAGTTCATCCCCTCAATCGGCGAGCGATTGTTGAATTTCTTGATGACCCAGTGGGGCCGACGGAAAACCACAGTAGTGAGGATGCATTTATCTCCGAAGCGATCGTGCTGGCGACCGGTCGTCCTTCGTTGTTCATTCAAGACAACGAAATCCAATTGGATAACGTGCAGCTACCCAACCTGAAACAACGCCTGGAGGCGAACCGTGCGACCATTGAACTTCCCATCCCGGCCATCGGTCGTGTTGAGTTGATGTTTCACCCGGACTACGAATGGGTGGGCACCGGTTGGTTGATTGAAGATTCGATGTTGGTGACCAATCGTCATGTCGCCAACATCTTTGCGGAACGGCGCGGCGGCGCATTTGCCTTCCGGCAATTCGCTGGGAACACAGTCAGTTCCTGGATCGACTTTCGCGAGGAACATCATCGCGCGGAAGAAATTGAAATCGAGGTCGAATCGATTCTCTACGTGGCGAACACGGGAAGTCGCGATCCCGACATCGCCATTTTAAAGCTCCGTAATCCTGGCAATTTACCCCCGCATTTGGAGTTAGCTGCTGCCGACGCAAACGAACGTGATCATGTGGGAGTGGTCGGATATCCGGCCTGGGATGGACGTCGCAATCCAGGACCGGCCATGTCGCGCATTTTTCAAGACATCTACAACGTCAAACGCTATGCGCCCGGCCAAATCGCCGATGTGCGCAACGGCGTGATCACACACGACTGTTCCACCTTGGGCGGCAACAGCGGTTCCCCGGTGCTCGACCAAACAACGGGCAAGGTCGTCGGTTTGCATTTTGCGGGCCGTTTCATGTCGGAAAACTACGCGCTCCCTGTGAGTGTCATCAAGCGAGAACTGCGCCGCGTCACCACTCAAGTCGCTGTCGACGATGTCCCGGTCCCCGTGGAATCGCTGAACAATCGCCGCGGGTACGCTGAAGGTTTTTAGGAATCGGTTCGCTCGCTGTTCCGCTGCCTGCTTTGAACTCCGATCAATTGGATCAAGCCGCTCCCGTCAGCGGGCGGGAACGAGAACGTGGGATCGGCAAATATGTACTCGACTACACGCATTTTTCGGTCGTCATGAATAAAACCAGACGGCTCGCCTATTATGCCGCTGTCAATATCGACGGAACTCAAGAACTGGCCATACGTCGAACGAATACCCGCTGGCGGGTGGATCCGCGTATCGACCGCAACCACCAACACGACAACGATCTGTATGTACGCAATAAACTCGATCGCGGTCATCTGGTCCGACGCCTCGATCCCGTCTGGGGAGACTACAACGAAGCCAAGCGAGCCAACGACGATACGTTCCACTACACGAACGCCGCACCGCAACATGCCCGACTCAACCAGCACGACTGGCTCGCACTGGAAGACTATCTGCTCGTCAACACAAACCAGGACGACCAAAGACTGACAGTCTTCACCGGACCGGTGTTCACCCGTTGCGACACGGACTACCGGGGAACGACATTGCCGGAGGACTTTTGGAAAGTGGCAGTCATGGTTCAAGACGACGACTTGTTGGCCACCGGCTATCTACTCAGCCAAAAACAATTCATGGATGACTTGGAATTTGTGATCGGTGAATTTCGTACCTATCAAACACCGATCCGAACAATCGAGCAATTGACGGGCCTATCGTTTGGCAGTCTCGCCGAGCACGACCCCCTCGATGCAACCGAAGCATTCGGCTTCCCCACGATCAACGGCCCCAACGATATCATTTTGGGGTAATCCAATCAGGGGACCCTCCCGTCTGCCGTTCGGTGTATCGAAAGCGATTTTACCCACGCGTCAGGCGGGAGCCTTCACACTCCTACGGCGATCGAATTTCTTGCAACCTAGTCGGCAAGCTCCGTCCAAAGCACCCAAATGTCGGGTGCCGCTGCTAGCTTGATGTACGAGGATCGCTAGCCACCACGCAAGCCACATCCATCGTAACCGGCATAATCCGGCCAACACGCACTGCCGGGATGTTCGCGAAGACCGTCATGCCGGGCATGATCGACGGTCAAAATCCGCATACCTAGTCTCTAGCCCAAAACTCCCCAAGCGGGCGTGCAGGTTTTACCGATTCCAAACGATGAATCGTCGAGATGACGAGAATCGCTATCAGCCGGTTATGTCTCAAAACCCGCGCGGCGATTCTCCGGGCTTCGCTCAGGTTATGTCGCTGCTGCGCTGTGAGCGCGATGCACTGAAACATACAAAATACGTGGACGCGAATCATGTTGAAGTATCCAGGGATGGGACGGTCCTTAGCCGTTTCGGTGACATTCGGCTTATCGCTGTTGACCGCCGTCGGCTGCCGCCACGCGCAACAACACGAGTGCCGTACGCAACCGATGGCCTCAGCTTCAAACTACTGCCCCACCGCCCCCTATTCGACACCCCAGAGTATGCCTCATCCGCAAGGGGACGCCGGCGAATATGTGCCCATGCCTCCCGAACCCGATGAGATCACGCCGGCGCCCAGCGAAGCCTATTCCGTTCCACAACGCCGCAGTCCTGTTCAAGCCATCAAGGATGGGTCGCGGCGCTTGGGATCAAAATTGAGTCGCATGATCAAAGGGGATGATGAAGTCGCCGAAGACGAAATGATCGGTCGTGATCACGTCTCTTCGCCCGACCTGCAATCGCCCGGCGCGTATTCCGCGCAGCCACAACTCGGACAACCGGCGAGCAACCAGCCCGGCGCATTCTCGAACGCAGGTAATACCTATCCGCCACGCGTTCCACCCGTCCCCGATTCTGAGCAGTTCAACGAGTTCGATGAAAACATCGACTTGAGCTTACCGACGGAAAACATCCCCGGCGATGTAGAACTTCCTGACGGAAACGCGAACTATCGCGGGCCCCAGGAAAATTTGTCGCTGCCGGTCTCCAATTCGCAAGGCGATTTTGACCTGTACGCCCCACAATTACGGCATCGCACGCCGACTCCCACACTAGCGCCGGAACCTTCCGACGTGCCACAACTCAGAGATGATTTCAATGAGAGCGGCAACGAATTCAACGACGCTCAATTTGACGACGATGATTTCGACGACCGTGGTCCGCAACTCTTGCCCGCTCCCGGCCAAGGTGGCGCGAAACAAGTCAAATTCGTGCCGGTCCAACCGAGCGGACTGAACCTGTTTCAAATCGGGACCTTGGGACTCTGCTCCGAGGTCCGTAGCTACGAGGATTTCAGCGAGATTGATCGCAACGAATTGCGTGCCGGGCAGGATCTGTTGATTTACAACACGCTCACAAATACCGAGAGCGTCCGATCCGCCGCAGGGTTTCGCACCTTAACCCGGTCCCGCGTGGAATGGCTAGGCGCCGGCGACCGCGTGCTGCAGCAAGTGCAGTTGAGCGAAGCCCCTGATGCGTCCCGCTCTGTGCGACAAGACTACTTCCTCACGCACCAAGTCGCCGTACCAGAGTCCCTCCCGGCTGGGATGTACACGTTGCGTCTGACAGTCGAGGACCTAATCGGCCACCAAGCGGCCCACGCGACAATGCAAGTACGGGTCATCGACTGACCGATCACACGCGGGCCTTGCCCAGTTCACTGATCGGACGGCTCGCCGCAAGCGAAAATTCTGTGTCATCCGGTGCCGTCAACGTGGTTGCATGAGGAATGCCAAAGGCGGCGGCAATTGTCGAGAGCAATGCGTCGGGCGTCACCGGAGAGTCAATCGGCGCAGTTCCCCGCGCGTCGCTAGCGCCAATGACCCGCCCGCCGCTGACCGGCCCACCGGCCATCAATGCCGACCACACCCCGGGCCAATGATCGCGTCCACCGCGGGAATTGATCCGCGGCGTACGTCCAAATTCTCCGCTGGCGACCACCAATGTCCGTTTGAGTAATCCGGTCGCCTCCAAGTCATCCAACAGACCGGAGACGGTTTTGTCGAAGTCCGGACAAACCGTGTCGCGCAAGTCGGCCATCGTCGTAACCGTCCCGTGACAATCCCATGACGTCTGTTGGTCAAGATCAAGGAACATATTGACGGTCACAAAACGGACACCCGCTTCGATCAATTGCCGTGCTTGAAAACACGCACGAGCGAACGGCGTCGTGCCATAGGGTTGCGAACTTGTTTTCTGAAGTGCCGATTCATAACCGCCAACGGTCACCGGGTCGTGTGCGGTGCCCAGTATGCCGGCGGTTTGACCCTGATAGGTTCGGATGCCGGTGTTCCCCAGCAGTTGCGGCAGGACACAATAACTCGGCACGCCTTCGCGCGGACCGAGCAATGCATCAATCATCGATCCCAGCGCCGGGAACAGAATGCCGCCTCGCGCGCAGCGACCGGTCTGGAGCAACTGCAGACCCGCTTCATGAATCGGCGCCGCCGTGTGATGGAGTGAGCGGAGCAGGGCGAACTGATGCGTCCGTTGCGCGAGTCGCGGCAATGCTTCACTCAGTTGAATGCCGGGTGTGTTGGTGGCAATGGCTTGGAATGGCCCGCGAATCTGCGTCGGCGCCGCCGGTTTGGGATCGAATGTATCCAACTGGCTAGGACCGCCGGTCAGCACGATAAAAATGCAACCGTCAATATCACGATTGGCCGCGCGTTGGTCTTCAGCGCGGAGCGCAGCTTGCTCAGCCGTCGACATTCCCAATATCCCCGCGCTACCAAGCTTGAGAACATCGCGCCGAGAAACCGAGTCCCCCCCGGCGGGAGAGGAATCCGATGATTGTGACTGGGGCATATGGTTTGGCTCAGCTTCCTATATATTTCGCGTACAGCGTCTTGGCGGTGGGAATGTCCTCGGTCCCTTTAATAATCACGCGGCCGTCCTGGAACGCCGTCAGTTCATAATCCCCTTCGTTCAGGGCGATTCGGAACAAGTATTTGTTGTAGTTGATCGTGCCGATTCCTGCGAGGCGATTTGCCAGATCGTCGAACACCAACCGTGTCTTGGAAGGCGGCGAAACCTGGACAGCGTTCCGTCCACAGAGGATCGTCGTCTGCGATCCCAACGTGCCCCGCAACCAAACCCGTTCCCCCGCATGACAGGCGGGGCAGCCGGAGCGATCGCGCAGCCCCTCCATATTCATCCGCCGAAACGTCCCGTCCCAAACATCGATCACCGTCAGTTTCGGCTCGATCAGATTGCGTTGTCCCGACAGAATTTTCAGCGCATCGACCACCTGCAACGACGCAATCACATTAATGATCGCTGCTAACACGCCCGCCGTGTCGCACGTCTCAACCGATCCCGGCTCGGGAACCGCATCAATCAGACACCGCAGGCATGCCGTCTCGCCGGGGAGGATCGTCATCGTTTGACCATGACTGCCAATGCACCCACCATAAACCCAAGGAATTCCAGTTTCCAATGAAACGTCGTTGAGTAAATAGCGGATTTCGAAATTGTCGGTGCCATCCAAAATCAGATCGACATCGTTGGCCAACCCCATCACATTCTCGTAACTGACGTCGGCAACAATCGGGTCGATTTCAATTGTGCTGTTGATCTTCGCTAACTTGCGCCCGGCGGCAACGGACTTAGGAAGTTGATCCGCGATATCTTGTTCGTCAAACAGCACCTGCCGTTGCAAGTTACTCAGCTCAACAAAATCGCGATCCACAATCCGCACAAAGCCGACCCCCGCACGGACCATCCCCTCAGCCAGCACCGTCCCCAGCGCGCCGCAACCACACACCAGCACGCGCCGCCGCAACAACTCCCGTTGTCCCGCTTCCCCAATGCCATGAAAGAGGACTTGCTTGCTGTAGCGTTGTAGGTCGTCGGTCATTTTTTAGTCGGTGGTGAGTAAGTGGTGAGTGGCCGGTGGCCAGAATTCCGTAGTGAATGCAATCGGTATCGTTGTTCGGTTCTAGGTTTGTCATCGCCTCTTCGAATTGAATCGGCCAACCCTCAAGCCTGTTCCCTCACGCCTCAAGCCTCCGAAGTAATTTTTCCGCAGGCGGTTGAAAAAAATTCCGAATCTGTCTTCCCACGATGGGTGTAGTAGAGTCAGACTGTCGCGCGCAGGGGTGAGTTGCGATGGGTGGCGCGAAATTGCTGAATCACGACGTGATCATCGATGCGCACCCAACCACTAGTCTATCGGATGATCCCAGGGTTTCTCAACGGGGAGGGTGACTGTGTCGACTGTGAAATTAGACGGGACGAAGATTGTGCTGCCAAAAACGGGAGCGGACGTGTTTTGGCAAACCGTACACGAACATTATGCCGGCGAGGATCAGCGCAAGTGGAAGTACTTAGCCATGCTAGCATTGCGGGAAAACGCCGGATGGCCGCTGGACAAAATCGGCATGGTCTTCGGACACCCCAAAGGCCACGTCACCCGCTGCCTAGACCGCATCAAACGGGACCTCAGACAAGGATTCCGCGAAGAGAGCAAAGAGAAATGGCCGCTGGATAATCCGCGTTAATCAGTAGACGGTAGGCAGTAGGCAGCAGGCAGAAAATGAGTGGCCGGTGGTCAGTGGCCGGTGGCCAGACAGGGAAGGGGGGTGGTAAGTGATTGTGCATCAGCCCAACGGCCCACAACGACCAACCCTCAAGCCTGTCCCCTCAAGCCTCACCCCTACGTCCCTAAAGCCTACGGCCTAAAACCTACAGCCTCACTCCAACCGGAGGAGAACCAACATGGAACTACGCAACATTCCCATCGCGCAGCTACACGGTGCCGAATACAACCCGCGCGTGCAATTGCAACCGGGCATGCCGGGGTATGACCGGTTGAAGCGGTCGATTGATGAGTTTGGATTGGTGCAGCCGATTGTCTGGAATGAACAAACCGGGAACGTCGTCGGCGGACATCAACGGTTGACGGTGCTAAGAAATGAAGGGCACGAAACCGTGGACGTGATGGTGGTCGCCCTCGACGAGTCGCGCGAAAAAGCACTCAACGTCGCCCTGAACAATTCGCAAATCGGCGGCGACTGGGATGCGGAGAAGTTGTTAAGCCTCGTACAAGAACTGCACGAACTCCCCGACTTCGACGAAACGCTCACCGGATTTGACACCGACGACGTGCGGGACCTACTACTGCTCCCCGACCCCGATTGGAAACCCGAACCAGAACCCGACGAAGCACCCGGCCTCGTCCGCGTCACCTTAGAAATCGCCACCGAATCCTGGACCGAAGTACAACCGGCCGTCGATCGTTTGGTCCAACAATGGGGTCTGCGCGCGCATGTGAAGTCGTGATGAACGCAGCGGGAGAGTGGAACTGGGCTAGCCAGCAATGGAACCCGGTGCCATGCGGCTACCGGATCTATGGAATTGTCATTCACGAAGCGGAAACCGCCGCTCAATAGCCACAATGTAACGGTCGAACACCTCAGGCATCGAAGCCGAGACCTTGTTCAGATTATCACAGGTGCAAGGAACGGACTCGGGAAACAATTCGTATTCGGTGACGCCTTCCGCATATCCCCATTCAATCGACACGTTGATCACGGGTTCCAAATCTAACCTGTCTAGCGATACGCACAAGTCGACACCGTGTTGTGTCTCAAGATTTGGACCGGACCACACGTCACAGGAAATGGACGTCAGGTGTGAAACTCTCCGGATGATCGGACCGATGGTACTGGAGTCTACTTCTGCTGTAGCAAACGAGTATGTCGCTGTAATGCGTTCGGCCAGCGACTTGAAGGCATCAAGCCATCGATCTTCGAACTGCTTCACAATTTCCATGATGTCACACAAGAGAAGGAGACGACTAGCGCGAGCAAAATAAATCGGATCATTCTGGTAACCTTTCCGGTCGATTCGGCCATTGTTTAGCAACGTTGGCTAGGCAATCCCTGATGCAATAACCGTCGAATGCCGCCTTCAATCGGCTCGTCGTCCAGTTGCCAAAGCGTCTGGACTTCCGGAACGCGCTGGTCCGGAACGTGCTCGGCGACACCCTTAGGCAAAGAGATGATGGCGAATGCTGGATTGGTGGAGTTCATTGAACCCATGAGTAAGCCGAAAATATTGAGTGAACTCACGATAGCATTCGCTGTTCCGATTGAGTTTACGAAATCGGTGTTTGTGCGGAGAAACACTCCGTCATCAAATCGAAGCCGTTGCCCTTTTCCGTCAGGAAATTTGGTCGCTGCTCCCACTTCGAATTGTAATGGTTTACCTTGCAGGTCTTGCGGAATTGGGATCGCGATCCGCGCAAAACCAAATCCAGCTGGAGTACAGTCAATCTTGTATCGGATCGTTTCGATCTTCGCCCGTCCTCGGAACAACTTATTGACGGGGCGCAATGCGATCTGGCCAATGCACGGTTGGTCGTATTGATTCTGGAAATAAGCATACATATAAGCGGTTCCATCGATCGCCATGGCCTCGAATGAGAAAGTAAAGCCCTTACGATTGAAGAAGGAACCAGATAGGTCGCCTAAATAATCATGCACGTGATCACGACGAGTACTGAGCTTGAAGATTGGCACGAGTGCAAGGACTGCCACCGTGATGCAACCAATGCGTAATTTCCAAACAGTGGTGTCCGGCCGATCGTCCGACCATACGAATACTGCTACAAATCCGCAGATAATAATAACGAGCCAGCAGATGGCTTTGATCGATTCACTCATGCGCTTGTGCTCGCCTCAAGAAAGAGTCACGAGGCGGCGGCTAGTCGTGGTGAATTCAGACCAAGAGGGGAAACGCCGCCCCCGTGTCCGTCACTTTTAATCCGATCACGTCGTTCGATCAAGAAAATAATTCGCAGCACAAACGACGAAACCAAATCCTCCTGAGGGTAGCCGCGATTGCGAACAGCAATCGGGGCGGGCACAGCCCGCAAGAAGCCGCAATGACCGCGTCCCTCGACCGGGAAACCTTTGTTAGAAAGCCAGCGCCGAATTGCGGCTTCTTGTGCCTACCGCACACCGATTGCCTTTAGCAATCGCTGCCACCCGAGATGGCGTTCGTTGCCATAGACGGTCGAAAACTCGCGACAAACTCCCGCCGCACGGGTGCCACTGGCTTTGCCAGTGTTGAAAAATGCCAACCGGCTGCCCGCTCAAACCCCCGCCGCTTCGCGGCCCGCTATCAGCGCATCCAACTCCGCTTTCAACCGCGGCAAAATCTCATCGTAGCTATACGCCCCAATCGATTGCGGGCCCTTCTTGAGGTTCACCACGGTCGGGCCGCACCACAGGCCTAAGTCGGCGTCGTCGGTTTCGCCGGGGCCGTTCACGCGGCAGCCCATCACGGCGATTGTGATGGCGTGGTCCTTGGCGTAGGCGGTCATCTCTTTGACGTCTTGAGCCAATTCAATGAAGGCTTCGTTTTCCACGCGCGAACAACTGGGGCAGCTGATGATGTTCAGCGTGTCGAGTTGAAAATCGACGAAGCTCCGCACGCGGCCGGCGGCGATGTCGGCTAGGATTTGTCGGCCGGCGTCGATTTCTTCCGGCTTGCGGGAGTTGGGCAGCGTCAGCGAAACGCGCACCGTGTCGCCGATGCCTTGGCTGATGAGTTGTTCAAAGGCGATGCGGGTTTTAATAATCCCATCAGGCGGCATGCCCGCTTCGGTGACTCCCAAATGCATCGGCACATCGGGACGCTCCACGGCAAACCGGCGATTGACTTCGATCACCTTTTGCGGATCAGAATCTTTCAGCGAAACGCAGTACCGCTGGAATCCGAGTGAATCCAAAAATTCGCAGTGGTCCAGCGCGCTTTCCAGCATGGGCGAGATCGAATCGTCGTCGTCATATTTGTCCGCCATGGCCGGATCAACAGAGCCGCAATTCACGCCAACACGGATGGCACAGTCGGTCTCTCCCGCGATGCCGACAATGTATTTCACCTTCTCTTGCCACGGCTTTTCTCGTTCGTGGTGGTACAGGTGTCCCGGGTTGTAGCGAATCTTGTCGACGTGCGGACCAATGATCTCCGCCAATCGGTAATTCTCCTGCAAATCGACGGAGAGATTGGCGGTGGTTTGTTTGCGAATTTCGGCGAGGGCAGCCGCATCCGGTTTGCTATCAGCGGCAATCCGCACGACATCCGCACCCGCTGCAACCAGCGCATTGGCCTGCGCAACGGTGGCATCGATGTCCTGCGTGTGTGTGGCACACATGCTCTGCACGGCGATGGGATTTCCATTACCGATGGTGATAGAACCAATATTGACGGCACGAGTGGGGTTGCGCGGCAGGTCCACCTGAGGCTCCCGGAGAGAATTTTTAAGGAAAATCAAAAAAAGTGGGTAGTAACCCTTGATTCTTAGTATTTCATCAGCTTTACTATGCACCACAAAGGGCGAACCGGCATATTTTGCCAAAGTCGCGCTTTGTGACGAAAACGGAATTTCATATCTGGCGCTCCTATCATATCCCTCTATTTTTTGCCCAGATACATACTTGAGACGTTTATTCGCTCCTCATCCGCTATTTTTGGATCGAGGAGCTATTTTTTTGCGCAGTCCTCATCGCTTGTTGCTGTCTTACCAGTATTGGTGTAATGGACTATTGCGGATCCGATCTGTTGACCAAGGACTCGGTATTGTTTCCGATACGAGTCGGTAACCCAAAAACCGCAGAAAACGCCAATTCACAACTGTTCAGGCAACGGGGCGTCTCTGAACACATCATAACAAATCGCTCCGCCGCGTCGCCGATCAACCCGTTTGGCGTTGCTTTGGATCTGTTTTCCCGCTGTCCTAAACATTGAACCGCACCAGGATCTCGTCGCCATCGCGCATGACGTACTCCTTGCCGACCAACTGATGCAGGCCGGCCGCTTTGACTTCCCGTTCGGAACCGAGGCGTAACAGGTCGGCCACCGCCATGATTTCCGCTCGGATAAAACCCCGTGCCAAGTCGGTGTGAATCGTGCCGGCCGCCTCGACGGCTGTCTCGCCCCGCCGCAACAGCCAGGCCCGGACTTCTTTTTCGTCGGAAGTGAAAAACGTGATCTGCTCGGTGATTTCGAAAATGGCTCGCAAAAGTTGTTTGCGACACGGTTCACCCAGTCCCAACTCGGCAGCAAACTCGGCCCGATCGGCTTCGTCGAGTTGTTGCACGTCCAGCTCCAAACCGGCCGGAGCGGCAATCACCGGATGCCCCAACTCTTCGATCGCAGCCAGTTTTGCAGCATCGAAATCGGCTTCGGCAGTGTTGATCAGGACCAGTAGCGGCTTGCGCGTCAGCAGCGAAAAAGACTTGGTATGCTTTTCCTGCTCGTCAGAAAACTCCTGGCTGCGGAGCGATTGCCCTTCGTTGAGCAGGACTTCGATCGGCTCCAAGAATTCCAATTCTGTCTGCAGTTCGTCGCGGTCCGGGCGGGGCTTTTTAATGTTTTCTCGCAGCCGGGCAATACGATTGCTGATGACCTGCATATCGGCCAGCATCAATTCTTCTTCAAAGGATTGCACATCGCTGAGCGGATCCGCACCGGCATAAGCGCCGATGACTTGGATCAATACGTTGGCTTCCCGCAGCACCGACATCCGCTGCGCGTTCCCTTCGCCCTGGTCGCGGCTCAATCCGGGAGTATCGAACAGTTCGATCTTCGCAGGCGAGATTTTCTTGGGATTAAACAAGGCGACCAAATCATCAAAACGCTGATCGGGAACCGTGGCGGTGCCGAGTTGTCCGGTGTGCGCTTTGGAGATATCGGGGGCGGTTCCGGTCAGCAATTCAAAGATGCTGCTTTTTCCGCCCGCTTGATAGCCCACGAGTCCGATTTTCATCACGCGTTCCTGGTCGTTTGTTTGCGTTCTCAGTACACCAATACTGCTCAAGACACCGCGCCGGTCGGGGTGTGAGGCAGGGGCGCGCTAGTGTAGTTGGGCAGCCGCCACCGGTAAAGCGATCGCGTCTAGAGACTGCGAAACCGTTTTCGCCACGGATCGCGCGTTTTTTGACCGCTGGGAGTCATGCCGGGGAACGACGCATGCCGATTGTATCGATTGAGACGCGCGCGAAAACCGTCGCCGGACTCCCCGTCTTAAAACCGCACAAGAAAGCCTGCCGACATGTACGCCCAACACTGGGGTCTCGTAGATATCCCGTTTCAATCGACCATCGACCAACGTTGGTTCTATGAAGGCCCCTCTCATGAAGAGGCGGTCGCCCGGTTGTTATTCATCGTCGAACAACATCGCCGCCTAGGTGTGCTTGTGGGAGAAGCGGGAACCGGCAAGTCGATGTTGCTGGCCGTCTTAAAACGCGCCGTGCAACGTGCCCAAGGCCAAGTGGTGAACGTCAACGTGGCCGGTCGCTCGGGGGATGAAGTCGTTTGGGAACTCGCTGCTGGATTACGACTCAGCCCGCGACCCGACGATGCCCCCAGGACGCTTTGGCGCAAGATCGAAGAAGTGTTGCTCGGCAACCAACTGGCTCGCGTACAAACCGTATTGGTCTTCGATCACTTTGAATGGGCCGATCGTGAGTGTCAAAAAGCGATCGCCCGCTTGGTTCACCTCAATTCGCAAACACCCACCTGGACAACCATCGTGGTGGCCGTCCGACAAAAAGCCCTCCAGGAAAGTTGCGACCTGTTCCGGCACCTGATTGACCTGACGATTGAAGCACCGCGATTCAGTAACGATGAATCGCGCGATTACGTGATCAGCTTGCTAAGCAGAGCAGGGCGTCGCGATCCGTTGTTCACCGATTCGGCATTGGACCGCCTGCACGCATTGAGCGGCGGTGTGCCGCGCGAACTCAATCGCCTGTGCGACATGAGCCTGCTCGCCGCCATGTCCGCCGGAGCAGTGGCCGTGACGGCCGATATTGTCGGTTCCTTTGCCGCCGAGGAGTCTGCTGTTGAATCGTTCGGGCGACAGACAGCGTTGAGCAACGCGTAGCCCGGCAGAATCCTCCTAAATTGGCCACGCCAATTTCGTCAGCGATGAGTAGTCGGCAAGTCCAAGCTCTTTCTTCGGAAATTAGGTCCTTATAGACTCCTGGTACGACAAACCACCAAACAGACGCTTGGGAGTTACCAATGGCCAACGAAAACAGAAAGCTGTACTACTGGGTAGAGAGCGTTTCTGTATTCGCCTTCGTTGCCCTCGGGGCCGCCGCCGGACAAGCAACTCGATTGGCAACTGTGGAAGTTGTTGATAACGAGTTCGTTTATCCTTCCTATTTCCCTATCTATTTTGGTATTACGATTGGGGCCATCGTTGGCTTGTTGTTGGGTTATGCGTCTGCATGGCTGATAGAACAAGTTTTTCGCAGTACTGGCAACGAAATTACGTGCTCGGACACGACCTTGCTGGCGGGCTCCTCTTCTCAGCACCAGTGCAATTCTTGACGTGCATTGACCCGGTCGGTCCCACGCTGGCCAACGAGTTGTTCGGAATCATTTTGATCGTGGCGCCCGTTGTTGATCGAAGTGTTCGGTTGGTAAAGAGTTCGGGGTGGCCGCGATAGCTCTGCTATCGGGGCGGGTGCAGCCCGCAGGAAGCCGCAATTTCCGCGCTCTGAAACGAGCAAAGTCTCATCGGCAGGGACAGCTGGAACTGCTGCGTCTTGTGCCTGCGGCCCACCGGTGCATGACGTTGTTCGCCCCAATCGCTGCCACTCGATGCTCGTTTTCCACTGGGAGAGGGCCGGGGTGAGGGGCAAGCCACGTGGGATGCTCGCCTTCAGGTACGTCGCGACTTTAAACAGGAAGTTGACGCGCAGCACGCGGCCGTTTCATATGGTCTCCGGTGAATTTATCGCTGGAATTGTGCTATCATGGCGCAAACATCACTGCAACAGTTTGCCCCGATCTGCTCAATTCACAGGACCGGTTAATGACTGCCACACGACGCGACTTCTTACGAACTTCTGCTGCACTGGGTACCGGGATCCTAATCCCTTATACCTTCACCACCGGGGCAGAAACCAAACCACGATCGCCCAATGAACGGGCCCGCATCGGCTCGATTGGGATGCGCTATCAAGGTTCGGTGATTGCCCGCAAAGCGGCGGAGCATGGCGATATTGTGGCCATCGCCGATGTCGACCGCGAAATTGCCGACAAGGCCCAGGCAGAGTTCGGCGGCAAAGCGGACATCTATGAAAACTATCGCGACTTGCTGTCGCGTGACGACATTGACGTTGTCACGATCGGCGCGCCGGATCATTGGCACGCGTCGATGCTGATCGATGCCTGCCGCGCGGGCAAAGATGTCTATTGCGAAAAGCCACTCACATTAACGATCGATGAAGGCCAGGCGATCCTCAAAGCGGTCAAAGAAACCGGTGCTGTGGTGCAAGTCGGAACGTGGCAACGCAGCGATTCGCGGTTCCGTTTGGCCTGCGAGTTGGTCCAGCAAGGGCGGATCGGCAAGTTGCGGCGGGTGTCGATTGTGCTTGGCAAAAACGTCGTGGGCGGACCGTTTGCCGTGACGGAACCACCGGCGCATTTCAATTGGGATCTATGGCAAGGCCCGACCCCTGATGTTCCGTATATCAAAGAGCGAAGCCATTACACATTTCGCTGGTGGTACGAATACTCCGGCGGGCAGATGACCGACTGGGGCGCGCATCATCTCGACATCGCCCAATGGGGCATGGGCCAACAACACAGCGGACCGGTACAGATTGAAGGGACCGCCGATTTCCCCCAGCTCGAGAACGGCTACAACGTGGCAACCAACTATCGCGCGGCCTATCGCTACGACGACGGTGTCGAACTGGTCGTCGCCGACAACGGGCGCAACGGCGTGATGTTTGAAGGGGATGAGGGCCGGATTTTTGTGAATCGCGGGACCGTGTCGGGAAAACCGGTCGAAGATTTGAAAACCAAGCCGCTGAACCGTGGTGATTTTGCCTTATACGGCCATGACAATTTGGACCGCCCGGAACGCGCCGGCAAATTGGATGCGATCATCAATCACATGGGCAATTTTTTCGATTGCGTGGTCACTCGCGAAACCCCGATTTCCGACGTCGCCAGCCAACACCGCAGCGTGAGCGTCTGCCATCTCGGCAACATCGCCATGCGTCTGGGCCGCAAGCTGCAATGGGACCCGCAAGCCGAGTTGTTCGTCGACGACGAAGAAGCCAACCGCTGGCTATCACGCGACCGCCGCACGGGGTTTGAGTTGGACGCGTGATAAGGCTCGCGGCGGAGGAGGGTGTTGTGTAACGTGGCTGGATTGTGCGGCTTGATTGAAAACTGGTACTGCTCATTTGATTGACATGGGTTTTCAACGGTCCCCTCTTTTTTTTCTTCGCGGCTCTGCGTCTTTGCGCGAGTCTTTTTTCCAGAGGCTCATCTCTCGTACTACATAGAAAGGTGCGTCGCGACGCACCTTACAAAAATGTCTCCCTCTCCCTCTGCAACAAATTGCATCTGTACAAGGGGAACCAATCATCGGGTGGCAGCGATTGCCAACGGCAATCGGTGTGCCGTAGGCACAAGAAGCAGCAGTTTCAGCTGTCCCTGCCGATGAGACTTTGCTGGTTTCAGAGCGCGGGAATTGCGGCTTCGTGCGGGCTGCGCCCGCCCCGATTGCTGGCGCAATCGCGGCTACCCTGAACTCTTTACCATCCAAACACTTGCTTGATTACTTATCTCGTAGATGCAATTTGTTGCTCTGGGAGAGGGCCGGGGTGAGGGTTTTCGCACGACAGCCGGCTACCATAACAGCCAGAGATCATTCGCCCCCTTCGAGCACCACCTTCGTGACGGCGATTTGGCCGGAGAAACAGACGTCGATATCGTGTCCTGGTTGTCGCGGACGATCGTGATAGCTACCGACATAGTGATAGCTCCCCTCCCGACAATCGTACTCCAGCCGATGGGGACTGGTGTCCAAAGGACAGAAAACGATTTCCGGCTCCGCTGCGGACTCGTCATCAGGTGCGGGGAAATTGACGTTCCAGTACGCGCCCGGCGGTAGCGGTTGAGGAGCGAGTAATTCCAGGACGCGGCGAGCCATCACTTCGGCGGTCGCCCAATCGATGGCTACGTCACCCCGATGATATTGCGAAAAGGCGATACCCGGTTTGCCCAACAGGGCGGCCTCGCGGACAGCGGCAACGGTGCCGGACATATACACGTCGATGCCCAGGTTTCCGCCCTCGTTGATGCCTGACAGAACCCACGTTGCATCGGGTAGGATTTGCGTGGCACCGATCCGCGTGCAGTCGGCGGGTGAACCATCGAGCGCCAGCCGTCCCGGAGCGACTTCGGTTAAGGACAACGGCCGAAAGACATTCACGGTATGCCCGCAACCGGAGTAAGGCTCGTTCGGCGCAACGACCGTGGCTGTACCCCATCCACGAACCGCCCGCTCCAATGCCGCCAACCCGTCGGCATGGATTCCGTCGTCGTTGGTCAGCAGTAGTTTCATCGGTGTTTGTTTCATGAAATGGCAATTCATCGAAATTTTAAACAGAGCAGTTGCAGGCTCGCTCAACAGTGTAAATCTTGAGCGCGATAAAAACACTGCTGGGCAAGCCAGCAGTGGCACCCAACATCTTGTTGAGACGGTTCCCGGAGCGAGCCATGTCGATGCTGTAACGTGTGGCCCAGAGCTTCAGGCAAACGCATCGCGGGCTAAGGCCAGTGCGCCGTGGATCACGACTTCCTCACCCAGCGCCGCGGGAACGATCTCCGCAACATCGGCAAACGGTGCAAAGACATGTTTGCGAAATGCGGCGCCGACCGGTTCAAAGAATAATGCATCCCCCATCAGCGACACGCCCCCGCCGATTACGATCCGGGCCGGATTGACCAACGTCACGACCTGTGCGATCGCCCAGCCCAAAGTGTCAGTCGCGTCGTTGAGCAGTCCCCGGCAAAACGGATCTCCCGCCGCCGCAGCTGTGGCGATGTGCTTGGTCGTGATCCTCTCTGGATCGTTGCCGGTCAATTCCAAAAGACGACTGGCCGGCGCGGATGGTTCAGCCTGGGCAATCATCTCCGGCGCATCGCTGGTGCGGTGAGCGGCGGCGAAGGATGCGGCCGCTGTTTGATCGGCAATTGCTTGTCGTGCGCGCTGTGTGATCCCGAAACCGGAGGCGATTTGTTCGACCGTGGTGCCGGGGTAGGGCAGGTGCCCGGGAACGTTGCCGGGCCGCAAGTGTCCGATCTCAGCCGCACCGCGACCACTCCCGCGATAAACCTGGCCACCCAGAATCAAGCCGCCGCCAATGCCCGACCCGACGGTGATATAAAACACCGGATCGAATCCCCGACCGGCGCCGTAATGCGCTTCGGCCAGCGCCGCGGTGTCAGCATCGTTTTGCAAAATCCCCGGAATTCCCAGCGTCTTTGCCGCCCAATCGACGATCGGAAAATCATCCCAGCCGTCGACTTGATGGCTGGTCATCGTACAACCGCGATCCGCATCGACCGGCCCGCCAAATCCAATGCCCATGCCGGCAACGTCGCCATGTTGCAAGCCGCGCGGCTTGAGCAATTCTTCAACGCCTTGTGCGATCTGCGTGCGGATGCGTTCAGCGCCTTGCGTCGCATCGATATCGGCGCGCCACAACTGTGCGATCGTCTCGGAGTCCAAAGTCCCCAAGCCAATTTGCAGCTTCGTGCCGCCGATTTCCACTCCCAGCGCGTAGGCCGGTTTGTCCGTCATGTTCGATTCCCAACCGGTCGCGCCGGAATGTATTCTACTGGTCGTTTCAAAACCCTCTGACGCGTTCCGCTGACACGAAAATGCGAGTCTCCAGAACAAGTGCAACCGGATTTTGAAACTGGTTTTCAGCGAATCATTCGCTGCCTTGAAATGCGACCCAGGCGCGGTTTTGGTAGCTGCAGCGGCAACCGGCCGAAGCGTCGGGCAGCAGCACTAATCCGCCGACCGGTAATGCATTGATCCAACAGCCGGGGCGAATCCCGCCAAAGTCCTCACGCCCATCGGGTCGCGACAAATCCAAATATCCCAACGTTGCCGAGCGGAACAATAACATGTTTTTCCCGGCGGCCAATTGACCGCAACCATAGGAACGTTCGAATTCAAAGGGCTGGGTTTCTCCCGTCAGCAGGTCCCAGGCGCCCCCTTGGGTGTAAATGGTGCGGTCAGTGACGAGCGGGCGGGTGACATACTTCATCGGCTTGTCCCACACGCGATAGCCTTCCGAAGCACGAAACACGGCGATGCGGCCTCCGACCTCCGACGGCAGACGAAACCGCGTCGGTTGGTAGCTCATGAGCAGCATGTCGTTTGCTTCGCTGAAGACCAGGACTGTCCCAAAAATGTCCTTGTCGTTTTTCATTTTGATTTTGCCGCTGCGAGCATTCAAAATCACCAATTCGCCGGTTGGGTGCTCGTCCGGTTTCAAATCCTTCTTGCCGCGGCGTTTCTCCGCTTGATCCAACCGGTCGCCGGGAGCTAAGGCCCGGTCGATCAAAAAGACTTGACCGTCACCGATCGCAATCGCGTTGTTGCGAATTGATTCCTGCGCATCGTATTGCCACAACTTTTCACCACTCTCGACGTCGAATGCGAACAGCATTTTCGACTCAGTGAAGAGTTCGCTCATGTCGGCCGGCTTCCAGGAATGTTTCACGATGTGGTCCTCATTGACCACCGACCCGAACAGGATACCGTCCTCGCAGGCGATGTAGCCCCACTTCCCTTTTTTGCCCTCGGGCGATTGCGGGGCTTCGTAACGCGTCAGCACTTCGCCGGTCGCCGCGTCGAGTCGTACACAAATATCATCCCTGCGGACGAACACACTATCTCCGGCGGCGCAGAAATTACTGCCGGTGCCGGCGGTGCCCATCAAGTGATCCGCATCGTGCGCTCGCTGCACGCCGGGCAATGCATATTCCCACAGAGTGCGTCCGTTATAGGCATCGACCGCGCGGAGCGCATCCATGCCTTCGACAAACAGCCGCCCCTGATGGAACAGCGGAGCATGACCCCGACCGTGACGCTGCGGCATCTCCAGCGCGACGTCGCGAAACCACAGGATGCTGAGCGGGCCTTTGATCGTATCGACGCTGCTACAGGTGTTGGCCGGGTTTGAATATTGATGCGTCCATTGCCCCGCATCGGCGAGTGCGCCGCGCGTTTTTACGGACATTTCGCCCGGAGCACCCAGGCAAACCATTCCGCCATAGGGTCGCTGCAACCGAGCGATTTCGTCTTGGCCCTCGGCAATCTCCTCACCAGCCACGGAACGCCCCGAGACGATCAGGTTCGCGAAATACTTGGGATAGGTCGTCGCCGTGAGATCGCGTTGATGCACGGTGACGCGCGTGCCGTACAGTCCGGCGGCATTGATGAGCTGACGGGCAGCGGCAACGTTCGCGGGATCGGAATCGACCGCGAAAATCGTTAAGTCGGTTTGCTTGGCCAATTCCAACGCCAACCGTCCATCGCCGCAACCAAAATCGACGCAATACCCGGCCGTCACGCCGGTCGTTTTGATAATCTCTTCCGCCGCTTTGGCAGCCAATTCATCGGCGGCTGTCTCTTGCGGTTCGGTCTTTACCGTTTTCGTTTCGTCGGGACTAGCGGCAGCGAAACAATAAATCGTGCCTTGATCGGTGCTGACGTACAAGCGCCCTTCTGCGACCGCCAAACCGTATGGCTTGCCGTCGACCTGCGCCGTCCATTGTTGTTCTCGGTCCGCGAGTCCAAAGGTCGCGACGCTGTCGCTGGCGCCGGAGACAACGGTGTCGCCGGCGACGATCAATGACGTCCCGCCGGGAATCTTCTCCGTCTTCCACAATTCTTTGTGCGTCATTTTCGTTTGCGGTTTACCGCGACGATCCGGTTCGGTGGTTTCTACCGACTGGAGCGCCCGCAGCGTATGGCCATCGGCGTGGAGTAGCCCCTCGGGGAACGCAGCCACGGCACCAGCGCCTAGCTTGTCAGCGGTTTCACCGTCGCTGGCCACAAACGCCAGGCCACCGTTATAGAAAAATGGTCCAGCGGCCATCGTCGAGGTGCCACCAGTGTGTCCGTTTTTTTGCAGGTGATAATATTGAAAGGCACCGTCGGTCCGTTGAAACGCCGCCGGAACCGCGCGGCCCGTCGGGACGAATAACTGATCGCCGGCAGCAACCACATAACCTTGAGCGGAGATTCCGCTGTTGGCATTGGCACCGCCGTGCGGCTGCGGCATTTCGATCTGGCCCGATTCGCCATTCGTCCAGACACTTTCACCGGTCGCTAAATCCAACGCGTGCAGGAAGACCTTCTCCGACTGCCAAATCCCGGCCGCGTAATACAACGTGTCCTCCACAATGACCGGTCCGCCCCGCGCCGGCCATCGCGACGTCAACGTGCCGTTGCCCAACACCATGTCATCCTCGGGACCACCGCGCCACTTACGGATCATTGACCCGTCCGCAGCGGACAGGCAATACAAGTATCCATCGTCGCTCACGGCATAAACTTGATCCCGCCAAACCACCGGCGCAAACCGCACCGGGCCGTCGGTATAAAACGTCCATTTTTCTTGTCCCGTGGCGGCGTCGAGCGCGTGAATCTGTCCGTCGGCGGAGCTGCCATAAAAAACGGTGTCCCCCGCAGCCACAACGTGAAACGCACGGTCGAACAGCATGCGGTCGTCGCGCGGCCAAGCCGTTTGTGGTGGATGTGCCGGGTGATGGACCCAAGCCAACGTAAGTTCCGCCGGCAGGCTGTCGGTCGTGTAACCGTCGCGTGCGGCGTTGCCGCGAAACTGCGTCCAATCAGCAGCGGACAACGGCGACACAAACAGAACCAGGAGAGCGGGTATCAGCAAATTGCGCAGCATGGAGTGCACCTTTTCGCAGGGGAGGATGCAAAGACGATTCGATCCTTCCAATATACCGCCCGTCGCAGGTCGCCGAAACCCAGGCTTACGGCCGCTAGTATTGTGCAGCAAAGTCGTGCGGGGCCGTCTATTTGACAGTGGCCGGTTCATCAGTGACTTGTGGATTCTCGTCCGCTGCTGGCCAACCCTCTTGGTTTCCATTGACGTAGTTCGGTTTGCGGAGCGGGGATTCCGGTTCCGCCGCGGGTGGATCGTCGAGTCCGTCATCGTGCTGCATGATCGATTCGAACCACATGGTCGTCTTGTAATACACCAGATAGAACACCGGCACGAGGTACAAAACCAATACGGTGGCCAACATCAAACCAAAACACAAACTGACCGCCATCGGAATTAAAATCTGTGCCTGGAACGACGTTTCGGCCAACATCGGCGCCAGTCCGGCCACCGTGGTGACCGATGTCAACAACACAGGACGAAAACGACGTTCTCCGGCTTCTAAAAGCGCTGTCTTCAGCGGCAACCCATCCCCCAAACGGCTGTTGATGAAATCGACCAAGACGATGGAATCGTTCACCACCACACCCGTCAACGCCACGAGGCCGAACAAGCTGAACAACGAGATCGGCAATCCCATGAACGCATGTCCGATCACGGCGCCGATCATGCCAAAGGGGATGATCGCCAAAATCAACAACGGCTGCAGATAGGAACGGAACTGGACCGTCAACAAAACAAACATGCCCAACACAGCAACAACGAAGCCTTGCATCATGCTGGTCACCGAATCTTGCGTCTGCTCGGCTTCCCCTTCATAGCGGGCATAAACACCGGGATATTTGGCCAACAGTTTCGGCATATAGTCGCTGCGCAGCGCCGCCATCGTTTGTGACGTATTGCCGACTTGCTCATCCATATCAGCGGTAATGGTGATGGACCGCATTTGATCGATACGATTGATTTCGCCATAGCTGCGGGCGACGGTGATGTCGGCCAACTCCGTCAATGGCCGTTCGGTACCGTCGTCGGTACGGACACGGATGTCGTTGAAATTCGTCAGCGATTGACGTTCCTCGGTGGGATAACGGACCATGAGTTTCACTTCATGCCGCCCCCGCTGCAGCCTCATGACTTCAGCCCCGTAATAGGAATTGCGCACGGTTTCGGCCAGATCGCCAACCGTCACGCCCATGGCTTGCGCATCTTCCTTGACCTTGATCTGAAATTCCCATTTCCCTGGAGTCGAATCGTCGGCCACGTCGGCGACACCGGGATATTTGCGTAATTGTGTTTTACATTCTTCGACGGCAGCCTCCAGCGACGCGAAGTGCGACTCATCCGCCAACAGTCGGAATTCGATCGGCAAGCCCTCGGGACCCATGCTCGGGCTACGGAACGAGACACTTTGCGCGCCGGGAAATTCTCCGCACCCCTCCCGCCACTCTTTGACAATATCCAGGCTGACAATCGACCGTTGTTCGGGCGGCACGAGTTCGATGGTGACTTCACCCACATTGCTGCCGGTGGATTGCCCGCCCGCGCCAATCGGCCCATCAGTACTGACACTCCCCACCGTTCGCCGCCGCAGGTCGACCAAATTCATACCCTGGTCGGCATACTTCTGGTTGATTTTTACGATGGCCTCCTCCATCCGTTGGGTCGCTTCATCGGTTATCGAACTCGGCGTACCGTCGGGATAAACCACCTTCGCGATAATGGTGTTGCTGTCCAATTTGGGAAAGATGCTCCAAGGAGCAATCCCGCCGGCGATCAGGCCGAAGCAAATCAACATCAACGCAATCGCGCCACTGATCACAATGGCCGGATTATTAACCGACTTGCGCAATGTCGGCACATAAACACGTGTGATGAACCAATCCAACAACCGAATGCAGTACCGATTCAACCAGCCAAAAACGATTGCCAAGGGACGAAACGGATAGAGCAGCCATTCGACTACCATCAAAAACATGCCCCGTTTGTGCGCCAAGTGGCAAGGCAACACAAAACTGCTCTCCACCAGCGAGATAACCAACATGGCAATCACGGCAACCGGCATCACAGCAATGAATTTGCCCATCACCCCCGAGACATACATCAGCGGCAAAAACGCGATGATCGTGGTGGCGACCGACGCGACCACCGCGGGGACCACCTCCGCTGTTCCGTCGATGGCCGCTTGCAATAGCGGCTTACCCAATTGGCGATGCGCGTAGATGTTTTCACCAATGACGATCGCATCGTCGACCACGATCCCTAACGCCAACAAAAATGCGAACATCGTCAGCATGTTGAGCGTATGTCCGGTAAATAACAGCACCGCGCTGGCACCCAAGATGGCAATGGGAATACCCAGCGCGACCCAAAACGCCAGCCGCAATTCCAAAAACAGGGCCAACACTAAAAAGACCAACGCCAATCCCTGCAGACCGTTGCGGGTCAATAAGTCCATACGATCCCGCACGTCCACCGATCGATCGCGCCAGGTCCGCAATTCGTATCCAGCGGGTACCTCTTGGCGGGCTGTGTATTCCTTGACTTCATTGACGATGGCCAGCAAATCTTCGCTGGCGGTGCGGTCGACGGAAATCAGCAAGCCGGGCCGTCCATTGATGACTGTCTCGGCCGTCATATCGGCGAATTCATCCTGCACGTTGCCCAGATCGTCGATAGTGAGCACCACTCCGCCCGACTGCGTGACGAGCGGAATCTTCGCGATTTCCTCGCCGATGGTTTGTTTGTTCTTCCCGCGGAGCAGCACCTCTTGAGAATCGGTTTTGATGCTCCCGCCGGGCAATTCCAGATTTTGTCGTCTCACGATTTCGGCAACCTGTCCCAACGACAAGCCATGTTTGCGCAGCGCCGTCTCCGAGATTTCGATATCAATCTGATAATCCTTGCCGCCAATGATATTCGCTTGCGACACGGATGGCAGTTGCAGCAAGTCCCGGCGGACCTGTTCGGTCACCTCGCGCAGTCTCAAAGCCGCGTCAGGCGAGTCGTCGGCAGTCCCCAAGATCCCCACGCGAATAGCTGGTTGCCGAAACGTGATCTGCTTGATTTCCGGGTCTTCGGCCAATTCGGGAAAGCTGGGAATTCGGTCAATTTCCGAGCGCACTTCAGCCAGCGTCTTTTGCACGTCGGGAATATTCGATTCCAATTCCAGAATCAGATACCCAAAACTTTCGCGTGCGACGGCTGTCTTCTTTTTAATGCCCGAAATCGAGTGCACCGCCTCTTCGATTTTCTGGCAAATTCCCTCTTCCACTTCATCGGGACTCGCGCCGGGATACGGCACGGTGATCAAGATGACTTCCATTTCAAATTCTGGGAAGACTTCACGGCGCATCATGAACAGACTAGCGCTTCCCATCAGGAGCACGCCAATCATCAACGTGTTCATGGCGGGAGAATTGGAGACGGCCCAACGGATGATCGATTTCATGGCGATGTCGGTAATAGGCTGAAGGCTAAAGACTGTTGACCTTAGGAAGTTCTTTGCGGGTTCCCAAACTTCGGTTGAGGAACCAATTCGTCTCGAAGCTCCGCTTCGGTCAGGTGCGCCGTGGTTTGTGGAGATCGTTTCAAAAATCTCGCCTCGAGCGACAGGTATTAACAAACATGAGCGGCGCTCCGTTTGTCATTGTCAATCATTTGTCCTACATAGAAAGGTGCGTCACGACGCACCCTACATTGGGTTTGTGTTTCTTGTGGTTAGTTCATTTCGGGAGTCTTCGTGGCCACCGGTTGGGGCGATTCGCGGACTTTCATGCCGTTGCGGACCTCCGCGAGTGGCGAAGTGACAACGTGGTCGCCGGCTTCAATTTTTGACGATGACGCCGGAAGGATGACAGCCCCATCGAGTGTCTCGGCAGGCTGGATGGTTTCGATGGAGAGAACGCCGTCCCGCACAACCCAAATGCGATTGCCGGGGCGGACCGCGCTTTCGGGAACGCTCAATAGCCGCGCCGTGGGCTGTGCGTGAACGCGGACTGTGGTGTACATGCCGGTGACCATGGCCCGTGGTCCGTGAAAATCTATGGGGCGACCTTGATCGTCGGTAATGCGGACCTCGCGAGGATTTTTAACCACGACGCGGCAAGGGATCGTGCGCGTCGCAATGTCGAGCCCCGTCCCCTCGTATCGTGACAAAACCCCTTGCCAATGAAAATTGCGGTTCATCAACCGGTACGTGACTGTTACCGGCGTTTCGGGAATCTCAAAGGTAGCAGCGGCTGACATGGCCTGATCGCTGACATAGCGTTCACCCGTTTGATTCCAAATCCAAAACAACTCGTCCATCTTCAAGCCGCATTTCACTTCAGCGGTTGACGAATCATTGATGCGGACCAATTGTGTGCCGTTGGAGACGTGCGTGTCCATTTCCACCAAATCCTCGACAATCACTCCGCTCAGCGGGGCTGTGATCTTGGTACGGCTCAGGTCCAACTGGGCTTTCTCCAATTGCGTCCCCTTCAATTCCAGCGCGCTTTGCAATCGCTGGCGGCGGGATTTTTGCAACGTCAACAGGTTCTTTTGCACCTGCACTGAATTGCGAGCGGCCAACTCGTCGCGTTTGGCAACATCGATGTCCGAATCAGTGATCACCCCCCGCTTGGAGAGATCCTCCACCCGCTTCATCTCTTGTCCTTGCAGCACCAAATCTTCCTGGCTCAATGCCACCATGGCCTCGGCATTTTTGATCTCGACATCGTTCTCCAGCAAATCCGCTTCCGCTTGTGCGATCTCCTTGCTCAACCGGCGGACTTCCAATTCGTAGTCGCGGGGATCAATTTCCAACAACAGCGTCCCCGCCTCCACATAGTTCCCCGAATTGCACTCATCCGACTTGAACGTAATGCGTCCCGCCACTTCGGCAGAGAGATAGATCTCTCGATGCGGCACAACGACACCATCGGTTTCGATATCCAATCCCGAATCGTGCGCCGCGACGGGAGTCCACTCGACGAGAGGATCCATCTGGGCCTGTTCGTCTTCAATCACCATATCGGGACGCGCGCTGAGAACCTGAAATCCAACGATGCCGCCTATCAAAATGATGACCGGCAAAACGATCCGTAGGATGAGGTATCGGAGAAATTTCATCGTAGGGAAACAACCTTCAAACGATTGAGACTCAAACTTGGTTAACGCGAAACGCTACGACGCGCAGACGTCGAAGTGTGGGAATGGTTGGGGGCCGGAATGTTTCGACCCGATTCTGACGAAGACCGCTTGGAATAAGGCGCAATACAGCCCAAGGCGGCCAATGAAAACTCGGCAATATGCTCAGCGAGTTGCGGCACGCTGTAATGATCCCGTCGCTCTTGTTCGTCAATCATGATGGCGACCACCTCTCCCGCCACCCGGTAATTCAAACACTGTCCCAGAATACTGAAACCGATGAGGTGTAGTTTGAAATCGGGAGTCTCCTCAGGCATGATCTCCCGCAAGATTCCCACCAGCAGATCAAAGTCGGGTCGAAAATGATCCTTGACCAGAGCCTTGCAAGCAGCCGTCGGATGCAAGACTTCACGCATCATCAATGTCACCTGCCAGGGCGCCTGGTTTGTCCCTAACATCCGCGTGATCATCGTCTTCAAATAATCACGCAACTTTTCTTCCGGAGACGTTTCCGCCGACCAAACGGGAAACTGAACCTGCCGCACCCTCAACTCGCGCGCCTGTGTCACTGTCGCGATATACAGTTGCTCTTTGTCGCCGAAATGATAATTCACACTGGCGACGTTCACATTCGCTGCTTGGCAAATGTCGCGCACCGTCGCATCGGAAAAGCCCTTTTCCGCAAAGACGGGGCCAGCCGCATTGAGAATTCGAGTTCGGGTATCGTCTGTGGACATAGGAAAGGGAGGCTGTCTAGAAATGTGAATCAAACAGGCGTTTGAAACAATTGTATTAAACAGCTGATCAACGTCAAGATCACTTCCCCCCTTTTCCAACCTTCCCAATCCGATCCCTTCTCCTGGAATTCATTCGCTCCGCTCGTTGTTTTCTTAAAACTCCAACCCACAACCTTATGGACCCTACAGCGTTTGAGGTTTTTGTTGTTGGCTGTCCAGGGGACTGTTATGATGCTCTGAGAGCGTGACTTCTAAATACGTTTTACAGACTGCCACATCGCGTCACGGGAGGGCGAAGCTCCTGCTGAGCCGCATCGGGGCGTTTCGTGGGGAAAAGGGTAGAGATTTCCATGGCCGTGGCAAGCGATAGGGTTCATCGCGGCTCGGCGGGAGCCTCGCCCTCCCAGTTTGAAGACGCGCACTTTGGACACGTCATCCGCCGTTTTGGTTCCACAGACGTGCTTTGGGGGAAATGACATGCGTTGCGGAATCGCCCGCCACATTCTGATCGTGATCTGTTCGCTCGCGATCCTCGCCAGCTCCCATCGAAATGCCCAGGCCGATATTACGGCTCATCAGGTCCATGAGTCGATCGACAAAGGGGTGAAGTTCCTGTTGCGGAAACAGAACGACGACGGCTCTTGGGCTCGAGGCGGGAGCTGGGACGTCGGCGTCACAAGCCTGACCACATTGGCACTGTTCAATGCCAAAGTCCCAGCGGATCACCCACAAATGGCGCGGGCGCTACGATATCTCCGCAACGTGGCCCAACCCAACCGCACCTACGAAGTCGCGTTGATGATCATGGCACTGACTGCCGCCAAAGATGGCAAACGGGATGCCGCGCTGATTGGGGAATTGGTGGAGAAGTTGGAAGACAGCCAGATCCGCCGCGGCGAAGGACGGGGTGGGTGGTCGTACGGTACTGCACCCGGCGGTCGTCTGAATATGGCGGGAGGAGACAATAGCAATAGCCAATATGCAGTGTTGGGACTGCGCGACGCACAGGAATACGGGGTGGAAGTCAGCACCGCAACCTGGGAGCGGATTCGAGCACATTGGTTTGGCGCGCAGAACGTCGACGGTGGTTGGGGTTACACTGTTAGTTCCGGTTCAAGCACAGGCAGTATGACGGTCGCCGGAATTGCCAGTATGGTTATCGTGCATTCCATGCTCAGCGACGATGCCAACGAAATTGACGAAGATGGCCATCCGATTTGTTGCGGAACCCCGGAAGAGGATCCGTATCTGAAAGCGCTCGAACGAGGCGTCGAATGGATGACACGAAATTTCGCGGTCGGCATGAACCCCAAGGCTCAAACGTGGCAGCTGTATTATCTCTACGGTCTGGAGCGGGCTGGACGACTCAGTGCGCGGCGATTTTTCGGACAACACGATTGGTACCGCGAAGGGGCCGAATATCTGGTGGCCCGACAGGCGACGATCGCCGGAAGCTGGAAGGGGAGCGGGCATATGGAGGACGAAATCATCTCCACGTCGTTCGCCCTGCTGTTTCTCTCCAAGGGACTGGCACCGGTCTTGGTCAATAAACTCAAATATGGGCCACGGGATAACAACGGCCGCCTCACCGAGCAAGATTGGGACAACCACCACAACGATATCAACAACCTCACCAAACACATCAGCGGCCTGGAAAAATGGCCGAAATTGCTGACCTGGCAGCAAGTCGACAGCCGAGCAGCGACCGTCACCGATTTGCATCAAGCACCGGTCGTCTTCATCAGCGGCCGCTACGGCTATGACTTCACCGAAGCGGAACGGGGCAAGCTCAAGGAATACGTCAGCGGCGGTGGCACGATCTTTGTCGAGTCCTGCTGCGACGGCGAAGATTTTGATCGCAGCTTTCGCGAGATGATCCGCAAAATGTACCCCGATGGGGAAGCGGAGTTGGTGCGACTGGGACCCGATCATGAAGTCTATCGCAGCGAATACCGACTCGATTCCGAGACGGTCGAACTGTGGGGTGTGGAACTCGGTTGCCGGACGGTGATTATTTACTCGCCGGACGATCTATCCTGTTTATGGGACAAATGGCGGCTACGTATTCCGGAAAAACGCGCCCCCGCATTAACGTCGATGGTGCTCAGGGCGATGAAGGTGGGCGTGAATGTGATCGCCTATGCCACGGGCCGGGAGTTGATGGAAAAACTGGACGACAATCGTCTGGCCGCCGATGAAGGGGCGCAGGTCAAGGTGTCGCGGGGCTTATTACAAGTCGCCAAAGTCCGTCACGCAGGAAGCTGGAACACCGCTCCCACGGCGCTGCGCAATATGCTCTTTGCGCTGAACGACAAATTAGGCATGGTCGCCTCGACAACCGAACGCGATCTGGTGGCGGTCGATGACAACATCTTCAAGTACCCCATTCTCTACATGCATGGCCGTCACCGGTTTGAATTCAGCCGCCAGGAACAAGAGAACCTGCGGAAGTACCTCGACCAAGGGGGCTTTTTATTCGCCGATGCCTGCTGTGGCGCGCCGCAGTTTGATAAGAGTTTCCGGGAATTGATGGAGGCGATTTATCCCGATGCTCCGCTGCAACGGTTGCCGATGGACCACGAGATCTTTACTTCACAATTAGGCGGGTTTGACATCCGCAAGGTGCAACGGCGGGCTCCCGAATCGGGCAGCACCAAAGTGACGCTCAAATCGAACGTCTTCGAAGTCGAGCCGCTGCTGGAGGGAATCGAAATCGACGGTCGCATCTCCGTTATCTACAGCAAGTTCGACATCAGTTGCGCCTTGGAACGCCAATCCTCAGTCGCCTGCGCCGGGTACGTCCACGAGGACGCTGTCAAAATCGCCTTGAACGTCGTGCTGTATTCCATCGCCCAATAAGCCGCCGCCGCGTGGTTGTGACTTCAGAAAAAGCCTCGCGCAAAGACGCCAAGCCGCAAAGAGGTTTTGGTTGTCGCTTACTTTTTTCTCTTTGCGTTTGCACCGCAAACAGTCAAAGCTTACGTGCCGTGCGCAAAATTTAGGTCGAGGCTTCCGTTGCTGCTTGCAGATTGACACGCGCTGGTAAATCATCCACTCAATCAATACTCATTTGTTTTCTATCAGTAATTTTGCCGACGCGTCGTCTGGTTCGGATCACACAATGCGACGGCAAGCCGTCGGTTTGGGATGTTGCGGTTTCACACCCGTTAATCTGTGTTTTATCCGTGTTTCATCTGTGGCTCAGAAAACCGCACCGCACCGCAGTTTGGATTGCAAACCGAAACGGCTGCGACTAGGCTAAACGCTACGCAGGCAGCGTATTTCCAGATAAATGTCTCAGCGACCAACTGCGCGCAGTTGGCGGGGAGTGAAGGAACATGGGCCTGCGGTGCAATCACTACGACGTGGCGTTCGAAGAATTTCTGCGCGGACGCAAGACGCCTTATGTATTTGTCGACGAGCGCCGCCGCGCGTTGCTGGAGGGCGCTTCTCTCAAGTCGATGGACTTTATTGTCTATTCTCCCGGCGAGACCAACCTGCTGGTCGATGTGAAGGGGCGGCGGTTTCCTTCGGGGCGGCAGATGCACGGGCACAAGTGGGAGAACTGGACCGGTGCCGAAGACGTCCCGGCGCTGTTGCAATGGCAAGAGGTGTTCGGCGCGGGATTTCGCGGGCTGCTGGCCTTCGCCTATCATATCGTGCACGAAAAGCATTGTCGGCACTTCGACGAACTGTTTGAATTTCGCGGCCGTCGTTACGCGTTTTTCGGCGTCTGGGCCGATGCCTATCTGGAGGTCATGAAAACACGTTCCGCCGGATGGGACACGGTTTGTCTGCCGAGTCGCGAGTTTCGCCGCCTGCGGGTTCCGCTCGGCGAATTGTTATAAAATGCAGCTGGTGCAATTTGCCACTGGTACCGGCGCCCGCGGGAGCGTATGCTGGATCTAAATGAATCTGCGACCCAAACGTCCTGCAATCATATTCGATCCAGTTTCAAAACCTGGTTGCGCCTGTTTTTTAAAACCTGCAAATCAGCGTCAGTAGGACGCGCCAGAGAGTTTTAGCGAGTTGTCGAGAAATGCCCGTTGATGAAACAGCTTCCCCGAGGGATACGCGCATGAATTGGTTAAACGGGCGACGCTGCCAGAAGATGATCGCTTTCACCGCCACCGGCTGGGCAACCTTGTGGCAGGCGGCCGCCGCTCAGGGTCAAGACGTGCCCCCACAGAGTGGAGGAGCCGCTGCCGTAACTCCGATGTCGGGGACTGATTTCATTTTGCCCGCTTTCGTCGTGATTTTCTTGTTCGGAGTTTCCATTTTCGCCGTCTGCCGCTCCAGCCGCCGCGTCTAACGCCTCACAGCCCGCGCCGCCCCAGTCGTGTGCAGTCTGCGTATGCCGCTTTTGCCGATTGCACGGATGATCGGTCTCGCCCGCAGGGCCGCTCGGCGAAAAAGTCGACGGAACCTACCCCGCCACCCCTGCCCGCGCCCGCTCCGCATGTTATGATAAACGCGTATCCCAGTCGTTTATCTACACGGAAACTATGTGAGTCCCATGTCGAATTCCGCCAAACTCCAAGGTATTTTTACCCCCAATCTTGTGCCCCTCGATGCCCAGGGCGAAATCGATGAAGGGGAATTGCGGCGCTATACCGATTGGTTGATCGATCGAGGCGTGCACGGGTTGTATCCCAACGGCTCGACCGGGGAATTCACGCGCTTCACGGTTGAGGAGCGGCGGCGGATTATTGAAATCATGGTCGATCAGACCCGCGGCCGCGTGCCGATTCTTGCTGGAGCGGCCGAAGCCAACGTCAAGGAAACCATCAAAGCCTGCGAGTTCTACCACGAGCTGGGAGTGCGGGCGGTCGCGATCGTCGCACCGTTCTATTACAAGCTCAGCCCCGAATCGGTCTACGCCTACTTTGCTGAGATCGGCCGCAATACTCCGGTCGATGTCACGCTGTACAACATTCCCATGTTTGCCAGCCCCATCGATGTACCGACCGTACAACGGCTGGCCGACAATTTCGAGAAGATCGTGGCGATCAAGGATTCCTCGGGCGACATCCCGCACATGATCCGCATGATTCAAGCAGTGCGACCCAATCGGCCGGAGTTCAGTTTTTTGACCGGTTGGGATGCGGCGCTGATGCCGCTGTTGTTGATCGGTTGCGACGGCGGAACCAACGCCACCTCGGGTGTCGTGCCGGAAATCACCCGCAAGCTATACGACCTCACCACCGCCGGTCGTCTGGATGAAGCGCGGCAAGTGCAATACGACCTGGTGACTTTGTTCGACGCGATGCTGTATTCCGCCGAATTCCCCGAGGGCTTCCGCGCTGCTGTCGAATTGCGCGGCTTCAACATGGGCACCGGCCGTCAACCGATGTCGGAAAACCAAAGTACCGACCTCGGCATGCTCAGCAAAACGTTGCAATGCCTGTTGGCCGAGCAAGGCTTCACCGGCCAACCGGTCGGCGGTTGCCCCGTCCAAGCCAACACAGTGGACCGCAGCGAGGTCGACGCGATCGTCCAAAACGTGATGTCCGAACTCCAGCGCCGCGGCATGGCGTAAGCGAGGCGGGAACGTCGCGCACAACTCCAATGCCCAGGAAAGTAAATCTCACGCAAAGCCGCAAAGCTCGCAAAGAGATTTGCAATGTCAATGCGCTGAACATCGTTTGGCGTAGATCGCGCCCAACCGGCAAAGCATTTTTCGTTTACAAACGATATCCCCACTGCGCAGCCGTCATTTCTAAATCCGTTTCTCCCGGTCACTCCTTTGCGGTCTTTGCGGCTTTGCGTGAGGCATTTTTTAACTGCGGCGGCGAATCACACTGCGCGCCCCAGAGCGAGCGTTTGTAGCGAGTGCCGCGCAACAGGTCGACGGCGATGGTGGTCGGCGAGACCCGTGGCGCGGTATAGTGCAGTGATTCCGCCGGTTCCTTACGAATCACTGCCGGCCCATCTTGCACAGGAGTCTCGCAATCCCATGACAGCCACACCACATTCACACGATACCCATCCGGACCGCCGCCATTTTCTGAAACAAAGTTTGGCCCTCGGGGCAGCGGTGGCCGGCGGCACGGTCCTCTCTCAAGAAGTCACGGCCGCCAAACCAATCGTGCGAACTGGCAAGCCGTATATGAAGCTCAGCTTGGCGGCCTATTCGTACCGCAAGTATCTGGATTTCAAAAACTCCACAATGACGATGCCCGATTTCATCACCGAGGCGGCGTCGCTCAATCTCGATGGATGTGAACTGACCAGTTATTGGTTTGCGAATTACCCTGCAGAAATTCACACCGCTTATTTGCTCTCGCTCAAGGAACAGGCGTTTCGCTTGGGGTTGGATATTTCCGGCACAGCCATCAACAACAACTTCTGCCTGCCCGAAGGAGAAGCCCGGCAAAAGTCGTTGGAACATACGCGCCGCTGGATCGACTATGCCGCCATCATCGGCGCACCGGTGATCCGCATCTTTGCCGGTTATGTCCCGCAGGGGGAGACGTTTGACGACGCCTTAGAGCGGTGCGTCGCCGGCGTGAACGAATCGCTGGACTATGCCGCTCAAAAAGGGGTGGTGCTGGCGATCGAAAACCACGGTGGGATCACAGCCGAGGCGGACGGTCTGTTGGCGATCTGCGAACGCGTGCAAGATTCACCCTGGTTCGGGGTGAACTTTGACAGCGGCAATTTCCACACAGCAGACCCGTATGGCGATTTGGCCAAGATCGCGCCGTATGCCGTCAACGCGCAAATCAAGGTCGACATGAAACCGGCCGACCGACCGGAAGAACCGGCGGACCTCGATCGGATTATCAAGATTCTGGACGATGCCGGATATCGCGGGTATGTCGTGTTGGAGTACGAAGGGAAAGGCGAACCGAAAACTGAGATCCCCAAATACATCGATCAGCTTCGTAAGGCGATCGGACGTTAGTGCCGTTTTTTAAGCAAAAAAGACTCACGCAAAGTCGCCAAGACGCGGAGAAATAGAAAGAGCTCGCTTCCCTTCGTTCCCCAGCTTCAGCTGGGGAACGCGGGGCGTGTTTTTTCAGTTCTGTGTAGGAGTGTTACATCGTCATGTTTGATGCAATTTCACGCGTTATGTATCACGCCTCACCAGATATGATTCTGGAGTACATGCATAAAGAGGCGCCAAACCTCGGAATCGAACTACATGACATTGCCAAGAAGTGGGAACATGATGATGCTATCATTTTCAAAAATAGAATCGCTATTCCGCTGCTCAGAAGGAAATGGCCAACTGAACCCGATGACGAAATGATATGGTTCCTGTCAGAGGTGATGTCCAGCGTGTCGAAAAATGGCACCGCTGGGTTCCTTGAGATGTATCTTGCATGTTTGCTACTTCACAATGAAGCTCTCAAGGGCGAAGCGGCAATTCCTCAATCACCGATTTGCACAGCCATTATCACTAAACATGTATTGGCTCGCGCTGACGACGTCTATACGGCGATGGCGTTCCGGTTCATGTTGAACACATCCATCCATAGAAAAACACCCTTTGATGACAGTGTATTTCCGTGCCCTGAAATGGCGATTTTTATATTGATGTTATCGATGTGTGAGAGTTTGTCAGGCATTATTGGACGGGGTGTTGAAAATGATTCACTTCCCTGGCTGTGGAGTATGGACAGCAAGCTTTCACAGGACGCTTCACTTGTTGCATGGCAGGAACTTGCGAAAGAGTATCGAAATCGCCATCCCACGCATGATTTTATTGATGTCATTCAGAGCGCGATTCCAAAATAACTGAATCCATCGAAGCAGAGCTTCGAGAAGACGGGTTCCCAAACTGGAGTTTGGGAACCAGGAGAATCACTATCACTTGACTCGGAGAGCGTTCGCATGCTCAATCACAAATTGCTCGAAGCTGAAGGCATTCTCGTACTGACTCCTCAGGCACCTTTAACGTCTGACGACTTCAAAGGGCTGGCTGCCGAGGTCGACCCTTACATCGATTCGAAGGGGAATCTTCAGGGAATTCTGATCGAGGCGGAGTCCTTCCCGGGGTGGCAGGACTTTGGATCTTTTGTTTCGCACGTACAATTCGTACGCAACCATCATCGTCATGTGAAAAAGATCGCAGCCGTTTCCGACAGTGAGTTCCTCACAATCGCGCCAAAGATCGCCAGCCATTTTGTCCAGGCCGAAGTGCGGCACTTTGCATTCGCAGACCGGGAAGCGGCCATGACATGGCTCAAAGAATGAGATGTCCCGGTGTGAAACTACCCGGGTGCCACTGCTGGCTTGTCCAGCAGTGCTGGAGCCTCTAGCACGATTCATCACTCATTCCTAAGCTCCGGCTTAGGAACGCTGCTTCGCTGGTTGAAGAGAATCATGACGTTTTTCAATCGAAGCAGAGCTTCGAGAAATCGGGTTCCCAAATTGGAGTTTGGGAACCAGCATGACCTACGCTTTCAATCGCTTACGCGACGCCAATCGAAGTCGGTGGACTCGTCGTGTTCCACCAATAAGCGGTCGTCGGTCAATTCGATGATGATCTCTTCGGCTTGATCGCCGTAGATTTTCGAGACCAGTGCGATTTTCTTGGCAGGGGTTCCGCCCAACGTTTTGAGAATCATCACCCCTTGTTCGATTTTCCATTGGATATCGAACGTCAGTTTTTTAGCAAACAAGGCCGCCCCGATGCCTTCGGGTTCTACGGTCATCGTCGCTGTTCCGTCCGCGCGGAGGTCCATGGTCCGTTTGCCGTGATAATCATCTTCCCAGGTCCCGATCGCTTTTTGACGCAACTCTTCGTCCCGGTCGTCACTGGGGACAGGGAGTGCGATCTCCGGCGGCGGGTTGTCGCTGCGTGGAGGCAGAGATTGAATCGCCAGAGCCGCCGGCTGTTTTTCAGCAACAGCCGGATGATGGTCGACATACGATGTCCAGGCCCAGAATATCACCAATGACAGACAGATGATCACGCCGACCTGCCGCTGCACGGGACGCTTGGACTGTTTCGTGGGCTTCGACATCGGCTCAACACCTCTTTGTTGTCTTCGCGGGTTGACTACGCGGCGAGCGGGAGAGCAAAATACCAAGTCCGCTCCATCCAGCTCCACGCAAGACGGGGGACTTTACCCAAGCTCGAAATTTGATGCAATTGGAGTTTGTCTTCCCCGCCAAAATTGCTGGTGCGCCTGTGCTCTGAAGTTCACTAATCCCGGATGAATACAGCACGATCGCGCACACCTCGCTGCAGGTCTCTCGGCATGGAAAACACATCCGATCACCACACTGCTGGACGAGCCAGCAGTGGCACCCCTCATCGGAAGTTCATATTATTGCCGATGTTACGAATAAAATCCGTGGCGACTCCATTCGGGAAATCGGGTTTTGAGATCAGTGCGGCCACTGGTTCTGGACGTCACCGGTTAGCCATGTCATGATGCATGTACGCGGATTCGTCAAAAGCCCTGGCAGGGGAAGCAAAACTCGTTGCGATTCATGGACTCCGGTTTCCTGCAGGCTCAGGGGATCGCCAGTGCGGGGATCCGACTTTTCTTGACAGGCCGTCTCAAAATTCTCCGATTTGCCATGAACATGCTGGCCGGATCGTCTGTCGAATAAGCATAACCAGAATTTGAAACCGATTCTCAGGCGATGCCGCATTGGGATCTTTGATGGAAACTGAATTTGCACAGGTCAATGGTGCCGGCCGGACAATTGCGATCATTCGATTGGTTGTCGCCTGGATCGCGACGCTATCCATCCTGCCCTACACGTGGGGTCGCACGATCGTGTACTGGATGTCGCAAGGGGCACCGGAAACGTCGTTTCTGCAACTGCTGATTGCCACCATTGCTGGGTTGGCGGTGCTGACTTATGGAGTCGGCAGCAAATTCAGACATCCCCGCACCAAATACGTGCTGTTGGGCTGCGTTGTTGCCTCTTGGCTAGCGGCCAATGTGGCGTTGATCTGGACGAATTCCGGCACGGTGATCTCGCGGTTTTCTCTGCTGCCGGGATTCTTACCGGCAACGCTGTTTGTGCTCTGGCTGGGTTGGATTGCATTTCTGCCTTGGTCCTGGCGGCGGCGGTTCTTTGTGACCTGTGCGACAGCAGTGTTGCTGGTCCCGTTTCTTATGATTTATCGCGTGGCTGGTTTGACCGGCGACGGCAAAGTCGACTTCGCATTTCGCACAACCGCGCAGCGGACGTTTGCCGTCAACAATAAAGCTCAAGCTAACGACGCGGTTGATCCCGCTGAGCACACGTTGAATGTGGCCCCGGGTGATTTTCCGCAGTTTCTTGGCCCGGATCGCAATGGTGTCATCACCGGGGTGAATTTGGCCCGCGACTGGGAAGCGAATCCGCCGCAATTGTTGTGGCGCAAACCGGTGGGATACGGCTGGAGCGGATTTTCTATCGTCGGCGATTCCGCGCTCACGCAAGAACAGCGCAACGAGCGGGAATGCGTGGTCTGTTATGACATCAATACCGGCGATGAAATCTGGGTGCACAGCGACGACGCCTTTTACGATTCCACACTGGGTGGCCCCGGCCCGCGGGGGACTCCGACCGTTCGCGAGAATCGTGTCTATACCTGGGGCGCCACCGGCGTGCTGGATTGCTTGGACGGATCGACCGGGAAATCAATCTGGTCCAAAAACGTGCTTCAGGAAGCCGACGCGAACAATCTGACCTATGGCACAAGTTCGTCGCCGCTGGTGACGGACAAATTGGTAATGATCGGATTGACCGGCGGCGAGCACCCCGCTTTGGTCGGCTACGATCGAGAGACGGGCGAAAAAGTCTTTGCCGCAGGGGAATGGAAAACGAGCTACAGTTCGCCGATTTTGGTAAACGTCGACGGTGTTCCTCAGGTCTTGAACTTCACCCGCAACGGCCTGCTGAGTCATGATCCAGAAACCGGCCAGGTGTTGTGGCAACACAAATTTGGCAACGAACAAGGAATCAATGCTTCGCAACCTTTAATGGTTCCCGGGCGGGACGATCAGATCTTTCTGAGTAGCGGATACGGCGTGGGCAGCGAATTGATCACCGTTAAACAGACCGACGGCAAGTGGAACATCACCTCGGAATGGACCAGCCGCCGCATGGCCACCAAATTCACCACAGCGGTGATCGACGGCGATTACGTCTATGGCTTGGACAACGGCATCTTCGCCTGCATTTCTTTGAAAACCGGCAAGCATGTCTGGAAGAAAGGGCGATACGGACACGGACAAATTCTGCAGGTGGGCGACTTGATTCTTGTGCAAACCGAAAAGGGGCCGGTGGTGCTCGTCGATCCCGATCCGGAAAAACTGATCGAGCTGGGCCGCATCCCCGCCTTGTCCAGCAAGACTTGGAACACGCTCGCCTTCGCGCACGGCAAACTCATTGTCCGCAACGATCTGGAAGCCGCTTGTTACGAATTGCCGCTGGCTAAACCGGCGGAGTAACCGCGCGGTCACGTCTTGGGTTTGCGAGGCCCGAACCACTGCGGCATGCGCTTCTTCCAAAACGACGGCGAGGCAGCGACACGAAAACGGGGCAAGTACAACCGCGCTAAAATCCCAATCGCGCGCTCACGCCGGTGGTCGATGCGGTCCAGAGAGCGGGGGATGACAGCTGCATCAACCAGACGGTCCATCACCATCAGCGGCGGCCAAATCGGTTTCCAAGCCCGGGTCGCCTTTTTAACGTCGTCCGGGATGTGGCAATCGAAATAACGAGCCGTATACCGCAGGGCGTAGTAACAGGGACCGGCGAGGTCCAATTGTTCAGCGCGGGTCACGAGTTGTCGCCAAAAATGCTCGGTGGTCGCAAACTCCTCCAGCATGCCCCGCAAATCGGCCAAGTCCCGCAGGCCTTTGGAAAAATCGCCGTTACGGAAAAGATGCGTCGCCGCATGTAAGAACATGTCCGCCGGACAGAGCACCAGGAATTGATCGTTCCCCTCTTCATAAGGGACCGCCTCGTCGAATAACAATTCGGGCCGCACTTCCAAGCGATCGGTCCGCGGCAAAATCGTATGGTGCACATCGAGCGACGTACCGCGACGGAAGTGTGTCAGCGGTGGCAATTCGTGCAACCATTCGCGGTAGTACTGTTCATCGAGCGGGCTTTCCTCGTCGGCAATCCATCCCCAGTCGCGGAGCTGCGCTTCGGCGGCAGCCAAGTGTTGTCGAGGAAGCAAGATATCGACATCGGTAATCACGCGGCCGCGTGAAAAGCGGCATCCCGCCAAGAGGTAGGCAGCACCTTTGAGAAAGACGACAGGTGTTTCTATCTCCACGAGCGCGCGTTCGACCCGTTTGACTTCCCACAAGGCGATCCGCTCGTGTTGGATGGCAACGGTTCGCGCAGCTTCCAAGTGCGGACGCGGACCATCGGGGATCTTCTCCAGCAGTTCTAATTCGGCAACGCGGACCGCCAAACTAGAAAGCAAACTGGTCACGCGTGCCGCGCGCAACAACACATCCCATTCCGCAGGCGAGAGCTGTTCTAGATCCTCAGGCTGCCGCAGCGCTCCCAGCAGCAATTCGCGAATCCGCGTCGGCGATGCGCCGATTTTGGCAGGACTCTCCTGGGAAGCACTCGTAGCGGAAGGAGGCGTCTCGGCCGGCAAGGATGGCTCCGCCGAATCCGCCTCGGGCTGTGCGGAGCCATCCAACTGCGTCCACTGCCCGACAACGGTCACCGCATCTTCTAAATCGCCGTAGGTCAGTTCATAACAGTCACACGCATCGACCAAGCGCGACAAAGCGGTAAAGCCCTCGGTGCCAAGCACGCTGTAGTTGAAGGAATCGGCAGCGGCATGGACCAAGGCGCGCGGTTTGGAGATCGGCGTTAGCTCGGTTTCAGCTCCGTGGCGATAGGCGGGAAACATCAACCAGCGCGGCTGAGCGGTCTCTCCGGCGCGTTGGATACTGTCTTCGCTCGGCAGGCAATGCGCGACCGTCCCTTTTGCCGTGCCGGGCCAACTGGGACCAAGCACCGCCTCAGGGGCGAATTGTTGGATCACGTCGATTGAGGCGTCTTTCAGACCGATGGGACGGGTCGCCGGCACAACGCGACCGTCGGTCCGCCGCAAGATCGCCACTTCATCGGAGAGTAACCGCCAACCGCGATGCGCCAGTGCGGCACAGAATGTACTTTTCCCCGAACCGGGCACTGCCGGCATGATCAGCGCACAGCCGCCCCGTTCGACGACAGCGGCGTGCAGAATCAAATTCGTGCTTGGCTGGTGAAACACGCAGAGGTTCAGTGTCCATTCCAACAATGGCACAGCGATGGCGCGCGGTTCGGAGGGATAGATCGCGCGCCCGTCGGCGATGATACTGACCCGTTTTCCTGTCATGCCGCGGGGAAGGACCACAACTTCATGATCGGCATAGTCCGCGCCGTCCAATACCGGGAAGCCAGCGTAAAGGAAGGCGATGTTCTCGACGATGTCTTGGAGCGGCGTTCGCAAGCGGACAATGAACGGTCCCACACGCCAACACAGGCCCTCACCGGCTGCCCGTTGGACTAACTGCGTTGTGGAAAGATCATTTAGCTTCACGTAACCGGCTCAATCAGCCCCAGTTGGTCGAAGTCGTCCAAGAGTTGCTCGACCTGATCGGCCAAGCTGTCGTCGTGCACATCACCCAGAGAGATGGTAACGCGTTTCACGATTTCCTCGAAGGGCAAACTGGCGTGTTCCAATTCTTTGAGGACCACGGCTGCCGGAGGACTCAAGACGTGTGTATCGCCCGAAGCGGTATGAAACAGGATGGTTTCAGTTTCATCCCATTTGCGCCATTGAAATGTTCCCAAGCGTGAAGCGGTCCACAGTTGTCGAGGCTGTGTCATAGGAACCGGCCAGCAGGGCCAAAGCGGGGGGATAAGGTGGGACGCCAGAAGGAAATCTGGCCGGGACGGTCAAGCCAAAACCGTTAAGGGTCATCCTGGATCTCATCGGCATCGCGGGCCTCTTGCTGAGTATGCCAGGACCCTGTGACAGACTGCACTTGACCATTCACGATCACGTAGCTGTTGTAACCATACGATCCGTTGGTTTGAGCATGCGCAGGGCGTGCGTGGAGCGTGACGATTGCCGGAACCAGCAATGCTCCCCGTTTGAGCAATTGACGCCGTTTGGCGCGATTGACGTCTTGTGATGTCATGTCTATTTCGTGATTTTCGTCGTTGTTGATCATCGTTTTATCCATCTTCTTTACCCGGCTCGTCACGCAGAATCGCCGCAAATCCGGCTCAACGTATGACGAATGACTGCCCTAAATGCTTAGATTTGCCCCAAACAGCCTATTTATGTTCCTGAAATTATCACGGACAATCAAGGCCGTGTCAACGAAATTTCGCTTGGTAGTCTTGAAAAGTCAGGGAATAGAGGAAAACCCTGAGCCATTCCGTGGACAAGCCGCTTTTTCCTATCATCCTGATCGGCAGACGAGGCTGTCGCAACCCCGAAAACCGACAGAAACGGCATTTTCCGAGGGGATTTTTCTTGCCGCAGCTAGAGATGCGGTCCAAAACGACGCCGCGCTTGAGTTGTCGTCGCCCCCCGATATGATGCGGAGATAGGAAAAATCGCCCTCGCGCCCTCTCTCCCGAGGGAAACAGCGGACGTCCCGTCACCCTGGGGCGAAATCAATGCGTGGACGTAATGCAACCACTCTCTCACTCAATCGACAACGTGGAACCCGACTCATGACGGAATTGACACCGGCGCCTGGTCCGCGACCAGGGCCGCGCCCCCAGTCGTTTCAAGCCCCCCAAGGGGACTTGACGCTGTTGGCGGGGACCGGAAATCCACAATTGGCAGCAAGAATCGCTGCGGAGTTGGGTGTGCAACTGCTTCCGTCCGAAGCGCCGCGGTTCAGCGAGGGAAACGTCTTTGTCCGGGTGCTGGAAAACGTCCGCGGCCGCGACGTCTACGTCATTCAAGGCGTCCACCTGCCGGTCAATGACAACTTTATGGAATTGCTGTTTTGGATCGACGCACTCAAACGAGCCAGCGCGCAGCAAGTGACCGCCGTGATTCCCTTTTTCAGTTACTCCAAAGGGGATAAAAAAGACGAACCGCGTGTCTCGATCCGCGCACGGGTTTGTGCCGACGCCCTGGAAGTCGCCGGCTGCGACCGTGTGTTGACAATGGACCTGCACAGCCCGCAAATCCAAGGATTCTTCGGCATCCCCGTCGATCATCTCTACGGCCGGCATGTTATCTGCGATCATATCCAAAAACTGAACATCCCGGATCTCGTCGTCTGTAGCCCTGATATTGGATTCGCCAAAGATGCCGCTGCCTATGCGGACCTGCTCGGCGCGCCGGTCGTCATCGGCAACAAACTCCGCACCGGCCACGACGAAACCGTTCAGGCGCTGGAAGTGATCGGCGACGTCAAAGACAAAAACGTGCTGCTGGTCGATGACTTTACTATCTCCGGCGGCACGTTGATCGCCATGGCCGACATTCTCAAACAGCGCGGAGCCAAGGACATCTACGCCGCCGTCACTCACGGGGTGCTCTCCCAGGGAGCGGCGCCGCGCATCGGCAACAGCGTGATTAAAAAACTGTTTATGACCGACACCATTGAATATCGGCTCGACGAATTTCCCGATAACATCGAAATCATCCCCGTCGCCCCGGTCTTCGCCGAAGCCATCCGCTCGGTCCACGACCGCACCAGCGTCAGCCAACTGTTTCCGGAAAAATAAGAGTCCCCACTTTCGTTTGCAGGTATTCTTAGCCACAGATTGAACACAGATCAAACACAGATTCACAGGAGTAAATCCCAAACCGACGGCTTGCCGTCGTGCACAGCGATCCTTGTCCAGCACAGTGACCGCATGATTTGCGACGTAAAACAACCTACAGGATCCTACAGCATAGAATTTCGACAGGGAGGTTAGGTCGCAACTAAGATTTCGAAAAAGAAAAGCTACAGAGGTCACAGAGAAGGAGACTGTAGGCCGTAGACTATAGACTGTAGGAAAACAACTGATTTCCGACGGCCAAACCTACAGTCTAAAGCCTAAGGTCTAAAGCCTTTTTTACTCTGTGTCCTCTGTGAACTCTGTGGCTAGTCTTTTCCTGCAAGACCAAGCCGTCACGAAATACGCAGTAGCCTGCTTCTGCAGCGGCGATTATTGAAATCACGGCCAATCCGTGTTGATTTTTCCAGGCTCCGGCAACACCATTCGTTTTTATTTGCCCTGTTTTATTGAATCCACACCACCGATGGCCGCATCCAAAACGACTGCTCCCAAAAGCGACGCAAAAAAATTGACGCCGATGATGCAGCGGTATTTGGAGGTCAAAGCGGAGTATCCCGATTCACTGCTGCTGTTCCGCATGGGGGACTTTTACGAACTGTTTTATGAGGATGCCGAATCAGCCGCGCGGGTTTTGAATCTCACGCTGACCAGCCGGGACAAATCCTCCGCGAATCCGGTGCCGATGGCCGGGTTTCCCTATCACGCGCTGGATGGCTATCTGCATAAATTGATTCAGGCCGGTTTTCGCGCCTCAGTCTGCGAGCAGGTCGAAGACCCCAAAGAGGCCAAAGGGCTGGTCCGCCGCGAGGTGACACGCGTCGTGACGCCCGGCACACTGACCGAAGACGCACTGCTCGATCCGCGGCAACACAATTTTTTGGCCACAATCTTTCCCACCAAGACGGCGGTCGGCATCGCGTGGCTGGAACTCTCCACCGGACGCTTCGTCACCGCCGATTTAGCACCGGCGCATCTGGGCGACGAACTGGCGCGGCTGCAACCTTCGGAATGTCTCGTCCCCAGCGGTCCACGTCCCGACTGGTTGGAAGAGACGCTCAGCTTTGCCGACGGGATGCTGATCGGCGAACGTCCGCCGTGGAGTTTTGCGGCTGACAATGCCGGGCAAACCTTACTGAAGCACTTTGGTACAACGACGCTGGAAGGTTTCGACGTCGATATCACCTCCCCGGGCGTGGCTGCCGCCGGAGCCCTGTTGGAGTATGTGCAGGAGACGCAAAAAAGCTCGTTGGATCATATTACGCGGCTGGAACCATATCGTCGCGGCACGAATTTGATCATCGACGAAGCAACCCGCCGCAGCTTGGAACTGACACAAACGCTCCGCGACGGCGCGCGTGACGGCAGTTTGCTCTCGGTGATCGACGAAACCGTTTCGCCCATGGGCGCGCGGTTGCTTTCGGATTGGCTATCCAATCCGCTCACCGACCCAGTGCCCATCAATCGGCGACTCGATGCGATCGAGGAGTTGCTGCCCGATGCGGTACTCTGCCGTGATGTCCGCGACTGTTTGAAACAAACCTACGACCTGCAGCGGCTCACCGCCCGCATTGCCACCGGCCGCGCCAGTCCGCGCGATCTCGGATTTCTCGCTGCGACGTTGGCGCTGTTGCCGAAATTCAAAGCCAAACTGGCCGGTCGCAGCAGTGACTTGTTGCGCGAGCTGGAGGCCAACCTCGACCTGTGCGCCGACATCCGCGCTGACATCGACAACACACTCGTGGATGAACCGCCGCTGAACTATACCGACGGGGGACTGATTCGCGTTGGTTATCATGAAAAACTGGATGAACTCCGCGACCTGGCCCGCGGCGGCAAGGAATGGATCGCCCGTTATCAAGCGGCCGAAGCGGAACGGATCGGCATTCCGAATCTGAAAGTCGGTTTCAACAAGGTCTTTGGGTATTACCTGGAAGTCACCGCTGCCAACGCCGACAAAGTGCCGGCGGAGTACATTCGCAAACAGACGCTCAAAAACCAAGAACGCTATATCACCCCCGCACTCAAAGAGCACGAAGAGAAGGTGCTCACTGCGGAAAATCAGGCAAATGCCTTGGAACAGGAGTTGTTCTCAGCCCTGCGGGAATCGGTCCGCGGACACGTCGCCCGCTTGCAAACCACGGCTGAGATTTTGGCTCAGATCGACGTGCTGACCGCATTGTCCGTCTTGGCGGTGGGCAACGATTATTGCCGGCCACAACTGACGGACGAACCGCTGCTCGATATCCGCGACGGCCGGCATCCGGTGTTGGATCGTCTGCAACCGACCGGGCAGTTTGTCCCCAATGATGTGTTGCTTGATCCGGAAAACTGCATGGTGCAGTTGATCACCGGCCCGAACATGGCGGGAAAGAGCACCTACATCCGCCAAGCGGCGCTGCTGACGATCATGGCACAAATGGGTTCATTCGTCCCGGCCAACGCAGCCACGATCGGCATTGCCGACCGCATCTTCGCCCGGGTCGGGGCCAGCGACGAATTGGGCCGCGGGCAAAGTACGTTTATGGTCGAAATGACCGAGACCGCCCGCATTCTCAATGCCGCCACCGAGCGGAGCGTGGTGATTCTGGATGAAATCGGCCGCGGGACGAGCACCTACGACGGTATTTCACTCGCCTGGGCCATCACCGAGTTTTTACACGACATCATCGCCTGCCGCACATTGTTCGCCACGCATTACCACGAGCTGACCGAACTGAGCAAAACACTCTCAGCCACCAGCAACTGGAATGTATCGGTGCACGAGGATGATGACGGGATTGTGTTTTTACACAAGATCGTCGAAGGCTCGGCGGATAAAAGTTACGGCATCCACGTCGCCCGCTTAGCGGGTGTGCCGACCGGCGTGCTGGAACGGGCCGACGTGATTTTATCAACGCTGGAAGCGGACCACGTCGATGAACACGGCCGCACCAAAATCCCCCGCCGCCACACCGACCGCAACAACCGCCAACTCTCACTCTTCGGCGTCGAGCCGCATCCCATGCTGGATTCAATCCGCGACATGGACATCAACACCATGACGCCGTTGGCAGCGCTGGAGAAGTTGCAGCAGATGAAGGACGAGTTGCGGCAGTGAAGGGCGGGGAGGAGTGGCCGGTGGCGAGTGGCCGGTGGCCAGTCGTTGGTGGAATGATGATGGCGTTGGAAAGTCCGCAGCGTTTTTTGGCCGAAGGCCAAGCACAACATAGCCTAGGGCAACGCCCTAGGTAAGCGTGATATGACCGTCAATCATTGGCCGAAGGCCATACACAATTGCCCGTTTGATCATGGCCGTTGGCCAAACACCGTTGGGTCTGCCCGCATTCCTGGGGCGTTGCCCCAGGCTAGGGTGGAAAAAAGGCCTTTGGCCAAACATAGGCACGGTGTTTGAAAGCGCTTGTTCGCGATCTTGTTTTTGGTGACACAGATTCGCGGACTACCGCCTACAACATCTCGTGCCCGATTTTCGCGAAGTGTTCGTTTTGGACCGGGACGACGACGTTGAGGATTTGTTGTAGTACCTCGGCTGGGGAACCCATGGCGTTGATTTCGGAGATCATCTCGCTGGGGTAGTGATCCAAGACCGGGTACGTCTCTTGTCGGTACACCTCGAAGCGATGGCGGATGACTGTTTCGTTGGCGTCGTCGGCGCGGTTTTCGCGAATCGCCCGTCGTCGCATGCGGTGCATCATTGCCTCTTCGCTGGGACAGACCAGGTGAATCAGCTTGAAGACGTTGACGTGCTCGACGATCATCTCGGCCTGTTCGACGTTCCGCGGAATACCGTCGAGTACCAGCAGATCTTCCTCCGGTTTGTAGTCCGACCGGGTCGTGAACGCGTCCATGCCCCGCTTCCAAATCCGCACCGTCAGATCGTTGGGTGCCAATTTTCCTTGGGAACTATATTTATAGATCTCCCGCCCTTCGGGGGAATTCATGTGCAGGCCGCGAAAGACATCGCCGCACGACAGATGAAAAAAGCCGGGAATTTGCCCGAGAATCGCCCCTTGGGTCCCTTTGCCCGCGCCGGGTGCGCCGAATAATAAAACCGTGTCGTACCCTTTTGTTGCCATCATGGACCTCGCCGTGTGGGTGACTGCGACTGATTGGGGACGGACTCAGGACCGTCTTGTATTTACCGTCGTGCTAATTAATTGGGCAGTCATCGTAATATACGGCCTCAGACCGCTCAACACCCATGGCTAGGGGATCGCAACAGATTTACCGATTCGCTGCGATGAGAATCTCCAGGCCAAAGGGCCCATGACAGCCCACAACCGCATTCTAGCCATTGTGGATTCGCGAATTATTGATGTTCGCGCCGAGCCACCACGACGCTGGTTCGGTCGCCGCTTCAACAACGGCAATAGTTCCCGCCGGGATACCGCCGCACCATGCGTTTCATTTCCAGGACCGTCAACGTCGACAAAATGCGGGAATGTTCGATGTCGGCGTGGCGGAGGATTTCATCGATGTGCACCGGCTCCTTGGGCACCAGGCTCAGAATCTGCCGTTCTTGATCGCTGAGCGATAATTCCCGCGGACTGTGGACCTCCTCCGTGGCCGGGGGATCACTTTGTTCCGGCGGTTGTGACGGCTGTTTGGGAATTGCGACCGGTTCGGTCAAAGGGCCGAGCTCTTCGAGGATGTCATCGACCGAGGTCACCAGTCGCGCACCGTCGCGAATCAGGTCATGACAACCGCCGCTAGCAGGGGAGTCGATCCGGCCGGGGATGGCGAAGACTTCGCGGCCCTGCTCCATCGCATGCCGCGCGGTATGCAGCGCGCCGCTTTTCCGCGAGGCCTCGACGACGATCACCCCCAACGACAAGCCGCTGATGATCCGATTGCGTTGCGGAAACAATCCCGCCAACGGTTTTTGTCCCAACGACGATTCACTGACCACCGCACCTTGCGCTGCGACGTCACGAGCCAACTCGACATGCTCGGACGGGTAGATTTCGTCCACACCCGTAGCAAGCACGGCAATCGTGCGGCCGCCGGCTTGCAGGGCGCCGCGATGTGCGAAGCCATCAATGCCCCGCGCCAATCCGCTGACGACCGTCATCCCGGCGCGGGCCAACCCACCGGCCAATTTTTCCGCAATTTGCCGTCCGTAAGGCGTACAGCTCCGCGAACCGACCATCGCAATGGCCAACGAATCGCGCGGCTCAAACTGACCCTGGCAATAGAGCACCGCCGGTGGGTCGGGAATTTCCCGCAGCATTTTTGGATAGTCGGAGCGGTGCGGCGCTAGCAAGTTCACCCCCCGTTGCCGACACCGCGCGAGGACCAATTGCGCCGCATCGCTACTCCGCGCCTCAAACAGCGCGGCAGCGACTTTCGGTCCGATGCCCGGCACAGCACGCAACATGTCGGGCGGCGCAGCTAATATCTCCCGGGGCGTGCCAAACCGTTCAAGCAGCACTTGAGTCAGCCGCGGCCCGATCCCCGTCACGAGGCTGAGCCGCAGAGCGTCGAGCAACAGTTCGTCGTCTTGGAGGAGGTCGGTCACGTGGCGACTCATGGGGAATAGCGCATGCGGATGAGGCGTATCGTACCACGGGTTTGTGGCGGATTGCCAATAAAATCGGGGCCCAATCACTCGTTGATAAACCAAATCTATTCAACTGTCGGGTGCCACTTCTGGCTTGTCCAGCAGTGTGTTTACCAGTCGTACGGTTTGCACTGGCGGACTAGCCGCCAGAGGTACCCTTTTTCCAATTGGCTTCAATGAACGGCTCAATTCACTAAGTGGTTCGTCGGCGATAGCCGCAATGCAGAGAAAACGTCCTAACATTGACGCACGTAGGCGCGAGAGTCGATAATCAATAGTTGTGCATTCTTTGCATCTCAACAATCCCCGCGCCCACTCCAAAACCGCTTCACTCCTGTTCAAACCCAACCGAAGCATGAAACTATCCACCCGATTTGTGTTGGCCTTCATTATTGCATTGTGCGGTGGTGCGGCTGCGTGTTTTGCGAAAGACCCCACAGCGGCGGAGTTGGAGTTTTTTGAGAAAAAAGTGCGGCCAGTGTTGGCCACGCACTGCTATAAATGCCACGGCCCCAAAAAGCAAAAAGGGGCTTTGCGACTCGACTCGCGGGCGGGACTGATCACAGGTGGCGATACTGGCGAAGCGATCGTACCGGGCGAGCCGGATGAAAGTCTGTTGATTGAATCGATCCGCTACGGCGACGACGGCTACCAGATGCCCCCGTCCGGAAAGCTGCCTGCCGCTGCCATCGACGATTTGACGAAGTGGGTCCAAATGGGCGCGCCGTGGCCCGCCGAAGAGGTCCCCGACTCGCCAACGAATAACGGATTTGATCTCGCTGAGCGCGCCAAACACTGGTCGTTTCAACCGCTGCAAAAATCCAATCCTCCGTCCGTGCAAAATACGACTTGGCCGCGCACTGCCGAAGACCGTTACATTCTAGCGGCATTGGAACAGCAAGGCCTGAAACCGGCGGGCGAGGCTTCGCGACGCGTGCTGATTCGGCGTTTATCGTTCGCCATCACCGGCTTGCCGCCGACACCAGCGGAGGTCGAGGCGTTTCTCAAGGACGATTCACCGCAAGCCACCGAGCGGCTCGTCGATCGTTTGTTGGCCGCACCGCAATTCGGAGAACGTTGGGGGCGGCATTGGCTCGACTTGGTCCGCTATGCCGAGTCGCACGGCCACGAATTTGATTTTCCGATTCATCATGCCTGGCGGTATCGCGATTATGTCATCCGCGCCTTGAACGCCGATGTGCCGTATGACGACTTTGTCCGCGAACACATTGCCGGCGATCTCTTGCCGCATCCGCGGATGCATCCCGAGGAGCAGTACAACGAATCGATTCTCGGCACCGGGTTTTGGTATTTGGGCGAAGCGACGCACGCCCCGGTCGATGTGCGCGGCGACGAAGCGGGCCGTATCGACAATCAGATTGATGTGATGACCAAATCGTTTCTGGGAATCACCGTCGCCTGCGCCCGCTGCCACGACCACAAATTCGACCCGATCACGACCGCAGATTACTACGCGCTGGCCGGTTTTCTGCAAAGTTCGCGCAAGGACGAGGCGTTACTGGATCCACATGGAAAAATCGCCGACGCCGCGGCCGAGTTGAGCCAGCTGCGCAGTAAGGCCAACGCGGAATTCGTAGCAGTCGTTCCCCAACCGTCGGAGGACGTCGCAGCGGATTTTGCCGCGTATCTCGCTGCAGCGATTGATTTTTCACAAACGACCTCCGGATCAACGGCTGCGACATTCGCGCAAGAACGGGGACTCGATCCGGAGCGGCTGAGCCGTTGGGTCGAAGCGGTCAAACCGACGGATAAAGATCAACCCGCGCAGCCTGATTTCCTATTTAAGTCACTCGTCAAAGGTCTGCAAAACAAACCACAACCAACCTTTGCTGATTGGAAAGACAACGTCATTGCCGAGTTGGCAACAGCTACCAAAACGGCCCAGGACACCTTTGCCAGTACCGAGCTGTTCGCTGATTTTAATTCGGGCGACTACGGCGATTGGTTTGTCACGGGAACTGCGTTTGGGGCGGGTCCGACGCAGGGGCATGATAGCGATGCAACGTCTCCCGCAGCAGCACCCACGCCGTCGGGCGTGGCCCATAGCGGACAACTGGCGGGCAAACTGCAAGGTGTGCTGCGGTCACCGACGTTTACGATCACCGGCAATCGAATGTTCTATCGCATGGCGGGCCGTGGAGGGCGGATTCGGTTGATCATCGACGGCTACTACATGAACGAATTCAGCGGACTGCTGTTTGGGGACATGAAATTCGACGTCAACACCGATGGCCGTTATGTTTGGCGCTCGCAGTACGTCGGTAAGTATCTGGGGCATAAGGCGTATATCGAACTGATCGACGATGGCGACGGATTTGTGGCCGTCGATGAAATTCGGATTGGCAACAGCCAACCGCAAGATACACCGGACCCGGCGATTCTTGAATTGCTAAAAAGCGAACCGCTCGATTCGGCCGCTGCACTCAGTACTGCTGCGGGAGAGCGCTGGCAAACAGCGCTCTCGAAGTGGCACGCGGGCGAAGCCGATGCGCATGACCAGCAGTTGTTGCAATGGGTCATGGCCCGGCAATTGATCGATCTGCCTGACAGCGAATTTGCTGCGACGAACAAACGATGCCAGGAACTGGCCGACGCGGTCCCCGCTCCGATCAAAGCCTTGGCCCTCACCGCTGGTTCGCCGGAAGATGAACGGATTCATATTCGCGGCAGCCACAAAAAACTGGGCAAAGTTGCGCAGCGACGCTTTTTAGAGGTTCTCGCCGGTCCCGATCAACCGCCAATCCTCAATGCGTGCGGACGTTTGGAATTGGCACAGCAGATTGTCGATCCGACAAACCCACTCACGGCTCGGGTGATCGTCAATCGCGTGTGGCATCATCTGTTTGGCCGGGGAATTGTCGCTTCGGTCGATAACTTCGGCGTGCTGGGGCAGGCACCCACACACCCAGAACTGCTCGACCATCTCGCAGCAGAATTCATCGCCGATGGTTGGTCGATCAAACGTTTGATTCGCCGGTTGGTCTTATCGCGAACGTATCAAATGACGAGTCACGTCACCGACCCGACCGCTGAAGAGACCGATCCAGAGAATCTACTGCTGCACCGCATGCGGATGCATCGTCTCGAAGGGGAAGCGATTCGTGACGCGATCTTGCTGATTTCCGGACGGCTCGACAGCCGCCAATTCGGCAACAGCACTCCCGTCCACCTGACCAGATTCATGGAAGGCCGCGGACGCCCCAAACAAGACGGCCCGCTGGACGGTGAGGGACGGCGCAGTATTTATATCCGCGTGAACCGCAATTTCCTCTCGCCGATGATGCTGGCCTTCGACACCCCCATCCCCTTCAGCACCGTCGGCCGTCGCTCGGAATCGAACGTCCCCGCGCAAGCTTTGATCCTGATGAACGACCCCTTCGTCAAACAACAGGCCGAGTTGTGGGCGCAGCGGTTGATCGACGCCGAAGACGATCGTGCCCAGCGAATTCAAACCATGTACCAACAAGCCTACGCCCGCCCGCCGAGCAAGAATGAGATCGAAGCGGCGGAAGCGTTTTTAATATCACAAGCAACCGCCTACGACATCGCTGGCGAGGAAGCCACGAATGACCCGCGCGTGTGGACCGATTTGTGCCATGTGCTGATTACGCTCAAGGAGTTTACGTTTGTGGAGTGAGGCACGGAGTTAAAATAGGCTTTAGGCTGTAGACTTTAGTCCTTAGGAAAAACACTCGTTCGCGCTGGTAACACTCGTTCCCAAACTCTGTTTGGGAACGCAATTCAGCGAAGCTCTGCTTCGCAGGCATCACAAAATGATTGACGCCGATCACGTTTGTCGCTAACGAAGCAGAGCTTCGGGAAATTTGGTTCCCAAACAGAGTTTGGGAACCAGGTTATATTTCTTTCCTAAAGTCTACGGTCTAAAGCCTTCAGCCTATCCCCCCCCGTGGTGAAACAAAAAACCGTCCCTTTAAAAATAGCAGCCTAAAACATGTCCCATTGCCGACAATTCATCGAACAGCCCGTCTGCCGCCGCGAGATGTTGTTGCGCTGCGCCAATGGTTTTGGCGGGTTGGCCTTGGCCGGTTTGTTTGGCGAAACGGTTTCGGCCGGGAAGACATCATCCGACAAAAATCCTTTCGCCCCCAAAGAGCCGCACTTCGCTCCCAAAGCGAAAAGTGTGATCTATCTGTACATGGATGGTGGGCCGTCGCAAGTCGATACGTTTGATCCCAAACCGGCGCTCGACAAACATGACGGGAAGGATCCCCACTCGGTTCTCAAAGTCGAACCGACGCAATTCGATGCCGTCGGCAAGGTCATGCGTTCCCCATGGAAGTTTAAAAAACATGGCGAGAGCGGACTGCCGGTCAGTTCGTTGTTTCCGCACATTGCGACGCACATGGATGATCTGTGCGTGATCAATTCCATGGTCGCGCAATTCCCGGAACACACCAACGCCAATTATTTTCTGCACACCGGACACGGCATCCAAGGGCGGCCCAGCATGGGGGCCTGGGCCAGTTATGGGCTGGGGAGTGAGAACCAGGACCTGCCCGGTTTTGTCGTGCTCAATGGCGGCTTGATTCCGCCGGGCGGGTTGGATTGTTTCAACAGCGGATTTCTCCCCGCGACGCACCAGGGATCGATTTTCAAACCGTCAAACCCGCCGGTGGCCAACATCAAACGCAGCGAACAAAACGCGCAACTGCAGCGGAACAAATTGGCGCTGATGCGAAATTTGGATGCCGGGACGTTGGACCGCGTCGGACGGGTCGACCCGTTGGAATCGGCAATCGCCAACTACGAACTCGCCTATCGCATGCAGATGGCGGTGCCGGAACTGATGGACCTCAGCGGCGAAACCCCGGCGACGCAACAGATGTACGGCATGGATCATGAATTTAAACAAACACAAATATTCGCTGCCCAATGCCTCATCGCGCGGCGGCTTGTCGAACGGGGGGTGCGGTTCATTGAATTGACCTGCCCCAACGTGGGCAACGACCGCTGGGATCAACACCGAAACCTCAAAGAAGGCCACGAAAAAAACGCCCTCGTCGTCGACCAGCCGATCGCCGCTTTGTTGTCCGATCTCAAGGCTCGCGGCATGCTGGACGAGACTTTGGTCATCTGGTCAGGCGAATTCGGCCGCACCCCGTTCGCACAAGGGAAAAACGGCCGGGACCACAATCCGCAGGGGTTTTCGCTGTGGATGGCCGGCGGGGGGATCCAAGGGGGAATCCGCTATGGTGCCACCGACGAATTTGGCTATCATGCGGTCGAAAATCGCGTCGAAATCTACGATCTGCACGCTACGATGCTGCACCTGTTGGGTATGAATCACGAAAAGTTGACGTTCCGTTTTTCCGGCCGCGACATGCGACTGACCGATGTGCATGGGCATGTGCTGCATGATATTTTGGCGTAATTAAAAAGTGGCCGGTGGTGAGTGGCCGGTGGCCAGTAAGAATATTATCCGACTGCTCCAGGCTGTCATCGGCGCAAAAGGGTGCCACTGGCGGCTTGTCCGCCAGTGCAAACCGTGCGACTGGTAATCACACTGCTGGACAAGTCAGCAGTGGCACCCGACGTATTAAGTTTCGCGTTTGATTATTCAATCCATCATGACATTCGCAGGGAGGCGAATTTGTGAATCGTGGGGAGTGGTTTCGCCGGTTGCCGTGGATGATCGTGTTTTGCACGGTCTCGTTGGCGCTGTGCGGACTGTCGGGAATCGCCCATGGCGACGCGCTCGCCGGAGAGGGTGCCTTCTTTGAACGGCAAGTTGTCTGGCTGGTCATCTCGCTCCCCGCCATGCTGGCCGCGACGCTGGTGCCGTATCAGATGTTCAAACGCAATAGCTACCTGCTATTTGGCATCAGCCTGGTGCTGTTGTTGGCGGTCTATTTTTTCCCGATTCGCAACGGCTCGCATCGTTGGATTCCGTTGGGCGTGATGAACTTCCAACCCTCGGAACTGGCCAAGCTGGCTTACATCCTGGCGCTGGCCCGCTATTTGATGTACCGCGCCAACTACCGCAATCTAACCGGACTGCTCGTGCCGTTTTTGTTGTCGCTCGTTCCGCTGGCGCTGATTCTCCGCGAACCCGACCTGGGAACGGCGATGTTGTTCCTGCCGGTGCTGTTCGCCATGTTGTTCGCCGCCGGCGCGCGGACACGGCATTTGGTGTCGATCGCCTGTCTGGGCATCGCCGTGCTGCCGCTGTTGTGGATGGGGATGAGTGCGGAACAAAAGTCGCGGATCGTGACGCTGTTTGTGCAACAAGACTCGGGACGCGCTCCGGCGGGAGATGGTTATCATCTGCATCAATCCAAACAAGTCATCGCCCTGGGAGGCGTTTGGGGAAGTGAAACCACCGGCATGGCGGTCGACGACCCCCGCGCCTATCACCTCCCCGCTGCCCGGACGGACTTTATCTTTTGCATGATCGGCGAACGCTGGGGTCTGGTGGGATGTGCGGTCATGTTGATTTTGTACCTATTTCTCTTCGCTCGCGGATTAGCGGTAGCCGCCTCGACGCGTGAACCGTTCGGACGACTGATTGCCGTAGGTATCGTCGCTCTGCTGGCAGCGCAAACGGTGATCAACACCGGCATGGTGGTGGGACTGATGCCGATCACTGGTTTGACATTGCCGCTCGCCAGTTACGGCGGTTCGAGCCTGTTGTTCACCTGCGTGGCACTGGGTCTGCTGATGAACGTCGCTCTGCGCCCCGGTTATCACATTGCTAGTGAGCCGTTCCGCTTCTCGCGCGGTTAACAAGGTTCACCACGGAGGCACGGAGGACACGGGAATAGGCTGTAGGCTTTAGACCATAGGCTTTAGGTAAGAAATATCGACTGGTTCCCAAACTCTGTTTGGGAACGCAATTTTGCGAAGCTCTGCTTCGCTTGCAGACAACGTACGATGATCGACACGATCATCGTGTTCTGACTCGAACGAAGCAGAGCTTCGCAGATGAATCGGTTCCCAAACAGAGTTTGGGAACGAGTGTTTTCTCCTAAGGACTAAAGTCTACAGCCTAAAGCCTATTTTTACTCCGTGCCTCCGTGGTGAACCCATCAAAAAAAGGTGGGTGGTACGCCGCGGTTTGGTGACGAGCGTGGGGCATCACGAGAAATGGGGTCACGCTCGACTGGTGCTGAAAAGCTTGCTGGTGCTTGTGAGCACATTGATCGGGCAGCCGGCTGTGCCGGTCGGGCAGGGGCGGACAAGGCACCCGTGCTCGATTTCGGTGGACCGAACTGCCGTGATCAATTGACAAAACCAAAACTTGGCTGCGACGTACCACCCGTCCACAGGGCATTGCGGGGACAAAGTCATGGGGAAAAGACCGTTGAACAGCGGGACATCCCTCGGTCGGTGAGTTCCCGACGGCGCCCTCGTTCAACGGTCTGTTATGAAGAACACGCCGACAGCGGGGACACGGACGAATCGCGGAGGAAGGCATTGATAAACGCGCCAATCGTCCGCTGCGCTGCCGGCGTGGTTGTGATGGTCAATTTTCCATCGGCGATCTTGGTTTCCATCGAAACCTGGGTGGTTTTCTCCAGCAGTCCGACCAGCGCGGCTGCTTTGTCTTGTGGAACTTCATAGGTCGCCCGCAGCAACGTCTCGACTTCGGTCGCCGCCGGGATTTCACAAAGTGCGTCCGCACAACAGTGGTTAGACTCGCAGCAGGCAGGACAGTCGGTGTCAGATTCAGCGAACTTCGCTTTCTCACACAAACCGGAAACCTGAGCGACTTTGCCGGCCAAGATGGTGACTTGATCGGCCGAAGTCATTCCCACTAACCGGCCCGCTTCGCGCCCGCGGATTAACTTCACCATGGTGGGCAGCGAGGTCACGCGAAACTTGCGGGTCATCGCCCGGTCTTTATCCACATCGATTCGCCGAATTTTCAGGCCCTGCTTTTCCAAATCGGCCAACACCGGCGCCATCTTTTGACATGGTCCACACCAATCGGCCTCGAAGGCGAGGATCTCTGTCGCGGGCGTCGTCGCCTGGGCTGTTGTTGCGGGTTGTCGTGAGGAACGTGTGCAAGTCGCGGTGCGTTGATTTCTGGGACAGGGGCAACAGGTTTCGTCCGCATCGGCGGCACAGGCGATCGTGATGATTCCGCCGAGTACGAGACTGAAAGGCGTTACGTTCATTTTGAGAGTCCTCTTCTCAGAGAGTGGTGGGTCACATGGCAGGTAGCTGTTGCTGCTCACGTAACGGGACTCAATGCAAATCGCTTGCCACTTCGCAGCACAGCGGCGGAAGAATTCTTTTCGAGAGACACCAACCACTTGGCACAGTAGCGGGTTGTGAAAATGTTTTTTTCACAGCGGTCGCGTATCCCAATTTCGCGACGCGCGGCAACCGGCAGCGAGGTTGTAAAAACGTCACACCCACATTGCACGAACGACAACAGGCGGGGTGGTGATCGCGGCGTATCAGCCCGCTGCAGTCGGGTGCCACTGGCGGCTTGTCCGCCAGTGCAAATCGTGTGACCGACAAACGCACTGCTGGACAAGCCAGCAGTGGCACCCGACTGAGAGGAAAGGCCGTAGGCTATAGACCGTAGGCCTTAGCGAGTACCACGGACGTCGTAATTGCAAGCAGCGACCAACGGGAGCGAACCAATCACCTCGAGCGGCAGCTCGCACCAAGCGGCTGAGCCGCACGCTATGCCGCACGGCGACTGGATTGGCCGGAGTCGAAGCCCCATTTTGAGATCCAGCGCAGATACGATTGCAGATGCAACAGCGCATCGCGGGAGAGGACGCTTTTGCTGCCGCGTTGTTCGTGATGATAGCAACGGGCGGCACCGTTAATCATGACGCGCCAACCCGCTTGTGACACGCGGCGGCACATGTCGACGTCTTCAAAATATTTGGCAAACCGGTTATCGAACTCTCCGACTTGTTCGTAGGTTTCGCGACGCAGCATCATGAAACAGCCCGACACCCAGTCGCAGTCGACCGTGCCGCTGTGGTCCTGCTCCATGCAGAGGTAATCCGCAATCGCTTTGGGGAAAATCATCTCCATCCCCAATCGCCGCGCCGCTATCGTCTTGATGGTCTGGAATCGTCGAGCGGGATGTGCGTAGTTGCCATCGGGATGATAAATCCCGCAACTGGCCAAACCGCAATCGGGATAGGCATCCATGAATTCGACCATCCGCGAAACGCAGCGCGAATCGACATCGAAATGCATATCGGTGTTCATCAATAAGATGTAGCGAGCCGTTGATGCTTTGAGAATCCGGTTGAGATTCTCGGCATAGCCCACCCGCTGCTCGATGTGAATCACCTGAGTGGCGGGAAAGGTTTGCTCCCAATCACCGGTCCCATCGGCGGAACAATTGTCGACAAGAATTAGCCCCACATTGTCGGTCCCGTCCGACGCTGCCAGCGACGCAATCAACGGCGTCATAAAGTGCCGTTCGCCGGTATAAATAATGCCGACTTCAACCTCGGGACCATGGCCGTTCATTTTCTCTGCCTTTTACGATCGTCTCAAATTCGCCGAATCGTTCGGATTTTTCCGGTTTTCAATTAGCCACGGATGAAACACAGATTGAACACAGATCAAAAAGTTGCTATTGGTCTACGTACTCACAATTCCAACTCATTTCGTTGTGCAACGAAAAAACGAATGAAACACCAATTGCTGTATGTTGGACAGTGAGAGTTACATTTCTCGGTACGGCTGGTCGTGCGTGACAGTCAGCGGTCGTCTTGGGAATCACTGATCGACGGTATCGAATCCGTGTTTAATCTGTGTTTCATCCGTGGCTAAGAATTCTTGTCAAACAAAACGTCATGACGCTTTGCGGTAATGGTTTGGTTGGCGGTAATGGGTTTGTTGTTTGTACAGGTTTTCGATGTGATCGTTGATGAGTTGTTGTGCTGCTTCGGATTCGATGAGTTGTTTGATGTGGTGATCGACCCACCGTTGCCAACGCGAGGCGGGAAGTGTTGGCGAGGCATCTGCTTCTGGTTCGATCGAGTTCCATTGCGGAAACAATCCCCGGATCCACGCGATGACCGACAATCCGATGTCGAGCAATTCAATCGGTATGTCGGCTGCTTTTATGGCAGCGATTTCCAAACGGGAATTGCGTCCGCCGTAGATGGGTATCCACCGTCCCAATCGCGCGGCATTGTCTCGAATCAGAAAGATCGCCAGTTGTTTGTGAGCTGCATACATTTGTACGGGAAAGGCCAAACTCCCGATTAGCGGTAAGATCCCAATCGCCAATGCTTCGCCATAGCGAACGCCACGCCAGCGATTGCGTGCCATTCGCCACAATGTGATTGCTGTTCGAGCGATGGGGGAAACAGCCAACGGCAACAGATACCACGGATCTTTTGTGACCGTAAAAGCCGCCAGCCCGCCAACTTTGAGAGGAATCAGCACCGGCATGATCAGTTTCAGACTGAGATGCATGCCAAAGCACCGTGCGTATTCGTCGAGTTCGTGGGAATCCGATTGTTTTTCTAAGCTGGCCTGTTCGTGAGGATGCAGTCGTCCGGCAGTCGCCCATTCCCGCAGCGACTGACGAATCATCTGTCGGCCATATTCGCGTTGATAACGTCCCGACGCGCTCAACAGTACCATTCGTGCCAGTTGTGTCCGTCGTTGCTGGGGATCGGACAACCAGCGCTGTAGGCCGGCCGGCGTTATTTTGGCCAAGGCGACATTCCCCAGAAACCGAGGAGACAGCCGGGCAAAGCTCCGCTCCGGAGAAATGCGTCCCGCCTTTCGCCATTGTTTGGTTTTGCGATCACAATATTCGGAAAATAGTTTGCGGCGAAAACTGCGATGCAGGATCGCCTGCCGGGCCGTGCGGCGAGCCATGCGATTGCCGCACATTTGCTGCAGAAACCGCCCCAGGTTGCCGGGAATCAAACCCAGCCAAAAGATCGGTCGCGACCAGAGTCGTGACGATGAGCGGAACTGGTCTGCCGTCTTTTCGTCGATGATCTCCTGCCGTTGCCAGATGTCAAAACAGCGTTGTCGATGCGCTTTGCGAAACGTGCGTGAGAATAACGAAGTACTGCTGCGGCCCAGGGCAATCTCGGCTTGTTTCCACCGCGCCGTATGCTCGATTAATGCCTCGACATCGTCGGCCAGCTGTTGAAATCCTGTGCGGCCCAGTTCGGTTTGTAATTTCGGCCAATGCTCTTCAACGAAATTCCGCAGCGTCCGCGGTTCCAGATCATCAAACAGCGGCATCGACCGCATTCGCCAACCTGCTCCGAGATAATAGGGGACGAGTAATGCAGGAATCCCAGACTCAAGGTCAACGACGACATACTCGGATTTGGTCCGGAGTAAATTCGCGGTGGCGACGACGGCCGATTGACTCACCTGCCAGCCGGAACCGACCAACCCGCATTCGTGCATCAGTGCTTCCAACCGGCGCATGATCCGCAACAGACCGTGGATTTCTTCCGGAGGCTGCCGATTGATGCCATGAGGATTTCCAAAACCGTTTCGCAGTGTGCGGCGCAGAGTCTGAGGATCTGCGGGTGCGGGACGAATCCCCCGACCGCGAATCAGCTCGCTTCCCAGTACAAACGCGCGGCTGGAACGGTCCCAGCGGACATACAACGGTTCAGCGACGCGCACGCCGGGGACAAGCGCTTCGACAAGCCTTGCCGCAACCCGTCGGCGATAAAAGCAGGCAAGAATGGCATCTTCAGAATTTTGATAGGCAAACGGCGCCTGAAAGGCGCAACGATAGACCGTACGTGTTAGCCAGCCGGGTCGGAAGATTTTTTCGACACACAAGCGGGTATTGCCGGTTTGGTCGCGAGCTTTGACGAGCATCGCCTCCGCGGCCCGTCCTGCCCCCAATTTGAGTAGGGACTCGATCTTCTGTGGGACCCAATTGTTGCGCGCGGGCACCAACCCAATTTTACCGGGCGGGGAAAATTGGATGGCGCTTGTCGTCTGTGCGACGGCGACGCACGGTCGGTCCTGCATGTGCGATCTCATCAACTCCGGTCGATCCATGACCGAAGGAACATTCATTCGGAATCGGGTGTTCGCTTAAAAATTGAGCAACATCCGGTGGATAGTAAATCGTGTCCCGGCCTTGGACGCCGGAGGGAAACGGGCGGGATGTTAACCAATGTTCAAAATTGCAGCAACTTCGGTTTTTTTGAGATGTTAGGGGAGAGAGGATGTCGCGCGAGAATGGATTCGCCCTGATAGTGTGGTGCTGTTGTTCACAGCGGAGTTATTTGACGAATGGGCACCAACGCGTTACGATCCAGCCCTCACGACGTGAGAAATCCGTATGCGCGCCGGGTCAAAAGGCGGGTCCCTGTGCAACGGAATCCTTAATCGTTAATTACCCGCCACGCTAGTCAAACGCAAAAGCTCGTCTGGACATAAACCCTTTCCAGTACACGAGTTTGCCGTATTCAGCCGCGATGAGACGCGACTGCCGGTCACGCCGTTTTTCTGGTCAAAATCTGAGGAGATTTTCGTCGAATGCCGAGTATCGTCGTCAAGGAAATTTTAGAAGCAGGTGTTCACTTCGGTCACCGGGTGAGCAAATGGAATCCCAAGATGCGGCCGTACATTTATGGTCGCCGCAACTTGATTCATATCATCGACTTAAAGGAAACCGTCCGCGGCCTGTTGCGGGCGAAAAAATACCTCTCGCAGGTCTCCTCGCAAGGCAGTTTGATCCTGTTTTGCGGCACGAAGCGCCAAGCGGCCGATCCGGTCGAGCAAGCGGCCAAGGCCTGCGGAATGCCCTACGTGACCGAACGTTGGTTGGGTGGCACGCTGACGAACTTCCGCACAATTCGCAGTCGACTGCGTCGTTTGGAAGAGTTGGAAGCGCTGGAAGAAAGCGGCAAACTGGCGACGTTTTCCAAGAAAATGCAATCGTCACTCAACCGCGAGCGGACGAAGATTTTCCGCAACTTGAGCGGAATTCGTGCGATGAACCGCCTTCCCGAAGTGCTGGTTGTTATCGACCCCCGCAAAGAGAAAAATGCCGTCCACGAGGCACGGATTTTGGGAATCAAAGTGGTGGCTTTGATCGATACCGATTCGGATCCCGATGTCGTCGATCTGCCCATTCCCGGCAATGATGACAGCATCCGCTCGATCCATCTGATCCTGCAACACCTGAGCCAGGCCATCAACGGCGGCAAAGTCGACGTCCCCAAAGATGACGGACCGGCTGCCCCCCCCGAACCTGCTCCGGTTCCGTCCCTCTAGAACGAATAGCCTCACAATGAACCGGTTGGGGCCGCCCGTCGATGGGCTCCCAACCGATTCGTATTTGCTTCAACACAGTCGCCGCAAAACCATGCGTTGGGCAGTCTGCGGCTAAACGTTACCAATAGAAAAAAGAAAGTAGGCACGATGGCAGAAATCACAGCTGCCGCTGTGAAGGCACTGCGGGAGCGGACCGACCTCCCGATGATGGAATGCAAAAAAGCATTGGTCGCCGCCAATGGTGATGAAGAAGGCGCTGTTGAGTACCTGAAGAACCAAGTCGGCAAAGTGATGGACAAGCGCAAGGACAACGTCACCGCCGAGGGCAAGTTCTGCGTGGCGATTGCCGACGACGGCAGCGCCGGCGTGATGATCGAAATGATGTGCGAGTCCGATCCGGTTTCCAAAAGCGACGACTTCAATTTTCTCGCCGCCCAGTGCGCCAAACAGCTGTTGACCGGCCCAGGCGCAACGACGGCCGACGAATTGATGGCGCAGCCTGTTCCGGATGATCCGTCGAAAACGCTCAAAGATCTGCACGAAGAGATCACCAACAAGATCCGTGAAAAGATGGTGATCGGTCGCGTGATCAAGGTCGACGGTCCGGTGGGGTCCTATGTGCATCACGACGGCAAAACCGGCGTGTTGTTCCAAGCAGCCGGCGAATCCAAATCGGAAGATATCCTCAAGGACATGGCGATGCACATCGCCGCTCTGAAACCGAAAGTCGCCTTGCCGGAAGAACTCGATGCAGCCGACGTGGACGCTCAACGCGCAGAGTTGTCCGAAAAGGCCAAAGCTTCGGGCAAACCGGATAACATTGTCGACAAGATCGTAGACGGCCAAATGAAGAAATTCTTCGACGAAGAAGGCGTGCTGATCGCACAAGCCTTCGCCAAGGATGATTCTAAAACGGTCGAAAAAGCATTGGACGAAGCAGGCCTCAAAGCGGTTGGCTTCACCTGCTGGGAATTGGGGAAAAAGTAGTTCCTCGATGAACTGACATTGAGCAATCTAAAACGGGCGAGAACCAATGTGTGTTCTCGCCCGTTTTTTAATGCGCACTTTGATCGTCAAACATAAAAACGAGGGTGCCACTGGCTTCGCCAAGTATCGCACATATTGCAAATCGCACTGGCAAAGCCAGTGGCACCCAATCCCAGGACTCACTCGTGATGAAGCGCTGGTTGCATTAGGAACGCCGTGCACGACGGCAAGCCGTCGGTTTGGGAATTCATTTCACGTTTCCATCGATTGAATCTGTGTTTTATCTGTGTTCAATCTGTGGCTAAGAATTCCTGCCATCGCAGCTTAGCTTTTCGCGTGTGTCTTTTGTTTGCGGAGAATTCCCGCACGGAGCGTGGCGAGATCGCGGATGATTTCCGCAGCGGCGCGGCGTTTTAATTTGGGGCCGTTGATTGCACTGTTGGCCCGCGCGAGTAGTTCTCGTACCTGTTGCGGTTCCTGATCCGCGCGGCGGGCCAGCGTCTCCACAGCCTGGTTGTCGGAGAGTGACATATGGCGACACTGCAGATCCTTGCGTAACTGTTCGTAATAGTCACGCAGTGCCATACGGCCGTCTCCGGTACGATAATACATGTTCCCCAGCGCGTCGGTGTGGTCCACGATATTGTGTCGTGGTTTATACAACGCCGGGAGTTGCCGACCGAATCGTCGTGAGCCGTACCAGACAAACAACAGCAACAAGGCCAACAACTGGACTGTCAACGGACGCAATAACGGATCGAACAACAAGCCCACGACCTTCGGCGCGCCGATCGAGTTGTAATATTCGTCGAAAATAACATGACTCTCCGGCGAGGCGACCGATTCCACCAAGCGCTGCGCCAAGATGCCGTTGTCCTTATACGCCAACGAGCCATTGGAAAAAATGTCATCTGAAGCAATCAATAAAACGCGGCCGGAACCATACGGTTTCAACACAGCTTGCGGCGCGTCATCAAACTCGACAATGACCTCACCCCCGTCGCCGGTGATTTTCCCGGTCGATCGCCAGCGTAATTCGCCCCCGCCAAATAACGTGGTTTGTACCGGCTGCGATTCCTCTTCCTGATTTTGTTCCTGCGCCTGCTCCAGCATCTCTCCAAAATTAAGGTTAAAATCGGCCAGCGGTTCGACCTGCAGACCTAGCTCCTCAAGCTTTAATGACGGATCTCCGTAGGCGGGTGCGATGATCAGCGAGCCGCCTTGCTCGACCCAATCCAAAAACACTTTCCATTCGCGTTGATCGGGTTGCCGACTCGGGCCGAGCAGGCAGAACACGTCGTCGTCGTACAGCTCTTCCACGACGCTGGCCGGCGAAAGATCATTGCGGCGGGCCTCGACGAATCTTCGCTGCGCCAACAGGAAAAACGCCTTTTTGCCCGCGCGCTCGGTGCTGTAGGTATCGTTCAGCGGTTGCTGGGAATAGCGCGGAAACCAGAAATGCAGCGAGATCACCGCTATCAAACCGGCCAGCCACAACCAGGACCAGAATGTGGACGCGTTATGTCGCATGAAACGCCCCCAGATAATTGTCCAGCGATGTTTCATAATGTTCGGGAAGCACGTCGCGGCGGCCGAAACAGATCGGTTCGTAGATCCCGACGATCTGACCCAGCGCCGCATGCAACTCCTCCCGCGAACGCGCCGCACGGAGATAGTCGCGACACGTCAATCCGCGTCGAAATCGAATCAAACCTTCCCGCTCGATGTAACTCATCGCTCCCAACAACAGTTGGGCAATGGCTTCGCGGGTATTGCCGGCGGCGGCCAATTCAGCGGCGCGATTCAAGTAAACGTCGGCCGACAATTCCGCCGGAGAGAGGGCAGCATCCCCTTCCTCAAAATCATCAGGCAGCCAGGCTTCTTTTTTGGAACGGCCCTTTATCGACGTAATCCCTACATAGACCACATAGACAATCAACCCACAGATCACAGCAACGACAATCCAAAACAAATAGGACAATGTCGGTCCCAAGACGCTGCCGATCGCTTCGGCTGTTCTCTTGACCCATTCGGGTAATTCGGCCGGTTTGTATTTTGAATCGGTGATTTCAGCATCGCTGCGGTCGTACTTCAGGCGGCGAAATTCCGGCGTAGAGAAGATATCCTCGATCTCGTCGCGGACGACGTTGGGATCTTCGAATGCGGGCGGCGGCGGTCCGTCCTGAGCGTTGAGTGGAGTCGCTGCCAGCGCGATCAAGACCAACCAACAAACGCCGGCCAGCGCGCGGTTTGTCAGTGTGATCATGAGGTCGCCTCCAGTCGATCGGCTTCCTGCGCCAGCTCCAATTCCATATCCCAGCAATCGCGGCGGACGCGGAGGTCGATGTAGGTGAAGAACCACGCCAAACGCCCCAAGGGATAGACCAAAAAGGCGCAAAACGTAATCAAGCAGAGCACTTTTGGGTCACCCCATAACAAAAATCCCATTTCTCCGTCGGGGCCGAGCCGTGGGAAGAAAATGGGAATGCCAAACAAAAAATTGATCGCCAAATCAAAGACCATAAAGAAGACCAACCACAACAACGCACAATATCCCACAATCATGCCACCGCCGATCAACAGATCGCCAAACTGCTTATGAATCAATTTGCTGCCCCGCGTTTCGTGCAGATGATTCGACAAATCCGCCAACACGGTTCGCTCCACGAGAAACCCGGAACGAATGGCCAACCACACGCCGGGAAACAGGCACAACACAAACCCCAGCAGCACCCGAATTGCGAGGTCCCAATCTTCTAGAAAGAACATCAGGATCACCGACCCCACAGCCGCCCGTAACAACAGTCCCCGAAAGAACAGGCTGATCAATCGGCCCGGTTTTTGTTTCAACACACGCCCCCAGGAGAACGGTTCGCCGAACGACGCCGCGGCCGTCCCACTGATGAGTAAAATGCCCATCGGGGAACTGAGGACGAAAAACAACAGCGCCGGCAGGCGCAAATCGTATTCGTAGAAGTACGCCATCACATAAACTGCGACGCAACAGGGCAAAGCAAACAGAGCCAACAACTGTGCGATCGGCTTAAAGTATTGGCGAAAGAATAGCACAGCCATGTCGAGGCAATTGGAAACGCTCAGCGGTTCCAGGCGGATGCGGACGTGATCAAACCTCATGCCACCTCCTCGCCGCGACCCGCGAGTGTGAGATATAAAATCACGAGCAGCCACAGCATGCCGCCGGCGGCATATTTGATTTCATCCGCGATCGGCGCCGGCGACCAGAAGGCTTCGATCATGGCGGCCACCACCAACATCACAGCGGCGCCGCCGGCGATTTGCACCGCTTCGAGTCCGCGCGATCTGAGCGAATCGAGCCGTGTCCGCCGGCCGGGATGCACGATGGCCTCGCCCAGCATCAGTCCGGCGCCCCCTGCGACGGCGATGGCGGTCAATTCAAACGAGCCGTGCGAGACGACGAAACTCAAGAGGTTCTCCCCATGCCCCTTGCCAACGAGATATCCGAACGTCGCTCCGATGAAGATTCCGTTGGTTAATAGCAGATAGACCGTGCCGGTGCCCAACAAGACTCCCATGGCGAAACACCGCAGCGCGATGCCGACATTGTTCATGATATAAAAACCCCCCATCGCCGCGCGGTCGGTGCCGAACTCTTCAAACTCGGCTTCGGCGTACATGTCTTCCATCTGGTCGAGTTGTTGCACAGGCAGAATGCGGGTGGCCAGTTCCGTCCGGTTTTGCACGACGACCCATGTGATGCCCAGCGGCAGAAAGAACATCACAGCTGCAGTGATGAAAAAGCCGATGTTCCGGCGGAAAATGCGGGGGAACCCTCTAGAGAGAAAGGCAAAAAAATCATGGCTGCGCGTCGGCGGGGCCTTATAAAAAATGTTGTGCCCCTTGGTGACCAATTCGTTGAGATAGGAGGTCAGCCCAACCCCCCAATCGCGCGTGCGGACGATGGATAAGTCGTGACAGACTTCACGGAAGAGTTGCGAGAACTGTGAGGCATCGTGCCCGGATAATTTTTTCCAGCCGTTGTTGTCCACCTTGTGGATCAACGCCTCAAAGCGGGTCCAGTCCGCCTGGCGTTTTCGTCGATATTCCCGTTTGCTAATCATGCAGGCAATTCCGCTTGGTGTAACGCGCTGGGCAGGTTGGATGGTTTTACTGGTTTACTGGTTCCCAAACTCTGTTTGGGAACCCATTTCTCGAAGCTCCGCTTCGAGTGTGATCAACCGAATAGACAATTCCAACGCCAAACTGAATCGCGGTCAGCGAAGCAGAGCTTCGCGAAGGTGCGTTCCCAAACGGAGTTTGGGAACGAGTTAATGAGTTACGGTGAGGTAAACATGGCTTCGCCGGCGACGACCGGTTGTCGCTGGTCTGGGTTGTGGTGATGTTCTTCGTCGGCGTCGTTGTTCATGGTGCGATGGAAGGTCACGTAGACGCACGCTAAAAAGGCCATAGGGTATTCCTCGACAAAATTCGCCTGCCCTTGGAAATTGAGTTTTTTCGCCAACACCTTTGCTAATCGCGCCGCCAATTCGTGGCCCCGCTGATGGGTGACGACGAATCGTCGCTGTAAAAATTCTTCGATCAACGTCAACGTTTTGTGTGGAGGAACATAGGTGCCGATGTCCGTGCGGGACAGCGGTTGAATTTTTTCGAGGATGATCGGTTCACGCGGAAGCTGCACCTTGCGTTCCTCAATCACAACCGTTCCGGCAGCCAGGTCGCCCAGTCGGCGGAACTTGCCGGAAGTGAATGCGGAGATGAATCCGATGCCGTAGAGTGGAATCATGTCAGCTGCGCGGAGAAAGTTGCGCATCAACGCTGACCAAAAACTGATCGGATAGCCCGCTTCTTGAATCACGCGAATGTTCAACGCATGTTTGCCGATCGTCTTGCCGCGAAAGAACCCCTCAAAGATGGCGAAGTAGCCCCACTCCATGAGGAACAACAGCACCAGCCACAGGCCCATCGGCACCCCTTCGATGGCCATTTCCGAAATGCCCGCAATGATGGCCGCCACAAACAACACGATCCCGCGAATGACCGTGTCGATGACATAGGCCCACAACCGCAGCGCCGGCCCCGCCAGCCGATAGGTCAAGACCACGTTTTCGGGCGTTTCGATAGCGCTGTGCAATTCGACAATCGCCGGAACGTCGCTGGATGTCAGGTCGAGGGAACTCATTCAGTCGAGCGCCAACCGTGGAAGGATTGTGAAAACCAGGGAGACTTCGTCAACGGAAACGAGGTCCACCCTTAGATCGTAAACCGCCGCCCGCCGCAACGCTACTGTGTTGTTGCCCTCGTCCGCCAAATCCGCCCGCCCCGCCGCTTGTGATGTCGACAGCTTTCCAGGTAAAACAGCATGAACTCCACCTCTTTTTCTCTCCACGACATCGTGAATCCATGTCCGCTGACACGTCTGATCACTTGATCTATCTCGACAACAACGCCACCACACGGCCGTTGCCGGAAGTGCTGGAGGTGATGCAGCGGCATTTTGCTGACAGTTTTGCGAATCCCGGGAGTCGGCACGCCGCTGGTCGCGCTGCTCGCAAGGTGTTGGAGGCATCTCGTGAATCGATCGCTCAGATTCTGGGAGCCACGCCGGAGGAACTAATCTTTACCAGCGGCGGCACCGAATCGATCAACCTCGCCATTCGCGGCTTGGTTGGCACAAACCCCGGCACGATCGCCCTGCCGCACGGCGAACATCCCGCCACGCTCGAAGCATGTCGCGCCCTGCAGCGGCGCGGCTGGAAACTGCATTTTCTCGATATCGACAGCGACGGCCGCTTGGTCGAGGAGCAGTTACCTCAACTGCCGTGGGAGGATTTGCAACTGGTTTCGGTGATGTTGGCACATAATGAAACCGGCGTGATACAGGATCTGGGCCCGTTAGCGGCGTTGTGCCAGCAGCATCGCGTCCCGTTGCACGTGGATGCCGTTCAAGCAGCTGGCAAGATTCCGGTTGATTTTCATGCGCTGGGCGTCGACGCCATGAGCATCGGTGCGCACAAATTCAATGGCCCGCGGGGGATTGGCGGATTGTTGATCAAAGCGGAGCGGACGCTGAATCCGTTGATTTTTGGGGGGCACCAGGAAGCAGAGCGGCGACCAGGTACCGAACCGGTGGCTTTGATTGCGGGAATGGCCGCTGCCTTGGAGGCGTTTCACGCGGATCCGACGTCACGATTCCAGCAGTTGCAGCAACTCCGCGACCGGTTACAAGCGGGATTGCGGGAGCGGTGTCCACCGGTTATCGTCAATGGCTCGCAGCAACATCGCTTGCCCAATACGCTGAACATCGCCTTTCCTGGATTGGAGGGGGATCCGCTGCTGATTGCTCTCGATTTGGAAGGAATTGCCTGTTCGTTGGGAAGCGCCTGTGCCAGCGGTTCGTCGGAGCCGGCCCCCGTTTTGGTGGCGATGAATTGTCCGAACGAAGTGCTGGATTGTTCGATTCGTTTTAGTGTGGGAGTCGGGAATACAGAGGCGGAAATGGATGAAGCCGTCGGCCGAATCGCCGAAGTCGTGAACCGCATGCGAGACAATTGCTCCCCGTAAACAAGACCGGAATGACCATGAGCGTCAGCCCTGCAAAAGCCGAATCTGGTCGAATCGTTTCGATGCCGTCGCGCGTCGATTCGCACCTGCTGGTTTTGCCTGAGAACGCATTGGCGTTCACGGCTGTCGAAACGCTTACAAAAACGCCGCACAGCAAAAACGCCCAGATCGTCTTTATTTACGGGCCTTCGGGTGTGGGGAAAACGCAACTGGCGCAGCATTTCCTACAGCGGGTTCGCTCCGCCGACCGGCGTCCGACGGTGATGTTCAAGCATGCGGCCGAGTTCATCGACGAATTCATCGAAGCGGCCCAAGCTAACAACATTCCGCAATTTCAGCGATCCTTCGCGGCGATCAACTGTTTGGTGATTGAGGATTTTCAGGCGTTTGAAGGCTCCCCGGAAAGTCAACAACAATTATTAGCGCAAGTGGACCGCATCATTGGGCGGGGCGGGCAAATTTTGTTCACGTCGCGAAAAAGCCCAAGCGAACTTAAAAACAGCAACGAAAAGTTGATCAACCGCTGCATTGGCGGAGTCTGCGCAGCCATACAACTGCCCGGTCTTTCGAGCCGCAAACAGTTATTGGCGCATTTCGCCAGCGTAGAAATGATTCCACTCCCCGATGCGGCGGCGGAATTGCTGGCAGCGGAACTGTCGGTCTCGCCGCGAGAACTGCGAGCAGCGATCATTCAGGTCGAAGCAGCAGCGCGTTTGGGAGGCTGCCGGATCGACACACCGTTTGTCCGCAACTACCTACAGCATGAAGCGAAGCGGCCCGATCTGGGTTTATCGGACATCACTCGAGCCGTGGCGCGGCAGTTCGACATTTCCGTCAGCCGGCTTCGTTCCAGAAGTCGCAACCAGGAGTTAGCATTAGCGCGGCAGTGCGCGATGTATTTGTCGCGTGAGTTGACGGGAAAGCGGTTGGAAGAGATTGGCCGCTATTTTGGGAATCGGGATCATGCGACGGTCGTCTATGCCTGTCGTCGGATCAAATCACGAGCGTTGGAGAGTGCCGAAATACGTCGCCACATTACCCAAATCCTCCAAACTCTCAACACTTCTGCGAGTCCAAATTGTTAGTAACTTGTTGATGGAGTGGCGGTGAATTTGTGGTGAAAATGCGTGTTGATTTCAGTGCCTGAGTCACCGTCGATAACTGGCCAGTTGTTGACAATTTCTCCACGATTTTCCACCCAATTCTCAACAATCTCTAAACAGTGACATCAGCTGGTTGACGTTTTTTAAGTGTTTTCATATCATACACTTTCGTAAAATGATTGCCAAAGTTTCCACAGCAAAATAGGCGCCTTAATACTACTACTGCTAGTTTTAAATTAGCTATAAAGAAAAGGCGTCATTCAGAGCAAAAATTGTGGGCAAGATGAAGTCGGGCAATGAGTCCGATTACCGCTTCCCAATTTCCGATACCTATCGTTTTTATCAGGTAACCGTGTCGGCATGAAACTCACTTGTAACTGCGCGATTCTCGCAAACGCCTTTCAGACCGTCAGCGGAGTCGTTCCTTCAAGAACTCCCAAAGAGATTTTGAAGAACGTGAAGCTGGAAGTCTTTGAAAATTCGATCGCCTTGATCGGAACGGACCAGGAAGTCGGCATTCGTTATGTGATTCAAGATGTCGACACGGCCGAAGCGGGCGAGTTGTTGTTGCCGGCCAGTCGGATCATTGCCATCTTGCGCGAGTTGCGCGACGAGACGGTGATGTTGGAGTCGACCGGCGACACCGTACGAATCAAATCGGGGCACAGCGAATTTGAATTGCCGTTGGAAGATCCGGCAGAGTTTCCTTCCATCAGTGAATTCGACGCAGAGAATTATATCGTTGTCGAGGCATCGACGATTCGGCAGATGATTCGTCGAACGATCTTTGCGACCGATACAGAGAGCACGCGTTATGCCTTGGGTGGGATCCTGGTGGAGACCGAAGGGGATTCGATCAAACTGGTCGCCACCGATAGTCGTCGCTTGGCGTTGATGTCGGCGAGTTGCAGCTACAAAGGGGAACCGCCCACACCGGAAAGTCCGCCGGTCATTCCCGCTAAGGCGATGTCGATGATCGAGCGTTCGCTTTCGGATGATGACAAGGAAGTACACATCGCCATTCGCGACAACGATATTTTGATTCGGTCGGGGCATTCCACGATTTATAGCCGCCTCGTAGAAGGCCGTTTTCCGAAATACGATGCGGTGATTCCGAAACAATCGGAGGTTTCGTTGCAGTTGGTGGTCGATCCTTTTTATTCGGCCGTGCGACAGGCGCAGATCGTAACGGACCAAGAGAGTCGCGGGGTCAATTTCAATTTTGCACCCGGTTTGTTGTCGTTGGACAGCCGGGCTTCGACCGTGGGTCAATCGCGCGTGGAAGTGCCGATCAGTTACGACGGTCCGGAAATCAGCATCACATTCGATCCGCGATTTGTGGCTGAATTTTTACGGGTGTTGGAGCCGGAAAAACAGATCACGCTGGAACTGACCGACGGGGAAAGCGCGGCTGCATTGAAGACGGACGACGGTTACATCTACGTCATCATGCCGTTGTCGAGGGATCGTTAAAAATCATGGCTGCGCAAAATGGGCCGGTGCATGTATCGGCGGCTTTGAGTGAATTGATTCAGCGTCGTGGCTATGCGCGAACTTTGGGCCAAGCGCAGTTGCGAGCTGTTTGGGAGGACGTCGCAGGAGCGGACGTGGCCAAGCAGACGCGTGTCACGGGAATTAATCGCGGCGCTTTGCAAGTGGAAGTTTCCAATTCCGCATTGTTGAGCGAATTGGTTTCATTTGGTCGCCCTGGTTTGTTAAGCGCTCTACGCGAACGACAACCGGAGTTGAACATCAAGGACTTGAAGTTTCGACTCAACGGCGGCATCGGCAAGTGAACGGCAAAACAACTGCCGGACACACGACCGATTCCTCGCATGCCTTTCGGGACCGCCGGACGGTCCGGGCAAGAATGAGTCCATTGACTTGGACGGAGATATAGACATTGAGTGAAGCATCAGAAAAACCAGCCCCGCAAGGGGGAGCGGAATACGGTGAAGCCCAGATTCGTGCGCTGGAAGGAATCGAAGGGATTCGTACTCGGCCGGCAATGTATATCGGCGACACCGGTACGCGGGGCTTTCACCATTTGGTTTACGAGGTGGTGGACAACAGCGTCGACGAAGCGGTCAATAAACATGCTTCGAAGATCTCCGTCAAAATCAATGCCGACGGCAGTGTGACATGCCGCGACGACGGTCGTGGGATCCCGGTGGGTCCGATGAAAGATGTCGACAATAAGCCGGCTGTCGAGGTGGTACTGACGCACATTCATGCCGGAGGGAAATTCGACCGTGACAGTGGCTACAAAACCGGGACCGGCGGATTGCACGGCGTGGGTATTACGGCCGTCAATGCGCTGAGCGAATGGTTGGAAGTGGAAGTCCGCCGCGAAGGCTATGTGTGGATGATGGAATTCGCACGCGGTGAAGTGACGACGCCGCTGAAAAAGTTGGGGACGACCGACAAGACCGGCACGAAGCTGACCTTCAAGCCCGACTCGACCATCTTTGAGGAGTCGAACTTCAACTATGACACGCTGCACAAGCGGATGCAGGAGTTGGCATTTTTGAACAAAGGCATCCGGATTCAAATTTCCGACGATCGCACCGACCAGTCGGAGGAGTTCCTTTATGAGGGGGGGTTGGTGCAATTTGTCGAGCATCTCAACCGCACAGAGAATCCGCTGTTTCCCGAAGTGATCGAAGTTCACGGCGAAGTCGAAGGGGTCGAGGTTGAGGTCGCGTTGCAGTACAACGACGGATATTCCGAAAATCTGCGGACCTACACCAACAACATCAATACGATTGAAGGTGGGACGCACCTGAGCGGATTCAAAAGCGCGCTCACTCGTACGCTCAACGCCTATGGCAAAAAGGCGAACCTGTTTAAGGACGCGACTCCCAGCGGCGACGACTTTCGCGAGGGATTGACTGCTGTCATTTCCGTGCGCGTTCCCGATCCACAGTTCGAAGGCCAGACGAAGACAAAACTGGGCAACAGTGAAGTCGAGGGTTACGTCACGACTGTGACCAATGATGCGTTGATGAAGTTCTTTGAAGAAAACCCCTCGACGGCCAAACGGGTCTGTCAAAAGGGAATGCTCGCGGCCGAAGCACGGGAAGCTGCACGGAAGCAACGCGAGATGGTTCGCCGCAAAGGCGCGCTCACGACCGGGGGGCTGCCGGAGAAACTGCGGGATTGCCGGACGAAGGAATTGGCGATCAGCGAATTGTACCTGGTCGAAGGAGACTCGGCCGGCGGCTCGGCCGACACCGGTCGCGACTCGAACACCCAGGCCATTTTGCCGCTGCGGGGAAAAATCCTCAACGTCGAAAAAGCGCGGCTGGTCAAGGTTCTCGACAACGCCGAGATTTCAAACATTTTCAAAGCCGTCGGAGTGCCGCCCGGTGCGGAACTTGAGGATGTCGAAAAGCGGCGGTATGGCAAGATTATTATCATGACCGACGCCGACGTCGATGGGAGCCACATTCGTACGCTGTTGCTGACGTTTATCTTTCGGCACATGCGAGAGTTGGTCAAGTCGGGCTGTATCTATATCGCCCAACCGCCGCTGTATCGCGTGGAGCAGAAAAAGAAAAAGCGTTATGTGCAAACGCAAGAACAAATGATGCAGGAGTTGGTCACGTTTGGTTTGGATTGCAGTACGCTGCATGCCGCGGATGGAACGGTATTCGCCGGCGATCATTTGACAGAGATCGTGGGCATGATCGCTGAACTGGAAGAACCGCTGGAGACGTTGGAGCGACGCGGAATTTCATTGCGGCACTTAGCAGCTGAGCACAAAACTGAAAAAGGGTTGTTACCGCGGTACCGGTTGTTTTTGGGACGCGAGCAACATTGGTTCAATGACCAAGAGGAAGTGGATGCTTTCTTAGCGAAGTGCAAAGCGGAAATCGGCGGCGAGTTGGATGTGGCCGACGAATCCCTGGCCGAACCCGGTGAGGAAAACGGTGAGAAACAACCTGTCGCCAAAACGACGTTGCAGGTAGTCGACTTGCACGAGGTGCGCACGATCAATCGCGTGCTGACGAGCTTGTCCGGTTTTGGACTGAAGTTAGATGACTTTGTGCCGGCTGAGATCAAGGACGGCGTCGCTGTCTTTCCGTTCCACGTCGAGCATGATGACAAACAGACCGATGTGGCGAGCTTGCGGGAATTGTTGCCAACGCTCCGCGATATCGGCGAAAAAAGCAAAGGTCTCAAACTGACACGGTTTAAAGGTCTGGGAGAAATGGACCCCGAGGAATTGTGGGAAACTGCTATGGATTCCAGCAGGCGTGTCTTGTTGCAGGTCACCATGGAAGACGCCACAGCTGCCGATGAGATTTTTCGAGTGTTAATGGGGGACCACGTGGAGCCTCGCCGCGATTTCATCGAAAAACATGCCCTGGATGTGCGCGATCTGGATATTTGACGTGCTGATCCGCGTCCCCAAGCTGTCTCAATAATCACAGACGGGCCACAGGCCGGTCTTATTCCGGTATCGAACTCGGATTTTTGCCTTGTTATTGGGCAGGAATCCTGCTTTCAGGCCGTGCCGGAGCGGGTTGTTCCAGGGTTTCTACTCAGGCTTTCTGGGATCATCGGAGAACTTTGTTGCTTATGGGTCGTGGCATCAATTAAGATGAATACTTGATGAAACTGGCCGATTTAGCGATGATCCAATCGTTCCTAGTCAGCGTTCACACATCGATCGCGACTATTGCGATAGAAAAACGAACTTGGCTGCGATTACTTAACAGCTTTATTTCCAATTGTTTACGATCAGATGAGCGTCAAAAGGCTTGGGATAGTTGGACTAGGATTGTTGGGAACTGCTCTCGCAGAGCGGTTTGCAGCTGCTGGCTATTCTTTGCTCGGTTATGACCTGGATCCGGCTGCTCGTGATCGATTGAAAGCGATGGGAGGGCAACCGGTCCGTTCGTCACGCGATGTGGCGATGGGCTGCTCGCGGATCGTGTTATGCCTGCCAAACTCCGATGTCGTCAAGCACGTCATTTCGGAAATGTTGCCTGTGGCATGGAGCTCGACGATCTTGATCGACACGACCACCGGCTTGCCTGAAAAAATGGTCGGTTTGTCGAAGATGGTTTCCAGCCAAAACATCGGGTATCTGGATGCGACTATCGGCGGTTCCAGCGCACAGGTTCGCGAGGGAGACGTGATTGTCATCGCCGGTGGTGAGCGTAAAGCGTTCGATGAATGCAGCGAGATTTTTGATTGCTTTGCGCGGGAAAAATTTTACGTCGGTCCCTGCGGTACGGGTGCCGAAGTGAAACTGGCCGTCAATATGGTCCTGGGTTTGAATCGCGCAGCCTTGGCCGAGGGGCTGAAGTTTGCCGAGTCGTTAGGCCTGGATCCCCAAGAGGTGCTGAAGATCCTTCGCGTGAGTCCCGCCTATTCGACGGTGATGGATACCAAGGGGGACAAGATGCTTGAGGGCGATTTTACGCCGCAAGCTAAGTTGTCGCAGCATCTCAAGGATGTCCGTTTGATGTTGCATATTGGCGTAAAAAATGGAGCGAAGCTGCCGTTGACGCAAATGCACAAACGGATTTTGAAAAAAGCGGAAGTTGACGGATACGGTGATGAGGACAACAGCGCGATCATCAAAGTGTATGATCCGTCGCCGAATGACAAATCGTGATGTCATGAACACGTGACAGCACTTGCAGAGATAACAATCGCCCGCGGCTACGCCGTGGGTTTTTTGCGTTTCAGGATGCGTACGATGCGAATCACCCAAATTTTGGAGCGGACGGCGGCGATGAAGTCGTCGATTCGCAATTCCGTGATCGATTTTTCGCAGATGACGACATCTTGCGTCGCTGTGGTGACCGATGTGGTGCGCGACGGTCGGCCGGTGATTGGCTACGGTTTCAATTCCAACGGACGTTATGCTCAAGGGGGGATCTTGCGCGAGCGGATCATTCCGCGCTTATTGGCGGCCGATGCCGAGGCATTGCTGACGGATGATCAATCCAACATTTGCCCCTTCAAAGCACAGCAGGTGATGCTGGCGAATGAAAAGCCAGGTGGACATGGCGAGCGATGCGTGGCGGTCGGCACGGTGGATATGGCGCTGTGGGATGCAGTCGCCAAGATCGCCGGCCAACCGTTGTATCGACTGTTGGCGGAGCGCTACAACGATTCACAAGCGGACGAGCGGGTCTATGTTTATGCCGCGGGGGGATATTATTATCCCGGCAAGGATCGACGCGGTCTGCAGGACGAGTTGCGGCGTTATTTGGACATGGGGTATGACGCTTGCAAGATGAAAATCGGCGGCGCCACGTTGGACGAGGACCTGCGACGCATTGAAGCCGCCTTGGAAGTGGTCGGTGACGGCAAGCATTTGGCAGTGGATGCCAATGCGCGTTTTGATGTCGAAACTGCTTTGGAATATGCTGCGGCACTGGCGCCGTTGGGGCTCAAATGGTACGAAGAACCGGTCGGGCCACTGGACTATGCGGGACATGCTGAGGTCGCGGCGGCGTATGAGGGACCGTTGGCGACGGGCGAGAATTTGTTTTCGATGGCCGATGCCCGCAATCTGATTCGGCACGGCGGGCTGCGACCGGATCGCGACATTTTGCAATTCGATCCGGTACTCAGTTATGGCTTGGTGGAATATTTACGAACGCTGGAGATGTTGGCCGAGCAGGGGTGGAGCCGTCGCCGCTGCATTCCCCACGGGGGACACCAATTCGCGCTGCACATCGCCGCAGGGATGGGCCTGGGGGGCAACGAGTCGTATCCAGAAGTCTTCCAACCATTCGGCGGTTTCGCTGATGACAGCCCGATCGAGAACGGTTACGTCACCTTGCCGGACGTGCCGGGGATCGGGATGGAACTGAAGGCGGAGTTGATGCCGGAGTTTGCGGCGTTGTTGGAAAACATCTAAGTTGAACGGGTGGCAACGAAATCACCGGTGTGCGAAGTACGCCATTCCACCGCCGGTCGCCAATCGGTTTGTTCGGGTCTCTGCCAAATCGAATCACCAATCAGCGAGTCATTTCACTGAGCAATGAAATTTAATGCTGACTTCATCATCGATCGGACAGACACCATGTACGATCCTTACCAACCAAGTATTTTCCTCCCCATCCACTGACATTACAATCCGTGCGTCGCACGGATTTAACTCAAAGCCCTTTACTGGTACAAAATAGTCAGGGCCCAGCTTCGCAATCGGCCACGACGAACCTTGAGCCTCGAGGCGTAATTGTACGTCGGGAGAATAATCGGAACAGATATCTAGGTCGAGCATGTCGCTTTATCCTGAGCCATTGTTGCGGGCCGAAGAATACTTGAATCGACGAAATCTGTCTATGGAAAGGCAGATTGGTGGCGGTACCCAAGGAGTGGTCCTGGCTACGAACATGGGTTCAGCCATCAAGGCCTTGATCCGCAAGGAGCATTACCTCAAAGAACGTGATGTCTACCTTAGACTTCAGGAATATGGAATCGGACAACTGGCGGGTTTCAATGTTCCTGAACTCATTTCCTACCATGATGAACTGCTCGTCATTGAAATGCAAATCGTGGTGAAACCATACGTTCTTGATTTTGCAAGTGCGTATCTCGACTGCGAACCACCATACCTACATGATCAGCACATCATGGACGAGTGGGAGCGATCAAAGCGGGAAGAGTTTGAAGGTCGCTGGCCTGAAGTACTGAAACTGATGTCGAAATTCAAAGCGATGGGAATCCACCTCGCTGATGTCAAACCGAGCAATGTCAGTTTTGCTGACTAGTCACTCTGGGCAATCGCGCATTCTATTCTCGCAATCAGTCAACGATTCATGCTGACTTGATTCCTGGACTGAGCCACCCTCTTTTCTCATGCACGGCTGGTGAGAGCCGGGGGTGTCGGCCTATAATTGTCCAATACGATAATTCCTAGGGAATTAAAAAACTCGAACAAATTGAACGGGATGTTTGCTGATGCGTGTGCAACTCGATTATGGGAAGACCGGGCTGGATGTGGAATTGCCGGATGACCGGGTGGCGGGGCTGTTGCAGACCCAGGATGCGGAGCCGCTGACGGATCCTCAAGCGGCGATTCGTGCGGCGATTGCCGATCCGATTGGCACACAACCGCTCTCCGAGTTGGCGCGTGGGAAAAAGACGGCCTGCATTGTCGTGTGTGACATTACGCGGCCGGTCCCAAACAAACAGATTTTGCCGGAGTTGCTCTCGACGATCGAACAGGCAGGCGTCCCGCGTGAGGGGATCACGATTCTTGTGGCGACAGGGCTGCATCGTCCCAACGAAGGGGACGAGTTGGTCGAATTGGTCGGGGCGGACGTTGCGGCGAATTACCGCTGTGAGAATCATCACGGCAAAGTGCTCGACGAACATACCTATCTGGGAACCACCGAGCGGGGCGTGCCGGCTTGGATTGATACGCGGTATATCGAAGCGGAATTGAAGATCACCACGGGATTGATCGAACCGCATCTGATGGCCGGGTATTCGGGGGGCCGCAAATTGATTTGCCCCGGGATTGCAGCGTTGGAAACGGTCAAGATTTGGCACGGACCGGACTTTTTGGAGCATCCCAAAGCGGACCAGGGTTTTCTGGAAGGTAATCCGGTGCACGAAGAGAACACGTTGATCGCCAAATTGGCGGGCTGCGATTTCATCGTGAATGTCACGCTCGATAAGGAGCGCCGCGTGACGTCGGTGGTGGCCGGCGACATGGAAGAGGCGTTTATGGCAGGTGTGTCGTTCATCGAAAAACATGTGAAAGCACCGCTGCCCGAAGCGGTGGATGTGGTCGTGACCTGCAGCGCGGGTTATCCGCTGGATACGACGTTTTATCAGGCGGTCAAAGGGCTGACCGGAGCATTGCCGATCGTCAAACAGGGGGGGACGATTGTGATTGCCGCCAGTTTGACTGAAGGGATCGGCAGTCCGGAATTCCAAAGCCTGTTCGACGACAATGCGTCGTTGGAGATCTTCATGGAACGGATTTTGGGCAAAGAGTATTTTGTGATGGACCAATGGCAACTCGAGGAACTGGCCAAGGTCCGCCGCAAAGCGAAAGTTAAATTTGTCACCGACGGCTTGCCGGCTGAGACGATCAACGGTTTGTTTGTCGAGTCGGCAGCCACGGTTGAAGAAGCGGTCGCCTCGTCGCTGACGGAATACGGGCCTGATGCTCAGGTCGCGGTGATTCCCCAAGGTCCGTATGTGCTGCCGACGGTTGGTGCGTGATGGTGTGCTGCTGGCAGCTTGACCGAAAGTGTTTCACGGGTGACGTGTTTAGCACTGCTGGGCAAGCCAGCAGTGGCACCCGGTGAAGTGTTCGTTGCCGGAATGGGAGTCATCATTTCATGCCACAATGGTACGAACAACTGCGCTCGCAAATGCCGGTGACGCAGAAGTGGGCGTACTTTGACCATGCTGCCGTTGCGCCGCTGAGTTTGCCTGCGCAGACGGCGCTGCAGGAGTGGGCGGCGGATGTGGCGGAGAATGGGGATGCGAATTGGGGTGTGTGGCGCAAAGAGGTGGAGCGCGTTCGCCGCACTGCTGCCAAATTATTAAATGCCAAGCAGGCTGAGATTGCGCTGATTCACAATACGACCGAGGGAGTCAATCTTGTCGCAGAAGGATTTCCTTGGAGGGCAGGGGATAACGTGGTGCTCCCTGCGGGTGAGTTTCCCACGAACTTGTTTCCTTGGTTGAATCTCGCCGACCGTGGTGTCGAAGTGCGGCAAGTGGCGGCTGAGAGGGAGCAATTGGATCTGGCGGCGGTCGCAGCGGCATGTGATGAGCGGACGCGAATCGTGTCGGTCAGTTGGGTGGGGTACGCCACCGGTTGGCGAAACGATCTGGATGCGTTGGTGGAATTGGCGCATGGGCAAGGGGCCTTGTTGTTCGTCGATGCGATTCAAGCGCTGGGCGTGCAACCGTTGGATGTTGCGCAGACGCCAGTTGATTTTCTCGCTGCGGATGGGCACAAGTGGATGCTTGGTCCCGAAGGGGCGGGTGTCTTCTATGTGCGGCGTGAACATCTTGAACAATTGCGGCCGTTGGGCGTGGGTTGGAACAGCGTCAAACAGGCGGGGGAGTTCAGCGACAGTCGTTTGGATTTGAAGGAGACCGCCGGGCGGTATGAAGGGGGTTCGTACAACATGCCGGGCATCGCGTCGCTCGGTGCATCGCTCGCGCTATTGAGCGAGTATGGCGCTCCAGCGATTGCTGAGCGTATCGATGACATCGGCAATCAGCTTTGCGATGCGCTCATCCATCGCGGGGCAACGATTGTCAGTTGCCGCGAACCGCTTCGTCGTTCGGGCATCGTTGCTTTTGATTGGCCGACAACAGAGCCGCCCGTCGAGATTCAGCGCCGCTGTCGAGAGCAGGGTGTGATTCTCAACACGCGTGGCGGCCATCTGCGGGTCAGTCCGCATGCGTACACGAACGCGGATGATATCGCGCAGCTCTGCGCAGCTTTGGAAGCGACGTCGTAACGGACGCGTTTCGCAGCCGTAAAATTATTGCGACCGCTGCATTGCATACGGTCCGCATCATCCGCGCGAGCAGACGAATTTGTTTGATGCGTGCTGTAAGACTGCGTGGGCTATAGTTGTAAGTGGCAGCAGCGAAAGAATGCCGAATCAGCGGCGTTTCGGGCTGAATTTCTGGCCAATTTCGCAGATATCACGCCGATAAAAGATGCAGCGGGCGGTAGTGCCGCGCGCGCCGGTTTCGTGGTGATATCGTCTCGGAAAATTGTGTGTGTCGTTGTGGGAGAAATGTGATGGCGGGCTTGCTGAACGGAAAACAATCAATGTGTCGGGTCGTTCTCCGGCCGTTGGTATTCACATTACTGACGTTTTTTTGCGTTGGTCTGGGCACGACGACAGCGGCGGATCCGGTCAAAGATTTCCCGAAGTATTCGGTGTTCTCCAAAGGCATTGAGAAATATTTCGGTCGGAAGCGGGGATTTCGCGATGGCGATATCATTTCGCAGTCGGATGTTCGCGAAGTGTTTCGCAAGTTGAAGTCGATGGGTTGGGTGGTCACCGACCAGAAGGAGATTTTGGCTCAGGTGTTGCCGGACAACGATTACATGGTCACACAACTGCGCACCAAGAAGGGCCGCGTCTTCATGGCCGATCTGTCGAAGACGCCTGAGGCGTATGACCGTTTGGAGCGGTTTCTGCGGCTCCCGTTGAGCAAGCGGGAATTTCGCGGTTTGCTCGATGGGCCGGATGGTTACAAGATGTTCTCGTATATGGTGACCTCACGCGGGGGCAAGGCATTGGGTCGGCAGCTTTCCAATATCAAACAAGGGCGCAATTTCAACAAGCCGACGGGGCATATTTATACCGTCGACCAGTTGGTGAAGCGACTCTCGGAAAGCCATGCGAACTACGTGGCAGGCCTGAAGACGGCAGCGACGAAGAAATAACCAGTGGGATCGAGCCAGCCAATGCTCTCCCTAAGGTCTACCGACTAAGGCCTCTGGGCCTCTTCCTCTCTCCACCCTTGTCGTGAATTGTAGCATCAGTTGAGAACGCGCGGGTGCCACTGGCGGCTCGTCCGCCAGTGCCGTGTCAGGCTGACGTCCCTGAACTAAAAACCCAGCCTGACACGGCACTGGCGGGCAAGCCGCCAGTGGCACCCCAATCGGGATGACCTCATACTTAAGCGTAGCGCTGCCGTACTCAGGCCGCTTTCTCTCTCTGCTATTGTCGCGAATCGTAGTAACGGTTGAGGACGCGTACGCGGTAGACTTGGTGGGCGATGACGAAACCGATGACCCCGAGGACCGCGGCGTAGATCATGCCGTAGTGGATCAGCGCGATTTCCTCTGGACGCAACCAAGCGAACACGGCGAAGGCCATGATGGTCACGATCGTGGTGAATACGACCAAGCGCACGCGGAAGAACAAACCGGCGGCGGCGATGATCATGGGATAGCCGATCAGCAGCGGTCCGACGGGTGGGTCGACGATGGAGAGTAGGATCGTCAGCAAAATGGCGTCGGTCGCGCACCACGCAAAGCGGGCGAAATTGGCGAGGTGTTCTTGATTGAGCATCCATTGAAACATGAACGCCGTTAAGCCCCATAATCCGAGCAACACCAGCACGTCGCGGTGAAAGCTCCAATCGTATCCGTTGTAAGAATACTTGGCCTGCACGACGAGGATTGTCAACAACAGCGCCCCCAATCGCGAGACCAATGCCGGTTCGCGACGCGCCCAGCGGCGCAATTGGTAGGCGAGTCCCACCGGCCGCGCTTCGACCGGTTCGCGTTTGAGAAAGCGGACCAAGTCGTCGGCCAGCGCAGAAGCAGAGGCATAGCGTTTTTCGGGACGTTTTTCTAAGCAGCGCAGACAGATCAGTTCCAAGTCGCGGGAGATGTGACGGTTGAGTTTGGTGGGCAAGGTCGGTTCTCCTTCGAGGACCTGCACCAATGTATCGAGCGGGTTGGGTTCCTGAAACGGCGGGCGACCGGTGAGCATTTCATAGAGAATGGCGCCCAAGCTATAGACATCGCTGGCGGCGGTCACCGATGAGGCTTGACCGGCGGCTTGTTCGGGTGCCATGTAACTGGGTGTACCGACGATGGTGCCGGTGCGGGTGAGGTTTTCTTCGGTGTTGAAGACTTTGGCCAATCCGAAGTCGGTGACGATCGGCTCGCCCTCGGGATCGATCAGAATGTTTGCCGGTTTCAAGTCGCGGTGCACGATGCCGTGTTGATGCAGATAATCGATGGCCCGAGCTGCAGCGACAATGAACGCGGCTGCTTTTTCTGGAGCATAGATCCGTTTGGTCAAAGCTTCGGCCAAGCTGGGACCTTCGACGAAATCCATGGCGAAGAAATGCTGTCCGTGCACCTGTCCGACTTCGTGAACGGCGACGATGTGCGAATGCCGCAGTCCGCCGGCGGCTTTGGCTTCTTCGTAAAACCGGTGGATGTCGTCGTGCGAAGCGAGGTGGCTGGAGAGGATCATTTTCAGCGCCACTGCCCGGCCGAGATCTGCTTGCCAAGCTTTATAGACAACGCCCATCCCGCCGCGACCGAGTTCCGCTTGGAGTTCGTATTTTCCGAAGGGGCGGGGAAAGCCGGTTTGTAATTGAACACTCTCGGAGACGCTGACGGGATTGTCGGTTGGTGGGTCGGCCTGCATGTGCTGCTGTTCGTAGTACACCAGCGTCTGCGACGAATCGTCCACGACGGGAGCTAATGAATCCAATCCCTCGAGGCATTTGAGCAAATCGGCCAAGTCGGGATGGTCCCGTTTCAATTGGGCTTGCTGTTGGTAGTCGCCGCGATTGAGCGCATCGTTGTAGGCATTCAGACGGGCGAAGAGCAGTTCTTCGTCCGGGTCGAGAGAATCGTCTGCGGAGGGAGCATCTGTATTCGACATAAATCACTGCCTATCTGTCGCCGGTTGTGTCGCGCGCCGAATCAATACTACTCCCATACTAAAACAATTCCTAGACGTGCGGCTCAGCCGCTTGGTGCGAGCTTCCGCTCGGAGGGGTTAGGCCGCTTCCGTTGGTCGCTTTGCTTTTTGAGTAGAACCAGTTTCAAAACCCGGTTGCGCTTGTTCTAGAAACGTTCAGAACTGTGTCAGTGAGACGCGTCAGAGGGTTTTGAAACTTCTTGTCGTGGGATCCGGGAGGGCGAGGCTCCCGCCGAGCCGCGCGCGACTTGAATGTGTCATTTGTCAGTCGATCGTTTAAACCGCGTCGCGCGTCCCGATGCGGCTCAGTGGGAAGTTCGCCCTCGCGGATTGATGGTCGGTGCAATCATCCTCACGCACAACGCAATGGTGACTGTTTATGCGACGTACAGGTTGCATTGACGTGATCAACGGTTTTTCGAGAATGGAACTTCGCAATCAATCGGGGCATAGACAAAGGAGATTCGGGGCATGTTGATTGGCATCATTTCTGATTCGCACGATCACCTACCGAGACTGGAAGCTGGGCTGGAGCGGTTGCGAAAAGAAGGGGCTGAGTTGTTGATTCATCCCGGCGACATCATCGCGCCATTTGCCGCTAAAATTTTGGCCAGTTGGCAAGGGCCGTTGCATGTTGTTTACGGAAATAACGATGGAGAGCGGCGCGGACTGAAATCGGTGCTTCCGCAGATTGTCGATGGTCCGCTGCTTGTCGAATGCAAAGGGAAACGGATCAGTCTCGACCACTATCCCCCTGACGACGCGCATCCGCCGGTCGACGATGTGGATGTGATATTGTTCGGGCATACGCACGAGGTCGTCAATGAGCGCCGCAACGGCACATTGTATCTCAATCCGGGCGAAAACTGTGGATGGGTCCGCGGAGAATCGACAGTTGCTACGCTCGACACCGACAGTCTGAAGGCGGAGATCATTCGTTTGGACGTGTAGAGGGGCAAGGCAATCGGTCGCGATGGGCCACAGTCAAAAAACGGGGCGCCTGTGTGTTCTCGTTGTCGCCGGTGTGGTACATTCGAATCGAGCAGATGATTGCCTGAACCCCCTCCCACACGATTTGCTGAGACCGACCGTTGATCAGTCCTCCCGACAATCCGCTTGATGATCATAAGATCTACATGGCCAAGGCATTGGATCAGGCGCGCGCGGCCTATGAGGAGGGGGAAGTTCCGGTCGGGGCGGTGATTGTGCATGGCGGGCGGATTATTGCCGAAGCGCACAATCAACGCGAAGCGCTCAACGATCCCACCGCACATGCGGAGATGATTGCCATCACGCAGGCGGCTGAGGCGTTGGAATCGTGGCGGCTGCTGGATTGTGTGCTCTATGTCACGCTCGAACCTTGCCCGATGTGCGCCGGTGCGATTGTGCAGGCACGGATTCCGGCGGTGACGTACGGCACGACTGATCCCAAAGCAGGGGCCTGCCAGTCGCTGTATACGATCACCAGTGACCCACGGTTGAATCACCAATCGACAATCGTGGGGGGCATTCTCATGGAGGAATGCCGGGACCTGTTGAGACAATTCTTTGCCGAACAGCGGGCGCTGGGCAAGAAATAATCCCGCTCACACGAACAGCTTGTTAAAAAACCCAAAACATTCGCGAGTCGGGTGTCGCTGCTGGCTTGTCCGGCAGGGTTGTTCTGGTGACACGATTTGCACTGGCGGACAAGCCGCCAGTGGCACCCTTTTTCAACCGCTCAGCCGAATCGTGGAAAAGTCCCTCAGCGAGGCGGTTTCTGTGGCGGTAGTCTATGATTCGGTACGCGGAGCGTTATAATTTCCGGCGCAGCTGCGCGATTGCGCAGCGGATTGACCGAGCGTGCCCATCTATAAAATAAATGGAGTGAATTGATGATGAAGTTACAACGCCTTTCTGTTTTGTTTTCCGCAGTGGCTATCGGCATGTTTACCTTGGCCGGTTGTTCTAAGGATACGGAAATCGAACACCCCGAAGTTCCGACCAACACCGAAGGCCAGCATGACCATGGACATGAAGGTCCGCATGGCGGGCATATCATTGAATTGGGCAACGAGCAATATCATGCCGAGTTGACGCACGATGAAGCGACCCACAGCGTGACCGTCTATATCTTAGATGGCAGCGCGAAGAAGGCGTCGCCAATCGAAGCCGAATCGTTGACGATCAATCTGGTCGCCGACGGTGAGCCGAAGCAATTCGCGCTGGCAGCCAAGCCGCTGGATGGCGAAGAGGGAGCCTCCTCACGGTTCACGTTGGAGAGCGAAGAACTTCTGCATGAGCTCGAAGAAGAAGGTTCGAAGCCGCAGCTGCGATTCACCGTCGGCGAACAGCAGTTCAGCGCCCCCATTGAGCTGGGCCATCATGATCACGATCACGGACACGATCATGACGACCATGGTCATGGCGAAGAGGGGCACGACGATCATGACCATGACGATCACGACGACAAACCGGCTCCGGCACCGGAGTAATCGTCCGCTTTACAGCCGTCTATAGATCGAATAAGAATTCGCCGCGCGTTCTCCCAAGAGGACGCGCGGTTTTTTCGTGCAGATACATTTCCCCCCGGCACTCAGTTTGTAGGGTGCGTCGCGACGCACCTTTCTCGCGTAGGACGTCAGATTGCCTCATCGCAATGTGGTGATGCCCGACAGTGGTTGCGCGAAAACCCTCACCCCGGCCCTCTCCCAGAGCAACAAATTGCATCTGCGAAACGGGTCCTGATCAAAGTATTCACTGGGCAAAGAGTTCGGGGTAACCGCGATTGCGGCAGCAATCGGGGCGGGTGTAGCCCGCAAGAAGCCGCAATTTCCGCGTTCTTAATCGAGCAGAATCTCGTTGGCAGGGACAGCTGAAACTGCTGCGTCTTGTACCTGCGGCACACCGATTGCCGTTGGCAATCGCTGCCACCCTATGATTATTTTCCCACGGCTCAATGCAATTTGTTGCAGAGGGAGAGGGGGTCGGTGAGATCAAGCAACTGGATTGGGACCTTGGAGGCTACTTCAAAAGCCACTGTTGCAACAGGAGCAAGCCGCCGCTGCCGCTGAGTGGGATTGCCAGTGCTCGGAGGAGATAGTCCTCTGTCCATGCACGGTATGCACCGCGGTCCTCAGTATTGAGCGCCGCAACGATATCTTTGTAATTGGTGTTGGATTGTGAAATGCCTTTGGGAGGATTGGCTTGTTGGTCGATGAGGATGCGAACGAATTTTCGTCGCACGTTCTGCGCGTCGCGACGCATATTCAGCGCCGCCCAAAACAACGTCACTAACAGTACGGCCCACAAAATAATGATCGGCACATTAGTCCGCCAATCATCGAATGTGCCGAGTTGCGAAATATACATCACCAACAAAATGATGAACGGGTATTGCAGTGTTTTACCGACTTCGTCGGTTCTTCGCGCGATCAGTTCTATCAACTTGCGAAACCCGACGGCGTTGTCGCCGGTGCTCTCCAGCTTATCAAGCTCTTTGATGGTGTTCCGGCAACGTCGCACGTGGATTAATACGAACTGCGTCAACCAGATTAACATGATGTAGGCAGCCAACTGACACAACCAGGCAACCCATCCGGAAACCGAGCCGCGATAAGGGAGGAAAGGCCACTGTTTTGTTCCTAGCAACAGGAGTATGGCCCCAAAAAACAAACAAGACAGGATCGCAGAACAGACGACGCTGCCTCGAAGGTTATCAAAGGTGGGCAACTGCTTGAACTGAAAATCTTTATACGACTTGGTCAGGTCCTCTTCGAGATCCGTTCTCAGGTTGTTGTTGTTTTCTTTGAGATTTCGATAGGCACGATTCAGCAGATATCCGCTGGTCAATGCGGAGAGGGCGAGCAAAATTGTCGACGGCCAGATGCTGATCCCTTCGAAGAGGGCGAATGGTTCACCGTCGACATCGCGATGCTGGTGCGTGATGAGCAGTACCGCGCCAATGACCGCACCGAGAATCAACATGGCGATAATCAGGTAGGTCCAGATCGATCGTGATGCCTTTTCGTCGGCCACAATAGCGGTCTCTGGGGTGAGACGAGGCGGGAGGTGCATGCCGAAGTGTCCCAGGACTGCGGTCACCGCGGTCGCCCACAGGTGGGTGAAGTCATTGAGCAATTGACGCGCAACCCGTGCGATGTCTTTACGGACGTTGAGTTTGGGTGGCACCACAATCGCCACCAGCAGGGCGAACAGAGCCGCCGATGCGATCAGCATTGCTGATTTGTTGAACAGTTGTTTTAGCGTGAGCGACTCACGCGGGCTGGGGGGATGGAATTTTGCTGTAAGGCTGCCCTGAGGATTTTCTTTCCAGCTGGAAAAGATTTTGTCCCATTGTTCCTTATTTTTTGCAGCCGGTGAAATGTCGCCTCCGGTAGTTGTCAATTGATAGGGACCATGGCGACCGATTTCAAACAATAATGGTTTCAACGGCTTATAGGTGCCGCCCGGTTCCCAGAGATAACGCGGAGCGCCGACGAAACGATCGGCTGGAAAATTGGGGGCCGTTAAGAGTCCGACAGCCCGCCGGTCATCGGTTGCCAGCAACGTGGCCAGGAAATAAGAGGTTTGATAGCTGTTGCGAAACGGCGGCACGTCTCGCTGTAGGTCAGAGTGCAACGTCAAACCGAAATGCGAAGCGACGATCACATTGCGGGTGGTCGGATACTCTGTTTTTCTCCAAAAGTTTGCGTCGAGATCGGTGGTGAAAAACTGGGAATTCGGAAAATTCTTACGTATCGCACGCAGGATCAACAGCTTGTCAAACATGTCGCTGCCCACGACGCCGATAGCTGTGATACCCCGCTTGCCGCTGTCCCGCAATTGTTGGTCCACCTCGGTGAGGTGCCGTTTCAAGCGATCGAGATAGTCATATTGCGATTTTCCTTCTGGTTCAATCGTGTCGTAGACCGGTCGGCCGCCATGATCCAGTTCGTGTCGTTGCTTCTCGTTTGATGCTTCGGCATTTGCTTTTTGGTTGTGCGTTTCACCGTCTAATCCACGGAGGTAAGCCACGGTTGTGAGAGCTTTGTTGATTCCTAAAATTGCGTTGTAATTATCGATGATCGCGCGGCCATATTGTGTGTCCCGTTCGGCAATCAGCACAACGTGGCAGTCATTGAATGTCGCCCCGTCTGGGGGCCAGGCGTTGCGGAGTTGCAGTTCGTGCTTGACTGCTTTGGCCAGATGCACATCGGTGCCGATTGTACGGAACACGATTACTCCTGAGGCGGTCTCGGTCCCGTCGGTAAAGGCGGTGAGCGCACCTTCTGTATTGGGGGGATCGGTATTGCGCAAGTATTGGTGCGCGATCGTGGCCATCGGTGAATAGATGCGGACATTGTCGACCAGGTATTTCCGATCGCCCAAATAGCCGCAAGGCAATGACTTGGCTTTCCCAGACGCATTCATGGCGGCTGTGTTTTGAGCCGTTGGATTTTTGCTGAAGCAGTGCGGGTTGTCGTTTTCGTACGCCATATCGAGCAAGACGTCGGATGTGGAGGGACCCAAAATGCGTACGTGCGCGTGAATTTGTTTGTCTTCATCCTCTTCCGGATCCAACGATAGTGATTGATCCAGGATTTGAGCGATTGTGGCCAACGGACGGACGCCTAGTTCTCGTTCGTCGATCCAGCAGACCAACACCGGCGTTTTGGGAAGCGTCATTGATTCGCGATCGCAAAGATTGCGACCCGATTGACACGTGCAACCGCTCGCTTCGTCGACCACGTCCGGGCAGGTGGTCTCGCTCGGTTTGTTATCCTCAAAGACGCCGTTGGCGAGATTGCCGACGTACAACTCAATTGGAATCTTAAAGGCGACTTCCTCCGTCTGTGCGGCACCGAGACTGTCGACTTGAATCGGTAGTCGGACGTAGCTGAGCCGTTTGTGTAACTTCGGGCGATAATCACTCAAGGACAAACCCGACACGACGGAATACCGAATCCGCATCCGACGTTCCCGGTCATCGCCATAACGGTCGCCCGGTAATAACACGGGCAAAACCACTAGGTTGGCGACCGATTTGGCGGGGCCTTCGCAATTCTGCGTCGCCAAGGCGGTCCGCATCTCTTTGGGAAACTCCGCTTCGACCGCGTCGCGCAAGTATTTCCGCAATAACTCCACGGAATATTCGCACGGCGGATCGGCTTTCGCACAGGGATCGGTCTTCTGCTGAGTTTCATAAATCACCGACAGCGGATCTTCCCACAGTCGCGCGTCGACTGCTTCAATGCCCTTCAGAGTGGGGGGTGCGGGAAACCCGGTCGTATCGGCAGCGGGGGGGCGGGCGGTCTTGAGCTCGGGCGTGAACGTCACGTAGCCATAGATCCCCATCACGATGGCAATCGTGCTGGGAACGACCAAAGACATCGACGGTTTATCAGACATCGGGGCACGACCTCACGATACAAGTTCAGCGTGAGGACCGTAACGAACGCTGCCTGCGTCGCCGTAACGATCAAAATCAGATGAGTTCGTTGCCGATTGAGAATGGCCGAAGCCATTGGATGGAAATCGACGCGACGAACAACTCTGTCCAGTGGACAATGGATGGCCGCCGGAATCAAGCACTTTTTTTCAAATGTCGCCGGCAATGCGTTTAGGGAATGATCAAGCTTCCATCTTCGCGGAATTCAAATGCTCCCCAGGCGACTTCCCACAGATGGCCGTCGAGGTCACTGAAATACCCCGAATACCCACCCCAAAAGGTATCCGCCGCCGGTTTTTCAATCGTCGCACCCGCGGCTGCTGCTTGCTCGAGCACCTGATCGACCTCCGCTTTTTCACGCACGTTGTGCGCCAACGTGATGCCGGAGAACTGACCTCGTTCCGGCACAAGATCGGGCGAAACGTCCTCGGCCAATTTGTCTAACGGATAAAGTCCCAGGCAGGTGCCGCCGGTTTGAAAGAAGATCACCCCTTGATCGGCCGTGTAGCTCGTGGGAAACCCCAGCCCATCGCGATAAAACTTCAGCGAAGCATCGAGGTCATTGACGCCGAGCGTGATGAGACTCACACGAGGTTCCATCTGCATTTCTTCCCGTTAGAACATGGATCATCGAAAACGACGGCAAAGCCGCCGTTGGGATTTAAGAACCACCAACCACAACGTCATCTGCCGACCGCCCTCTGCCAACTCTACTCTGGCCACCGGCCACTCTTCCTACTCCCTAATCAACCAAACCTCCGCCACCTGGCATCCACGACCGTTGCGGCCGACGCCTTGTTCGCGGGTCCAGGTGAGCGTCAATTCGCCGTCGGCGGTTACGGTTTGCGGGATGTCGTATTCGAAGAGCGGTTCGGGCATGCTTTTGTCGATCAGCGGATGGATTTCATGCTCGTCGTCTGCCACGAGACGAATTTTGATCCAATCGGTGTCGCCGGCATAACAAACGCGGAGCCGGTATTTTGCCTGCTTGTCGAGATCGTTGTACTGCATGGTAAGCGGCGCGTTGTGCATCGCCCCGGCATGTCGCCACCAGGAGATGGGGTTGGTGGAAATCACCCCGCGACGGATACTCGTCCCCAAGAGCGAGGACTCAAAATACTGCGGATCCGTTTCCGCTCCCGGTCCGCGGACCAGGTGTGGTTGCCGCGCGGGATCGCCCAGGTCGTCGTGAAATCCGCCTGGACCGGGGTTGGTCCAATTGACGATTTTATTAATTTCTACGAGCCGTTTTTGTTCGTCGTCGAGTTTGCGAATGGCGGCGAAACGTTTTTGTAGCCAGGGGCGATTGTTGAGCGGCATGTCGATTGTATCTAAGTTGGCGCCCCGCTCGATGGCGATTGCACCATGTCGTGGCACGCTGAGTTGCATGCGAATACTTTTGTTGAGCGCGTCCCCTAGTTCAAACACCTTTGCCCGCCATTCCGGTGAGGGTGGATTTTTCACCGCTTGCATCAAGGTCTTCTCGGCTGCATCGATCGCCGCCAGCGCCCCGCTTGGCTCGGCGGTCCGCAATTGTTGTAGCGCCTGTTCTTCCAATGCGGTTTCATAGATCAAACGGCTACGGACGTAGGCGTCATAGTAAGCGCGGTACAACGCTTGTTGGAACCGCCAATTCAGTAACAACTCCGGCGACGCATCCGCTTCCATGTTTTGGAATTGGGCCAGCGTCGTATACACGCCTTGGTTTGTCAGCAGTGCACCACGCCAATTGTTTTCTAACGCTAACAGCCCCTGGGCAAATTCTTCTTCGTAATTCGGACCAATAAAATACCGGCTGTATTGCCGCAGAATCTCGATCACCGGCGTGTCGGGATTCCAGCCGAGCATGCTCCAGACGATCTTGTTCACATCGTCGTTGCAGCCTTCGGAGTAGGTCAGAAATCCGTCGGAGTGTTTGTACAACAGGCGGAAGATGTTGGCTTCGTCGACCGGTCGAGGGTTGATTCCTTCGCGGGCGATGGTCATCGCGTAGGCCAAGTCCCAATCGGGAACGGGGTATTGGCAATGCCGACTGTGGGTGATGTCGGGATAACGGCGGATTGGATATTTCTTTGGAATCGCTGCCCGCAGTTTTTCCAGCGGGGTCCACACTTGCGGACCAAAAACGACGCCCGCCAGCCAATCGGGTTGCTCCGTATTGAGGATATCTAGAAAAATGTCGGTCCACTCGTCGCTGAAACTTTGCGGCGAGACCCACATTTCGGCATCGGGATGATATTTGCGGAGGCTGGCTGCTTGTTTCTCCAACAGCGCCATGAGCGGTCGCGGATGCGTATGTCCTGGATCGCCGCCGGGAACAAATACCGCATCGATCCGCGGCAGTTTTTTGAAGACCTCTTCCCATTCCTTGAGAGCGAACTCGACCGTTTTGGGATCGGCATAATCCTCGTCCATGGCGGGATACCAGATCCAGACGTCTTGATCATATTCGTCGCAGATCCGCGACATCTCGATCATCATTTCCATTTTCGGCAACGGAAAGTGCGGGCTGATATCTTCGTCGTCCGAACGGGGCGGAATCAACTCGATGGCGTTGTTGCCGAATACGACCAAGTCGCGGATGTACTGATCCCACATCGGTACAGTCCAAGCATCGTAGGAATTGGTTTTGGGGCGATAGCCGAGTTGATGTCCCCGTAGCGGGACTTGGGGGGCGGAGGATATCATGAGGTCATCCGGCAGCAGTGCTTGACCGGGTGACATCCGCATTTCGCGCAGTAAGCGGCCCACAGCGAACAACAAACCTCGCTCATCATTGCCCATGCAGACCACCATCGGCGGTTGATCGTTGGCTCCGACGGAGAGGCTATATCCTTCGGCCGGCCAATCCTTGATCTTGTTCAGCGGCTGACCAAACTCGGTCTTCGCCAGCCCTTCCTTTGTGTTGAGCACAATCACCGGTGCGGTTTTGTCTTTCGCTTGCTGCATGATCGGCCAACGAATTTGCGTCCGCTTTTCGACCTCCTCAACCAATATCTGCGCCGCTTTTTTCTGCAGTGGGCTAGCCTCTTTCGGGGCGAGGATGACCGCCCGGGAAAGGTCTAAATCGGCGGCTGCAATGGTATTAGAAAAAATCCCGCCGAGCAGGGCGAGGCCGAGGGCGGCAATAGACGTGGGGATTCTCATCGCGGGACTCTCTGGCAGTGCGGGGTTTGGAATGTCGCCCTCCAGCGTACAGCGGGTCGGCAGGCATTTCAAACATGCGGGGCCGTTACGTCTCCACCGGTACCGCTGCTCCCAGTCCCGCTGGTGTGGCGATGTGTCGCCTTAACGACTTCGTTGTGGACGACAGCACTTCCAGCCGTTCGGTGTGCGTTTCGATTGCTGCACATGTCGATTCAAGATCGGGGAACAATCCGGTGGCGATTTTACTTTGTGCCAGCGATTGGGCTAACTCGGTGATTTCGCGATTGAGCCCCTTGCGCAAACGGCGGGTGAAGAGCATCACCAACGTGCCGGACCAGAGCACCAAAAAAATTCCCGCGGTGACGTAATAGTCCATCGACTTGGGCGGAGCATCATTGACCGGCATGTCGTAAAAGAAATTGCGGGCCGGCCAAAATAGAATGTAACCGACCATCGACATCAACAACAATTCGTACCACCAACGCACAAAAAATCCGGAGTGCTTGTCTGCTAACCGGTCGATGAGTTGATCGACACGCGTCGTGGCGTCCCCGAGGAATTGATCCTCGAGCCGCGCCGCTTCGTTACGGAGCGAATCCAAATTGCCTGGTTGCGCGAGTTCGGGATCGAGTTTTGCGGATTGGACATATCCGTTGATCACGACCTGTGACTCGCGGAGAGCGGAATCGTCGAGGCCGAATGTCGACAACCGTTCTAAGCGGCTTTCGGCGCGATGTTCGCTCCGTTTTTCCGCCAACCAACGAACGCCTTGCGCAGCACCGATCAATGCCACCTGTGCCGAGGACCGTGCGCGAAACAATGTAAAACTGGCGATGAAATTGCCCAGGCCGTTGTACAGCCGCAGCACTGATGAAAACGGACTCATGCCCCAGTTTTGCGTCACTGACGAAATCAACCGTCGCTCCCACAGATTGCGGCTGGAGAGCAATTCGTCGCACAATTGGTCCGACATCTTGCCGATCAATTTGTGCCGCTGCTCTTGGAGGATATCTTCCAGTTCCTGAAGTTGTGGCTGGTGGGCGACGATGTTGGTCCGGCAATGATCGAGCGCCGATTGCACGAGGTCCACGAGATTAGCGCGGCGAATCAACGTTCGTTGCGAGGCTGCTAACTGTGTGGTGAGCAGATCCTGCAACCGGCCGAAATCGCCTGAGGGGCGTTGCCCTGCTTGTTGTTCTCGTAAGGCCCGCAACGAATCGACAAAGAACACATCGGGGACTTCGTACCGGCCGTCGAGTTGCGAAATCCAATCGTTGCGAATGTCTTCGTCGACGTCCGCATGTGTTTGCACAAACAACAATCGGCAACCGGTGGCGGCTTGGCCGAGTTCGTCGACGACGCGGGCGGAACGATATTTTTGTTGCGTGGATGTGTAGATCAACACGTCGCAGTGCGGCAGCAGTTGATGCAGTTGTTCCAGGTTGCTGCCGGCATTGGCCGCTTCGCTGGTATCGGGGTCGGGGCAATCGATGACGGCGATATCGCGGAGCACCGGGGTATCGCATTTGACGACATCGAGTTTGTCCAACGGCAGACCGAGCATCTCGACATCGGTCTGGGAATGCACGAGCAACATCGGGCGAATGGTGGTTGGCCGTTGGCGGGCACTGGGTGAGATTTCGCGGCCGACGAGCGCATTGACCAACGCGCTTTTGCCGGTTCCCGTGCCACCGAACGTGGCGACGACCAATGGCGATTCCAAGCGGACGCGCAACCCTTCGATCCGCCGCAACAATCGGCGGACCAGTGCCTGCGATTGTCGGAGCGGTTCCCAACCGATTTCCGGCTCGACCCACTCGTTGAGTTTGGCGACAAGTTCATCGACCTGCGCGAGCATTTCGAGTTGGGCAAGTTCCGGAGCGGTCATTGGGTGAATGCGTCCTCTTGGGCAACTTTCGGGGAGGCAAATTGCGATCAGGCAATTGCCGCACCTGATTGTACCTTGTTAATTCGTTGCTGACACCGGGGATCTTAAGTGCTGGCTGAAAAATGAGATAGACCCATTTCCGAGTTCTCGCCAACTGTTGATGTTGCAAGGCTAATCATAACATGGACTTGTGGCAAGAAGCGATATTTCTGTTCTGGTGGTCGGCAATCTGGTTTTTGTTCGTTGTTTGCACTGCTTTTGCCATCCAGACTGCACTTTGAGCGTGGGCGGCTTCGTGGTACGCTCCGCCCGTCTCTCCCCCGTCAAAAATCGGTCTATTTGTAGGCTCTCACACGTCATTTCCGTTGGCGGCAACCGACAAAATCGGTGGTCTGCATCAGGATCAGTCAACACTTTCGGCAGTTGGGCTATGAAGCCGTCGTTGGTCAACCGAATGCTACCGGGCGTCCATGGGACGTTGATGGTCGCGGTCTGCGCTGCTTGCCTGTCGGTCGCGGGTTGTCAGATGTTTGATGTGGAGACGTTGCGAAACCCGTTTGCTGCGTTGTCGGATCAAACCCCGGCGACGTCTCGACTGACCGATGCGATTGCCGACACGCTCGATGCCGATGCCTGGACGGCGAATCATGAATGGTCGCCGGTGACGGAACCGGGATCGCCGCTGCATGGTCTGCGAGCAGCGAGGGCGCTACCGCGGTGGTTGTTTCGTCCGGTGGTCGCCACTGGCAAGCCCTTGTTCATGGTGGAAGATGTGATTGCTGCATACTACACCGACAGCAATCATGATTCGGTGGCGGCATCGACGGATTCGCGTTCGGCAATCGAACGGGAAGCGATCACGCAGCTGTCGATCATTGCCCATCGCGACGATTTGGTGGGATGGAATGCGGCGATTCTCTTAGCACACCGCGACGCCCGATCCGCGCGTCCGTTTGTAACGGTCTTGGCGCAACTGGTTGGCGATCCACCGATGATTGGCGACGACCCGAACGAGGAGAACAAGAAATCCACAATCGTAATCGGAAAAGCACCGCGGCCGATCTCTCCCGATATGCGGGCCGCCGCAGCCGAAGCGTGGTGTCTGGTTTTGGCGACCGCTGAAACCGATGGCGAAACGGCGATGGCGCTGCCGGGGCATTTGCTAGACGACATGCAGCGCGGTCGAGAAGCGCGGAAGATTTTGAAAGACGATTTGCCCATGTCGGTCGAAGGCGAATTGATACGTGGTATTGGTCGCCGGGTTGCTCCGGTGCGGATTCGTGAACTGGCAGCACTGTTGAATCGTCCGCCGCGGACCGGTCCCCAAGCTTCCGGCGGTGACTTGCGGCGACAGGAATTGCATCGTGCCGCTATCGACGCGTGCGTGCATTATGCAATGACCCAACAAGCCGCATCCGAGGTTCCGGTGAACCTGCATGACGATACAGTCTGGCCGCGAACGCTTTGGAATTGTGATGACGACAACGATCCCTGGGTCCGGAACGGTTTTGGGTTGTTGTTGGCGATCACAAAAGATTCGCGTGCTTTGGAGGTCTTGTCGAAACAGATTGCTGATTCCAATAGCGACGTGCAACACCGTGCGCTGCAAAATCTAGGCGTCCTCCAGAACGAAGAAGCCCGTAGCGAATTGCAAGAGTACATGACGCGAGAGTCATTGTTGCGTAAAACGGCTATTCAAGGATTGGCCGCCTTTGGGGATACGGAACTTGTCGGTTACGTCGGTGATGAAGATGCACGCGTGCGGGAAGAACTGGCGCGGCAACTTGCGATGTTTCCCAGCGCCGCATCGGCTGCGGCAATGGCGGACCTGTTAACCGACGACGTTTTCTCCGTGCAGTCGGCGGCGGTTGAAGGGGTAAAAAACTGGCCCGATGAGTTGCTGCTACCGTTGCTATTGCACGCGGGAGTCGACGGAAATTATCAAACGCGGGATAACAGTTTGGCGGCCTTTGCCCGTCGGACGGGCGTCGTGGTCCCGCCGTTCCGGCCGGATGATGAGTACTCGTTACGGCGCGACCGTGCTACTCAAATTGCGGCGACGGCGGGGATCGCCTATCCACCGTTGCACGAGGCATCGCAAGCGCGGGTGGAATCGCTGACGCGCGTCGATACCGAGCGAGTGGAGGAGATCGCCCAACGTTTAAAAACGGCTGTCAGTCTGGGGGGCGCAGCGGCTGGTGGCTTTGAAATTGAATGGTTCCGACGTCTGAAACCGGAAGACATGTCGTCGGTGGAGAAGGTGTATCACCGCAGCGAACCAGCGGCGCGGTCCTTTCTCTTGCGCGAAATTCTTCCGCACTTGGCGCCCGAATATGATGCTCTGTTGCGGATGGACGATGCGGACGTCAAACGCCGCCGCGACGCTGCGGCGGACTTGCGTAAAATCGGAAATACGCGCACCTTGCCGGATATCGTTTTGGAACAATTGTCTGAACTATTGGTTCGCGAAGAAGACACCGTCGTTTGGCGCGATGTGATCGCCGCCGTCGAGCAAGATACCAGCGAACCGGTCACGCGTATTGTGCAACTGGCGGTCAATCATCGTTGGCCCGATGTGCGGCAGCACGGTTGCGACTATGTGTTGAAACATGGTCGGCCCGATTTCGCCGTTTGGATGCAAGCGCTGTTTCAGGACTCCAACCCGATGGTGCAGCTGACGGCGATCCGCGCCGCTGGTCAATGTCGCAATCAACGGGTTCTGGAAGACCAGGTGGATGACAAAGGCAATGTGACGCTGATTGGCCTCAGGCGGTTGATGACGTCCTTCACGGGCGAAAAACATATGGCGGTTGTTGGCAGCATGGCGCGGCTGTTGGATCCCGGCGGACTGGACGAATTGAATCGAATCAGTTATTCCGGCGATTGGCGGACGCGTGTTGCGGCCATTGATGTGATGGCGGCCACCGGCCAGACCCGGTTTGTGGACCGATTGATCGATGTGCTGTGGCTGGACCGAGAGGCACGGCCTGAAGTGCATCAAGCAGCACTGCGGGCGATTGAAGCGTTGATTCCCGTGGAAGAACACCCGGCGGAGTTGAATCGTTTGGCGACTCCACAGCAACAAGCAGCGACTTGGCACGGCTGGTGGGAGCAACGTCGGCGAAAATTTCCGACAAATTCCCCACAATCGGCCGGAAACGGATATAATCGGCCACAACCAGCCGGACAGGCGGCGATGGCAGGCGCCATATCCCGTTGATCCCTGTCCGCAGGATTAGATTTGATCATGACCTTTTTGAAATGGACGCAACCCTGTTTTGCCGCTGGCAGAACGAAAGGATAAATCTCATGAGCGATGCTTCCGACAATCCGCAAAGCGAAAGCTTTCAAATCGAGTATCACGGCGGCTGCGTGTTGATCATCCCGGCGACGGACGTGGAGTCGATGCAATGGGATTTGATCGAACAGGCGGCTGACATTGTGATGACGCCGTTGCGGGACCTGGAAGTCCCGATGGTCGTCTTCGACCTGAGCGAAGTGAGCTACTTTGGCTCGGTCTTTTTGTCGCTGTTATTGCGGTGCCATAAATTCGTCAAAAGCGCCGGCGGAGAATTGGTCCTGTGCGGCGCGAGCGAAATGGCCAAAGAGTTGCTGTCGGTGACAGCTCTCGACACGCTGTGGGCGATCTACGACGACCGTGAAGAGGCACTGGAGGCGCTGGCGGGGTGACGGGCGGCTAGGGCACGTAATTCAGAAGCTCGATAGGCAAGGACGTGAAATGCGCCGTGATCGTCTCTTCATTCTAACAACCGTTGCTATCGCACCCTTTTTGTGTTCCTGCGCATCAAAACTTGATCGTCCGCCGGAATTGGATTTCATCATCGGACAAGGCTACCACTATTGCGAAAAGTGTGGCAGTCTACAGGGTGGCATTTACGGCAAGGGTCCGACTAGGAGATTTGCCGGTGCCGGCAAAGAAAGCTGCATTCACGAATGGCAGGAAATCACACGCGAGCGATTTAAACAACTGGGAACGGAACTGCATGGCTGTGATTGGTCGCAGGAAATCCCTTTCTTCAGGGACGACAGGCCGCAGGCGCCCCCGCCGTTAGAACAAATGCACGATCTTCCGATGATGACTCCGGAAGATTCGTATGAGTTGGAGCAGCCTTAAGCGAGACAACTCACAACTCGGGCCGAAGCAAATTACCGCGACCAGACTTCCTTCAGATCGCTTGATGCAGCCTTCACGATGCCGTTGTCCACCATGATCTGATCATGTTCGGAGTCAAGTTCGGCCCGATTGAACACGATTGTGGTATTTCGATTGTCGTCGATTTCGATCACGATCTGCTCATCTTCGATCTCTGCGAGGATCAGTGCGGCCGACTGAATGCTTGTGACTTTCTTACCGTTGATTGCGCGGACCACCGCAGGTGTGAGCAATTTTGTATCGCGTGTGAGACCGGTCGAAATTAATTTAGAAATCACCACGAGATGTTCGTCAGGCGACTCGGTTCGGGCGAACCGCCGCATCAAATAAGGGTTGTCCGTCTCCTGCATCTCTTTTAACAAACCAACTGCCAATGCTGCATTCCTACCACCTTGTAACATCATTGAGTTGACTAGATCGGGAAACTCAGCGTTGGCGACTCCAAATACTATGGGTCCATAAACGAAGAAAGTCGGTTGTTGATTGTTTAAGTGTTTTAATAGGTAGTGACCGTCGCTGAACACCGGGACCTGAACGTGCATTTCTTTCCCGGCACGTATGATTCTCAATTGGACTTGGCCGTCATGCGGTCCAATGCATACCCAGGGAACCTGAGTATTGGAGTCATAATCGACCTTGGCCAGATTGCTAACGTCAAACTCACCGATGTGTGTGATGACATCGTTGAGTTGTAGAGGATAATCCGCAATCGGGATCGGCTGCCGCACGAAGCGAATCCCCGTTTCTCCCTCAGGCAGTTTCAACCAATCTCGCAGTTCTTTATCGTTACACGACATCGCTTCGAACCACAATTGTGGTTTTCCGTCATACTTCCCATCTTCGATGTCCTCCAGAAACCGCTGGATCTCGACGCAGGGGATGGCATATCCAATGTCATTGGCGCCTGAAAGCATGCCGAAAGTGATCCCAACAATCTTGTTGCCTTCGATCACCGGGCCACCGCTGTTTCCGCTATTCACCGGGGCATCGATTTGAATTCGCAAACCCATTTCCTCTTGGCGATATTCCACATAATCGATGCGGGATACAACACCCTCTGTCACTGACAGCGAATCCCCACCCTTGGGATATCCCAAGACTTGAATTTTAGTCCCGGGCGCGGGGACAGTCTCGGCGATGCTGGCCACGACGGAGTCTGCGGGTAACGGATTGTCCAATTTGACAATGGCCAGATCCATCCCCGGTGACACAGCTTGGACAGTCGCCGAGAGGCGATCTGATTGGCCGTACACTGATCGAGGTATCCGTGCTGTAGGCAACGACGTGATAATTGGTCAGTAATGTATCCGGCGAGAGCATGACTCCCGATCCGGTCACATTATTGCCGTCGCCTCGTTTCCAAGGTGTCGACAAACTAGGACTTCGTTTCGTCGAATAAACCTTGACTACCGCGCTCCGAATCGAGCTGTCTTTGGTTTGGGCATGCAGCGTGGTTGCCCCCAATGCCAGAAGAATACATAGAGTTACAAGAGCGCGGAGTCTGTACATTATGAGGTCCTTTAGAAATGTTCACGGAAAGCGAATTCTCACAGCACATGTGTCGATGAATCGTCCGATGCTGTGGGCCCACGTGTCGCAAATTTCCGCGCGAAAATTCAGAGGTGACCGAATACATCCTACAAAGATGTCTATTCAGAGTATCAACAACTTGGACCTCGAAGCAAACAAAAAAACCGTCGACGAAATCTCGTCGACGGTTTTGCTCCTAGCAACCGTTATGGTGGAGTTGCCGCTCAAACACGTGAACCGTTTTCGACCCCGATGTGGGGACCGTCCACTTTGTGTCCACTGGAATGCCAAGAGTTATCACGCGGTGGACCATGCGCGGCCCGCTTGAGACGTTGGTCAATTTCGTCACCGAAACGGACATTGTGGTAGGCGGTTGCCTTTTCTTTGCCTTGTTCGGTCAATACCAGGCACGTCCGGCGACGGTCACGGGCTAACGTTTCGCGGGTAATCAATCCACGGCGTTCTAAGCCGCGAATGGAGAGTGCGAACGAGGCACTGGCGAAGTTTTTGTTTAAGTCGCCGGCCTTAATATCGTTCTCCGGATCGTCACTTGTATGGAGATGTTGTCCCCAGGCTTCGTACAAGTGAATCAAACAATCACAACGGTCATTGCAGGCTGCAATATAACGCAGCGTAAATATCTGCTGGTAAGATAATCCTCGAGACATTGTATGGTTCCTCCGCGCAATAAACGGTTATAGGGGCTGTAAGAATGTCCATCAGACCACCCGCGGGTACGCCGTACCTGCGACATGGCCTCACTTAGATAGCGGTGCCCGCACGTCCTTACCCATCACGCGACGGAGGGAGGCTCAACCGGCAGAAAAACTGGCAAGATTTAGCGATTTTCCGAGAAAACGCAGCGTGGTGGCGGCTGCTTTTACCCCGAAGGGGTTGGACATCCTAGCCCAGGGTAAGCGGCAAAGCCGCGCCACCCTGGGGGGAGGGGTCGACGTCGCCCAAACCCTGAAAGGGTTTTTCAATGGGCAAAACGGACGATATCCGGGTGAAACAACGATTGGACAACCCCTTCAGGGTTGTGCGGGGCTGAGTTACCAAACCTAGGGTTCGCTCACTCCGTTCGCGACCCTAGGCTATGATGTCTAACGCCTTCGGCGTAAAGAGCCTGTGCCAAATGTCCGTGTTGTGATCAAGACGGGTCGAATCGGTATTACCGCTAGTGCTTTGTCACGGCTTAATATTACGGTTGGGTGCCACTGTTTAGTGCAACTTCAAATGAGTGCGATAGCTCTCGCAGAGCCAGTGGCACCCGAATTCTTAGCTGTCACTAAGCGCTAGTTCAATTTGTCGCGAGCACTCGCACACTCAGCGGTCGATTGCCAATACGATCTTGCCGACTGCTTGGCGGTTGATAAAGACGTTCAGCGCATCGACGTATTGCTCAAGTGGAAAAACCTGGGAAATCAAAGGCTTGATGCGGCCCAGTTCGTACAGGTCGAATAGCTCAGCGCAATTTTGTCGGCACAGTTCCGGTTCACGGCGGCGGAAATCGCCCCAGAAGACACCGACTAGTTGGCAGCCTTTGAGCAGCGCCAGGTTGGTGGGGTATTTGGGGATTGTGCCGCTGGTGAAACCGACGACGAGAATCCGCCCTTTCCAATTCACGCAGCGGGTTGCTTGATCGAACAGGTCGCCTCCGACCGGATCGTAAATGACATCGGCTCCTTTGCCGCCGGTCAGATTCTTGACCTTGTCCTTGAGCGCCCCATCGCCGTAGTTGATCAACTCGTCCGCGCCGTGCTGTTGGGCGATCGCCAATTTTTCATCGGTACTCGCGGCGGCGATGACGCGTGCGCCGAATGCTTTGCCGATCTCGACGGCAGCCAACCCCACTCCGCCGCTGGCGCCCAGAACCAACAGAGTTTCTCCGGGTTGCAAATCCGCGCGTTGTTTGAGGGCGTGATACGAGGTGTGGTAAATCAATCCAAACCCGGCGGCCGTTTCGAAGTCCATGGCATCGGGAATTGGATCGACCGCTGCCGCGTCGGCCACAACGCGTTGGGCCATACCACCGATTCCCGGTAGTGCCATGACGCGATTGCCAACCTGAAATTCGGTCACGCCTTCACCGACCTGAGTAATGGTCCCGGCGACTTCGGCTCCAGGGATGAACGGGAACGGCGGTTGGAATTGATACTTTCCGGCGATTTGCAGCGTGTCGGGAAAATTCAAACCCGCGGCATGGATGTCGATCAGCACTTGCCCGGCTGCGGGCTGCGGATCGGGGATCTCTTCGAGGGTTAAGTTTTCCGGCGGTCCATAGGATTTGCACAACACGGCTTTCATAGCGACTCACCTTGCCTTTCCGGCGGTACCCGAATGACGATGCCTATTGACGTAATGTCATTGTAAGCACTGTCGCGACGAAGTCCCAACCAGGGGACGATCGTTTATGCGGACTCGTGATGGTGCCGCAACAAACGTGCGGTCACGATTAGGCCGATTGCTGCGCCCATGGTGCAGAGCAGGGCATCGGACGCGTCGGGGGTGTGGTGGCTGTTGGGCACTTGCGCGACCTCGATCAACATGCCCAGCGACATGGCATAGATCAGGCACGCTGTCCAGAGCATCCAGCGGGTTTTACGCGTGGCTGTTGGATAGTAGACCGTCCGAGCCAAGATCGCGCCCAACGGCAGGAAGAGCAGGGTTTTTCGCAGTATTTCCGTTAGTGCGCGGAATTGGGAAACCGCCAATAAACTGGCGCCCGGAACGCGCAACATCTGTTGAAATCGATCACGCACCAGTGTGCGGTCTTCAATCAATTCAAAGGGGAGTGAAAAGTAAATGACGATGATTAGCGAATAAATTCCCGTGATCAACAGCCAATGCCAAGTTTGCAATCCCGAGTATGGCGCTGCTGCTGATTGATTTCGCGGCATGAGGGCATGCGTGATTCCCGCCCCGATGGCGACGCCGATCGTACCGGTTATCAAGTCGGTGGCATCGGTGAAGCGGGACATCACCGGCAGTTGGCAGAGTTCGACCGCGAGCACGATTCCCGCACCGACGAAAATACTCTCGGGTAACGACCGCAGCGTTCGTCCAGGCGGCAACCAACCAATGGTGGCCAAGGCGCCGACCGGCACGAAGACTAAGACATCGGTGGACAATTCACCGAGCGTCTGCCAATTCCATTGCGTTTTTGAAAAGGGAATCAACACGAACCGGTTGCTGACGAGTTTTTCGTAGAGTTCTTCCGGATGGATGGTCAGGTTCAGTGGCAGGACGGCATAAATCACCAGTCCCGCTAGATAGGCCTGCAATAGCCAACTGATCTGTCGCCGGGTCCCGGTTTGCCCCGAGTAGGTCCGTAACCAGGTCGTAACTGTTTCGCCGGCATACCACCACAACCGATACCGATCATGGCGCCGAGACATTGGGCAATGATGTCGGCGTTTGAGTAGTAACGCAGTGGCAGCCAAAGTTGTCCGACCTCGAGACAAATGCTCAGTGCCAAACATCCGATGAGAATCGTGGGGATCGACAGCAACCAAATCAACGGACGGCGGCGATCGACGCTACACGCACCCAACAGGCAAAAACTGATGGGCACGAACAATAGCACATTGGTGGCCCAGTCGGAGCGGTCGATCCGTCCGAAGGAGATCAGCGGTTCGGCCCGGATGATTTCCCAGGCCTCATTGGCGGAGAGGGTAATGGTTTCAAACGGCACCCAGGACCCGTACACCGCGATTGTTATGAAGAACAAAGCCAATGCGGCGTAATGAGCGCGCCGCGGGGCGGGAGCGACGACAGGGCTGGGCATATTTCGAGTCCTACATCACCGCCGGTCCGGGTCGCGGAGCATCGGTTCCAGTTCTTCGACGAAGTCGTTGACGTCCTTGAATTCCCGGTAGACCGAGGCGAAACGCACAAAGGCCACTTGGTCGACGCCGCGGAGGATATTGAACACACGCTCGCCGATGTAGGGTGAGGGGACCTCGCGTTCAAAATTCTGATAGACGTCGGTTTCGACCTTGTTGACGATTTCTTCGATCTGCTCGTCGCTGACGGGCCGTTTGAAGCAGGCCTTTTCTAGTCCGGCGCGGATGTTGTGCCGATCAAAGGGAACGCGGCTGCCATCCTTTTTAATCACCTTCAGCGGCGCCTCTTCGACTTTTTCATAGGTCGTAAAACGGCGACCGCAGTCCAGGCATTCGCGTCTCCGGCGAATTGCGTGATCCTGACTGGCTCGTGAATCGGTGACTTTGGTTTCGTCGTGGTGGCAAAAAGGACACTTCATGAGAAGCGTACTCCGCATATCTACAGGTCGTTTCAAATCCGACGGATGCGTCACGCGGATGTTGTGATTCACAGTCGCGACGACAGGCGCACCCAGGTTTTGAAACTGGATCTAGGCAAACTCGAGAACATTTCTCCATCGGAAACGGCGCCGGTTCGGTTTCCGGTGGAGAAATCTCCCAACTCGTTATCCGCCAAGTAGTAGCGTAGCTGATGCGCAGAGTGTTTTCCAGAGGGATTGCCCACGTCGAGCTTGGACGACCGTTTCCGACGTGGAGAACGTCGCTGGCCGAGCCTCGTCGCGGAGCTGCCGTTGCACATATGTCAACTAAAAATGGGCGTCGCCCTGGGGGGCGCGCCCATTTGGTATTGAAGCTGCGACGCGGTCTGTGACCGGTGTGCAATGCGAGGCGAGAGAAGAAAAAGGTGACGGTTTCAGGGTCGGTGAATTTTACGAGTCTACTTGAGGGGATTGGGGAAGTGAATTCGTGGGGTGGGTTAAAAATCTCTCAACTTAAGGCACAGTGAGGTCTCTCAGGTCTCACCATGTTTTTGTCGGATCAGCGGGGTGACCCGACCACTTCTACATTAGAGGAGCCCGCAAAAAGCGGCCTTCCACAGAAACCGTCACCAATGGGTCTATAACGTTTGTCTTGTACAAAATTTCTTCAATTCAACTGTTTGTTTTTATCGGATTCCACCAGGATGCATTTCTTGGTGGGATCGCTGTGTACGACGGCAAGCCGTCGGTTTGGGGTTATCTATTCCGACGCCTTCTAATTTGGATTCCCTCACGCGCACTGTTTGAGCCGGACTTCTTCGGCGTTGAGTGAGACGATGGTAATCCCAAATTTATTGGCCAGTTGCACGACTTCTTGTTCGTCGAGCAGGATGGTTTTGTCACTTTCGATGGCCAATACTTTGGCCCCGGACTCATGCATGATTTGTATTGTTTGGATGCCGACAGTGGGAACGTCAAACCGCATGTCCTGTTGAGGCTTGGCGACTTTGACCACGGTGAACCCGCCTTTTTTGCACAACTCCCCGGCCCGACGGATCGCCTCGTCTGTCCCTTCGATGGCTTCGACGGCTAACACGGCTGTTTCGCGGACGGCGATACTTTGGCCGACATCCAACCGGCCCATCTCCTTGGCCAACTCCCAGCCAAAGTTGATATCTTTCCATTGCGAAGGGCTAGGTCGTTTTTTCGTGAGGAATCCATGTTTCACGACGATCTCCGGACAGTAATTCAGGGCGGATTCAAAAATGATATTGTCGCGCGCGAACTCTTTGATCACGGCTAACAATAAGGTGTCGTCTTTTTTATCGCGTGCCGCGTACGTCATCAACATGTGTGCGGCCCGCCAGTCGGGAATCATCCGCAACCAGCGGTAGGGATGAAAGAGCACGACCTTTTCGATCTTGCCGGCCATGACCGCACGATCGACGCCGACTTTTTTGAAACGGCGAATGGCTTTGCCGACCTTGGAGATCGCCACGCCCACATACGTGTCGCAAACGTCGGCCAACTCCTCTGAGGCCATGCCGAGCACGCCGACAGCGTGTACGGAAATGCCTTGCCGCCGCGCTGCTTGTGCGAAGACGAAGGGGAACCGACCCGCGCCGGCCAGCAAGCCGATGCTTTGCGGCGGACTTGATGGTAGGTTGTTGTTGGAACTTTCCATGTCGCTGTTATGAACTAACAAGTGTTTTTTGGGATTTTGTGAACGAAGCGTGAATGACCTGTTATCCCGCCTTGGCTAACGGTGAGTTGTCGTCACCCAATTGCGATAACAATTCCGCCACGTCTTCAATTCGTGATTCCATTTTTCGCACGCGCCGCGCCATTTCGGGCAGCTTTTGCATGGCCATGATCGAACGCATGCCGTCCCGTTCAGGCTGCACCGGTTGGCCAACGTAGGCTTGTCCGCCCGGCAGATCTTTGTGCACGCCCGACTTCGACGCCAACTTGGCACCGTCGCCGATATGCACGTGGTCGGCGACGCCGACTTGGCCGGCACACATCACATAGTCGCCCGTGGTCACCGATCCGGCGAAACCGACCTGCGAGGCAAATACGTTGTGCGCGCCCAGCACGCAGTTGTGGCCGATCATGATTTGATTGTCGAGTTTGGTGCCGTGGCCGATTTTTGTCGCACCGATCATGGCCCGGTCGATTGTGGTCCCTGCACCGATTTCTACGTCGTCTTCGATGATCACCGTTCCCAGTTGGGGAATTTTTTCAAACGCGCCGTTTTTGAATTGGTAACCGAATCCGTCTGCTCCCAAAACTGCGGTCGCATGCAGAATCACGCGATCGCCCAGTGTGACTTGATCGTAGAGCACGACGTTGGGATACAGCGTACACGTGTCGCCGATCTGGCAACCGGCTCCGATTGATACGCCGGGATGAATGTCGCAATTGCTGCCGATGATCGTCTCAGCCCCGATCGACGCGCCGGGGTAGACGTTCGTCCCGGGACCGATGGTGGCAGTGGGGTCGACATAGGCTTGTGGGGAGACGCCGATTTCGAGTCGCGGCCGCCGCGGTCGGAAATGTTCCAGCACGCTGCAAAAGGCAGTCAGCGGTTCCTCGACAAAAATCAGCGGGATCGACAGGGTTGCCGTCGTAGGGGCATCGGCCAACGACTTGGAGATCAAAGCGGCGCCGGCGGCGCTTTTCGGCAGGAGCCGCAAGTTGGCTTCGTCGACTGCAAAGGTAATGTCTTGGGCACAGGCGTCGACTGTCGATTGGGCGCCGGTGATTTCTTGGCCGGCATCGCCTTGGACCTCGCCACCGACTAACGCAGCCAATTCAGCGATTGTCGCGGACATCGATGGATTCCTTTCCATTTCAAACGAGCGACATCAGTTTTGTCGCCACCGTCCGTGAATAATTTGAGTGACTCGATATACCGTTGAGAAAATTTGGCAAGCCTCGTCCGTGTGGGCTAGTTGCTTTCCAATTTCTCCAGTGTTGATGAGAGACATTTTCCGGGGAGCCGTCACAGGTATAAGGACCGCGCAGGACTCCGCTCATGGGGTTTGTATGCGAAATCTCAAAAGTAACGCAAGACCTGTTTTGGGATCAGCCGCAGTTTCCGTGATTCGGGCCTAGAAACGGCCAACGGCGATTGCCCGGCCGCCGCGGATTTGCGATACTGGGTGATTATCTCAAAAGTTGTCCGTCTCCCGGCTGGGAGCGGTCGTTTCTAGTGGAAATGAAATCGTCATGCCCGTCAGAGGAATTCGCGGCGCCACGACCGTCGACATCGATACCCCCGAAGAAATCCGTGCGGCTACGCGCGAATTGTTGATCGCGGTGCTCAAAGCCAACCAGGTTGAGCAGTTCGACGAGTTGGCGTCGGTGTTTTTGACGACTTCGCACGATTTGACATCGGCGTTTCCCGCCGCTGCCGCCCGCGAATTGGGCATGGACCTGGTTCCGCTGTTGTGCGCTACGGAAATCGCTGTCCCGGGAGCGATGCCCCGCTGCATCCGCGTCCTGATGCACATCAACACGGACCGGTCGCAACAGGAAATCACGCACGTCTACTTGCGCGAGGCTCAGAAACTTCGCCCGGATATGAGTAGCGCTCAGTAATGCTGATAATTCTTATTTTCGCAGGAGTTGAAGTCAGGAGACAAGAGTATCTCTGGCCGATCATCAAAGTTTGACGTCTATTTTGATCGATGTTAGGATCAGTGAGTTCGTTTAGTAGCGCATCAATTATAAGGAGGCGAATGGTGACTGTACCAAACAAGAAGGCACCAAAAACAGGAGGCTTGGCCAACAAGCTTCAAGCTTCGCAGAACCAAACCAAAAAAATAGTTGCGAATTTCAACGCCGCATTTGCTATGCCGACTGAGTCCGCAGGTCGAGTTTCAGGCAAATCTCCTCGACAGCAGTCCTGATTAAAGCACCAAGATCATCTTTTTTTCCGAAGCGCGGAGAGTGGACACCAGTAACGCGATTTGGCAGCGCGTTAAGTCGTTGCCAAGCGCATAAGGAGCATCCTCTTGGGATGGGTTGAATACACCGAATCCCCGACCTCCGGATTTATTCAGAGTGAAAAACACGGCACATCCGTCAGGCTATCACCGACATAAAGCATATTTTCGAAGGGGATTCGCCTTTGATCCTCTGGCATTCCTTCGTTGACAGAAAATGCTTTCCGTTGGTTTGATTTTACGAGCCCTTTATTGATCTCAAAAAGGTGTTTGGTCTTTTCGGTAAATGTCACCGCATTACAGTCTTCGTGACGCATTTGCCACCATCTCTTTGTTCCTCTGCTAGGCGACATCCCCAAACGCCATTCAACTCCTTTGCAATTTGGCTACCTAAGACGATTTCTTCCAAGCCTCCGGTAATCACGTAAAACTCAATTGCTGGTCGCGCAACCTCGTGTGTCGCGACCTGTTTTCTAGGTTTGAGAAGAGCGTCTTAACACCGGGGTAGAATTTTAGCTTAGCGCCAAATTCTTTTAGGTCAACGTTTGTTAAATTTCCGAGCGGTTTGTCTTTTCCGACGTTGTCTAGAAGTAAATTTAGATATGCCGGTGCAGGATTCCATCGCTTGTCGACTAATCGCTTTGCTTGCGATTTCCAGAAATCTTCAGTATCGATTCCATGCGCCCCTAAGAGCTTAGTCGTCGAATCATCTGTGAGAGTGTCATCAAAATCAAAAATGACTGCTATGATGTTTTGCGGCGCCGCCGCCTTAAAATTGCCCCAATTTTCTTTCGCTAAGTCTGGAATGATGTTGACTGGATTTTGATTAAGGTATCATGGCCGAGATGAGGTGCAGAATAAAATAGCCGTGTTACCGGTGAATTCTATCACTTCCACTTTCTCTGGTGTTGCTTAGACATGGTAAAATCATCTCACGGATTGAGGTGGCCTTTGGGCATGCGCGGTATTTGCTGAAAGCAACCACCTAGGAAATGGATCGCAACGAAGAAGCCCCGCAACAATTATTAGCGGGGCCGAGAGTCAAGGAGGCGGGCGACGTTCCTAGTGCATGGATAGAACAATTGTGCATGGTCAGCTGCCCTCGACTTGCTAACGGATGTT
>CALOFE010000022.1:0-46065 GCA_942492455.1 uncultured Planctomycetaceae bacterium | reverse complement strand
CGCATCCCGCCCGCCGCCGATCGTGCCCGCCAGCGGATTGCCGTCGCTGTCTAACAGCGCTATTTCGAAAGCATCGTTGATCGCAGCACCGTCGGCTGTATCGAATTGCAGGTCGAAGAACCGCAGCTCCAGCGCTTCAGCATCGGCGGGGATCGTCAACGCGTCTTCATAGAGCGTCTGGAAATTGCTGTTCTCAGTGAGTTGAACGTAATGCGTCCGTAACGTGACCGGAATCGTCCCCAAGACCGTATCGGTGCCGTTCTGGTCCCGCACAAATTGCAGGTCGAACACATACTGCGTCCCGTCACCCGTGAAACGAATGTCGTATGAAATGTCGTCTTCTGTGAGTGTCTCGCTGAGGATCTCAAACGTCACATTGGGATCGGTCGAGACCAAATCCATTTGATCAGCTGTGATCTTGTTGGTGAGGATGTCCACGAACGCCGCGGTGAACGATTCCGTGGCCAACACTTGGGCTGCTGTTGCAGTTGGCAATCCACCGGCGCGCAGTTGCAGCAGATCCCAGGCGGTCCCCCCCAAGTCGAATGCCAAATCTACGTAATCCGCTTTGGTCGTAGCGTCATTACCTTCGTGTCCGCTCAAGCTGACTCCGCCAGACGTCTCCGACGTGTAGCCGCCGCTGCCGTCGGCAAAGTAGGCCGTATCGCTCGCCCCCTCCCCATCAATCCCCAGGGCGCCTGGCGTCGAGTTGACTGTGTCGACATTGATATCCGCGATGGAATGCAGAGTGTATCCAAGGCCATCGAGCGCCGAGTAGATGTCATTGTACGGTAGTTCGGGCCAGGTCGTGTCCCGATCTTCGTCGGTAATCAAAATGAAGTGTGTCGCCGCATTGTTACGGAATCGTAGATGCTGCAGCGCCTCATCGATGCCGTCGTAACCATCCTCCACGGTACCATTGGTCGTCAGCCGGTCACTGGCAGCAGACAATTGGGCCGCCGTCCCCCAGGCATCGATCCGCAAATTGATTTCTTGCCCGGCAGTCCCGCCGAAATGAAACACATCCCGCTCGCCGCTGGCGGTGAAATCCCCCGCCGTATCTGCATCAATCGCCGTTAGGTTATTCCCATCCAACTCAATCAGCCGAAATTCGAAACTGCCGGTCGAACTATTGTCGGCTCCTGCGACGACGGTATACGTCCCGGATTCGGCGACCGTGAAAGTCGTCACCGAATTCGGTTGCGCTGCACTGTCGTAAACAACGCGTGTGACCTCCACTCCCGCCGCATCACGGATGCTCAAATAGTGATTGGTCGTCGCCGCATCGGCAAAATCGACGAAGTAGCTCTCGCCTGCGGTGGCGCTGAACGTGAATGCATGCAGGTCCCCTGCGGTAGAGATGGTCCCGCTATTCGTCGCCGACAGGCTCGACGTCGACGACAATTCCAATAACTCAATCTGAAACGCATACGACCGCGTCACGGGCGTATCGTCCAGAGTTCCTTCGATCAGCAGGCTATAAGTCCCGCCGGCAGTCAATTCGAACAACCCTGTGCTCGCACCCAATTCCCCACTAGTCAGTACCGTGCCGGAGGAATTCACCAGCCGCCACGTTGCATCGGCATCACCTGCCCAATCGACCGACTGAAACCCAAATTGATCGCCTGCACTAGCTGTGAATTCATAAACCGCCGTACGATGCGACGCGGCGAGCGCTCCCGTCACATCGCTCCCGGCTGTGATTGTCGTTGCCGACGAAAGGTCTAAGACCGCGAACGCATAATCCCCCGTGATTCCGCTGTCGGCATCGATTGTCAGCGTATAAGTCCCCGCCGACAGGCTCAGCACGGCATTTGCATTACTGACTCCCGACGCGTCCGAAGTATCCAACGCGCGGCTGTTGACGATCATTCCGCCGCCATCGGCCAACGTCCAGTACATATCGTCGCGACTGGTCAGCGAATCGAATGATACTAGTGCTGCTGAGCCTAGCGTGAACGTGTATTCGTCTTCTTCCAACGACGCGCTGATTTCGCCGCTGACAACTTGATTGAGTGCTAGCGGCGCTGGATCGGACGTGTCGCTTCCCTCATCCACCACTTCAAACGAGAATGCCGGATTGCTGGTCGAATCATCGATCGCTCCTTCCAGCAACAGCGTATAATCCCCCGCTGCATGAACGTGCAGGGTCGGCACGTCGTCACCAATCGCAGCACTAAAGAGTTCATTACCGAACGGGTCGATCAGCCGCCACTGCGCCGCGGCTGAACCAGCCCAGGAGATTGCATCAAACGAATATTTATCCCCCGCTGCCGCTGTAAACTTATAGGTGGCCGTGCTGTTAGCCGGATTGAGGTTGCCGCTCTCTGTCGAATCGACTGTTAACGACGTCGCTGACGCGAGGTCCAGGATTTGGAAATCGTAAGACCCGGTCGCATCCCCAGGAGGATCGACCGACAACGTATACGTCCCCGCTCCCAATCGTAAAACAATATCGGACGCATCCAGAGGCACGTCCGCAATCACCGTCCCTGCCGTCGCTTCGCTGAGCGTCCAGGCCAAATCGCCATCATTAGTTTGCGAATCGAACGCCAATAGTTCGGCGCCGGTCAAAGTGAACGTGTATTCATCCGCCTCACCCGCTTTGGAAATTGAGCTGTTGTAACCCGTGCCGAACGACAATGCCGTCGATGAGGTCGCTCCAAGACTTTCGACCGTGAAGCTGAATGCCCGCGTCGAAGCCGTGTCGGCCACGTCACCGTCAACAACCAGATAATAGGTGCCGGTCGAGGAGGTCGTCAGCGGGTCGTGATCCTCAGAAAGCGATTGCGAGAACAGTTCCGTGCCCGAGGGATCAATCAATCGCCACTGCGCTCCGGCGGGCAAACTGGAACTCTGGCTGTTGAAGTAATACCGGTCCCCTGCGGTTGCCGACAGTTCATACACCAGCGAATCAGTCGCCGGATCGAGTGTGCTGTTAACCTGTGTCCCGGCCGTGATGGAAGAGCCGGACAGATTCAGTAATCGAAACGCATAGCTCCCAGTCGCCTCCATGGAGCCATTAATGGTTAGCGTGTAACTGCCGCTCTCGCCGTCAATTTTCAGACCTCCCGCATCGAAGTCGCGATCAGTCACAACCGCACCGGACGGCCCTGTCAAAGACCAACGCAAATCGGTGTCGGTCGTGAGCGACTCGAAATACAGCGTGTCGCTACCGGTGAGGCTGAACGTGTACTCGTGTGTTTCACTGTCATTTTGAATCTGCCCAGCGGTCAATTCATCCAGCACCAGCGCTGCCGAACCTCCCACAGACGATGCATCTTCCAGCACGAAGCTGTAGTCGTAACTGCTCGTACTGCCGGCATGATCGACAACGATCGTATAATCTCCCGACGCGGGCAGCGTAAAGCTCCCTTCTATCAGCCCGGTTGTCGAATCAATCGCCAACTGCTGGCTTTCGAGTTGTATACCATCCGGACTGTAGATCGTCACAATCACCGGTTCGGACGTCATGGAGAAGAGGGTTCCCTCTTCCAAGAAGCCGACAAGGGCATACCGATTGCCGGTCACTCCGTTAGCATTGAGCGACGTATCCAATGACGTCACCATATTGCCAATCCAATCATGTTCCTTGTCCATCGACCCTGATTCGTCGACAATGAACACGACATCTGCCGTGGGTGCGTACTCGTCGTCAAACGAAAGCGTCACCGTGTGCTCCGACTGCTCTTGCGGCAGCAGGTTGACTTCGATCGATGTCGGATCGACGTCGCCGGTTGCCGGGTTCGGAGCGGGCAGTTCCCCACCACCGATGATTTGCACACCATCATCCAATTCGACGTCGTCGTTAATAATCGTCGACGTGACCAGGATTTCGCTGATCGTCGCACTACCAGAACCGCTGACCTCTGCGTTATGGATTGCGACGCTGTATTCTTTGTCCGGTTCGGGATCCGCATCGTTGTCGATCACGACGGTGAAGTCCAAACTCGTGTCGTTCCCCGTCCCGCCGCTGAATGTTAATGTCGTCCCGGAAAGAGAAACGCCCGTTGCACCGCTGACCGCCGTCGCCAGCGCCGCAGCCACCGTCGTGTCGTAATCGGCTGCGTCGGTGTGTCTGGAGTAGGTGCGCCACATCGATACTGGCCGTTTCGCCGGTTGCCAAGGCACCGGTATAGCCGACCGTGTAGGTGATCGAGTTGCCGTCGCCGTCCGTGGGATCTTCAGTAACCTTCAGCGCCGAGGCGCTGATCGCGAATTCCACGTCGTTGTTAACAATTGTTGTGGCAGCCGTTGCTGTTTCGATCGAAGCGGTCCCGGAACCACTCGTCGCGGCGTTGCTCAATGTGACGCTATACGCTTCTTCCTCTTCCGTAGCCGCATCGTCGTTGACCTCGACCGTGAAATCGAGACTCTTCGTCTCCGAACCGGCATTGCTGCTGGTGTAGGCGACCTCAATATGTGCCGAGTAAAGCTCAAAATCACCGTCCCGCAGTTGCACGATTAACCCAAAGTCTGACGCATTCAGTTCAGCGGCCGTCCAGGTCGTCCCCCACAACGCGGTGGCATCTCCCAGTACCACCGAACCGCTCGACCAGGTGCCCGTCGGTGTCGGTGCCGTACCGGTCGCGGTGGAACCGTTCTTAGTGATTTTAATGGCGGAACTGGCGTTAATAGGATTGTCGCCACCGGTGATCAAGGTCACTTTGATACCGTCGATCGTCGCCCCAGTGGGGATGTTCAAATCAAAGTCCGTCAACAGCAACTCGTCACTATAGTCGCCCCCGCCGGTATCGACGGTGGCAGCCGTGCCTGATGCGTTCCCCTCGGCGTTGCCGATGTCACTCCACGCATCATCGGCAGTGGTCCCCACGGCGGCACTTCCGGCATAGCCGGAGCCGGTGGTCGAACTGATCTGCGGTCCCAGAAATGTAAGTGTCGTACCGTCAAAACTAACGTCGGCAATGTTAGCGGCTGCAGTGGTCAGCGCCTCCACGACGTTCGTCGTATAGTCGGCCGACACAGTCTCGTTCAGCACATGGCTGACGTCCACACTGGCTGATTCATTCTCTTCGAGCACGCCGTCGTAACTGATCGTATACGTCACCTGATTGCTGTCGCCGTCTGTCGTCTCCTCGGTGACTAATGCGCCCCCGGTCAGCGAAAACGCCACATCTCCGACGATCACTTCGTGATTAACGATCGTGGCATTCGCAGAAGCAGTTCCGATCGTTGCCGTTCCCGAACCACTCACGGCGGCGTTGCTCAAAGTCACGCCAAACGCTTCGTCATCCTCCGCCTCGATGTCGTCTGCAACGACGACGGTGAAGTCCAGGCTGACATCGTTTCCGGCGCCGCCACTAAACGTCAGCGTCGTGCCGTCAAACGCCACACCGGTTGCCGACAACTTGGCACTGTTGATTGCCGCAATCACGTCGGTTTCATAGTCGGCTAAGTCAGATTCGCTCAACGCGTGGCTGACATCCACACTGGCAACGGCTCCATCCTCCAACGTGCCGGTATAACCAATCGTGTAGGTAATCGCGTTCCCATCGCCATCTGCGGAATCCTCGGTGACCGTTGTGGCCGTCGCGCTGATCGCAAACTCAACGTCGCTATTGACGATCGTCGTTTCGGCCGACGCTGTAGTGATCGCGGCGCTTCCCGCACCGCTGGCAGCGGCGTTACTGAGCGTGACGCTGAAGTCTTCATCACTTTCGACAACAGAATCGTCATTCACAACGACCGTGAAGTTCAAACTGGTGGTCGGGGAACCGCCGGTCGTGTAATCGATCTTGAGGTTGGCGGTGTAGACGTTGAATTCGTCGCCGTTGCTATCCCCCTCGACCTGAATCAGCAAACCAAAAGTGGAGGCGTTGATCTCTGCCGCCGTCCAAGTTGTGCCCCATAGATTCGTGTCGCTGCCGACGGTCAGCGTCCCGCCCGACCAACTCCCTGACGCGATCGTGCCGGTCCCGGCGGACGAGGTACCGTTCTTGGTGATCTTGACTGATGTGCTCTCATTGTCCGGACCATCGGAACCGGTCGTCTTCAGCACAGCGGTGATGCCGTCGATCGTCGCACCGGTCGGGATACTGAAACCGAAGCCTGTCAATCGCAGCGTGTGCGACAAATCGTTGCGGTTCGGTTTGACGACCGTAAACGTCGACGGCGTATCGCCCGTGGCATTGCTGAGATTGGCCCAAGCCTCGTCACCGCTGGAATCCTGAGCCGCCGACCCGGCATAGGCATTAACGTCAGTAGAACTCGCACCGATTCCCTCGAACGTCAGCGTCGTGCCATCGAAACTGACATCGGTGTGATTGCCCGCTGCGGTCGTTATAGCGCTGACCACATTTGTTGAGTAATCCGCCGCGTCGGTTTCATCGAGCAGGTGACTGACATCCACGCTAGCCGTCTCACCCACATCGATCGTGCCGGTATAGCTGATCGTATAGTCCACCTCGTTGCTATCGCCGTCGGTCGTATCCTCCGTGACCGATGTGTCCCCGGAGATCGCAAAATTGACTGTCATCAACGTGCGGTCTTCCAGCACCTCGATGGGATTGGACATGTTACGAAACCGCCGCATCCGCCGCGATTTCTCTCGCCGTTTATATCGCTGGATCACCAACCGCGTCCGTACAGCTTCCAACCACGGAGTAAACAACATAGCGCAATCCTCCCTAAAACAAGCGCGAGCAGCAATAACTTACTTGCGCATGAATACACGCCACCGATGACAAAGCGCAGTGCGAGCGCACACCGGAACGCGAGAAGAATGGGTGTTAAGAATTCACGGGTACAAGCGGCGTGCTAAGATCGGACACGCACAGAACGCTCAAACGCAAACCGCTGAGCCGACAGACACCGGCCTCGACAACAAACATCCGGCAAACAGCAACGCCGGGTTACGCATCTCGAACATGGTTGAGCCACCATGGAGTTCCCTCTTCCTGAAAGCACCAAAAAACAGTGAAGAATACGAACAGTGAGATGGAATTGTTATCGCGTTCAAAAAAACTCAGTCGATTGGGAAGCAGTGAAGCAGCTTTACAGCAGTCAATCAAGAAAAAAATCTCGGAATAAACAATTTTCGAGTAACTTCATGACAACTTAATATCCCCCCTATTGAGGAAAGAGGGTCGTTTCAAGCTGCTGCCTTTTTTGAAACCTATGCCTGCGTAACATTATAATGCGCGGGTGTGACATCTGGTGCGAAAAAGCTGTTATTCCCACAGATCATGCGATGCCATGTCGAACATGCGAACAGTCTCCGCATCCAACAACGGCACCACCATCGCTGACCCCGTCAGACTTTCGCAAACAATTCACACCTGCGACCCATCGTCGTCGATAGCCAAGTGCAGATTCTCCGACGTAATGCATGTTCGTATGGCCAGTCGCGTCGCGGACTTCCGCTACCGCTAGCATACGGTGTCCGGCCAGCGCGTGGCTGATGAAGGTGAGTCGACCGTGGTGGATCGTCAGCGTCTCAAGGCGCGCCAGACTGAGCGTTTGCAGGCCATTTTGAAACGGCGGCGGAGCGTGGCGGGAGAGTGGACAGGAGCCCGTTCAGACCATGTCGAGGTCAGGAGCGGATCGTCGGGCGCGGCGCCGTCGGCGAGACGATCCGCTTTCCACCGCGCGAGGTCGTCGAGCGTTCCCGCACCCCAGCAGAGTGGAACGATCCGCGACCTGCCTGCCTGCGACGCGCTGCGGCGGTGCGGGCGCGTGATCTCACATCGGACGTCGCCGATTTGCAGTCCGTCGATCTCACTGGCACGGAGCCTGCAGAAACCAGCCACCGGCAAAAGGACTACCCGCACAGTAGGCGGCTCCGTTGCGATCGGTGGCCGCGTTCGCCAACCCCTTCCCGGCGGGGGAGGAATGTTAAGGATGCGAACCCTAAAAATGAACCGCGGGAGGGAGGGGAGTTTCCGAAAGGGAGCAAGAGCAAAATACGTGCCACTCACTTCGGTGCTCAAAAAACACACTCCACACACACACCCACCCGGTGTGCATCCTGGGTCAGTGTGCTACGTAAGTCCCAAAACGCGCCCCTCCAAACCCAATACCCATGGGAATCGATATTGGCGCTCGTTTAGCGCACACGACAGTAATGCCGTTTCCCTCTATTAAATACGGTGGTTTCCGGCATTTTGGTCCGAAAATGCCTACCGATGCCGGCGAGAGACGCAATCGCCGTAACCACTTGCCACAACTCCCCCACCACGCGGGGACAGGATTCGAACCTGCGACCTCGAGGTTATGAGCCTCGCGAGCTACCAGACTGCTCCACCCCGCGTCATTGTGTTGATTCCGGCGGGTGAACGCTTTGTCACCGGATCGACTTCTATAATAGCAGAGAATCCTAAAACGTCGAGGGTCTCGACCGCGATTCTCACACTCTTATCGGCAAATTTCTTGAAATCATCCAGGTTTTCTGTCTCAAAACTCCGCATTCTTCGGTGTTCGCGGGAACGGAATTACGTCGCGGATGTTGGCCATGCCGGTCAACAATAGCAACGTCCGCTCCAATCCCAACCCAAATCCGCTGTGCGGGACGCTGCCGTAACGACGTAAATCTAGATACCACCAATAATCTTCGGTCTCCAAACCGCACTCTGCCATGCGGTCGGTCAGCACATCCAATCGCTCCTCCCGTTGGCTGCCACCGATGATTTCTCCCACGCGCGGTACCAAGACATCCATCGCCCGGACCGTTTTTCCATCCTCGTTGCAACGCATATAAAACGGCTTGATGCTTCGTGGGTAGTCGTACAGAATCACCGGTTGTTTGAAGTGTTGCTCGGTCAAATACCGTTCGTGCTCCGATTGCAGGTCGATACCCCAGGAGACCGGGTATTCAAATTCCTGCCCGCTCGCCAGTAGAATCTCCACGGCTTCGGTATACGGTAAGCGGATGAAGTCGTTGTCGATGATGTTGCGGAGCGTTTCCAAAATGGTTTTCTCGATCCGCAGATTGAAAAACTCCATATCCTCCGGACACGCGGCCAGCACGTCGGCGAGAATCGTGCGAATGAACGACTCCGCTAAGTCCATGTTGTCGTTCAACTCATAGAACGGCATCTCTGGTTCGACCATCCAAAATTCTGCGAGATGCCGTGTTGTGTTCGAGTTCTCCGCTCGAAACGTGGGGCCGAAGGTATAACAGTCGCCGACGGAACTGGCGAAGGTTTCTGCTTCGAGTTGTCCGCTGACGGTCAACGATGCTTGTTTGCCGAAAAAGTCTTGGCCGTAATCGATCTCTGTTTTCACTTGCGCCAACTTGGCGAGGTCGAGCGTCGTCACTTGAAACATTGTGCCGGCTCCTTCGCAATCACTGGTGGTGATGACCGGCGTGTGGATGTATAAAAATCCCCGCGACTGAAAGAAACTGTGAATGGCGGCGCACAGGGCATTGCGCACGCGGGCGATCGCTCCAAAGGTATTGGTCCGCGGACGCAAGTGCGCGATTTCGCGGAGGAACTCAAAACTGTGCCGTTTCTTTTGCAGAGGATAGGTTTGTGCGTCGGCCGTGCCTAACACCGTCAGCTCCGCTGCATGCAGTTCGATACTCTGCCCTTTACCGGGAGACTCCTTAAGTACACCGGCGACGCGCACGCTGGCTCCGGTGGTGATCGCCTTGATGCTATCAGCGAATCCCGGGACCGAGTCGTCGACAATCACCTGCAAGCCGGTCATCGAACTGCCGTCGTTGAGCTCCAAAAACGCGAAGGCCTGTTTTGATTCGCGTTTGGTGCGGACCCAGCCGGCCACCTCAACTTGCTGCTCCGGTTGGCCGTCTTTGATGAGTTTAGCGATTTTCGAAAGGGTCATCCTGAGCCTCGTCGGGGGAAATACATAAACTGAGAACACGATTCGCACTTCTGTGCTGCGATTTACCGTCTACAGCACGCGTCCTTGCCTGTCATCGCGAAAATCATAGCCGGGAGCCCGAATTCCGAGAAGTCCGGTTAGAAAAACTAGGTAGCGAGCGGAAATTGTACGCCCCCGAGGCAAAGAATCTTGTTCTGTCGCGTGCAACATCCGTTTCGTCGGGTTAAAATAAAAAACCCCGACTTTTCCCTCCCGCGCTTTGGCGATTCTCAACGTATTCCCTCAATAGACCGCGGGTGCCTCGTGACGGCCGGGAAAATCCGTATCAACACGTTCCGTAGCGACGCATGCTGCCCGCAGTACTGCCTCACGTCCGGAACGGCAATTTGAAATCTGCCCGGAGAGATACTGGAATGAACGTTCGGTTCGGTTTGAGTGCGATTTTGTGTTTGGCCTGTTTGACCGGCTGCCCCAATACGGAGGGGGATAAGCCTGCTCCCGACAAGGCCGCGCAAACCGAAACGCCCCCGTCGCCTCCAGAAGTGAAACCCGATGACCCCCAGGTCGTGGCCGCGCTGGAAAAACTGGGAGCCCAACTGACCAAGAACGATGCCGGCAACGTCACAGCAGTCAGCCTGGAATCGCTTGAGTATACCACGGACGATCTGGCCGCTTTGAGCGGACTGCCCTCTCTGGTGGACCTCGATCTCGCAAAAACCGAGCCCGGGGATGAGGGTCTGGCTAAAGTCGCGGAACTCAAACAACTCAAGATCCTCCGCTTGCGCCGTTGCGGCATGAGCGATGCGGGCCTTCAGCACTTGGCCGCACTCGAGAACCTTGAGCAGCTCCACCTACTGTATAACTCGTCGAATATCACCGATGAGGGAATGGAGCCGATCGGAAAACTGTCCAATCTCCAACTCTTGGACTTGCGGGGCTGCACGCTGATTGGTGATGCCGGATTGGAACATTTGAAGTCGCTCACAAACTTGAAGAACCTCAAAATTCGTTCCTTCGGCGTTTATGACGCTGGTGTCGAACACCTGCAAGGCATGACCAAACTCAAGGCTCTGGCGCTGGAAGATACGAAACTCAGCGATGCGGGGATGAAATACCTCAAGGATTTGACGAATGTCGTCGACCTCAACTTATTTCGCACGCAAGTCTCCGATGAGGGGCTGCAGTACCTGTCTGGCATGAAAAATCTGAAGAACCTCAAACTGCGCGACACATCGGTCGAAGGTCCCGGCTTGGAGCATTTGAAGGACGCAAAAGGCCTCACCATCCTCGATTTGAGTGAAACGATTGTCGGCGACGACGGCCTGCAATACGTCGCCCCCTTCACCAACATTGAAGACTTAAACCTGTGGTACAACGACATTAGCGACGACGGCCTCGTCCATTTAATGCCGTTGACGAAACTGAAAAAGCTCAACTTAGAAAAGACCATGGTCTCGGACATCGGTGCCGAACAGCTTGTCCAATTGACAAATCTAGAGTCGCTCAACATGCGGGAAACCAAGCTCACCGACACTGGCTTGGAAAAGCTGCAAGGGCTGTCGCAATTGACATTTCTAGACGTTGGCGGGACAGAAGTGACCGATGACGGTGTCGAGAAACTGAAGGCAGCGTTGCCAAACTGTAAGGTCAAACGTTAGCCTATTTATTGGCTAAGATTGAATCGTTGTGAGTGGTACGGATTTCCCCACTGTATAGTTTTGTTTGGGGAATTTCCGTCATGAATAGTAACCGGCCGGCGTCATCGCCCGCCATGTTGTAAATTCTTTAGTTAAGGAACCGGTCGATGAGTCAAGATACGACACGCCGTGATTTCATTCAAACGACGACGGCACTGGGAGCCGCTTGGTGGGTCAGTGGTGGCCCGAAAGCATTCGCCAAAGAACCTTCGCCGCTGGAACGCGTCCGCTATGCCTGCATTGGTGTCGGCGGTAAAGGAAAAAGCGACTCTGCCGATGCCGGTCAGCACGGTGACGTGGTTGCGATCTGCGACATCGACGAAAACAACCTCAACAAAGCCTCGAAAAAATTCAAAAAGGCCGAGAAGTTCGTCGACTACCGCGAAATGCTCGACACGATGGGCGACAAGATTGATGCGGTCACGGTCAGCACACCGGATCACTCTCACGCGCCGGCCAGCGCCATGGCGATGAAAATGGGTAAAGCCTGTTTCACGCAAAAACCGCTGACGCACAGCGTCTACGAAGCTCGTCGCTTGGCCGAAATCGCCAAGGAATCCGGCGTTCCCACCATGATGGGCAACCAAGGAACGGCCAAATCCGGTCTGCGGAAAGCAGCTGCGATTATTAAAGAAGGTGGATTGGGCACGATCAAAGAAGTGCACATCTTCACCAACCGGCCCGTCTGGAAACAAGGGGGCGAACGCCCTGCGACAGCAGCCGTGCCGAAGGAAGTCCACTGGGATCTCTGGCTCGGACCGGCACCCGAACGTCCCTATGCCCCAGGCTACCATCCGTTCGCTTGGCGGGGTTGGTGGGATTTCGGAACCGGAGCATTGGGCGACATGGCTTGCCACACGGTCAACATGCCCTTCATGGGCTTGGACCTGCGGAATCCGACCTCCATCGTTGCGGAATCGTCCGGCCACAACCGGGACAGTTACCCGCAACAATCGAAAATCGTGTTCCAATTCCCGGCCAATGAAGCCCGTCCGGCGTTGCCCTTGATCTGGTACGACGGCGGATATAAGCCGGACGTTGCCTTGCTGTTGGGCGAGGACTTCAAGCACGATAGCGGTTCCATTATTGTCGGTGAAAACGGCACGCTGTATTCCTACGGCGATTACGGCGACAACTGGATGTTGCTGCCGACCGGCGAAGTGAACGAACCGAATGTCGAGTTCGAAGAATCGCCCGGTCACTTCACCGAATACCATCAGGCGATCACGGGCGAACGCAAGGAAGCCACGTCGAACTTCGTCAATTACGCCGGACCGTTGACCGAGACGATTTTGCTCGGCAACTTGGCGGTTTGGGCCGATGGCAAGAAAATCGAATGGGATCCCAAAAACCTCAAAGCGACCAACGCTCCTGAAGTTGCTGGCATCATCAAGAACGATTACCGGGACGGCTACACGCTGTAACCCGTTCAATCATCAGAACTTTCGACAATCACCGCGGGATAGGCCCTGTGCCAATCCCGCGGTGTTTTTTTATCCTCTGTCCATTCATGAGGCTTTCGCCGGTAAAAGTCGGGAACCGTAGGAGAATTGGCAGATTGCGACGGTCCGATTCAGACTCGCACGGCGTATTGTCGAAATTATCTTCTGGAAGCATCGCCCTTGGCTGCATATGATAGGAGCGTGGCCTGACCGCGGAGCATGAGGGTCGAATACAGCAGATTTGAATTTCGTTTTGAGCAAGGGTGTTCGATGCGTCAGTGTCATAGCTGCGGACATTTGTTGTCAGTGCATTCGCCGGTCTGTGTCTCCTGTCACGCGCCGGCGGCCACCCACGATGCCGAAGCGGCTCCCATCGACTTAGAGTCCCATGAGGAGACCCGGAATACCTCAACGGGAAATCTGGTCGCAGTCGCGCGGTTTTCCAATTCCGCTGAGGCGGGATATTTCGCCGACGACCTCGAACACTCTGCCCAGATCGAGTCGCGGCTGATCATCCAAGAACAGTTTGACGCCCTGACCGGACGCTGGCGGCACGATTATGTGTTGCAGGTCGACGAGTCAGAGGCCGAGAACGCCACCGCCTATTTGAATGCCCGCGTGTGCGACAGTCCGGAAGAGGATTATGAAAGTATCGATCCACTCACCGCGCTGCCGAATACGATGCCCGTAACCGGATTGAACTGGATTCCCATCTTGCTCACAACGTTGGCTGCCGGTTCGATGGCCTATTGGGGTGTGAAAAAAATCGAGGAACGTCCGCAGCCTCCCGCACTGGGCAACCAACACCCACAGCGCGTCGACGACCTCTGGAAAGCGGTCGTCAATGCCGACGGTCCTTGGATTCAGCAAATCGGCAACGGCCCCGGTATCCGCGTCATGCGAGCCGACGCTAACGGCCGGATCGTGATCCAAGAAGACCGCGACGGCGACCGCCAAATCGACCGCGAATTCCGCCTGCGACGCTGACGCCTATCAGTTCCATTGAGCCGACCGGTCTGCGATCATTCCTTCAACCGCGAGCGTTTGACGCCAAAGGCGATCAGACGGACAGGCATGTTGCGAATGATCGGGAGTTTCAAGAACCAGGGCGTATGGAAGGTTTGTGAGTCGTCTAAACCGGCTTGAACGATTCGCTTTTGGATGACTTCTTGGAATCGCTGGATGACCTTTGTGGGGAATTCGCGATGCTTCCGCACTAAGTCCAAGTCCGCGGTGGTCACGTTGCCTTTCAGCAGTGGTTCGGTGAGCACGTTGGCCGTTTCGATCGCATCTTGAACGGCATAGTTAATCCCCACGCCGCCAACGGGGGACATCACATGCGCCGCATCGCCAATCAGCAGCAGCCCCGGTTTCGACCATTGTGTCAATCGGCTGGCTTCGACGTTCAGCGGTGTGATCTGTTTCCAATCGGTGATGGTCTCCAAACGGTCGACCAACTCCGGAGCGAGTGCCGCCATCGATTCGCGGAACTTTTCCAGCCCCTGTTCGCGGACATCATGAAAGGAACCTTTGATGATTAAATAACCCAACTGCCAATGGTCGCCCCGTTCGAGCATGACCAGCATGTGTCCGTTGTTGATACGAAATGTGAGGTCCACACCGTCGTCCGGATTGCGCGGCATGCGAAACCAAAGGACGTCCATCGGCGGCGCCGTTTTGACCGGTGTCAGCCCGGCCAGTTTGCGGAGTTTGGAAAAACGGCCGTCGCACGCAACCGTCACCGGGGCGCGACATTCTTCGGAACTCTCAGCGGTGCGATACTTGACCCCCACGCAGACACCGTCTTCTTGAATCAATTCTTGAACGTTGGCCCCCATGATGAGTGTGAAGTTCGGATACTTCGCTGCTTCGTCGGCCAAGAACTTCAGAAACTCGCTTTGCGGCATGAGCACAATAAAAGGAAAGCGAGACTTTAAACCATTGAAGTCGGCAAAGGTGATGGTTTCCGACGGCGTCTGCATGCTGACCGTTCTCAACTTAGTGTGCGGCAATTCCAGCAATGCATCGGCCAGTCCCAACTGGTCCATCAATTCCATCGTCGAGGGATGCAGAGTGTCGCCGCGAAAGTCGCGGTCGAAATCTTGATGAGCTTCGAGCAACGTGACGGCAACACCACGTCGAGCTAACAAGAACGACAACACCACCCCGGCCGGCCCTCCACCGACAACACAGCATTGGCACTTGGAGTTCGTGGAGTCGGAGGAGTCCACAAGAGTGGGGGAAGGGGATACCGCCATGTATGCACCGTCCAATTTGAGTCGCGATAGGAATGCACCATCCGGCGACCGATGCGCCGTAGGGCTGGATCGTAAGGAGTCGACGCGATTTTGACTAGCGGTGTTTATTCGCCATTTGAGGCTAGAAGGTGTAATGCGAAATGGAAAACCCAGGCCGCACTATTGTTGTTCCAATGACTGGGGGGTTAGGCAGGCTGCATGTCATTGAACATGTCCGGCGGGTTGGATATCTGTTTACCCTGAAGCGGATTCTGGGAACCGTCTTGACGAAAAACCGCGAAAACCTTAGCATTCTTGATATAAAGTCTACGGCGTGTTGATAGGTAGCGACGGTCCCATCTTGTCCGTCGCGGTTTGAACCACTGTTGGAAACAGCTCTCATGATGAGAAGTATTCCCGGCGGGGCAGCCAGCGGGTTTCATTTCACATCAGGCAGCTCGCCCTATCGGACGGTTCACAGGACGTAATCCATGCTTTGCCATCTGGGCAACAATTCACTAACGGTGCATGCACCGGCCAAGGTGAATTTGTTTTTGAAGGTCTTGGGACGTCGAGCGGACGGATTTCACGAACTCGAAACATTGATGGTTCCTATTGGATTGTATGACACACTCCACTTGGAACCAGCATCATTTGAACATATAGAGTTTTCGGTTTGGGGTCACGGGGCTGCCCGTGGCGGCAAATCAGTTGTTGATCAACAGAGTGAAATACCGGAGGGACGCACGAATCTCGTGGTTCGCGCAGCGGAGACGCTTCGTGAAGCGACAGGGACTTCGGCGGGAGCTCGCATCGTCTTGCACAAGCGGATTCCAGCCGCCGCCGGGTTGGCGGGAGGATCGTCTGACGCCGCAGCCGCATTATTAGGCCTCAATCAGATCTGGCGTTTGGGTTTGTCCCAAGCTCAGTTGCATGATCTGGCCGCGCGGCTTGGTAGCGACGTCCCCTTTTTCCTGTCATCGCGGGCTGCCATCTGTCGTGGACGAGGTGAAATCGTCGAACCAATCCACTGGTCGACACGTTTGTACTTTGTCATCGTCAGGCCACCTACGGGATTATCGACTGCTGAAGTTTTTAAACATTGCCGGCCGACGGGATCAAAGTGGTCAGCCGACGACTTGGCAATGACGTTGGCGAAGGGAGATTTAGGACTTGCGGGACGACAACTGCACAATTGCTTGTTGGAGCCTGCAGCGACGTTGAATCAAGACGTCGATCAGTTGAGGAGGACATTTGCCAGGCTGCCGGTCCTAGGACACATGATGTCAGGCAGCGGGACGAGCTATTTTGGAATTTGTACCCAGAGGAAGCACGCCAGGACGGTGGCGGCTCGTCTCCATGCGACGCGTATCGGAAGCGTGTTCACCGTCGAAAGCCGGCCCTAGGAGATGGAAGGAGAATGGCCGTGGAAATTACCGAAGTGCGGATTAAGTTAATGGACGATCCGCAAGAGCGACTGCAGGCCTTTTGTTCAATCACATTCGACTCCTGTTTTGTCATTCGTGACTTGAAAATCATCGAAGGCGCGAAAGGTTCATTCGTGGCGATGCCCAGCCGCAAATTGACCGATCACTGCCCCCAATGTAACACCAAGAACCATTTGCGAGCACTGTTCTGCAACCAATGCGGCGCCAAATTGCAGGAAGACCGCGCCTGCAAGGACGATGACGGCCGTGCCAAACTGTACGCCGACATCGCCCACCCCATCAACTCCCGTTGCCGGGAAATGATTCAAACCTGCGTGCTCGAGGCGTTCAGCGAAGAAATGGTGCGGGCCAATCAACCGGACTATATCTGCCGTTACGACGACTACGGCGAGGATGCCTTTGCCGCTTTGGCCGACGACGCCGAAGTCACGCCTCCTCAACGGGCTCAACCACAATCAGAAACACCGGCGCAACCGAAACCAGCAGTTGAGCCGGCCGAAACGAGCCGGGTGTGTCGCATCGAGTCGGGGGCACAGTTGCCCGGTTCGCCGCATCAAACCCCTGCCACCTCGCCGAGCACGGTGAAGGCATCGATGACTCAGTCGGCTTCTAGTAACCAGAACGAAACCTTTGGCGACGGCATCCTCTAAGAATCGCGGACTGTGCGATTGTTGTGCGTGGGCCTTGCGTTACGACTCCGTCGTGACCGCAGGTGGTATAGATTGACCGCTCGTTTTTCGGGAAGGTGGGTCAAACGTCCTACACAGAAAGGTGCGTCGCGACGCACCCTACAGTTGGTGGATCCGTTGCGCTAATTCGTTGAAATCTACCGGACGGGTGGTGTCGACTTCGATGACTTGAGCCGCTTCGTCAACGTCTAGAACCTCGCGCTGATTTAGTTGTCGCTCTAGGATGGATAGGCCGGCTTCGGAGACGTCTTCTCCCGCGGTTGCCCGTGCTGCAACCCGCTGTCGCAAAACCTCTTCCGGGGCGGTGATATCCAAGATCACCAGCGCCGCACCCAATTCGTCGGCAAGGTCGCGAAATTCCTCGCGCCGCTGGCGACTTAAAAATGTGGCATCGGCGATTGCTGTGAATCCGCCGTTGATGGCTGCACGCACCCCGTCGCGCATTTTTCGATACGTCGCAGCGGTTGCTTCGCTGGAATAACGAACGTCGGCTGCTTTGTCATCGGGGTATGTTCGTTTGCGTTCTACATCAGAACGCAACCGCACCGCCGGGAGAATCTGTAACAATTCCTGAGTCACCGAGCTTTTACCCGAGCCTGACATGCCGTGTGTGAGCACGATCCGTGGCGGCGGCTTTTGCAAATACTGCTCGGCCAAGTCGAGATAACTTTGACACAACTGGTCATCAGCCGTCCGTGCTTCGGCATCTGCTTCCTGCGCTAAACGGAGGCCGGCCACCTTGGCGCGGACCGTGGCCCGATAGACGAGGTAATACCGCAGGACCTCAAGTCCCACATAATCGCCGGTCTGTTCCAGGTAGGTATTGAGGAAACGATAGGCGAGATCCCGGCGACCACGGTCCTCGAGATCCATGACCGTAAAGGCGATCTCGCTCATCACATCGATCCACCGCAATCCGGCGTTGAACTCGATGCAATCAAACAGCACAACGTGGTCATCAAGCACAATCATGTTGCCCAGATGCAGGTCCCCGTGGCATTCACGGATCATACCCGCGGACTTGCGCCGTCGAAATATTGCGCCGCGACTATGGAATTCTCGCTCCGCTGCCTTGTGCAACATCTCGACTTGTTCAGTGCGCTGTGGGTACGCGAACGATGCCGGGATGTGACGAAAATTCTCAGCGACCGGTTGCCACACCGCTTGCGGTCCGCCGTATTCATCATCCGCAGTTGCGACATCCGTCGTGCGATGAAACTCGGCCACCTCAACCGCCAACGCGTCGATGTGCCGCGGCAGCAATTCACCGCGCTGGAGCATCTTGTCAAACAGCGAGTCTTGAGAAAACCGTTTCATTTTGACGGCGTATTCGATGGCCGGACCAGTCCCGAATAGCCGAGGCTTCGTGGTTTCGTCCAAGATGGCCGGCACGACCTCTAGGTAGACTTGCGGCGCCAATCGTCCATTGAGTCGCATCTCCTCGCGGCAACAATCCAGCCGCTTTTCCAGCGTAGAAAAGTCCACAAACCCAAAATCGACCGGCTTTTTAATCTTGTAGGCGAACTCACCCGCTAGCAGGACCCAAGAGATATGTGTTTCAATCAACTCCACTGCATCAACTGCATGTTCGTATGCCGACGGCTGTCGTAAGTCTTCAATCAAGTGGGCTCGTACACATTATAGAAGGGGAGGCTTGAGCTTGGGGTAATAGGCTTGAGGAACACGGGGTGCACGGTGCAGTCTGGCTCAAAAGGTGTTCTATAGTATGGTATACTGTTACCGAGACTGTCGAAACGGAGACGTCTCTATAGCCCTGGTCCCCAAACTCCAGTTTGGGAACCCAATTTCTCGAAGCTCTGCTTCGAGTCCAGTGGCAACGAGCTGCCGATTCTCAACGGAACTGATTCACGAGCGAAGCGGAGCTTCGCAAACCAGCGTTCCCAAGCGGGAGCTTGGGAACGCGACCTAACACTCCTCATGTTGGACAACTGAACGTGTTGCGCTTGACCACCGACGAGCAGGGATTGTTGCCCTCGACGAGCCGCCGCGAATTGTTGCGGATTTGCGGACTCGGCGGGTTGATGTGGCCGTTTGTCGGCGGCGTTCCGCTTCAGGCGAAATCGACGCAACAGTTCCCCGGTTTCGGGCGGCTAAGTCGGTGATCGTGGTCTATGCCAATGGCGGGCAAAGCCAACTGGAAACCTGGGATCCTAAACCCGAAGCTCCCGCGGCCATTCGAGGCGAATTCGCCGCCATCCCCACAGCCGTTCCCGGCACGTTGGTTTCCGAACACTTTCCGCGACTGGCGAAGTTGTCCGACCGCTACGCGATTATTCGCAGTATGTCGCACGATGATCTGGACCACGGTTCCGCTACCTACCTGGCGCTGACGGGGCGATTTCATACGCGCAAATCCTCCAACCCGCTCCCCGCACCGACCGATGCTCCCACACACGGATCGATACTTGCACGAGTACGGCCCACGTCTCAGTTTCCGTATTCCGCTGTGCACATCAACGGCCCCGCGTTTGTCCCCTTGATTGCCGGACCGGGACAATCTGGGGGATTTCTGGGGCGAGATTACGATCCGCTCGTGTTGGGCGACGTGCATGAGAAAGCGGTCGGCTTGCCCGGGCTTTCGCAGCAGCCGAGTTTGCCCACGGTGCGCCTTGATGCGCGGAAGACGTTGTTGGAAAGTATCGACGGTTTTACCAAACAACTCGATCGCGGCCAGCCCATCGGAGATGTGGGCGGGTTGTACGAACAGGCGTATCGCATGCTCGCCTCGCCGAACTGCCGCAACGCGTTTGACCTGACGCAAGAAACCGACACCTTGCGTGATCGCTACGGCCGCAATCGGGCGGGCCAAGCCTGCTTGCTCGCCCGCCGTTTGGTCGAAGCCGAAGTGCCCTGGGTCACCGTCTTTTTTAACCAGAACGCACGGGGACAAGACGACGCGCCCAACGATACTGACCTCTACGGTTGGGATACGCACAACGACATTTTCGTGGCCATGAAAAACTACCTGATGCCGCGTTTCGATTTAGGATTTTCGGCGTTGCTTGAGGACTTGGAAAACCGCGGCCTGTTGGACACCACGTTAGTGGTCTGCATGGGAGAATTCGGCCGCGCGCCGCGAATTGCCTTCGAAAAGGGTTTTGCGGGAGAGACACCCGGGCGGAAACATTGGGGGGCGGTCTATTCCATCGTCATGGCTGGAGCGGGAATTCAACCGGGAATGGTTTACGGAGCCTCCGACAAGATTGCGGCATTCCCCACGGTGGACAAAACCGATCCCGCGGACGTGACCGCCACAATGTTCGCCGCCTTGGGCATCGACCCGGCGTCGCACTATCAAGACGGCCTAGGTCGCCCTTATGCGATCAGCGAAGGCCAACCGCTGGCCGGGCTGTATTGAATCGCGGCTGCGGCAAACTGGAATTGGCAGACACGCTAGGGCTCTCGCCGACCTCAAATATGAAAAACGGGCGAACTTTTGGATTCCTTCGCTTGTCCGGATAGCATATTCTCAGGGCTGCAGGCCTCGGATAGCCTGTTTTGGATTGTCTTCGAAGAAGTAGGGCTTCGAGCCTGACCCTGTCCGCCCGCTCCCCCCCCCCCCCCCCCGGCTTCCCATGCCCCCCCAGCGTTCCTTTCCCCCCCCGCTGCCGTGCCCCCGTCTTCGCGGGCTGCGTGGGTTCCACCCAAAACCGGACGCGTTCCACGTTTGTCGATTCAATCGCTCGTTGGAGGGAATCGTGATGAAGAAAATCGCCTGCATTTCATTGTTTGTCGTGGCACTGGCATGCTGCGGATGGACCGCCGGAAATTGGTTCTCCACAGCCACCGGGCAAGAGGCAGTCGTCGAACAAACGACTCCCAAGTTGCCGACCGATCAACCGCAACTCTTCGAAGGAATGGGCCCGCACCGTCGCGCGATCACGACCAAATCGCCCGAAGCCCAAAAGTATTTCGACCAGGCACTCACGTGGATGTATTCGTTCAACCACGACGAAGCGATCCGCTCGTTTCGGCGTGCAGCGGAATTGGATGATCAGTGCGCGATGGCGTGGTGGGGCATCGCCTTTTGCGAAGGGCCAAACTACAACGACGAAATCATGACCGAAGAGCGTTCCGCCGCCGCTTGGGACGCACTACAACAGGCACAGGCCCGCATCAAAAACACGACGCCCGTCGAACGCGCGCTCATCGAGGCACTCGGCCACCGCTACGCCAAACCCTGGCCGGAAGATCGAACCGGGCTGGAACAGGCGTATGCCGATGCCATGGCAAAGGTCTGGGAAACGTATCCCAATGACACCGATGTCGGCACGCTTTATGCCGAAGCGTTGATGGTTCAAAAACCGTGGCAGTTATACGCACTCGATCAAACGCCAGCCGAAGGGACCGACAAGATCATCGCCACGCTCGAACGTGTGATGGAAATGGAACCCGATCATCCCGGCGCCAATCACTATTATATTCACGCTGTGGAGCCGAGCAAAAATCCTTACCGCGCGCTCCCCGCAGCCAAGCGGCTTAGTGATCTAGTCCCTGCCAGCGGACATATGTTGCACATGCCGTCACACATTCATGTGAAGACCGGTTTCTGGGACGAAGCGATCGTGCAAAATCAAAAGGCGCTCCGCTCCGACACCAAATACCGCGCACGCTCCGCGAATCATGCCATGCAACATACCTACATGGTGCACAACGCCCACATGCTGGCATTCACTTCGATGATGACCGGCCGCGAAAAACAGGCGCTGGCTGCTGCCCGGGCGACGTGGGACAACATTCCCCTGGAGGTGCTCGAAGTCGTGGGACCGATCATCGATCTGTGGATGTGTTCGGTGTATGACGTGCAAAAACGATTCGGCCGCTGGGACGCGATTCTCGCCGAGCCGCAACCGCCGGAATATCTTCCCATCACCACAGCCATCTGGCGGGCGCATCGTGCGGTCGCCTATGCGGCCAAGAAAGATTTTCCCGCCGCTGCCCGCGAACAGGCCGAGTTCCGCAAAGCCAAAGCGGCAATTCCTGCAGAGCACATGGCGTTCGGCGATCCGGCACACACGATTCTGGAAGTCAGTGAATATTTCATTGCCGCCGAAATCGCGCTGCAACAAGGGGACTGGAAAACGTCGGCCGAACTTCTCGAACAAGCGGCAGTCGTCGAAGATCGATTGAACTACGGCGAGCCACCCCAATGGTTGCAGCCGATTCGTCACACGCTGGGCGCGGTCTACCTGTCCGACAAACGATATGCCGATGCCGAACGAGTCTACCGCGAAGACCTAGCCAAATGGCCCCGCAACGGCTGGTCGCTGTACGGCCTCAGCCGTGCGCTGGAGTTGCAAGGCAAAACCGAAGAAGCCAACGGCTACCGGCAACTCTACCGCGGCGTCTGGGCCCAGGCCGATGAACCGCTGGGAACGAGTTGCAAATGTATTCCCAAGCTCTGAGCAATCCGTAGGTCATGCTGTGCATGAATTACCCACTACGGCCTGAGAGCGTCTTTTCAGATTACGCGAACGTAATCGCCGTTCGGCATTGCGGGAGGGCGAAGCTCCTGCTGAGCCGTTTTTTCCGTTTGGTGCGGAATGACGCAAAGATTTTGGAGACTGTTTTGGTCCATCGCGGCTCGGCAGGAGCCTCGCCCTCCTGATTTGAGAACAACTCGGGAGGAGACTTACCGAACAAAAGCCCGGCCACGGCCGCCAGGTGTTACGCGTCGGGCCATTTGCCGTGAAACACCTCAACCGCTTCGCCCGTCATGAAGACCTCGTCGGTCTCGGACCATTCCAGCTCTAAGTCGCCACCCAGCAGATGGCACAACACGCGCCGCTCGGTGAGGCCGGCCAAAACGCCCGCCACCAATGACGCGCACGCTCCGGTGCCGCAGGCTTGGGTTTCTCCCGACCCGCGTTCCCAGACGCGCATGTTGATTTCGCTCGGCGAAACGACTTGGATGAATTCGGCATTCACGCGATTGGGAAACGCCGGGTGGTTCTCGATTTCCGGTCCGACGCCGTGCACCCATTCGTCGCTCAGTTCATCGATGAATGTAATACAGTGCGGATTGCCCATCGACACACAGGTGACCATCAAGTCGCGACCGGCGACGTGCAACGGAACGTTCACCGGCGGATCACCGGCAAGCGTGGTGGGGATCTCGCTGCTTTTGAGAATCGGTCGGCCCATATTCACGCGGACGCGATTTGCGATGCTTCCACTGACTTCCAACTGCAAATCCAAGACCCCGTTGCCGGTCTCGATCTTCAGATTTTCTTGGGCGCAAATGCCGTGGTCGTAGACGTACTTGGCGACACAGCGGATGCCGTTGCCGCACATTTCCGATTCGCTGCCATCGGCATTGAACATCCGCATGCGGGCATCGGCTTGTTCCGACGAGCAAATCAGAATCAAACCATCGGCGCCGATTCCCTTGTGCCGATCGCTCATGGCGATCGCCGTGGCGGCAATATCGGCCGGCGGCTGCTCGTCAAAACAATTCACGTAGACGTAGTCATTCCCCGCCCCGTGCATCTTAGTAAATCGCATATTCTCGTCGCTTCAAAAAGTCGTAGGTCAGGCTCCCGCCTGACGCAATTGTGGGTAGTCGTTCCGGTGTGTGGGACGCGTTTGGGTTGTGCCGTCAGGCGGGAGCCTGACCTACGGTCTTGTTACGTTTGGGTGTCGTTTAGACCGCGGAAGATGGCCCGCCGGAGCGGGTTGTCTCGGGGGGTGAATTCTTCCCCCTCTTCGGGTGGCAATTCCAAGGCGGTCGCCATCATATGATACTTGGCATCGATGTCATCCGCATAGTGCACCAGCAACGATTCCGGCGTGTGCGGCGCGATCGGCGAACCCCATTCGGGCAGGTTTTGATGCGCGATGATAATATGTTCCAACCGCAGAAGTGTTTCCGCATCCAATTCATCAATGGCACTGGCATATTCCCGCACGATGTCGCGGCCCAACAAAATATGCCCGACCAAACGTCCCTCGGCGGTATAGGCGAATCCTTGTGGTTGGGATTCCAACTCGCGGAGCTTGCCGATGTCATGCAAAATACCACCGGCGACGACGAGTGACTTGGAGAGCGGCGGATCGGTCTCGGGATAGTAAGCAAGATACTTGTCCGCCAAAAAAACACAGGTCCGCGTGACGGAGAGGACGTGTTCTAAAAACCCGCCGCGAAAGGCGTGATGGTTGCGGACAGCCGCGGCTGAGTCTTTGATCTGTGCTTCATTCTCTTTCAAGAGGTTCACAACGAGTTGCTTAAGCGGTTCGTCGGTGATGTGCTGATCGACAATGTCCAGCAATTCGGCAAACATCTCCTGCGGATCGAAACGCGTCGTGACGAAAAAAGTCAGCGGGGTCAAAACCGTCGGCGGCATCGTTTTCGGTGACTTCGCGGATTTGCAACAGATCAATCTGTGGGCCGTACTGGTTTTCTTCATAGCGGCAGCGGATCTTATAAAAACCGCCCGCCTGCCAAGACGATTCGCAATCGGCGAACCAGCGGGTGTCGTTCCAAATCATAGCGGTCGCCTTGCGCGCCGCATCACGAAAGCTGACACGGAAGTACGGCTTGCCGTCACGTGTTTTGGCGCGATCCTTGGCGGCCAGTACGACAAAACAATCGGCCTGTTGACCCGGTTCGGCGTCGCTGAGCGGTGTGATCGGTGGTTGGTCAGTCATAGAAACGGTCCCTCGCGCGGGGGATTTTGTGGTCGTTTTTTCAACACTGCAGCGGATCGTCTACTTTACCCACGGTCAACAAGTCATGCAAATTTAGAAAAGTCCTGTTGAGAAGACAGGGCATAATCCGCATGGGTTCACAGCAAGGACATTCGCCGCAACCTCCTTCCACACAACACATTACAGAGACACACCTGCTGTGATATTATCGCAAGGTCATGCTCGGCTTTTTCCGTTCGCCGGACATTGCTATAATGAATCGCAGCACCAAACGCGTTGGATGGTGTGTCAATTCGGTCGTGATCGATTGTTGAAAATCGAAATCAAAACGGAGCCTACAGAGTCATGTCAGTGATCATTAGTGAAAAAGCCGCCAGTGAAATTCAGCGGGTCATTTCCGATCAAAAACACCCGGACAACACGGTTTTACGAATCGGTGTCGCCGGCGGCGGGTGTAGCGGATATCAGTACAGCTTGGGATTCGACACGAATTCCGACGCTGCCAAAGACCAAATCAACGAACAACACGGAGTGACTGTCGCCGTCGACAAGCGGAGCGACTTGTTCCTCGATGGCACCACGGTTGACTTCTATGAAGGTCTCGACAAACGCGGATTTACGTTCGACAACCCCAACGCCGTCAAGAGTTGCGGTTGCGGAAGCAGCTTCTCCGCCTAATCGGACTAGACAGCTGAACGATCCGGGCAGTGAAATGTATCTGCCAGCGAAGTGAATACAACAGGCCGCGCGACATAATGATTGTCGCAGCGGCCTGTTTTTTATTGCGCGCTGAATTCGTTTTCTTCAATCGCGATGGGCTCGTCGATCGAAAAACCATTCTCGTCGGCTGGCGGGGCGTATCCATTGAGCAGGGCGACATTCGTATCGTCACCTTCGACACCGTGCAAAAACCGACGCGGGATTCGGCAGCTGACCGTCACGCGTGATTCTTGAGAATAGTCGGTTTCGGTGACATCGGCATGCGCTGCAAGATAGGCCAGTAGTCGTCCGTTGCCGACATAGGTTTCGACTTCCGCATCGAGATACCCATCTCCCAATCGCTCGGCGACCCGTGTCGCTAATGCCGCCAAGCCGGTTCCCTCAGCTGCGCTGACGGAGATTGCCTCCGGATGCGCCAACCGCAAGACATCGTACACCGACCGGTCGTGAATGGCGTCGATCTTGTTGAGAACCAGGATCGCTTCCGAACCATCAACGCCGATTTCCTTGAGGACCTCGTTGACGGTGGCGATGTGTTGTTCGGCATCCACGTGCGTGCCATCCACAACGTGCAATAACAGATCGGCGTTGCGGACTTCTTCCAGCGTTGATTTGAACGAGGCGACCAAATTGTGCGGTAAATCGCGGATGAATCCGACGGTATCGCTGAGCAGCACATCCCCGCAATGCGGTACGTTCCACCGCCGCGTCCGCGTATCGAGCGTGGCAAACAGTTGATCGGCGACCAGGACGCCCGCACCGGTTACGGTGTTCATCAGTGTGCTTTTTCCGGCGTTGGTGTAGCCCACCAGCGAGACGGTCATCTGATCATCCCGCGCGGAGACCATGCGTGCCCGGCGTTTTTCGACGACTTTCAGCTTGCGTTTCAATTCCGAAACCCGTTTGTCGATCAACCGGCGGTCGGTTTCGAGTTGCTGTTCACCCGGCCCCTTGCTACCGATCCCCCCTTCGATCCGCGACAAGTGAGTCCACATCCGCTTCAGTCGGGTTCGCTGATACAGCAGTTGCGCCAGCTCGACTTGCAGTTTGGCTTCGTAGGTCCGCGCGTGCGTATTGAAGATGTCAAGAATCAGTTCGCTACGATCCACGATGACGACATCGAGCGCGGATTCCAAATTGCGCCCCTGAGCCGGGGTGAGATTGTTGTCGAAGATCACCAACTCGGCATCTTGCATTTTGACGAGCATTTCCAGCTCCTCAACCTTGCCTTTGCCGAGATAGGTCTTGAGGTCGGGACGCTTGCGATGCTGCGTCAGCGTGCCAACGACCTCGACACCTGCGGTTTTCACCAACCCCTTCAGCTCGTCCAGTGGATGAAGTTCGCTCGCTTCTTGCTCGGGAAGCACCACGGCAACCAGCACCGCTCGCCGTTGCTGGACGCTCAATTCCTCGCGTTTGGGATCTGCCAAGTGAAGTTGCCGCCTTTCAATTTGAAATACGTGGTCAAGAACCGTCGCTGACTAGAATCCGTTTCAAAACCTGGTTGCGTTTGTTCCGCAAACTTGCAGTCCCGTGACAGTGGGACGCGTCAGAAGGTTTTGAATTGTCTTGTTCTATTATTTTAGGTCGCCGCCTGTGTGCAATCAAGAAGGGAATCTCCTCCTAACGGTCATGACACCCGATGCGCAAAGTGGTTCACCGCACGTTACAAGGCGGTGACTGAGAGAAATAAAGGGCGATAGCGACGGCAAAAAAACGCAGACAGGCAAGACTTTGCAGCGGCCTGAACGAATTGAGCAGCCCCAAAGAAAGGCGAGAGGCCGAAAGGAGGCGGGGGGTCCTTTCGGCCTGTGGGGGACGTGATCGGGGGGGTGTGATGTGGGGTGTGATAAGCCCGACTCCTCGGGCTGGTGTGACAATAATTTGCCGGTTTTTCATTTTCCGAGCTGAGCCGTTACGGTTTTTAAACGACATTGTTCGCCGGGGCGGACAAACGTCGGTGATCAAGGGATGATCGTGCCTAGCGTAACGGCCTGCACTCGTTAACTCTCTCCACCGCTCAAAATGATAGAAACCAGCTTATAGACTCTTTGTGAACACTTGAGATTGACTCCCGTCGTGTTCTGAAGGGGACTAATGCAGTTGCCGTGCCGGTTTGCCGGGAACGTTCCTGGCAGCTGAGTTTGAGATATTTGGAGATCGGACCAGGACAGCACTTACGTCATTTGTTTTTTTTAGAATCGCTTTCTTGAGATGTGTTGCCGGCGACAATCCATGTAAGAATTTCACCGCGATGGTAAATTTCTCCCTGCCCGATGATGCCTCTCTTGGGTGAAAATCGGGAACTTGGGTGGTGCCAAGGCATCGAACGGGAAATAATAGAAGAGAAGCCTGTTCAGAGGGCATAATGGACGTTGTAAATTGAGAGGGGCGTGAGATGTCACAAGCTTTTGAGACCGGCGCGGATGCGACTGCCGAATTGCGCGCGCGGATCGAGGAGCTTGAAAAAGAAACCGCGCAACTGAAGCAAAGTCGCGATGCCATCGCCGAACGGGAGCAGCGGTATGAATCGATCGTCAACAACCAAACGGAGATCATTTGCCGCATCGACGAGTCGTTGTCACTGACATTCGTCAATCGCATGTTCTGCGAATACTTCAACGAATCCGAGGAACAGTTGCTGGGCCGCGACTATGTGATGTTTTTGGAGCCTGCGCTACGAGACCGGGCGCGCGCTAAGATGAAATCCTTGTTCCAGAAACCGCAAGTCACATCACACGTTTGCGAGGTTGTTCGGACGGAGGGGCAATCGGGATGGCAGCACGGCTTTGTGACACCCGTCATGAACGCCGACGATTCCGTGTACGAACTGCAAGTCGTCGCCCGGGTCCGTTCCAGCCGCGAACAGGCCGAATACGAGATAAAAAACACGGAGATCGTCAACGGCCAACTGGCCAAGATCATGAAGGATGGGCTCATCGTCGTCGATCCTCAAGGAATCGTTCGTTCGGTGAATGAACAACTCTGCCAAATCGGCGGCTCCAAGATGGAGGAAGTCATTGGCCGGTCGATGTGGGATATTGTGGGAGCGGAAAACCATGAGATTCTTGCCGAACAATTCGCCAAACGCAGCATCGGCGGAGCCTCCCAATATGAGATGACCTGGACTAGCGGGACAGGTCGGCATGTCTCGGCAATCTTTTCCCCCACGCCATTGTTTGATGCACAAGGCAGATTCGACGGTTCGCTGTCGGTGGTGACCGATATCACCGAACGGCGAGAAACGGAAATTCAGCTGCGAGAAAGCGAGCGGTTATTAGCTGCTTCGCAAAAGATCGCCCGCGTGGGCAGCTTTGAATGGAAACGTGGTGAAAGAACCGTGACCTGGTCGGCGGAGCTGTACCGCATGCATGGACGGTCACCGGAAACATTCGTACCGACGAAGGAATCGTTTCTAGAAACCGTGCATCCCGACGACCGCGTTGCCGTACGAGATCGATTGCGGCAGATCTTCCGAGGGCGGCCTAGTAGTCCGCACGAATATCGAATCATTCGCGCCGACGGTGAAGTGCGGTGGTTGGAATCGACCCGCTGGCTGCTCAAGGATGATAAAGGCAAGGCGCGGGGCATGATTGGCACGTCGCGCGACATCACGTCACAAAAACGCGCGAAGATGATCCTGGAGGAACGGGAATCGATCCTCCGCAGCTTCTATGAGAGCGGGTTGATGTTGATGGGTGTCGTCGAGTTGGACGGCGACGACATTCGTTGGATCTCCGAAAACGAGGCAACGGCCCAGCATCTGGGAACCACTCCCGAAGCGATGAAAAACAAAACGGCTCGCGAAATTGGCATCAGTCCGGCCGAGAGCGCGCTGTGGGTCTCCAAGTACCAAGAAGCAGAGCAAACCGGCGAGACGGTCCGTTTCGAATACATGCGGCCGGATGATCCCAGCAGGCGCTGGCTGTCGGGAACGGTCAAAATGATCGGCAAATCGCCAGAAAAACGGCCCCGGTTTTCTTACATTTACGATGACATCACAGACCGCAAACGGGTCGAAGCCAAAATCCAAGCCGCACACGACGCGCTGGAACAACGCGTGCAAGAACGGACAGCTGAGCTGGTCGACGCTAACCGGCAATTGCGTTTTCATGCCCAATTGCTCGATAGCGTGCGCGAGTCGGTCGTAGCAACTGACCTGGACGGCCGGATCGTCTATTGGGGCAAGGGAGCTGAAAACCTTTACGGTTATCAATCCGATGAAGTGGTGGGCAAGCCGATTACGCAAGTCGCCCGGTCGGATGGCTCGCAAGGAGAACTTCGGCGGATGGCGCAAGTTCGCGAAATGGGATCCTGGCATGGCGAGTTTCGCCAGCATCGGACCGACGATACCAAGTTCTGGGCCGAAACGGTGATTTCGCTCGTCAATGACCCCAACGGGAACCCGACGGGTTTTATTGCCATCGATCGCGACATCACAGTGCGGCGGCGCGCTGAAGAACGGACGCGGCAACTGCACGCCGATTTGGCGCATGTGCTCCGGTTGGGGACGATGGGCGAAATGGCTTCAGGTCTAGCCCACGAAATCAATCAGCCGCTAGGGACGATCGCGAATAACGCGCATGCGGTCGCCCGCAGTCTGCGGAACGGGACACTGCCCAACGACGAAGTGTTGGAGATCATCGAGGAGATTGCCGCCGAAGCGATGCGTGCCGGAGAGATCTTGCACAGTCTGCACCGGTTTGCGTCCAAGGCCGAACCCAATCGGACAGCCGTTGATCTACGCGACCTGGTCCACGAAGTAACCCGCTTATTCGATTCCGACATCCGGCGGCATGGAATTGTCTTACGGCTCGATTTGGAAGAGAATTTGCCGGAAGTGTATGTCGAACGCATTCAGATTCAGCAGGTCGTCGTCAACCTCGTTCGCAACGCGTTTGATGCGTTGCTGGAGGATCGCCGCAGTGAACGGGAAGTGATCGTGCGGGCTCGTGCAGTGGAAACCGGTGTTCTTGTGAGCATCGCTGACAATGGCAAGAATTTATCTCCCGACCTATACGCAAAGATCTTTTCGCCTTATTTTACAACCAAAAAAAATGGCATGGGGATGGGATTGAGTATCTGTCGTTCCATTGTCGGTTCACACGGCAGCCAATTACGCGCGTCGCCCAATGTGGATTGCGGTCTGACATTTACGTTCACCCTGCCCTACAACGTCGCAGAATCGGCTCCGGACAAATCGGGGGTATAGCATGTCGACGAAGTTCAATCCGGCATGTTGTTCACTTCGAATCGAGGGAATATCTTGAATACTACCAGTACCAACCCGACCGTGTTTGTCGTCGATGACGAACCAGGCATGCGCAAATCGCTGGACCGACTTCTGCGGTCCGCCGGCCTTCAAGCAGAATGTTTCGGCAACGCGGAAACGTTCTTGCGGGAGTACGATCCTTGCCGTCCAGGTTGCTTGATTCTAGATGTCTGCATGGATCACATGACGGGACTGGAACTGCAGAAAGAACTCAACGCGCGGCGTATTCTGCTGCCGACCATCGTGATTTCTGGATACGCTGATGTTCCCAACGTGGTCAAGGCGGTCAAAGGGGGCGCGGTCGACTTCCTGGAAAAGCCGTTCAACGACGAGCTGTTGCTGGAACGCGTGCAACAAGCAATCCGATTGGATCAACGACAACGCATGGAGGCGGTCCGCGCATCAGCGACCGAAGCACGCATGCGATCGTTGACGCCGCGGGAAACCCAAGTCATGGAGCTACTCGTCGCCGGCCGCCGCACAAAACAAATTGCGCACGACCTCAGCATCAGCCCCAAAACGGCCGACATTCACCGCGCGCATGTGCTGGAAAAAATGAAAGTCGATACTGTCGTCGATCTCGTGCGACTGGTGCACGATCTACCCGACTGATGCGCAACCGCCGCATCAGCCCACCACGCGTTGGAACCGTTCGACCGCCTGCTCGATGTTTTCGCGGCTGTTAAACGCGCTGAGACGGAAGTAGCCTTCGCCGGCGGCACCAAATCCGCTGCCGGGCGTGCCGACCAGATGTCCTTTGGACAGCAGTTGGTCGAAGAAGTCCCAGCTTCCCGCTCCACCGGGGGTCTTCAGCCAGACGTAGGGCGCATTCACGCCACCGTAAACCGTGATCCCTGCTGACTCCAGACCTTCGCGAATCAACGCAGCATTGGTGAGGTAAAACTTGATCAGCTCATTGATCTGTTGTTGGCCTTCCGGCGTAAAGACCGCTTCGGCCGCACGCTGAATCGGATAGGAAACGCCGTTGAACTTGGTGCAGTGTCGGCGATTCCACAGCGGGTGAATCGGCTGGTCTTTGCCGGTGGATGTTTTTCCGGTCAGTTCCTTGGGAATGACCGTGTAGGCACAGCGTGTGCCCGTAAATCCGGCGTTCTTGCTGAAACTGCGAAACTCGATAGCTACGTCACGGGCACCTTCAATCTCATAGATCGAATGCGGAATATCCGGGTCGGTGATGTACGCTTCGTAGGCTGCATCGAAAAAGATGATCGCATCGTGCGCGCGGGCATAATCGACCCATTGCTTGAGCGTCTCCCGCGAAGCGACCGTCCCTGTGGGATTGTTGGGATAACACAGGTAGATCAAATCCACCGGTTCGGTCGGAAGACTTGGAACAAAATCGTTCTCCGCAGTGACGGGCACGTAGACCAAACCCGCATAACGGCCGTCCTTGCCGGCCGCGCCGGTCCGCCCCGCCATGACATTGGTGTCGACATACACCGGATAGACCGGATCCATCACGGCGACGATGTTGTCCTCGCCAAAGATGTCCAGGATATTTCCTGTGTCACATTTGGAACCGTCGGAAATGAAGACTTCATCGGCGGCGATTTCCACACCGCGCGGTTTGAATGCGTGTTCGACGATCGCCGAGCGGAGGAACTCGTAACCTTGCTCAGGCCCATACCCGCGAAACGAATCCCGCACCGACATATCATCGACCGCCTTGTGCATGGCCGCGACACATGCCGCCGGCAGCGGTTCGGTTACGTCACCAATTCCCAAACGGATCACATTGGCGTCGGGATTCTCTTGCGTAAAAGCCGAGACGCGACGTCCAATTTCGGGAAAAAGATATCCAGCAGCGAGCTTGGAATAATGTTCGTTGATCGTGGCCATGGAATCTGCTGTTTCAATGATATTGGAAATGTGGATTTTATAAATAAAAACGTGACCGGGAGAGCAAGGCTCCGGCCGAGCCGTGTCGAATCGAAAGTTGCATCGCGATGTCTCCTACGCTAGATAATTCACCGCTAAAAAGAACGACTGCGATGCCACCTCTTTCTCTGTGTCCTCTGTGAACTCCGTGGCAAAATCTGTTAATCAATGTGTTTGCAACGTTTTAGTTCGTTGGGATGATCGTTCGTACTACTTAGGAAGGTGCGTCGTGACGCACCCTACAGTTCTTTGCCCATCAACTGCGCGACCTCATAGACGTCTTTGTCGCCGCGACCTGAGAGACAGACCACGACAACGTCATCCGGCTTGCGCGCACCGGCGGTTTTAATAACCTGCGCGATGGCATGCGAACTTTCCAGCGCTGGGAGAATGCCCTCCAAGCGGGCCAACGTGCCGAAGGCGTCTAGGGCTTCGTCGTCGCTGACCGGGCCGTATTGCACGCGCCCCGTGTCCTTCCAGTAACTGTGTTCGGGACCGACGCCGGGATAATCTAGTCCGGCGGAAATAGAATGCACGTCGTCGGTCTGCCCATCCGCATCCTGCAACACATAGCTGTAACTGCCGTGCAACACCCCTTTTTCACCGTAGCTGAGTGTCGAAGCATGATCGCCGGGATTGGGTCCGCGTCCCCCCGGTTCCACGCCGGTGAGTTTGACGTCACGGTCTTCCACGAACGGATAAAACATGCCCGCCGAGTTGGAACCGCCTCCCACGCAGGCGATCACCTCATCAGGCAATCGGCCGATTTGTTCGAGGCATTGCTGTTTCGTTTCGCGGCCGATGACCGATTGAAAATCGCGGACCATGCGGGGAAACGGATGCGGACCGACAACCGAGCCCAGGATGTAATGCGTGTCTGCAACACTGGCCATCCAGTCCCGCATTGCTTCGTTGATGGCATCGCGGAGTGTGCGCGAACCGCTGCAAACCGGCCGGACCTCGGTCCCCATCGTTTGCATATTGAACACGTTCAACTTTTGTCGCCGCACATCCTCCTCACCCATGTAGACCACACAGGGCAGACCGAATAGGGCACACGCAGTGGCGGTGGCAACGCCATGTTGGCCGGCGCCGGTTTCGGCAATCACTCGCGTCTTGCCCATCCGCTTTGTAAGCAACACTTGGCCAAGCGTGTTGTTGATTTTGTGAGCACCGGTGTGATTCAAATCCTCGCGTTTGAGGAAAATCCGCGCGCCGCCGCAATGCTCGGTCAACCGCCGGGCGAAATACAGCGGATTGGGCCGTCCGACGAAGTGCCGCAACAAGTCATCCAATTCGGCTTTGAAGGACGCATCGCTGATGGCCGATTCGTATTCCTGTTCGAGTTGCTCCAGAGCCTGCATCAACGTTTCTGGGACAAATCGCCGGCCGAATTCGCCAAATCGCCCCTGGGCATCGGGAACATCAGCGGTGGCAGGTGTTGACGTGGTCATAAATTTGCTTTCGAGAGTTCGTCACAAGGGGGAGAGCGGGCCCGTGACGCCGCTCGTTCATGTGATCGTAGAAGATGACTCCAATTTAGCAAACCGGTTCGCCAACTGCCAGATTGCCGAGCGATCGCAATCATCGGACTGTACGACTCTTTGGGGGACCAACAGACATGGCTTTTCAGGAAATCCACAGCTTTCTCGAAGTCACGAACTCAGAATGGCCAGCTTGTGTCCTGCTCAGAGAACCAGTTGGACAGTTCCCGCCACTGCTGGCTGGTTTGGCTGGCCGTTGATTGATAAAATTTTGCCTGCTGGCCGTACTGCTCACGTAAGAACCGGCCCATTTCCGGCGTCCCCACACAACGACGCCCAATTCCGCACCCGTAGCTCAGCTGGATAGAGCGACGGTTTCCTAAACCGTAGGCCGTGGGTTCGAGTCCCGCCGGGTGTATTTGTTGATCGGAGCATGCTTTGCGCTGTCGATCAACTCTAGCAAAGGGCGGTTTCTGGGTGCGTTGTTCGTGCGGCTGCTCCCTTTGATGCTGCTTGTGGGATGGCTGGGGCTTTGTCATGTCTCTCATGATGAGTTGACCAGCGTTCTTATCCCAAATCAAAACCGCTCGACGTGCTTCTTCGACGCGTTTTAAGGTCGGGTTATTTTGCCTGGATAAACCTTAACGCTTCTGTCGATACTACCGAGGGACTTACGGCAGTCGTTGCCGGGGTCGTTGCGCTAATGCTTGAACAACAGTTGGCAGCTGCTCACACGTGCAGATTGAACGCACCGCGCAGGGCATGGTGATTCGAGATTGCAGAGTTACCAACGAATAAATCGAAGTGGCGGGTGACATGAGCACGCAGCACAAGCCAGAAACGATGCCGCGAATTCATCGCCCAGACATCCCACCGCTGACTGTTGGCCAGATTCAGAAATCGGGCAAGCTCCTCCACGTCGGCCGGACCTTGCGGTTGGCATTGTTGTGCCTGTGTTGTGGTTGTACCCCTCTAGGGGAATACATCAGCAATGGCTTTGAGGTGGGACCGGACTACAAGCGGCCGCCGGCACCGGTTGCCACGCATTGGATCGACGCCCATGATGCGCGCGTCAGCAGCGACGCCACAGACGACAGCGCCTGGTGGACGGTGTTCAACGATCCGGTGCTCAATGGTCTGATCCACACCGCTTATGAGCAGAACTTGACCGTGCGCGAGGCGGGTTTCCGTGTGCTTCGATCACGGGCACGCTTGGGAATTGCGATCGGGGAATTCTTCCCACAAACGCAGGTGATGGAGGGTAGCTATCAACGCGAGGGCGTCAGCCTGGGCGTGGCCAACCGCTTTGCAACACCTGAGCGTTGGTTCAGCCAATGGAATTACGGTTTCGGGTTGGCCTGGGAACTCGATTTCTGGGGCCGCTTTCGCCGAGCGATCGAAGCCTCTGAAAGCGTGCTCGATGCCTCCGTGGAACATTACGATGCGGCAATCGTGACCTTGGTCGGCGATGTGGCAACCAGCTACGTGCAGATTCGTACGATTCAAGAACAGATCGCCCTGGCCGAGCAATCGTTGAAATTGCAAAAACAGAGTTTGGAAATCGCTACCGCCAAATACGAAGGGGGCGAGACGACCGAAGTTGACGTCTATCAGGGGCAAAGCGACGTCTCGAGCACCGAAGCATTAATCGAACAGTTACAGATCGATCTGCGTCAAGCGACCAACCAGTTGTGCATTCTGATGGGCATGCCGCCGACCGATCTCTCTGAGATGCTGGGTGAAGGTCCCATCCCGACCGCGCCCGAACAAGTCGTGGTGGGAATCCCCGCCGACTTGATCCATCGCCGCCCGGACGTCCGTCGTGCCGAGCGATTGACAGCGGCACAGTCCGAAGAGATCGGGATTGCCGAGACCGACTTCTATCCGCAAATCAGCCTCAACGGCACACTGGGGTGGTCCGCCGAGCATGTGGGGGATGCCTTGGACCGGGAGGCGTTTTTAGGATCGATCGGACCGTCGTTCCAATGGGCCATCCTCAACTATGGTCGTATCGCAAACAATGTCCGCGTCCAAGATGCCCGCTTCCAGGAATTGATTGCCAACTACCAAAATACGGTTCTCAACGCCGGTGCCGAAGTCGAGAACGGTCTGGTTTCGTTCCTCCGCTCGAAGAATCAGGCTGAAGATGCCGCGCGGGCCGTCACGGCCGAAACTGCCGCCTTTCATGAAGCATTCGCACAGTACAAAGGCGGCTTGACGGATTATAACCGTGTCGTCGTGATTCAAGAGCGGCTGGTCACCCGGCAACAATCGTTGGCCGATGCGCAAGGCGCAATCGCTCAGGGCCTGATCCAGGTTTATCGTTCGCTGGGTGGAGGATGGCAGATTCGAATGCAATCGGAAGCTGAGTTTATGATGCCAATTGAAACCCCTGTCCCGGCAGTCCCCCCTGCTCCGGCCCCGGTCGAGGATGACGTAACAGGGGACGATCTCCCGTTACTTGAAGAACCTGGCCTGGTTGTGATTCCGCAAAGTGAATAACCCCCCGCTCTGCTTAGAACCAGTTTCAAAACCCGATTGCGCTTGTTCCAGACGCTTACATTTTAGTGTCGGTGAGATGCGTCAGAGGGTTTTGAAACTACTTATAGGAGTCGTCCCATGGGACGTTGGATACGGATATCATCGGTTGCACTCAGCATGCTGCTGATCACCACAGCCTGCGCCGACGCTGGTCGTTGGTTTCATTTCGACATCAGCCATGCGTCGCGCCGCCCCACCTGCCAACCTTGCCAAGGCGCCATGGGTGGCTGCTGTGACGACTATTGCTCCAAGCCACTCCCCTGCATTTCGCCAAATTGCCGCGGATGTGTCGACGACTATTGCGGCAAGCCGCTGCCTTGTATTTCCTGCACCAGACCGGGCTGCGTGGATGACTACTGCCCCAAGCCTTGCCCGCGATTCATACGCCCCTTGTGCCTGCCGTGGTATCAATGCGGTCCGGGAGAGCGTTGTTACGGCGGCAACGGTATTGTGCCGGGTTGCGATGCGAACTCGCTTAAGTGACTGAATCCGACGCGGGAGGCGTCAGGTCCGATTGATCATCGTTACCGGGAGTTGACGACGGCGGAGGGGAATTTCTTTCGGCAAACCAACTGATGACGTAATAAAACACCGGCGTTAAAAAGACGCCGAAGAACGTTACGCCGATCATGCCGCTGAATACTGCCGTCCCCAAGGACCGCCGCATTTCCCATCCGGCCCCTGTCGCGATCATCAAAGGCAGCACACCGAACACGAAGGCGAACGACGTCATCAGAATCGGCCGCAGCCGCAATTTGCAGGCCAGCAACGTCGCTTCACGTCGACCGAGTCCTTCGGCGCGTTGATCGACGGCGTACTCCACGATCAGAATCGCATTCTTGGCAGCCATTGCAATCAAGACGATGAAACCGATCTGGGCAAAAATGTCGACCGGTTTGTGCGCAATCCACACCAGTCCAGCCACCGAACTGAGCAAGCACATCGGCACGACGAGCACGATTCCCACCGGCAACGACCAACTTTCATAAAGCGCCACCAGCACCAAAAACACCAACACCAGCGAAAGCGCAAAGATCAGACTTCCGGTATTGGAAGCCGTCACGGCTTGGTAGGCGATTCCCGTCCACTCATAGCCGAAGCCCCCCGGCAAATTGTCGGGCGAGCAAATTTGCTCCATCTTAGCCATCGCTTGGCCGGCACTCTCGCCAGGACCGGGCCCAAAAATCAAGGACGACGAATTGACGTCGTTATAGCGCATCACAAACGTCGGTCCATTGACATAATGGACGTTGATTAATGCGCCTAGCGGAACCATGTCCCCTTGCTCATTGCGGACCTGGAGAAGTTTGAGGTTCTCGGGATTCGTACGAAACTTTCCCTCGGCTTCGACATTCACCTGCCAAATGCGACCGAAGCGATTGAACTGGTTGACGTACATCGATCCCATATTGGCACTAAGCGTCTCATTCACATCTTGCAGCTTCACGCCCATTTGCATGACGGCTTCGCGATCGATGTCGACGGCCAACTGCGGGGCGTCGGCCTTGAACGTCGAGAGCATCATGCCGATTTCAGGTTGCGCATGGGCTTGCGAGACGATCGATTCGGTAACATCCTGCAGTTCTTGCAAACCTTGTCCCGTTCGGTCCTCAATTTGAATCTGCAGCCCCCCTGCTCCGCCCAATCCCGGGACCGGCGGAGCGCCGAGAACCCTGGCCTCACAATTGATGACTTCCTTGTAATACCGCTCGTTCAAGGCCTTGATGATTCCGACCGCCTGCGTGTCGGGTGTCGTGCGATTTTTGAATTCGTCGAGAATCACAAAAATGGTACCCCAGTTCGAGGCATCGCACGCCAGGACGACGGAAAACCCGGAGACCGACATTGCTGATTCGACACCGGGAGTGTCCAACGCAATTTCTTCCAGCTTTTTCATCGTCGCTTCTGTCCGCTGCACCGAAGCGGAATCGGGCAGCACGACATTCACCAGCACGTATCCCTGATCCTGCGACGGGATAAAGCCTTTCGGAGCGGTCTTCAGCCCATAACCGGTCAGCCCCAACAACCCCGCATAGATGATGAGCACGATGATGCACAGCCGCAACGACAGCCCCACGATCCGCGTGTAGCCATTTGTGAATAGGTCAAAGACTTTATTAAACGCCCCAAAAATGACCGCCAAAATGCGGTTCAACAACGGGCCGATCAACCAGCCGACCACTGCTCCGGGTAAAAACAGCGCGGCACGCACCGCCCAGCGCATGTATTCGTCGTCGGTCGGCGGCACGAAATCAGCAGCCCAATTTTGCAGGAGATAGTAGCTCAACACGCCGAACAAGACAGCAATCCCGGCGCGCGGCAAGGCTTCCCGCTCGACGGCGTTTTCCCCGCCATGCGGTTTGATCCAAGCGACAGCGCGAGCCGGTGCCATGGTGAGCGCGTTGGTCGCGGAGAAGAGCGCAGCGGTAGCGATCGTCAACGCGAATTGCCGATAAAACTCGCCGACGAGCCCAGGGACAAAGGCGGTCGGAATGAAAACCGACGCCAAGACCAAACTGATGCCGAATACCGGGCCGGTGATTTCTGCCATCGCCTTCAGCGTCGCTTCCCGCGCCGGCAGGCCTTTCCCCATCCACCGTTCGATATTTTCGACAACGACAATCGAGTCGTCCACCACAATCCCCACGGCCAACACCAACCCGAACAGTGAGAGATTGTTCAACGAAAAGCCGAGCATTTTCATGACCATGAAGGTGCCGATCAGCGCGACGACGATATCGATCATCGGCAGCAGCATGGCCCGCCAATCTTGCAGGAACACCAGGATCACCACGATCACCAGCCCGGCCGCGATATAAATCGTGTTGATCACATCATTGACCGAATCACGAATAAACGGGGTCGTGTCATAAGCAATGACGTAATCGACGCCTTGCGGGAATTGCGCCTTCAATTCTTCCATCTTGGCTTTAACGGCATCGCCGGTGGCCAATGCGTTGGCCGTCGGGGTTGTGTAGACCCCCAAGGCGACCGACGGATACTGCACAAGTTTTTCATCTTTCCGGACGGTCAGCGTGCAACTGAGGTCCGAATTTTGTGAACCCAATTCCACGCGGGCGACATCGCTCAAGTAGACCAACTTTCCGCCGGTGCCGACTTTGACGACGATCTTTTCAAACTGCTCCACGGTGCTCAAGCGGCCCACGGTGTTGAGGACCAATTGAAATTCCTGCCCGGACGGAACCGGCTCCTGACCGATATTTCCCGCCGCAACATCGACGTTTTGTTGGCGGATTGCATCGACCACATCGCCGGCGGTCATATCGAGTGCGGCAAGTTTTTGCGGTTCGAGCCAAGCCCGCATGCTATAGGAGCGTTCCCCCAAAAACTTCGCCATCCCAACGCCCGGCACGCGAGAGATCGGGTCAAAGACATTGATCTGCGCGTAGTTGCTGAGATACAGCGAATCGTATCGGTCGTCCGGTGAAATCAAATTGATCGCCAATAGCATATTGGCCGATTTCAACTTGACGCTCACCCCCTGCTCTTGCACGCTGACCGGCAGTTGCGCCAGCGCCAACTGGACGCGCGTCTGCACGAGCATGAGTGCCGTATTGACGTCGGTTCCGACCTCGAAGCTGACAATCAGGTTGTATTGTCCATTGTTGGTGGAGGTGGAGGACATATAAATCATGCCTTCCACGCCGTTCACCTGTGCTTCGATCGGCTCGGCGACCGAATCGGCAACGGTCTGCGCATTTCCGCCGGGATAAACCGCAATCACCTGAATGGTGGGAGGCACAATCGGCGGGTACTGCGCCGTGGGCAATGTCTGATAGCAGACCCCACCGGCAATCACGATAATAATCGAGAGCACCCAGGCGAAGTTGGGACGGTCAATAAAAAAACGGGACATATTTATTAAAACCCCGGCAAAGCGGCAGGGACGCAGTTTGTGGAGAATTCGAGTGCCGGTGGCACGTTTGCGTGGTTCTGTTGTAGGCGTCCCCGTTCTTTGTACGCGGGCACGAACGCCGCCAAAACCCGCTTTCACTCAACTTGCGTCTGATTGCTATCGGCCGTTATTTGTCGCTCGGCTTTGCCTTTGCCGCTTTGGGATCCGGTTGGGGAGCACGTAAGAGGGTCAACATATCGACAGTTTGTGGATCCACTTTGATGCCCGGCTTGGCGCGGAGCAAACCTTCGACAATGACTTGATCCGTGGGTTTGAGAACTTCTACCTGCTTCTGGACAACTTGACCATCGGGGCCAGTATCGGAGACGGTGCGATAAGGTTTGATCGCCCGCAATCCGTTATGCATTTGCCCGACATCGACAACGCGGTATTCCACTTCATGCTTTTCATTCACAACCAGCACGTATCGCTGACCTTGGTTCGTGCCGATGGCCGCATCGGTCACAAGCAGCGCCTCATGCGGCGGTGATGTGGGAATGCGGATCCTTGTGAACAACCCGGAAACGAGCCGGCCATCCTCATTCTTAAAAACGGCGCGCAACTGAATCGATCCGGTACTGGCGTCGAGTTGATTGCCGATAAAATCGACGAAGCCTTCCAGTAAAAAATCAGTATCTGCTCCGATGGCCATTTGCACGGGAATCTCTCCGGAGCGGGCTGATTTCAGCTTGCCATCGGTCACCAACTGCTCGTAGCGTTCGGCAGTGTTTTGATCGACGTTAAAATAGGCCCAAATCGGCTTGACCGAGACCACGTTGACCAACGTGGTGACGTTTTCAGTGACCAGATTACCCACGTCAACCATGTGCCGCCCCAACCGCCCATCTATCGGCGAGGTGACCTTGCACCAATCATAATAGAGTTGTGCCAAGTCAAGATTGGCTTTGGATTTGTCGACCGAGGCTTGTGATTCATCGCGAGCTCCGAGCCGACGGGTCAGTTCCTGTTCGCTGATCGCCCCTTTATTTTTCTTTTGGACGGACAGGCCAATGTCGTATTCCGCCTGACTTTCAATCAGGCTGGCCTTTGAAAACTCTAGGCTGGCTTTCGCTTGTGCGAGCTGTGCCGCATAGGTCCGGTCGTCGATCTCAAACAGGATGTCCCCTTTTTTGACGACATCACCATCCTTGAAATTGATCTTCGTCAGATAGCCGGAAACGCGGGGATTGATGTCGACCGACTGCACAGCCGCCGTGCGCGCGGTGAATATCTCGTAGTCGGTCACTTGGCGCTGGAGCGGCGAACTCACCCGCACCACAGGCGGCGCTGCAGGTTTGACCTCCGGCTTTGTTGGGGAACATCCACCAAGCGCAAGAAGAAGAGACAGGGGTACATGCACGCGTAGTTGACGACCGGTCCCCAGTAGTCTCATCGCATCGCCTTTTCGAGCCAAAAAGTATCCAGACGTTTCGCCGTTTGAGATCACCTCCCATAGGTCGGTGATGGTAAAAGACGTTGTAACAAACTTAATCTACGCACGCGACAATCGGTGCTGAGATTTTTCGTGAAATCGGCAGCACAACGATTGAAAATCCCATGCAGGGTTTGTACGACATCGCCCTGCTCAATCCTCAGAGCGGCGCGGCTTACCCAGGGCTATGATGTAATACCCCTTCGGGAAATCTTACCTTGTCGCCCTAACCGGTAGAAACCAACAGGCAAGGCAACCGGCCTCCGAAGGCATCATTGAGCGCAGCTCGGAGTTGAAAACGAAGTGAGCGCACTCCAGGTCTGCGGTGCTCAAAGAGTGTCCGTGAGGCATTGAAGGGACTATGAACCATGTTCGTTCCAACCAGCGTAACGACTTGGTGTACATAGACCTGGACGATCTTTCCCTCAAGGTTTTGTTTTGACACCTTCTCCAAATTCCTCTATATTCGACATTTGAACCGATTCCCTTTTTCTTATGGAAAATGGCGACAATTTTTAAAATTCGCGAGGAAAAGCTCTCGATGCCAGGCAAAGCGGGTATCACGGCAAGACAATCCTTGCAACGGTTACTGACCGTCTGGGTCTGTCTGGGCGTTTTCGCATTCTTGCCGTTTACGCAGCTATTCACCGTTTCATTATTCCAGCCTTTTATGGCGACAACTGCGGAAACGGCTGAAGGAGAATCCCCCTGTCAAAACGACGGGAAAGCTGGTACTGAAGAATTTCTGGCCTATTCCACAACACGTCGCCGTTCGGACAACCGACGCAGTAACAACGTCAGTCACCTGCCTCAGAGCTCTAAGCAGCTCTGCATGGCGGCATCACATGCCAGACGACGTCCGGGAATTAATGGCCATCAGCTTGACAATGGCTGTAGCGCACCGCTGCGGATTTAGGCTGCACGCGCTGACAACATGCACATCGTTGATGTCTTCTTGCGCGCCAACTGACTCGACAACTCAGCCTCCAGCGATATGCCCAGCGCGGCAACAACAGCGTTGTCATCCTCGCAAACATTGCGCCCGCGCTTCGTGACTTGCAATTTCAGTCAAACTCATCAGACGCTAAGATCAACCCTTGACCGTCTCGATTTCGTCCCGACGCGTGGGCGGAATTCGGCTGCCTGGATTGAGTTCTTGACAGGCTAAAAGATGATCGCCGAATTCTTCACCCAGATTCATGGAACATACTACTCATGACGGAACAACTTCCTAAAAAGTCCGGAACTCTTATGAACGACCTCACCGCGAGTGTGGTCGTGTTTATCGTTGCCTTGCCATTGTGCTTAGGGATCGCGGTGGCATCCGATGCGCCTCCTTTTTCAGGTGTACTCTCTGGAATTGTCGGCGGGATCGTCGTCGGTTTTCTGAGTCGCTCGCAAACCAGCGTCAGCGGTCCCGCAGCCGGCCTTACGGCGATTGTCGCAGCCCAAATTGCAACGCTGGGATCCTTTGAAGCATTCCTGTTGGCCGTAATGATCGCCGGTGTAATGCAAATTGCGGCCGGTATTGCTCGCGCCGGTTTCATTGCGATGTTTGTGCCCAATAGCGTCATCAAAGGATTGCTTACAGCCATCGGCATCATTTTGATCCTCGAACAATTTCCACACGTCGTGGGCGACGACGATGTCGAAGGAGATGTCGTTCCACGCAACCTGACCAAGAAAATACGTTTACAGAACTGCTTGTCGGTGTTCCAAGGCCAGTGGCATCTTGGTGCTGCGACAATCGGACTACTCTCCATCGCCATGTTGGTCGCCTGGAGCCGGGTCAAATTCCTCAAAAAATCCCCTGTGCCGGCACCGTTGGTCGTCGTGCTGGTCAGTCTTGGACTCGGACAACTGTTCCGGGGTTGGGGAGCAGGTTGGCTGATTGGCAATACGCACCTCGTGCAGGTTCCCGTGGCTGAAAGCTTGAGCGAATTTAGTAGCTTCCTGACACATCCAGATTTCTCAGCCTGGTTGAATCCACAGATTTACATAGCGGCGGTCACCATCGCGATCGTCGCCTCACTGGAAACCGTCTTAAACCTCGAAGCCACGGATCGCCTTGATCCCCAACAACGACATTCCCCTCCTAGTCGAGAACTGATCGCCCAAGGCGTGGGCAATATGGCGGCCGGTTTGATCGGGGGAATCCCCATGACTTCGGTCATCGTCCGCAGTTCAGTCAATATCAACTCCGGTGGAAAAACCAAATGGGCGGCGATTTTCCACGGCTGCCTGCTGCTGGCTAGTGTGAGTTTGGCGCCGCAGGTCTTGAACCAAATCCCATTGTCCTGCCTGGCGGCAATCCTACTCGTTACAGGATTCAAATTGGCAAGCCCGGAGCTATTCCGGCAAATGTACAAGGAAGGCAAATATCAGTTCACACCGTTTTTAATTACAGTGCTAGCCATCGTATTCACGGACTTGCTGGTAGGAATTCTCATTGGCCTAGGTGTCAGCCTGAGTTTCATCTTGTACAGCAACGTCAAACGCCCGCTGCGCCGCGTTGTCGAAAACCATGTCGGCGGCGAGGTGCTGCGAATTGAGCTGTCAAATCAAGTCAGTTTCTTAAACCGGGCCTCACTGGTTCAAGCGCTGGACGGAATCCCGCAAGGAGGCAGCGTACTGATCGACGCCCGCAATTCGAGCTACATCGATCCGGATGTGTTGGGGTTGCTGCACGACTTTAAAAATAAGTCCGCACCTGCGCGAGGGATCAGTGTCAGCTTGTTGGGATTTCGGAATCGATACCTTCTCGAGGATGAGATTCAATACATTGACTACTCCACGCATGAACTCCAGGAACGCCTGACCGCCGATCAGGTCTTGGACATGCTAGTTGCCGGGAACGAGCGGTTCCGGTCTGGAAACACTTTGACGCGGCATACCATTCGCCAGATCAATGCGACGGCCACGGCTCAGCACCCGTTGGCGGTCGTCGTGAGTTGTATGGATTCCCGTGCACCGGTCGAGATGATTTTCGACGTCGGCCTCGGTGATGTGTTCGTCGTGCGCGTGGCTGGCAATGTCATCAGCCCCGAAGTCTTGGCGAGCATTGAATACGGGTGTGTCATCGCGCGTGCTCCGTTGGTGTTGGTGATGGGGCACACCAATTGCGGCGCTGTCACTGCGACGGTCGATGCTATCTGCGGCCAATCATTCAATGACGCTGGCTGTAGTCATCTCAAGTATATTGTCGACGAGGTGTCGCCCTCCATTGAGGGCTTTTCCCACTTCAATGCCCAACAGGCGTCCAACGAAGAGAAGACAGCGTTCGTCAATCAAGTCAGCCATCGGAATGTGCAACACTCCGTAGAAGCGATCTTACAGCGTAGTCCGGCCATCAGCGAACAAGTCCGCATCGGTCAAGCAGCGGTGATCGGTGCAATGTACGACGTCAACACCGGTCAGTTGCACTGCCAAAACGCTAACGAAACGGCCAAGACATAAACGACCACGCCTGATCGAATTTTGGTGAAAGCTTGTGCCAAAGGCACCCTCGTTGATACATCGAACGAGGGTTGCCTGTCTGGAGGTTGACCGGGTAAGATCGGCGTCGAAATACATCATTCTCTCTATTTGGCCGCCAGAAAGTCATCCCGTGGGCATTCCGATCTTCGATCCAGCCAGAGAAGATTGATCCTGCTTGCCGGATGATTTTTGATCCCAAATACATGTCGACCATAGCGTGGTAGGGCTCCGGCTGCCGGCAGCGCGGGAACCGAAGTCCTTTCGGAGAAGGATTTTAGAGTTTTTTCGCCAGCAACATCGCCGCCGCCTGCACCACAAAGCCTGCGGCATATTGACGTT
>CALOFE010000021.1:0-18853 GCA_942492455.1 uncultured Planctomycetaceae bacterium | reverse complement strand
CAGATCACCAACGTTTGATCCAACAGCCCACGTTCGCTCAGATCGTCCAACAGGGTACTCACGCCCGTATCGAGCGCCGGCAACATGGTCTTCAGCCGTGGGAAGTGGTTCACGTGGGTATCCCACGATTGCACTCGCTCCATGTTGCACTGAATGACCGGCATCTCCAACTCGACTAACCGGCGGGCCAATAGCAACGTTTGGCCGTACTGATGCCGTCCATAACGATCGCGCGTCTCCGCTGGTTCCAAGTTGATGTCGAGCGCCTGCTTCAGCTTTGAGGAGGTCAGCATCGACATGGCCAATTCCTGTTCGCCGGCGTACTTTTGTCCCCCGCCGGCGAACTGCTCACGCCTGTCGGCGTCCCTTCGATGGTCTGCAGCAATTGTTGTCGGTGCTTCAACCGCCCGACATCCAACCCGTCAATCAATGACAGTCCGTTGACCTTATACTTTTCGCTATTGGGATCGTCCTTGAGCACGAATGGATCGTACTTGGGCCCCAGAAATCCGGCATGCTGCCCCGGCCAGACCAACACGCCTTCGATGAGCGGATTGGGCAATGTCACTTGGCTCGGCAATTTATCCGCCCGCGGTCGCAGGTAGGAAACCGATGAACCAATCGAGGGCCAATCGGACCGCTTGAGCGATTTGTCCTGATTCGAGTCGCCGGTGAACGGTTGAATCGCGCCGGTCAGCATATTGTGCGTTCCGGACAGATGGCGGTTGTCACCGTGCGCCATCGACCGCACAATCGCCAATTTCCCCGCCCGCTCCGCAAGTCCCGGCATCTTGTCAGAAAAATTGATGCCCGGCAGTGCGGTGGCGATCGGTCCGAATTCTCCTTTGATTTCAGGAGATTCCGGTTTGGGATCGAACATGTCGATATGGCTGCCGCCGCCGGTCAAAAACACCAGCACCACAGATTTCACACGGCTCTCTTTCGCCGTCGCTGCAACGGCTCGCTGTTGCAAAATTTGCGACAGACCGAGTCCGAAGAATGACGAACAACCGATTTGCAAAAGTTCACGACGATGAAACATCGCGGCTTTTCTCCAATGACGCGAATGGCAGTTGTGAAATCCAAATAACGAAAGACAGCGGCAAGCAACGACGCACCGCAGCCAACTTACGATAGCTGCGGAACGCATTCTATCATATAGAAATCCATTGATATATGCGAGTTACCGATAATCTCGGGGAACAAGTCTTGGGGCTCAATTCTGACAGTCGAGCAACAACTCAGAACTAAGCAGAGAAGAATTCCTGCAAGAGACGTGATATGCTGAAACAATCATCGACGATGACCGCGGTCCTGGAGACAAATTCGCGGGTCACAGAATCACGGCGGAACTCAGAAAGGCAATAATCCATGACGCAATCGGATGAGCAACATGCCACAGCCTCACAGCCATCCGCATCTTGGCGGCAGCGGTTGTGGGAACCGTGCGACAGCGCGTCTGTGGTCTTCTTCCGAGTCGCGTTTGCCAGCATGGCGTTGTGGCATATTGGACTGGTCCTCACTTCTGGCTGGATCGACTATTACTTCACCAATCGGCCGTATCACCTCAGTTTTTTTGGTTTTGAATGGGTCCAGGCACTGGGCGGCACGGGCATGTGGCGGATTCATCTGCTGATGGGATTGGCCGCGTTGGGTGTCGGCCTCGGGGCATTTTACCGACTCAGTGCGATATTATTCTTCGTCACTTTTACCTACACACTGTTGGCCGAAGCGGCGCTCTACCAGAATCATTACTACTTAATGAGTCTGATCGCCTTTCTGTTCATCTTGATTCCGGCACATCGCTCTTTTTCGGTCGATGCTTTAGTTTTTCCCGACAAAGCCAGCCCGTTCCTGCCCAACTGGTGCCGCTGGAGTTTGATGTTTCTCGTCGCCCTGCCTTACTTCTATGGAGGGATTGCCAAACTCAATGGCGACTGGCTACAGGCGATGCCGATGGGCATCTGGATTCCCCAAAAAACGCATATCCCGATCGTCGGCCCCTATCTCGCCCAACCCTGGGTGGCCTGGGCATTGAGCTATGGGGGGCTGGTCTTGGATCTGACAATCGTGCCTTTGCTGCTATGGCGGCGGACGCGATTGTTCGCGTATCTCGCGGTGGTCATCTTCCACCTGATGAATTCGGTGCTGTTCAAAATCGACATCTTTCCCTGGACGATGATTCTGCTAACCACCATCTTTTTCGCCCCCGACTGGCCGCGGAAACTGTTGCGGCGCCCCTCGCTGACAATCCCCAAAGATGTAATCACCGCCAGCCGAACACCTTCGCTGCTGCAACGCGCTACACTGGGCATTGTCGGGATTTTTGTTGTGTGGCAACTGGTCTTTCCCTTACGTCACTATGCGTATCCAGGAAATGCGCTGTGGACGGAAGAGGGACAAAATTTTGCATGGCGGATGATGCTGCACAACAAAGATGTCTTCATCCGTTTTTACGCCACCGACGGAGTGACGGGACAAATCGTCCAAATTCCTGTGAGCCGGTTGCTGACGCAGCGACAATTGTTGGACATCGCCAAGTCGCCTGAACAGACCGCGGCAGTCGCCCGATTTTTAGCCGAGGGAGCCACCAAGGCTGGCCTTCAAAAAGTCGAGATTCATGCGGTCTCGATCCTCTCGCTCGACGGTCGCAAACCCCAACTGATATTCGACCCCGATTTGGACCTACTGACAGTAGAGCGGAGCTGGAAACACCAATCTTGGATCAACCCACTGACAGAACCGTTACGAGCGGAACCGTGGGACGTGCCCTCAAAAGAATGGCCCCAAGCGGTCGGAATCAAACTTCCCAAAGCGGTGATTCCCCAACAACAGGCACCAACGGCCCGTTAGCAGCCCATTGAAAAACTAAAACCATTCGAGAGTCAGGTGCCACTGCTGGCTTGCCCAGCAGTGTTTTTTCGGCCACACTCTTTGAACGGTCGAACAAGCCGCCCATGGCCCCCTTTTTCAGGCGGGCTATTCGAGGCACAATCCCTCCCCGCGCTGACAAACGCACTACCGCAGCCTGCCGGTTGACTGTACAATCGAATAGCGAATCGCCGATACTTTTTAAGGATTGGCAATCCGCCCCTCCCTCCTCCACAAGCCCGCCGCTACGGTTGAATTAAGGACATGCCCATGAGTTCACCCCACAACGGGATCAATACGTCGCTCTCCAGACGCTCATTCCTGGTCGCCTCCGGCATGGGTTTGGCGGGGACGTCCTGGGGAACAACCGCTCCAGCCGCGGCCGCAAACGTGCCGCAAGGCCGCAAGCTCGCGAAATCGACGATCCTGTTTTTCCTCTGTGGGGGATCCTCGCATATCGACATGTGGGATCTGAAACCGAAAGCCCCGACCGAATATCGCGGCCCTTTCGCCCCGATCGCCACCACTGCTCCCGGCATCGAACTCAGCGAACACCTGCCGCTGCTCGCGCAACAAGCGCACCATTTGAACATCGTCCGCTCAGTCGGCGCCACGGTGAACACCAACGACCACCACGCCGGGTACTACCACAATCTCACCGGACATGCGCCGGACATCACCTTCGTAACATTGGGAAACAACCGCACACCAGTTGCTGACGATTGGCCATTTATGGGTTCGGTCGTCGCCGCAAAAAACCAGCCCGTCCGCAACTCCCCAGCGCGATCACCCTGCCCCATAAACCGAGTCGGGCACCCTACACCCGTCCGGGACAATTCGCCGCGCGCATCGGCCCCGAATTCGATCCGCTCTACATCAACGGCAGCCGTAACAATCCGCTTCAATTCCACGCCCCGTCGCTGGTCCTGGAAGGGGATGTCTCCCCCGAGCGGTTGACCAACCGCCGTGAATTGCTCAACACGGTGGATGCCGCACGCCGCGATTTTGAAACAAACGCCTCCCCCAAAACTTGGTCCAACCAACAAAAACGAGCCGTCAACCTACTGCTCTCCTCCAGCACCACCGAGGCCTTCAACGTCGCCGCGGAACCGGCCCCCCTGCGAGAGCGATACGGCGAAACGATCAATGGCATGAGCCTGCTGTTGGCGCGGCGACTGGTCGAAGCCGAAGTGCCGTTCATTACCGTCTTCTGGAAAGGGGATACGGCGCTGAATAAAAAATGCAAAAGCGCCGGCAGTTGGGACACACACGGCAACAACTTCGGCTGCTTGAAGGAAAACCTGCTGCCGGAATTTGATCGTGGATTTTCGGCACTGATCGAAGACCTGGCTGATCGCGGACTCTTGGATGAGACGCTACTGCTGGTCAGCAGTGAAATGGGTCGCACGCCAAAGATTGGTGACCCACGTTCCGGCGGCGTCGCCGGCGCCGGCCGCGACCACTGGACACACTGCCTGAGCAACGTCTTCGCCGGCGGCGGCATGACGGGAGGGCAAGTCTACGGTGCCACCGACCGCTTCGCCCAATTCCCCGCCGACCGCCCCGTCACCCCCGCCCACATTGCCAAAACGGTCTACCATGCGATGGGTGTCGACGACATCGAATTCCAAGACCGCGAAGGCCGCCCCTACAACGCCCTCCCCGACGGTTATCCGCTGACCGAATTGTTTTAATTCAATGGTTTTCTGAGCCACAGATTAACACGGATGAAACACGGATAAGAAAACAAGAAACAGACTCTCTGGTTCCCAAGCTCTGCTTGGGAACCCACTCATCCGAAGCTCTGCTTCGGTCGGCAATTGGAATTGAACGTCTGACTTTGCCAGGGAACGAGAGTATAGCAAGGTCCCTATGCCTGAGGGCGCCAATGAATTGGAAACGCACATTCATACGTTCTACTGTGATCGGTATTGCTGTGCTGGGGATAATACTGGGGATTGGGATATGGAATTTTAACCAACCACCACACGCATATTATGCTGTCCAGAATCTCTCTCGCCATGCAACGAAGGAAGAGACGATCCGCATACTTGGGTCCCCACAAAGTGTACAACAAAATGGAAGAGTCTTGGTGTACACGAGGCTCCTGTCGTGGGGCATCTTGTCTGTGAACCTGGATAGCGAGGGCAGGTATCTCAGCTATACCTATGACAAATAACTAATGAAAGACGGCTAGAACGCCGGGAGCAGTGCTCAGTAGGTCATGCTGTGCATGACGAATCGTGAACGGCGAACGTTTGCACAACAAAAGTCATGCACAGCATGACCTACGGTTCAACATCTCTGCTGGTCCCCAAACGGAGTTTGGGAACGAGAGAAGGTCTTGTTTTTTTATCCGTGTCTCATCCGTGTTAATCCGTGGCTAAGAATACTTCCCCCCCAAAAAAACCGGAGACCCACCCCATGAATCCTCTCCATGACAATCTCTCCCGCCGTGGCTTTCTCGCTGGTTCGTTGGCTGCCGGAACCGGTTTGGCGTTTTCGCCCTGGTCGTTGAAGGCGGACGAGACGAAGCCTAAGAAAAAGCTGGCTGTCGTCACCACCGAATGGCGGTTTCACTCCCATGCCTGGCACATGGCGGAGCGGTTTTTGACCGGTTATCCGATCAATGGCAAATGGCATCACCCGCCGTTTGACGTCGTGACCGCTTACGTCGATCAATTTCCCGACAACGACCTCAGCCGCGGCCGCGCTAAAGAGTTCGGTTTCAAAATCACACCCACCATCGCCGAAGCACTGCGCAACGGCAAAGACAAACTCGACGTCGATGCTGTGCTGATCATCGGCGAACATGGCAAGTACGACAAAAGCGACGTCGGCCAAACCAAATATCCTCGCTACGAATTCTTCAAAGCGGTCACTGATGTCTTTGCCGAAGATGGAAAAGTCGTCCCCATTTTCAACGACAAGCACCTGTCGTGGAATTGGGACTGGGCCAAAGAGATGGTCGATATTTCGCGCGAACAGAAGATCCCATTCCTCGCCGGTTCCTCGTTGCCGGTCACATGGCGGATGCCCTCGATCGACATGCCGTACGGCGCCGAGGTCGAGGAGATTATGTCGGTTGCCATCGGCGGCACAGACAGCTACGACTTTCACGCACTGGAAGTCATGCAGTGCATGGCCGAGCGACGCAAGGGAGGCGAAACGGGAGTGGTCTCCATGCAGGCTCTGAGCGGCGACGCCGTCTGGGAAGCGATGGACGCTGGTCCCTGGAAAGCGGGCGGTTGGGATCCCCAACTTTTCAAAGCCTGCCTAACCCGCACGCAAACCTTAGCCCAACCCGAGACCTACAGCCATCGCTACCCCACCACAGCCCAGATCCGGGAATGGGTCAAAAAGCCGATCGCCTACCGTTTCGAATACGCCGACGGCCTCAAAGGCACCATGCTACTCATGAACGGCTTGGTGAACGACTTCACCTTCGCCGCCAAATTGAAGGGCCAAAAAGATCCGCTCTCAACGCTTTTCTATCTGCCCCCCAACCCCAACGTGGTCTACTCCGCCGCTCTGATGTCCAACGCCGAAAAGACCTTCCTCACCGGCAAGCCCCCCTACCCCGTCGAACGCACACTCCTGACCGGCGGCCTCGTCGAAGCGGGCATGCAATCGCTGGCGCAAGACAGCAAGAAACTGGAAACGCCGCACTTGGCGGTCGAATACCAAGTGCCCGACAAAACGTTGTTCTGGGTGAGCTGAAGGGAGTTCAAGATTAGCCACAGAGGTCTCAGAGGACACAGAGAAAAAAGGCTTTAGGCCCTAGGCTTTAGACTGTAGGTTTGGACGCCGGAATTCAGGCTTTTTCCTACAGCCTACAGCCTCAGTACAGCCAACAGTCTCTGTGTTCTTGTATGTTGGATTTAACTGAAACAATTGATGTAATGGACATTGCCGTGGAAAAGGCTGCGCAGCGTAGCGGAGTAGGCTTTTCCACGGCGGCCGGCGGCAGATCGATCGTGCCCAGGTCTCCAGAGACCGTCACAGAGCGAGGTCGTCGTCGGCCTGCGGATTTTAGCCCGAACAGCCGCAAGAGCCGATCGCAACCTCGCGTCGCATCGAGCTCGCATTTGCAAGACAGGGACCGCTCCATGGACAGCTCTATTACTTCCTTTGTCGGCATTGACGTCGCCAAAAACTCTTTCGATCTGTGTCTCCTTCCGCAGGAAACACAACACTCCCTCACCTATGACGCGCAGGACATTGAGCATTTGCATCAACTCCTGCCCCAACCGGAAACCTGCTTGATCGTCCTCGAAGCCACCGGCGGGTATCAGCAACGGCTCGTCGCCGAACTGGCTGCCGCCGGACATCTCGTCGCCGTCGTCAACCCCCGTCAGGTTCGCGACTTCGCCAAAGGTCTCGGCATCCTGGCCAAGACCGACCGCATCGACGCTCGCGTCATCGCCCGCTTTGGGCAGCACGTCCGCCCCAGAACGATTGCCGAAAACCACGAAAAACAAGAGGAATTGCAGCAACTCGTCACACGACGCCGACAACTGATCGACCTCAGAACGGCCGAAACAAACCGGCAGGAATTTCCCGCCGCGAAGATCGTTCAAAAAAGTCTGCAACAGATGATTACGTTGCTCAACAAACAAATTAAAGCTCTCGACAAACAGATCGCCGAGCTGCTCGAATCCGACGACCACTGGAAAGACAAAGGCAATATCCTCGCTTCCGTTCCGGGCGTCGGCACGGTCACAGTCTGTTCGCTCTTGGCCGAACTTCCGGAACTGGGACTGCTCAACCGCAAGGAGATTTCCGCCTTGGCCGGCTTGGCGCCGTTCAATCGTGATAGCGGACGCTTTCATGGCAAACGCTCCATCCACGGCGGACGCGCCTCGGTACGCAACGCCCCGTACATGGCCGCTTTCAATGCTAAACGCTGCAATCCCGTCATTGCAGACTTTGCGCAACGGCTTACAGACCAGGGCAAGCCGTACAAAATCATGATGACCGCTTGCATGAGAAAACTCCTCGTCATCCTCAATACGCTCGTCAAAAACAATTCGATGTGGAACCCCAAATATGCCTAAAAAACAATTGACAACAAACACAGCCGCTCTGTGGCTAAACCCTTTTGTCAATACGCGTGCAGCGTATTGGTCCGCGGGGATGATCTAACGTACTACAAAGAAAGGTGCGTCGCGACGCACCCTACGGTTTTACCACTGCGGGGCTTTTGGCGGCGGGGTGGATTTCGCATCGTAGTGTTTTGTCGTTACGCTGATTCAGATCGACCATGAACGTGAGCACCCGCGTGCCCGACTCAATGTTCATCGAATCTAGTTGCGCTGGATCGACAGCGACGCCATCTAACCAGACCCGCAGGCCGTCGGTCGCGTTGAGTTTGACAGCGACGTTGCCTGCTTTGGTCACGTCGAACTGGCAGCGCACGATTCTCAGGCTGGATTGGGGAACGGCCATTGCCGATTCCAGTGCCAAGGCGCCGTTCGTGCGGCTATAGGCGGCTTCCCATGTGAGGTCGCGCCGCTCGGGTAAGTCAGCGATGAACCGGTCGGCATCCACGCGGGCGATGTTGCTCGGCAGTGGATCGAGGACCTGCCAACTGCGGATCACCGGGGCGGACGTGACCTCGAATGCGCCCGGTTGCCCCAACTCCGTTAGAAAGCGGAGCAGATCGACCACATCTTGTCGCGGCAACGTCGAGACGGCATTGGCTGGCATCAAGGAGACTCCGGCGTTGCGCTGCGTAATCGAGCTTTGGGGAATGCGAATCTCCGGCCGCGTCAAATCGCGGAGTACCAGTTCGCTGTCGTTTTCCTCCAACACAATTCCGGCATACGTCTCGCCGCTGTCCGTGGCCACGTTCACCGTCTCAAAGCCCTTAGGCACCGCCTTGTTGGGCAGCAGTAGTGCTTCGATGAGATAGTTCAGCGACTTGTCTCCCAGCGGCTGCAATAAGTCGGGGCCGAAACGTTCTCCCCGCGCCGCCGATGGTGTGGCATTTGAAGCAATTGACGCGTTGGCGATGGAAGATCTCTTCCCCCCGCTCCGCGTCTCCCTGCTCTGCAATCTCTTGCGCGAATTCTGCCAGTTGTTCGTCCGTGAGAGACTCAAATTCGCCGATGCCGTTGCTGACGTCGAATCCTTCGGGAACTTGCATCTCCTCGATCCAACGATGGATGAGTGCGACCGATTCGTCTTCGACCAGAGACCGTCCAAATTCCGGCATCGCCATTCCGGGGTGAGTTGCCATCAAGCGAAACAACATGATCGATTCGTCCGGATTGCCCGGGACGATATCATATTTGTGTCCGCCCGAGCCGCGACCGGCGGCGACGGGTGTTTTATAGACGCCCAACTTATACGGATCGGTCACGCTAGCCAGCAGGTGCAGCCCGGAGTTCCGCGCCGGGCCGGTCGAACTGTGGCAGTGAGCGCAATTGATCTCCAGCCAAGCCCGTGCCCGCTCAGCGACCGTTCCGGATTGTTCATCCTTCCAGGCAGCCGACTTGGGTGCCTGCGCCGGATCGTCCGGAGCACCGGTTAAAATGCCGGCCTGCGTCCAATGCACCAACTGGTTTTCCTGGCCCTCAGGATAGTCATAATCCTTGTTCAAATACCGCGCGCGCGGCCCGATCGGCTCGAAGAATTCACCCGTTGTGTGGCAGCGTTTGCAGTCGTTTGCATTGGGAACGATGTATGGGTTCGATCGCTCCTGGCCGTCATAGTGTTTCCAAGAGACATTCACCGTCTCGCCGGCAACTTCGGAGACCGCATCGGTCTGTTCGTCGTTCCACAGATAGGGCACACCGATCCAGCCCGATTCGCGCAACAACAAAATCCGCGTTTCAATCAACCGCCGCCCTTGCGTGGGGTCGTTAAAGTCGATCGGGAAGTAAAACGTCTTGGCGATGACCGTGCCCACGGGAAACTCAAAAACAGTTCCCTCGCGGTACTCGATCTTCTCTCCCTCGGGCAGTTTGATAACGCGTGACTTCCAGGCGTAGTCGGAGAACAGCGCCGAGTTGAGGTCGTAGGGCATCACCCCCGCAGCCGGTTTCATTTCCGCCATGGGGCCTTCGAACAGGCCATATTCGGACAAATAGGGTTTAGGCCGTTCTCTGCGTTTGCGTTTTTTCTTCTTCGTCGGCGTCTTAACTTCGGCCACTACGGCCGCCGGTTTCGCAGCGACTTTCTCGACCTGCGCAGGCTCTGGGACCTGACCGCCGGGGGGCGGAGGCGTTTCGTTAGGCCCGCATCCACCGATCCATGCGATCAGACATCCCGCTACGAGCCATAACCGCCAACGCCCGGCGGCGCTGGCGGAATTTGGTCGAGACGACATCATTTACTTGACTCCTGGGATCGTCACCGGCGGCAGCTTAGGCAGCTCGGTCGAGTACGCTTCCAGTTTGAAATCCAGTTCCGGCGGTTGACCTGACATCAGTTTGGGATAATCGATGTTGGCAAATGTGAAGTCGCCGTTATCACCAATGAAGATCTGTTTTCCTTCGGGGAGCTTTCCATCGACGGTTTTCTTCTCGTCGACCATCCCGTCATAAACAATGTCCGGCAATTTGCCATCCGGGAAAAAGGCCACCACGTCGGCCCACGCCTTTTGCGGATCGTAACCACCCTTTTCGAATTTGTTGTCGTAAACCGAAATCGCTTCGGGATACGGGTCGTACCTGCGTCTTCAAATTTCCGCTGTGTGGTGAAGAAACTGATGATATAGCAGTTGGTGCTTTTGTGGTTCTTTAATCTCATTGCCGAAAATTTCGACTTGATCATTCGCCATCACCGACAACCCGGTTCCCGGAGGCACCGTAGCGACCATGTTGCCGGGAGCGGCGAAGTTGTCGTGGTTGTTGTCGTAGAGTTTGTTGTTGTAGACGCGGCATTTACTGCCGTTTTTCAGTTTTAGACCGGGCAGAGAAAAACCAATAGCCCGCCCGTATTATTGGTGGCGACGTTTTCATAAACATCGGCACCGATGCAGTTTTCGATTTCGATGCCGGCCACATTTTTTTCCGCGCGGCAGCGACGGACGATGATGTTCTTTGACTGCCCCACATAAATCCCCGCATCCGAGGCACATTCCGCGACGCAATCCTCGATCAAGATATTTTCGCTCAACACCGGATACAGGCCGTAGGCGCCATTTTCCGCGTGCGGACCATTGGACCACCAGGTTTTGACGCGACGCATGGTGAGACCGTGAGCCCCATCGACTTTGATCGCATCGCCCGGCGTGTCCTGCAGCGTGATATCTTCAATCGTAAACTCGTATGCGTTTTTGATTAATATCCCTTCGCCGCCGGTTCCTTTTTGTTGGTCGGCAAAGTTCAAGGTCGTCTTGGTCCATCCCCTGCCCGCGAATCGTCACATGCTTTTTGCCATCCAGCGAGCGTTTCTGTGAGATTGAATTCCCCCTGCGGCGAATTCAATCACGTCTCCCTCTTCGGCGTAGATCAACGCTTCTTGAGCGGCCTTTTGAGCGTCGGGACCCGGCTCGATCACGACCACTTCCGCTTCGGTCTCCGTCGCCTCATCGGTTGCTGCCGGTGCTTCGGTGTCATCGGCCGCTGGGGCAGTCGAATCGTCAACGGCGGCCACGCTGGTTTCGTCCGCTTGTGTATCGCTGCTATCCGAGGCAGCCGCACCCGTGCTCGAAGCAGTTGGCTGTGGTTGTCCACACCCGATTAGAGCTAGGCAACTGCAAAAGCGATGCCGCAACACTCCAATGACTGAGTTTCATCTTTTGACTCTCCGAAGAAAATGGTGAGAAGTGTGTACCGTTGAAATGACTGTTGGACGCAACGCCTCTACCTACCGGTTGGTAGGTATGTTTCGCGAGTTAAATAAACCCGCATAGGGAAGCTCACTTCGATTGGCGAGAATATCGCCAGCAAATGGGTCGAAAGTTTTATCTGCAGGCTCAATGCATCAGCACCCGCACGCAAAGACTTTTAATTTTCGATACACATCAGGATACAAGAAATTGCAGCTGCGCCAATGGTATCCGTGCAAACTCCGGCCATATACGGACACAAGCATCCGTTTTAGTTGGTGACTAAAACAAGGCATCGATCGAAACAACGGCAACCATTGCTGCCCCCACGATCAATTTCCCAACTGTTCCCAAAATCCGCCCAATCAGGGCCGCTTTGCTGACGGCTAGCGTTTCGGAATGGTTTTTCTCACCTTTCCATGATTCCCCAAGATAGGCCCCGCAGAATGCGCCCGCTGCACCTCCGCCCAGGGCGGCGACAATCGAACCCACGATGGGAATCGGCACGCCGACAATGGCGCCGGCAATACTGCCGATCGCCGCACCCGCGATGGCGAGAATCATCCCTCGTCGGCTGCCCCCCTATTTCGCAGCACCGGCGGCACCGGCTATGAATTCGACGAATTCCCCCAGCCCGGCCAAAGCGACCAGCCCACCGACAACCCACCATGACAACCCGTGCAGCGGGCGAGTAGTAAAACCAGGCAAACGCAGCCGCCAAGGCCACAATTAGCCAGTTGCCGGGCATCGTAAAGAGCGTCAATAACCACGCACCAATTGAGGCGAGTATCAACAACACCGCCCAGGTGTAGTATATGACTTCGGGACTCGGACTGAAGGCTGGCTCATAGGGACTCACGTCATGTCCCTCGTCGAGCACAGGAAAATCTTGACGCATCACCGCTTTGTCAGAGATGTCGTGCCGGCACCAGCGCCGTCCCAGCGGATGCGTTTGACTGCCTGGTAGGCCTTCAACTTGGCATCGGCCACGGTGTTGCCTAAGGCCGTCACGCCCAGCACACGGCCGCCATTGGTGACGACCTCTTCGCCCCGCAAGGATGTTCCTGCATGAAAAACCTTGGTGTCAGCCAGCTCGGCGGCTGCGTCCAGGCCTCGAATCACTCGTCCCTTTTCGTAGTCGCCCGGGTAGCCTTCGGATGCCATCACCACACAGACGGCCGGACGGTCATCCCATTCCAGAGGGGGCGCCTTGCTCAACTGCCCCTGCCCCGGCCAAGAGGATCTCGGCGCAACTGGCTTAACCATCAGCACCACAGCTTCGGGGTCGCCGAAACGGACGTTGTAATTACCCAGCACCTTGGGGCCTTGATTGGTGATCATCAAACCGGCATACAGAACGCTGCCAAACGCGTCCGTATTCTTCATCGTCGACGGGCACGAGGATTTGCGTGATGATTTGATCCATCAACTCCGGCGGAAACCAGCGGCGTGGGGCCATAGGTCAGCGCCCCCGGCATTCGGGCCTTATCATCGTCGTAGGCCGACGGTGGTCTCGCGGAAGTCTCCCAGCGGAATGATCGCCACGTCGACGACGGAATACTCACTTCCAGCCCGTCGAGACGTTCTTCAATGACCACGCGGCGACCGGCATCGCTGAATTCGCCTCCCGCATGATGCGCATGAGTGTCGATGGCCTCTTCTTTTTCGCACAGACCACCACCCCTTTGCCGGCAGCCAGTCCGTCCGCTTTGACGACCACTAGGGTTTCTTCGCGGCCATTGATGTAGCTTTCCGCTTCGTCGGCCGAATTGAAGACGGCGAATTGGGCGGTCGGCACGGTGGGGCGCGTTTCATCAGCTCCTTAGAGAAAGGATTTTACCCCTCCAACTGAGCGGCCGCTTTCGAGGGGCCAAACACTGTCAATCCTGCCGCGCGAAACGCATCGACAATCCCCGCAGTCAATGGTACGCTTCGGGGCCAGACAACGGTCAGACCAATCTGCTTCATTGCGCGAACTGCACCAAACGCGGAATGTCGTCAGAGGAAATATCGATAATAATCACCATCTTTTGCTGTGCCGGCATTGCCTGCCGCACAGTAAACTCTTTGAGACCGAAGGGACTGACAACTTCCATGCCAGGGTGAAGCACCTTGCCCTCCTGGATGACGACTAAGACTTTCATTGCAAATGATCTTCCGCTGATAACGCGAACCTCGAAACCTGTGTCCGCTTTCGTCGTAACTTATAGTATAGCAATCCAGGTGGAGGGACTGAACGCCTGGCGCGGATAATTATCAATTGCGGCCGACAGCGACCGGCCACCTGCCGATGATTGAACCACCACCCGAAATCGGGATAGTATCGAATCCCGCACGTTTGTGCTGATCAATGCAATTCCCCGGCGACTCCTGTGGCAATCGTGTCAGCACATCGAGTGGGTCAGCAGGACGTTTCTTTCGTTGAGTCTGAGGCAGTGGGCATTGATCCGCTGCCGCACAATTTTTCAGGAGTATTCAATCGTGTTTGAAAAGGTGGCCTTAATCGGTGGGACCGGTGCAGTGGGCCGGATTGTGCTGCGTCTGTTGGAAGAACGTGAAATTTCCTGCAAGGATTACAAATTTTTGGCCTCGTCGCGCAGTGCCGGAACGTCGCTCCATTTCAAAGGGGATGACCATACGGTTGAAGAGTTGACCGACTCGGCGTTTCGCGATTGCGATATCGTCATTTCCACAACGCCCGACGATATGGCGGCGAAATACCTTACCTGCGGCGGCTCCCGCAGGTGCAGCGGTGATCGATGAATCGGGCTACTGGCGGATGAAGGAGGGCGTCGCCCTCGTCATCCCGGAGGTCAACCCGGAAGCGGCCCTCAACGCCAAGGGGATCATCGCCAGCCCCAATTGCTCGACCACGCAGATGGTGATGGCCCTCAAGCCGTTGCACGATGCCTCACCCGCTGCGGCGCGTGATTGTCAGCACCTACCAGGCGATCAGCGGTGCGGGGCCTGCAGGGGACCGATCGACCTGATCGACGGGACCCGGGCGCACCTCGACGGAACAGACTACGAGTACCAGGCCTTCGCACACCCGATTGCGTTCAACGCCATCCCCCAAATCGGCAGCGAAAAGGCGGGGTACACCAGCGAAGAGCTGAAGATGGTCTACGAAACCCGCAAGATCCTGGGCGACGACTCGATGCAGATCAATGCCACCTGCGTGCGAATTCCCGGTCGCCAACTGCCACAGCGAGAGGATCACGGTCGAGACCGAACGCCCGATTCCCCCGAAGAAGCCCGCGAGCTGTTCGCGGCTTTCCCGGAATCGCGGTCGATGACGACATCGCAGACCGGGCGATATCCGCTGCCTTCGCACCTGCACCGATCGAGACGAAGTGTTCATCGGCCGCATTCGCCGCGATCTCTCGCATCCCAACGGTCTGAGCTTCTGGTGCGTCAGCGACAACCTCCGCAAGGGGGCCGCCACCAACGCCGTGCAGATCGCCGAACTGGTGGCAGCGAATCGCCTGCCCCCTCCCCCCCCCCCCCCCGCGTGAGTGATTGTCGAGACAGGACCATTTCGGCCGCCGCACGGAATCCGGCAGTGACACGGAATGGACGGTGGCCCCCCAGGGGTTCTCCCTGGCCCCTCCCCCCCCCCCCTTCACCCTCCCTTCAACATTTCCGGAATCGCAGAGCTTTCTAGTGGAACGCCTCCATGGAACCGTTTCAATACCGAAACGGCGAATTGTACTGCGAAGAAGTCCCAGTTCGCCGATCTGGCCGACGAATTTGGGACGCCGCTGTGGGTCTATTCGAAGCAATTCGTTGATCGAGAAATCTCGGGGAGATTCACGACGCGTTTGCCGAAACCGATCCGGTAATCTGTTACTCGGTCAAAGCGAATTCGAATCTGTGCATTCTGAAGTTGATGAACGAGGCCGGCAGCAGCTTCGACGTCGTCTCCGGCGGCGAGCTGTTTCGGGTTCAGCAGGCCGGGGCGAGACGACGCGCGTCGTCTTCGCCGGAGTGGGCAAGACCGACGAGGAAATTCGCTTCGCGCTGGAATCGAAGATCCTGATGTTCAACGTGGAGAGCGAAGCCGAACTGGATGCCATTGCAGCGGTGGCGGCCGAGATGGAAGTCACGGCTCCCGTGGCGTTGCGATTGAATCCCGATATCGACGCCAAAACACACGCCAAGACGACCACCGGCAAGAAGGCGGAAACAAGTTCGGGATGGACATCGAGCGGGCCAACGAACTCGCCGACAAAGTGCTGGCGACGAGCACCTGGCGTTGAGCGGCATCCACATGCACCTCGGGTCGCCTATTCTGACCACCGATCCGTACGCAGCGGCCGCGAAGAAGGCGGTCGAGATCGTCGCCGAGTTCCGCGCCAAAGGACATCCAGACACAATTGGATCAATCTGGGCGGCGGATTCGGCATCAGTTACAAGCGACGAAGGGCCCTCCCGCAACGCGACCTATGCTGAAGTCATCGTCCCGGCGTGTCGGCAGCCGGCTGCCGACTGGCGGCTGGAACCGGGCCGATTCATCTGCGGGAATGCGGGAGTCCTCATCAGCCGAGTGATCTTCACCAAACGCGAAGGGGGCAAGCTGTTCATCATTCAGGATGCGGCGATGAACGATCTTGCCCGTCCCTCCCTATATGACGCCTTCCATCGCATCTGGCCGGTGCGATCCGGGCAGGCCGAACCGGACGATTTCGAGGAAGAGATTCCCGGATGCGAGCCTGCCGACGTGGTCGGCCCGATCTGCGAATCGGGCGACGTACTCGCCAAAGATCGCTGGCTCCCCGGAAACCTCGCGTGGCGACCTGATCTGCACCTTTAGTGCCGGCGCCTACGGAACGACGATGAGCAGCAATTACAACGCCGGCCCGCGGGGCGGAGGTCTTCGTCGACGGCGACACACGCCGGCTCATCCGCCGCCGCGAAACCTATGAGGAACTGGTGGCGAACGAAATCGTCGGCTCCCGAGCGATCGACGGGATATTGAGATCAATTTCCGAGTTTCAGCGGACCTACGATCAAAGCGTCACCGAATTCCCGCAGATTAGGACGATTCGCTGCGAACCGAAGCACCGCCAATTTCGACAGAACCGGACACAGTATCCCAACCACTTTTGGGATGATGCCAAAACTCAACAAGTACTCAAAGTACGGATTCGAGGCTTGAGTGGCAGGCCAAGTCGTTCGATTTTCCTGTTATAGCGAAAAATTGATTGTTTTCTTCTCACAAAACACTTTACCATGGCAAATGTATCTCGAAATTTGATTCGTGACGCATCCGAACGCTTCTTCCCCTTATGGTTGGCGTGTCCAACCGCAGAGGAGCGTATGTCGAGCGAATGCCGTATCCCGTGATGTTGCCGAAAAGAGTTCGCCGGTTGGATGGAGCCGAAATTGGCGCCATGCAAAGCGGCAATAGCCGAATGTCGGAACCCGTGTTGCGTGAATTGAATTCACGCCTTTTAGTTTGACCGTCCACCACAGAAGATTGTCGGAGTTGAGTTGATGGCCAACGTTTCTCGCCGTTTTGTCGGCATCCTTGTCTTGCTGGTGCTTTCATTCGGCCTTCTTTTGGGAAGTCTGACCGCCCAGGATGCCACTCAAGCCGCTACGGACGCCGCCGAGGGCGGCCGAAGCGAAACGCCCCCAAGAGCTGCTGGAAACATCGCCGCTCCCTCTGCAGCCAAAGACGGTTTCGGAACTGTTTGAAGCGGCCGTACTGATGGTCGATCTTGCACTTCCCGCCCCTTGGCTTGCAGGAGTATCTGGACCAGCTGGTGGAGCTCAAACCGGATGACCAAACGCTGTTGAACCTGCGTCTAAAGTACGGCCCGGCCGGAATTCATGAAGATGTCGCACATCAAGGAATTGCAAGCGGTTGCCGGCGATTTATCCGAGGCTGTGGATCGGCTGATGGCGGCCCGTGCCAGCGACCCGGCGCGTATCGAGAAGCTCGTTGCCGACTTGAGCGGCACCGATGAAGAGCGGCTGCTCGCGGGACAAGAATTGAAAAACGGCGGACAAGCCATCGTCGTGCCGCTGCTCGACATGCTGCAGCACGACCCCGCCCCCAAACAAGAGCGCGATATTCTGCACGGTACGGCGCTGCTGGGACACCGCGCCGAAGCCCCGTTGGTCGCCGCCCTGGATATGCCCGACGACGATGTCCGCGCGGGTGATCTCGGTCCTGGGACATATCGGCAATCGCGATACGTTGAGCCATTTATGGTATTTCGCCAATGGCCCGCAAGTCCCCGGCGGCGTGAAATCGGCTGCACACGACGCGATTGCCCGGATTGCGAAAATGGACGCCGGCCGTTTGGCACAATTCGCCCGTGGAAAAGCGTCGTCAACGAATTGAATCGTTTGGCCCGGCTGCATTACCAACACAAATATGACTGGCACGTTGATGACGATGGCAACGTCTCGATGTGGGTCTGGAAGCGGGAAGCGGAATCGGTTGTCTTGGTAAAAATCCCCCCCCGCGTCGCGTCGAACATCGTGGGGAGCAAATTCGCCCGGCAGGCATTGTCAGCTGTCCCCCGAACGGCGGGACATCCAGGTCTTGTTCTTGAGCATGACCCTGGCTGCTGAAGGAATGTTGGCCGGTTGGGACAACCCGCTTCCCCAGCGGACCGGGTACGGCTTGCTCGGTTATCGCCTTGTCGCCGGTGAAGATCATCGTCGCCGACGTCCTTAGCGGAAGCCCTCAAAGAAGGACAGATTGCCAACGCCGTCGCTGCCCTGCGAGTGCTGGGGCAAATCGGAACCTTACGGATGGTGCGTTCAGCCGATGCCGGACGCTCCCCCGTGTTGGCGGCCTTCGGTGTATCCCGACACGCGGGTGCAGTTCGCCGCCGCGGGAACGGTGATGCAACTGGACCCACAGGCTAAATTCCCGGGAGTGGATCGTGTGATCGGCATCTTGTCACGGGCATTGACCGGACAGGGCAAACCGGTTGCCTTGGTGATTGACCCCAATCCAGATCGTGCCTCACAAATGTCCGGATTTCTCAACGAATTGGGATACGTTCCCCATTTGCGAACCACGGGCCGCGACGGTTTTCGTTTCGCCTCTGAAAACGCAGATGTGGAGCTCGTCTTCATTCACCCCGCGACTGTAAAATGGCCCCTGAGCTCAACACTAACAAATTTCCGCGCGGATTCGCGGACCGCTTCCATTCCCATCGTGCTGTATGGGCCCGAAGACTT
>CALOFE010000020.1:0-79675 GCA_942492455.1 uncultured Planctomycetaceae bacterium | reverse complement strand
GACCTGATCGACGATTTGGTTAACGACGGTAAACTGCGCGTCGAAGTCGAATGTTTGACCTCCGGCCAGTACCTCGGTATGGCACGACCTGACTTGTTCATCCGACTGCCCGAACACCATTTTGCTGCCAGTTATTGCAAAGCCCTGTTTGGCATTTGGATGATGATGGTAATGGCGGTCGTGCTGTGTGTCGGCTGGAGTTGTGTGGTCAAAGGTCCGGTCGCCACGCTGGCCAGTTCGGTGATGTTGATCGTCGGCAAGAGCTTTTCAGGGTTCTTTGAAGAGCTGGCGGCCGGCAACGTCAAAGGGGGCGGTGTTCTGGAATCAATGGTTCGGATCTACAAACACACCACACCCAACGTCGATCTCGAAGAATCGACCGGCCAGACCGTAATCGAAGCGATCGATGCCGTGCCCGAAGCGTTTTTGAAAGTGTCCCAAAAGTTGGTGCCGAACTTCGGGTCATTGGATTTCACGGAATATTCGGCCAACGGTTTCGATGTCCCGTTTATGGCGGCACTGTTGCCCGGAATTGCCTTGATGGTCGGCCATTGTTTGCCGTGGATCTTTTTAGCGTACGTTGCACTGAAGTATCGTGAATTGGAATCGAAATGAACAAGCTCAATTCGCTACAACGCAAATTGGTATATCTGTTCGGAATTATCCTGCTGTTGATTCCGATCCTGTTACTCGGCCGTCCAGGGCGCACCGCGATTCCCGCGTCGGAAACGCGCGCCGCGATTCCAGCCGAAACAGGGGGACATCTCGATGCGCTGCGGAGGCAGAACGACCTCGGTGTCACCGATCTGGGAAACGTCGATCCCTCCAGCGCCACCATGAATTTGGTGCTACTGGGATTGCGCGGCGTTGCGACCAATCTGCTGTGGATGGAGGCTCAAGAACAACAACAGCATAAGGACTGGGCCGAGCTAAACCGTACGACCGAGTCGATTATTCTGTTGCAGCCGCACTTCCAGAAAGTCTGGCAATTTCAGGGTTGGAACTTGGCGTACAACGTCTCGGCGGAATGGGATGCGGTTCCGGACCGCTATCACTGGGTCAAGACCGGCATCAAATTTTTGGAGCGGGGTACGAAGCGGAACCATAAGTTGCCCGAACTCTACTGGCATACCGGAAGTATGCTGGGCAAAAAAATCGGACGTTCCGACGAATGGAAACAGTTTCGCCAATACTTTATGGAACAAGATCCCAACCCGAAAATCGGCGAAAGTGACGAACGGATCGATCGCGACTTGAACCCCGACGGCAAGGACAACTACTTGGTTGCTAAGGAATGGTTTCAAAAGTCCAAGGATGTTGCGGCCCAGTACCCGCAAAACCAGCAACACATTATGACCAATGAGATTTTCAACACGTATCCCGCACGCTCGCAAATCGACTATGCAGATGTCTTCAGTCGCGAAGGTAAAGTGGGCGAAAAATCTCGGGAGGCCTGGCAAACGGCATCCGATGACTGGCTGGCGGTTGGAAACGATAAGATCCGTACGGAATTCGGCGAAATTCGCATGGAAGTGCAAAGCGAGGCCGAATTCGAAGAAATGGCGGCCGAATTCAACGTCGACGTAGAGACAGTCAAACGGACCGTTTCGTACTTTCACAATCTGACCAATTACACGTACTGGCGGACTCGCGTGTTGGCTGAGCGCGAAACCAACACCATGGAAGCCCACAGTGATCTGTACGAGGGTGAGCAAAAGTACAAGGCGGGCGAATTCATCGAAGCTGAGACGCTATTGCTTCGCGGTATGCGGAAGTTTGAAAAAATGCTTGACGACTTCCCGGTATTGCTCGAAGAAGAACTCACCGTCGAAGAAGGGCTGGTGGCAATCTTGATCTATCGCGACATCCAGCAAACGCTCGGGAAACGCGTCGATGTGCATCCGCTCAAGAAAATGTGGAACATGAACCAATCTCGTGTCCCCAACGCACAATCGGAGTTGCGACGGCGGACTCGCCAGTAAGTCGGCGAGTATCGTTCCACGCTGCAATAATCGGTTGAAGCAGGCAAGCCCCCCGCCGCAGCAGGGCGGGGAGGGCTTTGTGGAGGCAGCACTCCGCTCTGATTGCGCTCAATCATCAGCTGTACCGGCCTGGCAATTTTCTCTGTGGCGACAGATCCGCGCCGTCGAGAAAAAACTCGCGGATTTTCCGGAAATCAGCCGCTTTTGCCGATAGCCGCGACGTTGACAACGAGCGTCGACCACCGCTACACTCGCGGCCTTTAGTCGCTGGAAATCATGAATTAACCATGAATTGCGGCACAACCGGCCCAGTTGCGTGGCGGCATTCTAATTGGGGCATCGCTCGTCCCGACCAAGTGGTCCGTCTGCGTTTTCTCGCTGGTTGTGTCAGCCTCTGTACAATGGAGATCAACCCCAGGATGAAACTCCTCTCATCGCGAGTCGGTCAGATGGTGAATTGTTGGAAACTGCTCTTGCCTTTGGCAATTACTGCCTTAATTGCCACGCCCTTATTCGCACAGGAGCCAGGTGAAGGCGACGCGGCTCTAGGAGCCTCGAATCAAGTCTCTGGCGCCATGGTGTTTATGATTTGGTGCCTCTGCTTTGTCGCTTCGATAGCGGCTTTGTGGTACGCCAAAAAGTTCTACGACTGGATGATCACCCAGGACGAAGGTGACGAGGTGATGGTCAAAATCGCCGGTCACGTCCGCGATGGATCAAACGCCTATCTGCGGCAGCAGTATAAAGTGGTGACGATCTTCTTCGTTGTTACCGGGATTATCTTGGGGATTGTGGCATTTGTCTTTAAGGCCCAGCACCCGATTGTTCCCTTTGCCTTCCTGACCGGTGGTTTCTTTTCCGGTTTGGCCGGTTGGTTCGGGATGAAAACGGCGACACTCGCCAGCTCACGGACCGCTCAAGGTGCAAAACAATCACTGAACCAAGGTCTGCAAGTCGCTTTCCGTAGTGGTGCGGTCATGGGTTTGGTGGTGGTCGGACTCGGTCTGATCGACATCACACTGTGGTTTGGCGGTCTATATTACATTGCCCCGATGATGGGCTATCACTTTAGTTTGGAAGAAATCACCGTCACCATGCTCTGCTTTGGCATGGGGGCTAGTTGCCAAGCGTTGTTCGCACGCGTGGGCGGCGGCATCTTCACTAAGGCGGCCGACGTGGGTGCCGACTTGGTTGGAAAGGTCGAAGCTGGAATTCCTGAAGACGATCCGCGGAACCCCGCGACGATCGCCGACAACGTGGGAGATAACGTGGGAGACGTCGCCGGCATGGGCGCGGATCTCTACGAATCTTATTGCGGCTCGATCTTGGCGACCGCGGCATTGGGTGTAGCGGCATTTCAGGGTCACTTGAAAATGCAGGCCATGATGCTGTTGTTGCCGTTCGCCATTGCGGCGGCGGGAATCGCGGTTTCCATCTACGGTGTCTTCCTCGTCAAAACCGAGGAAGGGGCCTCGCAGCGCAATCTGTTGGCCGCCTTGGCCAAAGGAATTAATATTTCCAGTGCGTTGGTCGCCGTCGTGACGGCGGTGCTGGCGTTCTTTATCTTGTATTTACCCTCCACCGGCGATGTCGGCGAAATCCTAGCGGCTGAGGGTATGCCGCAAGGATGGGAATTGGCATTTGGTGTGTTTATTGCCGTGGTGACCGGCCTCATCGCCGGAATCGGAATTGGCAAATGGACGGAATACTCGACGAGTGAAGAATACGCCCCGACGAAACGAATCGCCGACCAAGCTGTTACCGGGCCGGCCACTGTCATCATCGCTGGTGTTGCGGAAGGCTTCTACAGCGTTTGGGTTCCGATTGTTATCGTGGGTGCTGCCATTCTCGTCTCCTTCGGTGCCTGCACCGGATTCGACTATGCCAACGCTGACACGTTTGCCTTGGGGCTCTACGGAGTCGGTATTGCCGCCGTCGGCATGCTCAGCACGCTGGGACTGACCTTGGCGACGGATGCCTACGGACCGATTGCTGACAATGCAGGTGGTAATGCGGAAATGAGCCACCAAGATCCGATCGTTCGCGAGCGGACCGACGCCCTCGATAGCTTGGGTAACACCACAGCCGCGACCGGAAAGGGTTTTGCCATCGGCTCGGCAGCTCTGACCGCCTTGGCACTTTTGGCCGCATACGTCGAAGAAGTCCGCATCGGTTTCGACCGCTGGGTGGAACCCTCGATTGTGGGAACAGAAGGCGAAGGCACGGTCAAAAAAGTCGCCAGCGGATTGCTTGCGACAAATTCGACCAAAGAAGGTGGCAAAAACGAAGCTTGGTTGATCTTCCCACCGACCGTCAAAGAGGAACACCGGGACAAAGACCTGCAAGCACTCATTGACCTCAAGCCGGGCGATTCCGCCACGGTCGACCTCGATAAATTGGCAAATCAAGGCTATATCGTAAATAACCGTTTTGCCAAAATTCCGGACTTTGTCCGCTATTACAACGTTACTGTCATGAACCCGCGGGTATTGGTCGGCATGTTTGCCGGTGTTGCCTTGGCGTTTGTGTTCTGTGCAATGACCATGAAGGCTGTCGGCCGCTCTGCGGGTGCGATGGTTGAAGAGGTCCGCCGTCAATTCCGTGATATTCCAGGAATCATGGAAAGCGAAGCCGAACCGGACTATGCCTCCTGTGTCGCCATTAGTACGGCAGCCGCGCAGCGCGAAATGGTCGTACCGGCAGTCATGGGCTTGGTCGCCCCGATTGTTGTTGGTTTGCTGTTGGGCGTGGCTGGAGTCATGGGCATGCTGGCTGGCGGACTGACCTCCGGTTTTGCCGTCGCCATTATGATGGCCAACGCCGGTGGTGCCTGGGACAACGCTAAGAAGTATATTGAAGCAGGTGCCCACGGCGGAAAAGGGACTGATGCCCATAAAGCCACCGTGGTGGGAGATACTGTTGGCGATCCATTCAAGGATACCAGCGGTCCCAGCTTGAATATCTTGATCAAATTGATGAGTATGGTTTCAGTGGTCTTTGCCGGCCTGATCGTAAAAATGGCGTTGGGCATGTAGCCCGCCGTTGTTTCTAGCGAAACCGGCCGCGAACCATTGAAACGTGTCCTATAGACAAATCACGTTTCTTACTAAAATGGCTCCGGCCGGAATTGGGGAGATGAAGACGATTACGACTGAATCCAGTGAACCGCAAAACAGCGAAGCACAGGAACGCGCTCTCCATTTGGCGTGTGCCTGTGCACGCGTGGCCGATGATTATCGCGGCACCGATACGGTCGTGTTGAATCTGACCTCGGTGACACGGATTGCGGACTACTTTGTGATCACCACAGCCACCAGTCGGCGACAGATGCACGCTATCGCCGACGAATCGAGCCGCATGATGCGGAAGACCGGGTCGCAGCGGATCGGAACCGAGGGGTACGACGGCGATACCTGGGTGTTGCAGGATTACGGTGACGTCGTCATCCACGTCTTCAATCCCGAGACCCGCACGCTGTACGATCTGGAACATTTGTGGGCCGATGCGGAAAAAATCGACTGGCAGTCGGTCCCCCTCGACGACGCTGAATGATCCATTCGTGATCGCAGCGATGCTGACCCTCCGCCAAAGGCCGCTATGAACGTCCTGAAACAACTCCGCGACCAATTTGAGTCCGCGCTCAATAGCTACACCGACGATGCGCCCCAGTTCGCCGCGATGATCAAACCGGCCGGCGATCCGAAGTTCGGCGACTATCAAGCCAACTGCGCGATGCCGTTGGGCAAACAAGTCGGAAAGAATCCGCGAGAATTGGCCGCCGAACTGGTTGCCAGCGTCGATCTGGACGAGCTGTGCGAACCGCTGGAAGTCGCCGGTCCAGGTTTCATCAATCTCAAGCTGCGCGACGAATGGCTGGAAACGGCCATCAACAATCTGGTCAACGACGAGCGCCTCGGCGTGGAGTCGGTCGTCCAACCGCGCAACTTCATCGTCGACTACTCCGCTCCCAATGTCGCCAAACCGATGCACGTCGGGCACCTCCGCAGCACAGTGATCGGTGCTGCTCTGTACCGCATCCTCTGCAGTCTGGGCCACAATGTCGTCGGTGACAATCACATCGGCGACTGGGGGACGCAGTTCGGCATGATCATCTACGGGTACAAAAACTTCCTCGACCAATCGGCCTACGAGGAAGCTCCCGTGCTTGAGCTGTCGCGGCTGTACCGACTGGTGAATCAACTCAGCGATTACCACGCCGCCGCCGCGGAACTTCCGCAACTGCGCGAGACATTGGCCGAGCGCGAAGACGCTTTAACTGCGGCCCAACAGGACGCCGATCCCAAAGACAAAAAAGCAAAAAAAGCGGTCAAGCAACTCACCAACCAAGTCGTCGGGCTGAAGGATAAAATCCAGGCCGCTGAAAAGAAAATCGCCACGGTCGACGGCGATGCGAAACTGAAGGCCCTGGCTGACGCAGATCCCAATATTGCGACCGCTGCCCGTAATGAAACCGCCAAACTGCATGCGGGAGACGCAGAAAACCGTGCGTTGTGGGACCAGTTCATTCCGCTCTGCCTGGAAGCACTGCAAAGCGTCTATGACCGGTTAGAAATCCATTTCGACAAGTCGCTGGGCGAAAGTTTCTATCAACCGATGCTGGCCGACGTCGTCGCCGACCTGCAGGCAAAAGGGATTGCCCGCGAGAGTGAAGCAGCGATTTGCGCATTCGTCGAAGGCTTCGAGGCCCCATTCATCGTTCGCAAAACCGACGGAGCTTTCACGTACGCAACCACCGACCTGGCGACAGTCAAATACCGCATCGAGGAGTTGAAGGCCGACGCCATCATCTACGTCGTCGATGCTCGCCAAGGGGAACACTTCAAGCTGCTGTTTGAAACGGTTCGTAAATGGGGCTACGACCAGACCGAGCTTCAGCATGTCAGTTTCGGCACGATTCTCGGGGACGATCGACGGCCCTTCAAAACGCGTTCGGGCGATACAGTGGGATTGGAGTCCTTGCTGGACGAATCGATCGCCAAGGCTTATACGATCGTCAGTGATAACGACGATGCCAAGCCCAGCGGCGCGGAACTCGATGAACCGGAACGTCGTCGCATCGCAGAAATCGTCGGACTGGGAGGCATCAAATACGCCGACCTGCACCACAATCGCGACAGCGACTACGTCTTCAACTGGGACAAAATGCTTGCCACCACCGGCGATACTGCGACGTATATGCAGTACGCCTATGCCCGTGTGTGCGGCATCCTCCGCCGTGCTGAGGTCGACCGGGAGTCGCTGCGAAATTCGGGCGCGACCATACAGCTATCCCACAATGCGGAACGGCAACTCGTGTTGGCGTTGTTACGTTTTCCCGAAGCGCTCGCGCAGGCAGCGGCGGAATATCGGCCGAACTACCTCACCGATTATCTGTTCAAAACAGCCGGCGTGTTCAGCGGGTTTTACGAGCATTGTCCTGTCGCCAAGGCGGAAACGGACGACTTGCGCAACAGCCGCCTATTACTGTGCGACCTGACCGCCCGCGTGATTGCGCAGGGCCTTGAGCTGCTCGGGATTCACACCAGCGAACGGATGTAAACGGCTCGGTTTGCTTCCCACGATGGTTATGTACACTGCGCGGATTCTCTAAAAATGTGAATCCTCGGGAATTATTTCTTGCTGCAGCGCATCTCTAATAGATAGCCAATGCCGGTCGCGCTCAATGCTTGCACCGCGACGCTAACTTCTATCGAACACGGTCACCTCACGATTCTTGAGGAGGGGATGCGATGCGCTTTGTTCTGGTCCTGCTGAGTACGATGTGTATGGTTGGTTGCGCCTACGAGTCGGATCGACCGATGGACGCAGAGAGAAAAGTGGCATCTTATGAAACCCAGTTCATGGCACAAAGCTCTCTGCCCAACGACACAGATTTTAGCGGCGAAGCCTACGACCAGATTGTTGAAAACCGCTTCCTCAATACCGCGGTCAATCCCCTTTCGACGTTTTCAATCGACGTCGACACCGCTTCCTACTCCAACGTTCGCCGGTTCTTGACACAAGGGCAACTGCCGCCGGCTGGGGCTGTGCGGATTGAGGAAATGCTCAACTATTTTCCGTACGAATACCCTCCTCCCAGCGGCGACGAACCGTTTTCTGCCAGTATCGAAATGGCGGGTTGCCCCTGGAATCCCGCACACACTTTGGCGCGCATTGCTTTAAAAGGGCGTGAAATCCACAGCGCGCACCGCCCGGTGAGCAATCTGGTGTTCTTGTTGGACGTCTCCGGGTCGATGGCCGAACCCAATAAACTTCCGCTCGTCAAATCGGCCATCAAAATGCTCGTCGACAACTTTGGCGAGAACGACCGCGTAGCGATCGTGGTCTATGCCGGCGCATCGGGATTGGTGCTGCCCTCCACGACCGGCGATCAACGCGACGTGATTCACGACGCCCTGGAGCGGTTGAATGCCGGTGGCGGGACCAACGGCGGGGCGGGTGTTGAATTGGCCTACAACGTGGCGGTCGAAAACTACATTGCCGGCGGCGTCAACCGCGTGATCCTCTGTACCGACGGTGATTTCAATATCGGCACCACCAACCAAAGCGAACTCGTGCAGCTGATCGAAAGCAAAGCCAAAAGTGGTGTCTATTTGAGTGTGCTAGGATTTGGCATGGGGAACTACCAAGACTCCACGCTGGAAAAATTAGCCGACCGCGGGAATGGCAACTACGGTTACATCGATACGCTCAACGAAGCCCGCAAAGTGTTCGTCGAACAGATGACCGGCACGCTGATCACGATTGCAAAAGACGTGAAGATTCAAGTCGATTTCAACCCGGCGCGCGTGGCTGGCTATCGGCTGATCGGTTATGAAAACCGTATGCTGCAAGCGGAGGATTTCCAGGATGACGCAAAAGATGCCGGCGAAATCGGTGCGGGGCATACGGTCACCGCACTGTACGAAATTGTGCCGGTTGGCAGCGATACCCCCCTGCCCCAGGTCGACCCGTCAAAATACCAACAGCCGCCGAATGCTGCTGCTGTTGCCGATGAATTCGAGGTGCTCACGCTACGGCTACGGTATAAAGACCCTGACGGCACCGACAGCCGCGAGTCGCGGTTCACACTGCAGCACAGCGACAAGTCATTTGCGGAAGCCTCACCCGATTTTCAATTCGCAACAGCAATTGCCGCCTTTGGAATGCTCTTACGTGATTCAGAACATCGCGGCACAGCTACGCTCGACGCGGTTTTGGAAATTGCCCGCGCCAATCTGACCTGGGATCCCCACGGATACCGTGCGGAGTTTGTAGAACTCGTCGAACGCGCCCGGGCGCTCAAAGCCGACCATCAATTGAGTAAACTCTAACCTGATTGTGCGCGGAACAGTACAGCACGTGCGCGGGTCTCTCCGTTCATCAATGCGTCGACAATGTTCCGCAATCCGCCGTTGGCTTCAGTCTTCTCTGGAAAGATGTGCGTCGCGACAAGCTCACAAGAAAGAAAAGCCTCACGCAAAGACGCGGAGATGCAAAGTGTTATCTTTTGAAGATTAAGTTGTTGCGAAACGTTGATAGGTCGCGTGCGGCTTGGTTGAAAATAGGTATGACTGTCTTAACAAAACAGGTTTTCAACGGTTGCCTCTTTATCCTCTTTGCGGCTCTTCTTTGCGCGAGGATTTTTTAGAGGTTCATCTCTCGTCCTGCATCGAAAGGTGCGTCGCGACGCACCCTACGGGCGTGTTGTTGCCGCTCTTAAAATGGGGGTTGGAAGCCCATGACTTGGAATCTTGGCAGGTCGATGATTTCGGTGATTTTTACGGCGCTGATTGATTCGTAAGCCAGCATCACTTTACGGCCGCCGACCGCATCGGGTTTGTCTCGTTCGAACAATACGATGCCGCCCGAAATCATAAAATCGATGAAGGGGATTGTCTCCTGGAACTTTGTGACCAATAGCCCTTTGCGCGAGATCGAGTCGGGCCAATTCTCAAACAACATCCGCCAGCTTTCCGAAGTCTCCATAATTTTCGTCCGTGAGTTCGTTGATATAAGGGATTCCACAATGCAGCCCGGCTATGCTGCCGCGTTACGATAGCGCGTATGTTAACGGAATTCCACGTGATCGGAAGAGCGATCCGCCGTCCGCCGCGGCGCTACTTCGGGAAGCAGTACCGACAATACAAAATGACTAGGAGCAGAGGGCCGTTTCAGGGTAAGATTGTCTTGGAAAGGCCCCTGCTGAAAATGAATAAAGCGTTTGTGAAAGAACCCGAGGACCATGGCGACCGCTGTCCGGCTTGCGGAACAGCCGGGCATGCTGTTTATCGGGAGACGCTTGTCGCTCATTTGCCGGAGGAATTGCGGAACCAAATCAGCGACGCCGCCTTTTTTTGCCCGCATCCCCCCTGCTCTGTCGCTTATTTCGATCAGTTGGAACGCACGATCGCTGCCACGAGCCTCTTGCAGCCGGTCTATCCCAAAGATCCCGCTGCGCCGATCTGTCCCTGCTTCGGGCTGACGTGCGATGAGATCGAAGAGGCTGCTCTGAGTGGCGATGTTGCTCAGGTGCGGGAACATCTGCGCCGGGCTGCCACCGACGAAGCTCACTGCGGCACAGCGGCGGCTGACGGCCAATCGTGCGTTGCCGACGTGCAACGTCATTTTATGCGTTTTCATGGCCAATGAATGGCCGACCATCAGAGGAAGCGGCTTGAGGTCTGTTTCATCCAGACATCACGCAATTGTGTGGCAGCGCGGTCGATGGTGAAATTGGTTTCGATGCGCGCGCGGGCGGCCGTCCCCAATTGGTGTCGCTTGGCTTCGTCGCCCAGGAGTTCGCCCATTGCGGCTGCGAGTGCTGTTGCGTCGTCGGCTGGTACGAGCAGTGCGGATTCCCCGTTGGTCAGCATTTCCGCTGTGCCGCCAACATCGGTCGCGACAATCGCCCGACCACAAGCGGCGGCCTCTAAGAGGACACGGCCAAACGGCTCTTGTCGCGCCGGATGCACGAGCAAATCGATCTCTGTCAACAACTGCGGCACGTCGTCCCGCACGCCCAAACGGTGTAAGCGCCCGGCTGGGAATCGTCTTGCAAGTGACTCGTCGAAATCGATGTTCTCTTGTTTGCCGGAGTTCCGTTCACCGATGAGCAAGAAGTGCACGTCTGCAAATTCCGACGGCAACGCCATTGCCGCTGCCGCCAAAACATCCTGCCCTTTGCGTAGTCCAATCTGACCGATTGTTGCAATGAGCAGCGTGTGCGGCGGCAGTCCTAATTCTTGGCGTAGCCAACCGCTTGCTGCGCGTGGTTGAAACGCGTCCGTATCGATGCCGTTGTGAATCACCCGCGATCGTTCCTCGGAAAGTCCCTGCTGGACATGGAACGCGCGCGTTGCTTGCGAGACTGCGATGATCTGCGAATTGCGATTCAGATCCGTAATCGCTGCTCGGCTGAGCCGCAAAATATCGCGAATGTGGGCCGTGCAAGGGATCTTCAGTTCTGAGGCAATGGCACCGGTCAAACGTCCCATGGCGAGACTGTTGGCATGGACTAGATCCGCTCCACTTTGCGCAATCACCTCGATGAGATGGGCCATGACCGCGTCGCGCGTGAGACGTCGCCCAGTTGCGTCGCGCAGTTGTAGTGGAATCAGTTCCCACCCGCGCTGGAGAATCGCCGCCGCCAACGGTCCCTCTTCGGGCGCCAACATCACAAAATCGGTCGTTTCGGTCCGCAGCGCATCCAGCACCGCCAACATCGACCGCTCCCCGCCATTGAGCGTCGGATATTCAAAACAAATCGCAATGCGTGGCATGGAATTCAACTTCCACAAGGTGTGGCGAGAGGCGCTGTGCTTTCGCTTTCTAAGCAGCTTTTACGGCGCATTCGGCGATTGCGTTTCGTCCAGATAATCACGATACGCGGCTGCGGGTGAGTACTTCTCCGCGCTGGGGGTGTCGTGTATGAAGACGCCAAAGCGTAGCCGCAGAGTTTCGCCCGGTTGGACGGCAACGGAACTCTTCTCGCCGCCGGTGAGTGCCTTGCGGCCGAAGGGGTTGGCCAGCATCAGGCCGTAGTCGCGGACGTGGAACCAACTGCGGCGGAAATTGTCAGGGTGCGGCATGACGGTTAAACCCACGTGGCGGTCGTTGATGCTGCCACTGTAGTCGCACCAGTCGGTCGCTTTGCCCCAGACTTGTTTCTCGTCTTTGTGCCCGTCTGCATTCAGAATGTGGCCGTTGCCCCCTTTCACGCGCAGTTTACGATTCACGCGGATGCCGAAGCCGAGTTCCTCTTGATCGCCGAAGGTAAACGGACCGTCGTCATTGGCGAAGGTGGAGTCGCTGGCAAGTAAGTATCCGCCGTCTTGCGGCACGATCTTGTAGTGGCAGGTTTCGGTGCAGATGAGTTTGCCGTCGTGCCGGTATTCGTTTTTCACCGCGAACATCCCGCGGCCGTTTTTGACGTGCGGCTTTTCCACAAAACCAGCGTGCACGACCTGAGCGCGATTTCTCCAAAAGTCCGCACCGTTGATATCGCCGAACGCTAACCAGATCCCCGGATGCATCGTGCCATGATCCCCCCCTTCACTCTCCGGATCGACGGGATGTTTTCGCGTGACGCGAATGTTGCCCGGCGTATGGACGTTGGAGAAATAGGGACGCAGCGTCGCGTCATCCTGGTAGACATAGGCGAGAGCGGGCTGTCCGGAAATCAGGACGTTGACTTGCCCCGGCTTTTCCTGAAAGCCGACCGTAGACTCCGCAGCGAATGCTCCACCGCACTGACTGAGGATGAGGACCATTGAGAGGGCACTGGTTGGCTTCCACATGGGTGACTCCTGGGTGACCGAACGAGGGTATCGGCAACAGTCGAGTGCCGGCTGGTGACTTGGAGGCGTAGTATACCAATCCCGGTACCTGTTGTCGGTGGCTGGTGGATTTGCGCTTCTGTGGAGTAAATTTCCAGAAAGGAGGCGTTGTTCACAAGTCTTTTTGTAATAGAGGCTTGCGTTTTATTGTTAATGTATAGCTGTTTGGGGGAATTGGTGGGAAATGGTCAGATTTTCCGGTGGAGCTGGACGTGGCTTATCTCAAAATTGGCAAAAATGAAAATTATATGAATCGCGGCAAGTCCTTTTTAGGGCTGGGACTTACGAACTCGGACTTGGGGGTGAAAGGCGAAACGCAAGCAGTCGCGTATTGACAAAGTGAATCGCCAATTTATAGTAGATCCTTCCAGTGATCGCTACATGTGGTGCACGTTATTGCCGATGTACCCAAGGGATGGTATTGCATGAAGTGCCAACCATTTCTACAATATAGTGGTCGTTTGTTCACATTTCTAGCAGTCGTCTGTCGATAAACATCCACGAAAGGCCGCGTAACGGGCAATGGGATAGGTTGGTGCGCACTGCTGTTTTCACAGCGGAGAAGCCATGGCTTCATCACCAAGACGCACGCTTCCCTCCCACTCAGCACAACCGTGATGGAATTGCTCAGACGGCGGTTTTGAACAGGACAAAACGTTCGATACAGACGCAACCGCGTTTCAACCTATGGAATCTCAAGGAGTGCATGATGCACAAAGTGCATGGAACTGCTACCACCGAGTCTCACACCCACAACGGCCATAACGGCCACAGTCCCGTGGAGCCGACTTCGATGAAGGTCGCCACCACTCCCTCATTCTGCCCAGCTGGTACCGACCCGTTTGATACGGTCGAATGGGAATATCGTTCTGCCCATATCAAAGACGAAAACGGGAACGTTCTGTTTGAACAAACCGACTGCGAAGTTCCCGCTGGTTGGAGTTCGCTGGCGACCAACGTCGTTGTCAGTAAGTACTTCTTTGGCGAACCGGGAACGCCGGAACGCGAAAACAGCGTTCGTCAGTTGATTCACCGCGTCTCGCGGACGATCACCGACTGGGGCATTCGGGACGGCTATTTCGCTTCCAGCGAAGATGGCGAAATCTATTACCGCGATTTGACTTGGTTGCTGCTGCACCAGCACGGCTCATTCAACTCACCGGTTTGGTTCAATGTGGGGCTGTATCACCAATACGGCGTCAAAGGCTGTCGTGGCAACTACCGCTGGGATGTTGAGACCAACTCCATCAAGCGGCCCGACACGCCTTACGAATACCCGCAAGGCTCGGCCTGTTTTATTCAGTCGGTCGACGACAACATGGAAGACATCATGCGGCTGGCCACCAGCGAAGCGATGCTCTTCAAGTTCGGCTCGGGAACGGGAACCGATCTGTCGACGATCCGTAGTGCCCGCGAAAAACTGACGGGCGGCGGAATTCCGTCGGGTCCGCTCTCCTTCATGCGGGTCTACGACCAAATTGCGGCCGTGGTCAAATCGGGTGGCAAAACCCGTCGTGCGGCCAAGATGCAAAGCCTGAAGGATTGGCATCCGGACATTTTGGAGTTCATCGAAGCCAAGGCCAAGGAAGAACGAAAAGCCCGGACGCTGATCGAAAGCGGCGAATATGAATCGAACTTCAATGGCGAAGCCTATAGTTCGATCATGTTTCAAAACGCGAACCTGTCGGTCCGCACCAGCGATGCGTTCATGGAAGCCGCAACGACCGGCAAGAAATGGCAAACGCACTGGGTCACCGACAAAAATCAGCCCGGCCCCGAGTACGAAGCCAAAGATGTGCTGCGGGCCATGGCCGAAGGCACTTGGTACTGTGGTGATCCCGGCGTGCAATATGACACGACGATCAATCAGTGGCATACCTGTCCGAATTCGGGACCGATCAATGCCTCGAACCCCTGCTCGGAATATATGTTCCTGGACGACACGGCTTGCAACTTGTCCAGCTTGAACCTGATGAAGTATCAGAACGCCGATGCGACGTTCGACGTCGACCGGTTCCGCCGGGCGGCCGCGATCTTCATCACCGCTCAGGAAATTCTCGTCGACCACGCCAGCTATCCGACGCCGGCGATTGCCGAGAACAGCCATATGTACCGCCCGTTGGGATTGGGTTATGCCAATCTTGGCAGCTTGTTGATGTCGATGGGAATTCCCTACGACAGCGAGACCGGCCGTGGCATCTGTGGTTCGTTGACGGCGTTGCTCAATGGGCAAGCGTATTTGACCTCCAGTCAAATCGCCAGCAAGATTGGGACGTTTGCCGGATACAACGAAAACCGCGAGCCGATGCTGAACGTCATGCAAATGCATCGCGATGCGGTGGAGAAGATCGATCCGAATTGTCCGGTGTATCTCCGCGACGCAGCTCGCGAAGTCTGGAACGACTGTCTGACTTCGGGCCGTCAATATGGTTACCGCAACGCCCAAGCGACGGTGTTGGCTCCGACCGGCACGATCGCGTTTATGATGGACTGCGACACGACCGGTATCGAGCCGGACATCGCGCTGGTCAAGTACAAGCAACTCGCCGGCGGCGGCATGATGAAAATCATCAACCGCACAGTGCCGATGGCGTTGCGATCACTGGGCTACGACGGTGCCGCAATCGACGGGATCTGCAAGCACATTGAAGAGTTCGACACGATCGAAGGTGCCGCGGACATCAAGGACGAGCACTTGCCGGTATTTGACTGTGCCTTTAAGGCGCTCAACGGCGAGCGATCGATTAGTTGGCGGGGACACGTCGGCATGATGGCCGCCGCTCAACCGTTCCTCTCCGGTGCGATTTCCAAAACCGTCAACATGCCCGAAAACTCGACCGTCGAGGACATCGAGGAAGCTTATGTTGAGGGCTGGAGACTGGGATTGAAAGCGTTGGCGATTTATCGCGACGGTTCCAAGAAAAGCCAGCCGCTCAATACCAGCAAAGACGGAGACGACAGCAAAAAGCAAGCCCCGCAAGTGGCTGCTCCGGCGCGGCGACGGTTGCCCTCGACGCGGAATTCGCTGACGCACAAGTTTTCCGTCGGCGGCCACGAAGGCTACATCACCGTGGGGTTGTTCGAAGACGGCACGCCGGGTGAGTTGTTTATCAACATGGCCAAAGAAGGCAGCACAATCGGCGGACTGATGGATGTCATCGGCACCGAAACGTCGATGGGTCTGCAATACGGTGTGCCGTTGGAAGTCTTTGTCAACAAGTTTTCGCACTCCCGGTTTGAACCGGCGGGCTGGACGAACAATCCAGATATTCCCAACGCCAAGAGCGTGGTGGACTATATCTTCCGTTGGTTGGGGATGGAGTTCCTCACCGGTTATCGCGAAGCGAATGCTCCGCAACGGGAGGAGCCGGAAGAAGTCACCCCCCAAGCGACAGCCGCAGCGGCAACTGCCGTAACGGCAACGGTAGCCACGCCGGAGGTTCTGACTGACACCCCTGTCAACAGCCATTCCACGAATGTGACCAAACAGGATATGGTGCAGTTGGAAGACACCCCCGCTGCTCGCAGCGAGTTGTTCGCCAAGTACCAATCGGATGCTCCGGCATGCGACAATTGCGGGGCGATCACCGTCCGCAATGGCAATTGCTATCTCTGTCACAACTGCGGGAACAGCATGGGTTGTAGTTAAGGAGGGCTCATCGCATATCCTGTTCCCAACGCCCCGGCCAAAAGCCGGGGCGATTTTTTGTGTTGGAGAATTCCGTATCGGCTATAGTGAATCGGTCCAGCAGCCGCCTGACGATTTGCACAATTTTCTGTCCCGTGTAGTACTGATTTAAAAATGACTCGAGTATTCGACATTGCATTCCGTCGGTTGTACGGTTTACCGTGCTGGGGCGTTCAGCCCGGTTACGGAACATTTATCACCTTGGAGTTTGGACAACCGCACCTCGCAATTCGTGAACCGCAGAAAGTATCCCCTGGGACATCACCCCGGGTCAGACAGCTGTTGCAAAGTAGAATTGTCACAATTCGAGGTGACTGGCATCTTTGGATCTACTGTTGCAATTGGAGCGTCCATCAGAATGGAAAACTCATCGGCGATAACACTTCCACTCGGCGCATCAAACGTGCGACTGAAACGCTCAATGGTCAAATCCTGGAATCATTCAAGTATGTTTGGCGGGGCTGCAGATCAATCTTTACGTTTGACTTAGGTGCCACTTTGGAAACGACGCCCATGGATCGCAAGAGCGAACAATGGATGCTGTACCAGCCGTCCGGTAAAGTGCTAACGCTCAGGGCAGACAAGAAGTACAGTCACAACAAGCAAGACACCACCCCGGGGGATATACACTGGGACGCGATCTCGGAGTTGGCATAATAAAGTGCCCTACCCGTACGGCCGTGCGCTGGAACTCAAGCAAGTCGCTCAGACTGCCACCTGACGCGAACTAAACAGGACGATCAATCGCGCAAGCCGTCAGGCGGCCTGACCGACGTCACCGAACGGCCCGTTGGCCGAAGGCCAACTGACACCATAGCCTGCGGCAACGCCGTAGGGAGCATGTGCGACAACACGAATTTTGGCCGTAGGCCATATTCAACACGCGGTGCATGAATCAGCGGGTGATGTTGGCCGTTGGCCAACCATGGAATTTGCGGTTTCCGATTCCAGGGGCGTTGCCCCTGGCTAGGATGTCAATAGGCCTTCGGCCATGGATCTGCACCTGAGCGCAATTGATCGTCGTGTCATTCGTGTCAGCAGTGGCTTGGCCAGTGCACTTGTGGTGCAGCCCAACCACATTCAAATCGTGTGGCAACGCTTTGTGCTCAATAGAAAAACACTAGCAAAGCCAGTGGCACCCAACCTCAAGCCATCAATTTCGGTGAACACTACTCGTGCACTGACCTTTCAACTCCCAGTGCCCGTCCGCGTTTATCGCTGAACCCCAAGTCTGCCTAGCGAATGAATCTTGCGGCGGCGGATGACATCTTTGAGTTGCTGTGCCCGGCGCCGGGGACGGTGGCGATTTGCCATTGGAACTTGGTGCGCAACTCTTTTGCCAGTTCTCGACTCTGTCGGAAATACTCCTGGCCTCGCGCCAAGCGATGTGGTCCTTGCTGCATGGCCTCGGGTGTTTTGCGTAGGCTCTCGTGATTGGGATCTGTGTCTGCTTCACCGAGCAGCAGGCCAAACCGCTGCCCGAAAGCTTCTTTCAACTGATCGGAATTGGCTTCGGTGTTTTTTAAGCCGTAAGGATGTGCGATGTCGAGTTGCGGCATGGTGTACCAACCGGGGTTTGCCGCAATGGCGAGATTGAATCTGGCTTCTGGTAAAAACAGGACCATACGATGCACAAACTGGCCGCCACCTGAATGGCCGTAGATAGAATATTGCTTTGCCTTCAGACGATTGTCATTGACGACTTGATCGAAAATCCGTTCAATCGCGTAGAACGACCATTTCTTCTTATCGCGTAACTCGCCTTTGCTGGAAAACATATATCCCAGATTGAAATGCCGACTATTGGGATAGTGTTCGCGAGAAAACTGGGGGCAGAGCACTAAGAAATTTTTTTGCTCGGCATACTTTATCCAAGTGTCGCGGTATCCGTCAGCATTGCGGTTTTTTCCGTGAATCACAAACACGACGGAGCTGTCGCGGTTGATGCGTCTGGGACAATAATAGAAAACGCGAATAGGGCGATCTGGATTCCCTTCTGGATCGACAAAGCTAAATTCGCCCGAACCGAGATTGAGCTGTTCAGCTAGACATGGCGTGTCGCACAGTAGGAACAACAAGAAAAGCAGACAGACGGCTCTTGGAATTGGCATGCTAGGCTCACCGGGGTTTGGAGTTAAAGCGGACCAGACTCTCAGAGTATCGAGAACCGCGAACCAAGTCGCAAGTCGCAGTAACGATGTCCAGCACAATCCGTGCAAGACTGCCAGCGACAACAGACGCCCCAAGATGCCATACTGCATGAAACGTTGCCCGCACCTTTCTGCGCACGCTTTCTCTCCGGGGGCAGAACGGAGTATGATGCCCGCTGGTGAAAGACATGGGCCGAGACTACGGGGAGAGGTGGTGCAACTTGGGCACGGAAGCGTGTGTTTTGTTGCTGCTCCCTCGAATTTGAACTTCTCTGGCTAGGCGGCAGATGGGCGGCGATGATATCCCGCAATACCGCGGTCGAATTTGTGGTCGTTGGGTCGCTTCGGTCGAACACAGCAATCTAAGGAGAATGATCATGAAAAAAGAGACCCCCAAACCCACGACGACTGATGCGGGGATTCCGGTTTCCAGTGACGAACATTCGCTGACCGTGGGGCCTGATGGTCCGATTCTGTTGCACGATCATTACCTGATTGAACAGATGGCGAATTTCAATCGGGAGCGGATCCCCGAGCGCCAGCCTCATGCCAAGGGGTCCGGAGCGTTCGGGCACTTCGAAGTCACTCACGATGTCAGCGGCTTTACCAAAGCGGCGTTGTTTCAGCCGGGCGTGAAAACCGGCACGTTGATCCGCTTCTCTACGGTCGCCGGCGAGCGCGGCAGCCCCGATACGTGGCGTGACCCGCGTGGCTTTGCGCTGAAGTTTTATACCAGCGAAGGCAACTATGACATGGTGGGGAACAACACGCCGGTGTTCTTCCTCCGCGATCCGATGAAATTTCAGCACTTCATCCGCTCTCAGAAACGCCGTGCGGACAATGGCCTCCGCGACCACGACATGCAGTGGGACTTCTGGACCCTTTCGCCGGAGTCGGCCCACCAAGTGACTTGGTTGATGGGGGACCGCGGGATTCCCAAGAATTGGCGGCACATGAACGGCTACTCGAGCCACACCTATATGTGGGTCAATGCGGCCGGCGAACGGTTCTGGGTGAAGTACCACTTCAAGACCGATCAGGGAATCGACTTTCTCACCCAGGACGAGGCGGACCGACTGGCGGGCAGCGACGGCGACTACCATCGCCGCGACCTGTTCGAGTCAATCCAGCGCGGGGACCATCCTAGTTGGTCGCTGAAGGTGCAGATCATGCCTTTCGAAGAAGCGAAAACGTATCGCTTCAATCCGTTCGACCTGACGAAAGTTTGGCCGCACGGCGACTATCCGCTGCACGACGTCGGCCGGTTAACGCTGAACCGTAACCCAACCGACTTTCACACGGAAATCGAACAGGCGGCGTTCGAACCGAACAACCTGGTACCGGGGATCGGAATCAGCCCGGATAAAATGTTGCTCGGCCGCATGTTTGCGTATGCCGACGCCCACCGTCATCGCTTGGGAGTCAACTACAAGCAAATCCCGGTCAACCGCCCCGAGTCGCCTGTGAACAGCTACAGCAAGGATGGGGCGATGCGCATCGACAACGTGTCCGACCCCGTGTATGCCCCGAACTCCAAAGGCGGCCCCCAAGCTGACGGGGAGCGCTATCCTGAGTCGGCCGTCTGGGAAGCCAACGGCGAATTCATCCGCGCCGCTTACACCTTGCGAGAAGACGACGATGATTGGGGCCAAGCCGGCACCTTGGTCCGCGAGGTCATGGACGATGCGCAGCGCGACCGGTTGGTGTCGAATGTCGTCGGACACCTCTCGGCAGGCGTCTCTGATCCGGTGTTACAGCGCGCGTTTGAGTACTGGCGCAACATCGACAAAGCAGTCGGGGACCGTATCGCGAAAGGCGTTTCGGGTGGGTGAGAAAGTGAATCGGCCAGACAGCTGCTTGATGACGTGCGCGGTTGATCAATGGAGATCGCGCGCGTCAGGCAGCCGTCTGACGCATTTCACTCGGTTTCACATGACAGGCCAGAAGGCACCGTAGGGCCATTTGAGGCAAGGATCGTCCACAATTCACGACATAGTGAGTGAAGAGTATCGTCGTCTACATCTTGCAGATACGAGTGCATCTTCTGGCCACGCACGTGAATCCAAAACCCTGGTTCGAATCGATTTTTTCGTAGTTCAACGATCCTTTTCGGATCACACTCAAAGATCGTCAAATTGCCGCTCTCGCGCGCTACCAATTCCATCCGAAATCTGTCAGGCGTTATACGAAAGAGAGCAAGCGGTGGTGGTTGGATGCGACATATCGACCGAACGAACCACGAACAAATCCCCCACACCGGAAATGCGACAAGCGAAAATAAATCAAGTGACGAAATCCACTCGGGAACTGGTACATAGGGTAACGGCATGGGTAGGCTAACTGTCGTGCTCCCATCCGTTCGAACAACACTCAAATCGGAGTTTTCCAACAGTCTCTCCCTACTTCAGCCACCTTCTTAGGCGGCCGCTTGGTGGGTATTGCCTAGCGATACTCACACCAAGCAATCACAACTCCAAGACCTGACGTGTGGGGCGTTTCACGAGTTGGAAGACTGTTAAGGAAATGATCAGTAGCACCAGGGCACCCACGATGACCGAGGCCCAGGTGGGGCCGATGGTGTAGCCGAGCCAGTTCATCAATTGCTTCATTCCGCTGCGACGGCCGGTGGCCTGGAAGTTCGGGTCGGAGATTGTGGTGAAGTAGATGAAAAACCCGCCGATCGCGCCGAGGATTGCCAACGTGACCAACGGCCCCTGTATGACCGACCAAGCGTCGGCCTCTTCCTCACTGGCCTTTCCGCCGAGGTGTTGCCCGACAGCTTCAAAGACCTGCTTCTGTTCGTCCTTGTCTCCTTTCGCGATCTTCTGTTTTTTTCCGGCTTTGTCGGTGACCACCAACTGCTTGAGGTCTTCTGCAAAGGTCACGCGGTCGATGTCGTTGCGCGACAGATGATGTCCGCCTTTTTGTTCTCCGATCAAAGCGACGGATTGATCAGGCTGAGCCGCCAGTCTGCCGACGAGTTGCCCGAACGCCTCGGGCTTTTTCATCCCCAAGGCCCAAGTGATGCCTTCAGAGTCGACATGGACAATGTGTGACTTACTTCCGTCGCTGTTACTGACTGTCCAGGAAATTAATGTTCCAGCATCGCCCTGCATTTCGGTGTTCGTTGCGGGCCTCAGAGAATTTGAATCGTTGTGCGTGTCAGACATGAAGAGCATCCTACTTTGAAAGAAAATGAAAACGACTTGTACATTCGCAGCACTTCGAATATTGCGTTCACAAAGCGAGGTTTTTCACCGCCTTATTGTGTTTGAACCAACCGTACAGGAGAAAAATTGTGGCGTCAAATTTTTTCAGCCCGTTGAGCGGAAAAACGTCGGATTTGTCGTCTGATGGTTTGCGCCGTTGACTGTGTTGCATTATTCGCGTGAGGCAGGCTCGTCTATTCAGTGGGGCCGATGTTTCATAGAATTTCTGGAACCATTCCTGTGAGTACCGCGTCAGAATCAGGAGCCTCCCCCGGTCACATTCTCATTGGAGCGATCACAATGAAACGCGCGATTCCGCTGTTAACAGCGATCTTGATTTTTTCCGCTGGCCCGTTGTACGCCCTGTATTCGGTGAAGGACGGCGGGGACTGGCCAAAAGATTGGCCCCAGGAATTAGAACCTCTCCGCAAGCAGGCGCGGACGTTGATAGGCCCAATGTTTCCGCAGGTGAATTACGCGATCCCTTTCACAACACGCGAGGAATTCGAGGCATCATGGCCACATATTTTGCAGGTCAAAACCGATGGGGCACCGATTGTGCTGCGGCGGTCCCAGTTTTTGGTTGGATGGCAAAGGCGACGCCGGAGTTTGCATACATACGCCGCCCGCGAATGCGGTCCAGAAAGACAAGCGAGCTGTGGTTCCCAAGAATGCAAAACTGCGCGAGTCATGGTGGCGGGCCGGCACGATCTACATCGAGCTGATAGTCGATGGCAAAATCGTCGACTTGAACCGCATCCCGCTGCCGGCGGAGACGCCGATTGTTGATGAGCGGTTTGGGGAGGGAGGAGCTAAGTGATCTAACATTAGGTCACTCAGAAATCATGCTGAAGCCAATCAAGAACATTTTCCATTATTTGATGAAACGAAGACATCGCAAGGTCTTTCGCGCAGGATGGTACTAGCTCGGTTTATCCAGTGGTATCCGCCGCGATGTAATGTTCTCTCTGGTCGTGAATTGAGACGGATTTATTACAGCGAGAATTCGCACCACGAACGTGACGTATTTGTCACGCGTCGCCTTAGGCGGTCATGAAATATTGATATCCTGCAGGACTGGGTCTCTTCCTCTGTTGTGGCTTGTCGATGCCACTGACAATGATCAATGGGCACGGACGAGGATGGTTAGCAGATCCGAATCATTGGCAGGGATATGATATCACATTTTTCTGGAGTTCTCTGATCGTCATGGCTCCTGTGCGCTTCGGACCATTTTTCATGGCTTCCACCATGATGTTCTTCACTCCGTTTCTATATGTCCCCAAGCTGAATACGTTTTGCAAACTGATCATTGGTGTTTGGTCAGTTGGTGCATTGTTCGCTATTCCGATTGTTTGTTTATGGGGTGCGCACGACGGTATGTTCCCTGCAGTCTTGCTTTGGATTATTCCGGTATTTGGAATTGGAACGATGAATCTCTATCAATGCATTCCTCATAACGCATGGGTGAATTGGCTGTCTGAGGGCTTGCGTAGTTGACGGTCCCAGGTCGTCCGCGTCAGGCTGGCTGCCTGACTTGCGTGTGCTAAGCCTCAGTGTCGACCAGGAGATCCTTATCCTTCTCGATGCAGATGTCCAGCCATTTAAGAAACGTGACGCCATCGTCGGCCAAACAACACAGGCTCTTCGACTGGATGTCGATTGTCTTGCAATCTACTTCAACGCATCCTGGACCACCACGTTCTCACGCGCTTGTGTTCACTTGGGCGAGTGCGATATGTGAAATATTCTCGTCGCCTGCCGGGAATCCGAACGGAGGTATTCCATTTAAAAGCGCCGTGTCGATTTCCAAAACGTAAACACCGCACATTGTCCCTGGAAGCACAACACCAAAGTTCTTGCAGAACCAACGAAACGCGACTGCGAGGTCAATGCTGTTTTGGAAAGGACGAGACGTCTCGCGATTGTTCCAACGTCATCATGTTCTTCCAGTGCATGCACGTGCATCGTCGACCAGAATCTCCCTGTTCTGCTGATAATTCCGTCTTCGGAGACGCATTTCCGGCCGGAACTACTGGTATCCTCACTGACCTGCCTCGTGATGCCGAGCGCCGTCGGGAACTCAACTCGCGTTATCTCTGATATGCGAGGACATTTGTCGGTTCTTCCCGGTCAGTGTGCGTTGACGTTCCCATGTTATGCTCGCATCTGACCTACGTTGCTTTAATCTCCTCATAAGCCGCCAGCGCTGCCTTCCGCGCCTCGCCATGATCCACAATCGGCCGTGGATAATCCTCTCCCAACTCAACGCCCGCCTCAGCCAGCACGTCGGCGGGGGCCTCCCAGGGGTCGTGGATCCATTTCTTCGGTAGCGATTTTAATTCCGGCACCCACTGCCGTACGTAGTCGCCGGCGGGATCGAATTTTTCTCCCTGTCGGACGGGGTTGAAGATGCGGAAATAGGGGGCGGCGTCGGCGCCGCTGCCGGCGGTCCATTGCCAGCCCATGGTGTTGTTGGCCAGATCGGCGTCGACCAGTGTGTCCCAAAACCACTGTGCGCCTTCCCGCCAATCGATCAGCAGATCTTTGGTCAGAAACGAGGCGACGATCATGCGGACGCGATTGTGCATCCAACCGGTTGTCCACAGTTCGCGCATGCCGGCATCGACAATCGGGTAACCGGTTTGCCCGCGTTGCCACGCACGCAGTGCTTTTGCGTTGTGCTTCCAGGGAAAGTTTTCAAACTGGGACCGCAACGGTTGGTCGGGGGTCTCAGGAAAATTGACAAGCACGTGATACGCAAATTCCCGCCAGCCGAGTTCCCGCAAGTAGGCCTGGGAGCCGTCACTGCTTTGCGTTTGCAGAGCGTACCAAATCTTGTGCGGGCTGATTTCGCCAAAGTGCAGGTGCGGCGACATGCGCGAGGTGCCGTAATCGTCCGGCTGGTCGCGACCCGTTTCATAGTCAGCGACGGCCTCTTTCAGGAAGCGTTTTAGTTTTTTATTCGCCCCCTGCTCGCCGGGTTGCCAGCGCTGGGAGAACTGGTCGGCCCAATCCCGTTGGGGAGCCAATCCGAGCGAATCGATCGACGCTGATGTGGGCCAGTCTTGCGGAGCGGGTATTTTGCGGGGTGCGGAGGTCGGCTCGCGCGGTGGATCAAGATTCAGGCAGGCTTTCCAAAACGGGGTGAACACCCGGTAGGGATTGCCCTGTTTCGTCCGCACGGCGTCCGGTTCAAACAGTAGCCGTCCGCTAAATGAAACGGCTTCCACTCCCTGCTCGGTGAGCGAGGTTTCCAGTTGCTGGTCACTTTCTAGAAGCGCCGGCTCGTAGCCGCGGCTCCAATAGAGGGCATCGGCGGTGGTTTCTTCGATCAGCTTAGCGATTTCCTCGTGGACGTCACCGGAGCGGATGATCAACCGCGAACCGCGTCGCTGCAAATCCGCAGCGAGACTCCGCAGCGACCGGTCGAGCCACCACCGCGCCGCTGCCCCGGGCGCCCAATTGCCCGCTTCGTCGGAGGACCACACAAATACCGGGACGACTGGTTTACCGAGATTGAGTGCGGCGTCCAACGCGGGGTGATCATCAATCCGCAGGTCGTTACGAAACCGCACGATTGTCGCAGTCATGGTGAGTCACGCATTGAAGAACGAAGTATGGCAGCACTACGTTATAGACACGAACTACAGGCGGACAAGACCGTTACTTCAAGTGCTTGCGGCGATAGTCGATCATGTGTTGCAACGTTGGCTTGGCGACGCCGTCGGGGCCGATTAGACCGGAATGCGGGAAGGTGTGCGGCGTGGCGTCGGAGAATTGCGCCCAGTAGACCGCTGCGACGGCTGGTTTAGCGATCAACAGCGGCAACAGCATGTCGAACCACTGAGCTTGGGCAGTGGGACTCCACGGTTGTTTCCAGGCGGAGCGGTCGACCTCTAAATCACTGTCTGCCAGCGGATCGGGCTGGTCGCTCGTGGGAAAGGCCAACGTGATGTGCAGGGGGATTCCCAATGCGCACCAACGGTCGATCATCGACGAAAAATCGAGCAGATCGCGCGACGGCGTCCCGCGGGGACGATAACCAATGGCGATTTCCAGATTGAGCGCCGATAGTCCCAGTCCGGCTCGCACGAGAGCATCGGCAAAATGCAGCGGCGAAAGCCGGTGTTGCCCGCGGGCTTGGTATTCTCCCCAAGGCTGGTCGATGCGAATCACGAATCGCGCTTCTTCATCGATATGCCGCGCGACTTCCAATGTCTTGGCGACGAGGGTCAAGCGTTGTTCTTCATTGAGCACCAGCGCGCCGCCGCTGTTGGCGCAGGCGGCCAATTCCCAAATGCGGATTTTGCCGATGTACCGTGAGACGGCTGTCTCCACAAAGTCGCAGACAAAACTTTGCAGGTTCCAAAAATCTTGTTCCCATTCCCACAGCCACTTCGGCAATCCGCGTGGAGAGAGATCGATTAACGGTCCGCCCCGCATGACCAATCGGTTTTCCATGCACCAGTCGACTTGCGCGTCGAATGCGGTCCAATCGGCCTGCCCTTCAATCGGCTCGACCAACTGCCATTCGATGGGCACGGCGGCCGAATTGAAAGCGGAACAGAATAACTCCTGCTCCGGCGGTTCGGGGATTTGGTTGTCCAGTCGACAGCCCAGCGAGGTCGGCAGTTGGTCGTATTGTTGATGTCGCGATTCCAGGAACTGTTGGGAGTAGGCGCGAGCCAATAGTTCAGCGGCGTGACAGGCGTGGTAAATCGCTCGATTGGCAGCTTCGGTTGCCTTGGCGACATCATCCTGGCAACTGGCTGCGTGTCCAAATTCGCGGTGGGCCTGTGCATAGCGCTGATGATACTCAGGCGGCAAGGTCAAATCGGCCTGAGTCAATTCCGCACGCAGATTGCGCACCTGGACGATTTTGCCGCGGGCTAATTCGACGGCCAAGACATAAGGGGCTTCGCGTTCGGGAAGCATGGCAGTCGCCAGCATGGGGCGGCCAAAGTCTTGGACCGGCCAAGCGACGTGCATCCGGCTGCTTTCGGAGTTCTGCCGCCGACAAACGATGGTCTGTCCGTCGAATTCGACACGGGTCGGCCAAACACTGCGATCCAGTCCGCTGGAATAGGCGCGAAACACCTCGGGCCAATCGCTGAGCGATTCGCATTGAGGCACAACGAATCGCATGACACCCATTACGTTTTCTCCCCTCCGCCGGCTGCGCGCGACGTGCCGCAACCTCCGCCTGTCATTGTTGCCCCTGCCGCAGGACGCGTCAACGGGGAAGGGGTGATTTGTGCAGGGTTGGACGAACCAATCCCATGGACCAAAAAAGCCACCAATTGCCTCTGCTGACGACACTAGGGTTGATGCTCAAATTTTCAATTGACTCATACGAACCGACACGATTTCCCGTGGATCTTCTTAGGGTTTGTAGAAATCTAAACAGGGTTGGCAGAGAACGAGTTGACCGTCCGCAATTATCGCTTTACCGTTGAGTGAAAGATGAATACGCAGGCAATTTGGAAGAATCGAGTCGCTCAACATGGATTCTCCGCATCCAATCGAGACTGTTTTGGGATGGTTCTCGAATTTGACGTTCGTGCTCTTGTTGGCGTTTGCTGTATTGTTGGTCGCAGCAATCATTTATGCCACAATTTCCGAAAAGTTACGTTGGTACCTATTAGAGCGGAAATGGATTCGTCGCCGCAAAGAAATTCATAAACGCCGCAAAAGGAAACAGTAACGGTCGCAACGGTCTCGTCGCACTGCCGAGTGACACCCGGCGAGGACAGGACCTCACCGTAACAACTTCTTAAATTGGCCCCACGTCTTGGTGTTCGCCACGTCTTTTTTCTCCAGCCCGGCACGACGGGCTTGGTAGATGCCGTACTGCATCACGTCAAAGCCGTTGGTGGAATGGGCGTCGGTGCTGATTACGATCGGAATGCCCAGGTCCTTTGCCGCGGCAGCAGCGACGTCGTCGAGATCCAATCGGCTGGGATGCGCATTGATCTCCATCATCACACCGTGGTCGGCGGCCGCTTTGAGGATCTCTTGCATGTTCATCTCCGCTCCCGGTCGCTTGCCGATCAGCCGTCCGGTCGGGTGCCCTATGATTGAGACGTGCGGGTTTTTGATCGCTGTGAGCAGTCGTTTGTGAATCTGTTCTTGGGGCTGTTTCAAACCATAGTGCAGCACGGCGATCACCCAATCCGCTTCGGCCAACACGTCGTCAGGCAAATCGAGTGTCGCATCCTCAAGAATATCGCATTCGATTCCTTTGAGAATTTCTATCCCCTTGGTCTCGGCATTGACCTTGTCGATCTCTTTCCAATGAGCGCGCAACCGCTTGGCGTCCAAGCCTTGAGCCATGGTGACTCGTTTCGAGTGATCGGTAATGGCGATGTATTTCAGCTTGCGCGCTTTTGCGGCCGCCGCCATGTCGGCGATCGATGCCGTGCCGTCGGTGGCGGTGGTGTGCATGTGTAAATCGCCACGAATGTCTTCTAATTCGATCAGCGTTGGCAGTGCATTGTTTTCTGCCCATTCGAATTCCCGTCGGTCCTCACGCAGTTCCGGCGGGATCCACGGCAGGTCGACGGCGGCGTAGACCTCTTCCTCGGTCTGTCCCGCGACGGAGTCTTCACCGCGAAACACGCCGTATTCATTGATCTTCAGCCCCCGCTCCTGGGCACGGCGGCGGACGACGATGTTATGCGCCTTGGAGCCGGTGAAGTATTGTAAAGCCGCTCCGTACGATTCTGCTGGCACAACCCGCAGGTCCATTTCTAAACCGGATCGCAGGCGGACGCGCTGTTTGGTTTCGCCGCGGGCTAGAACTTTTTCCACCAACTCGTGTTCTGCCAGCGCGTCCATTGGCTCGGTTGAGTCGTCGGCGGTGATCAGCATGTCCAAATCGCCGACGGTTTCCCGTCGCCGCCGTAAGCTACCGGCCGCGGCGATTTGTTGAACCGAGGGTAACTGCGACAGCGATTCGAAGATGGCGTCGGCTTGGATTTTTGCAGCGGCCAAAAAGACTCGTCCGGCGGATTGTTGTGCGTGTGCTAATCCTTCCAGAATCGATTCTTCGGTCTTCTTGCCGAACCCTTTCAGCGCGCGGATTTGTTCTTGCTCAGCGGCTTGCTTCAAATCCTCCAGCGTTGTGATGGAGAGTTCATGAAACAAGATGGCCGCCTTCTTGGGACCCATACCGGGCAACCGCAGCATCTCCACGACTCCCGGAGGAATCTTATCCCGCATCTCATCGAGTTGAGGCAAGGTGCCGGTTTCGACCAACGTCACAATTTTTTCCGCGAGATCCTTTCCGATCCCGGGCAGCTCACTGGGGGAACGGTCGGGGTCCTCGACAATCGCCGTCATGGACTCCGGAAGATCGGCGATCAGTCGCGAGGCATTGCGATAAGCCCGCAAGCGAAAGGCATTGGCGCCGTCGATTTCTAACAGATCGGCCAGATCATCAAACACGCGAGCGATTTCAGAGTTTTGCATGAGAGTCGTTAGGAGTGTTGTGGAAAGAGTTGGTATTCAAAACAGGTTTGACGTCTTGCGACTTTGCAGAGAACACAACAAGGCCGACAGTCGCTGGGGCCGATTTGACGTGAGTCGATTTGTAACGTACGTTTTTAATGGCGAATGCCGTTTTTGTTGACTGAAGGATTGACTTCAGAGATGACAGTGCAATCATTTACGGTAGACGGCAGAAAGCTGTTGCTGTTCCGGTACTGAAGTCAGTCCCTCTGCGGACGCAGCTGCCTGCCGTAGTTTTTTTGAAAATTTGAAATCGAATGTCATCGGCATTCGGTTCGTTGTCACATCTATTGTGATGGAGAAGTCATCTCCCTCACACATGCCTCAGTCAAGCGGCTTCGGTCGCCTTGGTGTGAGGTGACATGTTGTAAATCATTTCTAAGTCGTTGTTTCTGACGAATCGTCCCAGGCTGGGTAAACTTGTGGCGTGTCGAGCAAGGAAGTCGTTCGACGCACGCAATTGTCTGTATTTGTTGACTATGGCACCGTGTCGTGCCATGGAGGATTGTTTGTTGCGCCTTTAAAAATTGGTGATGCCTTAATTCCTGCTTTCGGTTAATGTTCCGCCCCTATCTTACAGATTGGGGGAGCAAAGCCACAGTCCTGTTCTGGATTGCGGCGCGACCGCTGAAGCATCGGAGGGAGCACGATGGCCGTTACTTCCCAACGCACCAAAATCAATCAACGATCACGGATCGCACCGTGGTTGGACCATTATCCCGAGGGCGTTCCGGCCTCGTTGGAGTATCCGCAGATCCCTGCCTGGGGTTTTCTAGAGCGGACCGCTGCTGATTACGGCGATCGCGTCGCCTGCCACTACTACAACCAACGCATGACCTATGCGGAGCTTTTTGCAGCTGCGCGACAGATGGCTCATGTGCTCGTCAAATCGGGTATCAAGCCGGGTGATCGCGTAGGCGTGTTGTTGCCCAACACCCCAGAAATGCTGATCGCCTTAAATGGCATTTGGATGGCCGGTGGCGTTGTTGTCGCTGTTAGCCCTCTGATGGTTGCGGGCGAAGTCACCGCGTTGCTGAAGACGACGCAGTGCAAGACCGTCATCTGTTTGGACATGTTGTTGCCATTATTGTTCGATGGCGACTATCAGCCCGAATCCGTATTGCTGACGACAATCGCTGATCGATTGCCGTTGTTGCAAAAATTGGGATACAAGGCAGCTCGGGTCGTACGACTGGGAATTCGCAGCAAAGCGCGGGACAAGCGTTGCCGGGATTTGGCGAAAGAACTCGCACAAGGCAACCCGATCTTTCAACCGATCCCGCACCGTTCACTCGATGAACCCGCATTTATTCTTCCCACCGGCGGGACCACAGCCGCTCCAAAAGCGGTCGTACTCAGCCATCGCAATCTGGTCGCCAATGCTTGGCAATTGCACCATTGGGGCGGTGCGACAATGGCCGAAGAAACGGTCTTGGCGGTCGTACCATTTTTCCATAGCTACGGCTTAACAACGTGCGCCATGACCGGAACGGCTATGGCGGCCACTTTGGTTTTACAACATCGATTTGTCCCTCGCCGGGTTTTACGAGCAATCGAGACCGCGCGGCCTTCGGTTTTCCACGCCGTGCCTGCCATGCTGTGTCAGTTGAACAAACTGATGCGCGACGGCAAGGGAGATTATACGTCGATCAATTACTGTATGTCGGGCGGGGCTCCGCTGCCAACCAGCGTGGCTGAGGAATTCTCCGAGCATACCGGTGCGGTCGTCGTGGAAGGTTATGGTCTGTCCGAGGCGAGTCCTGTAACGCATGCCGGTCCGTTGGACGGGTCTGCGCGAGCTGGGACAATCGGTATGCCGTTGCCGGACACCGAAGTACGAATCGTCGACGCCGATACGGGGTTTCGACCTGTCGCGCCGGGCGAAGTGGGTGAAATCACGGTTCGCGCGCCGCAAGTCATGGTCGGCTATTGGAACAATCCCGAGGCAACCAACGGCGCGATTCGCGATGGCTGGTTGTACACGGGAGACTTGGCAGTCTGCGACGACCAAGGTTTCTTTCGCATCGTGGACCGCAAAAAAGATTTAATCATTACATCCGGATTTAATGTTTATCCATCGGATGTGGAACGAGTGATCAAACAGTTTTCGGGAATTCAAGACGCGGCGGTGGTCGGTGTCTCCGACCCCGACCGAGGCGAAATCGTCAAAGCGATATTGGTTTTAGAGCGCGGCGTGCAGTTTGATCGCAAGGAATTCCTGAATCAATGCAAAACACATCTGGCGAAACACAAGCAGCCACGGATGATCGAAATCGCTGATGGAGACTTGCCGCGTAATTTTTTAGGCAAGGTACTGCGTAAAGATTTGCGTACCTAACAATCGTGACGTAAAGAATAACGGCGATGTTGATAAAAGGAATCATGGACACGGATGGACTTGCTTCAGAAACGCAACAAATGAATCACAATAAAAACGAGGATGGATCATGCGGGATCTGACGGCAAAACGAGTGTTGATCACCGGCGCCGGACACGGCGTAGGTCGTGAACTGGCGCTGCAATTCGCTCTGCAAGGGGCGACGATCATCGTCACCGATCTAGATTTAGTGCGTGTTGAGTCGACCGTTGAGTATTTAACCAACGCCGGCCATACCGCCGTCGGTTTTCGCATGGATGTCTCCGACCCGGCTTCTGTCAAAGCGGTCCGCAATCAAGTGCGGGAAAGCGTTGGCAGCATCGACATTCTCATCAATAATGCGGGCGTCGTCTTCGGCGGCGCTTTTATGGATGTTCCTATCGAAAAACATTTGGCGACCTACCGCGTGAATACCATGGGACCGGCGATCGTGACACACGCCTTCCTGCCGGATCTTGTGGAGAATGACGAAGGGCACTGCGTGAACATCGCCAGCGCCGCAGCTATGATCGCCCTGCCCAATGCGGCAACCTATGCTTCCAGTAAATGGGCCGTGCTCGGTTTTTCCGAGTCGTTGCGCGAAGAATTGCGGCTCAATGGACATGAACACGTCGGAGTCACTGCCGTCTGCCCCAGTTATGTCGGCACAGGTATGTTTGCCGGCGTGTGCACACCGCGGTTTACTCCGATGCTGACACCCAAAAAACTAGCAAACCAAATCATCAATTCTGTTCGCAAGAATAAAGAGCAGCTTCTGACTCCGTGGCTGGTGAAGTTGATTCCGCTTGGACGAGGAACGATGCATCGTTCACTCTTTCGGTGGTTATGCAACTGGCTGCGGGTTACGACAAGCATGATTACTTGGAACAGCACCCCCCCTCAGCCGACGGTCGAAGTGCCGGCGGCTCGTGTACCCACGTTACCCCCCCCCAAGCGGACACGGAAGACAGCTGCGATGGCGGTCGACGAGAGCTACCCCTAATTCCCAACTCTCTACAAATCGAGTTTTGCGGATACTACGACCATCTCAGCGAAGAAGGAGCGAGGCTCTGAGACGACTCGTCGGTTTTTACTTGGAGCGATATCATGACTCTACAGAATTCTTCGCTGATTGGGCGGTCTAAACCGCGCCGGCTTCGTATCTTTATGTTGCTTTCGACAATTTGCATCGTCGGGGTGGTCGTCAATACACACTGGGGCAGCCAACGCCCTGCGGCCGATCCGCATGACTTCCGCAAGGCCAGCCGTCGCGCGTCGGCGGTTACTCCCGTCGCCTCGGCTTTCAATAACGATATTCTCCAGGTCTCGGCGATCAAACCGACCGAGCCAACGACAGCCACGCAACCGTTGGACGTCGACGTACAAAAAGACCCGCAACAACTCGCGCTGCAGACTGCGTTGACGTTGCTGCAAAATGGACGTGAACGGCTCAAAAGTATCAATCACTACACTGCGACGTTCATCAAACAAGAACGCGTGGGAGATGAATTGACCGAAGGGGACGTTACGGAAATCAAGGTCCGTCACGAACCGTTCAGTGTGTATATGAAATGGGTCGAAACAGATGCTGGGCAGGAAATGCTGTACGCCGACGGCGTCAATGACGGGAATATCCTGCTAAAGCAAGTGGGCTGGAAATCGCGGCTTCTCCCGGTCATCAGCTTGGATCCGCATTGCGTGCTGGCCATGAGCCAGTCGCGTTACCCGGTGACTCAAATGGGCTTGTTGCGTTTGGTGGAGACCCTCATCACCGATCGTCAGAATGATCTGGAGAAGAACACCGACCTGAAGTGCCAATTGTTCGACGATGAAGTCTGCCACGAACGCCCCTGCTACCGATTTATTCTGGAATATGGTAGCCCGCAGGTCTCTGCGACCTATCGAAAATCTGATTTGTTTATTGATAAAGAACTCTCCGTTCCGATCCAAATCGCCAACTTTACCTGGCCCGATTCGGACTGGGGTGCGGATTGGGGCTGCGAGGAAATGGATGACGAAACGTTGATCGAATATTATGGTTATTGCGACTTGGCACTGGGCACTCCACTGAGCGACCTTGATTTTGACCGCTCAAATAAGGAATATGGGTTTCAGAACGATTGAGACCGTCGTGGAGCCTGCTCGCACTGAACCGACGCGTCGCAACGACGGATGCCGGCGCCCTAGAGCGCCGGCCACTTTAGGATAGCCATGATGGCAGGGAGGGACCGATGGCCACAGCCGTCATTGTCGATGGGATTCGCACGCCGTTTGTAAAAGCGGGAGGACCGCTGACTGATGTCGACGCGCCCGAACTGGGGCGGATGGTTGTCCGCGAATTGCTCGACCGCAGCAACTTTGATCCTGCAGCTGTCGACGAATTGATCGCCGGCAATGTGGCTTCACCGGCGGATTCGGCCAACGTCGCTCGAGTGATCGCGCTGCGGTGCGGCATGTCACAGGCCAGTATCGCGCACACCGTTAACCGGAATTGCGCTAGCGGCATGGAAAGCGTGACTGAGGCGGTCGCTAAAATCGAAGCGGGCGAAGCGAACTGTGTCGTTGCTCTGGGGGTCGATTCCATGAGCAACATCCCCGTCTTTTGGAAAAAGGGATTCGCTGAAAAGCTGTTCTCCGTCGTCAAAGGCCGCAGTCCGCTACAGAAATTGGGAGCGATCACCCGGTTTCGTCCATCCGATTTTCAACCGCAGATCGGTATCGAGATGGGTCTCAAGGATCCCGTTTCCGGTTTGATGATGGGAGACACGGCTGAAAAGTTGGCCCGTGAATATGACATCAGCCGCGAAGAACAGGATGCCTTCGCGCTCCGCAGCCACCAACGCGCGGTCGAAGCCTGGAAAGAGGACCGACTCAGCAATCAAACCATGACCGCCTATGCCGGCAAAAAGGCGACCCCGATCGAACAAGATATTGGACCACGCGATAACCAAAGCCTCACAGCACTTGGCAAGTTGAAACCTTATTTCGATCGCCGTTGGGGGACCGTCACCGTAGGCAATTCCTGCCAAGTCACCGATGGCGGGGTCGCTCTTTTGATCATGGAAGAAGAGACCGCCAAGATTCACGGACTGCAACCCCTAGGGAGAATCCGCGGCTCGGCCTATGCCGGCTGCGATCCCGCACGCATGGGACTCGGACCGGTTTATGCCAGCGCCAAGGCGTTAAAAGCCTGTGGCATGAAACTCAGCGAGATGGAATTGGTCGAAATCAACGAGGCCTTTGCCGCCCAGGTGTTGGCTTGCCTGAAAGGTTTTGAAAATCCACCCCAGGATTGTGCCGCCTATGAGGATCGCACGTTGCTGGGTCCGCTGGATCAAGAGAAATTAAACGTCAACGGCGGTGCCATTGCCTTGGGGCATCCAGTGGGGGCCACCGGGGCGCGATTGGTCTTAACGGCGCTACGAGAATTGGAACGGCGCGATCAGCGCATCGGTTTGGCGACATTATGCGTCGGTGGCGGACAAGGCGCAGCTGTCATCGTCGAACGCATCGCCGCTTGAGCGTTTTGCGAGGTGGTCAGGGTTTGAATGAGCCACAGATTGAACACAGATGAAACACAGAAAAAAGATTTCTAAAGCACAACCTTGTTTCCCAAACCTTGCATAGAGACTAGGTCAGATCTGTGTTTTATCCGTGTTTCATCTGTGGCTAAAAGTTCTTAAAAACAGCAGAACGGAATTGACCGTCAGTACGACGGACAGGGAGGAAACAGGATGGCCATCATGTGGCACTATGACGAACCGGTGGACGGTTTGTTGCATGTGCGGATTGATCGCGCTGATCGGCCGGTGAATTCGTTTTCGCGGGCGACTTTAGAGGAGCTGCGCGATCTGTTGGTGCACGTGCGCAACGAGGACGCGATTCAGGGCGTCGCTTTTTGCAGCGGACAGCCGGGCAACTTTATCGTGGGGGCTGATGTCACCGAGATGAAGGACCTGGATGGCGAAGAGGCGGCGCGCGAGATGTCGCAATTCGGGCAAAAGGTGTTTGACCAGTTGGCGGCGCTCAAAGTTCCCACCGTCGCGTTGATCTCCGGCGCTTGTTTGGGGGGCGGATTAGAATTCGCCATGGCCTGCAAATATCGACTTGCCGACAAGCATCCCAAAACACAATTGGGACTGCCGGAAGTGATGCTGGGGCTGATTCCCGGATGGGGGGGCACAGTCCGGTTGCCAAAACTCATCGGACTGATCGATGCGCTGCCGATGATGCTCACCGGAAAAATGCTCAACGGTTTTCAAGCACGCTCCAAGGGGCTGGTGCATGATGTGCTTCCCAATGAAGGACTGGAGCGCGCCGGCATCCAAGTGTTGAAATCGGGCTTGCCGAAAATGTCCGTCCGCAAGCCCCCGTTGTGGAAACGCATTGCCAATAACTTCGGTCCCCTAAAAAAATACATCCTCAATAAAGCCGAACAGCAGGTCCAACGTCAAACGCGGGGACACTACCCCGCCCGCTGAAAGTGATTGAATCGCTCCGCGAACAAATCGCCTCCGGAACCGATAGCGGCTTTGATGTCGAGGCGAATGCGATTGCGCAGCTCGGGCAAAGTCCGGTCACGCGAGAGTTGATGCGGCTGTTCTTTCTCAGTGAAGCTGCCAAAAAGCCGCCCGAAGATTTGACCGTCAAACCGGACGCGAACGCCGTGACCGATGCGGCCGTTTTGGGCGCCGGGGCAATGGGGGCTGGAATCGCGCTGTTGCTAGCCCGAAAGAATGTCTGGACGCGACTGAAGGACATCAACCCCAAAGCGGTATCCGCCGGTTTGCAGACGATCACCGGGTTATTGAACAAGGATCTCGCGCGGAAGCGAATTACGCCGCTGGAGCGAACGCGTACATTGGATCATTTGCGGCCGATCACTGACTACAGTGGATTGAAACGCACGGATATTGTCATTGAGGCGATCGTCGAAAACCTCGACATCAAGCGGGAAGTCTTTCGCGACCTGGCTGAAGCGACCGGCCCGGATACGGTGTTGGCGACCAATACCAGTTCGCTGACTGTGTCCGATATCGCCGAAGGTATGTCCCGTCCGCAGCGGATTGTGGGACTGCATTTTTTCAATCCTCCGCAACAAATGAAACTCGTAGAGATCATCCGCACGCCCTACACCAACGATGCGGCGATCGCCACTGCGTTTGCCACAGTGCAAAAACTCGGCAAGACAGGGATCGTCGTCGGGGATTGCGCCGGATTTTTGGTGAATCGCATTCTAGCGCCCTATATGAACGAAGTCGGTTATCTGCTCGAAGAAGTCACCGAACCATTGGAAATCGACCGTGCGGCAACCGAATTTGGAATGGTGATGGGGCCGATTAAAATGGCCGATCTGGTCGGATTGGATATCGCCGCCCACGTCGCCGCCAACATGCACGCCGCTTATGGTGACCGCATGAAATCGGCCACGCTGTGGACCAAGTTGGGCGAGATGCGTGCCAAATCGGGCGGCGGCAAACGCTTGATCCAAGGAACCGGCAAGAAAAAACAACTGGCCCCGGACGTGACAGAAGCCATAGACCATCTGCGGCGGAGCGGTCCCTCGGGAATCAGTGCCACGTTATCGCGTGAGGTCATTATCCAGCGGTTGATCTATCCCATGATCAACGAAGCAGCCCGCTGCCTGGAAGAGGGCATCGCTTCAAAGCCGGACGATATTGACTTGGCAATGGTCCTGGGAACCGGCTTCGCGCCGTTTCGCGGGGGCCCGCTGCAATATGCCGATTCCGTGGGCATCCAGCATGTCTGTGAAACGCTCGACAAGTTTGCCGAGAAAATGGTGCGGATGACCCCTTGTGCCAAGTTACGCGAGATGGCCAAAGGGAACGAAAAATTCAGCGACGCCAAGGTCGCTACACCAGCGGCCTAACACAGTGCCGGACGTTGGGTGCCACTGCTGGCTTGTCCAGCAGTGCAATAATCCGACGCACCTTTGCACTGGCGGACAAGCCGCCAGTGGCACCCACCGCCAGTGGCACCCATTTGGGAGCACTCGGTTATTCACCCAGCGTTGATTTGCTGCGCAGGATGTGGTGGTAGTGCTGTGCGAAACGGTGGGCTTCGTCGCGGACGTATTGCAACAACCGCAGACCGTAGGAATGTCGGCTCAGGCGGCGGGGTTCCTCTTCGCCGGGAACGTAGACTTCTTCCTCACGTTTGGCGAGCGAAATCGTAAACGGCGGATCGATCTCCAACGCCCGCATGGCGGCCATCGCGGAACTGAGTTGGCCCTTACCACCGTCGATCAACAGAATATCGGGAAACGACTCGCCTTCATTGCGCAGACGGTCCAATCGCCGGGCGACGACTTCGTGAATGGCGGCAAAATCGTCGACGCCTGCGACCGTGCGAATTTTGTAACGTTTGTAGCCGCTTTTGAATGGCATTCCGTCGATAAATTGCACTAAGCTCGCCACCGTTTCGCCCCCTCCCAGATGGGCAATGTCGACCCCTTCGATGCGGCGGGGCGGGTGCTCTAGCTTGAAAATTTGCTTCAGCCCGGCGACCCCTTTTTTAGGATCGATATAAAACACTTCCGGTTGCACGTGCTCCTCCAGATCACCACGGAGGTTCATGCTCTCCAGCAAATGCAATTGATCGCGCAGCTGTGCAGCTTTTTCAAATTGCAGCGACGAGGACGCCTGTTCCATTTCCTTCCGCATGTCGGTGAGCAACCGCGCCTTTTTGCCGTCGAGAAACATTCGCAAGCGGGCAATGTCGCGGCGATAGTCTTCCTTGCTGATCCGTAGATTGCAGGGTGCCGTACATTGGTTGATGCTGTGGAGCAAACAGGGCCGGAACCACCGCCAGCGTTCGTCGCCATCTTCGATGTCGAGTGAACAGGTGCGGAAACGAAAGATCTTTTGCAAGACGGCAATCGTGCCCCGCAGTTTCTTGGCGTTGGTGAACGGCCCGTATAGCTTCGTGCCGCGGGATTGCGGTGTGCGGGTGAATTCCACGCGGGGGAAATCTTCGCGGATGAAAATCTCCAAATACGGAAACGTTTTATCGTCCTTCAGTTCTTGATTGAAGGTCGGCTGAATATCCTTGATCAACCGCGCTTCCATCAACAACGCATCGACTTCGCTATCCGCCTCCAGAAAATCAATATCTCGGATTTGCGTTACCAATTCCGCCGTGCGGCGCTCAATAGCAGCGGCCTCGGTGAAATAACTCGAGGCCCGGCTCCGCAGGTTGACCGCCTTGCCAACATAAATCACCCGTCCCTGCCCATCCTTCATCAGATAGATCCCGGGCGTTGTGGGAAAGGTGCGAACCTTCTCACGGGGATCGGTGGGCGTTGGTTTGGTGGGGGTGGTCATTTTTTTTAGGCAGTAGGCAGTAGGCAGTAGGCAGAAAAGAGTGGCCGGTGGCGAGTGGCCAGTGGCCAGAAAAATGGGGGGCTTTTTCTTACGTTGTCAATAAGTACGGTGGGTACGTTCCTGCTTGAATCGGCCAGCCCTCACGCCTGTTACCTCAAGCCTCAGGCCAACGATCCCTATGGTCTACGGTCTAAAGTCTACAGTCTGATAGAGTGGCCAGAAAAAAGCGGGGGCTGCTGTAATCCTTACATTGTCGGCGAGTTTGGCAAGTGCGATTCGGTCTGAATCGGCCGGCCCTCAAGCCTGTTCTCTCACGCCTCAAGCCTACTTCCACGCCTACTTCGCCCATTGATTCGCGGCTAGCATTTGTTGGACGACTTCTTTGCGGCTGTTGGTTTCGGCGAAGATTTCTAGTTGTTGGTCGGCGCCGGTTTGTTTGGGAAGTTCGCGGACCGATTCGAGTCGTTCGAGGCAATCCAGGTCCTTGGCGATGGGGAGCAGCAAGTCGACCAAGTTATCGGTCGTTTCTTGGACCGAGTAGGTCTTATAGTCGTCGCTGTTGACCAAGCGGGCATCGGAACCGAAACGGGTTGCCCGCCATTTGTTTTGCTCGACCATCATGGGATGGTATTCCGATTGGTAGGTGCCGTTGTCAATTTCGCGTGACAGCGCCACCACCAAGCATTGCGTTAAGGCGGTCAAGGCGAGCACCTGATCGAGTCGGGCGGGCATGTCGCACATGCGGATTTCTACCGTGCCAAAATTGTTGTGCGGCCGCACATCCCACCAGATTTCGCGGACGGAGTTAATAAACCCGGTCTCTTCCAAGTGACGCACCAGCCAAACGTATTCGCTGTAGTTGCGCATTTGACTGGGAAGTCCGGCCGTTGGCAGGCCTTCCATAATTTTAGAGCGATTGGAGTGCAGCCCCGTGTTGCGGCCTTCCCAAAAGGGGGAGTTGACCGACAAGGCTAAAAACAGCGGCAGGTGTCGCATCATGCGATCGCAAATCATGATTGCCTTGTCGCCCGTGTCGACGCCGACATGCACGTGCAGCCCAAACGTCACCAGTCGCCGGGCGACGTCCTGCATCAATTCCACAAGGCGATAATAGCGGTCGTTGACGGTGATTTTTTGATCCCGCCAGGAAGAAAAGGGATGCGTCGCCCCCCAAAAGAGCTTCAGATTTAAGTTGTCTGTAATCGCTTCGACCTGTTGCAGGACCGAGCGGAGATCGCGTTCGACGTCGTCGACGGTATTGCAGATGCCGGTATTGATTTCTAAATACGACTGCATCAGCTCCGGCTTGACCCGCGCTTCAATTTCCGCGGGAAGTCCGGCCAGGATATCGGAAATCGAATTCGACAAGGCCATGGTTTCGGCGTCGACGAGTTGTAATTCGATCTCCACACCGACAGTGGGATAATCGTTACGTTTAAATTCCAAAGACGGCATCGTCATCAGTCAATTACCCCTCGGAAACGGCTTTCAGTTCTTGAGAAATCAATAGCGCCGCCCGTAGAAAAATACGCGGCCCGAGTTGAAGCACTCGCTCGTCGATGTCGAATTTTGGCGAATGCAAAAAGTGCGCTGGACAATTGGGAGCAGCACAGCCCAACCGGTACATGGCGCCCGGCACATGTTCTAAATAGACACCGAAATCTTCTGAGCCCATGCTGGGTTTATCGATCTGTTTGACATGCGAGTCCCCCAGGACGTCACGGGCAGCCTGAGTGAGTAGGCGATTGATGTTTTTATCATTGTCGACCGATGCGAGCGGGTTGCGGAATTCGACGGTGATTTTTACGCCGCTCGATTCACTCACGCCGTGCGTGATTTCGCGGATGCGTTGAATGATGCGCGAGCGTGTGTCGCGGCCGATTGTGCGGAGCGTGCCGAGCAGTTCCACGCTTTCCGGAATGACATTCGCGGCGTAACCCCCCAAGATTTTGCCGACGGTAAAGACCGCGGGGTCGCGTGAATCGACGGATCGGGGGATATATTGGTACAACGCTCCGACCAATTGCGATGCGGCGGCGATGGGATCGATTGAATGATGCGGGCGGGCGGCATGTCCTCCACGGCCTTGGATAAAGAAATCGACTTCATCGCAATTGGCCGTCAGAAATCCATCCCGTACTCCAGCATCGCCAACGGGCCGTTCGGGGTCGAGATGCAAGGCCAGGATGGCGTCCACGCCTTTGAGCACCCCCTGCTCCACCAGCGACTTCGCTCCTTCACAGGTTTCTTCCGCTGGCTGAAAAATGAATCGCAATTTGACCCCCACTCCCGGTTCGCACTCAGCCATCGCTGCGCGAAGTTGCGTTGCCGTTTTGGCAGCGGCGTAAGTGATGGTTGTATGAGCATCGTGGCCACAGGCGTGTGTGACGCCATGGTTTTGCGAAGCGTAGGGAACGTCCTTTTCGTCCACCAACCGTAGTGCGTCCATATCGGCTCGCAAGGCGATGCGCGGTGCATCGGCGGCAGGATGCCCCAGTTCGAGGTCAGCAATCAGCCCCAATCCGCCGTGGCAGATATGCGGTTCCAGCCCTGCCTCCTCCAAGCGGCCCAGCACCAACCGCGTGGTCTGTACCTCTTCGCCGCTCGGTTCGGGATGGGCGTGCAAGAATCGCCTGAGTTCCGTCAACTCGGCATCCATTTCAGAGACCGAATCATCGATGACTTGGTAGCAACGGCCAAATGTGGTTTGCATAACGTCCTGATTATTGGCCGCAATTGCGGCAAAGAGAACCGTGAACGTATTTTCCAAAACTTTGAGAGCGTTGGAAATCGACGGCTGGAATTGTGGATTGAAAATGTCGTGGACTTTATTTGTCGCAGACCGCTGCGTGGGCGTCAATCCCCACTAAGAGGTCAATTTCATCGTTGTGGGCGGTTGGTCTCAAATCATATCACTTCTCGCCGCATTCGCTCTCAACAAGATCGCCGGATTTGACTAAACTTCCGCCGCCTCAATTTCGGCGCATCGACAATTCTGCCTGTAGGAATCATCTATGGTTCACGTTATCGGCACTTATTTACCGCGCATGCTTCGCCATGTCATCTGGGATCCACTCTGGAAAATGCCTTCCCAGGGAAAAAATCTGTATTTGACGTTCGACGACGGACCGGACGAAGTCGCCACGCCGCAACTGTTGGAGATCTTAGACCGTCATCAGGCCACCGCCACATTTTTTCTAAGAGGCGACCATGCCGAGCAGCGGCCGCAACTTGTGCGGGACATGCTCTCCGCAGGACATGCGATCGGCAATCACACGTATTCGCACGCCAATGCCTGGAAGGTGTCCAGCGATGAATACAAGGTGGAACTGGAACGTGCGACCGACATCCTGCAGCAATTGGCCGGTGAGCCAATCCGTTGGATGCGTCCTCCGTTTGGACGCATCACGCCGGCGGCATTGACCTGGTGTAAACACGCCGGTCAAAAGTTAGTCATGTGGGACGTCCTCCCGGGTGATTTCACACCGACCGCAACGGCTGCGCATGTCGCACAATGGACACACAGGTGCATTCGACCGGGAAGCATTGTTTGCTTGCACGACAATCCCAAGTCCCGCGCGTGACACCAGCGGCGATGAAGGAACTGTTGCCGCAGTTATTGGATGATGGTTGGCGACTTTGCGCGCTGCCCGCGGTTCTCGAATTCATCACAGCGATCCGGGAGGGCGAGGCTCCCGCCGAGCCGCGCATGCCCCATGCGAAGGCACACCATGCAGGTTCAGAAAAAATCAACAGGCAAGCTTAAGGTCACTGGTAATGTCGCGCGATAATCAGTTCTCAGACTTGTTTGGTTGCGCGCGGCTCAGCAGGAGCTTCGCCCTCCCGGGGAGAACGAATTGGTTTGCCAACGTTACTCCACACGGAAAAAGCGGCGGCCTTTTAACTCGAAGCGGGGGAGGCTGCCGCTGGGAACGAGCTTGATCTCTGCGTGGAAATTTTGACGGTCCTTGATCGCCTCAGCCAATTTTGACGCCAACTGAAATTCGGCTTCCGATTCTTGAATACTCGGCTGCGGCTCGATTTCGATTTTGACGTGATGCATCGATTTACGAGTGCTGACTTCGATGCGATACTCGACGATTTCATCGAATTCTCGCAAAATGCCTTCCAACTTGGAGGGATAAACATTGTTGCCGCGGATAGTGATCATGTCGTCCGTGCGGCCCAGAATTCCTCCGTCCAAACAAAGCATTTGTAAGTCGTCGTCGGCTGCCGGGATTGCGGCGCGGACTCGATCCCCCGTTCGGTAACGAATGAGCGGGCTGCCATGACGGCCAAGATTCGTGACGACCAGCTCCCCTTCTTCGCCGACGGCCACAGGTTGTCCCGTCTCGGGGTCGATGATCTCGGCGATACACTCGGTTTCCAGCATGTACAAGCTGCCGGGGCGGTCGATACTTTCCACGGCCAGCGCGCCGACCTCAGTCATTCCCCAATGATCGATCACTCGCGCACCCCAGGCCGATTCGATGGCGCGTCGTGTGGCGGGGATATTTCCGCCCGGTTCGCCGGCGACCAAGATAATGCGGACCGAGTTGCCGGCCAAATCGATGCCCTGTTCGCGCGCGATTTCGGCCAGCCGCAGCGCATAAGTCGGCGTGCAACAGACAAACGTCGCGCCATGTTGTTCGATCAATTCCAGTCGCGCCTGGCTGCTCATGCCACCACCGGGTAAGCACAGGTTTCCCAATCGCGCTGCCCCTTCAAATCCCGCCCAGAAACCGAGGAACGGGCCGAACGAAAATGGAAACGCTAATCGATCCTGTGGAGTGAGGCGAATAATACGATAAATCTGCGCCCAGCAGCGCATCAACCAATTCCAACTCGCAGGGGTATCCAACCAGCGCATTGGCGAACCGGTTGTACCCGAGGTTTGGTGCAAACGGCTATAGGCATCAAATTCGTAGGTTAGATTCGATCCGTAGGGAGGATGCGACTCCTGGTCGCCAAGGATCTCGGCTTTGGTCACCGTCGGTAATTGCAATAGGTCCTCGACACTCCGGATCGTGGCTGGGTCAATTCCCGCCTCTTCGAAGCGAGTCGTCCAAAACGAGTTTTGGGGAATGATCTCCGCCAACATTTCAATCAGCCGCTCGGACTGGATTTTGCGAATTTCTTCGCGGGTGAGGGAGCGGGGATCGGGGGGGTTGGTCGTCATTTTTATCTACTGCTGTGCAATACCCCCGGCGGAGCCGGAGGCTGGGAGGACGAAATAGCCGTTGTTATGGTAGTGGTTTGTACCTGCAGCGGCCACGCGCATTACGACACGCGCCTTGGAATTCCAACCGGTTCCGCGATAAACTACGAGTCGCTCTCCCAGCTATCAATCACTGCCGCAATCATCCTATAGGCCGTTCATCATGAGACAACGTCATCTGCTCGCATTCGTCACCGTTTTGGCTGTCGCCTTAGGCATAGCGGAATATTCCGTCGCTGGTCAGATATCGACTGTAGCGGGAACCGGCAAACCGGACAACAACGCCGATGCCGGCAAGGGGGCTCAGCAGAATATCGGACAGCCGTTCGGTGTGGAACTCGGGCCGGATGGAGCGCTCTACATCACCGAGGTGCTCAATCACCGCGTGTGGCGATTGGATCGAAAAACCAAGAAATTGACCGTTGTTGCGGGTAATGGCCAAAAAGGGTACTCCGGAGACGGCGGCCCGGCGACCGAAGCGATGCTCAACGAACCGTACGAAGTTCGTTTTGATGCCGACGGGAATATGTTCTTCGTCGAAATGCAGAACCACCTCATCCGCCGCGTCGATGCAAAAACGGGGATCATTTCCACCGTAGCCGGAACGGGCCAGCAGGGTTATGCCGGGGACGGCGGACCGGCGATTGAAGCTCAGTTTTCCAGACCACACAGTATTGCTTTGGATGATAATGGCGGGTTGTACGTGGCCGATATCGGCAATCACCGCATCCGTCGCATCGATCTCAAGACGGGTATCGTCGACTCGATTGCCGGGAACGGCGAAAAAACCTTGCCGACCGACGGTGCAGCGGTAAAAGGCAAACCCATTCTTGGGCCGCGCGCCTTGGATATCGACGGCCAGACTCTATGGATTGCACTGCGTGAAGGGCACAGTATTTGGAAATTGGACCTGACCAGCGGCAAAATTCAACATATTGCCGGCACGGGCGAAAAAGGATTTTCCGGTGACAACGGACCCGCGCTCGAAGCGACGTTCAACGGTCCCAAAGGCATTGCTGTGGGGAGCAACGGCGACGTATTCGTTTGCGATACCGAGAATCAAGTCATTCGTAAAATCGATCCGCAGACCGGTATGATCGCCACCGTGGCCGGAGCCGGACCGGACGTCGCGACCTATAACGGCGACAATCGCTCGGCGCTCACAGCGGGGTTGGCGCGTCCGCACGGGATCTGCGTGAGTCCCAGCGACGAGATCTTTATTGGCGATACCCTCAGCCATCGCGTGCGGGAGGTGCAGCCCTATGATGTACGTGTATCGACCGATCGTGAAAACGCGCGTTATGAAACCGCTGAACCGGTTGACTTTCAAATCGACGTGCTCAAATACGGCCAACCAGCGACGTCGGGCCGTGTGGACTATACATTGACCAAAGATGGGCTGACGGCATTGACCGTTGGTCGAGCGGAGTTGCAAGGCGAACCGATCCACGTTCGCGGTGTGATGCCTGAACCGGGTTTTTTGCGCTGCGTCGTGAAGGTCACTCCCGAAGCCGGCCGACCCTTAACTGCGATCGCTGCGGCTGCGGTCAGTCCCGAAATGATCCAACCCAGCCTGCCGGCTCCGGAGGATTTCGACGAGTTCTGGGCGATGCAAAAGGAGCGTCTCGCCACTGTGCCTGCGACGGCCGAAGTCACGCCGGTCGAGTCACCGGATGAGAAGATTGAGGCATTTGACGTGCAGGTCAATTGTCTCGGACCCACGCCCGTGTCGGGGTATCTGGCGCGGCCCAAAAACGCGGCGCCCCAAAGTTTGCCCGCGTTACTCTATGTGCATGGCGCCGGTGTGCGAAGTTCTTCGTTGGGCAATGCCGTCGAAGGGGCGCGGATGGGATTGTTAGCGCTCGACATCAACGCCCATGGCATCCCCAACGGTCGTCCAGCCAAATTTTATCGCGACTTAGCGACCGGAAAGTTGAAAACCTACCGCCACGATGGACGTGACTCGCGTGATACGAGTTACTTTCTTGGCATGTATCTGCGACTGATGCGGGCGATGGACTTTTTGACCGCCCAACCGGAATGGGATGGCAAGATTTTGATCGTCAGCGGTCACAGCCAAGGGGGCGGACAATCCCTAGTGGCTGCGGGATTAGAACCGCGCGTGACCGCCATTGCCGTCGGCGTGCCCGCGATGTGCGATCACTCCGGACGCGTGATCAATCGCATCAACGGTTGGCCCAAACTGGTGCCGATCGACGATGCCGGCCAACCTGAGGCAGCGGCTTTAGAAGCGTCGCGGTATTTCGATGCAGTGAACTTCGCTGCCCGGACCGATGCGGATGCGATATTGAGCATCGGCTTCATCGACGCCGTCTGCCCGCCAACAACAAACTTTGCCGCCTACAATCAACTTCGCGGAGATAAACAAACCGTCGAGCGCCCCCACATGGGCCACGCCGCCCCGCAAGACATCAAAGACGAATTCAAACAATTCATCCGCAACCACATCGAAAAGCAAAAATAACGAAACGTAGGGTGCGTCGCGACGCACCTTTCTCGCATAGGACAACTGATTTAACTACTGAAAAAAGACCTCACGCAAAGCCGCCAAGTTCGCTAAGGCTTTGTTGGCATAATCACTCGAAGACTCGTTCTCACATTTTAACTCGTTCCCAAACTCTGTTTGGGAACGCACTCAAGCCAAGCTCTGCTTCGCCAACGATAAACAACCACGGACCCACTCCAACCGATCCACCCGACCGCACGAAGCAGAGCATTCGCCAATAGTGGTTCCCAAACAGAGTTTGGGAACCAGGGCACTAGGGTGAGCACTACGAAAACATCAACACCGAAGGGACTCAACCAATGACATCCAACACGGACACCTTGGAAAACAATCCGCTTTTGCAACACGCCGGGCTGCCGCTATTTGACGCGATCCAACCTGAGCATGTGGTGCCGGCGGTCAAACATTGCATTGCCGAAGCTGAAAAACAGTTGGCCGACATCGAGCAAAATGCCACTCCCACCTGGGAGGGTGTCATGCAACCGCTCGAAGAGTTGGATCAACCCTTCGAACAGGCCTGGGGGCCTGTGGGGCATCTGTTGAGCGTGCAAAACTCTCCGGAAATCCGCGAAGCCCATGAAACCGTGCTGCAGGATGTCGTCAACTTCGGACTCCGCGTTGGGCAAAGCCAACCGATCTACAAGGCACTCAAGGCGATCAAAGACGGGGATGTCTGGGAAACGTTATCCGAAACGCAAAAGCGCATCGTCGACGACAAATTGCTCAATGCCGAATTGGCTGGTGTTGGCTTGGAAGGAGAAGTGCTCGAACGGTTCAACCAAATCGCGCGCGATCTCTCGAAACTGAGCACTGACTTTTCCAATCACGTGCTCGATGCCACCAAAGCTTGGTCGCTGACCGTCACCGCTGCCGCCGATGTCGAAGGCTGGCCGGAAAGTCTCAAGCAACTCACCGCGCAGTCTTACAACCAAGCCAAAGCTGAAGACGAACCCGCAGCCACACCCGAGGCCGGACCGTGGCGGGTCACGTTGGACGGACCGGTCGTGCAGCCATTTTTGCAGCACAGCCGCAATCGCGGGCAACGCGAACAGGTGTTTCGGGCTTACCTCACGCGTGCCTCATCGGGCGAATGGGACAACACCGATATCATCACGCGTACGCTGCAGCTTCGCCAACAAAAGGCGGCGCTGTTGGGTTATCAAAATTTCGCGCAACTGAGTTTGGCCAAGAAAATGGCGCCGAGCGTCGAAGCGGTGCTCACACTCTCCGAAGAATTGCGAGCCGCATCGTACGACAATGCACAGCAGGACTTGGAAGACCTCAAAGAGCTCGCTGCCGCCTCGGGGCAAACCGAGGAACTGTTGCATTGGGATGTCGCCTTCTGGGCGGAGCGGCTCCGTGAACAGAAGTTTGATTACACCGACGAAGAACTGCGGCCGTACTTTGCCTTGCCCAACGTGCTGGAAGGGATGTTCGGTTTGGTGCGGCGGTTGTTTGGCATCGTGGTCACGGCGGCGGATGGCGAAGCCCCGGTTTGGCAGAAGGATGTGCGTTACTTCAAGATCGCGGATGAAGACGGCACGCCGTTGGCGGCGTTTTATCTCGATCCCTACTCCCGTCCGGAAAACAAACGGGGTGGCGCGTGGATGGACGATTGCCTTAGCCGGCGGATGTTGGATGGCGAAGTGCAATTGCCGGTCGCGCATCTGGTCTGCAACAGCACGCCACCGGTCGGCGACAAACCGTCGTTGATGACCTTCCGCGAAGTCGAAACCTTGTTCCATGAGTTCGGCCACGGTTTGCAACACATGCTGACTACGGTCAACGAAGCGGATGCGTCGGGGATCAACGGCGTCGAATGGGATGCGGTCGAATTGCCCAGCCAGTTCATGGAAAACTGGTGCTACCACAAACCGACGCTGATCGGCATGACGTCGCACGTCGAAACGGGCGAACCGTTGCCGGATGAACTGTTCGAGAAAATCTGTGCGGCACGAAACTTCCGCGCCGGTTCGATGATGCTGCGGCAATTGTCGTTTGGTATCACCGATCTGGAACTGCACAGCAACTTCGATCCCGACGGAACGGAAACCATTTTCGACGTACAGCGCCGCGTGGCGGAAACCACCTCCGTCCTGCCGCTGCTGCCCGAAGACCGTTTCCTGTGCGCCTTCAGCCACATTTTCGCCGGCGGTTATGCGGCGGGGTATTACAGTTACAAATGGGCCGAAGTCCTCAGCGCCGACGCCTTCTCTGCCTTCGAGGATGCAGGCCTGGAGGACGAAGCCGCCGTCGCCGACACCGGCCGCCGCTTCCGCAACACCATCCTCTCCCAAGGCGGCAGCCGTCACCCCATGGAAGTCTTCGAAGACTTCCGCGGCCGCCAACCCAGCACCGAGGCGCTGTTGCGGCACAATGGGTTGTTGGGATGAGGACGTAGAGGCGGTGTACCAGCCGTGTTTCCGTGTATTTCGTGGTTTGGAAATATAACCACGAAATACACGAAAAATTGGAATGGCAAGCAACGCCGGGTGGCCCCGAAAGATTCTCTTTCGGGGCGGCGCAGCCGCAGGAGTTTTTGTGTCGTAGCGCCGTGAAAGCTGAAGCAACTCCTGCTGACTTCGTCGGCCTCAACGAATCTTTGTGGGCCACCCCGGGGCGGTTATTTGTGCTCTTCTAGCCAAGTATCAATAGTACGCAATTGTTGTTGAACTTCAGGCCGATCAAAATACTTGCTCTTGATCAGTTTTCTTTCATCCATGATCTCCTGAAACGTCCTTCCTCCGCAACGCGCGCTTTTGTAATCCGCATCACTTTCGAGAAGGAGTAAAACGACTTCAAATTCGTTTTGCATAGCGGCTTGTGTAATGGGAGGACAGTCCAAGTAGTCCGGCTTGTTGATATCAGCACCGTATTGAATCAGGAGCTTGATATTGTCGATGTGCCTTCCGATGGCGAAATGAAGTGGAGTCCCCTCATTAGGTGGGCCAGAACCAATATTGACTAAGTTTGGATTGGCTTCATGCTCCAATGCTAGCTTGAGCCATTTAGGATCGTCTTCCATGGCCGCCCAATGTGTGACAACACGCTGCTTGCTCATAATGACATTTGGATCCGCACCGCACACCAAAAGCGCTTTGTAGCTCTCGAAATGTTTCAGGGTGAGTGCGAGAAACAATGGTGTCTCTCCACCGAAGTTACGGATATCAAGGTCACCCCCCGCATTGGAATAGGTTTTGATGCCCGCCGCATCGTTTTGTTCAACAGCGTCCCAAACATGAATGCCTCCGGCAGACCCTCCGCATCCTGTGATGAATATCATGGCCGATGCCAAAACGATATAGGACCATCTCATGTTTGCGCCGTAGTTATGTAGGGTTGGTTTCAACGCCGATTTTTCGTGTCTTTCGTCAATTTCGTTGTTCATTGATTACCACCACGAAAGGCACGAAAAAAGAATGCTAGTCACGCTTCTATTTCGATTGCTGTCGCTTCCATTCATCCGTCAACAGGCCCGCGTAGCCCCAGTCTTCTTCGGCGATTTCCTGAATCACGACATGGATATGTTCCGGTTGCTTTCCCAGCACGCGGACGAGCGAAGCGGTCGTGTCTTTGACGAGTTCCGCTTTCTGCTCGCGGGTGGCGCCGCGGGTAATTTGGATGTTCACGTACGGCATCGTCTGTTCCTTCGGTCTCTACAAGATGGATGGGGCATCACCGCGCTAACATCCCCGAATCGGTCACAAACCGCTCTGCTGTTTCGCGATCGATCTTTCCCGCGTGCAACAACCGCTTGATCGATTCGTCAAACGTGATCATCCCGTCGGCGCGGCCGGTGAGAATATTGCGGTCGATGCTGTCGGTTTTGCCGGAGCGGATGGCGCTGGCGATGGGGGAGTTGCGGTAGAGGATCTCCAGGGCCAACTCGCGTTTTTCCCCGCCGGAGCTGGGGAGTAGGTGCTGGCAGATCACTGCTTGCAGGCTTTGCGAGAGTTGCCCGCGGATTTCATTTTGCACGTTCTGCGGAAAGAAATCGGTGTACCGTGAAATCGCGCCCTTGGCATCGCGGGTGTGCAGTGTGGAAAACACCAGGTGCCCCGTCTCGGCGGCGCTGAGCGCCATTTGAGCGGTCTGTTTGTCGCGGATTTCGCCAACCAAAATCACGTCGGGATCCTGCCGCAAACCGTACTTCAAACCGTCGGCGAATGACTGGACATCGCGACCGACTTCGCGCTGCGTGATCAACGAACCGCTCCGCGTGGGGAAGACATATTCGATCGGCTCTTCGACGGTAATGATCCGCAGCCCGCTGCCTTGCATCAAGAGATTGATGATCATCGCCAACGAGGTCGTCTTGCCCGCTCCGGTTACGCCGGAAAAGAGCACCAACCCGTTACGGATCTGCGTCAATCGATCTGCAACTTCGACCGGAAAACCGGCCCATTGAAAACTGGGAATGGCAGCGGGGATCACGCGGAAACAGCCGCCGCTGTGCTCGCCGTTCACGAAATAATTCACGCGAAATCGGCCCGGTTGCCCGTTGATATCCAACTCCAACGCGAAATCGAGATTGTGCTCTGCCTGAAACAATTGCCAACGTTCCGGCGGGCACAGATCGCGCAAGGCCGGGGCGACAATCTCATCGGTCAAAACCGGCCCGGGCAATTCCTGCAACCGGCCATTCAACCGCAACGTCAGCGGATGCCCAACGACCACATGCAAGTCAGAGGCCCCCTGCTGAACCGCCGCCGCCAGCGCATCGCGGATCACGGCAGTCGACTCATTTTGTTGCGGCAAATGCGGTTCGATCATGTTGGTTACCGAGCGCTAAAAAGTCGTAGGGCAGGCTCCCGCCTGCCGTGGATTTGATTTCTGGTGTCGCTCTTCAAAACTCAGGCAGGCGGGAGCCTGCCCTACGGCATTGTGTATTTCAGTCACGCTGCGAAGGTCAATCTAAATGATCCATGCCATGCAGCAATAGTGACGACATGACTACTAACGCAAGTAGGCAAGCGAACAACGTGCCGACGATGAACAAGACAATCCGCAGCCATGAACCGCGGAAGCCCAACCAAGTCAAGTACGTTTCTATGATCGGCCCGGCGAAATAGCAAATATTGGCGAGCACTGCCCCTTCGGCAAGCCGGAACCAAAACCGAATGGAATACCACAATTCGCTGGGGGCGAGCAGCGACGGCACGAGCGTCACCAGGATGAGTATCGCCAAATAGCCGATACGCAGTTTTTCCCACGCCAAGAAAATGAACTTGGCGATTTCTAACAACGATTTGGGCGGAGCTTGTTCGGCCACCGGCGAAGCTGGCTTATTAAAGAGCGTATCCATGGTTTTGTTTCGATCCCAATCACAATTCGAGCGGCGGGGCAGGCTTCTGAAGACATCCCACGGTTGTTCATGACGCAGCAATTCAATTTCATCATTCATCGAGCGACATCAGCTCGCCAAAGAATACTGTTGCCATATCTGCTCCAGTGCGTCAGCAGCCCCCAACTGTAGCTGATAATCGACCATGGACGAAATGATGGTTTCATCAGGATTGATTTCAATTGTCGGCACACCACGTCGGCGGGCGGCCACTATGGGTTCTTGGATATAAGGGAACAGACCGCTGGTGCCGATGCTGAAGACGACACTAAAGCCGGTTTCTAATTGACGTTGAAGCCTCCGCAGTGACTCTTCGGGCAATGCCTCCTCGAAAAGTACTACGTCTGGACGGAGGATGTCATCGCAAGCGGGACACCGAGGCGGGATTTTTAAAGCCGCCGTCTCATCCAGGTTCCGGCGAAAAGTACAACCCATGCAGGAGAGTGACCGCATATTGCCATGAATCTCGATCACGTTCCGTGAACCCGCCGCACGGTGAAAGCCATCGACATTTTGAGTCAATGTCCAGACGCGGGAGAAATGGCGTTCCATTTCCGCAATGACTGCATGTCCCCGGTTGATGGTTGCCCCCTGCGCCGCAGCTGCAATTGCGGCGAGGTACTTCCAAGTCAATTCCGGATTCGTGCGAATCATCGTTCCGGAAAGGATGGCTTCAATCGGCAACCCTTCTGCCGTTGTTTCGACCTCATAGAGCCCCCCAATGCCGCGATACGTCGGTACCCCAGAATCCGCCGACATCCCAGCTCCAGTAACGAACAAGATGCTCCGACTTTTGCGAAGTATGCGGACGATCGTGTCAATGGTTTGTTGATGTGGCATGGGGCGAGACCGACTTGGGGGTAATAGAACAATTCGAGTGGCGAGGCTTAGTACAGATTGTAATCAAGCGACTTGAGCGTTTCGCGGTGGCGTGCTTCGGTCTCGGCGATTTGCCGCTTCAAGTCTTCTTGGGCTGGAATGCTGGCTGCTGACTTGAGATGCTGTTTGAGTTGCTTCATCTTCTTCGTCGAACTCGGTTTGCAAGCATTCCGCATACCTCCCCGCGCCACCATAGATAATTTCGGGCATGGGTTTGTGCCGCGATGGGATGATAACGTGTTCGTACCGGTCCCTTGTCATACGCGTTTTGGCGGCCGACAGCAAGGTTTTTCCGACGAGCGGTATGTATCAGCTTGCTGGAAGGTATCAGTGCTGAGGCGCATTGGTGGCGCCGATTGAGTTGGGGGAATACTTCGTACTACGCGAGAAAGGTGCGTCGCGACGCACCCTACGGTGGGCGCTATTTGGGTTTGCGCGGGGCGGAGGTGTACATGAGGACGGCGTCGCTGCCGGCGGCGAACATTTCGAGGTTCGCGGGGAGGAAGCGTGGTTGTACGACCGATTCGATGGCGGCCTTCCAGGTCGACTCGTCGAAGGGCAATATGCCGGCCAGCGCGCCGAGCATATAGAAATTCAGGCTCCGCGTTTGCTCGGCGTCGTGGGTGGTTTCGGTGCCGTCCAACCACAGGCAGTTGGGGTATTTCAGTTCATCAAACTCTGGCGGTGGTTCGGAGCGGGCAGTGCCGTTGCTATCAATCCACAAGCGGTTGATCAGTGCGGTGCCGCTGTTGTTGAGATAGGGTAAGCGTCGCAGACCCTCTTGCATCTCCAGCGAAACTAAGTAATCAATCGCCCCTTCGCCGCAGACGGGCGAGTGGACTTCTTCGGCCATACGGACTTGGCACCAGACGCTGCCGAAGCGGCGGCTCAATCCGCGGATTTCACTTTTCTTGACGTCCAGCCCCGCTTGCAGGGCGACAGCCGCCAACACATCGCCCGCCAGCAGGATTCCCTGCCCGCCGACGCCGGTGAACATCACGGACGATTCGGTCGTTCGCGTTGCTGATCTCATGAAGGTTGCAGCTCAATCAAGTTGGGAGTGGCCGTTAATGAGCGCGGCGCGATCGCGTCTTCGGGACAGGCTTGAACGCACAATGTGCAGCCGATGCACAGATCGTCGTTGATCCGCGCCACCCAGTTGTCGTCGAGCACGTGCTTTTCGACCGCCAAGCAACCAACTTTCATGCACTCGCCACATCCCGTACAGGCTTCGGCGGTGACGAATGCTTGTTGCACGGGGGCTTTGCGTTCGATGAGCAGACAGGGGGCGCGGCTGATGACGACGGCGGGTCCGGGATGCTCCAGTGCGTCGCGGAGGATCTCCTCGGTCTCATCCATGTCGTATGGATTAGCGACGCGGATCCACTCGATGCCGATCGCTTCGCACAGCTTTTCGATGTCGATGCCCTGCGACTCCCGGCCCTGCAGGCCTTGACCGTTGCCGGGATGCCCTTGCAGTCCGGTCATGGCGGTGGTGGAGTTATCCAAAATGAGAATCGTGATCTGACCTTTGTTGTAGACCACATCCATCAGCGCGGGAATGCCGGAGTGCAATAACGTGCCGTCACCAATGACCGCCAAAATCCGGCCCTGGCCTTTGTTCTTCAGCGCCTTTTCCATGCCCAAGGCGGTGCCGATGCTGGCCCCCATGCAGACAACCGTGTCGATGCCATTCCAGGGGGCGAACGAACCGAGCGTGTAGCAGCCGATGTCGCCGGCGACTGTCACACCCAATTTAGAGACCACCGAAAAAATGCCCAAGTATTGGCAGCCGGGGCAGATGCGTGGAGCGCGGCCAGGGACCTCGGGATCGCCGTTTTCAATCGGTTGGGGAACACCGGCGGCAAAACTCGCCAATATCCGCTGCGGTGTCAACTCGCCGACGCGAGGCACCCAACTTTTGCCTTCGACTTGGACTCCCAATGCGCGGATATGCTCTTCGAGAAACGGGTCGAGTTCTTCAATGACCAATAACCGGTCGACCTTTGACGCGAAATCACGAATCAATTCGGCCGGTAACGGATAGGTCATGCCCAATTTCAAGACTGACGCTTCTGGAAAGGCCTCGCGGACATAGGCATAACACATTCCGGAGGTGACGATGCCTAATTGGGTGTCGCGGATTTCCGTCTGGTTGATGTCGAGACGTTCAGCCAAGTCGGCCATGTGCAGCATGCGATCTTCGATCACCATGTGCCGGCTGATGGCTTGCCGAGGCAGCAGGACGTATTTGTCGAAATCGGGTTGGAACCCAGTGGCTCCGTTGCGCGACGGATCGGGGGACCCCAACGTGACGCGACTTTGCGTATGACAAACCCGCGTGGTGAGCCGCATCATGACGGGCGTGTCGTATTTTTCGCTCAGATGCAAAGCAATCCCGACAAAGTCCTTTGCCTCCTGGCTGTTGGAGGGTTCGAGCATGGGGAGTTTGGCGGCGCGGGCGTAATGCCGACTGTCTTGCTCGTTTTGTGAACTGTGCGCCGAAGGGTCATCCCCGACGATGACCAGCATGCCGCCGTTGATGCCCGTGTACGAAGCGGAGAACAACGGATCGGCCGCCACGTTCAGTCCGACGTGTTTCATGGAGACCATCGAGCGGACGCCGGCAAATGCGGCTCCCAGCGCGGTCTCCAGCGCGACCTTCTCGTTCACCGACCACATGGCTTCCAACGAGCCATAGGTCGAGGCGCTCTCCACAATTTCCGTAGCGGGAGTTCCCGGGTAGCCGGTGGCGACACGAACGCCACTTTCGTAGGCGCCGCGTGCGACCGCTTGGTTGCCCGAAAGTAATAGTGGTTGCAAAGGGTTCGTCATGAACTACCGGTCCGTCAAAACAGGACTTGTCAGGTCAATGGCATTGGCCGTTTCATCTTGTGCGAGCAAATCGGAGACCGTTTCAATTTTTGCGGAGGGATCAATGAACGGCATCATCCCTGTCAGAACTGCTGCGGCGCCGACCTCGACAAACTGCGCGACGCCTAAAGCTCCCAACGCGTGCATGGATGCTTCCCAACGTACAGGTTGTTGGAGGAATTGGCCTAAATGTCGGCGGACATCCTCCGCGGTTTGCATGGGATGCGCCGTGTCGCAGTTCATTTGAGGAATAGTCGGGTCGTTGATCGTTATCTTCGCCAGCGCTGTTTGGAGTTCGCAGTTCACATCGGCCAGCAACGGAGTGTGCATGGCCCGTGAGCCAGCGATGCGTTGAGCTTTCTTTGCCGCTTGTTCTCCGGCTCTGGCCAGGGCAGCATCGACGCCGGCGGCGCGGCCGGCAATCACAAATTGTTCCGGGGAGTTGCTGTTGGCAAGGTAAACGTTTTGTTCGTCGGCACAGATCCGTGATACGCTCTCTTCGCCCAGTCCGATGATCACACCCATGGCTTGTTCACCGTCTGCAATCCGTTGTTCCAACAGATCTTCAACAGTGGTGACCATTTCTAAACCGGATGCGAAATCGATTGCTCCGCTGGCGTAAGCGGCGGCCCAACTTCCCAGACTGTGTCCGCAGACGAACTGCGGCTGGCGGCCGAAGCTGTGCAAGACATCAACGTAGGCACAGTTGATGACATAAATGACTTGTGCCTCGATACGCGGCGGCACAATTTTCCGGCCGCTGCCAGATAGGCACACCTCAAGAATGTCATAATCTAATTTTTGAGCAGCGAGCGCAATCAATTTGTCGGCTGCGGAAAATTCGCCGATGATATCGGCTCCCATTCCGACAAACCGCGAGCCTAGTCCGGGGAAAAGCCAAGCGACCGGTGTGGCCGTGGAATGGGCTTTGACCGTTTCAGCTGTCTCGTCAGTTGTTTTGCGTACGCCTACCGACATCAATTTCCTTGGTTGCCAATCGATACAATGCGGTTTAAATCAGACGGCGCAATAGGAGGTTTTCCCAACCGAACATAATTCCTCATCGACTGCCGACTGGTGCATACGACACAATTTGGCATCGCTTACACGATGCGAACCCTCACTGGGGATTTAGCGAAATGGTTATCCGAGTTACCACGATTGGTCTTACGACCAGACCAGGACAGATAGACTATATTCGCGCATTTCTGTGGAAAACTATCAACTCACTGCCGTGACCGATTGTTCCCAGCCCTGGGAGATGCGATCGCGGGGGGACCCAACGATAGTTTCCATTCGTGTGTAACGGCAGAATTGAAACGGCCGCGAAAATGGTGAAGTCCCAATTCACCATGCAGACGGAAACGCACAACCCTGTGCAGTTTACACAGACTCTTTATAGAACCATGGTAAGGTTCTGCCCGGAAAATCGCAAACGATTCGGGGAGAACAGCGGCGTTCCCATGCAGAATTTTTGCATAACGCAAAGCTTATGGGTTCACAGATTGCTAGGATTTAAGTGCGTTAGGAAAAATAAACGTACCTTGTCGTGGTATTCCTGCTGTGCCACTTGAATGCTCTGGTTGTGCTTTGCCCCTGTGACCTTCCAAAATTGCTCCGGCTGGCCATTTGCACTAAATATCGCCTCGATCACCTCCGTGCGAACGTAATTGTCCCGTTTTCCGTGAATCAGGAACAACGGCCGCTTTGCGAGCACCCTAAACGATGACTCTACATGGGGATAGCGACAATGTCGGCGTCGCTGAATGCGGGCCAACTCCATGCGGGTAATACCCGCATGCACCCATTGGGGGAGCATCCGCAGCAATCCGCCAAAAGCGACGACCAAGTGCACCCAACGCTCTACATAGATGGTGACGATGGAGTGCGTGGGGAAGGCGCCATCGGTGATCACTGCCTGAATCCGTGGGTTGCGCGCGGCTGCGACAATGGCTGCACCGCCCCCTTTGGAGACTCCAAATAATCCAATTTCATCATACGTGGCAATTTGCTGTGACGTTACATATTCAATCGCGGCATCGACATCGGCCACTTCATGCTCGGTAACCCATTGCAGCGGCTGGTAGCCGTCGATCGCGTCGCTTTGCCCGTGATTCGAAAAGTCGAATGAAAACACATCGAACCCGTCATCGCGCATGAAGTCAACGTAAGGTTGAAACAACCAGCGATTGCCGGTGAATTCGTGGCAAAAGATAATCAACCCGCGGCGCTCATCGCTGCGATGCCGGAACAAACTTCCCACGAGGCGACGGCCGTTGAGGACGGTCAACGTGATGGGATCGTCGTCCGGAGCGGGGTCGACGAGCTGTGCCTGCAACGGCGGTGCGCTTTCAAATAGCCGTTGGAATTCTTTGGTATAAAAAATTCCCAGCAAAATCGGCACGCCGACGACCGCGCACAATACGACCGCCAAGCCGTACCCCCCGATGGTCCACCAGTCGATCATCGCGATTACCTGCACCGCTATCCCACGCTTGTCGTTGATTCAAAATCAGGAGAGACTGCCGCGGAGCAGTCATAGCATCCACAGCGTAAGACGCCCGTTAACTCACAATGCCGCTGATGTCGATCAGATGCAATTGTCGCCCGTGTCCACCATGAGGGGTATCGACCACGACTTTGGTCCCATCGGGACTGAACCGTGGATGCGTGTCGCAGCGCCACTCGCCTTTATATTCCGGCGCGGATCGAAAATAACCCAGCGGCACGACTTTGCCAGTTGCGATGTGAAACAAATGCGGCATCTGGTTGCGGTTCGAGTCGGGGTAGGTGTCATTCAGGATCCACTCGTCACCCGGCAGATACGAGCAATGCCCGTCCCGTTTGAGGATTCCTTTTCCAATGAACTCGACTTCGCCGCCGGTCTCGTCCTGAAACAGAAAGAATCCTCGTCCGTGCGGCTGCTGCTCGGAGTAGGCCAGAATTGTGTTCGGGTCGCGCCAGATAAAATGCGAAGTCATGCCGTTGTCGTCGACAATCCGCAAGTCCTTGCCATCGGTGTTCGCTGTTAACATCCGCGTGCGGCGGTGGCCGTCGGGATATTGCCAACGATGCAACATAATGAATCGTGTGCCGTCAGGATTCACGAGCAAGTGGTTAAAATAATGTTTGCACTGCGGATTCCATTCCTGTTTGTCAACGGTTTTCAGCGCCTCGGCAATCGGAATGATGGTCTGGGATTCTCCCGTATCGAGATCGACACGATAAATCCCCGAGTCGGATGGCGCCAACTCATCTGCGTTGCTGTCAGGAATCCCCACATAGCCATACCCGGGGCGTACGTCGTTGACACGCGCAAAATCCAAACCAACCGCCGTACGTCCGTCGGGACTGAGCGCATAAATCGCTTGGTCAATGGTCCGCTGCTTGCGCGAGAACACATCCAGAATGCGACAAACATAGCGGCCATTTTCTCGGTCGTTCCACACGATCTCGCGGTCCGAACCGGGCCGCCATTGCAACATGCATCCCTGCTGCCAACCCCATGCCGTGCTGCTGCCCAACTCGATCCAACGGTCGTTGTCCTGCAGATCGACCATGCCGATTTTGATTTCGTCATCCGGTCGCGGTGAGCGGTGTTCGAAGTCGACCTCCATCCCCAAGACATATCGCCCGCTGGGATCGAATTCCAATTTGTCATAGTAGCCGAACCAATGGAATTTTGGTCCGCGCGTGATTGTCCGCGTGGGGGGGAGTTCTTGTGCAGCAGCGCGCAGCTCGCCGATTCCAGCCGTCATCGACAGCCCGGCCGCTGCGGCGGTTTTTAGAAACTGTCGGCGATTGGGCAGGGACCATTGGCCGGCCAAGTTCCCCGAGTGGGCGGAATGATTCATCGTCATGGCTTCAAGTCAATAGGTGTAGGATTGGTAGTGAGGTCAATTGGTCGATCGGTGGAAGTGAATGTGTCGCCAACTGCCATCGATGTGATGCCAGATTCTGGTTTCTTCGGCGGTCGTGGTTTGCGGCTCCCCATCGACTCCGAGAAACTGCGTCAATCGTGTATAAGTCACAACGGCAACATCCCCGACCAGCCTGACGTGTGGAGAGCTAATCGTGCTTTGCCGCGGGCCTTCTTTTTCCAAATCGAAATAGAAGCGATGAAACTCCAAACCTTTGACCAAATGGCCGACAGCTTCCGGTTCGAAGGCGGTGAGATCAGCGTCGCACAAATCGACGTAGGTGCCCCAATCTCCTCCATCGATGGCTGCTAATAATTTTCGGTTAAGTGAAATCAGTTCGACAATGTCATGTTGGTCCGACATGTTTTGTGCCCGGTTTCAGCGGTGAAATTTGTTGTGAGACTCCGATGGCGGCAGCCGCCGAGACTTCGACTGTCGCCAAATATCACGTTTATTTGACACGATCTATGGTAACCGAGGCGGGGAATAAAACACAACGATAGTCCGGTTTCGGCCAATTGTTCGTGTCAACCAAACCTTGAGGTTTAGGCCGGTCTTTACGGCGAACATCCCATCCAGGCCAGGGCAATCGGAATAGGCGCGGCGGTCTCTATTTTCATGCCGGTCTGCTCAAGTCCCGAGCCTAATAACATCTTGCGTTCGGGCGCCCCCGCAAGTAGGCTGGTGAATGAGCGCGAAAGTCTCCCAATCCCGTTGTTTTCATCAAAAAACCATTTCTCAAAGCCGGCAGCATTTATGAAGTTCGGGATTGCATTCAAAATCGGTGCGCTGGCCACCGGGTTGGTCATTTTAACTGCGGGGACCATTGGACTGTTGATGTTCAATGAGTCGGAGAGAATTCTCACCGAGCATGAGTTGACCGACTTCCGCGACGAAGGGTACAGCCTCGGCCTGCAGATGCTGTCGTCGATTGCGACCCTCCGCGAAGACGTCTTGGCCTTGTCGGGGCTGCCGGAGGTTCGAGAGCTAGTTCGCGCACACAAATCGCCCGATGGCATCGATCCAGTTGGTGGCCAAACGGAACATGAACTTCGCACGGCCCTGTCGATCGCGTTTCAAAAAGCGATGAAAAATAAGCCGTACGACCAAGTACGGCTGATCGGCGAAGCGGACGGCGGCCGTGAGTTGATTCGAATTGACGTGAAAAATGGAGAGGTGCACGAACACTTATATCCCGAGGCCCGCAACGGTGATGAATTGTATTTCACCGAAACGGAGAAACTGTTGCCGCAACAGGTCTACCTGTCTGAAATCAATTTAAATCGCGATGAAGAGGGGGTTGTTGAACAACCGTTTTTACCGGTGCTGCGGGCAGCCGTGCAGGTATTGAACGACGAGGGGGATTTCATCGGGATCGCTGTGATCAATCTCGATTTTCAAAAACTCGCGCGCACCATTCATTCATCGCGGCTGTTTGTCTATCTGACGAACGATCGCGGCGACTTTTTAATCCATCCTGATGAAGACAAACAGTTCGTCTTCGACGCGGTTGATGTGGAAGAGTGGGCCGCCGACCACAAGGAATTGGGGAAGCACTATCGCTTGCAAGACCAGGAGGGGTTTGCCGAGCTAAACCACGTCTATGACCTTCCCAATTCCGAAGATCTTCAGCGCCGCGGGATCTCGGTCGACAAAGAGCGGCTCGACTTGCAAGACGAGTCAAAAATCGACAAGCGCCCGCTGTATATGCTGACGATGCACGTCGATAGCGAGGCAGCCCCCGAAGGTGTCGACGAGCTCAACCAACGATTGCGGGAAATCCAAAACGAAGAACCCTCGGTGCCGTTCTTTCGCGATGTGTTTCCCGATGTGAGTATCATTCGAGTGCGTGGCAACGATCCCGAGGTGCTCGAACGCGTTGCCCGCGATTTGGAAACACGCTTTCCTGGAAAACTCACACGAGATACGAACGTCCGCATGGATACGTTCGCATTGCACTTTCGCCGCTTGTACTTCGATCCCGGTAATTCTGATCGGTACCTGGGCATGGTGATTGCTGCCTCCTATGAAGAGTTTCTCGCCGAAGGGGCAGCGGTCCGTAATTATGCGCTGATGGTCGTCGGGATGTTGATCTTGATCGGGGCCTTGTTGGCCTTTCTCGTTTCAGGCGTGATGACGCGACCTTTGCAACGCATTAACGCAGCGACGACTCAATTGGCCGATGGAAACTTCGACGTCTCGCTACCGGTCAAAGACAAAAGCGAAATCGGCGTGCTCGCCCGATCGTTCTCCGAAATGGTCAAGCAGTTGCAAGAGCGCAACGCCGATCTGGCCGATCGGGAAGCCCGCATGAGCGCCATTGTCAGCACAGCTGCCGAAGGCATCATCATTTGCAATGGGCTGGGGATGGTGGAATCGTATAACCAAGCCGCCGAAGAGATTTTTGGCTATACGGCCGAAGAAGCGATCGGCACCAGTTTTAGCCGGCTGCTGGGCCGCGAAGGGCATACGGCGCCGGTCCCCACTGGAAGCGCCTCGGATTCAGCGCCCACTTTGACCCGCTTCAGCGAAATTATGGAACTCGCCAGCGAAACAATCGGCGAACGCAAGGACGGCACCAAGTTTCCCATGGAGATTTCGGTTAGCGAAGTCCGTATCGGCGAGCGACGACTCTTCACCGCCATCGCGCGGGATGTGACGGAACGAAAGGAAACCGAACGCCAAATCCGCAGCCTGAATGAACACCTCAAAGAAGCCAAGGTGCATTTGGAAAATCGAGTTCGTGAACGAACGTTGAAGTTGCAGCAAACCAACGCCGATCTCTCCACCGCTCGCGACGAAGCCGAAGACGCCAATCGCGCCAAGAGCGCATTTCTGGCGCAGATGAGCCACGAATTGCGAACTCCATTAAATGCGATTATCGGCTACGGCGAACTCTTAATCGAAGATGCCGAGGAGGATGGCAACCAGTCGTTGGTCGAGGACCTGAACAAAATCATCGAAGCCGGGCGGCATCTGCTCACGCTGATCAACGACATTCTCGATCTCTCCAAGATCGATGCTGGGAAAATGGAGTTACACCTAGAACGGTTCAACATCCAGCAACTTGTCGAGAGCGTTGTCGACACGGTGGATCCGTTGGTCAAAAAGAACGGCAATACACTCACGCTGCAATGTCACGACGACGTTGGCGAAATGAACGCCGATCACACACGCGTACGGCAAGTGCTGTTGAATCTACTGAGCAATGCTTGCAAATTCACCGAAAACGGACAGATCGATCTCATCGCAGAGCGGATCGACGTTGATGATGTCCCGTACATTCAATTTCAAGTCAAAGATACCGGCATCGGCATGACGCCGGAACATTTGGGCAAACTGTTTCAGACATTCACACAGGCCGACAGTTCCACCACGCGCAAATACGGCGGCACGGGACTGGGATTATCGATCAGCCGCAAATTCTGCGAATTGATGGGCGGGGGCGTTGCCGTGGAAAGTCGTCCCGGTGCGGGCTCAACGTTCACGGTCCGGATTCCGGCAGAGGTTGTTCCATCGGCTCCGGTTGAAGAACCGGAAACCCCCGTCGTGCATGAAACGCCGCTCACCAGGCCCCGCCCTGGGGAATCAACTGACGTGTTAGTCATCGACGACGACCCGGCGTCACGAGATCTGCTGCAACGTTTTTTGGAGAAAGAAGGGTTCCACGTCGTCACGGCCGATGGCGGACATGAAGGACTACGAATCGCACGTCAAACCAAACCCGCCTTCATCACCCTCGACGTGATGATGCCCGAGGTTGATGGCTGGGCCGTTTTGTCCGACCTCAAATCCGATCCGCAGCTTTGCGACGTGCCGGTGATCATGATCACGATGGTCGATGACGAAAACCTAGGTTACGCGCTGGGGGCGACCGACTATTTGACCAAGCCGGTTGACCGCGACCGGTTGATGTCGTTGGTCAATAAACACCGCATCGGCACGCCGTCCCAGGATGCGGTGTTGATCGTTGAAGATGATGACGCAACGCGGGAATTACTCAGACGGATGTTGCAGAATTCGAATTGGACCATCGCCGAAGCTGCCAACGGCCGACTGGCGTTGGATGAAGTTGCCAAAGTCCGACCCTCGCTGATTCTGTTGGATTTGATGATGCCCGAAATGGACGGGTTCGAGTTCTTGGCTGAAATTCGCAAGGCGCCGCAGTGGCGGAGCATCCCCGTGATTGTGGTGACCGCCAAAGAACTCGACGCCGAAGACCGCAAACGGCTCAATGGCGGTGTGACGCGAATCCTGCAAAAAGGGCACTGTTCGCGGGACGATTTGCTGAACGAGGTCCGCGCAATGATGCACTCGGCGAGCGGGATCACACAAACAAGCACCGAGGAGGAGTCATAACCCCTATCGAATTGGGAAGCTCCATGGAAATCAAGTTGCTATTCCCCCAGCCTGGCTGTGACCGCTGATTGAAGAATCCGCTTTTATGATTCCGCGTTGCATCGAGGGTTTTGAGATGGAACAATGGTTGTAATCGTGCTCATCGATACCTCGTGCCCGCAGTTTGGCGCGATTCACAAAACCTTTGCCCGTACGGTGTCCGGTTTTTGTACGATCTTGTGATCTCTGTCTCGGGGGGCGGAGAAAGTTAGAGATTCGCGATGACGGACGACATCCTCAAAACTCGAAAGGACGCGGCGGATGCCGAAGATTTTGCTTGTTGACGACACCGAAGACAATCGCGATATGCTGACGCGCCGACTTCAAAAGCGAGGTTTTGATGTCGTGGGAGCCGTCAACGGCGTTGATGCCTGCGAAAAGGCCAGCTCCGAAACGCCCGACTTGGTCTTGATGGACATGCAGATGCCCGTGATGGATGGCTACGAAGCGACGCGAACGATCAAAAACGCGGCCGAAACTTGCGACATCCCCATCATTGGTCTGACCGCACATGCGATGGCGGGCGATCGCGAAAAAGCATTGGCAGCTGGTTGTGACGACTACGAAGCCAAGCCGATCAATTTTTCTCAATTGCTCGAAACCATTCAAGCCCTGTTGGAAAAACGGTCCACTCCATGACACAAACACCTCGGGCGGGCGGCCAACAGCGTCGGCGCGATGACGCACAGTCTGACCTCCCTGCCACCACCACGACACATGTGGCCGACCGCGTCCGACGGGCGTTCTTGGCCACCAAACGGGACGAATTGCTGACACCGGTTCGCGTGATCAGCGACGTCAGCGGCCACATTCTCGCAGTCGCCCGCGACATGGACCAGCCCGGCTTCTCCGGTGACATCCTCAAGATTCAATCCGCCGGCGAGTCGCTGACTGCCTTGGTGCATCAAATCCTGGCCCCGGCAGCGCCAGGAGAACCGACCGTCGATGACGAATCGGTCCGCTCGCGGTTGCGGCACGATATGCTCAACGAACTCAACCCCGTGATCAATTATTCGGAGATGTGGCTTGAAGATGCCGAAGAGCAATTCCTATCCGGCTTCATTCCCGAGCTGCGGCTGATTCATAATGCGGGATTGCGTTCGGCCGAACTGGTCGACAAAATTTTGGCCGCTTGGGATATCGATGCCTCCGACGTAGCCCCTGACCTGGGAGACTTGGATCACCTTCACGCGATTTTCGACTACAAAAAGGATTCCGCCATCGCCACGGAACAGGGACATGTGTTGGTCGTCGACGACAACGACATCAATCGTGACATTCTCAGCCGGCATTTAGAGATCCAAGGACACACGGTCGCCACCGCGCGGGACGGCAACGAAGCGTTGGAATTGCTCAACGACGGCGACTTCGATTTGATGCTGCTGGATATCGTCATGCCCGGCATCAACGGTTTCGAAGTGCTCGCACGGACAAAAAGCGATCCGCGATTGCGGGAAACTCCTATCATCATGATTTCCGCACTGGAGGAAATGGAAATCGTCGCCCGCTGTATTGAATTGGGCGCCGAAGACTATCTGCCCAAACCGTTCAACCCCGTGGTTCTCAAAGCGCGGGTTGGCGCCTGTTTAGAAAAACGGCGGTTCCGGCAACGCGAAATTTCCTACCTCAATCGCATCGAGCAGGAAAAACAGCGCGCCGACGAATTACTTCACGTGATTCTGCCCACCGATATCGTCGCGGAACTCAAAGCCACCAACGAGGTCGCGCCTCGGCGCTACGACAATGTCGCGGTCCTGTTTGCCGACATCGTCAATTTCACCCCCTATTGCGATCAGCACTCTCCCGAAGATGTCGTCTCCAATTTGCAAAAACTCGTCGTCACCTGGGAAGAAATCGCCCTGCGGCACGGCGTGCAAAAGGTCAAAACCATCGGTGACGCTTTTATGGCGGCCTGCGGCCGATTTGGCGACAGTGACGAACCGGTGCTGAACTGCGTCCGTTGTGGACTGGAAATGATCCAAGCCACACTCGATTTGACCATTGGCTGGAACGTCCGCATCGGCATACATACCGGGTCGGTGGTCGGCGGTGTGCTCGGTCGCCGGCAATACCTGTTTGACCTCTGGGGCGACACGGTGAACACAGCCGCGCGCATGGAAAGTCACGGCATCAAAGGCTCAATCGTTCTCAGCCGTGAAGCTTGGAGCCGCGTCGAAAACGACAGCCACGGCACTCCGCTGGGAGCGATTACCGTTAAGGGGAAAGGTGATATGGAGATGTTTCGCTTCGACGGTTTCACCAAAACACCGCCCCCACAGGCATAAGGTCTTGTTGTGCCCGTCTGCCCCTACAGCGGTTTTTTTAATCTCGGCTACCTGGTGAAATGTGCTGAGAATGCCGGGTTTGCGGTTGAGGAAACCTGCCCTTTGATGGTAGGCTAAGCGATTGGCATCTCGGTGAATGTCTGAAATTCACACAAAAAATGTGTGATAGATTACATTTTCCACGACGGATATCACGGATCATAGAGCTCAGTTTGCCACTGACGATCCGGTAATCGCACACAACATTTCGAAAGGACAACCCATGTCTAAACGGTTCCTCACCGTGGTCTGCGCTGCGCGCCGACCCACGGGAGTAAAACCATGCACGCAGTACTTAAACAACTCGGTCTCGAAGCTGTCAACGACGGCACCTGGTTCGGCCATCAGTCCGTAGCCGACAAGTCGGCACCCTTGATTGAATCCTACAATCCGGCCACGAACGAGCTGATTGCCAGCGTTCGGGCCACGTCGATGGCACAGTATGAAGAAGTCATCGCAAAAGCACAGGAATCGTTCCTTGTCTGGCGCGCTGTGCCGGCTCCGGTTCGCGGTGAGGCGGTTCGCCGGATCGGGTTGGCTCTGCGCAAGCACAAAGACGCGCTCGGCAGCCTCGTGGCCCTTGAGAATGGCAAGATCAAAGCCGAAGGCGACGGCGAAGTCCAGGAGATGATCGACATCGCCGATTTTGCCGTCGGCCAGTCGCGCATGCTGTACGGCCGAACGATGCATCTCGGAACGTCCGCAGCATCGCATGTACGAACAATGGCATCCGCTCGGCCTGCTCGGCACGATTTCCAGCCAACTTCCCCGTCCGCGGTTTGGCTGCCCGGAACGCCTGCGGTCGCGGCGGTCTGCGGCAACGTGAACATCTGGGGCTGTCGCACAGCACGGCTCTGCGCGCCGTAGCCGTGCAGAAGATCATCAATGAGGCACTCGAAGGAATGGACCTGCCTCCCGTGTTCTTCCTGATGAACGGTGATCCGGGTTCGCATGACCTCGCCAATCGCTTTGTCGATGACAAGCGAGTCAACCTGATTTCCTTCACTGGTTCGACCTGGGTTGGCCGCGGGGTCGGCGAAAAGCTCGCGAGCCGCCTCGGGACGCCTGCTCGATCCTGGCGGCCAACAACGCCCATCATCGTAGACGAAACACGCCAACCTGGATCTTGCCATTCCATCGATCGTGTTCGGCGCAGTCGGCACGGCTGGACAGCGGTGTACGTCGACTCGCCGCGTAATCGCACACCGTTCGCGCTTTGATGAGGTCAAAAACACCCTGGTCAAAGCCTACAGCCAGGTGCGTATCGGCGATCCGCTGGATCCCCACACCCTGATGGGCCCGTTGATCAACGACGCCGCTGTACGAGCCGTTGAGGCCGCGTGCGAAGCCGTACGCAAAGAAGGCGGCGAAATCCTCTGTGGTGGCGAGCGCGTCGATCGGCCGGGTAACTTCATCACTCCGGCAATCGCGGTTGTCGAAAATGAATGGGAAATCGTCCAGCACGAAACCTTCGGCCCGATCCTCTACCTGATTCCGTTCGACACGCTCGACGAAGCAATTGCCCTGCAGAACGGCGTGGTCCGCAGGCCCAAACACGCGTCGATCTTCACCGACAACCTGCAGAATGCGGAGTACTTCCTGTCTCATGGCGGATCGGATCATGGCCGCAAACGTCAACATCGGCACATCCGGTGCCGAGATTGGTGGTGCTTTCGGTGGCGAAAAGGAAAACGGCGGCCGCGAGGCGGGTTCCGATTCTCGGAAGGCCTGTACATGCGTCGCCAGACGAACACGATCAACTGGGGCAAAGACCTGCCGTTGGCGCAGGGCATCAACTTCGATCTATAGCTTCGAAACGGTTTTCGGCGCGGTTCTTGCGGACCGCGCCGGCCTTGAAGACCTGCCCGTTCATCGCGAGATAGACACCCGGCTGAAGCGTCTGCACGGCGGCGACCGCCATGCCCACGTTGAAAACCGCGTCTGTGGTACGAAAGCGAGCCGGCGTTAACGCGCCGGTAAACACGATTGTCCTGCCCTCGAGGTCCATCAGGAACTCGGCCGTCAGGGGCATCTTGAAAAGTATCGTGCGTGATCACGCATCGCGTCGCGTCATCGTTGGCAATGTAGTCGCGTAACCGCTGGCGGTCGGCGGCATCGATTTCGAGGCTGTCTTTCTTCATCAGCGGCACGACGTCCCACTCAAACTGACCAGCTCTTCGGCAGCGTGCGTGCTCGACCACCGACTCGCCCACTTCGAACTGACTCAGCTCATCGAAGTAGACCTTGTCAATCGTGCCACCTGTTGTATAACCGAATACGCATGAGTTTCGCGGTACCAGGGACCTTCCCATAAACGACAGTAAGCTACGGCAAACCGAAACGAAGAGGAATATCTGCTGGGCTGATATAATCGGCCCGTGAGAGTTCGCGACCACCCTTTGGGCCGGACTGTTCTGCTTTCGGCCATTCTGCCCCTGCTCCTCGTGTCCCTCTGGAGCACGCCAACCTCGGCAAACACGTTTAATGTCGTCGAACTCGAGATCAAGGATGGCATTGGCGTTGCGACCGCAGACTACGTACGCAGCGGCATTGAGCATGCTGTCGACGTCGGTGCCGATCTGGTCATCATCACAATGGACACGCCCGGCGGCCTGATCACCAGCTTGCGGGACATCAATCTGGACCATACTGGCATCGGATATTCCGATTGCCTGTTTTGTCACCCCAACCGGATCACGGGCCGCCAGCGCCGGCACCTACCTGCTCTACGCCTGCCACATGCGGCCGCATGGCGCCGACCACGCACCCTGGGCGCCGCGACACCGGTACAGGTGATGGGCGCACCGGCGCTGGACCTGGAACAGGAGAAGAAGAGAAAAAACAGCCGCCCGCGATGGAGAAAAAAACCCTCAACGATGCGATCGCCTACATCCGCAGCCTGGCGCAATTGCGCGGCAGGAATGCGGAATGGGCCGAACTGGCGGTGCGCGAAGCCGCCACGCTCACCGCAGCGGAAGCGCTCGAACAGAACGTCATTGATCTCATTGCCGCCACGCCCGAGGGACGCTGGTGGCGGCGCTGCGACGGCCGGCAAGTTCAGATGGGCGACCGATCGCTGATCCTTAACACGCAGGGCGCAACCATCGTTGCCGGCGGCCCCGACTGGCGCAATCGCTTCCTGTCAACCATCACCGATCCGAACATTGCCTACATTTTGTTGATGGTCGGAATCTATGGACTGCTGCTCGAATTTTACAGCCCCGGAATCGGTGTGGCCGGTGTCGTTGGCGGCATATCGCCTGCTGCTGGCATTGTTTGCTTTTCAGATGCTGCCGGTGAATTTCGCAGGTGCTGCATTGCTGCTGCTGGGAGCCGGCATGCTGGTGGCAGAAGCGATGATGCCCAGTTTTGGCGTCATCGGTATCGGCGGCGTGGTGGCTTTTGTGATCGGTTCCATCTTTTTGCTGGATACCGACTTTCAGCCTTTTCGCATTGCGTTGCCATTGGTAGCTGCTGTAACGGTCGTATCTGCCCTGTTCCTCAGTGTTGCTTTGGGCCTGGTCTGGCGGGGGCGGCGGCAACCGGTGGTCAGTGGTCAGGAGGCGATCGTTGGCGCGGAAGCCCGTGCCCTGGAGGCATTTGAAGGTAAGGGTCAGGTCCTGATGGATGGAGAAAGCTGGGAGGCCCGTAGTCGGAGGCCCGCTCACTTGAACGCGGCCAGATCGCCGGTGGTACCGCGCTGGAAGGGCTGGTACTCGTGGCGAACAGGTTGCGGGCGAAACACAAAGAGGAATCGAAAAATGGAACAGATGTTGGGTAACGGATGTCTCCTGGTTACGTGGCCATCGTGGATTCTGGTTTCTTCTGGTGGTTATGCGGATGTTCCGCGTATTGCGGGAATACGAACGCGGTGTGGTTTTTCTGCTGGGACGGTTCTATCGGTGAAAGGGCCCGGCCTGGTGATTGTCTTTCCGGGCGTCCAGCAGATGGTGCGGGTCAGCCTGCGCACCGTCATGTGATGGATGTGCCGACACAGGATGTGATTTCACGCGATAATGTCTCTGTAAAGGTCAACGCGGTCATATACTTCCGTGTGGTTGATCCCGAAAAGGCCATCATCAACGTGGAAAACTATTTCACGAGGCAACCAGCCAGCTGGCCCAGACCACGCTGCGCTCGGTGCTGGGCCAGCACGAACTGGACGAAATGCTGGCCAGCCGCGAGATGCTGAACATGGACATCCAGAAAATTCTGGACCAACGTACCGATGACTGGGGTATCAAGGTCTCCAACGTGGAGATCAAGCATGTCGATCTCGATGAAACCATGATCCGGGCCATTGCGCGGCAGGCCGAGTCGGAACGCTCGCGGCGAGCCAAGGTCATCAATGCGGAAGGCGAAAAGCAGGCCGCCGAGACCCTGGCGGAGGCTGCACGCATGCTGGGCAAGGAAGAACTGGCGCTGCAACTTCGGTACCTGCAGACCCTCAAGGAAATCTCCAGCGAGAAGACCAACACGATCGTCTTCCCGTTACCGCTTGACCTCATCGAACCGCTGGTGAAAATGAGGAAGTCGCCCCCCGAGAGCCGCTAGAGAGACTAGCTCGATTTTGACGTCGACACGGGCGGTATCGTAACCATGAACTCGGCGCCACCGAGGTCAGAAGTCTGGATCGCTAAACGACCGCCGTAGGAGTGGGCGATATCCTTGACGACAGCCAGCCCGATACCATGGCCCGGCGTTGACTCATCGAGACGCATGCCGCGCTGCAGCAGCGCTTCGGCTGCTTCTGCGGGAATGCCCGGCCCGTCATCCGACACGGTCAGCACCATGCCGCTCGAGAAAAAAACCCAAATGGAAAGCAGACTTATTTACATCCAGCAGTTATCGCTAAAAGCAAACAGGCTGGAGGAAGCAGTGAACAGCAGAAATCCTCATCAAATATCTTGACCGTCAATCCTGAGGCCTTCCTCTCCCACTGGAATGGGATCGGTTTCAATATAAAAACGTCCCGACTAAAACAGCCTCAATCTTAAGAGCGCGTTCAACACAGCACGTCAGGCAGCATGCAAAAAACGAACCACCAATTCTTTCGAGTTAAAAAACATTTTAGGAATCGATTTTAAATGTTGTGTCGATTAATCGATCACAGCCGAATCAATAAGTCTTGTATTAAACTTTAGCTTTAATGGATGTTTAGAAATTAAAACGTAATCATATAATTGGAATGAAGAATAATGAAAACCCCAACCCCTTTTCCAGATCCCATCTATATAACCCGCCCGAGCCTTCCCGATTTAAAAATCTTGGTTAAGAGTCTTGAGCGTATATGGGAGCGTGGCATTGTAACAAACATGGGACCGGAACATGGTAATTTTCTGAAAGTCTTAAACGCTTTTTAAGGGTCCCGAATATCAGTCTGTTTTGCAATGGAACATTAGCACTTCGAATTAGGTTGTCAGACAATGAGGCTTTCCGGAGAAATAATCACAACGCCATTTACCTTCCCCGTTACAATACATGTGCTCTACTGGAATAGAATTCAACCTGTTTTCTGTGATATTGATCCTCATACCTATAATCTCTCTGATCCTGACCTGATAGAATCATTAATTACGCCCGCAACTTCTGCAATAATGCCCGTCCATGTATTCGGATATCCTTGTGATACAGAAGAAATACAAAGAATTGCTGATCAGCACGGATTGCGTGTTATTTATGATGCAGCCCATGCTTTTGGTGTATCTTGTTCTTTGCTCGCCTTCTCATGATTATGTGCTTACTCTCAGCTTGCCTTGTTCAATGCCAAGACTAATTGGCGCACTGTGTCGGCATGACGACAAGAACAAAATCGGCCGATCGAAGAGTCAAGTGGCGACACTATTCGTCCCGAGAAGATTATCTGAACTCCATATCACTATCTAACTAGGTTGGGTTGCATCGTCAATCGTTTTCATGTGCAGTTGGTCAAATTATTACTTCTGGCACCACGCGGACACAGTGCCATACGCATGCCACATGCCAATGCAGAGACCTACAGAAACAATCATGCCTCGTCGTAAAGCAATGCGATCTGTGCGTGCCCAACGTCGCTGAACACGCACAGAGCGCTCGCAACTAACATTCACATTTCCTTGTGAAAAGATCGAAGCATGGCGGCGACACTACATGGAAGAACATCCACACGGTTCGTTGGGCAACCTGGCCCCTAGCGAATTTGCCAGAGTTGGCCAGATAGCCAAGTCCGAAGCCGATAAAGAATCTCTTGCAAATAATTGCACTGAAAAGAGGTAAGATCCAATAATAGTCAAACCAAATTGAAGTAACGGAACCAAAATAGGAGAAAGGAAACGTTTCTCGCCTTGTGCCACTAGCCATATAAGTACAAGAACAAACCAGGAGTATAATCGCGAAATGCACCAAGCGATTCTAGGAATTCTTATCTCTCACAAGAAATCTTGCCATGCTTGATTGTGAAGCTTCATTCTTGGAAACTGGTTGTATGTCAACCCCAGACTGCTCAGAACAAGATGAGATTGAATTGCACCTTAGAGCCGCTGCCGATGATGATCAAGAGGCGGCATGGCAATTGCTGTCAATGATCTATTCGGAACTTAGGGATATTTCGAGGTGTTCGAAAAAACTCATTCCTCGTTCGCTCGGACTTCAGACAACCGAAATTGTTCATGATGTATACGTTTCGCTTATGACCCGTGCTCGTCAGTCGTGGGAAAATCGAAAGGCCTTTTTCACGACAGCAGCGCTGGCGGCTCGGCGTGTGCAAATCGATCGCTTGCGCAGACATTCAACCCAAAAACGAGGCGGCCAAATAAAACCGGTTCCGCTTCATGAAGCATCGCTTGTGCAGCCTGACCCCCTTGGTCATTAGATTGATTTGGATTCCTTGTCATTTTATTTAAGTCAGCTTGAAGAGGAGTTTCCAGCGGCATACGAAGTTCTCATGCTTAGGTATTTCGGTGGTATGACGTGCCAACAGACTTCAGAAATACTCGAGTGTCGCTGACGCGTATAGTCAAACTTGGGCAATTCGCCCGCGATTGGTTACTGCTTAGGCTTAAGGGCTAAACTTGGCAGAAAGATGTTGTTACGGCAAATTATTGAGCGCGCAAGTGTCGAGGCATTATGAAGCGGCTTGACGACCTCTATTGTGGAGCATGTCCCGTAGTTAGTTGAAAAAGAGCGGATCTCCGCGGGTGCTAATCGTTGTGACAGGCTCCCGGTTGATAAGACCTTTGAAAGGAGAACCGCAATGGCACGAAGGTATCGGAAGACGCGAAGGACGTCCAATCGAGAGGGACGGAGTACTCCCAAGAAACTGCAGCCCAAGATCGTCGAACGTGATGAAGCGTTGGCGCGGCGGTGACATGCGTCTGCGTTGGACAGCTGCGGGATTGTTACAGGCCCAAAAGAAAGTCCGCCGCATCCGTGGCTACCAGGCGATGCCAAAGTTGCTCGGCGCACTGGATCAACAGAAGGTTGCCGAAACGTCGAAAGCCGCAGAACGTGAAAGTGAAAACAGAGACCGCTCAAATTCAACTATAATTGGGACAATCTCTTGTTGCCAACAGTCACTCAGGATTGGATTCATTAACAAGACTCGAGTATGAGAGAAGTGATGGCCGGCAACGATTCCAACTCGGACGAATTTGTAAAGCATTACGAAACGCTTCCCAAGCTGTTTCTTGGGGTGGCAATTTTCACAATCGTCAGTTATGTCGGCGTCCACCGAGTTCAGAGCCTAATTACAAATGAGCGGCTTAGTGATCCTGCATCCGTACTTGAGTTGGTGTTGTTTTTCTTGACCATCGGTTACGCGCTAGCTTGGTATCTCGCATTTTATGTTGAAATAAAGCTCCTCAAGAGAGAATTCTCCAGGCACGCTCCAGTACCAAACATGATAGTTGATATGGTTGTTGTTGGCCTTACCGCAATTACTTTGGCGATACTCTGCCTTGCTGCGAGAGATATTCTTTACTATAGCATCATTTACTTGGCTCTCTTGTTTGTGAATGAAGGACTATGGTGGCGGGTCGGGAGAGAACATATTCGTAACAGGTTGGCATCAGCATCAAATGACTCAAGAATTCCAAAAGTGATTATGGATGCCACACAACGGTATTATTTCGGGATTGCCCAAAAAGGCAGAAGATTATCAATTGTGACTTCGGCGGTAGCTACTCTCGGTATCGCTGTCTACGCTCGCCATCAGGGTTCACCAGCAAACCAGAGTTATCAAGTGACTGCGATGGTACTCACAATAGTGAACATTATTCAAAACGATGTGCAGATTTGGTATCTTCGCATGCGAGTTTATCACAACACTTTTAGGGAAGTAGCAGAGAGAAGAAGAAGCGCCACCACTACCCACCAATCCAATCCGGCGAACTCCCTCCCCGGCGATCGTTCACCTATTGCCTAGTATTCGACTCTTCAATAAACGTTGAGGCTTTTGAACTCGACAGTTGGTCAGCGCCTTCAAGGTATCCCTATGTTAGTCCAGAACTACTTAGCTGCGCCACTACTGCGCGTGTCCAGCAACTTTGGACCCCCGTTACGCGGTCGGAATCGAGTTTTCTAACCGTACTGGGTTCAATGAGATATGATCTGCTACTGAGGGTGTTCCATGCCCTTTAGGAGGACGACGTAATCATGAATCCAAGCAACTACCGCTTCCGAAAGCGTGGCCCAAAATCGTCAAGATGGCGGTATCGCACGTCATCGCTCTGGTGGACACGGCAATCGTGCAGGGCGCGCGGTGTGGCAATGAAAAGCCCTCATCCTCGAATGAGGCGGGTTGGGGATTTGCAGGGTGCGTTCAACGAGATCGCAATGCTGGAAGAAGAACTCCGTGTCAAGGATGGCAGCATGGCGATGATAGAACCTCACCGGCGTCAGCCGTACTATCGACGGGTCGAGCGGATGGCGATTCTTGAGTTGAGGGCGGCCCGGGGCTGGTCGCAAGCAGCAACCGACGACCATCGCTTCGTGGCTCAAACGAATTGACGACCACATCGCGACTCCTCTTGTTAAGATACGTGAACCCGTTAACAAGTCGCCTGACTTGGTCGGTTACATGGTCCGTAGTATTAAGGTACTCTTTCCGTCCATGGGCAAAAGCCGCATCGCACAGACCCTGACCCAGAGCCGGACTGATTCTCGAAGTGCAAGTACCGGTAGGTCGCATGTTGAAGGTCCGTGGTCGTGACCCTGAGCTCCAAACCCATTTTGACGCTGCCGCACCGACGCAATACATAGTGTGCCTCCGGACCGTAACGGCCAAGCGACCGAATCACGTGTGGCACATCGATCTGACCGTGATGCCTACATCGGCTGGGTTTTGGGCGCCGTAGTTCCCGAATTCGATACCGCAGGCTAGGCCGTTTGGTTGGTGGATTGCGGTTGCTGTTGATCACTACTCCCGCTTAGCGATTGGTTTCGCAGTGTTCAAGCAGCAGCCTACCTCATTGGCCGTTCGGACGTACCTTGGAAGAACGATTGCGAAGATTGGGACATGCCCGAAGTACATCATCTGCGACCAGGGCAAGCAATTCACAAGCAGCCCATTCAAGACTTGCTGCAAGCGAAAGAACATTCGTCCGCGGTACGGAGCCGTACCTCAATACGGCAGCATTGCTGTGGTTGAACGGTTTATCAAATCGCTCAAAGATGAATGGCTTCGACGCCTAATCGTTCCGCTTCGCCTCGATGCGATGAGAAACGAGCTAGCGATACACCGGCATCGTTCAACGAACATCGCCCGCATCAAGCCCGTCATGTTTACACTCCGAGGGAAGTCTACGAGCAACCTTCACTTCTCATCCGGCCCGTGCGCACAAACACGCGAAAAAAATACTACCAAGCCAGACTGGACTCAGGCTGGTTGTAATGCATCACCATGGTCTGAAGGCATCTTCCGATTCGTTGAGCTGATGCGGGCGGCTTAAAAAACTTCTCAAGTCCAATGCCATGTGTCTCCGCCGTTGACCGAACTGCGCATTCGAAACGTCGCGAAGCAATTGCCGAACTGAAAAATGGGCATCCAAAGTCGCTGAACACGCGCAGAACTCACACTTCTCGGCCACGTCGTTTCAGAAACCACTGTCGACATTGTACTTCACCGAACCGCGTGCACGCGCAATTCTCTGCAATTGCCCAATGAGCGCGAGTTGATTCTGGCTTTCAGCCGAAGTTTCGGCTGACCGGTCCACTATTTCGAGAGAGTTCAAGCCCAATTCGAGCCGATCATTTCCCGGATAGAATTTCTGGAGGGACAACCGTGAATGTCTTGGCAAATGGCACGTCTCGATTATTCAGACAACCCAGATTTACCTAATGAAGTACTATGCGTCAGAACTCGACAATTACCTGCGACGAGCTTCTAGTGGCACCAAGTTCCCCAACTGTGGCTGAACCCAAAAACTCTGAAAAAGTGCCCGATGCGCGCGCATCTAGAAATGCATCGATAGTTGATACAGACATTGTAGTTGTTGCAGTCACGTTCAGGTCAGCACTTATGAAGCCTAATGTACCTAAGGCCGATGCGACATCAATGCTCGCCGTTCCCTGTATTTGTGTTCCATCTACTCTAGAAAGATTCACGGTCACAAGGAAGTTCGTAATCGTCGCGTTAGTAAAGAAGCTGCCCGCGACATCGCCGCTCACCAGTCCACTTCTTGTAGGGATGTTGGTTAACTCCAAATCAAAGGTACTCACGGATATGAATGCAATACCTTCCGCCGCACCGCTAAGTGTTGCAGGGCTGAACCGCTGCGGCACACAGGAAGCTCCGTAGTTCATTTGAATCGGCACGGCAGCACTTCCCAGTTCGAACTCCAGAAAAGGGCAGTGGGAAATCCAGCCCCTTCATCTACGATTGCTTGAACGTCAGTCAGTGGTGCAATGGCAGCAACAGCAACTGCAACAGATTCCAAAGCGACTCTCGCGGCGTCGTCAGCCAAGTTGATGTCGACGTCTTGCCCACCCCCTCCATCGATTGGAACCGTAGGCGATTCGGGTTGACTTGTGTTGTCATCTTGAGATGGAACATCCCCTCCAGCTGGTATTACCGAGTCGCATCCTGCAACAATAAGCGTTATGAAGATGGCTAAGACCGAGCAATAGCGACTGAACATCATTTGCAATTCCAAAGATTTTCCTCGTGTCGAAAGATCTCGTTGACCAAAAACAGACTGTGACTGTTTATCGGCAATAACTCTGTATTGATCTATGTTCCGGTAATATCTTTCACGAGTGCTCCGAAATGACACCGTTAAGGCATAACCGAGTCGCAGGCGCGTGTAATACCCGCCTAGGTCGAGCACTGTCTACATTATTTCAAGAACTAGAACGCGCTTAAGATTTTCCTAACATCGCCCAATTGTGATGCCGGAAAAACGACCTCCAAATCGTGCTCACTATTGTTCTTTGCACAGAATTGAACTGCATGAGTAAGGATCTCGAGGTAAGTTCGCAAATCGTTGTCTGAAAGCTTAGTCGGAATCCCGTCATGTATAAGCAATACCCTCCTTTCTTTGATCCAATGATAATCAGTGAGGGATTCATCGAGCGCATCCCAGTTGTTCCCGAACCACCCGGGAAAACGCAATTCGGAAGACAGCAACTCAAACAGCGCTTCTTTGGATGGAATTCCTTCACACCCCTCGAGCCTTGCAAGGAACGCATCCTTTGGCCAAGCATACGTATGCATATTCGCGACAAATGTTAGTGATTCATAGATTGACATCATTTTGACCAACTAGTTTATCGGTATAAAAGTTTCGTAATGATCAGGAGTATAAAACGCGGTTCCATCTGCGCCAACAACAATCCGCTACGGTCCTGGTCCCGCGACGCCCGGAGTTGGGTGAACATACTCCAAGTAATGACCGTCACCCTCAAGAGGAGGGTCACCGTTCTTATTTCAGGAGACGGTACCGTCACGGACATGAGGATTTGTTCCGCCGCGTTTGACTCTTCCAAACCTGGCGGGGAACAATCATCGATCGTGTTTTCACCCGGTACATCCTGTCCGCTGAGCACCAGTCGACGCGCCTCGATACGTCGGCCGCCATCGTAGTAATAGTACTCGATCGGTGTGAAGTTGTTCGTCGCGTCGTAATGGAGATGATCATACTTGATGATCTGACGACCCAGCGCATCCACCTGGAAGCTGACCAGCCACTTGTTGTCACTGTTCCGCTTGATAGCCGCCAACTGATTCAACGCGTCGAAGGTATAAGAATACGTACCGTCATCAATCAAATTGCCGGCTGCATCGTAGTCGTAGTTTAGTGACGTTAGAGGATTCAGGCCTCCCGACACACTCATTAAAGTGGAGGATGCAATTATAACTGTTGACAAATTGTTTGTTATATTTGAAAGATCTGATAATATTGCAAACCTAGGACCACTTCAACAAAATTCGATTTTTGAAAATTAAAATAAAGAGGTTTTGACACTACCGTGTTTTTTCTTATAAGAAAATACATTAACTCTATAGTATAGATAAAACTACTAAAACCTATTATATTTATCACTAATATAAAAGGTTGACTTGGCCTTCATAAAAAACAAATTTTTAGCACCTTATTCAATAAGTAATGTTTGATGTTGTTAAATAACTAGCTTGTGTGATAACTTATGTGTGCTATAAAGTGTGCAATTAGCTAATTATGGATGTATTATTATATGAATTAACTGGGAATCATCGTGCGGTTGCTGCGTAGTTTATATTTGGAAATCTGTAGAAATAATCTTATATAGTATACAATGTTTTGTTGCAGTGAATAACCTTTCTTTAGCGTTTAAATGTTTGTGTTTTTACGAATTTATTGTTAATTTAGGCTGACAAATTGACAATGATTATAATTTGCTGGCAAATTGTTAGTTTATATTTACAATTAAAATCTGAATAGAGCGTTACTTAATCAATTACATTTTTTTACTCGTTTATTTGCAACAAAAACACATACGAAATGTGTAAAACAGTTAAGTAAATAATAATAGAAAAAAACCGAACTACATTCAATTACAACATATTTTGTTGACATGCTTTAGAACTGTTAAACCAATTAAACAAATCATTATTTATATCTACATTTCTATTCATCATATTAGGCGTAAAATAAGCTG
>CALOFE010000019.1:0-6178 GCA_942492455.1 uncultured Planctomycetaceae bacterium | reverse complement strand
GACACCGCTTGGCGAATTCCAGATCAAGCAGGGGAATGAATGCGCCGCTTTATTTGCGCACCGCGAATAGGTGGCGGCTGGCGGTCAAGACCTGCGTCGTTTGATTTGGCAACGGCGAGTACGTGGATTGATATGCACCACGGACCGTGCACGCCAAAAGGCCAATCCAAAAAACAAACAACTAATCCAAAACCACCAGAGCATCGGACAATTCATTCACGTCGTTGTCGTCTCGGGGCAGGACGCTGGAGAGTTTTTCGCCGGTGGTGGCGATGGCGTTGCAGAGGGCGTTGGGGATTGTGCCGGTGCTCAGGTCGGTGGTGAGTTGGTGGCAGATTTCGTCTAGGGCGGATTGGCCTAGTTTGGTCAGGACTGATTCATCAGCAATGATGGCGGCGCGGTGTTCGAAGAGGGAGACATAGATCAACACGCCGGTGCCGCCGGCGGTGTGGTGTACGCGGCGGTCGTAGAAGACGGACCGGGCACGCTGCAGTACGTCCTCGGCCATTTGTGCTTTGGGGGTGAAGAGCGCCCGCAGCCAGTTCACACGCATGGCCAGCACCACGCCGACGAAGAATCCCGCGACAAGCGAAACGATGTAGACGAAGAGTTGAAATGCGGCGGAGGGGCCGCCCCAGCTGTTGGCATCGGTTGAGGGGCTGGGCATGAGCCACCACGCGGCGATAAAGGCGAGGACGCCGCACCACAGGCCAACGATGTCTTCTGGACGATCGTAACGGCCAGAAGCCTTAGCAACGACAGGCATGATTTCGGCTGAGGTCTTTGCCTCGGCGGCAACGACCGACTGGGTGATTTGTTGGTGATCTTGTTCGGTGAACAGTGCGTTGGTATTGGTCATGGCTGGAATCCATCGCCTCAGGTGATGTACACGGTCAAACTGTTTGGGCATCAAAAAAAACGGCTGAGAAAAGCTACCAAGAGCCGCTGGCACCGCCCCCGCCGGAAAAACCACCGCCGCCGAAGGAACCGCCGGAGTAGCCGCCTCCGCTGCCGGAATTCGACAACACGTTGTACAAAATGGCCCCGATTGCTGCGAAGACAAGGCCCCAGAATAACCAAGCCCAGCCGCTGGAGCCGCGGCGGATCAACGACACGACGGTAAAGATGCCCAGGCCGATCACTCCAATGAGGACTGGATAAAACCAAGCGGGTTTGGGAGCGGCCGGCAGCTTGAGGTCGCGGGCCATTTTTTCCAACGACTGCACGCCGGCAAGGATTCCCGCACTGAAGTTTCCTTGTTTGAATCGGGGGATGATCTGTTCGTCCATGATCTGCAGACACAGGTCATCCTTCTCACGCCCCCACCCGGCTCCCAATTCAATACGCGCTTTGCGATCGTCTTTCGAGACCAACAAAAGGATGCCCTTGTTCCATTGGTTTTCTCCCAACTTGGCGGGGCCGATTTGCCATTGGTCAAACAGCAACCGGGCAAAGGTCTCGATGCGCATCCCCCGACCGCCATGATCGGCCATGGAATTGATGGTAACCACAACAAGCGGAGCCGCCTTGTCGGTCAGAAGTTTGTCCGCCAGTTCGCGAATTTGTGTCGCATCGGCCTCGTTGATCAATCCTGCTTTGTCCAGGATAAATTCGCGCTGTCCGGGCGGATCCAACTGGATCAGATTTTCGTTTTGCTGATAAGCCAAAAGCTCGGAGGTGTTCAGCAACAGACAAGCGGCAAAGAGACAGCCGATGAGGACATGAACATTTCGCGGGCGTATCACGGACTGAGGCTCCTACAAGTCGTTTCAAAACCCTCTGACGCATCTCCCTGACACCACAATGTCAGTTTGCGGAACAGACGCAATCGGGTTTTTGAAACAGGTTCTAGCGATCAAAGTAGATCCTAACGCATTCTCCGGAGATTGTAGTCAGGTCCCGGCGAATAGTGAAATCCGGGACGACCAAGGTTGTTTCCGCTGCGTCCGCTTCTTATTGGCGACGGCATTCTTGCATGACACCCGCCGTACGGCGGCTATTCTTTTCTCGTGCGGGATCGTCAATTCGACAACATTTGTTATCAAATCGTGGGCAGATAGAGAGTGTGTGTTTTGCTGTTATTCAGGCTTTGGGGCGACGTAACGCTTTTGTTTGAAAGTGTTTAGCGATTATGGGTGGCCGGCTGGGCATGGCAATTGCATTGTTGGGTTGCTGGACATTGATTGACGGACGATTTTGCTTGTTTCCTCGTTTTGCGCGGCCTAAGATTTCATAGTCGCACGCATTTTGGGGAATTCAACCGAGGCACGCAGGTGTGTGCTCGGCTCGTCTTGACCCGATTCTGTTGAATTGCGATGATCATCCCCTGACGGGACAGATTCACTGGAAAATTTCTGTGTTACAACATTTCGCCACAATATTGACGATGCTCGTTTCGGTTTTGCATGCCGGACTGGGGTGCTGCTGGCACCATGTTCATGCCTGTGAAACCTCTGCCGTTTCTCGTTGTTCGAATTCTCAGGACCACAAAACCTGTACGTCGAAACGGGGCGATTCTCATTGCTGTCACCACCGGCATGGCGACGAAGCAGTCGCCCGTCTGTCCTCAGAACCTGCTGAGACTCCTCAACCTGCTGAAGACGATGGGCATCACCATCAGCACCAGCAGTGCGAGAACGGGGGTTGCGTGTTTGTCGTCGGCTCACGAACGACATTTGTCCCGGACTTGCAGTCTCGCTGCTCGCTGGACGTTCCGGTCGTCATCGCCGAGACGTCGGTCGGTTTAGCGCCCTCTGTGTCGAGTCGAGCGACGGGTGCTTTTCGCGGCGTGCTGTGGGATGGTGCGCATGCTCCGCAATGGACTCAGGCTTGGTTGCTGTGAGACTGCGTCTCAAGGCCCGAGTTTGACGTCATAAGCTGCACGCTATTAATCCGCAGCATTTCTTCTGATCCGCTTTTTTAGGGTTGTTTGCGGATCGCCCTGCGCCGGCACGTAATGTCGTATTGTTCTTCATGGAGACAGTCATGAAATATCGTCTACCAAAAATCGCGGTCCAATCCGCTGCCGTCGTGGGCGGTCTGGTTGTCATTGGGGCTGCCTGGTATTTCCAATCCACGTGGATTCCTGCCGTCAAACAGTGGGCGGCCAATACCGTGGCTGCGGGGAAGAAGCAAACTGCGGACACAACGGCTGACGAACAGGATCCGCACGCCGGTCACGACCATTCAGGTCACGATCACGCTGGGCATGACGAATCGTCATCATTGGAACTTTCTAAACAAGCCCAACGCAATGTGGGTTTGACTGCGGACAATATTCGCAAGGTTCAGCTCACCACATTCACACGCAACATTAGCGTACCGGCAATCGTCGCCGAACGTCCCGGTCGTACGCAGGTCAAAGTTGTGGCCCCGATGACCGGTGTGATCACCGGTGTCTATGTGGTCGAGGGAGAAGCAATTCCACAAGGCAAACAGTTATTCAAAATCCGCCTGACGCACGAAGATTTGGTGCAAGCGCAGACATCGTTCTTGCAGGCACTGGGTGAGTTGGATGTCGAAAACCGCGAGATCAATCGACTCAAACAGATCACCGAAGGCGTAGTCGCCGGCAAGGTGGTCCTGGAACGCGAGTATGCCCGCCAGAAGTTAGAAGCCGTATTAAATGCCAACCGCCAGGCTTTGATTTTGCATGGGCTGTCTGAAGCGCAAATCGATCAGATTGAAAAGGATCGGCAGTTGGTGAGTGAAATTGCCGTCTATGCGCCGCAGGCGAATTTCGATTCCGATGAAGTCCGCACTCCCCAACCGCTGGTGCAACCCGTGTCGTTGATCTCGGTCGAGGGCGAAACGGACACGGTTGATCAAGGCCGATCTCCATTGATTGTTCAAGAACTGAATGTGAGCAAGGGGGGATTCGTACAGGCGGGAGATACGCTGTGCGTGCTGGTCGACTATCGCGAGCTGTTTATTGAGGGCCGCGCATTTGAGCACGACGCAATCGAATTGGCCGAAGCTGCTGCGAAGAACAAAAAACTGACGGCAGTCCTCGAAGGCAACGGAAAAAAACTTGAGACGATTGACGATTTGACAATTTCCTATTTGGATAATCGCATCGAACCCGATTCGCGGGCGTTTCACTTTTATGTGGGGCTGCCAAACCGTGTGATTCAAGATACGAAAGCTAGTGATGGCCGCCGTTTTCTCTCCTGGAAATTCAAACCAGGCCAACGGATGCAATTACAAATCCCTGTGGAGGAATGGACCGACCGCATTGTCCTGCCGGTCGATGCCGTTGCAAGATGGTGCGGAGTATTTTGTCTTTCAGCAAAATGGCGACCATTTCGACCGCCGTCCGGTACATGTCGAATATCAGGATCAATACTCGGTGGTGATTGCCAACGACGGCTCGCTGTTTCCCGGTGACGTCGTCGCCTTTGCCGGGGCGCATCAATTGCAAATGGCGCTCAAAAACAAAGCCGGCGGCGGTGTCGACCCGCATGCCGGGCACAATCACTGATTCATGCGTGTGATTGCTCCAGTACGCGAGCCTCTTTCCGCCGAACGTCACCGCATCGTTTTCATTTCTGTTTGAGTACCCACCATGTTAAATGCCGTCATTCGCTTTGCCCTGCATCAGCGCCTACTGGTGGTTGCGTTTTCGATGTTTTTAATCGGCTACGGCACCTGGCAGGCGCTGAATATCGATATCGACGTCTTCCCGAATCTGAACCGCCCCCGTGTGGTGGTGATGACCGAAGCGCCTGGGATGGCGCCCGAAGAAGTCGAAGCTCTGATCACGTTTCCCTTAGAGACCACACTCAATGGAGCCAATGGCGTACAAGCGGTGCGGAGTTCTTCCGGCGTGGGGATCTCGGTGATCTATGTCGAATTCGATTGGGGAACCAACATCTACAACGATCGGCAGATCGTTAACGAACGACTGCAACTTGTCGCCGACCGCATGCCGGCGGGCGTTCAGCCGCAATTGGCACCGATCTCCTCGATCATGGGGCAGATCATCATGGTGGGCATGTGGAGCGAAGGAGGCAAGACGTCGCCGTTGGAGGTCCGCACACTGGCCGACTGGGTGGTACGGCAACGACTGCTGACGATTCCCGGTGTCTCACAGGTCTTCACCATGGGAGGCGGACGGAAACAGTTTCAGGTGCTGATCGATCCCAATGCATTACTGAAATACGGCCTCACACTGCAGGAAGTTCGCAAAGCGGTCGAGGAAAGCAATGAGAACGCGACCGGCGGCTATCTGGATGAACAAGGTCCCAACGAATTGCTCGTCCGCGCGCTGGGACGCATGCAAAAGGTCGAGGATTTGGAACAATTGGTGGTCACCATGCGCGAGGGCCGCCCCGTGTTGCTATCCCAAGTGGCGCGGGTGGTTGAGGGCGCACAGGTGAAACGCGGCGACAGTTCCGCTTTTGTCCGCGAGGAGGACGGCTCATTCTCCGGCGGGCCGGCGGTTATTTTGACCATCAACAAACAACCCAATGCAGATACCCGCCAAGTGACCGATGCCATCATGGAGGCCTTAACGGATCTAGACTCTTCGCTTCCCAAAGATATTCGCATTCAACCAGAATTGTATTCGCAAAAATCGTTCATTGATCGATCCATCGACAACGTCGTCGAAGCGCTCCGTGATGGCGGGATTTTGGTGGTGATCATTCTGTTTTTGTTCTTGATGAACTTCCGCACAACGTTCATCACTTTGACAGCGATTCCGCTGTCGGTCGCCATCACAATCCTGGTGTTCGCCGCATTCGGGCTGTCGATCAACACGATGACGCTCGGCGGCTTGGCGGTTGCCATCGGTGAACTGGTCGATGATGCGATTGTTGATGTGGAAAATATTTTCCGCCGGCTTCGTGAAAACCGTCATGCGCGGGAACCTAAGCATCCGCTACTGATCGTCTTTCAAGCCAGCGTCGAGATCCGCAACTCGATCGTGTTCGGTACGATGATTGTCGTGCTGGTCTTCATTCCGCTGTTCGCGCTGTCGGGAATGGAAGGCCGATTGTTCGCGCCGTTGGGAGTTGCTTATATTGTTTCGATCCTCTCATCGCTGGCGGTCTCTTTGACGTTAACGCCGGTGCTTTCGTATTGGTTGCTCTCCAATGCCAAGTTCATGGATCACGAAAAAGATGGGCCTTTGTTGCGCGTTCTCAAGTGGGCTGCCGGCGGCGCCATCAGCATGAGT